>JBQEMX010000009.1:0-179583 GCA_052044345.1 Mycolicibacterium sp. 22603
GGTCCCAGTTGCCCTTGTAGATGTTGCCGAGTGCGAGGTTCAGGCCGGTGACGAAGTTGGTCAGCCCGCCAAGGGTGGTGAGTGTGGTGTTGAGGTTGTTGAACGGGATGCCGAGCACGACCAGGAGTGCATTCGTGACGTCCGTCGGTGCCGCCGCGGGCAGGACTGCAGGCGACACCGCGGCCGCCGACCGCGCGGCCGACGACTGGTTGCCGGCCAGGCTGTTGACGAAATTCTGGATCGTCACGGTGTCGTACTCGATGAGCGTCTGCGGTAGTTGCAGGACCTTTTGGAACGCGGCGACCTCGTCGGACCATGCCTTCTGCAGGTTGGCCGGGACGAGGTCCCAGTTGCCCTTGTAGATGTTGCCGAGTGCGAGGTTCAGGCCGGTGACGAAGTTGGTCAGCCCGCCAAGGGTGGTGAGTGTGGTGTTGAGGTTGTTGAACGGAATCCCCGCCACCAGCAACAGGTTCTGCAATGTCACGGTGGCGTTGGTCAACTGATAGGGCTGATCCAGTGCCGAGACGCTGCGGTGCGCGATGTCAGGAGTCGTGGCTCCCGCAGCTGCCTGCGGGGGGATGGCGATCATCGTGGCGGTGATGCACAACGAGCATGCACCGGCGGTGAATGAAAGCGGCTTGTTCACGGCAGAAGCTCCAAAGGGTGTGGCCCGAACGGGCGTCGATACGTGAAAGAACTTGCCTTACCGGTGAATCGAATACCGGTGGAAGTTTCAACCGGCCGGTGGCGCGGGCAGGGGAGGGGGCGGAAGGTACTGGGCCAGGCCCGGCGGGATGTTCGTGCCGGGCGGCGGTGCGGTGCCCGGCAGCGGTGCCCCGAGCTGTTGCTGCGGTAACTGGCCCAGGAGACCGCCCCGCAACATGCCGGCGCGGTACATGTCTATGTAACGGCCGAGCCATTCACGGCGGCTGACGTCGGCGTTCTCCTGGCCCGGGGCGACATCGAAGAGCTGGCAGTCGCCGGGCGCGGACGGCACCAAGCACTGTTGATTTCCGTACGCGTTGTTGAAAACGTTGAGATTGGGTACCAGCCCTGGCCCGGCGCCCGGTGCCGACGGTGTAGGTAACTGGCCCAACACTGTGGATCTGTCCAGCCCGGGTAGGCTCGGCGCGCCTAACGGCCCGCCTACCGGAGATCCGCTCTGTGCCAACACATTCAAACCCTGGGGCCCGAGCGGAGCGCCGAGCATCGGCACGTTGGGTCCGGCCGGCGGAGCCGGAGGGGGCGGATCCGCGGTGGCGGTGGCGGCATACGCGACCGCCACCGCACAGGCCATCAGACCGGTTCCGGTGAGTCGAAGAATAGCTCTGCTGTTGGCGGACAAACGATCTGATGGCCTCATGGCGATGTCAGACAGACTTGGTGACGCCGTAGTACGCGACGACATCATCGGTGTCGTCGGTCGAACTGGTCAACGTGGCGTAGGAGCGTAGAAAGGACTGGCCGACGCAACCGTCGACCTTGACGTGCGTGTCCTTGACGGTGACGCGCACCGGTGCCTTCTTGAATTCCTTCTTGTTGACCGTGACGGTCGACACCGTGCCCGGCTTGGCGTGGATCTCGATGGTGCCCGAGAGCGGGAAGGTCACACCGGTCGGGATGAGGCCACCGGTCAACGACGATCCCGATGTGCCGATGCCTGCGGACCCGATCAGGCGAACCTGGCCCAGTTCGATGCCGCAGCCGACCTGGTATCCGGCTTCCAGCGTGCCGCCTTTGAGTGTCGTCGAGCCATCGCCGGACACTGTGCCGGTGAAGGTGCCGCCCACCAGGTACTCCCGAGATGAGACGGCGGTCGTCAGCGGTGCCACCGGCAGTTGGGTCTCGTCACTGGCGACCACCGAGAGCACCCAGCCGTCGGGCGTTGTCACGACACCTGCCGGTGCGGACGCGACAATCCCGGTGTCGGGCGGCGGCGCAACGTCGGCCGGCGGTTCGGCGTTGGCGAGTTGAGCGGTTGCAAGGGAGAGCAGCGTGCACGCGGCGAGCGTGCCGAGACGCAGGATCATGTGAGGCTTTCCGTTCGGTGAAGGAGGGTCAGACGGCCTTGGTGACACCGAGGTAGGTCACGATGTCATCGGTGTTCGCGGTCGAGCTGGTCAGCGTCGCGTACGAGCGGATGAACGACTGCCCGGCACACTGGTCGGTCTTGACTCGAACACCGGTGATGGTGATCCGGGTTTCGGTGCCCTTGAACTTCTTCTTGTCGAGGGCGACGGTGGTCACCGTGCCTGGCTTCAGATAGACCTTGCCTTGCAAGGACACACCGAACGCTCCGGTTACGTTACCGGTGAACGGAATTCCGATGCCCGGGGTAAAGCTGGCACCGGGATTGATCTCCACCTCGTCGGAGATGATGCCGCAGCCGATCTGCTCGCCGGCCTCGAATGATCCACCTGTCAGCTCCGTGGTTCCGGATCCGGTGACCTTGCCGGTGAAGGTCCCGGCTATCAGGTACTCCCGTGACGAGATCGCAGTGGTCAGTGGTGCCACCGGGAGTTGGGTCTCATCGCTGCCGGTGACCTCCAGCCGCCAACCATCCGGTGTGTCCAGGATCCCCGGTGGACCCGAAGGGACGGCCCCCTCGGGGGGGAGCGGGTTTGTCGCGTCCAGCGGTGCGGGCGCCGGCGGGGCCGGAGCGGGCTCGGCCGCCGCGAGAGGTGCGGTCACAACCGGCACCAGAACGCATGCCAGCGCGGCAATTTCTTTGAGCATGTGGGGATTTCGCCCTCTCGTGGTCGAAATGAGATCCAACGGATGTGTCGGGTCGGAAGCTTCCTCGCGCCGGGTTTCCGGACGGCAAACGATGGGGCAACAACCGACGCCGGGTAGCGGTCGGGAAGGTGTTCCGAAGCTTGGATCTTGCTGTCAATCACTTTACATAGCAGTCAATTTGGATGCATGCACATAAGTGTCCATCTCGCGAATCTGGCAATCTGCTGTGAATCCGAAGCTGGGAACTCAATGTGAAAAAGCCTGTGTAGCAACACAATGCACTACAAACTGTCGGGCCCGACCGGCCAGTCTGTGAATGAGCTGTCAAATATGTTGGTAAAAGCCATAATTCGTGTATTCACCGCGCCAAATGGACTCGGTTCGGAAACCGGGCGTCCCGCTCCCGTTCATCTGTTGGACGGGCGACCGGTGGATCGTCATCGCGAAATCGACCCCGGGTGGGATCTCGGGGTCACTGCGCTTCGCTCATGGAGGTACCTGTCGTGTTGTCATCTCGGTTGTGCCGCGGCGTGACGGCCGCTTCGCTGATTGCTTTCGGCGCGGTCGTCGGCTCCCTGCCCACGGCCTCGGCCGACGACCTGGTGCCCGAACCGGCGCCCGCTGTTCCCGTCGTCCAGGTCGCCGTGGCACCGGAGGCCGACGGCGCAGACCCTGCCGCCGTGGCGGCATGTGCGCAGTTCGCCCAGGTGCTCGACGGCTCGGCGACCTACTACGGGGATTTTGCCGACTCGTACGAGGGGTCGACGTACAGCGATCCCGCGGTGGCCACCAGCAACGTGACCGGTCGCACGGCGCTGCGGGAGGCCGCCGGGCTGTCGATGAGCGCAGCCAACACGGCGGGGCTGAACCCGGCGATCGCGACTCCGATGCGCACGTGGTCGCTGGGTGCGACCAAGCTGCTCGTGAAGATGGGTCTGCGGATCGGCGGCGAGAGCCTGAACAGCACCGCCACTGAGATGAACAATCAGGCCGCCCGCGTACAAGAAGCGTGCGCCGCCGCCGGTACGCACGCCTGAGTCGCGTGAGAACCTTCGCGTTCGGGGCGCTCCTGCTCGCCCTCGCCACCGCCGGCTGCTCGACTTCCGCGGCACCGGCGGCCACGGGCCCCGTCGGGCCGGTACCCGACTCGGCACTGCCGGGACTACTGCTTGGTGCCGAGGCCGTCGACTCCGTGCTGGGTACGTCCGGCGTCACCGCACAGCCACAGACCGACGTGATGGATGACCATCGCAACCTGCTGCCGAATCTGAACTGTCTGGGTGTGTGGCAGGTGACCGAGGCTCCCATCTACGACCCCAGCCACTACAAGACGGTTCGTCGGCAGTTGTTACGGCAACCCGACGTCGACAACTGGGACAGCCTCGTCGTGCAGGCCGTGGTGTCCTATCCCTCTGTCGACGCCGCGCGAGACTTTCTCGAAGACTCGGCCGTGCGATGGTCCCGGTGTACCGATCACACGGTGAACGTGCGAGTCAACGATCGGCAGATGCCCAGATGGATCAGCGGCGACCTGGAGCGCACCGACACCCGGCTGTCTATGCCCTACACCCGTGGTGTGGGTGATCAGACGCGGTCCTGTCAGCGCACCCTGTCGGTGGTCGCCAATCTGGTCCTGGATGTCCAGGCCTGCCTTCCGTCGCAAGCGGAGCCGGTGACGGCCGCGGCCGACCTCGCCGACCGGATCGTGGCGAAGGTGGCCCACTGAGGTAAGTGGGGCGGTCGATGAGGACGCCACCGGCCACGTGATCCGACCCTCCTGTCCGACAGGGGAGTACTGGTCGCAGCTGTTACTCTCGTAGACTGTTTGACGCACGCCTGCGTAGGTTGCAAAACCGCAGCTAGGCGGCGCGAGACTTTAACCAGACGCTGGTAACGACCCAGCCCCATCGGCACGCCGCGTAACGAAGCCGGCCTGCGCAGGAGGAAGAGTGCTTTCGGCTTTCATCTCGTCGCTGCGGACTGCCGACCTCCGAAAGAAGATTCTCTTCACTCTCGGTTTGGTCGTGCTGTACCGCGTCGGCGCGGCGGTCCCGTCGCCCGGCGTGAACTACCCGAACGTCCAGCAGTGCATCGAGCAGGTCTCCGGTGGTGACTCGGCGCAGATCTACTCGCTGATCAACCTGTTCTCCGGCGGCGCGCTGCTGCAGCTGTCGATCTTCGCGGTGGGCGTCATGCCCTATATCACCGCGAGCATCATCGTCCAGCTGCTGACGGTGGTCATCCCGCGTTTCGAACAGCTGCGCAAAGAGGGTCAGGCCGGTCAGGCCAAGATGACCCAGTACACCCGCTACCTGTCGGTTGCGTTGGCAATCCTGCAGGCCACCAGCATCGTCGCGATGGCCGCCAACGGTGCCCTGCTGCAGGGCTGCTCGCTGGAGATCATCGACGACTCCTCGATCTGGGGCCTGATCGTCATCGTCCTGGTCATGACCGCCGGCGCGTCGCTGGTCATGTGGATGGGCGAGCTGGTCACCGAGCGCGGTATCGGCAACGGTATGTCGCTGCTCATCTTCGCCGGTATCGCCGCCCGCATCCCGTCCGAGGGCAAGATGATCCTGGACGCCCGCGGTGGCCTGGTCTTCACCTTCGTCTGCATCGGTGCCCTGGCGATCCTGGTCGGCGTGGTGTTCGTCGAGCAGGGCCAGCGCCGCATCCCGGTTCAGTACGCCAAGCGCATGGTCGGCAGGCGTATGTACGGCGGAACGTCGACCTACCTGCCGCTGAAGGTCAACCAGGCCGGCGTCATCCCCGTCATCTTCGCGTCCTCGCTGATCTACATCCCGCAGCTGATCACGCAGCTGATCGACAGTGGCCGCAGCAACCCGGGCACGGGCTGGTGGAGTTCATTCGTCGCCAACCACCTGTCGAACCCGACCAGCATCACCCACATCGCCATCTACTTCGGGCTGATCGTCTTCTTCACCTACTTCTACGTGTCGATCACGTTCAATCCCGAGGAACGTGCCGACGAGATGAAGAAGTTCGGTGGCTTCATCCCGGGTATCCGCCCCGGCAAGCCGACCGCCGACTACCTGCGCTACGTGCTGAGCCGGATCACCCTGCCCGGGTCGATCTACCTGGGCGCCATCGCGGTCCTCCCGAACGTGTTCCTGCAGGCCGGTAGCGGTGGTGCCACCCTGCAGAACCTGCCGTTCGGTGGTGTCGCGGTGCTGATCATGATCGGCGTGGGCCTGGACACCGTGAAGCAGATCGAGAGCCAGCTGATGCAGCGCAACTACGAAGGATTCCTCAAGTGAGAATTGTTTTGCTCGGTCCCCCCGGCGCCGGAAAAGGAACCCAGGCGGAGAAGCTCGCCGCCCAGCTCGGCGTCCCGCAGATCTCGACCGGCGACCTGTTCCGCCACAACATCAGCAACGGCACCCCCCTCGGTGTGGAGGCCAAGAAGTACCTCGATGCCGGCGACCTTGTGCCGGCATCGCTGACCAACGCGCTGGTGGACGACCGCATCGACCATGACGACGCGGCCGGCGGGTTCATCCTCGACGGGTTCCCGCGCTCGGTGGAGCAGGCCGAGGCGCTCAAGGAGATGCTGGCCAAGCGCGGTCTGAAGCTGGACGCCGTGGTCGAGTTCCGGGTGCCCGAGGATGAGTTGGTGGAGCGGCTCAAGGGCCGCGGCCGCGCCGACGACACCGAGGATGTCATCCGCAATCGTTTCAAGGTCTACCGCGACGAGACCGCGCCGCTGTTGGACTACTACGCCGGTGAGCTCAAGACGGTCGACGCCGTCGGCAGCCTCGACGAGGTGTTCGCCCGGGCGCTGGCCGCCCTCGGCAAGTAACCGGCCGCCGGTGATCAACGTGCCCGGCCTGCGGCGCAAGGTGGTCCCGCAGCGCAGCCCCGGTGAACTGGACGCGATGGCCGCAGCCGGCGCGCTGGTCGCGGCCGCGCTACGCGCCGTGCAGCAGGCCGCTGCACCAGGGGTCTCCACCGGTGAGCTCGATCGGGTCGCCGAATCGGTGATCCGTGACGGGGGAGGTGTGCCGTCCTTCCTGGGGTATCACGGTTTCCCGGCCACCGTCTGCGCGTCGGTCAACGATCGCGTCGTGCACGGCATCCCGTCGGACACCGAGATCCTCGCCGACGGTGACCTGATCTCCATCGATTGCGGGGCCATCCTCGACGACTGGCATGGCGACTCGGCGGTCACCTTCGGGGTGGGCACCCTGATCGAGGCCGATGAGAAGCTCTCGGCGGCCACCCGGTTCTCGATGGAGGCCGGTATCGCGGCGATGCTGCCGGGCAATCGGTTGACCGACGTCTCGCACGCCATCGAGAAGGGCACCCATGCCGCCGAGGCCCGCGATGACCGCCGCTACGGCATCGTTGCCGGTTACGGCGGACATGCCATCGGCCGCGAGATGCACATGGACCCGTTCCTGCCCAATGAGGGATCGCCCGGGCGGGGTCCCTACCTGGAGGTCGGTTCGGTGCTGGCGATCGAGCCGATGCTCACCCTCGGCACCACCAACACCAAGGTGCTCGACGACGACTGGACCGTCGTCACCACCGACGGCTCGCGGGCGGCGCACTGGGAGCACACTGTCGCCGTGACCGCCGACGGTCCGCGCATCCTCACGTTGTAGCGCTCAGCCGGCCCCACCCGATTCGACGAGCAGGGTCAGGGTCTCCCAGTTCTGCTGAGTCGCCGCTGCCGCGGCCTCGGCATCGCGGCGGCGGCAGCATTCGATGATCCGCTCGTGCTGAGCAATCGACTGCCGGCCCGACAGCGAGGAGAATCGCTGATACTCCAGACGCCGCAGCACCGGGGTCACCGTTTCCAGTGCCACCGAGATCGCGTGGTTACCGCTCGCCTCGACGGCGACATCGTGAAAGCGCGCATCGGCGCGCATGGCGGCGGCCGGGTCAGCGCGGTCGAGTGCGTCTGCGAACTCGACATTGGCCGCGACCATGGCCGCGATATCGGATTCGGTCATCACCGGGGCGGCGAGCCGGACGGCCAGCGCGTGCATCGCGGCCGCCACGGCCTGGGCGTCGAGCGCCGCTTTGCGCTCGATGGCGGACACCACCGTCGAGCGCCCCGGCATCGTCTCGACCAGACCGGCGGTCTCGAGCCGGGCGATGGCCTCCCGGATCGGGGTGCGGCTGATCCCGAGCCAGCGCTCCAGCTCGGGATCACGCAGCTTCTCCCCGGGTGCCAACGTGCCGTTGACGATGGCGTCCCGCAGTGACAGGTAGGCCTGCTCACGCAGCAGCGACCTTTTGTGTTTACCCTGTTCACCCGGTACCGGCATGCACCGAATCCTATGTCGCGCCGGGATCGCCACCGGGTTGTGCCGCGGTGCGGATGCCGCGGATCAGGTCGGCGGCCTTCTCGCCGATCATGATGGTCGCGGCGTTGGTGTTCACCGAGACGATGGTGGGCATCACCGAGGCATCCGCCACCCGTAGGCCCTGCAGGCCGTGCACCCGAAGCTCGGGGTCGACGACCGCCTCCTGGCCGGTGCCCATCGCCGCGGTGCCCACCGGGTGGTAGTAGGTGCTGGTGGCCCGGGCGACGTGGCGGCGCAACCCGATCTCGTCGACGGTGTCCGGGCCGGGCAGCACCTCGCGACCGCGCCACGGCGCGAAGGCATCGGTGGCCGCGATCTCGCGGGCGAGCCTGACACCGCGGACCAGCCTGTGCACATCGGATTCGGTGCCCAGGTAATGGGGATCGATCAGCGGCGGCGTCGCTGGATCCGGTCTGGCCAGCCGAATGCTGCCCCGAGCGTGCGGGACTGCCGCGACGGCGATCGTGAAGCTGTTGGCCGGCGCGCTCAGATGTGGTGGATGGAACGGGACGTGGATGAACATCAGCTGCATGTCCGGACCGGTCAATGCGGCGTCGCTACGCCATGCCAGCGATGTTTCGGCGTGATTGGTCAGCCCGGGCGGGATGGGCCGGGACGCCTCGAAGACCACCGGGCACAGCGGGTGGTCGTGCAGGTTGCGGCCCACGCCGGGTAGGTGGTGGCGCACCGGTATGCCGACCGACTGCAGCTCGGGGGCTGGGCCCACGCCGGACAGCAGGAGCAGGCGCGGGGTGTCGACCGCCCCGGCGGACAGGATCACCTCGGCCTCGGCGAAGCCGCGGCGCAGAACCCCGTCAGCGGTGAATTCGACACCGATGCAACGGTTGTCGGAGAAGAGCAGACGCCGGGCGCGGGACTCGGTGGAGATGGTCAGGTTTGGTCGGGCACGCACCGCCGGCGGCAGATAGGCCACGGCGGTACTCTGCCGGCGGCCGTGCGCTATCGCGAGATCGTGCCAGCCGGCACCCTCGGGCTCGGTGCCGTTGAAGTCGTCGGTCAACGCGAAACCCGCCTGCTGTGCGCCGTCGAGGAACACCTGGGACAGCGGATTGGCGATGTCGGCCGAGACCGGCGCCGGAGACATCGGGCCGTCGGTACCGCGGTAGCGGGGATCGCGCCCCGGCACGGTTTCCATGCGTCGGAAGTAGGGCAGCAGCGATGCGTGATCCCAGCCGGCGCAACCGGCCGATGCCCAGGTGTCGAAATCGTTCGGATGCCCGCGCAGGTGCACCATGGCGTTGATGCTGCTGCTGCCGCCGAGGGTGTTTCCACGTGGCCAATGGTGTTGGAGCCCATCGGTTCCCGCTTGTTTCACGGTGGTGTAGTTGTGATCGACCGCGCTGCCCCACAGTGTCGGCCAGGCCGGCGGCGCGGCCACGGCCGGGTCGGTGTCCGGTGGCCCGGACTCCAGTAGGAGCACCGTCGTGGCGCGATCTTCGGAGAGTCGACTGGCGACGACGCTGCCCGCCGAACCGGCTCCGATCACGATGAAGTCGTAGGTGTCGGAGCGGGCGGTGACGGCCGGGGCGGTGGTGGGGATGGTCATGGGATCGTCCTAGGTTGGTGGAATGCAATATATTGGATATCGCAATGGGGTAGGAGTTTGTTCCCGACCGGGGTTCGTCCCGTTCGGTTTTGTCTCGATCGGTGCTGAGGCGGTAAGAAAAGGAATGCCCTCACACCGCGGCAAGCGCGACCCGATAGCGCTGGCGCGCGACAACTGGGAGCGCGCCGGCTGGTCCGATGTCGCCGACGGCATGGTGGCGGTCACCTCGGTGATGCGGGCCCACCAGATCCTGCTGGCGCGCGTGGAGAACGCCCTGCGGCCCTACGATCTGAGCTTCTCCCGCTTCGAGCTGCTGCGCCTGCTGGCGTTCAGCAGGAATGGCGAGCTGCCGATCACCAAGGCCTCGAACCGGCTCCAGGTGCACGTCACCAGCGTCACCCATGCCATCCGGCGGCTTGAGGCCGACGGGCTGGTCGAGCGGTTGCCGCATCCGACCGATGGCCGCACCACGTTGGTGCGACTGACCGATCTCGGTCGCTCGACGGTCGAGGATGCCACCGAGACGCTCAATACCGAGGTGTTCGCCGATATCGGTATCCCCGATGAGGATTCGCGCTCGCTCGCCGCGGCCATCGAGGCGCTGCGCCGGCACAGCGGGGACTTCTGACGGCGCGCGAGACTACGGGTTCTGCTGCCCGGCCGGGGTTTTCCCGCCAGCACCCGTCGTGTCGCCGCCGGTGGGGATCGGGATGCTGGCCGTGACCGTGGTACCCGCGCCCGGCCGCGACCGGATATGCAGACGGCCGCCGACGATCTCGGCGCGCTCGGCCATCGACAACAATCCGTAACCGCCCATCTCGTCGCCGCCGAGGGGATGCTCGAACGTGTCGAATCCGATTCCATCATCGGCGATTTCGAGGCGGGCCCGATCGTCGGATACCGAGAACGTGAGTGTGGCGCGGGTTGCGCCGGCGTGCTTGACGACGTTCTGCAGGCACTCCTGGGCGATCCGGTACAACGCCAGCTCGATATGGTCGGGCAATCGCCGGTCGGCGAGCTCGACGGCAAGTTCGAGCTGCGGTATCGAGCGCGCCAGGCTGGCCAGTCCGCCGGCCAGGCCGAGATCGTCGAGCACCGGCGGGCGCAGTCCGCTGATCGCGGCGCGGGCCTCCTGCAGCGTCAGATCGGCCAGTTCGCGGGCCTTGGCCAACTGGTCGGCTGCCGTCACCGGATTGTCGGCAACCGCGCGCCCCGCGGCATCGAGCCAGTAGGACAACGTCACCAGGCGCTGGGAGATGCCGTCGTGGATATCGCCGGCCAGCCGCCGCCGTTCCAGTTCCTGGGCCTCGATGACCTGCTCGACGAAATTCTCGTGGGCGCGTTCGCGGGCCACCAGCTGGCGGTGCAGGCGGGCCTGGTGCAGCGCACCCGCGATGAGTCGCCCGATGACCAGCAGCAGCTCGACATCGCGATCGGTGAACTCACGGCGCTGCACGGTGTGCACATTCAGCACCCCGACCAGACCACCCGGATCGGTCTGCATCGGCACCGACACCATCGAGGTGAAATCCGAGCCGCGCAGCGACTCGAAGGGCAGGTACCGCGGATCGGATTCCTTGTCATGACCGATCACCACTGCCTGCCTATTGCTGGCCACCCAACCGGAGATCCCCTGGCCGAGGGGGAGGCGGATCTTGCCGACCTCACTGTCGAACGGAGGGGTGGCACCGGTGAGCGTCAGCGAACGTTCGGTGTCGTCGAGCACGTGCACGAAGCAGACGTCGGTGGCGGTGGCCGCGGTGATCATCCGGGCGGCGGCGGCCGCCAACGGCTCGACACCGGGACCGCTGGAGGTCGCCTGGATCAGCTCGCGCAACAGGGCCAGCTCGCGGTCGGCGGTCAGGATGGGGCTCGTCATCGGTAGATGCCCTCCCGTAGCGNCGCCGGTGCGATCGCTGACACCGAGCTTGCGATAGATCGAACTCAGGTGGGTCTTGACCGTTTCTTCACCGATCACCAGCTTGGCGGCGATACCGCGGTTGGACAGCCCGCTGACCACGTACGACAGGATCTCGCTCTCGCGTTGGGTGAGCCCCTGCCGGGCGCCCGGCCAGAACTCGTCGCGCTGCAGGCGCGCCGCGGTGTCGGCGGCGCGTGCCGCCATGCCGGGGTCGATGGCCGTCTGGCCACGGTGGGCCAGTTCGAGCTGGCGGACCAGTTCGTCGCTGCCGATGCTCTTGAGCAAGTAGCCCGATGCGCCGACCCGCAGTGCCTGGAACAGGTACTGCTCGTCCTCGTATACCGACAACATGACGATCTTGCGGTCGGGATCGCGCTCACGCAGCGCCAGGCACAGATCCAATCCGCTGGACCCCTGCATCCGGACATCGCACAGCACGATGTCCGGGTCCAGTTCGGCGACCACCGTGAGGGCACGCTCGGCCCCGACGGCCTGCCCGACGACCTGCACACGATCCTCGAAGCTCACGAGCATGGCCTTGAGCCCCTCGATGACCATCTCGTGGTCGTCGACCAGCACAAGGCGCATCGGGCTGGACGGCGCCATGCGGACAACCTTAGGTCCGCAGGCGGGCCGGCAGACCCAACTTGGCCCACCCAATCCCCCTTGCGGGGGACGCGCCAGGAATGTGAGCTGGGCCACTCTTGTCCGATGACGACACCGCTGGATAGTGCCGGACCCGCCGCCACCTACCTGTTCCGCCGCTCCGACCCGTTGCGTGCGCTGGTGCTCGATCTCGATGCGCTGGCCGACCTCCGGTTCGACGGTTATCGCGCGGTGTTCAACGCCGCGTTCGCCGCCCTCGGCCTGCCCGTGCAGTGGAGCGTCGAGCGTTACCGACAGCTCCTGGCGCTGCCCGACGAACGGCTGCGGGTCGCCGCGGAACTGCGTAAACGATGTATCGGCACCGACTGCGATGTGCTGGTGCGCGTCCTGGTCGAGCAGGTGTGCGACGCCAAGGAGGCCCTGCTGCAGCGGGTGATGCTCGACGCGGGGCTCAGCCCGCGGCCCGGGCTCAACGACCTGGTGACCGATGCCTTTGTCGCGCAGGTACCGATCGCGGTCGTCACCGATGGTCGGCGGCGCTGGGCGCAGCCGCTGGTCGGCCAGCTGGTGGGGGCCGGTCTGGTCGAGGCCGTGGTGACCGCCGACGATATCGGCGTGCCGCCGCGCGGGGATGCCCTGTTCCGGCAGGCGTTGGCCGAACTGGGCGTGGCGCCGCATGAGGCCTTGGCCATCGTCGGATCGGCTTCCGGTCTGCGTGGCGCTGATGCCGCAGGCTTGGCCACCGTTCTCATCGACGACGACACCGCGGTCGCGGCTCGGTGTGCCGCGGCCGCGGTGCGTCGCGATTACAGCGGGACCGACGGCGGGTTGCGGTTGGCCCGATGCCGCCGACTGCATTCGCAGTGGTGGGCCGAGCACAGCGTGCCGGCGGCCTGACCGCGCGGACACCCGGTATCGCCGGTGCGTGCGATCACAGCGGCACCCAGATCCCGAAGAACCAGAACCCCCACTGACCGAAGCCCGGGTCCCAGACCGGGGTCACGGTCTGCCCCCAGTAGTCGAAGGGCGCCGGGGGCGGGGCCCACGGTGGCGGGGGCGGGTCGAATCCCCACGGCCGCGGCGGTGGGGGCGGTGGGCCGAAGCCCCACGGGGCAGGCCCGTCTCCCCATGGCGGGGAATGTCCGTGCCAGTGCGGGTCACCGGGCGGCCCACCAGGTCCGCCGGGTCCACCCAGATCTCCAGGTCCACCCGGGCCGTGCGGATCACCAGGATTTCCCGGCCCACCCGGCCCACCCGGCCCACCCGGCCCACCCGGCGGGGGCGGCGGCCCGGCCTGACCACAGTGCACGCCGGGCGGACCACACGGTGGGCCCGGCGCGGCCTGGGCAACGCCGGACCCCACTCCGAGAGCGGCCACACCGATCACCCCGGCTGCGCCCGCGGCGAGCAGCCTCGTCGTGTATCGCTTCGTCACGCTCATGTCGAACTCCCTCGACGATCAGGTTTCCCGACCTGGAGTCCACAGTCACCCCCGAACCTGCAAGCAGGCTGTGACTATCCCGCGCGCAACGCCTCGATGACGGCGCTGAAATCCAGCCCGCTGTGCTCGGCGTTGAAATCCGCGTAGATCTGCGCGGCGTGCGTACCCAGCGGGGCGTTCGAGCCGGTCGATTCGACCGCGGCCATGGCCAGCCCGAGGTCCTTGTGCATCAGGGCGGTCGCGAAGCCCGGCTTGAAATCATTGTTGGCCGGTGAGGTCGGAACCGGCCCGGGCACCGGGCAATTGGTGCTCACGGCCCAGCAGTTCCCGGTCGCGCCGGTGATCACGTCGAACAGCTTCTGCTTGTCCAGATCCAGTTTCTCGGCTAGGACGAACGCCTCGCCGACGGCGATCTGCTGCACCGCAAGGACCATGTTGTTGCACACCTTGGCGGCCTGGCCGGCGCCCGAGCTGCCACAGTGGATGATCTTGCCCGCCATCGGTTCCAGCGCCGGTGTCGCTCTGGCGAATGCCTCATCCTCGCCGCCGACCATGAATGCCAGCGTGCCCGCCGCGGCACCCTTGATGCCGCCGGACACCGGGGCATCGAGCTGGGCGAAGCCGGCATCGAGGGCCTGGCGGTGGATCTCACGGGCGTCGTCGACGGAAATGGTGGACGTGTCGATGAACAGTGCGCCGGCCTTGGCCGTCGGCAGCACCTCGGCATAAACGGACTTCACGATGGCACCGTTGGGCAGCGAGGTGATGACGATATCGGCTTCGGCGACCGCCGCGGCACCGGTATCGAAGGTCGTGATGCCCTTGCCCGCCGCGGTGTCTCGCAGATCGGCGACGGGGTCGTACCCGTGCACGGTGAATCCGCCCGACACCAGGTTTGCGGCCATCGGACCGCCCATGTTCCCCAGGCCGAGAAATGCGATGGTGCTCATCTGCAGACTTCCCTTCTATCCGGCGGCTCTGGCTCGAGCGGCTTCCGCCCGCCCGATGACCACCCGCATGATTTCGTTGGTGCCCTCCAGGATTCGGTGCACCCGCAGGTCCCGGACGATCTTTTCCACGCCGTACTCGTTGAGATAGCCGTAGCCGCCGTGCAACTGCAGAGCGGAGTCGGCGACGTCGAAGCAGGAGTCGGTGACGTAGCGCTTGGCCATCGCGCACAGTTCGACCTTGTCCGGCGCGTTCGCATCGAGTGCGGACGCCGCGCGCCACAACATGATCCGAGACGTCTCCAGGGCGGTGGCCATATCGGCGAGCGAGAACCGGATGGTGGGCTCGTCGAGGAGTGCGCCACCAAAGGCCTCCCGATCGCGCAGGTAGGCAGCCGCCTTCTGGTGTGCGGTCCGGGCGCCGCCGAGCGAGCAGGCGGCGATGTTGATGCGGCCGCCGTTGAGTCCGTTCATGGCGATACCGAATCCGGTTCCCTCACCCTCGGGACCGCCGAGCAGCGCATCGGCAGGCACCCGTACCTGCTCGAGGATGACCTGCGCCGTCGGCTGGGTGTTCCAGCCCATCTTGGCTTCGTTCGTTCCGAAACTCAGTCCGGGGGTGCCTTTTTCGACCAGGAATGCCGAGATTCCCTTCGGGCCTTCCGCGCCGGTGCGAGCCATCACGAGGTAGACATCGGAAACCCCTGCGCCCGAGATGAACTGCTTGACACCGTCGAGCACCCAGTCGCCCCCGTCGCGAACCGCCCTGGTGCGCAATGCCGAGGCGTCCGAACCGGCCCCGGGCTCGGTCAGGCAGTAGCTCGCGATGGTCTGCATGCTGGCCAGCCTCGGCACCCAGGACTTGCGCTGCTCCACGTTGCCGTAGGTGTCGACCATCCACGCGCACATGTTGTGGATGGAGATGAACGAGGCCAAGGCTGGATCGGCCGCGGCCAACTCCTCGAAGATTCGCACGGCATCGATACGGCGTAATCCGCTGCCGCCGACATCTTCGCCGCAGTAGATCGCCGCCATGCCCAGTTCGGCGGCCTCGCGCAGCACATCGGTGGGGAAGTGCTTGCTGTGATCCCACTCCAACGCGTGCGGCGCAAGGCGTTTGGCGGCGAACGCTGCGGCCGTTTCGGCGATCACCCGTTCATCGTCGGTCAACTCGAATATCGACATGTCGGCGCTATTGCATCGTGGGAATGACGAACTCGGCGCCATCCTTGATGCCCGACGGCCAGCGCTCGGTGACGGTCTTGACCTTGGTGTAGAACTGGATCGAGGCAGGGCCGTGCTGGTTGAGATCGCCGAAGCCGGAACGCTTCCAGCCCCCGAAGGTGTGGTAGGCCACCGGGACCGGGATCGGCACGTTGACGCCGACCATGCCGACCTGCACGCGGGAGACGAAGTCGCGGGCCGCGTCGCCGTCGCGGGTGAAGATCGCGACACCGTTGCCGTATTCGTGCTTGGTGGGCAGGCTCAGAGCCTCTTCGTAATCGTGCGCGCGCACGATGCACAGCACCGGGCCGAAGATCTCGTCGGTGTAGATCGACATATCGGTGGTGACGTGGTCGAACAGGGTGGGGCCGATGAAGAATCCCTTGGACAGATCCTGGCCATCGAAGCTCAGTTCATCGGTGGCGCGCTCGCGACCGTCGACCACCAGTTCGGCCCCGGCCTCCACACCCTGGCCGATGTAGTCGCGCACCCGCTCCAGGGCGGCGCCGGTGACCAGCGGCCCGTAATCGGCCTTGGGATCAAGGCTGTGCCCGACACGCAGCTGGTTGACGCGTTCCACCAATCGATTTCGGAGGCGGTTCGCAGTCTCTTCGCCGACCGGCACCGCGACGCTGATGGCCATGCACCGCTCGCCGGCGCTTCCGTAGCCGGCTCCGATCAACGCGTCGACGGCCTGGTCGAGGTCCGCGTCGGGCATCACGATCATGTGGTTCTTCGCACCGCCGAAGCACTGGCTGCGCTTGCCGTTGGCCGCGGCCGTGGAGTAGATGTACTGCGCGATATCCGAGGAACCGACGAAGCCGACGGCCTGGATGTCGTGGTGGGTGAGGATGGCGTCGACGGCCTCCTTGTCGCCATGGACGACCTGGAAGACGCCGGCGGGCAGGCCCGCCTCGATGAACAGTTCGGCCAGCCGCACCGGCACCGACGGATCACGCTCGGAGGGCTTGAGGATGAAGGCGTTACCGCAGGCCAGCGCGGGCCCGGCCTTCCACAGCGGGATCATGGCGGGGAAGTTGAACGGCGTGATCCCGGCGACCACACCGAGTGGCTGGCGGATCGAGTAGACATCGATGCCACCGCCGGCGCCCTCGGTGAACTCACCCTTGAGCAGGTGGGGGATGCCGATCGCGAATTCGATGACCTCGACGCCGCGCTGGATGTCGCCCTTGGCATCGGCAATGGTCTTGCCGTGCTCGATGGAGAGCAGCTCGGCCAGCTCATCGACATTCTCGTTGACCAGCGAGACGAACTTCATCATCACGCGGGCCCGCCGTTGCGGATTCCACGCCGCCCATTCCTGCTGCGCCGTCACCGCCGAGGCGACCGCGGTGTCCACGTCCGCCTTGCTTGCCAACAGGACCTGCGCCTGCACCTCGCCGGTGCTGGGGTTGAGGACATCCGCGGTGCGGGTGGAGGCGAGGTCGCTGCGCTTGCCGTCGATGAAGTGCTGAATTTTCGTGGTCATGACATCCGTCCGAAGTGTGCGTGCCCGGTGTGATCTGAGATACTTGGATATCCTAGTAATGGGTCGGGCGGCATGCAAGGAGTGGGTGGTGAAAGCTCAACCGATCCGGGCGCGCAGCTGCTCGACGTAGGCCTGGGTATCCGCCCATGCCGGCAGCACGCCCTGGGCGTGCGCTTCGGCCAGTGTCGGTGCCGCCGCATCGCGCTCGGAGAGGATGAGCCGATGTTCCAGGGGCCAGTCGATGCCCAGGGAGGTGGGTGAGATGGTGCGCTCGCGATCCGGGGCGTAGCCGGCCGAGCACAGGTACATCACCGTCGAATCATCTTCCAGCGCAAGGAAAGCGTGGCCCAGACCTTCGGAAAGGTAGACCGATCGCCGCTGCCGGTCGTCGAGTAGCACTCCGTCCCAGCGCCCGAAGGTGGGCGAGCCGACCCGGATGTCGACCACCACGTCGTACACCGCGCCGCGCAGGCAGGTGACGTACTTGGCCTGGCTCGGCGGCACGTCGGCATAGTGCACACCGCGCAACACCCCGGCCGCCGAGATCGAACAGTTGGCCTGGTGCAGCTCGAAGCGGTGACCGGTCATCGCCTCGAAGGACGCGTCGGTGAACCACTCGAAGAATGCGCCGCGGGCGTCACTGTGCACCGTCGGAGTGATCTCCCACGCACCGGGAACCGCCAGTTCCCGTGCGCTCACTGGCCGCGCTCCGCGTATCGCGCCTCGATCGACGTTTTCAAGGGCCCCCACCACTTTTCGTTGTTCTGATACCAGTCGATCGTCGCCCGCAGGCCCGCCTCGAAATCGGTGTGCATCGGTGCCCACCCCAGTTCCTCGCGTAGCACCGACGCGTCGATGGCGTAGCGCAGATCATGCCCGACCCGGTCGGTGACCTGGTCGAAATCGTCGGGATCGCGGCCCATCAGCATCAACAGTGTCCGCAGCACGCTGCGGTTGTCCCGCTCACCGTCCGCCCCGATCAGATAGGTCCGGCCCGGCGTACCGTCGACAAGGATGCGCCACACCGCCGCATTGTGATCATCGACGTGGATCCAGTCGCGCACATTGGCGCCGGTGCCGTACAGCTTGGCGCGCCGGCCGGTCAGGATGTTGGTGATCTGCCGAGGAATGAACTTTTCGACGTGTTGGTACGGCCCATAGTTGTTGGAGCAGTTGGAGATTGTGGCGGCCACACCGTAGGAGCGAACCCAGGCTCGCACCAGCAGGTCGGCGGCCGCCTTGGTCGAGGAGTACGGACTCGACGGGTTGTACGGGGTGGACTCGGTGAACCGCGCGGGGTCGTCGAGGGCCAGGTCGCCGTACACCTCATCGGTCGACACATGGTGCAACCGGGTCCGGTGCGTGCGCACCGCCTCCAACAGCGTGAAGGTACCCAGCACATTGGATTGCACGAACGGGGTCGGGTCGGCGAGGCCGTTGTCGACATGGGTCTCGGCGGCGAAATGCACCACCGCATCGGCGGCGCCGACCAGCTCGCTCACCAGATCGGTGTCGGTGATATCGCCTTCGACCAGCCGGATGCGGTCGGCTACCGGCGCCAGCGACTCACGGCTGCCCGCGTAGGTCAGCGCGTCCAAGACCGTCACCTCGGTCTCCGGTCGTTCCCGGAGGGTGAGGTGCACGAAGTTGGACCCGATGAATCCGGCACCACCGGTGACCAGCAACCGCATGGCCCAACCCTAGAGGTGTCCCGCCTCGCCGCTCTAGGTGAGGCCCAGCGGGCCGGCCAACTCGGTCAGCGTCGGCAGCAGCTCATCCCAGCCGCCCAGCACCTGGATCGCCACATGATCGGCGCCGGCATCCAGATGCTGGTTCAGGCGCGCGGCGACATCGGCCGCGGTGCCGTGCGCGACGACGGCGTCGATCAGCCGGTCACTTCCCGGCTTGGCGATATCGTCCTCGGTGAAGCCCAGACGACGCCAGTTGTTCAGGTAGTTGCTCAGGTTCAGATAGAAGTCCACCGCGCCCCGGCCGATCTCCCGCGCGCGCTCGACATCGGTGCTGAGGACGACCTTGTGCTCGGGGGCCAGGAACACGGTGTTACCGATCAGGTTGTGCGCCTGGCCGGTGTGCTGCGGAGTGGTCAGGTAGGGGTGTGCACCCGCGCTGCGGGCGGCCGCCAGTTCGAGCACCTTGGGCCCCAGCGCGGCGATGACCCGCCGGCTGGTCGGCACATGGGCGGCATCGAGCGCATCCAGGTACTCGACCAGCACGTCATAGGGTTTGCGGTACTCCTCGGTGTGCTCGGGATGACCGATGCCGATACCGAGCAGAAAGCGACCCGGATACGCCTTCTCCACCCGGTGGTAGGCCTCGGACACCTCGCCGGCATCCGCCTGCCAGACGTTGATGATGCCCGTGGCCACCTGCAGATTGTCGGTCGCCTCCAGCAGCGGCTCGACATAGTTCAGGTCACCCTTCGGCGACCCGCCGATCCACAGGGCGCCGTACCCCAGCTTCTCGATCTCGGCTGCCTGCTCGGGTTTCGGCACACCGAAGGTCCACACGCCGTAGCGACCGAAGTCGGGTTTGAGGGTCACGGCGTCGGTCATGGCGATCTCCATCCTCGTCGTTCTGGTCGCTGTCGTTCTGGTCGGTGTGTCACGGACCGGTTCCTCTCACCGAAGGCCGAGCGGGCCGGCCAACTCGGTGAGCGCGGATAACAGGTTGTCTGTACCCGTCAGCACCTGAACCGGAACATGATCGGCCCCGGCGTCGAGATGTTCGGTCAACCGCGCGGCGATCGCGGTGCTGGTGCCGTGGGCCACCACGGCATCGACGAGTGCATCGCTGCCTGGTTCGGCGAGGTCGGCGTCGGTGAAGCCCAGCCGCTTCCAGTTGTTCAGGTAGTTGGCCAGATTGAGGTAGATCTGCAGAGCCTTGCGGCCTACCTCGCGGGCGTGTGCCGCATCGGTGGTGAGCACGACTTTGTGTTCGGGCGCCAGGAACGCGTCGGGTCCGATAAGCTCCCGCGCCTGGGCGGTGTGCTCAGGAGTGGTCAGATAGGGATGCGCGCCGGCACTGCGGCGAGCGGCCAGTTTGAGCACCTGTGGACCGAGAGCGGCCACCACCACCCGATCGCGTGGCACGCCGTGGCCGTCGAGTGCATCCAGATACTCGGTGAGCGCGTCATAGGGCTTCGTGTACTCGGAGTGCGCCTCGGGATGGCCGACGCCGATACCGAGCAGGAAGCGGCCGGGGTAGCGCTTTTCGATGCGGTGGAAGGAGTCGGCCACCGGCGCCGTCGGTGCCGACCAGATGTTGACGATGCCGGTGGCCACCTGCAGCGTGTCGGTCGCGCCCAGGATCGGATCGACCCAACCCAGTTCGGCCGGTGGCGAGCCGCCCGCCCAGATCGCACCGTAACCCAGCGATTCGATCTCCCGAAGCTGTTGTTCGGGGAGCTGCCGCCATTGCTCGTAGTGACCGAACACGCCGAACTTGCCCAGAGCTGGTTTCGTCATGGACGGCACAACCTCCGCCGGGGCGTTGCACATTCCGGCCGACACACAGGGGCGCTATTCGGTCCCTGCTGCCGACAGCTCACCCGGAGTCGGGATGACCGGTGCCGGCGCCACCAATGGCAGGCAGACCGCAAACCGGGTGTCGCCGGGCTTGGACTGCACCGAGATGTTGCCGCCGTGCTTCTCCACCACGATGCGCCAGGCCAGATCCAGTCCGAGGCCGGTGCCCTCGCCGAAGGGTTTTGTGGTGAAGAACGGAGTGAAGATCCGGTCGATGACATCCTCGGGGATGCCGGGACCGTCATCACAGATCTCGACGCGGATCATCTGGTCGTTCTCGCGGCTGGTGCGGATGGTCAACGTGCCGTGTCCGCCCATCGCCTGGATGGCGTTGTCGATGATGTTGGTCCATACCTGGTTGAGATCACCGGGATAGCACTGCAGTTCGGGCAGCGTCTTGTCCGTATCCTTGACGATCGTTATCGGACGATCCTTACCCGGTCCACCGATCTTGTCGCCGAACATCATCACGGTGCTGCGGATGAGCTCGTGCACGTCGGCGCTGCCGTAGGAGCCTCGGTCCATCTGCGAGTATTGCTTCGCCCCGGCAAGCAGCGCCGAGATGCGCTTGCTCGCCTCGGCGATCTCGTTCATCCGCAATTCGTTGTCGATGGTGTATTTCAACCAGCCGATGGCGCCCTGCAACGAGGCGGTGGAATCCAGATCGTCGACCAGGGCCGACACTCGCTCCAACCAGTCGGTGTCCAGACCCGCCTCGACGAATGTCGGCGCGTAGTCCCACGCGCCGGCGATACCGTGATCCTCGAGCCAGTCGCCGAGCTCGTCCTCGCGGTCTGAGGCCTCCAGCGCGGTGAGCTCCAGGTCCTTGTTCTTGGCGACCTGTTCGGCCACCTGGTCCTGGATGTTGACCAGGGCGCGCAGCGACTCGGGGCTGAACTTGGCCTCGGCCACCATGGCGAGCTTGTGTCGCATGTGACCGACGGTTTCACGCAGGTCGGCCACCGCACGCGCGGTGGCCGCGGCAGGGTTGTTCAGCTGGTGGGTCAACCCCGCGGTGATGGTGCCCAGCGCCAGCAGCTTCTCGCGTTGACCGATGATCTGGCTCTGTCGTCGGCCACCGACGAGCTGGCCTTCCATCAGGTGCACGGCCATCGGGAACTGCGCGCGCATGAACTCCGCGAATGCGCGCGCCTCCAATACGAATACCCGTGACTCGGACACCAGGCGTACCGAAGCCTGGTAGAGCTGCTCTTCGCCAGGGATGTAGGCCGACCAGGCGCCGAAGTAGACGCCACGCTGAGAGGTCCGGTTGGTCTGGATGTCCACGCCGCCCGAACGTTTCGACATGATCAGTTCACCGTCGATCAGCACGTAGAAGCACGTCGCCGGCTCGCCCTCCTGCACGATCGGGCCGGCTGGGAAGGTCTCGATCGAGCCCGCCTGGCACAGGGTGTCGAGCTGCTCGTCGGACAGATGCTCGAACAGAAACAGGGTCCGAAGTTCGTCGCGCACACACGTCTCGCCCATATGTCTCAAGCCCCTCTTATGCCTCAGCCAGGTACCGGTGTACGAACATCACTGCCATCGATCCTTCGCCGACGGCCGCGGCAACCCGCTTGGCGGATTCCGAACGCACATCTCCTGCAACAAACACACCGGGCACACTTGTTTCCAGGTGGTGCGGGGGACGGTCCAGACTCCAGCCGCACACATCGCGCAGATCGGGGCCGGCCAGGATGAAACCGCGGTCGTCGCGGGCCACCACGCCGTCGAGCCAGTCGGTGCGAGGGGTGGCGCCGATGAAACAACACAGCCGGTTGGCGGGGACATCCTCGGTCTCCCCGGACTTGCGGTCGGCCAGCGTGAGCCCGACGAGGTGGTCGTCGGCGGCCGTGGTGCCGACCACCTCGGTGCAGGTACGGACCTCGATCTTGTCGTTGGCTTCGATCTGCTGGATGAGGTAGTAGGACATGGACGCCTCCAGAGAGGGTCCCCGCACCAGCATGGTCACCCTCTTGGCGGTCCTGGACATGAACATCGCCGCCTGACCGGCCGAGTTGGCACCACCGACGATGTAGACCTCTTCGCCTGCACATTCGGCGGCATCGGACACCGAGGCACCGTAGTAGACGCCCCGACCGATCAAGTTGGACTCCTCGGCCGCAGAACAGCCCGTCACCGTCAGCTCCCGGTAGTCGACACCGGTGGCGAGGATGACCGCCCGTGCGCCGATGGTGCGCTGGCCGTCGCCGTCGGCGGAATCGTCATCGGAGAAGGTGATCGTCCGCGCTGTCCCGATCTCACCGGCCTGCAGATGCAGAGCCTTGCGGGTGGTGATCACCTCGGCGCCGAACCGCTCGGCCTGGCGCCGCGCCGTGGTGGTCAGATCGACTCCGGAGATCCCGTTCTCGAAGCCGAGATAATTCTCGATCCGGGAGCTCCGGCTGGCCTGGCCACCGGTCATCGCCCGCTCGATCAGGACGGTGTTGAGGCCCTCGGATGCGCCGTAGACCGCGGCGGCCAACCCGGCCGGACCGCCGCCGATGACCGCCAGGTCATACATCTCCAGGGACGGGTTGGTCGAAAGGCCGAGCATGGTGGCCAGCTCGGTGTCGGTGGGTTCGACCATCGGCTTGCCGTCCTCGGTGATCACCACCGGCAGCCGTTTGCCGTCCAGCCCGGCGGCCTCGAGCAACTGGCGGCCCTTGGGTTCCTCGGCGGTGAACGCCTTGAAGGGATAGCCGTTGCGGGCCAGGAATTGACGCACATCCCAGGACCTCGGATTCCACTGGTGGCCGATCACCTTGGTGTACGGGATGGCGTGATCGCCCGCGGCATGCCAGGACTCCAGCAGACCGTCGATCACCGGGTAGAGCTTTTCCTGGGGCGGATCCCACGGCTTGAGCAGGTAGTGGTCGAGATCGACGACGTTGATGGCGTCGATGGCGGCCGTCGTATCGGCATACGCGGTGAGCAGGACCCGACGTGCCATCGGATACAGGTCCATCGCGGCTTCGAGAAACTCGATACCGCTCATCTGCGGCATCCGGTAGTCGGCCACGAACACGGCGACGGTGTCACCGCGCAGCTTCAGTTCGTGCAGCGTGTCCAGGGCATCGGGGCCCGATTCGGCACGCACGATCCGGTACCGCTCGCCGTAGTGGCGACGCAGATCGCGTGCCACGGCGCGGGACACGGCCGGATCATCGTCCACGGACAGGATCACGGGCTTGCGGGGTTGGCGCTCGGCGTCAGGCATCACTGATGATTATGCGCTGACCGTCCACTTCTTATCCCAGCCTGATCGCTGACGGCGAACGTCGCGCACGCTCGGCCTAGACTGCCGCGTGTGACGGCGCTCGAATACTCCGATTCCATCCACCTCACCCTGGACCCGCACGCGACCTACGAGCTGGTCTCCGACATCACCCGGATGGGCCAGTGGAGTCCGGTCTGCAAGGAATGCTGGTGGGACGATCCGGCGGCCGGTGCGGTGGCCGGCGCGTGGTTCACCGGGCGCAACGTGCTGCCCGAGCGCACCTGGGAAACCCGCAGCCAGGTCGTCGCGGCCACCCCGGGCCGGGAGTTCGCCTGGGAGGTCAACGACGGGTGGGTTCGGTGGGGTTTCACCATGGCACCGGCCGGCGAGGGCACGACCTTGACTCAGTACTGGAGGTTCCTGCCCAAGGGCATCGACGGGTTCCGGGAGCGTTTCGGCGCCGATGCCGACGCACAGATCGCCGCGCGCTCGGAACTGGCGCTCAGTGGCATCCCGCAGACCCTGGCGGCCATCAAGGCCAGCGCCGAGGCGTAAGCAGGTCATCGGCGGCCGGTCAGGACGACCGCGCCACGATCACCGGTGCGGTGGCCGATTCGGCGACCGCGCAACCGACCGAGCCGAGCAGCATGCCGGCGAATCCGCCGCGGCCGTGGCTACCGACGACCACCAGCTGGGCGCCGTCGGCCTGCATGAGCAATTGGTGTGCAGGGCGGTCGCGGACCACCACGCGCCGGATGGGCACGTCGGGGTAGCGGTCCTGCCAGCCGGCGAGGCGCTCGGAGAGCTCCGCCTCGGCCTGCGGCTGGAAAACCGTCCATTCATCGCCCGGATAGGCATACACCTGCAGATCGCTCCAGGTGTGGACGGCGACCAACTCCACGCCCCGCCGGGACGCCTCGTCGAAGGCCACCGCGACGGCGGTTTCTGACGCGGGCGACCCGTCGATGCCGACGACGACGGGCGCCTTGGGCGACTGTACCTGCGGGTCGGAGACCGGATGGATCACGGCCACGGGGCAATGGGCATGACGGATCAACGCCGAACTCACCGAACCGAGGACCGCCCGGCCGACGCGGCTGAGACCTCTGCTGCCGACGACCAGCATCTGTGCGTCCTTGGACAGATCGGTGAGCGTCGACACGGCGTTGCCTTCGGTGACCTGCTCGCGCAGCGTCAACGGCCCGCGGTCGGCCACCGCTCCTTCGGCGGCCGCGGCTGCGGCGTCGAGGGCTTCACGGCCGTGTTGGGTGGCCAACCGCTCCAACTCATCGGCGACGGAGACCTCATACCAGGTCAGTGCCCGCGCGTTCGGCTTTGTGTGGGCCAACGTGAGCGGAACGTTGTGCATGACCGCTTCCACGGCGGCCCATTTCACGGCTAGTAGCGCATCGGGTGAGTTGTCCACTCCGACGACTATCCCGCGGTGCAAATTCATCTACAGCTCCTCGAGTCGGCGATCCGACCGATGCGCGGACCTGACTCGACCGTAGATCTGCCCACCGTGCCGGTACAGGAGGCTTAAGTCCCCTTTCGCCAAGGACATCCGTCCGTGGCTGAACTGGGTCGGGATGAGTTAGCGTTCGCCGATAGGACGACCGGAGAAAGCGGAGGGGCAATGGCCGCCATCAGCTGGGTCGACCGCGCCCTGCCCGGACTATCGGGCTTTCGCGGTTACCGACGTTCCGCGTTGCGGGGCGACGTGCTGGGTGGGCTGACGGTGTCGGCTTACCTTGTCCCGCAGGCGCTGGCCTACTCGACTCTTGCCGGGCTGCCTCCGGCCGCTGGGCTGTGGACGGCGTTGCCGCCGTTGCTGATCTACGCACTGATGGGCTCATCGCGACAGTTGTCTGTGGGCCCTGAATCGACGACGGCGCTGATGACGGCGGCCGTGCTGGCAGGCACGGCCGGCGTCTCCGATCCGGTTCACTACGCGCAGTACGCCGCAACCCTGGCGCTGCTCGTGGGTGCGATCTGTCTGCTCGCAGGACTTTTCAGGCTCGGCTATCTCGCGAATCTGCTATCACGCCCGGTCCTGGTCGGGTATCTGGCAGGGATCGCCGTGATGATGGTGGTCAGTCAATTGGGCCGGCTCACGGCGGGGTCGGTGGCAGGTCTTTCAGTGCGGGACCAGCTGGTTTCCTTTACTACCTCCTTGCACCGAACCCATTGGCCCACAGTTCTTCTCAGCCTCACCGTGCTGGCGCTCATCCTGTTTCTGGATAGGTGGAAGCCGCGGCTGCCGGGACCGCTGATCGGCCTACTGGTGGCGACCCTGGCGGCAACGGTCTTCACGCCCCACCTGCAGGGCATCGAGCTCGTGGGAGCGGTGCCGTCGGGGCTTCCTTTGCCGAGCTGGCCGATGGTCTCCGCCGAGTCGATAGGCGATCTGATCGTACCCTCGATGGGTATCGCAATGGTCGCGTTCTCGGATAATGTGTTGACCGCCAGAGCATTTGCGTCACGGGCTGGTACGGACGACGTCGAGCCGCAGGTCGAGCTACGAGCTTTGGGTGTCTGCAATCTGCTCGTCGCGATGTTCC
This sequence comes from Mycolicibacterium sp. 22603, assembly GCA_052044345.1. GTDB lineage: Bacteria > Actinomycetota > Actinomycetes > Mycobacteriales > Mycobacteriaceae > Mycobacterium. The sequence goes on from JBQEMX010000009.1 coordinate 26,591, forward strand.
GCGGATTCCCGATCAGTTCGAGCGGCAGTCGCACGGCGCTGGCGCATGCGGCTGGTTCGCGCACCCAGATGTACTCGGTGGTGGTGTTCGCCGTGACGGCCGTCGTCCTCATGATCGGCGGAGGCGTCATGGCCGCCATCCCGACCGCGGCGCTGGGCGCGCTGGTGATCTTCGCGGCGACCAAGTTGGTGGAAATCGGCGAATTCCGGCGACTTGCTGCCTTTCGCAGGAGTGAACTGCTGCTCGCACTGGCGACGACGGTATCGGTGCCGGCCTTCGGAGTGCTCTATGGCGTGTTGGTGGCGATCGCTCTGTCGGTCGCCGATCTGTTGCGCCGACTCGCGCATGCCCACGATGGCGTGCAGGGCTTCGTGCCGGGAGTTGCGGGGATGCACGATGTCGACGACTATCCCGATGCCACCTTGATACCGGGTTTGCTCGTGTATCGCTATGACGCACCGCTGTTCTTCGCCAATGCCGCGGACTTTCGCCGGCGTGCCCTCGCCGCATTGGATGATGCCCCGCGACCGGTGCATTGGTTTGTGCTCAATGCCGAGTCGAACGTCGAGGTCGACGCCACCGCGCTCGACGCCCTGGACTACCTCCGCCGAGACTGCGCCCGTCGTGGCGTCGTCTTCGCGATGGCCAGGGTCAAGCAGGATCTGCGCGACGCACTCGACGCAGCTGGTCTACTCGACAGCATCGGCACAGACCACATCTTCATGACCCTGCCGACCGCCGTGGCGGCGTATCGACGTGCTTATCCCGATGACGCGTCCTCGGCATGACTTTCCGGATTCGTGCCCGCAGCACTGGGTCCGGCCAAGTCGATGACCTTCGGCCCTTATCACCGCACCCGGACAGGTATACCAACGGTGTCATGAGCAGTCAGGTAGATGCCGTGCCCTCGCCCGTCGATCTCGATCCCGCGGTCACGGGCGAGTCTGCAGGCCTCAGGCCTGCGGCTGCTCCGCCGTGGGCCGCACGCAACGGATTCACCGACCCCGTGCGCGCGCGCGGACGATACGGCTCGTATCGTCCGGCGCGCGTCCTATGCCATGGCCCCGTGTACGGTTGACGACGCGGTGGTCGAGATGACGCTGCTCGGCTACAGGTTCCATCTGTTCAACGAAATCGGCAGTGGCACTGCGGCTGTGGGTGTATCGCGGCGGGCCGACCGGGCTACGGCTCGCCCTCGTCACACCGGATGTGGCCGGTGAGCTGGCGGGCTTCACACAGTTGGTCACCATCAGCCCGCATCCGTTGCCGTGCCTGCGCGAGGACGCCGCAATAGCGCGTCTGGGCCTGTTGAAGCTGCCGTTCATGTTCTACATCGATGCGGCGCAGGGGCGAGCGAGCGTGCTGTATCGCCGTGTGGACGGCGACCTCGCGATCATCACGCCGGCTGGATGAGGACCTTCGTCCAAGGCCCTGAGGACCTAAGCCTCCGGGGAACGGTCGTTCGGCGGGATTAGCGTCGGACTGTATCCAAAACCGGGCGGTCGATATCTCAGGGGAGAGACCACGATGACATTTCTCTTCACCACGAACCTGAACGGCATTGTGGCGGCGGTTGACGGTTCGTCGACCGCCGATGCCGCGGCGGCATGGGCAGCACACGAAGCGGTCCTTCGGAACGTCACCTTGACCTTGGTCTACGTGAAGCCGTCCGACGAGGTGGGGCCCTGGATCGACCTCCCGATTTCGGTCGAGTACCTGACCGAGCGGGATAGACTCGCAGAGCAAATCGTCGAGCGCGCCAGCCGACATGTCAGAGCTGTCGCGCCGGAACTGCGCGATGGACAGGTCGCCACATTGGTTCGCGAAGGACCCAAGATGCCTGCGCTCATAGATATTTCGAAAGATGCCGACCTGATGGTCGTCGGCTGCCGTGGCCGCGGAGGCGTGCCACGTCTGCTGCTGGGGTCGACCAGTTCGGCACTGGTACATCACTCGCACAGCCCGGTCGCCGTGATCCACGGTGAAACCCCCGCGGAGCAGGGCGGACCGGTCGTGGTCGGCGTCGATGCCATGCCGGCATCGGAACTGGCCGTTGCCATCGCGTTCGACGAGGCTTCGCGCCGTGGGGTTGACCTCGTTGCCGTGCACACGTGGACGAACAGCGCGGACTTCGGCTCGGATGTCACCGGTGGTGACCTTGCCGAGCAGGCGGACGAGGAACTGGCGCAACGGATTGCCGGCTGGGCGGAACGCTATCCCGACGTCACCGTGCACCGTGTGGTGGGTCAGGACAACGCCGTGCACGCGCTGATCGCCCAGTCCAGCGGCGCACAGTTACTGGTCGTGGGCAGCCACGGACATGGCGGTTTCGCCGGCATGTTGCTCGGCTCGGTGAGTTGGGCAGTGGTCCAGGTGGCCTCCGGTCCCGTCATCGTGGCCCGCCGCTCCTGATCGGGTCCGGCTGCCCGGAATCGAGCATGTGGGCACCGGAGCAGAGCATCGACGAGAAAAAAAGGTTGTCGTGCAGTCATATTGGTCATCCATCGGGTACTGGTGGCGGAACCTGGTCGGAGTCAATCCGCTGATCCGCGGTTCCGATCGCATCGAAGCAGCGGCTGTGTTCCTCATGGCGGCGTTCGTCATCGGCACCGTTCCTTTCGTCGCTGCAGCAGGCACCGCTGTGCACGATGGTTTGTCCCACGAGTTCGCCGATCAGCGCCACACCAGACGACAGGTCGAGGCCACGGTATCGTCGGACAGCCGTGCTGCGCCGCAACTGTATGCATTGCCCTGTCTCACCGAAATACACTGGGGATTCGGTGGTACACAACATCACGACACCATCAGGTCCGAATACCTGGTCGCCGGAGAACACCTGACCGTGTGGGTTGACCAGGACGGCGTTCGGACGATGCGACCGCCGTCCAGCACCGATGCGGTGGTCCAGGCCGTGGTCAGCGCGCTCGGGCTCTGGGCGGGCCTGCTCGGGCCCGCGGCAATGGCGTGTCAACTGCTAGGCAACCGATTGAACCGGATCAGATACCGGTTGTGGGACAGCGAACTCGATGATCTCGCCGATGACGGTGGCCGCACCGGTTCGCGCTGAGAACCGATTCTGAAGACCGATCCCGGCCGCCGGAGCCGACGCGGACTCGGCAACTACGATCCCGGGCTCCTATCAGGAGTCTTTGGTTCGTCGAAAAGAGGACTTTGTGCCACAGACCAGGATCGTCGGGCTGTCTACATTCGATCCATGACCGACGACAGCCAGTCGATGTCCATCCTGTCCGCACCGGAATGCTGGAGCCTGTTGGCTGCCCATGCGCTCGGTCGGCTTGTCACCAGCGTCGAGGGTCGACCGGCGATCTTCCCGGTCAACTTCGCGGTGCAGAACCGAACTGTGCTGTTCCGGACTGCGCAAGGAACGAAGTTGGTGAGTGCGGCCATCAACCACAACGTGTTGTTCGAGGCGGATGACCACGGAATCAGCGAGGGGTGGAGCGTCATCGTGTCGGGCACGGCGGCGTTGCTACGCGACCCCGAGGACATCGCCGAGGCGGAACGGGTCGGGTTGGTGCCGTGGACCAGCTCGGACAAGGACCATTACGTCAGAATTCGGCCACACAACATCACGGGCAGGCGTTTTCGGTTCAGCGTGGCTGGAGAGTCGTCGCGACCTGAGATAGATCCTGTGCTCGGTTGATCGATCCGAGGAGACGACGATGACGACCGTGCCGATGAGCGATCAGGAACGTTCGAGGCACGTTTTCCGTGACCGTCGCGACGCGGGCCGGGTTCTGGCGGGACTACTCGACGGCTACCGCGGTCGAGCAGGTCTGGTGGTCATCGGCCTTGCCCGGGGCGGGATTCCGGTGGCGTGGGAAGTGGCGGCGGCTCTGGCGGCCCCACTGGATACCTTCATCGTGCGCAAACTCGGGGCGCCCGGTCATCCCGAGTTCGCGATGGGTGCCCTGGCGAGCGGGGGACGTGTCGTCGTCAACGACGATGTTGTACGTGCGTTGCGGGTGTCACCTCAGATACTGCGCGATGTCGCCGAGCGGGAGGGGCGCGAACTGGCCCGTCGTGAAGCTGCCTATCGAGGTGATCGACCACCGCTGGAACTCGCCGGAAAGACGGTGATTCTGGTCGACGACGGGTTGGCCACCGGGTCCAGCATGTTGGCGGCGGTGTTGGCGCTGCGCGAACTGCAACCGGCCGAGATCGTGATTGCGGTGCCCGCCGCACCGGAATCGACCTGTCGCGAGTTCGCCGGCTTCGTCGATGACGTGGTGTGTGCCTCGATGCCGACCCCCTTTCGCGCGGTGGGTGAATCCTTCTGGGACTTCGCCCAGGTCACCGACGACGAGGTGCGAATCTTGCTCGGCACGCCGACCTCCGGAATCGCCACCGCGCGAATCCGCCTGGCCGAAACGGCCGCCGAAGTCCTGGACAGGTCTGCCGTGGATGCCCCCGGTGGCGTCCCGCCCGCGGACGCGCTCGAAGAACTCGTCGGCGATGCACGCATCGTTCTGATCGGGGAGAGCTCGCATGGCACCCGTGAGTTCTATGCGGCCCGGGCCGAGATCACCAGATGGCTGATTCGGGACAAAGGCTTCTGCGCCGTCGCGGCGGAAGCGGACTGGCCGGACGCCTACCGGGTGAACCGCTACGTTCACGGCCGCGGCACCGATACCTCCGCCGAACAGGCCTTGAGCGGCTTCGAGCGGTTTCCCGGCTGGATGTGGCGCAACACCGTCGTGCGGGACTTCGTCGGTTGGTTACGAGCGCACAACGCACAGATGAGGAGCGATGGCGGGCGGGAAACCGGGTTCTACGGTCTGGACCTCTACAGCCTGCACCGCTCGATGCAGGAAGTGATCGGCTACCTCGACAATGTCGATCCCGATGCCGCGCAACGTGCCCGGGAGCGCTACGCCTGTTTCGATCACACCTCCGCCGATGACGGACAGGCGTACGGTTTCGCGGCGGCATTCGGCGCAGGCCTGTCATGTGAGAGACAGGCCGTCGAGCAGCTGGTCGAACTTCAGCGCAATGCCATGACCTACCTGAGCCGGGACGGATTGCCGGCCGAGGACGAGCATTTCTACGCCCAACAGAATGCGCAGACGGTGCGCGATGCCGAGGTCTACTACCGTGCGATGTTCGGCGGTCGGGTCACCTCGTGGAATCTGCGCGACAGCCACATGGCACAGACGCTCGGGGCGTTGTCGCGACATCTGGATCGCCACGGCGAAGGTGATCCGGCTCGGATCGTCGTGTGGGCGCACAATTCTCATGTCGGTGATGCTCGCGCGACGGAGGTCGGCGGCGACGGTCAGCTGACTCTCGGACAGTTGGTCCGTGAAACCCACGGTGATGACAGTCGGCTGATCGGTTTCAGCACGTACTCCGGCACGGTGACGGCGGCCAGCGAATGGGGCGGCAACGCCGAACGCAAGGTGGTCCGGCCGGCCCTCAAGGGCAGCCTCGAAGAGCTGTTCCACGAAGTCGATCGACCGGGATTTCTCGTTTCCCCGCTGATCAGCCGAGCCGCGGCCGAGCCGCTGGATGCCGTGCGCCTCGCCCGTGCGATCGGGGTCATCTACCTGCCCGCCACCGAGCGGCAGAGCCACTATTACCACGTCAGGCCGGGTGAACAGTTCGACGGGATCATCCATGTCGACCGGACGACGGCGGTCGAACCACTGGAGTCCACCAGCGTGTGGGTCGAGGGGGAGACGCCCGAAACGTATCCGACGGGTCTGTGACATCGCCGGCCATCGTCACATTGACGATGAACCCCGCGGTCGACATCACGGTCGACGCCGAGGAAGTCCGACCCGTCGAGAAGATCCGTTGTCGTGACGAAAGACGCGATGCCGGAGGCGGGGGCATCAATGTCGCCCGCTTCGCCGATGTCCTCGGCGTTCGAACCGCGGCCGTCTTCACCGCCGGTGGGCGGGTCGGAGAGCGGCTGATCGAACTCGTCGAGCAGACCGGTGTCCAAGCAATCCCGATTGTCGTCTGCGGCGCCACCAGAGAAGATTTCACGGTCAACGACCTCACGTCGGGCAAGCAGTTCCGATTCGTGTTGCCGGGCCCCGCGCTCGGTGACGCCGAACAGAACCGCTGCCTGGATGCGTTGCGGACTGTCGCCGAATCGGCGCGCTTCGTGGTCGCCAGCGGGAGTTTGCCGCCCGGCGTCGCACCCGACTACTACCAGCGAGTGGCAGATGTCTGCACCCGAGCGGGTGTGCCGCTGATTCTGGACACCTCCGGCGGCGGTTTGGCACACGTGATGTCGGGTGTGTTCCTACTCAAGCCCAGTGTGCGTGAGCTCCGCGAGCGCAGTGGCCGTGACCTCATCACCACAGCGGAACAGGTTCGGTGCGCCCGCGAACTCATCGACCGTGGCGTCACACAGGTTGTGTTGGTGTCACTGGGCGCGCGGGGCGCGTTACTGGTCACGACCGACGGTTTCGTCCGGTTTCCGGCCGTGCCGGTGGCCGCCGTCAGTGGTGTGGGCGCCGGGGACGCGATGGTGTCCGGCGCGACTGTGGGTTTGGTTCGCGGCTGGACGCTGAGCAGGGCGGCGCAGTACGGCGTCGCCGCCGCCGCGGCAAAACTGCAAAACCCAGGAACGTCAGCCTATTCGAGGGACCAGGTCGATTGCTGCTTTGCCTCGGTGCCGGCGAGCCGCGAATCCGGAGCACATCGTTTCAGTTGATGCATCGCCAGGAACCTCGAATGGTGACACCATGGAGGTGTGGTCGGGGGAAGACCGGACCCTGAATCGGGAATGTACCGGTTGCGGGAAACGCTATCGCAGCTTCGACTGCGAGAGCTTCTCGGTGAGGTTCAGGACCGGGTGGAGCAGATCGCGGAGACACGTGATCGGCTCGACGGTTTGCTCGATTCGATGCTGGTCGTGACGTCGGGCCTGGAGCTCGACGACACGCTGCGAACAATCGTCCGCACCGCCATCGACCTGGTCGATGCCGGGTACGGTGCGCTCGGCGTCCGTGGTGGTGATCGGGAACTCGCAGAGTTCATCTATCACGGCATCGACGAACCCACTCGCGAGCGGATCGGGCATCTACCCGAGGGGCGCGGTGTTCTCGGGGTTCTCATCGACGATCCAAAGCCGATCCGGCTGGACGACATTTCTCAGCACCGTGATTCCGTCGGATTCCCGGCCCACCATCCGCCGATGCGGACATTTCTCGGGGTGCCGGTCCGGATCCGCGACGAGGTGTTCGGCCACCTCTACCTCACCGAGAAGACCGGGGGACAGCCATTCACCGATGACGACGAGGTGCTGGTGCAAGCACTGGCCGCTGCGGCAGGCATCGCCATCGAGAATGCGCGTCTCTACCAGCAATCGCAAACCCGACGGGCATGGATCGAAGCCACTCGCGATATCGGCACGGCGATGCTCTCAGGTGTCGACCCGTCGACTGCGTTCCAGCTGATCGCCGACAAGTCGCACGTACTCAGCGGGGCGGTGTCGACCCTTGTCGCCATGCGCGCCGATCCCGACGCCCCCGAGGTCGTCGGCGAAGAGCTGGTGGTGGTCGCCAGCACAGGTGAGAAACTGCCGCTGGTCGTTCTTCCCGCCGCAGAAACCGCGGTTGCCGAGGTTGTCGCGATGCAGGAGGCGCGTCGCGTCGACGGTCTCTCCCTCGGCGGGGATCGCAGTCCATCCGGACCCGCGCTCATCCTTCCGATTCGCTCCCAGAACATCACGGCCGGCGTGCTGGTCGCGCTGCGGCCGCGTGCGGCGCCGCTGTTCACCGACGACGAACTCGACACTGTGGCCGCGTTCGTCGACCAGGCAGCCCTGGCCTGGCGGCTGGCGACCAGCCAGAACCAGCTACGACAACTGGATGTCCTGACCGATCGGGACCGGATCGCACGCGACCTTCACGACCATGTCATTCAGCGACTTTTTGCCGTCGGACTCGCGATCCAGGGCACCATCGGCCGCGTTCGGTCCTGCGAGGTACAGAAGCGACTGGCGGACTCCGTCGACGATCTGCAGGAGGTCATTCACGAGATCCGCACCGCGATCTTCGACCTCCATGGAAGTCACAACGGGGGCAGGACGTTTCGACAACGATTGGAAAGTGCGATCGCCGGATTCGCCGGCGCCGATCTGCATACCACCGTGCGGTATGCCGGCCCACTCTCGACCGTCGATCCTGCGCTGGCCGATCATGCGGAGGCGGTGGTTCGAGAGGCCGTCAGCAACGTGGTACGCCACGCTGCGGCCACCAGACTGGATATCAGTGTCAGTGCTGCCGATGATCTGTGTATCGAGGTCTGTGACGACGGTCGCGGAATCCCGGATGATGTGACCAGCAGTGGACTGACCAATCTGCGTTGGCGGGCCGACGAGGCGGGCGGCGGCTTCTCGGTGGAATGCATCGACACCGGAGGCACATTGCTGCGTTGGTATGCCCCGATACTCTGAGCCGCAACGATATTGGGACTAGGGCGGCCATCCGTCCCGGTTGGGTAATCCACGACGCACCGGAATGTAGATCCGGCAGTAGCGCCGCAATACCGACTCGGGATTAGCGGTCGGGGTCTTTGGGCTACCGAGATCGGGACTTTGGTCGCTGTGGAACGGCAGTGTGACGCCATAGTGTCGATTGCGGTGTTGATCCACGAGAGAGGACCAATCATGGTGCAGACCGGAGATTCACAGACCACGGAGGCCGAGACGGCCGACCTCATCGATGAGTTACGTGATTCGGCACGCCTCGGGCAGCACGCGGCAGCTGACGCCCTTCGCAAGTTCACCAGGGCCATGGATGACGCAATACCAGAAGCGGTTCACCCGTTACGGACGAAGATCATCGATGCCGCGATCGAGCTCGCCGAGAACCTGGCCAGTGCCCAGTATCAGTTCAACAAGAGGCTCATCCGGAGTGCTGATCGCGCCTTGAACAGCTCGGACGGCGACCAGAAGTAGGCGACTGTGTCGACCCGTGAAAGGAGCTCGCCATGGTCAGCACTGCACAATCCCGGTCGAGAACACGAAACTTTGCACGAGTCATCGGTCCGTACCTGACGGTGGTCGCGATCGTAGCCACAGTCCGCAGTTCTGAAATGGCCTCGATGTTGGCTCAGTTCACCTCCGTTCAGGTGTTGTCGTGGGTGGTCGGCGCCATTGTCTTGGCCTGCGGCACAGCGATTGTGGACTTCCATCAGTACTGGCGCTCGCCGGCCGCGGTCGTCGTTTCGGTCGTCGGTTGGCTACTCGTCGTACGTGGCGTGTTTCTGATAGCTTTCCCGACGGTGTTCGCATCGTTGGCTGATCGCATGATCGCCACGGCCGGTTCCTGGAAGTGGCTGTATGTCGTCATGGCGCTGATAGGTCTGTATCTGACCTATATCGGTTGGATGCCGTCGCCGCAGCGCGACGTCAATTTATCCGAGGGCGAGATGCGCGATGCTGCTTGATCTTCGGAATCCATGACATCGAAGTCCGTTGCGATCACGCAGTGTCGCTTGCCGACGGACTGCTGAGGTCGGGCGGGTGCGACAGTGATGACCGGACGGAATGACCACGTGTGGAACACGATCGTTCTGCGGGCCGCGCGCGAGGGACTGTTGCGGGCCGCGCGCGAGGGACTGTCCATATCGCCGCGGCACGCCTGTTCCAGTTGCGCGGAGACCTTGGGCCTCAGCGGGGCCAGCCTGCTGCTGACCGGTGGTCCGCGACACTTGGAGCCCGTGTGTGTTACCGGCGGATGCGCCGCCGAGCTGGAGGAGCGGCAGATCACCATCGGACAGGGGCCCGCGTTCGAGGCGCTGCGCTCGGGTCGACCGGTTCTTGTCGATGATCTCGCAGCGTCAAGCGCAGCCGGACGTTGGCCGCTGTTCGGTTCGGAGGCCGAACGACTGGGGATCAAGGCGATCTACAGTCTCCCGCTGACGCTGGGTGCGCTGCAGGCGGGAGTCTTGGACCTGTTCCACCGAGCACCCTGTGTTCTCGACCATGAACAGCTGGTCGATGCACTGATCTTCGCTGACACCGCTCTGCTGCTGCTCATCGATTCTCGCAGTGGAATCGTGGCGCAACCCCGTGACAATCAAACCGAGCCATCCGGACCTGAGCTTTGGCGCGCCGAGGTCCACCAAGCCACCGGCATGTTATCGGTCCAGCTCGGCATACCTGCGGTCGACGCGCTGGTAATGCTGCGGACCCACGCATACCATAGCGGAGAGCAACTGGCCGACGTGGCGCGGATGGTGGTGGAGCATCGTCTCCGACTGCGCCCTGCGGGGCCGGAGTCCTCGGGCGCGAATGGGCAAGCAGCACAACCTGAAGCGCGGGAATGACAGCGATTCTCGGTCAGATCCCGCGCTCGCTCGGCCGGTGGCCCCGACGTGATCAGACCTGTGCAACAAGATGATCGCGTGCGCGCTGCTGGATTCGATGCGGCGGGTGGCCTAGCGAAGAACGTCACCATCTGGTTGTGATGTCGCGCGGACCGCCGATTGATCTGAAGAGAGCAACGTGAAGTAGTTCTCCTCCTCGGTGGCGAAGTGCAGCGTCAACAGCTCATCGAGGCCATAAAGGCAGGCGATCATGTCCTCACGCTGCGCCTCGCTGCCCCCGTGCTCTTCCCAAGCGACACTTGGGCATGTAAGCGTCGTGCGAGGTGATTGATCTCGGCGTGCATCCGGCTCATGGTCGCGGTCGCCTCCGTACTGCCCAACGGGCCCGCCAATGCCGGGTACAAGGTCCGGTCCTCGGCCCTTTCATGCGGCAAGATGATGTCCTGCACGAACGCGTCGGCATCGTTTAGCAGTGGCAACGCCTCGGTGAACGTGCTTTCCAGCAATGCTCGAGCGGCCGTCCGGAGGATGGCCAGACCACCACGCATATGCTCGTGATCGGCTGAGAAGCGACTAAGCAAAACCTCGGTCTCGGGTTCCAGCGCGGGGGAGCCCAGGCCGTGGACGCGCAACGCACGCAGCGCGTTCAGGATGACGGCGACGTTGATCAGCTCTTGCAGTAGCGCCCCGTAGACGGCCGGTAGTAGCCCGACTGCGGCGACGATCATCGCTACCAGGGATAGCGTCATGCCGACGCCCGCACTCTGCACCGCAATGGTGCGCGACCGGCGCGCGATCAGCATGGCATCGGCGAGACGGTCGATGCGCCCGGTCGCCAGGACGATGTCGGCCGCCTCCGAACTGGCGGTCGACGCGTACCCGCTGAGCGCAATCCCGACATCGGCCGCCGCCAGGGCCGGCGCGTCATTGACTCCGTCACCGATCATCGCGGTCACGGCTCTCTCGCGCTCTCGTCGAACACCGGCGACCTTGTCGGCCGGTGTCTGGTCGGCAGACAGGTGGTCGAGTCCTAGCAGCGCCGCGATGTGTTCGGCGGGGGCCAATCGGTCGCCGGTCAGCATGACCATCCGTGTGATACCCGCGGCGCGGAGACGACGTAGCGTGCGAGGAGCGTCTCTGCGGAGCGGATCGTTCAACAGGATCGCACCGATCAGCTCATCGTCGACCGAAACCCAGGCGATGATGGCGCCGTCGAGCCGGGCGTGGGCCAATGCGGAATCGGCCCAGTCCGGATGTCGTTGGGGTAGAGCCTGATTCCCTACCGTCACCCGTGCGCCGTCAACGGTGGCGACCGTGCCGGTGCCCGCTGTTTCCTTCACGTCCGAAGGCACACTCAGCTGTAGTCGCTGTCGTTGGGCGGTATCGACGATGGCGTGGGCTACCACGTGCGGTGAGAACCTGTCCGCGGAGGCCGCGACGCGCAGCACTTCGTCCGCCGACCATCCAGCAGCGCTGCGGATCTCGGTGCTGACGGGGTGTCCGGTGGTGACCGTGCCGGTTTTGTCGAGAATCAGGGTCTTGGTCTTTCCGAGTTTCTCCAGCGCTCCGCCGCCGCGGACGATGACCCCGATACGCGCCGCGCGGGAGAGCCCCGACACGATAGCCACCGGTGCCGCCAGCAACAGCGGACACGGGGTGGCGACAACCAGTACCGCGACGGCGCTCTCCGCGGAACCACCTGCCAATCAAGCGATTCCGGAGATCATGAGGGTGAGTGGAAGGAACCAGGCGGCGAATCGGTCGGCCAACCGCACGACCGGTGCGTTGTGGGCGGCTGCTTCCTGTGCCAGTCGCACGATCCCGGAGTATGCGCTGTCGGCGGCCGTTGCCGAGGCGGTCACGTCAAGAGCAGCACCTGCGTTGACGGAGCCACTGCGCACCGTCTCGCCCGATTGCCGTTGCGCGTACACCGACTCCCCGGTGAGCGCGGACTCGTCGAGTGTCGCTGTCGCCGAGCTGATCACGCCATCCACGGGCACGACCTCGCCGGGACCGATCACCACCCTGTCTCCGGGCAGAAGTGCATCAACCGGCACTGTCTTGAGGCCGTCGGTGCCGAATCGGCGCGCCTGGCGCGGTGATCGTTCGGTCAGAGCGCGTAGATCCCGGGTTGCCCGCCGTTCGGCTGCCGAGTCCAGGGTGCGTCCCGTGGCGAGCATGACGGCGATCAGCGCTCCGGCCAGGTATTCGCCCACTGCCAACGTGCCGACGAGCGCCAACACCACGGTGAGGTCGGTGCCCAAGCGACGGTCCCGAAGTGCGGCCAGCACCCACCACAGCGCGGGAACGAGGGAGACGAGAATGGCTGCGGTCCAGAGGAGCTCGGCCATCTCGGTTGTCCCGAATCGCCACGACAGGATACCGCTCACCAGCGCACTCGACGTCGCCACGAGCAAGGCCATGGGGAGCCGTCGACTGACCCACGTGTCCTCGGCAGGTCGCGGCACGGTCACATCGAGACAACCTCGACCGGATCGTCCGCCGGGGCGCCGCGACATTCGGACAGTCGCTTGATGGTCAGCAGCATCCGCCGTGTCAGCATGGCGAACGCCGGACCGAGCAGAACAGTAGGAACCACCTCACCCGGGTGCCGCAGTCCCACACGTGTGCGTACCAGGACTCGGCAACGGTCATTCCAGCGCGGTAACAGATGAATCGACCACACGACATCCCAAGGGACGGCGGGCGGTCGACCGTGCAGCACGAGTGACTCGCCGGCGATCACCTGTTCTACCGGCACGACGATGCCATCGCGACGCCCGAACAGACCCGACGCCACCAAGGTCACACCGTCTCCGACGGTGAACCCCGGCGGAGGTGCGGTTGGCCTGCTCGTCATGTCTTGGATGCTGCCGACCGCGGCATCGGCGGCGCGGTAGGCGTACATTCCGTGGCTGCTGGTGCCCATCCGGACCAACCAGGGCCAGATCTGCTCCGGCGGTCGATCGATCCAGACAGCCTCGGTCGACGCCACGACGGGTTTGGCCAAGAGCTCGTCGCCGGGAAGTGTGATCCCGCATTCGTCTTTGGTAGCCCCCCAGTTGCGCCAATACTGCCGCGCGCCGTAGAGCAGGGCGGCCAGTGCCGCCACCCTCATCACCTTGATGGTCATGGGTCAAACATCTCGGATGCCGAACCACTCGGATAGGGCCACTGGTCCTCAATTCGGTTTCCGTGGCTTACCGACGGGGCGACGTGCGCGCCATCAGGATCTCGGCAAGCGGCCTGCGCGGCGTCGGGGGCGGGATCTCGGCGTTGCTCGGGATGCGGCCCATCCTGATCAGGACCTGCGGTAGTTCGCGACCGGTCACGCGCTGGACGACCGCAAGGCTGGCCGGCACTTCGGTCAGGTGGGTCAACGTGCACGTCGCCAGGCCGGACATGGTGGCCGACAAGAGTGCAGCCGAAAGCGCTTCGCCGCAACGGAGGATCGCCGTGCGTGAGTCGTCGAATGTCGACAACACGACGACCGTCGATTCATCGGTGTGCAGACCGGCACCGGATGGCTGGTGATGGGTGACGGGGAAGCGGCGACCGATGCCGACGCGTTCGTCCTCGGCAGCGGAGTTCAGCGAGCTGTGCGGAATGCCGACTGCTGCATCGTGTGCCGATGTCCACCAGAACAGGTCGGCGTGATACGCCGAGTCGTACTGGCGCGCATCCTCGCTCAGTGCAGCTGCCTTCTGGAGATCGGGATGGGCCTGGGGTCCGAGGACATCGACCAGGACCGAGTCGCCCACCGTGCGCCGCAGTGTCGGTTCGAAGGAATCCCAATCCTGCGGTGGGCCATAGGGAAGACGATTCGTCCGGCGACCACGGATCGCCTCGGCGCGGAGTCGGTGTCCTTCGGTCACGAAGCTCATCGGACTGAATGTGATGGATGCCAGGTGCTTGTGGTCATTCGGATTCGGATAGCGAGTCACACCCGCCGTCCAGCCTGCAGCCGCGCACGCCACCCGGAAGTGGTCCAGGATGGCCCCGCAGCTCAGTACCGCCTGGCGGCCGGACGCATCGGAGGCCACCAGCTGTCGTGGATCCAGATGAAGATCGAGCCCGTCCGGGGTGAGGATCCACTGCCATGGCTGGCTGTTGTGGAAGGACGGTGCCCGGCAGGCCAACTGCAGCGACTGCTCCAGAAGTTGTCGCTCCATCGCGGTCCCGGGCATGCTCGATCCTCTCGTTGATGCCGTGGTCTGGTCTCGACGATGACCCGGTCGGCACCGATGGGAAAGAGTCCTTGGTCCCTTTCGACGGCGTCGATTGCGGCGTGCGTTGTCGGTGTGACTTTGGTCCCCGGGGCGCAGGGACCAACGGCGGCCACCCGGGGACGCTCGGCAGCTTCCGGCGGAGGCGACGGTCCAGCACGATCGACGTCATGAGCGCTGTGTCGGACTGTCCATCCCCGACGACAGCCTCGGCATGTGCCGCAGCCATCCATGAAACACACACCGGTCTCGTCGTTCTCTTCGGAGACCGTGCGTACAAACTCAAGAAGCCCGTGGTCACCGACTTCTTGGATTTCAGTTCAGTTGAGGCTCGCGAGTATGTCTGCCGGCGTGAACTCGCCCTGAATCGGCGCATCGCGCCTGCGAGTTATCTCGGCATCGCGCATCTGGTCGGGTCGCCGGACAGTGCAGACGAACCGATCATCGTCATGCGTCGTCATCCCGCTGCCCGATGCCTGGCGGCTCTGGTCACCGAGGATGCCCCGGTGAATGCGGAGCTGGATGCCATCGCCGAACGGCTCGCCGACTTTCACCGCACCGCCGACCGGGGCCACCGAGTGGACACGTGCGCCACCGCCGAAGCCGTCGAAGCTCGCTGGCGGGAGAACCTGGCCGAGCTGCGCGGCTACACACCCGATGTGCTTCCGCCCGCCGGGGTTGCCGAATTGGCCGGCCTTTTCCTCGATTTCGTCGCCACCAGGCGGGACATCTTCGGACAGCGCATCGATGGGCGGCGGATCGTCGACGGTCACGGCGATCTGCAGGCCGCCGACATCTACTGTCTGGAAGAGGGCCCCGCCCTGCTGGACTGCCTGGAATTCGACGATGACCTACGTTACGTCGACGGGTTCGACGACGCCGCATTCCTGGCCATGGATCTGGAGTTTCTCGGCCGAAGGGACCTCGGCGAGTATTTTCTCGATCAGTATCGCCGACGCATCTCAGATGATGCGCCGCCGGCGCTCGTGCACTTCTACATCGGTTATCGCGCGATGGTGCGCGCGAAGGTGGACTGTATCCGGGTTGCCCAGGGGCATCCCGAGGCCGGAGCTGACGCCCGCAGGCATCTGACGATCGCCCTGGAACATCTGCGGATGGCCCGCGTCCGGTTGATCATCGTCGGTGGTGGACCCGGCACCGGAAAGACCACGCTGTCGCGCAGGTTGGCCGACGAGATCGGCGCACAGGTGTTGTCGACCGACGACATCAGGACGGAACTACGAGATCGTGGCCGGATAGCGGGCCGGCCGGGGACCCTACAGTCCGGCCTCTACACCCGAGAGAATGTCGATCGGGTGTACGACGAGGTCTGCCGTAGGACGCAGCAGCTGCTCGCCGCCGGCCATACCGTCATTCTGGACGGAACATGGCGTGACGCGCGGCATCGCGCCGCGGTGCGCACGATCGCCGAAGATCTGACGGTTCCCGTTCTCGAGTTCGTCTGTACGACAAGTCTCGAAGAGGCGCGGTCGCGCATTGCCCGGCGTGGTCCGACATCCTCGGACGCCACCGCCGAACTGGCCGAGCCGCTGACGCCGGACCTCGACGACTGGGTCGAGGCCCATCGGGTCGACACCGGTCGCCCGCTGCAGATGAGTGTCGCCGAAGCGCGAAGGATCTGTTGCACGGGTATCTGACCGGCAGCCGATCACCGACAGAAAGGGATCACCGTGAAAGCTCTTGTCTACCAGGGGCCCGGTCGGCGGTCGTGGCAGGAGGTGCCCGACCCGCGCATCCAGCATCCGGGTGACGTCATCGTCCGTGTCGACGCCGTCACCATTTGCGGAACCGACCTGCACATCTTGAAAGGCGATGTGCCCGAGGTGGATCCGGGACGGATTCTGGGACACGAGGCGGTGGGAACCGTGGCCACCGTCGGTTCCGCGGTCGAGACACTGGAGGTCGGCGACCGTGTCCTGGTCTCCTGCATCAGTGCCTGCGGGCGGTGCCGATTCTGCCGTGAATCGCGCTACGGGCAATGCCTCGGCGGCGGGGGGTGGATACTCGGGCATCTCATCGACGGTGTGCAGGCCGAGTACGTGCGGGTGCCGTTCGCCGACAATTCGACACATCGGGTGCCCGAAGGTGTGAGCGACGAACAGATGGTCATGCTCGCCGATATCCTGCCGACGTCCTACGAGGTGGGTGCGCTCAACGCAGCCGTCCGCCCCGGTGATGTGGTGGCCATTCTGGGTGCTGGACCGATAGGTCTGGCGGCGATTCGCACCGCCCGGCTGTACAGCCCGCGGACCATCGTGTGCATCGATGTTGCCGACTCGCGGTTGGAGGCGGCGCGCAAGTTCGGCGCCGATGTCGTGGTCAATCCGGGTGTGGGGTCGGTACGCGAGTTGATCGATCAGCTGACCGGCGGCGCGGGAGCCGACTGCGTGATGGAGGCCGTCGGTACGCCCGGCACGTTCGAGGAATCCGTCCGCCTGGTGCGGGCCGGTGGCCACGTCGCCAACATCGGGGTACACGGTGCGCCGGCGACCCTGCACCTGGAGGACATCTGGATCAAGGATCTGACCATCACCACCGGATTGGTCGACACGTTCTCGACACCGACACTGGTCGAACTCGTCGCGGGAGGGCGACTGGACACCGCTGGGATGGTCACGCACCGCTTCGGACTCGACGAGATCGAGACTGCCTACGACGTCTTCAGCAGGCCGGCCGAGACCGGGGCGCTGAAGGTGCTGCTGACGGTTCCCCGATGACCGGTCTGGCCACTTCGGCGGTGCGCAGCCTGGCCGATATCCGGTTGACCGACGCCGACAGTGTGGGCGGTAAGGGCGCGAATCTCGGTGAACTCATCGCTTCCGGTCTTCCGGTGCCGGCTGGTTTCGCGCTGTCCTGCCGCGCCTACCGCGATTCGATGAAGTCCGCGGGTGTCGACACCGACCTCGCCGAGCTCCATCACCAAGCACTCGATCACGTGGCGGACACCGCCCGTCTGGACGAACTGTGCCGGCGGATGCGCCAGTTGGTGCAGAGCGCCGGCATGACCGACGATCTGCGCAACCAAGTGGTTTCGGCCTACCGCACGCTCGGCGTGGATCCGGCCGTGGCCGTGCGATCCTCGGCGGCCGGCGAGGACGGCAGGGATGCGTCGTTCGCGGGGATGAACCGGACCATCACCAACGTCATCGGGGAGGCGGAACTCGTCGAGGCCGTGGTGGCCTGTTGGGCATCGTTGTTCACACCTCGCGTACTCACCTATCGGGCGAGTCGCGGTTTCACCCACGATCCCGCGATGGCCGTCGTGGTGCAGCGGATGATCGCGGCCGACCGCGCGGGGGTCGCTTTCACCGCAGATCCCAGCACCGGCAACCGCGGTCACATTGTCATCGAAGCTGCGTTCGGACAGGGCGAGGTCGTGGTGTCGGGAAAGGTCCAGCCCGATACCTATGTCATCGAGAAGTCCTCCGGCCGTGTGCTGGACGCCAATATCGGCATCAAAACGATCAAGATCGTCCGCGGCGCGGACGGCCGTGACGAGCTGGTCGAACTGCCCCCGGCCCAGTGCAACGCCCGGGTCTTGTCCGCTGCTGATCTGGCCGCCCTCACGGAGCTGGCAGCCACGGTCGAACGCCACTACGGACAGCCGCAGGACATCGAGTGGGCCATCGAGGACAACACACCGTGGTTGGTACAGGCCAGACCGATCACGACGCTGACGGACTTCGAACCCACCGTATTCCACGCAGCCCGAGCCGACACCGAGGTGCTGCTGCGCGGTCTGGCCGCGGCACCAGGCAACGCAACGGGCCGCGTCCGCATTCTGCAGAACCCGCACGAGGGGCCACAGTTGCGTGACGGTGAGGTCCTGGTGGCGCCGATGACCAACCCCGACTGGCTGCCGACGATCCGCCGTGCCGGCGCGCTGGTGACCGAAAGCGGAGGTATGACCTGCCACGCCGCGATCGTGGCGCGCGAACTGTCTGTCCCGTGTGTCGTCGGTGCCCGCTCCGCCACCACCATTCTGCAGCCGGGTGCACTGGTCACGGTCGACGGCACACACGGGCAGGTCCTCGCCGCCACGCGATCGGCGCCGTCACAGGTGGCGGGCATGACAGTCCCCGCGCAGTGGTCGTCGGCTCCGGTCACAGCGACGCGGGTTTATGTGAACATGGCGCTGCCCCAGCACGCCGAGGCCATCGCGGCAAACGACGTCGACGGGGTAGGGCTGCTGCGAGCCGAACTGATGCTCACCGATGCCCTCGGCGGACGCCACCCCCGCGCACTCATCGAGGGCGGTCAGCAACAGACGATCATCTCGGCGATGACCGACGGCATCGGCAAGATTGCGGCAGCGTTTGCCCCACGTCCGGTGATCTACCGGGCCACCGATTTTCGCAGCAATGAGTTCCGAGATCTGGTTGGTGGGCAAGACGTCGAACCGCTCGAACACAACCCCATGATCGGCTATCGCGGTTGCTACCGATACATCAAAGATCCGGGATTGTTCACCGTTGAACTGACCGCGTTGGCCGAGGTTCGCGACCGGTATCCCAACGTGCATCTCATGGTGCCTTTCGTGCGCACCCGGTGGGAGCTCGAACGGTGCCTGGAGCTGGTCGACGCCAGCCGGTTGGGCAGCCAGCGTGGTCTGCAACGCTGGATCATGGCCGAGGTGCCCTCGGTGGTGCACTGGCTGCCCGAGTACATCGCGATGGGTGTCGACGCCGTGTCGATCGGCAGCAACGACCTCACCCAGTTGATGCTCGGCGTGGATCGTGATTCGGAGATCTGCGCGGAGGTGTTCGACGAATCCGACCCCGCCGTTCTGGACGCGATCGACAGCATCATCACTGTGGCACGCAACCTCGGTGTACCGGCCTCACTGTGTGGTCAGGCGCCCTCGGTCAACCCGGCCTTCACCGAACGGCTCGTAGCCAGCGGTATCTCGTCGATATCGGTGAGCCCTGACGCGGTCGCGGCCACCCGCCGCGCCGTGGCCACCGCCGAACAACGCCTGCTGCTCGCGTCGGCCAATCCGCCGAAGCGGAATGCGAAAGGAAACCAGCGAAATGGCTGACAACACAGCACCGATCGTGGTCGGTGTCGATGGCACCATCGACGCGCAACATGCCGCCCGCTGGGCGGGAGCGCTTGCGGACAAGCTGGCGGCGCCGCTGCAGATCGTGCACGCCGGTACTCATATCGGGCATCAGTTCAGCGATGCGGTGGGTGCCCTGGTGGCGGCCGGTGCGCAGGCCGCGCGCGAGGCGTCCCCGCTGATCCTCAAGGCGGCCGCCGAGACGGTCCGGCAGGAACATCCGAATGTGGACATCACCACCACTTCTGTCGACGAACCCGTCGAGGATGCGTTGAAGAATCTCAGCAGACACGCGCGAATCATCGTCGTGGGCTGTGACGAGCTGACTCCCGGTGCGGCGCTGCTGGTCGGATCGCTCACGCTCGACCTGTGCGGTCACACGCGATGCCCGGTGGTGGCATGGCGCGGAGAATCGTTGCGAACGAATACCAAACCCATTGTCGTCGGTGTCGACGGAACCAGCGATATCGCACTGGGTCTGGCCTTCGATCTCGCGGCCGCGCTGCACGCCCCCGTACAGGCCGTCCACGCGTGGTCGATGCGGGTGTCGGCAGGTGATTCGGCGATCCCGTTCCTGATCGACTGGGCGGCGATCGAGTTGGAACAGGTGAAGGCGCTGAATCGGGCTGTCGAGCCATACTGCCGCGCGCACCCCGATGTTGCCGTCGACGTTCTGGTCGACGCCGTCAGTCCGCGGCGTGCCCTGCTCAAGCAACTGTCCGATGCACAGATGGTGATCGTCGGAAGCCGGGGGCGGGGTGCGCTTGCCGCCACCGTGCTCGGATCGACAAGCCTGAATCTGCTGCATCATTCACCCGTGCCCGTCGTGGTGTGTCCGGCTGCAGCGGATGCCGAGTGATGCGTCAGCCGTACGGTTGACAACGCAGCAGGCCGGTGCCGCCACCTTTGACGAGGTGAGAAAACCACCGGCGCGCCGCACGGTTCAGCCATGACGGAAGGCCTTGCCACAGGCCTCGTGCGGACGAGCCGAGGACCAAAGGCCATATCGAACCGACGGTCGACGCCCTAACGTCGAAGGCAATCCAGGATGCGCAACGCGAAGGTCAGATCATGACAACTCCGGTATCACCACCCGTCGTCGTCGGCATCGATGGTTCGAAAGCAGCCGTCCGCGCCGCATTCTGGGCAGCCGAAGAAGCGACGAGCCGCAGCGTGCCGCTGCGCTTGGTGACGGTGCTCTCCGGCCGTTCCGGAGATCCGTTCACGACAGCGGCGGTGGCCTCTGCCGAGCTGTCCCGGATCAAGGCGGCCCTGCAGGCCTACGAGCCAGCGCTGGAGGTCGAATGTGATGTGCTGACCGGCGATCCGGGTGATGTGCTGGCCGAGACGTCGCGCTCCGCGGGGCTGTTGTGCGTGGGGTGGAAAGGCACACACAATTCGGGACCCGGTCGAAGCGGCTCCACGGCAGCGATGTTGGCGCGCACGGCGAAATCCTCGGTGGCGATCGTGCATCGGCGACACGCGCATCATCCGGTAGGGCCGCATCGCTGGGTGGTGGCGATCTGCGATGGCCGGCGCGATTCGACCGATCTGTTGCAGACAGCCGGCGCGGAGGCCAGATCACGCGCCGCCTCGATCCTGGCGCTGTCTCCCTGGCCCGCTGAATCCGATCGGACCGCCGACATCCGGGCGGCGTTGGCGGCCACCGCCGGAAACGGGGCGGCGAAGGACATGTTGCGCTGTGTTCTGCCCCGGCCCGACGATATCGTCGATCTGCTGGCGCTGAGCGCCCAGATCGATCAACTCGTCATAGCCTGGCCCGATGATCCGGGTCTGATCAATCAACTACTCAGCTCGCGGTCCACGGACATCCTGCGCGATACCGACTGCACGCTGTTGATCCTCCGCGATGGTGGGCACCGATCCGCCGGCAGCGACGCGTGGCACGACGCGTCCGATCACGACAACTAGACCGGCGGGCTGTTCCCTGGTCAGGGACTGACCCGGAGCGTGGCAGCGCCGGTGATCGAGCCCGATGCCAGGTCGGCGAGCGCCCGGTCGGCATGGGCGAGCGGATAGCGCGGACCCGTGATGTCGAGCCGATGCCGGTCCGCGAGGGCGAGGAACTCGACAGCATCGGCGCGGGTATTCGATGTCACCGACCGGAGTTGGCGTTCGCGGAACAGATGGCGTTGGTAGTTCAGCGCCGGGATATCGCTGAGGTGGATACCGGCGACGGCCAATGTGCCGCCCCGGTCCAATGCTTCCATGGCGGGCAACACCAGGTCGCCCACCGGTGCGAACAGGATCGCCGCGTCCAGCGCTACGGGGGGCCGGTCCGTAGCACCCTGCGCCGAGGCCGCACCGAGTTCCAGGGCGAGTGCGCGGGCGGCTTCGCCACGCGTCATCACGTGGACCTCCGCGCCTTCGGCGAGGGCGACCTGCGCGGTGATATGAGCGCTACCGCCGAAACCGTAGATTCCCAATCGGCCGCCAGGGGGCAGATCTGCGCGGCGCAGCGATCGGTAGCCGATGATGCCCGCGCACAGCAGCGGGGCGAGTTCGTCGTCGCTGTACCCATTAGGCAGTGAGTAGACGTAAGCCGCTGGTGCGGTGAGAAATTCCGCGTAGCCGCCGTCGGCGTCCCAACCGGTGTAACGGCTCTCGGGACAGAGGTTTTCGCGTCCCGCCGTGCAGAAGCGGCACCGACCGCAGGTGTGCCGAAGCCACGCGACACCGACGCGTGTTCCCGTCGTAAAGCCGGTGACATCGGCCCCGCACGAGACGATTTCGCCGATCACCTCATGTCCGGGTGTGACATGCGGTCGGTGCACGGGAAGGTCGCCTTCGGCGACATGCAGGTCCGTGCGGCATACGCCGCAGGTGTGAACGGCAATCAGCACTTCGTCGTCAGCCGGCGTCGGTATCGCGGCATCGACGAACTCCAACGGACCGGTGGCCGCCGGTCCCGGTGTCCGCACTCGCCACGCCTTCATGGTCGGCTCCGACCGGACCGTCACTGTGGACGTGCGACGATCACCGGGACCGTGGCGGCGTGCACGACAGCATTGCTGACCGAGCCGAGCAGGGTGCCTGCGACAGCCCCGTGTCCGTGACTGCCCACCACGATCAGTTGGCAGGAGGATGAGCGCTCGACCAGCCGCACGGCCGGCTGGTCGGCAACGACCACACGCTCGACCGGCACGGCGGGAAACCTTTGCTCCCATGCCTTCAGCATCTCGCGGATCTCCCGGTTCACTTCGGGACGAAGTGTCTCCCAATCGAATCCGGGCATCTCGAAGGCACCGGGTGACCACCAGGCATGCATCGCGACCAGCCCGACCTCGCGCCGGGACGCCTCGTCGAAGGCCACCGCGATGGCAGACTGCGAAGCGGGGGAGCCGTCGAAGCCGAGCAGAACCGGTGCATCGGCGGCGGGCACCGAGCCCTCATCGTGGACCACGACCACCGGACAGTGCGCGCGGTGCAGCAACCCCGAGCTGACGCTGCCGAGTACCCAGCGTGACAGTGCACCTTTCCCGCGCGATCCGACGACCACCATTCCCGCGGACCGCGATGCCTCCGCCAACGCCGCGGTCGGGGTGGCCACGATGAACTCCGTCTGCACCGCGACGGCGCCCTCGGTGAGCACCGCGACGCGCTCGGCGGCGTCGGCGAGCAGTTCTTGCGCCATCGTCGCGCACCAGTCGAGGTAGCCGGTCGGCATCGGTGCGACCGGCCACGCTCCGATGGGCAGTGTGTTCGCGTGCAGCAGTGACAACGGCACTCCGCGCAGCTTCGCCTCGCGGGCGGCCCATTCCAGCGCGGGTTGGCAATGCTGCGAATCGTCGATCCCGACGACGATCTTCCCGACTGCTACCGGTTCGGTCATGTCTTTCCTTTCGGCCGCTGACACATCATCGCGCTATCGGGTCGCCTCGGTCGATTCGACCAAGACGAGTGCGGGTCGACCGGGATGCGGTTTCCGCGCTGCCGCGGCCAGGTGTGCCACCGCCCGTGCGATGCCTGCCGCCAGATCGTCGACATCGGGGAAACTGTCGAAGTCACCGATGATTCCGAACACCAGCTCGTCACCGTAGCTGAGGATCGCCACCGCAGCACGCAGCCGTAACGCGACCGGGGGAATGGGCACCATCCGAACGACTTCCCGGCCCAGGACGTGCAGATGAGCGCGAGGCCCGGGCACATTCGTCGCCAGAGTGACGACGCCGCGCTGCGGCAGTGCGGTCAGGACACGGATCGCCCGGGATGTGATGGCAAACGGCACCAGCGACAGTGCGGCGGCCGCGTAACTGCCGGCCTGTCGCTGCCCGCTGGATTTGGCCTTCTTCAGGCGTCGATGCACGGTGTGCAGTTGCTGTACCGGATCAGACTGGTCCACCGGCAGATACGGCAGCATCACCGAGACCCGGTTGCCGGCCGTATCGGTCCTGTCGTCGGACCTCACCGACACGGGCACGAGTGTTCGCAAGGATCTGGGTTGCGGCACCTCGCCGCGGCGCTTGAGCGCCGCCCGGAAGCCGTCGGTGACGGCGGATAACGCTACGTCGTTGAGGGTGACACCGAACGAATGGCACACCGCGTCGACATCGGCGAGCGGCACACCGACGGCACTGAAGCGACGCATGGTGGTCACCGGGCCGTTCAGCGTGTTCGGTGGGCCGGCTCGGAGCAGGCTGTCGATGATCTGGATCGTGCCGCCGATGGTGGCTGTGGCCGCGCCGGTCGCGGCTGAGGCGGTATCCCAGATGGTGCGTGCCCACCGAAGCGGGTTCATGGTCATCAGGACACCGGCGGATGCGGTGTCCTCGACGGTTCGCCGAGCGCGCAGGGCATCGACGTAGGTCTGGCCGTCCCCGTCGTCGCAGAGGCCGGTCAACATCTCCATCGTGGCGATACCGTCGGCGATGCAATGGTGCACCTTCATCAGCAGCGCCCACCGGCCGTCGGTGAGACCTTCGATGACCCAGCATTGCCACAGTGGACGCTCCCGGTCGAGTCGGGCCTCCATCGCCTCTGCGGCGAACGTGAACAGTGCGGCGTCGTCACCGGGCCTCGGCAACGCCGCCCGGCGGAGGTGATGTGCCAGGTCCAGGGCCGGGTCCTCCACCCACTCCGGTGCCATCAGGTCCAGGGCGTGTCTGCGCACCACCTGTCGCAGGCGAGGCATCGATCGGATTCGGTTGCCGAGCGTCTCCATCAGTTCGGCATGGTCGGGAACCGGTCCCGCCAGGATGGCGAGGGCGCCGACGGCCATGCTGATGTGCTGATCGGCATCCTCGGCGTCGAGAAATCCCGCATCGAAGGCGTTGAGGCGTTCCACCGGCATCACTCTCGGCGTCGACGGCGTCCGGCGGCAGAGTCCGAGGCCCCTTTCGTTGAGGACCTGTGGCCTCTACCCGCCGCGCGCGGGCAACCCGACAATGGATCACGGGGATCACGTCGGAGAGGGGCTCCTCGTGGTGAAGGTTTTTCTGGTCGACGATCATGAGTTGGTGCGCCGAGGTCTGATCGATCTCCTCAGCGGCGATCCCGAGTTGGACGTGGTCGGCGAGGCGGGGTCGGTATCGGAGGCGATGGCGCGCATACCCGCGCTGCGACCCGACGTCGCGGTGCTGGACATCCGGTTGCCCGACGGCAACGGAATCGAGCTGTGCCGCGACCTGCTGTCCCGGCTCCCGGGTCTGCGCTGCCTGATGTTGACCTCGTTCACCACCGAGGCGGCGATGCTCGACGCCATCCTGGCCGGTGCCAGCGGTTATGTGGTCAAGGACATCCGCGGCATGGAACTGGCCAAAGCGATCAAGGACGTGGGTGCAGGACGATCGCTGTTGGACAATCGCGCTGCAGCGGTGCTGATGGCGCGGCTGCGCAACGACGCCGAGCACGCGGATCCGCTGTCGGGGCTGAGTGGGCAGGAACGGGCGCTGCTGGATCTGCTCGGTGACGGCCTGACCAACAAGCAGATCGCCGATCGCATGTTCCTGGCGGAGAAGACGGTGAAGAACTATGTCTCGCGACTGCTCACCAAGTTGGGCATGGAGCGCAGGACCCAGGCGGCCGCGTTCGTCGCCAAGCTGGAGCAGGCGCGACGACCCGCCGACCTCTGACGGCGGAGCCGCCGGAGTCGCACTCTGCGCGCGATTTTGGTACAGGCTGAACAGCGGGTATCGTAGACCAATGGTGCGGCCTGCGCACCGACTCTTTGCGTGCCTCGTCTGAGAACCATAACGATTTCGGGTCCGGCTCACGTCATGTAGTCGGTGTACCGGTCGTGCCGGGGCGTAGAGATACGAAAACGAAGACAAGGATCGCTAAGACAGTATGGCCAAGAAAGACGGTGCCATCGAGGTCGAAGGCCGCGTGGTCGAGCCTCTGCCCAATGCGATGTTCCGCATTGAGCTGGAGAACGGACACAAGGTTCTGGCCCACATCAGCGGCAAGATGCGGCAGCACTACATCCGCATCCTGCCCGAGGACCGCGTCGTGGTGGAGCTCTCTCCCTATGACCTGTCCCGGGGCCGCATCGTGTACCGGTACAAGTAACTGCCCACCATCAAGACCATCCGAGAGAACAGGATCGCGAAGCCGTGAAGGTGAACCCGAGCGTCAAGCCGATCTGCGACAAGTGCAGGGTGATCCGCCGGCATCGGCGAGTCATGGTGATCTGCTCCGACCCGCGCCACAAGCAGCGTCAGGGCTAGGTCTCTTCCCGAGGCCGACCGGCACCACCCATAACTGAATGCAGACATCCCAGTACCACTGAGCAGATTGGCTGCTCACCACGTCCGGCACGGAGGCCGGACCCCGAACGGGGAACGGACTGGGAACAGACCTCCGCAACGAAAAGGAACACTGCCTGATGGCACGTCTCATGGGCGTCGATCTTCCGCGCGACAAGCGCATGGAGATCGCGCTGACCTACATCTACGGCGTCGGCCGTACCCGCTCCCAGGAGATCCTGGACGCCACCGGCATCAGCCGGGACCTGCGCACCAAGGACCTGACCGATGATCAGGTCTCGCAGCTGCGCGATTACATCGAAGGCAACCTCAAGGTCGAGGGTGACCTCCGTCGCGAGGTGCAGGCCGACATCCGTCGCAAGATCGAGATCGGCTGCTACCAGGGCCTGCGCCACCGCCGTGGCCTGCCCGTGCGCGGACAGCGCACCAAGACCAATGCGCGTACCCGCAAGGGCCCCAAGCGCACCATCGCCGGCAAGAAGAAGGCCAGGTAATCCCGGATGGCACAGGCTAAGAAGGGCGGCACCGCCGCCAAGAAGGGTCAGAAGACCCGTCGTAGGGAAAAGAAGAACGTCCCGCACGGCGCTGCTCACATCAAGAGCACCTTCAACAACACCATCGTCTCGATCACCGATCCCCAGGGCAACGTCATCGCCTGGGCATCCTCGGGTCATGTCGGGTTCAAGGGTTCGCGTAAGTCGACCCCGTTCGCCGCGCAGCTGGCCGCCGAGAACGCTGCCCGCAAGGCGCAGGAGCACGGTGTCAAGAAGGTCGACGTGTTCGTGAAGGGCCCGGGCTCGGGCCGCGAGACCGCGATCCGTTCACTGCAGGCCGCCGGCCTCGAGGTCGGCGCGATTTCCGATGTCACTCCGCAGCCGCACAACGGCTGCCGTCCGCCCAAGCGGCGCCGGGTCTAGGGAGGATCTAGAAAATGGCTCGTTATACCGGACCCGCAACCCGCAAGTCGCGTCGCCTCGGCGTCGACCTCGTCGGCGGCGATCAGTCGTTCGAGAAGCGCCCTTACCCGCCCGGTCAGCACGGCCGCGCGCGGATCAAGGAGAGCGAATACCGCACCCAGCTGCAGGAGAAGCAGAAGGCCCGCTTCACCTACGGCGTCATGGAAAAGCAGTTCCGCAAGTACTACGAAGAGGCCAACCGGCAGACCGGCAAGACCGGTGAGAACCTGCTCCAGATCCTGGAGAGCCGGCTGGACAACGTCATCTACCGGGCCGGCCTGGCCCGCACCCGTCGGATGGCGCGTCAGCTGGTCAGCCACGGCCACTTCCTGGTCAACGGCGTGAAGGTGAACATCCCGAGCTATCGGGTGTCGCAGTACGACATCATCGACATCAAGGACAAGTCGATCAACACGCTGCCGTTCGAGGCCGCGCGTCAGGCCGCGGGCGAGCGCCCGATCCCGTCCTGGCTGCAGGTCGTCGGCGAGCGTCAGCGCATCCTGGTCCACCAGCTCCCTGAGCGGGCGCAGATCCAGGTGCCGCTCACCGAGCAGCTCATCGTCGAGTTCTACTCGAAGTAATCAGGTAAAGGTCCCAGGCCGCCGCCAACATCCAGGGGGCCTGGGACACCCAGACGGCATCAAATAGCGGGTGCCGAGAAGGAGATAGAAAACAATGCTGATCTCACAGCGACCCACACTGTCCGAAGAGTCGTTGGCCGAGAACCGGTCCCGGTTCACCATCGAACCGCTGGAGCCCGGCTTCGGTTACACCCTCGGCAACTCGTTGCGGCGCACGCTGCTGTCGTCCATCCCGGGCGCAGCGGTCACCAGCATCCGCATCGACGGTGTGTTGCACGAGTTCACCACCGTCCCCGGGGTGAAGGAAGACGTCACCGACATCATCCTGAACCTCAAGGGTCTGGTCGTGTCCTCCGAAGAGGACGAGCCGGTCACCATGTACCTGCGCAAGCAGGGCCCGGGTGCGGTCACCGCCGGTGACATCGTCCCGCCCGCGGGTGTGACCGTGCACAACCCCGATCTGCACATCGCGGCGCTGAACGACAAGGGCAAGCTCGAGGTCGAGCTCGTCGTCGAGCGGGGCCGTGGCTACGTGCCGGCCGTGCAGAACAAGGCCTCCGGTGCCGAGATCGGCCGTATTCCGGTCGACTCGATCTACTCGCCGGTGCTGAAGGTGACCTACAAGGTGGAGGCCACCCGCGTCGAGCAGCGCACCGACTTCGACAAGCTCATCCTCGATGTCGAGACCAAGAACTCGATCAGCCCCCGCGACGCCCTGGCGTCTGCCGGCAAGACCCTGGTCGAGCTGTTCGGTCTGGCCCGCGAGCTCAACGAGGCGGCCGAGGGCATCGAGATCGGCCCGTCGCCGGCCGAGGCCGATCACATCGCCAGCTTCGCGCTGCCGATCGACGATCTGGACCTCACCGTCCGCTCGTACAACTGCCTCAAGCGCGAGGGTGTGCACACCGTCGGTGAGCTCGTCTCGCGTACCGAGTCGGACCTGCTCGACATCCGTAACTTCGGGCAGAAGTCCATCGACGAGGTGAAGATCAAGCTGCATCAGCTCGGTTTGTCGCTCAAGGATTCGCCCGCCACCTTCGATCCGTCCGAGGTGGCCGGCTATGACGTGGCCACCGGAACCTGGACCGGCGACACCGGCTACGACCTGGACACCGACCAGGACTTCGCCGAGACCGAGCAGCTCTAACCCCCCCACTCTCGCAAAGAGAACCGTCCCGGCCCTACCTGATACGGGGGCCGGCCCCACAAGGAGATAGTCGCAATGCCCAAACCCACCAAGGGTCCCCGTCTCGGCGGGTCGTCCTCGCACCAGAAGGCGCTGTTGGCCAACCTGGCCACCGCGTTGTTCGAGCACGGCCGGATCAAGACCACCGAGCCGAAGGCCCGGGCGCTGCGTCCGTACGCCGAGAAGCTGATCACCCACGCCAAGAAGGGTGAGCTGCACAACCGGCGCGAGGTCATGAAGAAGATCCGCGACAAGGATGTGGTGCACACCCTGTTCGCAGAGATCGGTCCGTTCTTCGCCGACCGCAACGGTGGTTACACCCGCATCATCAAGATCGAGAACCGCAAGGGCGACAACGCTCCCATGGCGGTCATCGAGCTGGTGCGGGAGAAGACGGTGACGTCGGAGGCCAACCGTGCCCGCCGTGCCGATGCCGCGCAGAAGGTTGCGGCGGCTGCCGCACCGCAGGCAGCTGTCGAGCCGGAGGCCACCGACGGCCCGGCCGCGGACGAAGCCGTGACCGAGGAGACCACCGAGGCTGCTGCCGAGGAGGCCACCGAGGCTCCCGCCGAGGACGCGAAGTCTGACGACAAGTAGTCACGCCGTGAACGAACCCGCCACCCCCACAGGTGGCGGGTTTGTTCGTCTGCGGCTCGATATCGCCTACGACGGGACCGATTTCGTTGGCTGGGCCGCCCAGGCGGGACAGCGCACGGTCGCCGGTGTCCTGGAGGACGCGCTGTCCACGGTGTTCCGCACGCCGGTGGTGCTGCGGGCGGCGGGCCGCACCGATGCCGGCGTCCATGCCACCGGCCAGGTGACCCATGTGGACATCCCCGATGATGCGCTGGCACAGGCATTTCCGCGCAGTCCGCGACCGGCCGGCGAACCGGAGTTCCTGCCGTTGACGCGGCGGCTGAGCCGTTTCGTGCCCGAGGAGGTCCGGGTGCTGCGCATCGAGCGGGCACCGCAGGGATTCGATGCCCGGTTCTCGGCTCTGCGCAGGCACTACGCGTATCGATTGGGTACAGCGGCGTACGGGGTGCTGCCGCAGCAGGCCCGATTCGTCACACCGTGGCCGCGACCGCTGGATGTCGAGGCCATGGTGGCCGCGTCACGACACCTGGTGGGGTTGCACGATTTCGCCGCCTTCTGTCGGCACCGCGAGGGCGCCACGACGATTCGGGATCTGCAGCGCCTCGACTGGGAGCGTGCCGGGGAGATCATCACCGCGCACGTCAGCGCCGATGCGTTCTGTTGGTCGATGGTGCGCTCGTTGGTCGGAGCGCTGCTGGCCGTCGGGGAGGGTCGCCGCGATCCGGATTGGTGCGCGGGACTGCTGGATTCGACGAAGCGTTCCAGCGATTTCGCGGCCGCCCCGGCGCGGGGACTGACTCTGGTCGGGGTGGACTATCCACCCGATGACGAACTGGCCGCCCGGATCGAGATCACCCGGGATCGGCGCACGCTGTAGTTTGGGCTCGCCGAGACTGCGGGTTGTGGCGACGCGTCGGCTGGACCGCGCCAGAACGCGTCGGCTCGACGCAGGAACTCAGATCCGTGGTGCGACGAAATCGGCTGCCTGGGTGACCATCCCCGCCTTGATGTAAGCCGGCGCCAGATGATCGGCCCAGTAGTCCTGCCAGTTCTCCGGATCGGTCGGGTTGCAGATCGGATCGTCACCGTGGCACAGCTCGATGGTGCGTTCCTTGTAGATCGGATTGAAGTTCGAGATGGGACCCACCCAGGCGATACCGTTGCCGAACAACGCGACGGCGGCCACCTTCTGATCGAGGCCCGGCGGCAGCGGATTCTTGAAACCGAAGAAACCGAACGGCACCGCCAGCACCACATCGGTGACCGCGGCACCGAGCGAGTAGCCGCCGAGCACGAGGCGGGTGTCCGGGCAGGACGAGGCCATGTATTGGACGCGTGCGCTCATGTCGTTGGCGCCGATGTCGATCTGGGTGTCGGCGGGGTACTTCACCGCATACAGGGCGACATTCTTGCCCGTCTTGGAGCGCAACGACTGTACGAGCGCGTTGCCGATCTGACCCGCGCCGGGGGACTCCATGCGCCCGCGGGCGAAGATCAGTTCGGCATCCGGGCAATTCGCCGCCGAGGCCGCGGGCAGCATCGGTGCGGTCAGCGTGGGTATTGCCACGGTGGCCAGCGCGAGGAGCGCGGCTACGGTGAGCACGGTGAAGCGGCGGACCGGACCCCTCGGCGTCAAGATCACCGTGCCGATTGTAGCGGCGGTTTTTGACGTCGGTGTAGCCGAAGCTGGCCGATCAGCGCACGCGTGCGGCGGCGAAGTCGGCGGCCTGCTCGATCAGGCCCGAACCGATGTAGGCGTCCTGCCAGTGGTTCGGCCATACATTCTGCAGATCCTCGAAGCCCGTGGGCAGGGAGTCGCCGCAGACCGGATCGGTCGGGACACACACGTTGATGGTCCGCTCACGGTAGGGCGGACCGATCTCGTTTCCCACCATCCGTCGGGTGATGTTGGCGACCAGCACGACGGCCGCGACATGACCGGCCATCTCCGGCGGCAGGGGGCGGTCGAAACCGAGTCCCGACTGGGTCGCCGAAAGTGCCAGGGCGGCCGAGGCGGCGCCGAGTGAGTATCCACCGACGATCAACCTGGTGTTCGGACAGGCCCCGGCCATGTACTGGATCCGGTCGCTGATGTCGTTGGCGCCCACCGGGACCT
Source organism: Mycolicibacterium sp. 22603 (assembly GCA_052044345.1). Classification (GTDB taxonomy): domain Bacteria; phylum Actinomycetota; class Actinomycetes; order Mycobacteriales; family Mycobacteriaceae; genus Mycobacterium. The sequence continues at coordinate 58,369 of JBQEMX010000009.1, forward strand.
CGAAATCGGCGGGATAGTTCACCGCGTAGACGCCGACGGGTTGGGGCAGCCGTGCGTTCAGGGCGCCGACGAGCGCGTCACCGATGCGGCCGATGCCGGGGGCCTCACCGCGCCCGCGTGCGAAGATCAGCTCGACGGGAGCACAGGGTTCGGCCGATGCGGCCGGCAACTGGCCGGCCGGGGTCACCGCGACGGAGGCGACGAACCCGCCTGCGGCGGCCACCACGGCGGCGACGGTCGCGACGAACTTGCGCGCGCGGTGCTTTGCTGGAAGCGATCGGCTGGACACCAGACGAGTGTACGGGGCCAGGATCAGAGCAGGCCTGCGACGAAGGTGGCCGCCTGATCGGCGGGGGCGCCGTCGTAAGCGCGGTGGGCGGCGACATCATCGCCACTGGTGCAGACCGGATCGCCGGGATTGCACAGGTCTATCGCCCGAGGCCCCCAGACCGGGCTCACCGTCAGCGGCAGGCCGACCTTCGCCGACGGATTGCCGAACACGGCCAGCGCCGCGACGTGTTCGGGGGTGTTCGGCGGCAGCGGGGCGGTGAAACCGATGGCGGGGACGGGCACCGCGGCGATCACGTCGATGACCCCTGCACCCTGGGAGTAACCGCCGAGCACCAGCCGGGTGGTCGGGCAGTTGTTGATCATCCATTGGATGTGGGCACTGGCGTCATTGGCGCCGGTGGCGGCAGCCAAGAAGTCGTAGCTGGCCGGATAGTTCACCGCATAGGTGCCCACCGACCTGCCGCCGACCTTGCCTCGCAGCGACTCGACGAAGGCCGCGCCGATGCGGCCCAGACCGGGATCCTCGTTCGTGCCGCGGGCGAACACGACCTCGATATCGGGGCAGGATTCGGCGGCGGCGGGTGTCGCCGGCGTCAGGAGCAGCGAGCCGATGGCCGCGGTGGCGGCGGCGAGCAGTGCCGAGCAGCGGCGAACAAGATCATTGCGCACGCCACATGATAACGCGAAGGCCTACCGAGCAAGCGTCGAGTCACACCCGACCGGCGATGAAACCGGCTGCCTGTGGGATGAATCCGGAGGACTCGTATCGGGTATGCGCAAACGGGTTGCGACCGCCGGAGCAGATCGGGTCACCGTCGGCGCACAGGTCGATACCCCGGCCGCTGAACGGCGGTCCCGCGGCACTGACCGGATAACCGAACTTGGCGCCTGCGTTGCCGAACGCGGCGACGGCGGCCACATTGCCGGCCAGGTTGGAGGCCAGCGGGGGAGCTGAACCGATATCGCCGATGCGATCACCGACCGGCGGTAGTCCCACCAGCATGTTGACGATGGCGGCGCCCTGGGAGTAGCCGCCGAGCACGACGCGGGTGTTCGGGCAGGCGTCGGCGAGGTAGGCGATCCGCGCGCTGGCATCGAATGCGCCGTCGGCGGCGCGCAGGAAATCGTAGGTTGCGGGGTAGTTGACGCCGTAGGTGCTCAGTGTGCGGCCGCCCAACTGCGGGCGCAGCGCGTTCTCCAGAGCAAACCCGACCCGACCGATGCCGGGCGGCTCACTGGTGCCGCGGGCGAAGATCAACTCGACATCCGAGCATGCCGGTTCGGCCGACGCAACCGGCGCCGGAGCCACCAGCACGGCGAAGGTCGAAACCAACGCCGAGCCCACCGCAGCCCACCGGGCCGCCATCTTGCGCAACTTCATGAGCCCATCTTCACATCTGATGGTCAGGTATGGGCAATCGGTCGTTCGGCAGGCGGTGGCACGTCTGGCCAATTGGCCTGCGCCACCCGGTCGGACCGGTCACCGTGGCGGGCCAGGGCGAGCCCCATCAACACCACCGCGCCGCCGACGGCCTGCGTCGCCGAGACCGATTCCCCGAGCACGACCCAGGCGATGAGCACCGCGAAGAGGACTTCGGACAGGCCGACCAGTGAGGCGAACCGGGGCTGCAACCGGGCGATCCCCATGATGCCCAGGGTGTAGGCGATCGCCGTCGGGATGAGTGCCAGGGCGATCACCGGGACGTACCAGGGCGCGGTGAGGCCGGCGACGATGGTGTCGGCGGCGGTGAAGCGCAGCGGCATCACGCCGCTCGCACCGAGTCCGGCCACCGCGAAGGCGCCGACTACGAGTCCGGCTGCGGCCAGGGTGACCGGGCTCAAGCCGGTGCCGTCCGAGCTGGCCTTCTCCGACATCATGAAGTAGCAGGCGGCGCAGATCGCCGCGGCCAGACCCCAAGCCACCCCGGTCGAGTTGATGTGGGCACCGGAGACCACGTCGAGGACCAGCACGATGCCTGCGACTGCCAGCGCCGCGCCGGCAAGTGTCAGCGCGGCGGGCCGGCGCCGTGTGGTGGCCCACAACCAGCCGACCACCAGGATGGGGGCGGTGTACTCCAGCAGCAGCGCCACGCCGACCGAGAGGTGGGAGACGGCGTTGTAATAGCAGAGTTGCGCCCCGGCGATCGGGATCAGGCCGTAGGCGATGACCGTTGTTCGGTGTTGCAGGGCCTCACGCACCCAGCCGGGCCGGTAGTAGGTGGCGAACGCGGCCATCGCCAGTGCCCCGCCGGCCAACCGGGCGGTCACGGCCGCTGTCGGGGTCCAACCGGCCTCCATCAGCGCTTTGGCGAGCGGACCGGACATGCCGAAGGTGAAGGCCGAGGTGATCGCGAAGATCAGACCGACCCGAAAACTGGTCGTCGCGCGCGCGTCGATCGTCGTCATGGAGCACTCCGGAGCGTAATGAGTAAAATGGAAGTTGCTCATGACACTAACGGCGGCGGGAGTCACGCGTCAAATGATTTTTACTCATGACACGGAACTCACATTGCGCGCAGCCTGCGTCCTGATCAACAGTGATCGCGTCGACGGCGACGATCTCGCCGAGCTGGCCGGATTGGAGGCCTATCTCGCCGAGTTCGGCTGGACCGGCCGCCGCGATCGTGACGACGAGGAACTCGCTGCCGTGCATCGATTGCGCGAACGCCTCGGCAGGCTCTGGGAGGGTGCCGACGACGAAGAGCGCACCGTGAGTCAGGTCAACGCCCTGCTGGCCGATACCAAGGCCGCGCCGTGGCTGACGCGGCACGCAGAGATGCCGGAATGGCATCTGCATCTGGCCTCCGTCCGGGATCCGCTGGCCCAGCGGATGGGTGCGGAGATGGCGATGGCGTTGGCGGATCTGATCCGCGGCGGTGAGCTGCGCAGGCTCAAGGTGTGCGCGGCGCCGGACTGCACGGCGGCATTGTTCGATATCTCCCGCAACAGGTCGAAGATCTTCTGCGACACCGGAAATTGCGGAAACCGTCAGCATGTTGCCGCTTATCGGGAACGGCGCGGCCGGGACGGGTAGCGTCGATCCGCATGCGCGCCCGGCGTGATCTGGACATCGTGCTCTACGGGGCGACGGGCTTCGTGGGTCGATATGTGGCCGGCGCACTCGCCGCCGCCGGCGGTGCGCGCATCGCCCTGGCCGGCAGGTCCGCCGACCGGATGGCGGCGCTGCGCGATTCGCTCGGCCCGGGGGCGCGGGACTGGCCTGTGCTGGTCACCGGTCTCGACGACCCCGGCCGGCTGGCGAACCTGGTGCGGCGAACCCGGGTCTTGGTCAGCACCGTCGGTCCCTATTCGGCGGTCGGCATGCCGCTGGTGGCTGCGTGCGCACACGCCGGCATCGATTATCTGGACCTGGCCGGGGAGATCCCGTTCGTACGTGCCAGCATCCGCGACTACCACCGCATCGCGATGTCGACGGGGGCGCGCATCGTGCACTCCTGTGGATTCGATTCCATCCCTTCCGATCTCACCGTCCACGCCCTGTCCCGGCGTGCCGCCGATGACGGAGCCGGGGAGCTGGGCCGCACGACGTTGGTGTTACGGGCCTACTCCGGTGGGTGTTCGGGCGGCTCGCTGCGCACCATGGTCGAACTGATGCGCGCCGCACACACCGATCCGGCCCTGCGCGCCGTTCTCGACGATCCCTACAGCCTGTCCCCGGACCGGGCCGGCGAACCCGATCTCGGTGTTCAGCCCGATGTCCCGGTGTTCAGCGGGTCCGAGATCGCCCCCGAGCTGGCCGGGCTGTGGACCGGTGGCTACTTGATGGCGTTGTACAACACCCGGTGTGTACGTCGGACCAACGCGCTGCTCGGCTGGCCGTACGGCCGTGGGTTGCGCTACACCGAGACACTGAGTTACGGGTCCTCACCGATGGCGCCGTTCCTCGCGGCCATGAGCGGTCCGACCATCACAGCGGCAGCCCGCCTCGGCGGGGCGTTTCTGCACACCGTCCCTCCGACGATGGTGGATCGCCTGCTACCGGATTCGACCAGCGGCCACGATCACGGCGAACGCGGTCGGTACGTCATCGAGACCTACACCAGGACAACGGCGGGACACCGGTATGTGGCGACCATGGCCCAGCGCGGTGACCCCGGGTACTCGGCGACGGCGACGCTGATCGCCGTGGCAGCGATGGCAATGGTCACCGACCCCGACCGGTTGTCCACGCTGCGCGGCGTCCTCACCCCGGTCGCGGCGATGGGCGACCTGTTGTCAGAAAAGCTACCCGCACAAGGAATCGCATTGAAGGTGACGCAACTGGGTGGCGGTCAGGGCAGGTAAAATCCGCGGATTCGATAGAACCTGCTCCGGCCGAGCAGTGCATTCGCCGCCTGCAGCCCCGACATGACGGCGGCTTCGATACATCCGGCGTTCATACCGCAATCGGTCCAGTCGCCGGCCAGCACCAAGTTGTCATAACCACTTTCGTCCGGCCGCAGCCGGTACCTGTCCGAGCCGGGGACCGATTGCACATACCGGTCCGAAGGGTCGATGTTGACGCTGACGTGCTGAGTGGCCAGCGCCGCAGGTCCACGCAGACCGCCTGTGCCGCAGAGCATCTCCCATGCGAAGCCATCCGCGGCGACGGCACCCGGCAGGTACAGCCCGACGTGGCGGTCCAGATACTCGGTCGCGGTCGTCAGCACCCGGTCCCGAGACCTGCGCCGATATTCCTGGTCGTCGGTATCGGGTGGCCAGGAGGCGTCGAGAACCCCGCAGAAGTACGCCACCGTCTTCGGATCGTCCTCGGTAGGCCAGTTCTCGGCCCAGAGCGTCTGCGGCATCGATGCCCAGGTATCGAACGGTGCGACGTAGCCGCTGGTGGTCACGCCCGGCCGGAACCAGCCGAGGCTCGACTCATCGGGGGCGAGCCACAGCTGGAAAGCCTGGGTAGCCACCGTCTTCACGTGGCGCGTCATGTCCCGCCACTCGGGGCGGTCCGCGATCAGCTCGCCGCAGATGATCTCGACCATGCCCGCGGACGCGGCCAGCACCACGTGGTCGAAGTCCGTACCGCACCGCAGGGTGCGCTGCTCGGCGTCGCGCCGCGCCGCGAAGTGCGACTCCAGCTCGCGCATCGGTTGGCCGGCGTCGACGATCTGGTCGCACCGCGGAGCCGCGGGGAAAACCGGCAGCCCGCCGACCCGAATCAGCGGATCGTAGGGCGTCTGTGGGTCGACCAGGTCGACTTGGCGTCCCATCGAGATGGCTGCTACCCGGGTGCCGCTGGCGTCCAGATGCAACGCATCCACCCGGTGGAAGAACTCGAAACGTACACCGCGGGCGCGTAACGCCTGATAGATCGGGGCGATCACGACATCGCCCATACCGGCAGTCATCTTCCAGAAGAACGCGCCCTTGTACTGGAACAGCGCGATCCCGGTCAGCAGCACCGCCAGGCCGGCGGCGAACGACGGCCGGGTGCAGTCGCCGTCCTCGTATCCGAAGACCATGTCGTAGAGCCCCCGCACCAGGGCGAAGTCCAAGACATCGGGGTGGGCCCCGTGGCGGCGCAACCAATCGCCGTATTCCTCGTCGTTGATCGACCGGAACCCGGCCGGGTCGGTCAGCAGCTCATCGGCGATCAGCCCGCGCGCGGTCGCGGTCAACAGCGATAACAACAGCCAGAACCGGCGGTGCTGCGGCCGGTGCTCGTAGTCGAGCGCCTCCCGCAGCGCCCGCAGCGGCTCGTCGAGCGGCCGTCCGGCCGGCGCCGACCCCCGAACCAGCCCGGTCAGCACATCGCGGACACGTTCACCGAGCTGGGTCGAGATGTCGATCAGGCGTGCCGCGGTGTCGTCGTCGGCCTCCAGGGAGCCGGCGAAATCGGATACCAGCTGCAGCACTCTGCGCAGGAACCCGACCACGGTGAGCTCCCGTCCGTCGGCATCCGGTTCGCCGGGGAGTTCGGTGTTGCGGGAGAATCGGCCCCGCCACACCGACCAGTGACCGGCCCAGTGATCGGCCATCCCCAATTCGTCGGCCGGGATCAGCGCCTGATCCCAGGTCTGGATCGGACACTCGGGATCCACTGTCACCCGGTCGATTTCGATATAACACTCGCGCAGCAGGGCGAAGGCGTTCTCGTATGAGCCCAGCCATACGTGCAGGCCGTGCTCCTCGATGCGGTCATGGACACCGCGACTGGAGGCGCCCTTGCCGCCGAGGCGCCAACCGCGCTGGTACACCGTGATCGCGTCGAAACGTTCCCGCCAACCCGGCGAACTCAGTCGCCACGCCGCGCTGAGGCCGGCCATCCCGCCGCCGAGTATCGCGACCTTCCCCCGACTCGGCATCAGTGCAACAACGCGCGCGCCTCGGCGAGTGCGGGCCAGTCCTGATCGGCGGGTAACCGGGCGAGCACCTGCTCCAGATCGGCGCGGCAGGGGTCCCCGTGAATCCGGAAACGATCGGCGGCCACCGCCAATTCGAGTACCAGCGCGCCCTGGGTACGGGACAACTCGAGAGCCTGCTCCAGATCGGCGTCCCGATCGACGGCCGAGTCCCGGGTGTGGGCGCGCAGCCGCAGCAGATCGGCGTCGAAAAGATGCCATGACGTCTCCGCCGACATCTGCAACGCCACGTCGATCTGCCGGCGTGCGTCCTGGACCTCGCCTGCACCGAGCAGGGCGGCCGCCAAGCCGGCGTCATACCAGCACAGAAATGCCTTGAGCTCGTAGTCGCGCCAGATCTGCACCAGTGCGGCGAGGGTGGCAGTGCGCTCGCGCAGCGCCGCAATATCCGGTTCGGGCCCCGCCAGTGCCGCCTTCGCACCGGAATTGGCCGCGGCGGTGGCCGAGATCATCACCCACTCGTCGAGGCCGTTCTCGGTGGCGATCTCGGCGATGCGTCCAGCGAGGTCGATCGCCTGCCCGCATTGCCCGGCATGGGTTCGCACCACGGCTTCCTGCACCTTGCCATAGCACTCGGTGAACGGGCCGTGCGGGAAGATCAAAGCCTGACAACGCTTTTCCAGATCGGCGAACGATTCGGTCGCCGATTCGAGATCGCCCTGCAGATAACGGGTCAGTCCGAGCAGCGCATACATCCCGCCGACCGGGTCATTGGGTGCGTACCAATCCCCGTCGATCTCCGGCGACTCCATCTCTGCGATGGCCGCGGCAGCCGATTCCAACCACGTGCGCGCGCTGTTCAGCTCGCCGCGGAACAGCGCCAGCGAGCCGACCACCGCATCCATCACCGCCTGGTACCACTGCGGCATATCGGCGATATTGGTGCGCAAGGCGTCCACCAACTGCGCTGACCTGCGCAAATCTCCGCGTGAGGCGAAGAAACTCCACAGGGCGCTGAACGTTGCGAACATCTCCACGCCCGGGTGGTTGTCGATGATCTGCAGGCAGCGTTCGAAGTCGGCGGCCGCCTCCACGCTCGCGTGGCCGGCGGCGGCGAATCCGAGAAAGCCGCGCTCCAGCCGGATGGCGACCTCGCGCGCATCGCGCGCCTCGGAATCGGGTGGCAGTTCGGCGGTACTGTCCAGTGCCCGGGTCAACAGCGATCTTGCCTCGTTGAGCGCGCCACGTCGACGCGCGTCGGCGGCCGCCTTCTCGTAGCTGTCGGCGGCCTCGCCGAATTGCTCACCCTGCTCGTAATGATGTGCGACCAAGGGCCATTCGGGTGTGCCATCGGCCGCGGAGCTGACCAGTGCGGTGCCGATCCGATTGTGCAACCGCTTACGTGCGCTGGGCGGGAGCAGTTCGGCAGCCACCTCGCGCAGCAATTCATGCCGAAATCGCCAGCCCCCGTTGCCGAACGGTTTCATCACGCGGTTGCGTGTCAGTTCGTCGAGGATGTCCTCGATCGACCGGCGATCGAGTTCGACGACGGCGGCGAGCAATGCCTGGTCGACCTGACTGCCGATCAGCGCGGCGGCCTCGATCACATGCCACGCTCGCTCGTTGAGCCGCAACCGCGCGACCAGTGCCTCATAGAGGGTGTCCGGCACCTTGCCGGTCTCGGTCGGGTCGGCGAGCGCAGATTGCATCTTTGCCACGACTTCTTCGATGTAGAGCGGCATTCCGTCGCAACGGTCCACCACCGCGCGGCGGGCGGTATCGTCGAGATCGGGATGCAGTGCGGTGATCAACAGATCGGCGTGGTGCTCCTGGAACGGGCTGAGCTCGAAGGTTCTGCAGTGGGTCAGCGCCGGGACCTCGCGCCCGGTGATGACCACCATGAGCCGTCCCGTGGCGTCGTCAAGCACGGCCTGCAGGATCTTCACGGTGTCCTCGTCGTACCAGTGCACGTCCTCGAACACCATCATCGCGGGCCCGTCACCGGTCGCCGCGATCAGATATCTGCGGACGGTGTCGGCGATCTGGTCGTAGAGCCGACCCGCCGTCGCACTCGGCGGCTGATAGTCGGCCCCCGGTGCGATGCCGAGCACGGGGGCCAGCAGGGGTACGGCCTGCTCCGGATCCAGACCGTGTCGGACGACCTCGGACCGCAACTGCCGCACGCCCTGCGCCGGATCGGAGTCGCGGGCAATACCGCTGGTCCTTTCCAGCAGTCGCCGGATGGGGCGCAGGCCGATATCGCTGTGGAAGGACGATCCGTAGATGCCGAGCACCACGGCGCCGGACTGGCGTGCCATCGCGATGGCCGCGTCGGCGAGCCTGGTCTTGCCGATGCCACCCTCGCCCTTGAAGACCACCCCGGGCACCGTCAGGGTGCCAGCCTGCGCGGCATCCCAGCAACGACGCAGGTGGGCGATCTCGTCGTCGCGTCCGACGAGCGGCCCCGAGAGCAACGGTGCCTCGGCGCGTTCGGCCAGCACCCGAAAGTGCTCGAGGGGTTTGTCGAAACCTTTGACCGGTCGGGACGGTAACGGCTCGAGCGTGAAGTCCTCACGCAGCACCCGCCGCACCGCCTCGGAGATCGCCACGGTGCCGGGTTCGGCCAGATCGCAGACCCGCGATGCCAGGTTCGCGCCGACCCCGATCACCTCGTCGCGCACCGGATCGATCGTCACCACCCCGCGGTGGACGCCCACTCTGGCCTCGATGCCGAACCCGAACTTGCGGCGCAGTCGCCTGCTCAGGGCGGCCACCTCGGCGGTGATGTCCAGGCCGGCCGACACCGCGCGCTGCGCATCGTTCTCGTGTGGTGTCGGATGCCCGAAGGTGATCAGCAGTCCGTCGCCCTGGACTGCGCCGATATGGCCCTCGTAGGTGGCCACGATCCGATGCACCTCGTCGCGATAGCGGCGGATCACCGTGCTGTACATCTCGGGTTCCAGCCGCGTCGACAGTCCCACGGAGTCCACGACGTCGACGAACAGCAGCGTCAACCGCTGCACGACGGATCCGTTGTCGGAGACCGCCATCAATTCTTCGGCCTCGAGATTGTCGCGGTCGACCGCGAGCACCTGGCGGGCCAGTGATCTGGCGCTGCCATGGTCCTGACGGTTGATGGCCTCGACGGCGCTGTCGAGGAGGTCCTCGATCGTCGGTCCGATGGTGTATTCGTTCACAGGCCTACTTCGATGGTGACCGGTGGTCGGTCGGCGCCGCGCCCGCCGGGCTCACTTTGCCGGAATCCGACCGTGCCGAGGTAGTTGGCGCCGATGTAATCCGCATCCGTCAGTTTTATCCGGAACATCGTCTCACCCGCACGCAGGGTGGCCGGTACGAACTCGATGGCCCGATCCGGGATGGTCTCGTCCGCACGGCCGACGCGCCGGAACGGCCCTGCCACGGTGAGAACCCGCTCGTAGGGGGCTGCGGCGATGATGATCTCCTCCGACAGTGCGCTGAAGGGTTCGACCGGTCGGCGCCACCACGGACCGGCCAGACCCAGCGCGACAGCGTTGGCGGCCGTCCGGATCTGCAGGTCGATCAGATCATGGATGATGGTGATCCACGGGTCGATTCCCCAGACGCCGCGCTCGTCGGTGCGAGCGGCCTGCTCGACGATGGTGTTCAGTTGCCCGAGATAACGGTGTGTGGCGGTCGTCGCCTGGTCGACCGGTGATTCATCGGGCATCTACCGGCTCCGGTGGCGGGGTCGGTACATGGCATCCAGGAAGGTCATCGGAGCGGCTGCCAGTCGACTGCCGATCTGACCGCCGAACGCGGTGACATCGGCGGCGGTGACGCCGCGGTCCCACCACTTGCCGGCAAGTTCGGCGTAGTCACCGGTGACACCGATCATGGTGTCGGTCCAGATCTGCACGGCGGTGGGCACGGCGTGGCGCGGCCGGGTGATCGGGGTGTCGTCGATGTCACCGGCCGCGTCATCGGTCTCGGGGTAGTCGAACGGTTCGGCGGTCGGATAGGGCGGATCGGCCCTGCCGAGCAGAAAATCCGATGATGCGGTGCCATAACCGCAGATGCACACCAGGCGCTGCTGGGCGAACGGGCTGATGCCCTCGATGTGCACCACCTTGCGGGTGCGGATGTGGACCCCGCCGCTGCCCGGATCCCCGATGGCGGTCATGTTGATGTACCCGTGGTCCACCCGCACACGGCCGTCACCGCTGTCGAAGCGCGAGGTGTCCAGGTCGTAGTCCAGCCGTGCCATCGTCGGACCGGCCGTCGGGTTGAACTTCAGCGGGGTGTTGAGTTCGAATCCCTCGACCAGGCACACCGTCTCCAGAACCCGCCGCCACCCGTCGGGGGCGTAGGTCGGACCGTTGTGCGACATCCGGATGAAGAACTCCGGGTAGTTCTCGTTCCAGTTGTACGGGTTGACGATGCGCATGAGATTGCGCAGCGGCACCGAGTCCGAACTGAAGGTGGTGTCCACCACGACCGAGTCGAAGCCCCGATAGTTGACGACTCCTGACGCGCACAACGGCGCCGTAGCCGTCTGTTCGCCGATGGCGCCCGCCCGAAGCGCCTCCGCCCGCAGATCGTCGAATGCGTCGCGCGTGACGAACGATTCCGGGACTCCCCGGGCGAACCGATCGTCGTAGAACACCCGTGCCCGGTCGCGGCACTGCCCTGGGCTCGACGAGCCCGGCCCCGCGGCCGCCAGTGCCTCGATGGTGAGATCGCGATGCTCGTCGGCGCACAGGTCGGGCAGGGGATTGTCGGGTTGCAGTCGGTTCACCCGGGCGATGACGGCCAGCGCGAGCAGCAGGCGGGCCTTCTGCGGCTGGGGCAGGCGGATATCGGCGGCGGCCTCGGCGGCGAGTGCAATCAGAGCTTGCTCGGTATCGGGTGGTCCGCCTGGATCATCGGGATGCAGGAAACGGTGGACTTCTGAATACCAATCTGGGTGCGCCGAGTAGCCGGGCAGGAATTCGTCGACCGTCGCCCCGAAGTCGTTTCGATCGGAATCGCGTACCGCCGTCGAAATTCCGCCATACACCGCGAGTAGGTGTCGCACGCCTTGTCTGCTCGACGACATCACCCCTCCTGGCGGTGTTGGCGCGGTTAGCATACCGCTCAGGAGACCCGCCTGCGGGCGGGTTGACGGGAGGAGAACGTCGGTGGAAAACGGTACTGGCAACGGGCTTCCCTGGGCGTCCGTGTTCGATTCGGCGGCCAACATGCGGGCGCTGACCGCGATTCAGGCCGAGGGTCTGCGCGCTGCGAGCACACTCGTCGACCGTTTCATCACGGCGGCCTCCGACAGCGTGAACACCTTTGGCGGGACCGCGGGTTCGCGTTCGGCGCTCTCGGAGGACCAACGCGCCGGCCTCTGGGGTGCCACCGATATCGAACCCTTGCTCGCATCCTGGTGGAAGTTGGTGGACCAGTTCGGCCGTGGGTTCGCCGCCGGGAACCGCGAACCCCAGGTAACGTGCGATGTACCGCCCATGCTGGACATCACCACCGGATCGGCGACCGGTCGGATAGCCATCGATGTGACCGCCGGCGAGAGCGCCACCGCCGAGATCTGGCTCGAAAACCGCGGCGTCGACGACGCCGGTGAGGTCCGGCTGCGGATCGGCACCCTGGAATCGGCGGTCGGAAGCGTCTTCCCGGCCGCCGATATCGAGCTGCTTCCCGCCACGGTGGCGATGCCGCCGCGTTCGGGGCGCGGGATCGTGCTGCGGATCCGGGCCGGCGCGCCGGTCGGGGTGTACCGCGGGATCCTGTTCACGCACGGCCGCCCCGACCTGTGGTTGCCGATCGAGCTCACTGTCCAGGGCCACCCGGGATGACGGCCACTGCCGACCGACCCGATCTCGTCGAGGATGTCGAGAACCGGTTGCGTGTCGTCGGCCGCGATGTCCGTCGTGCGATGCTCGACGCGATACCCGACGGGGAGCCGGTCCAGTGGCTCTACGCCCCGATGCGGGAGTATCCGATGCGGCCCAGCAAGGCGCTGCGTCCGGCGTTGTGTCTGTCCAGCGGGCGGTCCTTCGGTGCCGAATCGTCGGCTCTGACGGGGATCGCAGTGGCGATCGAATTGCTGCACAACGCTTTTCTCGTTCACGACGATATCGCCGACGGTAGCGAGATGCGGCGGGGCCGGCCCACTCTCACCGCCTCCTACGGCACGGCGGCGGCGCTCAACGCCGGGGACGCCCTCGCCATCGTGGCCAGTCAGGTCCTGCGACGGGCCACCCGGCAGCTGGACCGTGGTCTGGCCGAGCAGGTGATGACCGAGTTCGACACGATGGCACTGCGCACCCTGGAGGGTCAGGCCACCGAGATCGGATGGCAACTCGACAACGTCGAAAATCTCACTCCGTCAGACTATCTCGAACTCATCATGCACAAGACATGTTGGTACACCACGATCTACCCATTGCGCGTCGGGGCGCTGGTCGGATCGAACGGCGCCGCCGAGTTGGCACCATTGATCCGGTTCGGTTTCCACTTCGGGGCGGCCTTCCAGATCCGCGATGACCTGCTCAATCTGATCGGTGAGGAGAAGACCTACGGCAAGGAGATCCTCGGCGATCTGTACGAGGGTAAGCGGACCTTGGCCCTGGTGCACCTGATGGACGTGGCGCGCGGACGCGATCGGGCGGTCCTGCGCGACTACCTGCGATCTGACCGGGCCGACCGGGACGAGGCCATGGTGCGCACGGTGCGCGCGCTGATGGACGAGTACGGCAGCATCGCGTTCACGCGCGAATACGCCGAAGGCATCCTTATGGTGGCCGAAGAGTGTTTCGAGCAGGCGTTCGCCGGTGCCCGCCCGGGGCCGGATCTGGATTTCCTGCGGGCGCTGGTGCCGTACGTGTGGGCGCGCCGGCGGTAGAAACTCCTGCGTTCGGATGCTACTGAACTCCGTTAGGGTCGAACCGGGGGTCAGATGGCGCGGCGTTCGGTTTCACGGTTGGAGGTCAGCGGATACCGCTTCCTGACGCGCAGGATCGAGTACGCATTGGTCTGCCGCGATACCCGGATGCTCGACGATCCGCTTCGCAGCCAGCGACTTTCGCTGGCGTCCGGGCTCGCCATCGCCGCGATCGTGCTGGTGGTGTGCGCCGTGCTGGCACTGCTGCGCCCGCACGGCCCGCTCGGCGATGACCCCATCGTGGTGGTCAGGGAGTCCGGGGCGATGTACGTCCGGGTCGGCGATACCGTGCACCCCACACCGAATCTGGCGTCGGCCCGCCTGATCGCAGGTACCCCGGCCCAGCCCCAGCTGGTCAGCGCGGCGATGCTCGACGATGCCGAACTCGGTCCCGCGATGGGAATAGCGGGCGCACCGGCCAGTATCGGGGCGTCCCTGGACGGCGAGTCGACGGCCTGGACCCTCTGTGACGGCGCCCCCGAACGCGGCACCACATTGATCATCGGCGCCCCCGCCGCACCATCGGCGGCCCCACCGGTGCTGGTCACCGCTCGCGGATCGGCGCGCACCTACCTGCTGCGCGACGGGCGCAAGCACGCGGTCGACCTGCGCGATCGATCCCTCGTCGGTGTGATGCGATTGGAAGGCGTTGTCCCGCTAGATGTGTCGCGGGTGATGCTAGACATGCTGCCCGAGGCGACGGCTCGCGCCACGGTCGGCGCCGACGTACCGGTCGGTGCGGAGTTCAGCGAGGTGCTCTGCACGCAATGGCGCTGGGCCGGCCTCGGGCACTCACCCGAGACTGCGGTCTTCGCCACCGCGGCCGTTCCCGCCGGGCCGTCCACGGTCGCTCTCGCGCAGGCCGACGGCCCGGGTCCACATCTCGACGCGGTGGCGATCCCACCGGACCGCAGTGTCTATGCCCGTGCCGCCGGATCGGCCGGGGACGGGGCGACGACCGGACCGCGCTACCTGATCACCGGGAGCGGGGTGGCCTTCGGAATACGCGACGAGGCCTCGGCGGAGGCGCTCGGGTTGGCGCAGGCACCCGGTGCCGCACCGTGGCCGGTACTGGCCGTGCTACCGCGCGGTCCGGAGCTCGCCATCGACAACGCTGTCCTGCTGCGCGATGTCCTCAGCCCGCCGTGACCTGACCGGCGGAAGCAGCGCCGCGCCAACGGCGAGCACGGCGCACAAGGCCGCACCGATCACCGCGATACGGTTTCCGGGGCCGGTATGCACCGGCGCAGGCGAGTCCACGGGGCGGGCGGCGCCGGCCGGCGCTTCGCCGATACCGTCGAGCGCGGCGAGCACATCGACGACTCCGTGCCCGATCAGCGGATCCCAGCCCGCGCCCGGCCGCCGCGCGGTGCTTTCGATGCGGTGCATCACCTGCCTGGCCGTCAGCTGCGGCGCCACCGACCGCAGCAGCGCGACCACTCCCGACACCACCGGGGTGGCGTAACTCGTTCCGGAAATAGGTTGGGGTCCATCCTGTCCCGGCAGCACATCGACGGTCCCGTCACCGGCCGGGCTCAATGACACCACCCCCTCGCCGGGGGCGGCGACATCCACCCACGGCCCGCCGAGCGTGAACCGCGACGCGCTGCCCTCGGCGTCGACCGAGCCCACCGTGAGCACCAGGTCGTCATACCAGCTCGGGCTGACCACGACATCCACCCGATTCCAGTCGGGTTCATCACGGTGACCCGGGTCCGGCGTGGGATTCTGCTTCGGGCAGGTGCCGCGACCGCCGACGTTGCCGGCCGCCGAGACCACCACCGCATTGCGTTCGTCGACCGCGTAGGCCAATGCCGCACCGAGTGCGCGGTCGTCGAGATCGGTTGCGGCATCCAGGCATGCCACCGAGGCGATGTTGATGACCGTCGCACCCTGGTCCGCCGCGCTGCGCACCGCGGCCGCGAGCGAATCGACATCGCCGATACCCTGCGGTGCGCCACCATCGCTGTTGCGGAACATCATCGAGGATTGCCGGATGGCCAGGATCGCCGCTTCCGGCGCGATCCCGCCGAAACCGGACACCGGGTCATACGTCGCGCCGACCAGTCCGGCCACGATGGTGCCGTGTCCGTCGCAGTCCTGGGTGCCGTCCCCGGACGATACGTAATCACCGCCCGGGAGCAAACGAGGAAGTAGACGATGCGGGTTCACGCCGGTGTCGATCACGGCCACCACCTGGCCGGCCCCACGGGTTCGTGCCCACGCCGCCTTCAGGTCCGGCCGTGCGGGATGCACCGGCGGCGACGTCTGGGCCGGGGTCACACATTGTTGCGTCTGCTCGGTCGGGCTGCGGGGCGCGGCGGGTCCGGGAGCGGGAACGCGCGTCATGTCGATCGCCGGCGGTCCGAAGGCGGCGGCCGGTGCCGCGACGCCCACCGGTGCGATCGCCATCATGAGCACCGCGGCAACGCCACCGACGCGTTTCACAGCAGGCTTGCCGATCGGACCAAGGCGAATGCGCCGCCGACCCAACAGGCCAGCGGTATGACCGCTGCAGATGCCAGTGAGTCTCCGACATCGACAACCCGTGTCAGTACCGGGCTTGCCGGTGCGCGCCGTACCCGGAACCAGGCGGCGGCGGCGAGTGCGGTGACCGCCGGCCAGCCGGCATGGGCCGGAACGGATACCGCCAACAGTGCGAAACAGGCGGTCGCACAGACCAATCCCGCCCATCCCGCCGCCCGTCGGCAGCATGGAACGGCGTACGACCGGACGCGCAGCGACAACACGGTTGCCATCACGACGATGAGGGCCGCGGGCGCAGGCCATGGTCGCTGTCCCAACGCGGCACCCGCTGCCACGGATATCGCGGCCACGCAGGCAGCCACCGCGAAGCCGCACACCATCCCGGCCAGCCGGTTCCTGGCTCGGTCGGCGTGCCCACCGGAAAGTGGCCGGGCGGGCCGAATACCACCGATCAGTAGGGTCAGGCGTCCCGATACGGTCAGTCCGCCCAGCGCGATCACCGCCAGGGCGGCGCCGTGCGCGGCGAGATCCGCCGACAAGGCCAGCGCGGCGGCGGTCACCGCGGAGACCGCGAAGCCTCCTGTGGCGATGGCAGTGAACAGCCGGGTTCCGTGCACGGTGATCCGCAGCAGCACCACCGACAGGGTCGCGCAAACCGCACATGCCAGTAACACGTGTCCAGGGCCCGGCCGACCCGGGCAGGCGAGAGCCGCTGCGGCACCGGCGAACACAACGCTCACCAGCATCGTCGAGACGTGGCCGGCGCGCAGCCCGATGAGCAGCGCACCGATCGCGGCCGCGGCGGCGAGCACCGCGTTGAACGCCGGGCTTGCGCCGGTCATCCCGGCGAGAACCAGGATGACCGCGGCGGCCACGCCCGCGGCGGTCGCACCGGCCGCCGAACCTGCGGGCGGCGACGGATCCAGACCGATGTCGACCAGGGTTGCGCAGGCATCCCCGGGCACCGGTTCCGGTGCGGTGGAGTGCGCCGATGACAGCACGACGAGATCTCCGTCGTGAACCCCGTTGTCGTGCAGACTCATCGACTCGTCACACCGGTCACCGGTGAGCCGGTCCAGTCGCCAGGCGGCCTGCGGGGGGTCGGTGCCGGCCGCCAGCTCGACGATGTCGGGCAGGAGCAGACCGAGCCGGGCATGCCGTGGCAATATCAGATCGACGGCGTGCGGTGCGTGCGCGCACTGAATCGTCACCCGGCACAACGGATCATCCATGACATCCCCCCGCGTCTCACCGTAACCGCTACGCAGCTGTCGACCACGCACCAGAATTCGGTGGAACCAAATGCCACCGGGTTGCGTCAGTGATGGCATGGAGTTCGTCAGGGACCACCGCGCACCGGTGCCGACGGTGCCCACGGGTGCGGTGCGGGTGCGCAGACCCCCGGAGGTGCCCGTCGCGCCACCGATCAATCCGCTGGTGCGGTTGTTACCCGTCGTGGTGCTCGTGGCGGCGGGTGGCATGACGGTGCTGTACCTGTCCGGCGATCGACTACCCCTCGCGCGCAGCCCGATGTATCTGGTACTCCCGGTGATGATGCTCGTCTCCGTGCTCGCGACGGCGGCTCACGGTATGCGCGGCGGCACCGCCGAAATCGATGCGGGACGTCGCGATTACCTGCGCTACCTCGACGAGGTGGGCCAGGACGCGGCGGCCACCGCCGATGCCCAGCGCGCGAACCTGAACTGGACGCATCCCGACCCCGCCATGCTGTGGACCTTCGCCGGTACGCCGCGGATGTGGGAACGCCGCGCGACGGATCCCGATTTCCTCGTGATCCGTATCGGCATCGGTCCGGTGATGCTGGCGACGCCGCTGATCGTCGAGGACGGCTCGCCGATCGGTGAGACCGACCCGGTGACCCAGACCGCGCTGGATGCGCTGCTGACCGCGCGTGCGATCGTGCCGGGAGCACCGGTGCCCGCCGAGCTGTCCGGTCACCTCGGCATCGGCGGTGTCGCGGCGGACGCCCGTGATCTGGCGCGGGCGATCGTGTGCCAACTCGCGATATGGCACAGTCCCGCCGATGTCCGGATAGTGGCGCGGGCCACCGGTGCCGACCTGTGCTGGGATTGGCTGAAATGGTTGCCGCACCACGGCACTCCGTCGCCCGCTGCCCGTACGGTGCTGATCGTCGACGACGGCCAACCGGTCGCGGCGGGTACGGCCGATATCGTGTTGGAAATCGGTGGGCAGGGCGACCGACGGATCCAGGCAGGTCCCGGGTCCGACGCAATGTCACCGCAGCTGGCCGAGCTGTGCGCGCGCCGGCTGGCGCGGTGGCGTCTGAGCCCGGCGAGCGTCGGTGCGGGGGTGCCCGGCTGGGCAGAACTGGTGGGAATGGACGGTCCGTCGACCTTCTCGCCGGGCGCCGGGATGCGGTTGCGCGTGCCGATCGGGACCGGCGACGGACCTGAGAATCGTGGAATACCGGTGTATCTGGACATCAAAGAGGCCGCCGAGGGTGGGATGGGTCCGCACGGTCTGTGCGTCGGCGCCACGGGCTCGGGTAAGTCGGAGTTCCTGCGGACCCTCATCGCCGGGTTCGCCGCCACGCACACCTCCGACGAGCTGAACCTGGCCCTCATCGATTTCAAGGGTGGTGCGACGTTTCTCGGATTCGAGCGGTTGTCTCATGTCGCCGCGGTGATCACCAATCTCGCCGAGGAGTCGCACCTGGTCACCCGGATGCATGCCGCGTTGACGGGGGAGATGCAGCGGCGCCAGCGGCTGCTGCGTGCGAGCGGCACCGGCAGTCTCGCCGAGTACCGGCGTGCGCGCCTGGCCGGCCGTGAACTGGCCGTACTCCCGGTGCTGTTCCTCGTCATCGACGAGTTCTCCGAACTGCTCACCCAACATCCCGACTTCGCCGAGGTGTTCCTCGCCGTCGGCAGGCTCGGACGTTCGCTGGGTATGCACCTGCTGCTGGCGAGTCAGCGTCTCGACGAGGGCAGGCTGCGCGGTCTTGAGACCCATCTTTCCTACCGGGTGTGTCTGAAGACGTTCTCCACGAGCGATTCTCGTGCGGTCATCGGGGTTCCCGACGCCTACGAGCTGTCCGCGGAGCCGGGATCTGCCTATCTGAAGACCACCGACGGTGAACTGGTGAAATTGCGCACCACCTATCTCTCCGGACCGGCACGGCAGGTCGCCGAGGGTGCGCCCGGCGTCGCGGTGTTCACCGCCACCCCACCGCGTGCCGCGCCATCGGGGGACGCGCGGCGGGCGCCCACCGTGCTCGACACGGTGCTCGATCGGTTGGCGGGTCACGGCCGCCCCGCGCACCGCATCTGGTTGCCGCCGTTGTCCGCGCCACCGACGTTGACCGAACTGCTGGCCGACCACGCCGCGCCGACGCTGACGGCACCGATCGGGTTGGTGGACAACGCTTTCGATCAGCGTCGGGACCCATTCACCGTCGATCTGACCGGCGCCGGTGGACATGTCGCGGTGGTGGGCGCGACCCGGTCGGGCAAATCCACCGCCCTGTGCACCCTGCTGCTGGCACTCGCGCACCGGCACGGCCCCGGCGACATCCAGTTCTACTGCCTCGACTTCGGTGGGGGCACCCTTGCAGCGCTACGCGAGCTCCCGCATATCGGGGTGCTGGCCGGACGTGATGAACCCGAGCTCGTCACCCGCACCATCGCGACGGTCCAGACGCTGATCCGGCGGCGGGCGGCCCGGTCTGCGCGCGCCGACGGCTACGGCGAGGTCTTCTTGGTCGTCGACGGCTGGGCGGCGCTGCGCGAGGATGGGGGCGCCGCCCAGGACGCGGTCACCGATATCGCCGCGCACGGTCTGGCCCACGGCGTGCATGTCATGATCTCGGCGGCGCGGTGGGCAGAACTGCGGCCGGCGCTCAAGGACCAGCTCGGCAGCCGGCTGGAGCTGCGCCTCGGCGAACCGGGGGAGTCCGAGATGCACCGGACGAGAGCCCGACAATTGGCAGGCAGCCCGCCGGGAACCGCGCTCACGCGCGACGGGAATCTGGCCGCATTGGCCCTGCCGCACCTTGGCGCCGCCGATATCGCCGGCTCCGTGCGGGCCGTGCTGGCCCGTCACCCCGGGCCCGCGGCGCCGCCGGTGCGGTTGCTGCCGGCGCGACTGGACCGTGAACGGCTACCCCGGTCGGTGCGCCCACGGACGCAGGTCGTCATCGGGATCGGGGAATCCGAACTCGGCGCGGTGACAATCGATTTCGCCGATTCGGCGCATCTGATCGTGCTCGGCGACAGCGGTTGCGGGAAGACGGCGCTGCTGCGGACCCTGTGTGTGCAGCTGACCAGGGAATGCGAACCCGGCGATGTACAGCTCTACCTCGCCGACGCCCGGCGATCCCTGCTCGGCGTGGTCGACGGTGCGCACCTCGGCGGATACGCGATATCCGCGGCGATCCTCGGCGAGCAGCTGCGGGGGCTGGTCGAGGAGTTGCGTGGCCGTCTACCCGAGGCCTCGGTTTCTCAGCAGCAGTTGCATGACCGGTCCTGGTGGTCGGGCCCGGAGATCTATCTCGTCGTCGACGACTACGAGTTGCTGTCCACCGGCACGGACCCGCTGAACCATTTGCTGGAATTCCTGCCCTACGCCAGGGATATCGGGTTGCACCTGGTCATCACTCGTCGCGCCGGGGGAGCGGCGCGCGCACTCTACGATCCGGTGCCCGCCATGATGCGCGAGCTCGGCAGCGCCGGCTTGATG
This sequence comes from Mycolicibacterium sp. 22603, assembly GCA_052044345.1. Lineage (GTDB taxonomy): Bacteria > Actinomycetota > Actinomycetes > Mycobacteriales > Mycobacteriaceae > Mycobacterium. Next base: position 79,108 of record JBQEMX010000009.1, read on the forward strand.
ATGAGCACCGCCACCGAGGAGGGCCCGTTGCTCGGCGCCATCCGACCTGCGGTGCTGCCGCCGGGTCGAGGGACGCTGGTGCTGCGCGGCCACGCCGTCGAGCGCGTCCAGATCGCCTGGAGCGAACCGCCGTGACCGTGTTGGTGGTGGGCCCGGCCGCCGTGCACGGATCCGTAGCGGTACCCGACGATCTGGCCGCGATGGCGTGCGCGGCGATCGACGAGCCGTACGCCATCATCGATGACGAGCCGGTGGATGTGGACGAGCTGTGGCGCAGGGTCCTGCGCGTCGACGATGCCCGGGCGGGGCCGGTGCTGCTGGTCTGCCCGGGGTGGTGGCATCCGGGGCGCGTCGACCGGATCCGCCGTGCCGTCGGCGGTGCGGCCGTTGTCCGACAACGTCACACCGTGCATCGCCGACCCGCGGATGTGATCGTCGAGATCACCGAGGAGTTCGTCCTGGTCCGGGTCGGTGACCGGGTGGCGGCCTCGGTACCGAGGCTCGGCGATTCGGTCGCCGAGGAGGTCACCGCACTGATCACGATGGGCGCGACGGTTCTGCTCGACGCACCGATCGGAGTATCGGGAGCCCGACCGTTGGCCGAGGCCATCGCCGGGGATGTGCTGGCCGGTGGCCGCGATGCCGCGATCGTGGATGACCTCGTGTTGGTCCGGGATACCGTCGGCGCTGCCCGGCCGCGCCGGACGCGCACGTCGCCGGCGCTGGCCGGTGTCACCGCGGTGGCGGTGTGCGGTGTCGGGATGATCTGGCAGGTGGACCGCCCACCTGCGGTGCACGACGAGCTGGTGACCGAGGGCCGGGTTGCGGTGCTGCTGCCCGCGGACTGGGAGCGCATGCGCCTCGTCGATGGTCCGGGTTCGCCACGGCTGCAGTCGATCTCGACGGAGCATCCGGATGCCGCGATCTTGCTCACCCAGTCACCGGCCGGTCCGGACCCGGTCGCCGTGCTGGCGGCGGCGCTGGCGGTGCAACCCGCCGGGGTCTTCACCGACTTTCGCGAGCATGACCGCCGCGCGGAACGCGATGTCGTCAGCTACACCGAGAACCGGCCGGGCCGGATCATCGAGTGGGTGGTCTTCGCCGACGGGCCGGTGCGCATCGCCATCGGCTGTCAACAGCCCGGGCTGATCCGCAGCCACTGCGATCTGGCGGTGCGTTCGGCACATGCGGTGCCTGCCGAGGGAAATCCGAAGGAAAGTGGAACCGAATGACCTCCGGCTGCGTCCAAGACAGATAGAGCACGTCTGACACCTGACGGCACCACCCGAGGAGGACACCCGAATGCCCGCTCTCACCACCGACCTGGACCTCATGCATGCGGTCTCAGGCCAGATCGACGCCCGCAACGACGAGATCCGGGCGATGCTCGGCTCGTTCATCGGACGGATGTGCAGTGTGCCGGCCTCGGTGTGGGGTGGTGCGGCGGCGCTGCGCTTCCGCGAGGTGGTGAACCGCTGGAACACCGAATCGATCGCGCTGCATGCGGCGCTGGGGCGGATCGCCGAGACCATCCGGCTCAACGAACAGACCCTGCGGGAAGCCGCCGAGAGCCACTCCCATCAGCTCGCCGCCGTTGCGAACGAGCTGTGAGGGATTGGCCATGGACATGATGCTGACCTACAACTTCGATGAGATCGAGCACACCGTGCGGCGGGAGATCCACACCGTCTCCGCCCGGTTCAATGCCGCACTGGAGGAGTTGCGCGCGCAGATCGCCCCACTGCAACACACCTGGACGGCCCAGGCTGCCGAGGCCTATCGGGCCGAGCAGGTGCGGTGGAACCAGTCCGCGGCAGCGCTCAACGACATCCTGCTCCGCCTGGGCAACGCGGTCCGCGACGGCGCCGACGAGGTGTCGGCCACCGATCGCCGGGCCGCCGGCGCCTGGGGCTGATCGGCCCGGCCGACGAGTGTCGACGGACACGATTGCAACGCCCGGAGTCGACGAACACCTCTGCACTGTGACGCGGTCCACTATCCTGGCTCCAGAGATGCGGTGCGTCCGGCGATCGGCGCACCGCGGGGAGTGTGAGCATGGTGGTAGCGAGGACGTCCGGCGGCCGAGTGCAGCCGGCGAAGGTGCGTGCCGTCCACGACCTCTTCGTCGCAGGTCAGGTCGATGCTGCCTATCTCGACTCGGCTCCGCTGCGCCGGATCGTCGCCGAGAGTTGGCAGCGCAGTCTGGCGACCGGGGTGGACCCGGACACCGGCGGGCGGGCGACCGAGGCGGCCAAGGCCCTCGATGAGCTCCGCCGCTCCCATCCGCTGGCGCCGACACTGCCGCTGATCCGGCGTCTGCTGGTCGAGGACGCCGTCGATGCCGGTGTCGTGGTGGCCATCACCGCGGCCGATGGCACGCTGCTCTGGGTCGAGGGTGATCGCCTGGCCATCCGCAAGGCCGAGGCGATGAACTTCGTGCCCGGCACCGACTGGAGCGAGCATTCGGCCGGGACGAATGCACCGGGGACCGCGCTGGCACTGGACCGCGAACTGCAGATCTGCGGCACCGAGCATTACTCCCGAATCGTGCATCCGTGGAGTTGTACCGCCGTACCGGTCCACGATCCGCGCAGCGGCGCGCTGCTCGGAGCCATCGACCTGACCGGCGATCTGTCGGTGGCCACACCCCAGACGCTGGCGTTGGTCCGGGCCACGGCGGTCGCCGTCGAGAACCAACTGGCGCTGTTGCGGCTGTCCGGTCCCGACGACGGCGCGCGGGAAGGTGCCCTGCTCTCGGTGCTCGGCGCCGACCGGCCGCGCTGGCAGGCCGGCCCCGCCGGCCCGCTCGTGCTGACCGGACGCCACGCCGACATCCTGGTGCTGCTGATCCGCCACCCGGAGGGCTTGAGCGCTGACCACCTGGCGATGCTGCTCGACGACAAGGATCTCGACGTCGTCACCATCCGTGCCGAGATGTCGCGGCTGCGCCGGGTCATCGGCGGTGACCACATCGCCTCGCGCCCGTATCGACTCGTCGGACCGGTGGCCAGTGACATGGGCGATGTGCTCGACGCCCTGGAGGCCGGCGACGTCGCCGGTGCGCTGTCGGCCTACACCGGTTCGCTGTTGCCGCAGTCGGTATCACCGGCCATCGCGCGGTTGCGCACCGAATTGACCACCAGCCTGCGCGGTGCGGTGCTCGCCGAATCCGCGCGCGGAAACCTCGCGCTGTTACGGCACTGGCTCGGTCTTCCGGACGGTCGGGACGACCGGCGAGGCTGGCAACTGCTCGCCGAGCACGGAGCCGTCGACCCGGTGGAACGGGCTCGCGCCCGGGCACATCTGATCGGACTCGACGCCGAACTCGGCTGATCGACACGGCGTTGTCTATTGCAACCGTCATGCAACGTTGCAACCCCTAAATTGAGTGACGACCGACACACTGGAAGTGTCCGAACGCAGGAGAATGCCATGACTGTTTACGCACGTCCGGGCGCAGAGGGCGCCCTGATGTCGTTCGACGCCCGCTACGACAACTACATCGGCGGCCAGTGGGTGGCCCCGAACGCCGGCCGCTACTTCGAGAACCGCACTCCCGTCACCGGCGAGGTGTTCTGCGAGGTGGCCCGCTCCGACGAGTCCGATATCGAGAAGGCTCTCGACGCCGCGCACGCCGCCGCGCCGGCCTGGGGTAAGAGCACCGCCGCCGAGCGCGCGATCATCCTCAACAAGATCGCCGACCGGATCGAGGAGAACCTCGAAGCGATCGCGCTGGCCGAATCATGGGACAACGGCAAGCCGATCCGCGAGACGCTCAACGCCGATATCCCGCTGGCCGTCGACCACTTCCGCTACTACGCCGGCGCAATCCGGGCGCAGGAGGGGTCGCTGTCGGAGATCGACAACGACACCGTGGCCTATCACTTCCACGAGCCGCTCGGGGTCGTCGGACAGATCATCCCCTGGAACTTCCCCATCCTGATGGCGGTGTGGAAGCTGGCGCCGGCGTTGGCCGCAGGCAACGCCATCGTCCTCAAGCCGGCCGAGCAGACCCCGGTCTCGGTGCTCTACCTGATGTCGATCATCGGTGACCTGCTGCCCGCCGGTGTACTCAACGTGGTCAACGGTTTCGGCGTCGAGGCGGGCAAGCCGCTGGCCTCGTCCAACCGGATCGCCAAGATCGCCTTCACCGGTGAGACCACCACAGGCCGGCTGATCATGCAGTACGCCAGCCAGAACCTGATCCCGGTCACCCTGGAACTCGGCGGCAAGAGCCCCAACATCTTCTTCAACGATGTGCTGGCCGCCAACGACGACTACCAGGACAAGGCGCTGGAGGGCTTCACGATGTTCGCCCTCAACCAGGGCGAGGTGTGCACCTGCCCGTCGCGCAGCCTGGTGCAGGCCGACATCTTCGACGAGTTCCTCGCGATGGCCGCGATCCGCACCAAGGCGGTCCGCCAGGGCGACCCGCTGGACACCGAGACGATGATCGGCGCGCAGGCCTCCAACGATCAGCTGGAAAAGATCCTGTCCTATATCGAAATCGGCAAGAGCGAAGGCGCACAGGTGATCACCGGCGGTGAGCGGGCCGATCTCGGCGGCGACCTCAACGGCGGTTACTACGTCGCCCCGACGATCTTCACCGGCCACAACAAGATGCGGATCTTCCAGGAGGAGATCTTCGGGCCCGTTGTCGCGGTGACCTCGTTCAAGGACTACGACGACGCCATCGATCTGGCCAATGACACCCTGTACGGCCTCGGCGCGGGTGTGTGGAGCCGGGACGGCAACACCGCCTACCGCGCCGGGCGCGATATCAAGGCCGGCCGGGTGTGGACCAACTGCTATCACCAGTACCCGGCACACGCGGCGTTCGGCGGCTACAAGCAGTCCGGCATCGGCCGCGAGAACCACCTGATGATGCTCGACCACTACCAGCAGACCAAGAACCTGCTGGTGTCGTACAGCAGCAAGGCGCAGGGCTTCTTCTAAACTGCACCCACGATCTCCGCGGGCGTGAGCTTGGGTTCGAAACTCCCCCCGATCTCCGGCTCAAGCTCACGTCCGCGGCTGCACCACCCTCAACTGGAAACAGAACCCCTCTCGGCGTCAGGAGCAGCGTTGCCCGGTTTCGTCGCGGCCATCGACCAAGGCACCACCAGCACCCGTGCGATGATCTTCGATCACGACGGAGCCGAGGTGGGACGCCACCAACTCGAGCACGAACAGATCATGCCGCAGGCGGGCTGGGTCGAGCACAACCCGGTGGAGATCTGGGAGCGCACCGCATCGGTGCTCACCTCGGCGCTCAACAAGACCAATCTGCAGGCCGAAGATATTGCGGCACTGGGTATCACGAATCAACGTGAGACCACGCTGGTGTGGAACCGGCACACCGGCCGTCCGTATTACAACGCCATCGTCTGGCAGGACACCCGCACCGACCGCATCGCCACCGCGCTGGACCGCGACGGCCGCGGCGACGTGATCCGGCAGAAGGCGGGTCTACCGCCGGCGACCTACTTCTCCGGCGGCAAGATCCAGTGGATCCTGGAGAACGTCGAGGGGGTGCGCGAGGCCGCCGAGAACGGCGACGCGATCTTCGGCAACAGCGACAGCTGGGTGGTGTGGAATCTGACCGGCGGTCCCCGCGGCGGTGTGCACGTCACCGACGTGACCAACGCCAGTCGTACCATGCTGATGAACCTGGAGACCTTGGACTGGGACGACGAACTGTTGTCTTTCTTCGGGATTCCGCGCCAGATGCTCCCGCAGATCCGGCCGTCCTCCTCGCCGGAACCGTACGGGACGACGCTGGCCACCGGTCCGATGGGCGGCGAGGTACCGGTCACCGGCATCCTCGGCGATCAGCAGGCGGCGATGGTGGGCCAGGTGTGCCTGAAGGCCGGCGAGGCCAAGAACACCTATGGAACCGGCAACTTCCTGCTGCTCAACACCGGCGAGAAGATCGTCCGATCCGAAAACGGTCTGCTCACCACCGTGTGTTACCAGTTCGGCGACGCCAAACCGGTGTACGCACTGGAAGGTTCGATCGCGGTGACCGGTTCGGCCGTGCAATGGTTGCGCGACCAACTCGGCATCATCAGCGGTGCGGCGCAGAGCGAATCGCTGGCCCGGCAGGTGGAGGACAACGGCGGGGTCTACTTCGTCCCGGCCTTCTCCGGCCTGTTCGCCCCGTACTGGCGCTCGGACGCGCGCGGGGCGGTGGTGGGACTCAGCCGCTTCAACACCAACGCCCACCTGGCCAGGGCGACGCTGGAGGCGATCTGCTACCAGAGCCGCGATGTCATCGACGCGATGGAAGCCGATTCCGGTGTGCACCTCGATGTCTTGAAGGTCGACGGCGGTATCACCGCCAACTCGCTGTGCATGCAGATCCAGTCCGATGTCCTCGGTGTCGACGTGGTCAAGCCGGTGGTCGCCGAGACCACCGCGCTGGGCGCCGCGTATGCGGCCGGGTTGGCGGTCGGGTTCTGGGACAACCCCGATGACCTGCGCACGAACTGGCAGGAGGGCGAGCGATGGAGCCCGCAGTGGTCCGAGCAGCAGCGCGATGACCGTTACGCCGGCTGGCAGAAGGCCGTCAAGCGCACCCTCGATTGGGTCGACGTCTCCTAGCCGGTCCCGACGCCGGTCAGGCGAGAACGCTTCAGCCCTGCGGATCCGCGATCCGCAGGGCTGAAATGTGTTGAGCGCTCAGAGCGCGGCGACGCCGGCCTCGGCCACCGTCACGTCCTGTTCGACGCTGCCGGCACTGACCCCGATCGCGCCGACGACCACATCGTCGACGACCAGCGGGATACCTCCGCCGAAGATCACCAGACCACCACTGGTCTGCTCCAGACCGTAGAGTTCGGCCCCGGGCTGGGCCAGCGGCATCAGGGCGCTCGTCGGAGCGTTCATCAGGATCGACGTGCGGGCCTTACGGGTCGAGATATCGATGCTCGCCTTGATGGCGCCGTCCATCCTGGCGAACGCGATCAGATGCCCCCCGTCGTCGACGACGGCGATGTTCATCGGTTGGCCGATCTCGTGGGCTTTGGCAATGGCGGCCTCCAGGACCGCCTGCGCTTTCTGGAGAGGTAGCGAGGTCATCTAGGGCCTTTCGGAACAGGTTCGGCTGCAGGCGATTCGGCATCATCAGTAGTGCTGATGGCACTGATGATTCTAGAGTGCGGCAGCCGGTGGGGGACCGGTTCACCACCGGCCGATGATCGGTCCTAATCGAAAGTCGAGTATCGCGGACAGGAAATCGGTTGGTAGCTCGGGCGAATCATCATATCCGCGGCGTGGGCGCGAATACTTTTCGGTGAATCGTAGGTCGTGATCGGGGCTCGTCAGGAGGATTGCTGTCAGTGTCCAATATCGACATCTTCGTGTGGGAGTTCCTCGGCACGGCCGTGCTGTGCCTCATCGGTAACGGTTCGGTTGCCGCCGTAGTCCTGAAGAACTCCTACTCACACGGCGGCGGGGGAGACTGGCTGGTCATCGTATTGGGTTGGGGTTTCGGCGTGTTCACCGGCGCCAGTATCGCCAGCCCGGCCGGTGGGCACATCAACCCGGCGGTGACCCTTGCCGTGGCGATATCCGGCGACGTGCCATGGTCGAGCGTTCCGGTCTACTGGGCGGCCCAGCTCGCCGGCGGCTTCGTCGGCGCGGTGCTGGGCTGGGCGGTGTTCAAGCTGCAATACGACAACAACGACGACAACAGCGGGACCCGCGGAATCTTCTGCACGTATCCGGCGGTGCGCAACATCCCGTGGAACATCGTCACCGAGGTCATCGCGACCTTCGTGCTGATCTTCTGGGTGCTGACCAATCCGGCGGATGTCAACAGCGGCTTGGGCTATGCGGCAGTGACGTTCGTGGTCATGGCGATCGGATTCGGACTCGGCGGACCGACCGGCTATGCGATCAACCCCGCCCGCGACCTGGGGCCGCGGATCGCCTATGCGATCCTGCCGATCAAGGGCAAGTCCGATGCCGGGTGGGATTACGCGTGGGTGCCGGTGATCGCGCCGCTGATCGGTGCCGGCCTGGCTGCGGGCCTCGCGCTGGCCATCGTCTGAGTGAAGCTGGAGCGAGGTACATACCATGGCAGTGCATTTGACCAGGATCTACACCCGGACCGGTGATGCGGGGACGACCGCGCTGGGCGATATGTCGCGGGTGGCCAAGGCCGATGTGCGCGTCGGTGCCTACGCCGATTGCGACGAGACCAACGCTGTGATCGGGATGGCCATCGCCGCAGGCGGTATGGGTCCGGCCACCCGCGCAGCGCTGCAGCACATCCAGAACGATCTGTTCGATGTGGGTGCCGATCTGTGCACGCCGATCACACCGGATCCGGAGTATCCCCCGTTGCGGGTCACCGACGAGCAGGTGTTGCAGCTGGAATCCTGGTGCGACGAATTCAACGCGGGCCTGGCCAAGCTGAGCAGCTTCATCCTGCCCGGCGGTAGTACGGCCTCGGCCCATCTGCATCACGCCCGCACGGTCGCCCGCCGTGCCGAACGCAGCGCCTGGATGCTGGCGGGGGAGGCCGAGGTCAACGATGCCGCGCTGCGGTACCTGAACCGGCTCTCCGATCTGCTGTTCATCCTGGCGCGCGTGGAGAACCCTGGCGGCGATGTGCTCTGGCAGCCCGGTGGCGAGCGTGCCGCCTCGGCCCCGCGTGAGGAAAAGAGATGACATGAGTGCACGACAGGCGATCGCCGAATGGAACGGCGCACTGGTGACCGGTTCCGGCACCGTCGAGTTGGCCACCTCCGGGCAGGGCCACTTCCCGTACTCGCTGCCGGCCCGCGCCGCGGATGCGGCCGCCATGACCTCCCCCGAGGAGTTGCTGGCCGCTGCGTACGCGTCGTGTTATGCGATGCAGCTGACCGCGCTGCTCGACGCGGGCCCCGATGACCCGGTCGGTCTGCACGTCGAGGTGGTCGTGACCCAGGGCGGCCCGGAAGTCGACTTCGGTATTGCCGACGTGGCGTTGACCGTACGCGGACGCGGTATCGGCCGCAGCGCCGAGGATTTTGTCGAACTCGCACAGCAGGCGGCGCAGATCTGTCCGATCGGCCGTGCGTTGGCGACGATGCCCAAGACCGTGGACGCCGCACTGCAGAGCTGAACGGGCCTGCGCGCCCGACCGCTCAGGCGTGCGACCGCACGATCTGCTGCACCGGCGCCCGGCCGGGCACGAAACCGGCGACCGCACCGATCACCGTCGTCGCGGGCGGTTCGATACCTGCCGCACGGGCCAGCCCGGCGATGGTGCCCAACGTGCCGCGCACCTCGTGTTGGCTGGACAGGCTGCCGTCGGCGACGACGGCAGCCGGGGTGGCGGGGTCCATCCCCGCCGCGGTCAACGCCGCGGCGATGGCCGGCAGGTTGGCCACCGCCATCATCAACACCAGGGTCGTATTGGCATGTGCCAGCGCGGCGTAATCGACGGTGCACTCGGGATGACCGGGCGGCACATGCCCCGATACCACGGTGAAGCCCTGCGTGAGCCCGCGGTGGGTGACCGGAATGAGGGCCGATGCGGGTGCGGCGATCGCCGAGCTGACCCCGGGAATCACCTCGACCGGCACGCCGGCCTGGACGCAATGATCGAGTTCCTCGCCGCCGCGGCCGAAGACGAACCCGTCGCCACCCTTGAGGCGCACCACCACCTGGCCCTCGAGTGCCCGGGAGACCAGCATCGCGTTGATATCCCATTGTTCGGTCCGACGCCCGCCGGGGATCTTCGACACGTCGATGATGTCGGCATGCGGGGCAAGCCTTTTCAAGGCGCTGACGGGGGCAAGTCGGTCGGTGACCACGGTATCGGCGGCAACGATGGCGTCTCGGCCGGCCACGGTGAGCAGGCTGGGGTCCCCGGGGCCACCGCCGACGAGGATCACCCGGCCCATGCCCGGCCGCCCGGCGCGTCGGCCGGTCGGCCGGTTGTCGACGATGCAGAGGACCGCACGCTCGCGTGCCGTCTCGGCGATCCACCGGTTGTGCTCATCGTCATCGGTGGAAGCGAAAATCATTGCTGCCGAATCGATATCGCCGGGCTGGATACTCCGGTACAAGACGGTGGCCAGGCCGCGTTCGGCCAGGTCGCTCAGATACGGTGTGGTATCCGTGCCGATCACTGTGACCAACGCGCCTGCCTCGATCAGTTCGGCCACGGTGGCGGCCGCGCGCGCGGTGGCCCCGACAACCGTGACGCGGTGTCCGCGTAGCGGTAGTTCGACCGGCACGGTGCACGGCACCCGCGTCGACGGTGAGCTCGTGGTCATCTTCGGTGTCCTTCGGTCGTGGTGGTCGGCCGGTATCGCGCTGCGGGTTGGCTCACCCCGTGGCGTCCGCACCGCGCAGGGCCGTCGCGATCAGCGCGGCGCGTTTGTGCACCCCGAACTTGTTCATGATGTTGTGCAGATGGAACTTGACCGTCGCTTCCGAGACGAACAACCGGCCGGCGATGGTGCGATTGTCCAGGCCCTCGACCAGCTCGTTGAGGACATCTCGTTCGCGGGCGGTGAGCAGTCGCGTGTCGCCCGCGGCACGGGTCGCCGGAGGCGACCGTAGCTCGGTGATCAGCGACTGGACGCTGAGCGCATCGAGGGCGGGCTGCCCGTTGACGACCTTGGCGAACGTGGCTCGCAGGTCGGCCGCCGGTGAGCGGCGGTCCACCAGCGCGTCGGCGCCGGCACGCAGCAGCTCGACGGTGTTGATGTCGGTGTGCTCACTGTCGGTCACCACGACCACCTTCACCGTGCTGTCGAGTTCGGTCAGCAAACCGGTCAATGCGCCCGTCGGCGGCATTCCCAGGACCAGCAGCTCTGGTTGCAGCAGCCGGATGCGCTCGGCGAGTTCGGGACCGTGTCGAAGATCACCGACGAAGTGGATTTCTTCGATACCGGACAGCACGTGGGTCAAACCGTGCCGTACCAGTTCGTCGTCGATGACCAGGGTGGTCCTCATTCGTTGTTGATCGGTCAAACCACCACGGGCACTGGCTATTTCGTATGCGTTGCTGGTGCCACTGCGGCGGCGTGGCGGTGGAATCGGGATGTATCGGTGGGGCGACAAACTCATGACTGACTCCGTCCTGCCATTGGCGGCCGAAGAATAGCGATGGGGGCGTTGCAGCAACGTTGCACGCGTCTGTCCGCCGCGCCGTCTCATGACCGCGCGGCGGGCAGGACACAATCACCGCAGAGCCCGCCGCCGGGCGCCTGGTAGAACAGGCAGCAACTGTGCCGGGTGAAGGTGCCCCGTCCGAAATCGCCGGTGTCACGCAGCGGTGCATGCCTTATCAACGCGGCGACCAGGTCCCTACCCGCGGCTTCGAGGTCCGGCCGGGTCATCGCCAGCACGGTGACCGCACCGTTGGCCGCCGATGCCAGATTGCCCACCGCCACTCGGGTCGGGAGCCCGGTCACCGCCCGCAGCGTGTGGTGCAACGGGTCGAACAGATCGGGCAGCAGTGCGCAGATCGCCGCACCGGCGGCGGTCGGATCCTCGATGGCACGTAGTTCGTCGACGGTGGTGCGGAAATCCGGGTGGTGTCCGCTGACCCGGTAGAACACGTTGTCCGGCAGCAGGATCGGAATTCGTTGATGGCACAGTGCCGAACCGACCAGTGGGGACAGCAGCCGCGCGGCGACGCCCAGCTGGAACGACGACGCGGCCACTCGGACCGGTATCGACTCGACGTCGACCGCCATCGATGCCGCGATCGCCGCCCTGGTCGCCGCGACGAACCAGCGCGTCGTCTCCGGGGCGGCCAACTGCGCGAGCTCCGCTGCGTCGGCATCATCCCGGGGCGTCAGTGCGAAGTACCCCCCGAGCCGCGGTAGCGCGGGAAGGGCATCGACGACTGTGTGGCGACTGTCCATCAGGCACCGACCCTAGCCACAACCGGGGGCTGCTCGTGATCGCGTCCAGATATTCCGGTGCCGACAACTGGCCGAACGGTCAGTGCGATGCCCTCCGGGTGGACGGTGCAACCCTCGTGCAACGTGACGGGCGACACAATGGGCGCCACGTGCCGGCGACACGACACACACCCCGCGGCGGAGCGCCTCCCGCCCCGAACCTCTCGGAGAGTTCATGACCGAACCAAACCTGGACCCGGCGGTGGACTACCCGCTGAGCGTGCACCGCAGCGATCTGCTGTTCACCCCGACCGGTAAGCCGTTCGATGCGGTCACCATGGACGCGGTGATCGCCGGTGACATCGAGGCCGCCGATCTGCGCATCACCCCGGAGGCGCTGCGTCTGCAGGCGCAGATCGCCGAGAAGGCCGGCCGCACCCAGATCGGAGCGAACATGCGGCGGGCCGCCGAGATGACGGCCATCTCCGACGACCGGGTCTTGCAGATCTACAACGCGTTGCGCCCCAACGCATCGACGAAGGCAGAACTGGAAGCCATCGCCGACGAACTGCTCCAGACCTACAACGCCGAGCATCTCGCCACCCTGGTGCGTGAGGCCGCCGACGTCTATGAACGCCGCGACATTTTGGCCGAAAGCGAATAGGAGCCCCTGGACAATGACCGCTTCAGCAGTCCCGCACGATCCCGCCCTCGACAAGGACGGCGTCCGACATTCGCACCGCACCATGTTGTTGGAGGACCGCCCGGTCAACCTCGACGGTTTCGTGGAGGAATGGCCCGAGGTGGGCATGGTCGCCATGGACAGTGCCTTCGATCCGGAGCCCAGCGTCCGGGTCGAGAACGGCGTCATCGTCGAGATGGACGGGGTGGCACGCGCCGATTTCGACTTCATCGACCAGTTCATCGCCGACAAGGCGATCGACGTCGAGACCACCGAGGCCTCGATGGCGATCCCGGCGGCCGAGATCGCCATGATGTTGGTCAACCCCACCGTCACCCGTGCCGAGGTCATCGCGGTGACCAAGGGTTTGACACCGGCGAAGCTGCTGGCGGTGGCCAAGACGATGAACATCGTCGAAATCATGATGGCGATGCAGAAGATGCGGGCCCGCCGCACGCCGGCCAACCAGGGTCACTGCACGAGTGCGCGGGACAACCCGGTGCAGGTTGTGTGCGAAGCGGCCGAGGCCTCCATCCGCGGATTCGCAGAGATGGAAACGACATTGGGTGTGGTGCGGTACGCACCGCTGGTGGCCATGGCTCAGCAGATCGGCAGCCAGGTGGGCACCGGTGGGCCGCTGACCCAGTGTGCACTGGAGGAAGCGACCGAGCTCGATCTCGGTATGCGCGGGATCACCGCATACGCCGAGACCATCTCGGTGTATGGCACCGAACCAGTGTTCGTCGACGGTGATGACACGCCGTACTCCAAGGCGTTCCTGGCTTCGGCCTACGCCTCGCGTGGAATCAAGATGCGCTTCACCTCGGGCACCGGCTCGGAGGTCCAGATGGGTAATGCGCAGGGTAAGTCCATGCTGTACCTGGAGATTCGTTGCATCCTGGTGACCAAGGGCGCCGGCGTACAGGGTCTGCAGAATGGGTCGATCTCCTGTATCGGTGTGCCGGGTGCGGTGCCTGGCGGCATCCGTGCGGTGGCCGCGGAGAACCTGATCGCCTCGGCGGTGGACCTGGAGTGCGCGTCGGGTAACGACCAGTCGTTCTCGCATTCCCCGATGCGCCGGACCGCGCGGCTGATGCCCCAGATGATGCCGGGGACGGACTTCGTCTGCTCGGGCTATTCGGCGGTCCCGAACTACGACAACATGTTCGCGGGGTCGAACCTCGACAGCGACGACTTCGACGACTTCAACACCATCCAGCGCGACCTGCAGATCGACGGCGGCCTGCGCCACGTCAAGGAAGCCGACATCCTGGCCGTGCGCACCCGTGCGGCGAAGGCATTGCAGGCGGTGTTCGCTCACCTGGATCTACCGCCGATCAGCGATGCCGAGATCGACGCCGCGGTGTACGCCAATGGCAGCCGGGAGTGCATTCCGCGTGATGTTCTGGAGGATCTCAAGGGTGCCCAGCAGGTGATGGATCGCGGTATCACCGGTCTGGATCTGGTCAAGGCGCTCGAGGCCACCGGTTTCTCCGATATCGCGCGCAACCTGTTCACCGTTCTGCGGCAGCGCATTTCCGGTGACCTGTTGCAGACATCGGCGATCATGACGCGTGACCTGCAGCCGTTGTCGGCGGTCAACGACGCCAACGACTACAACGGCCCGGACACCGGTTACCGACCCTCGGGGGCGCGGTGGGAGGAAATGAAGCGACTGCGCCACGTGACCAGCGCTGCCAACCCGGAAATGGAGGTGGAGTGACCATGTCGACCACAATCGGCGAAGATCAGCGTTCACTGTCATTCGAAGAGGTCGGACCGGCGCAGCGCGGATCGCGCAGCGACGAAGTGGTGCTGGCGATCTCGCCGGCCTTCGCCGACTTCTTCAGCAAGACCATCGTCGACACACCGCATGCCGAGGTGATCCGGCAGATCCTGGCCGGTATCGAGGAGCAGGAGGTGACCGCGCGCTGTATCCGTGTCTGGCACAGCGCCGACCTGGCCGTGTTGGCGCACACCGCGGCCAAACTGTCCGGCTCGGGCATCGGAATCGGGATCCTCTCGCGCGGTACCGCGATGATCCACCAGCGCGATCTGCCGCGGTTGTCGAGTCTGGAGTTGTTCCCGCAGTGTCCGCTGCTGACGCTGGACACCTACCGCAGTATCGGGGCCAACGCCGCGCAGTACGCCAAGGGGGAATCCCCGGAGCCGGTTCCGACGCTCAACGACCAGATGGCCCGCCCGCGTTGGCAGGCCAAGGCGGCACTGTTGCACCTCAAGGAGACCGAGCAGATCCGCAAGGGCAACAAGCCCGTCGAGGTGACACCGAAGTTCACCGTCGCCGCCGCGGTCTGATCGTCGGCGCGTGCTCGCAGCAGAGAGGTAGGTCTTGGTGAGTGTCACGGTGGTCGGGGTCGATATCGGTAACTCGACAACCGAGGGCAGCGTCGCCCGGATAGACGAGACCGGCGCGGTGGTCTATCTCGGCGGCGCGCTGACCCGCACCTCGGGGATCAAGGGCACCGTCCGCAACGCCGAGGGCGTGGTCAAGGCGGTCACCCGCGCCGTGCAGAACGCCGGGATCGCGGTGGGCGAGCTGGATCTGATCCTGCTCAACGAGGCCACCCCGGTGATCAGCGGTCTGGCGATGGAGACCATCACCGAGACGATCATCACCGAGTCGACGATGATCGGACACGACCCGCGCACGCCCGGGGGCCGCGGGCTCGGTGTCGGTGTCATCGTCGATATCGCGTCGCTGGACGATGCGGGCCCGGGTGACCCCGTGATCGTCTTGGTGCCCGGTGGCGCCGATTTCGAATGGACCGCCACCACCATCAACAAGGCCGTCGAGCGCGGTGTCGATGTGACCGGCGCGATCCTCGGCAACGACGACGCGGTCTTGGNCCACCAAGATCCCGATCATCGACGAGGTCTCCCGCGTGGACGCCGTCCCGGTCGGCATGCTCGCCGCCGTCGAGGTCGCCGGACCGGGGCAATCGATCCGGACCTTGTCGAATGCCTATGGTTTGGCAACCATTTTCGAGCTGGACCCGGACCAGACCCGGGTGGTGTCCCCGGTGGCCAGAGCTCTGACCGGGAACAGGTCGGCGGTGGTGGTACGCACCCCGTCCGGTGATGTGGAAGACCGGACGATACCGGCCGGCTCACTGGAGTTCATCGGCACGTCCAAGCGTGGTCTGATCGACGTCTCGCGTGGCGCGGCCGAGATCATGGCCGAGGTCGAGCGCGTCAGCCCACTCCAGGACGTGCTCGGGGAGTCGGGCACCAACACCGGCGGCATGATCGCCAACGTCCGGCAGAGCATGGCGGATCTGTCCAAACACGACCTGGCCGATGTACGCATCCAGGACCTGCTGGCGATCGACACCTTGGTTCCCCAGGAGGTACGCGGCGGGGTGGCCGGTGAGGTGGCCCTGGAGAACGCCGTCGCGCTGGCGGCCATGGTGCGCACCAAGGAGAGCGGGATGCAGGCGGTCGCCGATGCGGTGGCGACCGCGCTGCGTGACGCCGGTGCCACCCGTATCTCGGCGGTGGTGGGCGGGGTGGAGGCCGAGATGGCCGTGCTCGGTGCGTTGACCACACCGGGCACCGAAAAGCCATTGGTTGTCCTCGATATGGGTGGCGGGTCCACCGATGCCGCGGTGATCGAGCGCTCCGGTGCTGTGCAGGCTGTTCACCTGGCCGGCGCCGGCGACCTGGTGACCAAGCTCATCGACGCCGAACTCGGCTTGGACAACCTGGAACTGGCCGAAGACATCAAACGGTTGCCATTGGGCAAGGCGGAGAGCTTCTTTCACGTCCGGTTGGAGAACGGAACCGTCCAGTTCTTCGACAAGCCGCTGCCACCCAATGCCTTTGCGCGGGTGGTCACCCTCTCGGAGATGGGGATGAGTCCCATCCCCACCCGGCACTCGCTGGATCGCATCCGCGCGGTGCGCCGGACCGCCAAGGAGCGGGTCTTCGTGGTCAATGCACTGCGTGCGTTGCGCGCGGTCGCCCCGCACGGTGACCTCCGCCAGATCGGCTTCGTCGTTCTGTTGGGCGGATGCGCGCTGGATTTCGAGATTCCCGAGCTGATCGCCGATGCGGTCGCGCCGTACGGAATCGTCTGTGGAACCGGCAATGTGCGTGGCACCGAGGGGCCGCGAAATGCTGTGGCGTCCGGTCTGGTGGCCTCCTATGCCGCCCGGTCGCGTGAGCGCGACAGGGCGCCGGTCGATGCTTGAAGGCGGACAGCCCGAGAAACCGGCGATCCTGGTGCTGAGTGCGGGCGGTGCACTGGAGAGTGAGGTGCTGGCCGGCATCGAAGAAGAGGGCGTGCCCTATGTCATCGAGCGGGTGGCACCGGACGACTGCGATGCGCCACGACTGGCGCGGCGTGCCGCGGCACGCTCGTCATTGGATGTGGGCGTGGGTATCGATGCGCACGGTCGGGTCGCGATCCTGCACGACAAGCTGCCCGACGGGGTCGGGGGCCTATCCGACGAGCGACCGGCGTCGCCACGCGCTGGCCGGGTAGCCGGGCACAACGCCGCGCGCATCGTGGTGGGTGTGCCCTTGATGGACATGCCGATATGACCGATGTGCCCGCGCAGGCGGTCGATGTGTTGACGGCACTGGAGGCGTCGGTCAAGTCGCACAGTGCCTTCGTCAGCAGTTGTTGTGATGCGGACTGGATAGACGAGGACGGCCGGATCGCGGTGCGCTGGCTGTTGTCGGCGCTGCGGGAACACCGGCGCAGGTTGCGACGCGCCATCCGGCTGTGGCGGACACTGTCGGTCGCCGATCCGGTGGACGGTGCGCTGGTGACGGCGACGAACGAGTTGTTGGACGAGAACCGGTTTTTCGCACCGCATATCGCGCGGTGGCGGTCGGCCGCGGTGGGTTCACTGGAGATCGACAGGGTCAGCTTCTGGCGCGATATGGCCGCCTTGGCGGCGGCCAATCTGCATGAAGGCCAAAAGGGTTGTCCCACGGACCCGATGCCGGACACCGCGCGGCAGTGGACCCCGGTATCTCGGCGAACTGCATAGATTCGGTGCGCTTTCGAGGCCATGTTGGGCTGGACAGCGCGCCGGTGACGGGCGATACTACTTAACCAAAGGTCGGGTAACCGACCTTTAGGCTGACTCGTACAGGGCAGTCGAACGCTTCCCGGTCAGCCCGTGGCTGGCAGATGCGGAGACGCCCGTTTCGGCGCCCCCGATCACCGTCGATCGAGCGCAATTGCACTGTCAATGAAGGAGTTTTGAAGTGGCCGGTGTCGAAGAACACCTCGAGAGCGCAGACTATCTGCAAAAGCGACAGCTCAAATCGGGCACCGCGGGCTGGGTGCTGCTGGCCGGGCTGGGCGTCAGCTATGTCATCTCCGGCGATTACTCGGGATGGAACTTCGGGTTGGAACAGGGCGGCTTCGGTGGTCTGGCCATCGCCGCGGTGATCATCGCCGGCATGTACCTGGCGTTGGTGCTGGGCATGGCCGAACTGTCCTCGGCGTTGCCCGCGGCAGGCGGTGGGTACACCTTCGCCCGGCGAGCCATGGGGCCGTGGGGCGGTTTCGCCACCGGCACAGCCATTCTCATCGAGTACGCCATCGCCCCCGCGGCCATCGCCACCTTCATCGGTGCTTATGTCGAGTCGCTCGGATTGTTCGGTATCACCGACGGCTGGTGGGTCTATCTGGCCGCGTACGCCGTATTCATCGGTATCCACCTGGCCGGCGTGGGCGAGGCGCTGAAGGTGATGTTCGTGATCACCGCCATCGCCCTGGTCGGGCTCATCGTCTTCGCGATCGCCGCGATCGGCCACTTCGACGTCGCCAACCTGACCAATATGGCGGTCGACGAGACCGCGGCGGGCGCGTCGAGCTGGCTGCCCAACGGCTACCTCGGCATCTGGGCGGCCTTCCCGTTCGCCATCTGGTTCTTCCTGGCCATCGAGGGCGTGCCGCTGGCGGCCGAGGAGACCGCCAACCCGGAGCGCAACGTCCCGCGCGGCATCATCGCCGGGATGGGCGTCCTGCTGGTCACCTGCGCGACGGTGCTGATCCTCACCACCGGCGCCGGTGGCGCCGATGCGATGTCCGGCTCGGGTAACCCGCTGGTCGAGGCGCTCGGCGACGGCACCGCGGCCAGGGTCGTCAACTACATCGGCCTTGCCGGTCTGATCGCCAGCTTCTTCTCGATCATCTACGCCTACTCGCGGCAGCTGTTCGCGCTGTCCCGGGCCGGCTACCTGCCCAAGGCGTTGTCGGTCACCAACTCCCGCAAGACGCCGACCCTGGCGCTCATCGTCCCCGGACTGATCGGTTTCGGGCTGTCGCTGACCGGCCAGGGCGCGACACTGCTGAACATGGCCGTCTTCGGCGCCGCGCTGAGCTACGTGCTGATGATGGTCAGCCATATCGTGCTGCGTCGCCGCGAACCGGACATGCCGCGGCCCTACCGCACTCCCGGCGGCGTGGTGACCACCGGTTTCGCCCTGGTGATCGGTGTCTTCGCCGTCATCGCCACCTTCCTGGTGGATCCGGTGGCCGCCGGCATCTGTCTGGCCGTGTTCGCCGCGTTCATGCTCTACTTCGCGGTCTACAGCCGCCACAAACTGGTGGCCAACTCGCCCGACGAGGAATTCGCGATGCTCGCGAAGGCGGAGAGCGAACTCAAGTGATCTACCGGCAGCAGGTCTCGGGCGTGAACTACGCCTTCGACGGACTCGTGGAGCTCATGGCCAAGGCGACGCCACTGCGCTCGGGCGATCAGCTCGCCGGATGCGCCGCCGAACACGACGCCGAACGCGCGGCCGCCGCGTGGGTGTTGGCGGACCTGCCGCTGGAGACCTTCCTCAACACCGACGTCGTGCCGTACGAGACCGACGAGGTGACCCGGCTGATCATGGACAGCCATGACCGGCGGGCTTTCGCCCCGGTGTCGGGGCTGACGGTCGGCGGCCTGCGGGACTGGCTGCTGGAAACGGCGTCGCAGGACGACGCCGCGGCGCGTATCGCGGCGATATCGCCGGGATTGACCCCGGAGATGGTCGCCGCGGTCAGCAAGATCATGCGCAACCAGGATCTGATCGCGGTGGCCGCGGCGTGCACCGTCACCGCGGCGTTCCGCACCACCGTCGGCCTGCCCGGCACGCTGGCCACCCGACTGCAGCCCAATCATCCGACCGACGACCCGCGCGGTATCGCCGCCGCGGTACTCGACGGCCTGTTGTTGGGCTGTGGTGACGCGGTCATCGGGATCAACCCGGCCACCGATTCGCCACAGGCCACCGCCGATCTGCTGGATCTGCTGGATTCGATCCGCACCCGCTACGACATCCCGGTGCAGTCGTGCGTGCTCTCGCACATCACCACCACCATCGGGTTGATCGAGGCGGGTGCGCCGGTGGATCTGGTGTTCCAGTCCATCGCCGGCACCGAAGGCGCGAATTCCGCCTTCGGCGTGAACATTTCGTTGTTACGCGAGGGCCGTGATGCCGCGCTGGGCCTGCAGCGCGGCACCGTCGGCAACAATGTCATGTACCTGGAGACGGGGCAGGGGTCCGCGCTGAGCTCGCACACCCATCTCGGGGTCGGCGGTAAGCCGGTCGACCAGCAGACGCTGGAGACCCGCGCCTACGCCGTCGCGCGCGACCTCGATCCGCTGCTGGTGAACACCGTCGTCGGATTCATCGGACCCGAGTACCTCTACGACGGCAAACAGATCATCCGCGCCGGGCTCGAGGATCACTTCTGCGGCAAGCTGATGGGCCTGCCCATGGGCGTCGACGTCTGCTACACCAACCACGCCGAGGCCGACCAGAACGATATGGACACCCTGCTGACGCTGCTGGCGGCGGCCCGGGCAGCGTTCGTCATCACCGTGCCCGGCGCCGATGACGTGATGCTCGGCTACCAGAGCCTGTCGTTCCATGACGTGCTGACCACCCGCCGCACCCTGGGGCTGCGGCCCGCTCCGGAGTTCGAGGACTGGCTCAAACGCGTCGGGATGGTCGATGACACCGGCCGCCTGACCCCCTTCGACCTGACGCACTCACCGCTGCGTGCGCTGACCTCCGCACCATGAGGAGCGCCATGCGCGACGTACCGAAAGACCTTGCCGTTCAGGAATTCTGGGATGAGCTGCGCAAGACGACACAGGCCAGGATCGGGCTGGGCCGGGCCGGCACCGCACTGCCCACCCGGCAGGTGCTGGAGTTGGCCGCCGCGCACGCCGCCGCACGGGACGCGGTGCACATACCGCTGGACACCGCAGCACTCGCCGACGCCGTGCGCGCGGTGGGAATCGGGGAGCCCGCGGTGGTGACCAGCCGGGCGGGTTCCCGCGAGGAGTACCTGCGCCGGCCCGACCTCGGCCGGCTGCCTGCCGAGTCCCTCGAAGTCCCGGCCGGCCCCGCCGATATCGGCTTCGTGCTTGCCGACGGGCTGTCTCCGACGGCGTTGAGCCACCACGGTGCCAAACTGCTTTCCGCCCTGGTCTCCGCACTCGGTGACCGCTACACGATGGCGCCGCCGGTGATCGCGACACAGGCCCGAGTCGCCCTCGGTGATCACATCGCCGCGGCGCAGGGGGTACGCACGCTGTTGGTGATCATCGGGGAGCGGCCCGGTCTGAGCGTGGCCGACAGCCTCGGCATCTACCTGACCCACCTGCCCCGACCGGGGCGCACCGACGCCGACCGCAACTGCATATCCAACATCCATCCACCCGACGGGCTCGGCTACACCGAGGCGGCCCGGGTCGCCGCCGGTCTGGTCGGGGGAGCCGTGGCGCTCGGACGTTCCGGCGTGGATCTCAAGGACACCTCCCGCGCACTGGCCGCAGCCGACCCCGACGAACTGACCTAGTCCCGTCCCCAACCCAGGAGATGACCGTGTTCACCCATGCCCGCAGGATGGTCCTGCCCGTCTGCGCCGCCGCGGCCGTGGCGCTGTCGGGGTGTAGCGCCGACACCGGCCAACGCGCCGACGGCACCGCACCCGAGAGCAGCGGGGCGGCGAGCATCACCGGGGAAGCCTCGGCGGCGCCGGACTGCCGGGTGCTGGCCGAGGACCCCGGCTGGTACGGCGACAATCGTGCGCGCATCGACGCCATGTTGGCCGAGATCGGACGCTGCGGTGGCCCCGGTGAGATCGCCGACGGCGCGCCGCTGGCGTTGTTCGACTGGGACAACACCGTCGTCAAGAACGACATCGGCGATGCCACCTTCTTCTGGATGGTCCGCAACGGGAAGCTGCGCGCACCGCAGGGCGGGGACTGGTCCACCACGAGCCCGTATCTCACGCCCGCCGCCGCGGCAGCCTTGGCGCGGGCGTGCGGTGCCGCCGGTCCCGGGCAGCCGATGCCC
This sequence comes from Mycolicibacterium sp. 22603, assembly GCA_052044345.1. Taxonomy (GTDB): domain Bacteria; phylum Actinomycetota; class Actinomycetes; order Mycobacteriales; family Mycobacteriaceae; genus Mycobacterium. Next base: position 100,981 of record JBQEMX010000009.1, read on the forward strand.
ACCGACACCGACACGCGCTGTGCCGACGAGTTGGTGTCGGTGTACAGCGAGGCCGAGACCACGGCCGAGGAGCCGGCATTCGCCGGGTACAACGCCCGCCGGATCGAACCGGGTTATGCCTGGGCGGCGCAGATGTTGGCCGGCTGGCCGGAGAAGGAACTGGAGGGGTTCGTCGAACAGGCCCGCCGGGAGAATCTGGATGCCGCCGAGGGAACCGAGCAGAAGGTCGGCACCACCGAGCAGACCGGTTGGGTGCGCTATTACCCCCAGATGCGGGATCTGATCGGAGCACTGCAGGCCAACGGTTTCGATGTCCGGATCATCTCGGCCTCGGCCGAGCCGGTGGTCCGGGTATGGGCAGCCGAGCTGGGTATCCCCGCCGACAAGGTGATGGGAGTGCGTACCGAACGCGACGGGGACGTGGTGACCTCGCGCCTGGTGCCCTGCGGCGGTGAGCTCTCGATCCCCTATATCGAAGGAAAGCGCTGCCGCGTCAACGAGCAGGTGTTCGGGGTGAGCGGACCCGCTGCGTATCAGCAGCAACCCGAACCGCGTCGGGCCGCGTTCGGCGCCGGGGACTCCGATACCGATATCAGTTTCCTCGACGATGCCACCTCTCTGCGCCTGGCGATCAACCGCAACAAGGACGAGCTGATGTGCACGGCCTATGACAACGCCGACGGCCGATGGATCATCAATCCGATGTTCATCGAGCCCGCCGAACAGGCCGAACCGTACTCATGTGCCACCGAGGGCTACATCGAACCCGACGGCGGTACCGGGCCGTTGAGTCGGCCCGACGGCAGTGTGGTCCCCGATCAGACCGACTCCGTCCACTGAAGATGCCGTTCGCCCACCGGGACGCGTTTTGACCTGGGCAGATGTCTGCCGGTAAGCTCCACCGTCGGCGTGTGCTGCCCGTAAAGGGCATACGGGCCCCGGGTCAATGTCGGTCGCCGGGAGCCTCATCGCATGCGCCGGACCGGCACGTAACCCGAGAGAAGAGAAGGTAAGCACTGTGCCTACTTACACGCCGAAGGCGGGTGACACCACGCGTTCGTGGTACGTCATCGACGCCCAAGACGTGGTGCTCGGCCGGCTCGCCGTCGAAGCAGCAAAGCTGCTGCGCGGCAAGCACAAGCCGACATTCACGCCCAACGTCGACGGTGGCGATTTCGTCATCGTTATCAACGCCGAGAAGGTCTCCCTCAGCGGAGACAAGCTCACCAAGAAGTTCGCTTACCGCCACTCGGGTTACCCCGGCGGCCTGCGTAAGCGCACCATCGGCGAGCTGCTGGAGAAGCACCCCACGCGCGTGGTCGAGAACGCCATCGTCGGGATGCTCCCGCACAACAAGCTGAGCCGTCAGGTGCAGAAGAAGCTGAAGGTGTACGCCGGCCCCGAGCATCCGCATGCCGCGCAGCAGCCGATTCCGTTCGAGATCAAGCAGGTGGCGCAGTGACCGAAGCCGAAGTGACCGAAGTGACCGAAGAGGTCGTCGAGACCCCGACCGGTGAGTACGTCGAAGAGACCGTCGTCGTCGAGGAAGGCGTCGAAGAGGCCGCCCCGCGCGAGCCCGTCTACATCGACCGCCCAATCCAGACCGTCGGCCGCCGCAAGGAGGCCGTGGTTCGTGTACGTCTGGTTCCCGGCACCGGCAAGTTCAACCTGGACGGCCGCTCGCTGGAGGCGTACTTCCCGAACAAGGTGCACCAGCAGCTGATCAAGGCTCCGCTGGTGACCGTGGACCGGGTGGAGAGCTTCGACATCTACGCCCACCTCGATGGTGGCGGCCCGTCCGGCCAGGCCGGCGCGCTGCGTCTGGCGATCGCTCGTGCACTGATCCTGGTGCAGCCCGAGGATCGTCCGGCACTGAAGAAGGCCGGGTTCCTCACCCGCGACCCGCGTGCCATCGAGCGCAAGAAGTACGGCCTCAAGAAGGCCCGCAAGGCGCCTCAGTACAGCAAGCGCTGATCTGTCGTCTTTCGGCCGCCGGGTGTGGAGCATTCCACACCCGGCGGTTTTCTTTTTATCGTGACCTTCTTTGCTCTGCCACCGTCGGCGCTGGTCATGACCCCTTTCGGTGGATAGCCGGCCGTCCGCGCCGGGCGTGATCCAAGCCACTTGGGGGTTTGATTCGTCGACGCGATGGTGATCCGTGGGGACCGAGGAGCGGGGGCGTTGTCGTGCGTCCGGGCAGATCGGATCTGCCGTCGGTACGAGTCAGTCAGCTCGTAGTGAGACCGAACCGCTCCCACTGACTGAAAGGAATGCTCGATGAAGAACACCACGATGACCCGTATGACCGCCGGTGCCGCCGTGAGCGGTGCACTGCTGCTGTTCGGTGGCGCCGCCGTTGCCGGCGCGCAGCCCGAGGACGGCCGCGTGGACCTGTCGATCGGCACCGCAGGCGTGCTGACCGACGTGTCGGTCACCACCGCCGCTCAGATTGCCGCGGACCTGTGCAAGACCGATCTCGGCGAAGTGACCGTGACCGCGGAGAGTGTGGACACCGCCGGTGCCCAGCAGAGCGCCTGCACCAGTGCGACGGTGGGCCAGGTCGATTTCCGGCAGAACGGCCAGCAGCCGGATGCGGCCGCGACACCGGTCACCCCGGCGCCGGCCACCGCCGAGGGCGCCTCGTACTCCGAGGAGCCGGTCCAGACCGACGAGCCCGTCGGCGATGAGGCCACCGCCGGCTCGACCGATGAGGCCCCGGAAACCACCGTGACCCCGGTCCCGCAACCGGAGCCGGCCGGCTGACCCGATCGCCGCGCCTGTAGCGCCAACGGCCACTGCCCGCGTCCATCGGACGCGGGCAGTGGTGTTTCAGGTGGGAATGGAGGGAATTCTCAGCGGGTCGCCGGGCTGTCAGTTCGCTCTGGGGCCCCCGGGTATGAGAAATTTGACGTCATGGCTCGACTGTTCGGCACCGATGGCGTGCGCGGAGTCGCCAATCGTGACCTCACCGCGGAACTGGCTGTGGCGCTCGGTTCGGCGGCCGCGCGACGGCTCGGTTCGGTATCGACGACGGGTCGCCGGGTGGCGGTGGTGGGACGGGATCCGCGGGCCAGCGGCGAGATGCTCGAGGCCGCGGTCATCGCCGGCCTGACCAGCGAGGGTGTCGACGCGCTGCGGGTCGGCGTCCTGCCCACACCCGCGGTGGCGTATCTGACCAGTGCGTATGACGCCGACTTCGGCATCATGATCTCCGCGTCGCACAACCCGATGCCCGATAACGGCATCAAGATCTTCGGCCCTGGTGGGCACAAGCTCGACGATGCCGCCGAGGACCGCATCGAGGAGCTGGTCAGCTCCGGGCCGGGTCAGCGGCCGGTCGGCGCCGATATCGGCCGCGTCGTGGACGCCGAGGATGCGCTGGAACGCTACCTGCGCCACGTCGCCAAGGCCGTCACCACGCCGCTGGACGGGATCAGGGTGGTCGTCGACTGCGCCAACGGCGCCGGTTACGCCGCGGCTCCGCTGGCCTATCGCGCCGCTGGCGCCGAGGTGATCGCCCTCAGCGCAGAGCCCGATGGTCTCAACATCAACGACGACTGCGGTTCCACCCATATGGAGGCGCTCGCGGAGGCGGTCGTCGCGCGCGGTGCGCACCTCGGTCTGGCGCACGACGGTGACGCCGACCGCTGCCTGGCCGTGGATGCCGACGGACGCATCATCGACGGTGACGCGATCATGGTGATGCTGGCCCTGGCCATGCAGGAATCCCAGGAACTTGCGTCCAACACACTGGTCACGACGGTGATGAGCAACTTGGGCCTGCATGTCGCGATGCGTGCCGCGGGCATCGACGTGCGCACGACCGCCGTCGGTGATCGCTACGTTCTCGAAGAGCTGCGGGCCGGGGAGTTCTCGCTCGGCGGTGAGCAGTCCGGACACATCGTGCTGCCCAGCTTCGGCACCACCGGCGACGGGATCGTCACCGGGTTGCGCCTGATGTCCCGGATGGCCCAGACCCGCAGCACCTTGGCGGACCTGACCGCGCCGATGCAGACGATGCCGCAGGTACTGATCAACGTCGCCGTGCACGACAAGGCGACGGTCGCACAGGCCGCCGCCGTCCAGGAGGCGGTCGCCGAAGCCGAGGCCAAGCTCGGCGATACCGGCCGGATCCTGTTGCGGCCGTCGGGGACCGAGCAGGTCGTGCGGGTGATGGTCGAGGCCGCCGATGCCGATACCGCCCGCCAGCTGGCCGCGCAGGTGGCCGAATCGGTGAGCCGACACACCTAGTCCGCGGATTGGATGGAACCGCAGCGGTGCCCGGTGCGTCCTATTCCGTATGGGATACATCGACTCGGCGCGGATGGATGTCGCCGCGGTGCTGGGTGCCGCGCAGCGTTACGACGGGGTGGCCGGGATTCTCGACGATGCCGCCGGTCGTGCGCACACGGTGTTCGGTGCCGCGGGAGCGGGCCGCGAGTACGCCGACTGGGGTGCGCTGTTGCAGCGCGCCGTCATCGAAGCCCTCGGTCAGCTCCGAGTGTGGGCGGCGGCGAATCGGGAGGTCGCGTCGAGCCTGCGGATCTCGGCTGCCGATTACGCCGATATCGACGCCCGCGCCGCCCGACGGATCGGGTGAGCGGTGCTGGTGCCGGGAATGCCCGCCGTCGAGGTGTTGACCGAATATGTGCGGGCCTGCCGTCGGCTCGGGCACGACACGCCCGACCCGGTGGCGCTGCACACCGCCTACACCGCAGAGCAGTCGCTGGACCTCGATGCGCTGGTGGCCGACTGCCGGGCACTGTCGGCCGCCGTTGCCGCTGCCGAGGAGGCGCTGAGCGAACAGGATGGCGCGCGCAACGTGGTGCTGGCGCAATGGCACGGTGTCGGTGGTGATGTCGCCGCAGACTTTCTGCGCAGACATGCCGACACGTCGAGGGCAGCGGTCGACAATCTGCGTTGCGCGGCAACGGCATTGCGCGATCTCGCCGATCGCCTGCGGCAACTGGTCGAGGAGAAGGTCGATACCACAATCGATATCGAGGCGCGCGGTGTGCGCGAGATGTGGCTGAGTGCGGCGCGGACGGTGACCACCGGCGCCGGCGATCTTTCGACGGCCAGCGAACTGGTGGATCAGCAGGTGGCGCCGTTCGTTGCCACCGATATCGCCGGTGACTGGGTCACGTCGATGCGTTCGACCGAGCAGTCCATCCGGGAGGCCTACCGCGCGGCAGCGGACGCGGTGGGGCCCGCCGTCGTGTTCACCGGCCCCGGCCGCCCGACGCTGCCGGAGCCGGTGACGACGGAAGCGATGGCCGCACAGTCGTTCTCCTATGCTCCGCCGGCGACGGTACCTGCCGGGTACTCGACCGATCAGGCCGCGGTACCCGCGCCTGACCCAGCGCCCGCGATGCAGGCCGCCGCCCCGGCCGCCGTGCCGTCGGCGCCGCTTGCCGCCGAACCGTTGTCCTCGCCGGCTGGTATGGGTGCCATGCCCTCCCCGGCGTCGGGATTGTCCGGTCTGTCGGGTCTGGGCCAGCCGTTCGCGGACATGCTGGGTGGACTACTCGGATCGAATACGTCCGGTCTGTCGCCGGACGCTCTCGGACTGGATGATCCGTTCGACGCGAGGGATGGCACGGCGGTCGACGATGAGACGCTCGACGAGGAGGACACCGATCCGGTGGCCGAGTCGCCCGGAGACGACGAGTCCGAGGCGCACGAGTCCGAGGCGCACGAGTCCGAGGATCACGAGCCTGAAGACCACGAGTCCGAAGATCGAGAGCCCGAAGATCAAGAGCCCGAGGCCGTTACGGTCGAGGAGGCGCCGCTCGGTGCCGCCGAGGCAGCGCCGATCGCCACCCCGGTACCCGAACCGCTGTCCGAACCGCTTGTCGATCCCGTTCCGTCGGAATCGCCACCGCCCGCCACACCGTGCGAGATCGCCGCCGATTCTCTACCGCAGGCGGGACCGTGAGCTACGGACCGTTGTGCTCGGTCACCAACGTCCAGCCATCGACGGGATTGCCGCGCACCACAAAGTAACCGGTGTTGCGCAGCGGTTCGGAGGCGATGGCCGCCGGATCGACCCCGCGGACGTTCATCGCCACCCACGTCATGATCGCCGCGCCGTGTGAGTAGGCGACGGCATTGCGATCTCCGCTGTCGTAGATGGCCTGCATGGCCTGGTCGAACCGCGAGTCGAATTCGTTGCCGTCGATGGATCCGGGGATGCGGGCGGTCCGGTCGCCGCGCAACCATCGCATCGGCGCCTGGAAGTACGTGGCAGCGGCGGCGATCTCGGGTTCACCCTCGTACGCTCCGGCCTCGATCTCGCGGAGCCCGGGCAGGATTGTGGGCGGTTCGCCCAGGGCGGCCGCCATCGGCTGCGCGGTCTGCTGGGTTCGGATCATGGTCGAGGCGTAGATGCCGTCGAACACATCGCCTTTGCCGCGCAACAGTTCGGTCACCGCCGCGGCCTGTGCGGCTCCCAACGGGGTGATCGACGGTCCGGGAGTCGTGGTGTCGATGCGGCCTGACGTGTTGCCCGTCGACTGGGCATGCCGCACCAACGTGACGCTGATGTCGGGTTCAGCGGCCGCCGCCGGCGCGGTGAGCACGGCACAGGCAATGAGCAGTGCTCCGGCGATTCCGCGAACAGACACGTGTTCCCCCTAGAAAAGTGATTCTAAGGGGAACACGAGTCTGCTCGGGGTGGAAAAGATCAGCGGGGAGATCCGGCGCCGCTGCGGCGCGGACGGCCGCGGCGTGCCCCGGCATTCCCGGCGGGTGCACCGGAGCCACCGGATCCGCCGTGCCGGGCGGGCTTACGCCGACGGTTCGATTGTCCGGCAGGACGCGCGGCGGGTTGTTCGGGCACGTCCAGCACGATCGGGCCGCTGAACGTGCGCTCGCCGGGGGCGATTTCCTGCAGCACCGGATGCTCGGCACCGCGGAACTTGGTCACGGTGGCCTTCACGCCCGCCTTGCGGGTGAGCACCTTGACGTCGGAGACCTGGCTGTCCAGCATCAGCGTCACCACGGTGCCCTCGCTGCCGGCGCGCGCGGTCCGGCCGGACCGGTGCAGGTAGGCCTTGTGCTCGACCGGCGGATCGGCGTGCACCACCAGGTTCACGTCGTCGACGTGGATGCCGCGGGCGGCGATGTCGGTGGCGACCAGCACGGTCGCCGAACCGTCGGAGAAGGCCCCGAGATTGCGGGTGCGCGCATTCTGGGACAGGTTGCCGTGCAACTCGACCGCCGGTACGCCGCGCGAATTCAGCTTGCGAGCAAGGCCTTTGGCGCCGTACTTGGTGCGGGCGAACACGATGGTCCGACCGGGCGATGCGGCAAGGTCGGCCAGCACCTCGAAGCGGGCGTCATGCTCGACGTGCAGCACGTGGTGCACCATCGCCGAAACAGGGGACTGCTCGGAGTCCACGCTGTGCACGACCGGGTCATGCAGGTACCGCTGGACCAGCACGTCGATGCCGTTGTCCAGGGTGGCCGAGAACAGCAGGCGCTGGCCGTCGCGCGGCGTGCGGTCGAGCAGGCGCTTGACCGGCGGCAGGAAGCCGAGATCGGCCATGTGGTCGGCCTCGTCGAGCACGGTGATCTCCACGCCGGACAGGTCGGCGTGGCCGGACTTGACGTGATCTTCGAGCCGGCCGGGGCAGGCGATGACGATATCGACACCGTCACGCAGCTTTTGGATTTGCGGCTGGGCGCCGACGCCGCCGAAGATGGTCACCGACTTCAATCCGGTGGCCTTGGCCAGCGGTGCCAGCGAGGCGTCGATCTGGCTGACCAGTTCGCGGGTCGGGGCGAGGATCAGGGCGCGGAACCGGCCCGAACGGCGAGGCTGCGGCGCGGCGGCAAGTCGTCCGACGACGGGCAGCAGGAAGGCGTAGGTCTTACCCGATCCGGTCTTGCCGCGGCCGAGGACGTCGCGGCCGGCCAGTGAGTCGGGCAGGGTCGCAGCCTGAATGGGGAAGGGGGACTCGATACCGCTGGCAGCGAGTGTGGAGACAACGGCCTCGGGCAACCCGAGGTCGGCAAAGGTGGGCACGTAAAAGCTCCAGATAGATAGAGTGCGGTCGTCCTGCCCGGCGCGGGTGATCCCGCGGCGCTCGGTGTGACGATCGGCCAGGGCGCAGAAATCGCCTTGGCGAAGCGGCAAAAGGCAGAACAGACGATGCCGCTGGGCACCACCCTACCCAATGAGGCATGCGCGCCCCAATTATGAGGCGCGCATCACCCTTCTCAGATGTCGCTGGTGAGGGTGATCAGTTCCTCGGTGAAGCGGTGGGCCTCGGATCCGTCGACGGCGAGCGGATGCACCAGCATGGTGGTCACGCCGGCCTCCTTGTAGGCGGCCAGGCGTTCCTTGACGTATCCGCGCGGACCCACCAGCGAGACGTTGCGGACCAGATCGTCGGGAACCGCCGCGATCGCCTCGTCCTTCTTGCCCGCCAGGAACAGGTCCTGGATGTGATCGGCGACCTCGCCGAACCCGTAACGGGTGGCCAGCTTGTGGTAGAAGTTCTGCCCCTTGGCGCCCATACCGCCGATGTAGAGCGCCAGCTGCGGTTTCGCCCATGCCAACCGGTCGTCGACATCGTCGCCGATGGCCAGGCTGGCGCTGACCATGATGTCCAGCGGGCCGAGTGCGGGGTCACGTTTGGCGTAGCCGGCCCGAAGTGAGTCGCCCCACACATCGTCGGCCTTCTCCGGGTAGAAGAAGATCGGCTGCCAGCCGTTGGCGATCTCGGCCGTCAGCTCGACGTTCTTCGGCCCGAGTGCCGCAATGGTGATCGGGATGTCTTCGCGCACAGGGTGATTGATCAGACGCAGCGGTTTGCCCAGCCCGGTGCCACGGTCGGCGGGCAGCGGGATCTGGTAGTGCTTGCCGTCGTAGGCGACCTTCTCGCGGCGCCACACCTGCCGGCAGATGTCGACGACCTCGCGGGTGCGCCCCATCGGCGCGTCGAAGGGCAGGCCGTGAAAGCCCTCCATCACCTGTGGGCCGGAGGTACCGATACCGAGGTGGAAGCGACCGTCGGAGACGTAGTCGAGTCCGGCGGCGGTCATCGCCAGCAGGGTCGGGGTCCGCACATAGATCGGGACCACACCGGTACCGAGTTCGATCGTCGAGGTCTTGGCCGCGAGATAGCCGAGCTGGCTGATGGCATCGAAGGAGTAGGCCTCGGGGACCAGTGCGATGTCGACGCCGACCTTCTCCAGTTGGACGACCTGCTCGGCGGCCTCTTTGAAACCGCCGGCGTAGCTGAGGAAGATGCCAGTGCGCATGGCTGCGTTTATATCACCAACCAGTTGGTTGGATGTTCGTCGGTGGAACGTCGCGGGACGTCAGCCCTTCAGCAGCGCGACGACCTTGTCTTCCAGCGTCGGCTGCTCGGCGTCGGGCTCCAGTGCCACCGTCTTGGGCAGCGTCACCTCGGGATCGGCGAAATCGCGGTAGGTCTTGTCCCCGGCCAGGACGAACAGCAGATAGCCGGTCAGCAGCGCCCGCACCGCCTTCTGGGTGCCCTTGTCGGCGCCGGGCAGGCCCACCACCTTGGCCAACCGCCTGCCCTCCACGAGACCGCCGGAATCGCCCTTGCTGACGACCCGCAGTGTCGATGACGTCCAGGCCTTCGCCAGCGCGTCCGCGTTGGAACGGATGGAGCTGGAATCCGCTGACGCCCGCAGGATCAGCCCCGGAAGCGCCAACCCGGCGGCCGGTTGCTCGGCCGGGGGGCTGCTGACCGCGGGAAACAGTGCTGCAGCGGTCTTGAGTCGCGATCCCATGCCTGCCGCGGCGAAGACGGCGGCCGAGCCGCCGAAACCGTGCCCGACGACCCCGAGCTTGCTCGGGTGGACGCTGATCTTGCCGGGCCCCAGCCGCACCCCGGCGATGATGTCCAGCGTGGTGCCCAGGTCGACGGCGAGGTTCAGCACCGACGGCGCGAACGTCTTCTCGGTGTCGGGGGCCGCGGCGACGATGCCCCACGAGGCCAGGTGCTCCAACGTCCCCGCATAGCGGTCGCTGCCGGTCAGCCAGTCGTGACCGAAGGCGATGCCCGGCAGATTGAACCCCGATTCCGGGGTGTAGACGATGCCGGGCTGACCGGCGAACGCTAGGTCCCCGCGCAGCACACGGTGCGGTCCGCGCCTGGTCAGGGCTGCGAAGAGCTTCTTCGTCTTGGCCACGCATAGACCCTAGTCGACGCGCGTGGACGGGCGGCGGATCGGCACTGGACTACCCTGGGACGCTATGTGTGGAATCGTCGGCTACGTCGGACGGCGCCCTGCCTGCGAGATCGTCGTCGATGCGCTGCGCCGGATGGAGTACCGCGGCTACGACTCGTCAGGTGTGGCCTTGCTCGACGGCTCAGGTGGGCTGATCGTGGAACGTAAGGCCGGCCGGCTGTCCAATCTGGAAGACGCGCTCGGTGAGGCCGGTGGTGACGCGCTCGTCGGTAGCACCGGGATGGGGCATACCCGGTGGGCCACCCATGGGCGCCCCACCGATCGCAACGCCCACCCGCACCGCGACAGCAGCGGGAAGTTCGCCGTGGTGCACAACGGCATCATCGAGAACTTCGCCGGGCTGCGCGCCGAACTGGAAGCCGTCGGCGTCGAGTTCGCCAGCGACACCGATTCCGAGGTCGCGGTGCACCTGGTGGCCCAGGCCTATCGCCACGGCGACACCGCCGGAGACTTCGTGGCCTCGGTGCTCGCGGTGCTGCGCCGTCTGGAGGGGCACTTCACCCTGGTGTTCGCCTTCGCCGACGAACCGGGGACCATCGTCGCGGCCCGGCGCTCGACCCCGCTGGTGGTCGGTGTCGGCGACGGCGAGATGTTCATCGGGTCCGATGTCGCGGCGTTCATCGAGCACACCCGCGAGGCCGTCGAGCTCGGGCAGGACCAGGCCGTGGTGATCACCGCCGACGGCTATCGGGTCACCGACTTCGGTGGTGAGGATGCGCCTGCCCGGCGTTTCCATGTCGACTGGGACCTCAGCGCCGCCGAAAAGGGTGGTTACGAGTACTTCATGCTCAAGGAGATCGCCGAGCAGCCGACCGCGGTCGCCGAGACACTGCTCGGGCACTTCGAGGGTGGTCGCATCGTGCTCGACGAGCAGCGACTCTCCGATCAGGAGTTGCGCGAGGTCGACAAGGTCTTCATCGTCGCGTGCGGTACGGCGTATCACTCCGGGTTGTTGGCCAAGTACGCCATCGAGCACTGGACGCGGCTTCCGGTCGAGGTGGAACTGGCCAGCGAATTCCGTTATCGCGACCCGGTTCTCGATCGCAGCACGCTGGTGATCGCCATATCGCAGTCCGGCGAGACCGCCGACACCCTCGAGGCGGTGCGGCATGCCAAGGAACAGAAGGCCAAGGTGCTGGCCATCTGCAACACCAACGGCAGCCAGATTCCGCGCGAGGCCGATGCGGTGCTCTACACCCGGGCCGGACCCGAGGTCGGGGTGGCGTCCACCAAGACGTTCCTGGCGCAGGTGACCGCCAATTATCTTGTCGGCCTTGCCCTTGCCCAGGCCCGCGGCACCAAGTACGCCGACGAGGTCGCCCGCGAGTATCACGACCTGGAGGCCATGGCAGCTCAGGTCGAACGGGTGCTGGGATGCATGGACCCGGTCACCGAGTTGGCCCACAAGTTCGCCAACTCCTCGGCCGTGCTGTTCCTGGGCCGCCATGTCGGCTACCCGGTGGCGCTGGAGGGTGCGCTCAAGCTCAAGGAACTGGCCTACATGCACGCCGAGGGTTTCGCCGCCGGTGAGCTCAAGCACGGGCCGATCGCGCTCATCGAGGACGATCTGCCGGTCATCATCGTGATGCCGTCGCCGAAGAGCGCGGCAACCCTGCACGCGAAATTGCTCAGCAACATCCGGGAGATCCAGGCCCGCGGCGCGGTCACGATCGTCATCGCCGAGGAGGGTGATGACACGGTGGCCCCGTACGCCGATCACCTGGTCGAGATCCCCGCGGTGTCGACGTTGTTCCAGCCGCTGTTGTCGACGATCCCGATGCAGGTGTTCGCCGCGGGCGTCGCGCAGGCGCGTGGTTATGACGTCGACAAGCCGCGCAACCTGGCCAAGTCGGTCACCGTCGAGTAGCGCTGTGGGAGTCGGGCATTGGCGCAGCGAAGCTGCGCGCGCCCACTTCGAGGCCGTCTATGCCACGGCGCTGGCCCGGCTTCCGGCTGTTGACCGGATGTGGGATGTGGAAACGGCATTCGGCGCCGTGCGGGTGTATCGGTTCGACGGCGGGCCGGGGCGGCCGGTGGTGTTGCTGCCCGGCCGTAATGCCTCGACCCCGATGTGGGCAGACAATCTGCCCGGCCTGCTCGCGCATCGCCCGGTGTACTGCGTCGACCTGCTCGGTGAGCCGGGAATGTCGGTGCAGCGCAAGACGATCACCGGAGCCGATGACCAGGCGCGCTGGCTGGACGACGTGCTGGCCGATTTGCGGGAGGAGTCGGTCCACCTGCTGGGGGTGTCATTCGGTGGGTGGAGCGCGATGAACTACGCGCTGCGCCGTCCGGAGAAGGTGGCATCGCTGGTGCTGGTCGACCCGGTGCTGACCTTCGCGCCGATCCCACTTCGGACCATGCTGGCGTTCCTTCCGATGGGGCTGCCGGGCGTGCCGGATAGGTTGCGGCGCCGCATCTTGCGGTGGATCTCGGGGGGAGCCGAGGTCGATGAATCCGATCCGGTGCTGATGCTCATCGACGCGGGTACCGCCGACTTCGCTCTGCAACAGCCCGCGCCGACCAGGTTCACGCCGGAGCAGTTGCGCGCACTGCAGGTTCCCGTGCTGGCGATCATCGCGGGGCGCAGCGTGATTCATGATGCGGTCCGGGCGGCCGCCACCGCCCGCTCGATGTTGTCCGCGGGACAGGTCGAGGTCTGGCCGCGGGCATCACACGCGGTGACCGGTGAGTTCCCCGACGAGATCGCTGCGCGGACAAGCGCGTTCTGGGCAGACGTCGACCGATAGCGGGTGCGCGACCGTCGTCCCGTTCAGGTGGGCCGCTGGACGGTGGTGGCGTCGATGTGGATCCGATGGCCGTGCGAGTCGGTCGGCTGCAGTCGGGCCAGCGGGCGGCCGTCCTCATTGACGAGGGTTGACCGCGCTTCGTCCTCGGCGAATGCATGTCGTTCGCCCCACTGACGCATGGCCACGATGACGGTGAAGAGGTCGCGGCCTGCGTCGGTGAGCACATAGATCTGTCGGCGCCCGGATGCGGCCGTCTCCCGTGTGAGGATGCCGTGATCGACGAGTCGACGAAGCCTGTCCGTGAGGATGTTGCGTGCGACGCCGGTGCGGTGCTGAAAGTCGGTGAATGACCGCGCGTTGTCCATCGCGTCGCGGATGATCAGCAGGCTCCACCGGTCTCCGACGAGGTCGAGTGTGCGCGCGACCGGACATGTGGGGTCGGTCCATGTCGCGTCGTCGACGTGTACGACGGGCTTCATCACGCCTCCCAATGAGTTGCGATCTGAAACCATTCTGCCATAGTTGAAATGGTTGCGAATTGCTACTGATTGGGGACGGTGTGGATCTCAGGCGGAGGATCCTGCTCGCGATGGTCTGCGCCGTCGCCGTCGCGCCGGTCTACGTCGCCCAGCCGGTGCTCGCGCAGATCGGGCGAGAGTTGGGCGTATCCGAATCCGACCTGGGCTGGATCGTGGCGGCGGGGCAGATCGGCTACCTGGTCGGCCTGGCCGTCCTGGTTCCGGTGGGGGACATGCTGGACCGGCGCGCGCTCATCGGCGGTCAGCTCTTCCTCGCCGCGGTGGGCACGCTGGCGGCCTCGCTCGCACCCGGTCTGTGGTACCTGCTCATCGGTCTGGCCGTCACCGGATTCTTCGCCGTGGTCGTGCAGACCACCGTCGCGTTCGCCGCCGACCTGTCGACGCCCACAGGGCGGGGTCGCACTCTCGGAATGGTCACCTCCGGTGTCATCATCGGCATCCTGGGTGCGCGCATCCTGGCGGGAATTCTCGCCGACATGTGGGGATGGCGAAGCGTCTATATCGCGCTCATGGGGCTACTCGTCGTGCTCTCGATCACGGTGCTCACACAGCTTCCCGCCGAACACAGGTCGCGTCGCAGGTCCTACCGCGACGTCGTGACTTCGCTCGGGCGCCTCTTCGGTGAACCGCTGTTCGTCTCGCGCGGGCTGATCGCGTTCTTCCTCTTCGCGTCGTTCGGCACGCTCTGGAGCGGACTCGCACTACCTCTGGCTGCCGAGCCGTGGCGGCTGAGCGCGGCTCAGATCGGCGTGTTCGGGATCGCCGGGCTTGCCGGTGCGTTGGGAGCTGCGCGTGCAGGCCGATGGGCGGACGCCGGTCGGGCCGACATCGTGACCGGGGCCGCACTGGCACTGTTGGTGCTGTCCTGGATCGCATCCGGGCAGGCGGGCTGGTCGCTCTGGCTGGTGATCGTCGGTGTCATCGTGGTGGACTTCGCGGTCCAGGCCGCGCACGTGAGTAGCCAAGCCCTTCTCACCGCCGCCCACCCGGACCGGACCAGCAGCGCCGTCGGCGGCTACATGATCTTCTACTCGCTGGGCTCCGCGCTCGGGGCGACCGCCACCACCGCGACGTACTCAGCCTTCGGGTGGACGGGATCTACCGTGCTCGGCGCGAGCTTTGCGCTCTGCGCCCTGTTCGCCTGGGCGCTCAGCCGGCGCACGGTGGCGGCGCGGTGTTGATTCTCTGCGGTGTGGTCATCCTGCCCGGCGAGCGCGTTCACTCGGCGGGACACCGTACTGGCGGCGGAAGGCTCGATTGAACGTTCCCGGGTCGGTGAAGCCGCTGGCCCGACAGGCGTGGCTGACCGACGAGCCTTGGGCGATCAGGCTGTCCGCGTGCTCCAGTCGGTGGCGCCGGATCTCGTTCGCGGGCGACCGGCCGTCTTCGGCGAGCAGCTGCTGAACCGAACGCAACGAGAGATGGAACTGCGCGGCCAATCTGGCGGCCGTGAAATCCGGGTCGCGGAAGTGCGTGCGGATGTACGCGAGCAGCCGGGCTCGCAGTTCGGATCGTGTCGGGGCGAGGTCGTGGTGATCTGGCCAATGGGTTGTCGCCGCGATACGTTCGGTTGCGTCGACGAAGCTCAGTAGCCGAGCCCCGCTGGTGCCCAGAGGTTTTGCCGACCATGTCACCGGAATGGGCTGACCCGCGCGGGTGATGAACCACTCGTGTGCGGTCACGCTCGGCGAGCCACAGCCGTCCAGGATCGGGCAGGCGTGCGACGGGTAGCGCGATCCGTCGGGATGCCATTCGTGCAGAGTGTCGTGGCTGGGCGCGCCGATCACGTCATCGGCGGATCGGTAGCCCAGCATGGTCAGCGCGGCCTGATTCGCCAGGGCCACCGCGCCGTCCGGTCCGATGACCCACAGCGGGGTCGGGGCCACGTCGATGACCGCTGACAGTGTGCCGACATCGAGGGCAGTCTCGTTCACCACATCCCACCTGGCTTCCGGGTAGTGGCGTCGAGAGTAGATCGCGCGCGTTTCGGGTGTGTTTCGCCCGCCGTTACTTTGTGGTTAAACGACATCCGCCGTTGTGGCCTGTCGCAGAATGCCGGATTCTCTTCGCCTTCTGCCATGGGCAGCGGGGTGCGAACCCGCTGATATGGACGCGAGCCTTTTTGGACCGACAACCGCACGTGAGGAGAACGAGCATGGCATTCGACGTCGCCTCGCCCGTCATCGCCGAGATCGAACAACGACGTTCCGAAACCGGGATCAGCTGGCAGGGAATCGCCGACCACATCGACCGCCCGCTGGTGTGGACGGTGGCGGCTTTGCTGGGCAGCCACCCGATGCCCGCCGAGGAGGCCGAACGCGTTGGCGAGCTACTCGATCTCAGCGCCGAAACCGTTGCGACGCTTCAGCGTCAGCCCTACCGGACCGCGGACCCGGCGCTACTCACCGATCCGACCATCTACCGGTTCGTCGAGTTGATCAATGTGTACGGACCGACGTTCAAGGCGCTCATCCACGAGGAATTCGGCGACGGCATCATGAGTGCCATCAACTGCAACGTCACCTTCGCGCGCCGGTCCGATCCGGACGGTGACCGGGTTGTCCTGACGATCGACGGCAAATTCCTGCCGTACCACTGGTAGGGGAGACCGGATATGTCGTACGTCAAACCCGCCGAACTCGCGACCCGCATCATCGACGCCGGTGAGTCGAAGGTGTTCATGTCTACCCGCGACACCCTGATACGTGCCTACATGGCGGGTGCCATCCTGGCACTCGCGGCAGCTTTTGCGATCACCATCTCGACGAAGACCGGGGAGCCGCTGCTCGGTGCAGTGCTGTTCCCGGTCGGCTTCTGCATGTTGCACCTGCTCGGATTCGATTTGCTGACAGCGGTATTCACGTTGGTGCCGCTGGCCTGGCTGGACAAGCGGCCAGGGGTCACGTTGCGGCCGATGCTGCGCAACTGGGGCCTGGTGTTCCTCGGGAATCTCCTCGGGGCGCTGACGGTCGCGGTGTTCATGGCGGTGTATTTCACCTACGGGTTCAGCGTGGCCCCCGATGCCGTGGGGCAGGCGATCGGGGAGATCGGCGCCGGGCGGACGGTCGGCTACGCCGATCACGGTGCTGCGGGCATGCTGACGTTGTTCCTGCGCGGGGTGATGTGCAACTGGATGGTGTCGATGGGCGTCGTGGGTGCCATGATGTCGGACAGCCTGCCCGGCAAGGTGATCGCGATGTGGATGCCGATCATGGTGTTCTTCTACCTCGGTTTCGAGCATTCCATCGTCAACATGTTCCTGTTCCCGTCGGGGCTTATGCTGGGTGGGGAGTTCACCATCGTGGATTACCTTGTGTGGAACGAGATCCCGACGGTATTGGGCAACCTCGTCGGCGGACTGGCCTTCGTCGGATTGGTCATCTACGCCACGCATGGCAAGACCGGACCGTTGCGGCCCCGGCCCCATGAGTTGGTCTCGGTCGACAAGGTGGTGACGAAGGCCTGACCGGTCCGGTGCTCGGTCATTTTGTCGTACCCCGGTGGGATGATCAGGTGTATGAGCGAGAACCGGGGTGTGGGGGTTCACCTCGATGCCGCGCGCGATCAGCTGCTCGCTGAGCGGGTGGCGGTTGCGGCGAAGGTGGTGGCGGCGGGCCGGTTCGCGTTGGCGCGGATGGCCGAGTTGGGTCACCGGTGTGAGGATTTGATCGTCGATGACTGGGAATTGGTGGCCGCCGAACTGGGCGCGGAACTCGGGATCAGCCGGGGCCGGGCCTGCACGTTGATCACCCAGGGCCGCGACCTACTCACCCGCCTGCCCGCCTTCGCCGAGGTGTTCGGCGG
The DNA here is from genome assembly GCA_052044345.1 of Mycolicibacterium sp. 22603. GTDB lineage: Bacteria > Actinomycetota > Actinomycetes > Mycobacteriales > Mycobacteriaceae > Mycobacterium. The sequence continues at coordinate 118,307 of JBQEMX010000009.1, forward strand.
GGGCGCAGTGGATCTGCGGGTACTGCGGGTCATCCTGCATCGGTGTGCGTTGCTCACCGATCCCGACATCATGACCATCGTCGATGCCCAACTCGCGGCGGACGCACCGTCGTGGAATGCGCTGTCGGATGAGCGGGTCGGCGAGCTGATCGACTGGATGATCGTCGAGGTCGACGCCGTCGCGGTGCGTCGGGCGCGGGAGACCCGGCGCCGCCGCCATCTGAGCGTGGCCCCGGTCGGGGATGGGATGGTCGAAATCTACGGTGTGGTCGATGCCGCCAAGGGGGCGGTGTTCGACCAGGGCGTGGAGGCGTTGGCGCGCACGGTGTGCCCGCACGATCCGCGCACCCACGCCCAGCGCCGCGCCGACGCAGTCGACGCACTGGCCCTGCGGGCGACCAGGATCGCGTGTTTGTGCGGGCAGCAGGACTGCCCGGCCGCCGGTAACGAGGCCCCGAGCGGTCAGTTCGTGATCCACGTGCTCGCCGAGCAGGGCACGGTGGCCGCCGCCCAGGGCCGTCCCGGACAGAGCGGCAACACCGGGGCGCCGGCGAAGACACCGCGTCCGGCGTTGCTGCCCGGGTACGGGCCGATCACCATCGACCAGCTGGCCGATCTACTACCCGCGGCCCGGATCCGGCCCGTGCCCGAGGCCGCCGACCTGGGTGCTGAACTCGGCTATCAGCCTTCACGCAAGCTGGCCGATTTCGTCGGCTGCCGCGACCTGACCTGCCGGTGGCCGGGCTGCACCATGGCCTTGGCGCGCTGCGATATCGACCACACCACACCTTGGCCTTACGGGCCCACGCATCCGTCGAACACCAAGCTGTACTGCCGGATCCAACACCTGATCAAGACATTCCACTGCGGCCCCGGCGGCTGGAACGACCATCAACACCCCGATGGCACCCTCACCCTCACCGCCCCCAACGGCCGGACATACACCACCAAGCCCGACGGCGCGTTGTTCTTCCCGCAGTTCACCGTGGCAACCGCCGAACTCGGCGCCATCGATATCCCGCCCCCGATCCCGGGCCGAGAACGGGCCGCCCCCAAGCGATCCCGCACCCGCACCCAGAACCGGGCCTACCGAATAGCCCACGAGCGCGCGCTCAACCGCGCGGCCATCGCGGCCGATCCGCCGCCCTTCTGACCGGCCGCGCCGGGGGAGTCACACCCGGATGACGCTGGGGCCGAGCGCCTCGTAGCCATGTGCGTCCTGCGCCGGCAGTTCGGTGCCGGTGATGATCGTCTGGAAATCGGCGATATCGGCGAATCGGCAGAAGTGCGATTCACCGAACTTGGAGTGCGCCGCCACCAACACGCGCCGGCTGGAAACCTGGACCGCCGTCTTCTTCACTGCTGCCACTGCCGGATCCGGCGTGGTGATGCCGTGCTCGGTCGAAATACCGTTGGTGCCCATATAGGCCACATCGATGACCAGGCCACGCAACCGCTCCAACGCCCATTCGTCGACACACGCCAGCGTCCGTCCGCGCATCCGCCCACCCAGCAACAGCACCGTCACCGTCTCGCTGTGCGCCAACGCCTCCGCCGCCAGCAGCGACGCCGTCACCACGGTGAGTGGTCGGTCGGCGAGCAACTGTGCAATCAAGCGTGGGGTGAACCCCTCGTCGACATAGACGGTTTCGGCGCCGTGCAACTGTTCGACCGCCGCACCCGCGATCCGATGCTTCTGCGCCAGATCGACCTGGCTACGGAATTCGACACCGGATTCGAAGGCCGCGGTCTCCAACGGCACGGCGCCGCCGTGCACCCGCTTGAGCAGCCGCCGACCCGCGAGCACCTTCAGGTCGCGACGGATGGTCTCCGTCGCGACCTGAAGTTCTGCAGCCAAGGCCGGCACCTCGACCCGCCCACGACTACGGGCGAACTCGACGATCTGACGCTGGCGAGTGTCCGAATCCACGGTGGACATTCTCCACCGACGACTAGTCGCCGGCTGTCAGCACGGCACGGACCTCCTCGGCACTGGTCGCGGCACGCAGCCGGGCAACCTGCTCCTTGTCCAGGAACACGTGCGCGATCTTGGTCAGCAACGCCATGTGGTCGTTGCCCGCCCCCGCGATACCCACCACGAACTCCGCGGGCTTTCCGTTCCAATCGATCGGTTCGGCGTACCGCACAAAGGAGATCCCGGTCTTGCGGATCGCGGTCTTCGCGTCGTTGGTCCCGTGCGGGATGGCCAGGCCGTTACCCATATAGGTCGACACCGACTTCTCCCGCTCGTGCATGGCCGTGACGTAGCCGGGTTCGACCGCGCCGGCGTCCACCAGCAGGCCGCCGGCCTCGTCGATGGCCGCGGATGCCGTGCCGCCGGTGCCGCTGAGCACGATCGAGGACAGTGGCAGCACATCGTCACCAGCAGAACCCGATGCGGGCGCGGCAGCCTCCTCGACCGGGGCCGCCCCGGCGTCGCCGTTGGTCCTGCGCAGCAGCTCGACGATCTCGTCGTAGGCGGGGGTGCTCATGAAGTCCTCCACCGAGACATGCACCGCCGAACCGGTTCGCTGCTTGGCCCGGTCGGTCAGGTCGCGGTGGGTGACGACCAGTCCGTAGCTGTCGGTGAGGTTGGCGATGGATTGATTGGTCACCTTCACATCACCGAAGCCGGCGGCGTTGACCTTCTTGCGCAACACCGAGGCACCCATCGCCGAGGAGCCCATCCCCGCATCGCAGGCGAAGACGATGTTCTGGATGCGCCCGCCACCGGTCAGCATGCCGGACACGCTGGACTTCTTGCCCTTCATCGACTCCATGGATGCGGTGGCCGCGGCCAGATCGCCGTCGTCGGTGGCCTTGTCGGTCTTGAGCAGGAAGGCCGCCACGACGAAGGACACCGCGGCAGCGCCCAGCACCGACAGGGTGACACCGAGGAAACTGCCGCTGGCGGTCTGGGCGTAGATCGCGATGATCGACCCGGGTGCGGCCGGGGCGCGCAGACCGGAACCGAACAGCACGTTGATGAACACGCCGGTCATGCCGCCGAGGATGGTGGCGATGATCAGCTTCGGCTTCATCAGGACGTACGGGAAGTAGATCTCGTGGATACCGCCGAAGAACTGGATGATCGCCGCACCGGGAGCCGATGCGCGGGCAGCGCCCTTGCCGAAGAACATGAACGCCAACAGCAATCCCAGCCCGGGGCCCGGATTGGCCTCGAGCAGGAACAGGATGGATTTGCCGGTCTCCAGCGCCTGAGTGGTGCCCAGCGGGGTCAGCACGCCATGGTTGATGGCGTTGTTGAGGAACAGCACCTTGGCCGGTTCGATGAGGATCGAGGTCAGCGGGAGCAGGTTGTTGTTGACCAGGAAGTCGACGGCGCCGCCCGCCCCGCGGGTGAAACCGGAGACGATCGGTCCGATGCCGAAGAATCCGAAGATGGCCAGCAGCATGCCCAGGATGCCCGCGGAGAAGTTATCCACCAGCATCTCGAAGCCCGGCCGGATCTTGCCTTCCCACAGCGCATCCAACTTCTTCATGCACCAACCGCCCAGCGGGCCCATGATCATGGCGCCCATGAACATCGGCACGTCCGCCCCGGCGACGACGCCCATGGTCGCGATGGCACCAACCACCGCGCCGCGGTTGCCGTGCACCATCCGGCCACCGGTGAACCCGATCAGCAACGGCAACAGGTAGGTGATCATCGGGCCGACGATCCCGGCACCGTCGTAGGCGCCCCAGCCGCCGAGCTTGGCCACCCAGCCGTCGGGGTCCTTCAACCCCGAGAAGATGGCCTGCAGCCAGCCCTGCTCGATGAACAGGGCGGTGATCAGGCCCCAGGCGATGAACGCGCCGATATTGGGCATGACCATGTTGGACAGGGCGGTACCGAGCTTCTGTACGCGTACCCGCGCTCCGGTCCGCGGGGCGGGGGAGCCGTCCACTGGTGCGTTGGCGAGGGACATCCGATGACCTCCGGTTCACTGCAGTTCCGGACCGGACGCTTCGGTGACGCCGGTCACATGCATATCTAGTAATACGCATACCTGGGCAGCAATGCAAGAGATTCGGGCAAAAACGGGCGATCAATTCTGTGGTTTTATGACCGAATTGCGGTTAGGCTCCCACTCAACAGATCGCTGCGAAGGTCGACCACCGAAAGGACCGCGCATGTTAGCCCTGCGTTTCTATGCCCCCGAGGACGTTCGCCTGGAAGACGTGCCCGAGCCCGAATGCGGGCCCGACGAGGTGAAGCTGCGGGTGCGCAACTGCTCCACCTGCGGCACCGACGTCAAGATCTTCCACAACGGGCACCAGAACCTCACCCCGCCGCGGACCATCGGGCACGAGATCGCGGGCGAGATCGTCGAGGTCGGTGCCGAGGTCAACGCGACCTACGGCAGCGAGTGGTCGGTCGGCGACCGCGTCCAGGTGATCGCCGCGGTGCCGTGCGGTGAATGCCACGAGTGTCGCAAGGGCTGGATGGCCGTGTGCCAGAACCAGACGTCGATGGGCTACCAGTACGACGGTGGTTTCGCCGAGTACATGATCGTGCCCCGCCAGGTTCTCAAAGTCGACGGGCTGAACAAGATTCCGGACAATGTCGGATTCGACGAGGCCTCGGCGGCCGAACCGTTCGCCTGCGCCATCAACGCCCAGGAACTGCTCGGCATCGAAGAGGGTGACACCGTCGTGGTCTTCGGCGCGGGCCCCATCGGTTGCATGCACATCCGCATCGCGCGCGGCGTGCACAAGTGCGGCCCGATCTACCTCGTCGACGTCAACGACGCCCGACTGAAGATGTCCGCCGACGCGGTCAACCCGGACGGTGTCATCAACGCCGCCGAGGTCGACGTCGTCGAGAAGGTCATGGAGCTCACCGGCGGTCGCGGCGCCGATATCGTGATCACCGCGACGGCGGCCAACATCGCCCAGGAGCAGGCCATCGCGATGGCCGCTCGCAACGGCCGGATCTCGTTCTTCGGCGGACTCCCCAAGACCGATCCGACCATCACCTGCGACTCGAATATCGTGCACTACCGCCAGTTGCACATCCATGGCGCCAACGGTTCGGCTCCCGAGCACAACAAGCGCGCCCTGCAGTACATCTCCACCGGGCAGGTACCGGTCAAGGATCTGATCACCCGGCACATCCCACTGCAGAACGTCATGGACGCCTTCGGCATCGTTAAGAACGGCGAGGCCATCAAGGTGACGGTCGAACCGTCCTGACTCCTCGGCCGGGTCAGCCGCCCACCGCGATGATGTAGCCGGCGATGCCCGCCACGCAGGCACCGCAGCTCAGAACCAGGGTGCCCATCGCGACCGGCCAGGCCCTGCTCCGCCGCACCAATCGGACGATGGTGAGCACGGTGCCCGCCACCCACAACACGCCGGCGGTGATGAACCCGGCGAACATCGCCCCGACCCCGGCGTCGATATGGCAGGTGGCGGGCGGGCAGTAGTCGGTGAACGCCATGAAGAAGATCCCGAAGAACGCCGCCACCGCGCCGCCGACGACGGCCAACAACAGGGCCGTGACCGAGATCGCGATATCGATGCCCGAGACCGGAGGTTTCGGCGGCGGGTACCCGTACGGGTGGGTCATGACCGACGATCGTATGGCCTGACCACCTGCGGTGGCGGTGAACGCGTAACGTGTTGGCGCGCGGGCACGAGAGGGGACGGCAGCCGATGCGGAACTACTACACCGCGGATGCGATCCGGGCGGCCGAGCAGCCTCTGCTCGCGTCCCAGCCCGAGGGGACCTTGATGAGGCGGGCCGCGTACGGTCTGTCCACCATCGTCGCCGCCGAGTTGCGCCGCCGCACCGGCGGCATCGCCGGACGCACGGTCTGTGCCGTCGTCGGTTCCGGTGACAACGGCGGTGACGCGCTCTGGGCGGCGGCCTTTCTGCGGCGCCGCGGAGTACAGGCCTCGGCGGTGCTGCTCGCGCCCGATCGTGCCCATCGCCGGGCGCTCGCCGCGTTCCGCAAGGTCGGTGGCCGCATCGACGAGACCATCCCGGCGGCAACAGATCTGGTGATCGATGGAGTCGTCGGGATATCCGGTCGCGGCGCGCTGCGCCCGGATGCCGCCGCCGTCTTCGCCGCCACCGGCGCGCCCGTCGTCGCCGCGGATCTGCCCAGCGGCATCGACGTGCAGACTGGCGCGGCCGAGGGCGCGCACGTGAGGGCCGCGATCACCGTCACCTTCGGTGGCCTCAAACCCGTTCACGCACTGGCCGATTGCGGCCGGGTCGAACTCGTCGACATCGGTCTGGACCTGCCGGCCGCGGATATCAAGGGACTCGACGCCGCCGATATCGCGGCCTGTTGGCCGGTCCCGGGCCCGCACGATGACAAGTACAGCCAGGGCGTGACCGGGGTGATGGCCGGGTCGGCCACCTATCCGGGTGCGGCCATACTGTGCACGGGAGCAGCGGTCGCGGCCACGTCCGGAATGGTGCGCTATGCGGGAACGGCTGCCGCAGAGGTGGTCTCGCATTGGCCGGAGGTCATCGCGACGTCCGATCGAGAGGCTGCCGGGCGGGTGCAGGCCTGGGTGGTGGGCCCGGGCCTGGGCACCGACGCCACGGCCGCCGAGGCGCTGCGCTGGGCGTTGCAGACCGACCTCCCGGTGCTCGTCGACGCCGACGCGCTCACCCTGCTGGCCGCCGCCCCCGAACTGGTGGCCGGCCGTCGCGCGCCCACGGTACTCACCCCGCACGCCGGTGAATTCGCCCGGCTGGCCGGTGCGCCGCCCGGCGCCGACCGGGTGTCGGCCGCCCGCGGCCTCGCCGACCGTCTCGGCGCCACCGTTCTGCTCAAGGGCAATGTGACGATCATCGCCGAACCCGGCTCGAACGCGACCTACCTCAACCCCGCGGGGCAATCCTGGGCTGCCACGGCGGGTTCCGGTGACGTGCTGTCCGGCGTGATCGGCGCTCTGCTGGCCGCCGGACTGTCTCCCGGCCTCGCCGCGGCGGCGGGGGCGTTCGTACATGCCCGCGCGGCCCGTACCGCCGCGGAGGACCCCGGACCGGCGCCGGCGCCGACATCGGCCGCGGCGATTCTGACCCATCTGCGTGCCGCGTTGGGCTGCGTCCTCTAAAAAGGACACATGCCCAACGTCTCCCGTCATTCCTCGCTGAGCCCGGCCTACACCGGACGGCTGTCGACCAGCCCGATCCCGGCCCTGCGGTTGCCGGACGAGTCGATGGAGCCCGAGCAGACCTATCGCTTCATCCACGACGAGCTGATGCTCGACGGCAGTTCGCGGCTGAACCTGGCGACCTTCGTCACCACCTGGATGGACCCCGAGGCAGACCAGCTCATGTCGGAGACCTTCGACAAGAACATGATCGACAAAGACGAGTATCCGGTCACCGCGGCCATCGAGCAGCGCTGCGTGTGCATGGTTGCCGACCTGTTCCACGCCGAGGATCTGCGCGACGACGATCCGTCGACGGCGGTCGGGGTATCGACAGTCGGATCCAGCGAGGCCGTCATGCTGGCCGGTCTGGCGATGAAATGGCGCTGGCGCGCCAAGATCGGCGGGGCGAAGGGTGACGGGTGGAAGGGCCGCACCCCGAATTTGGTGATGGGCTCCAACGTCCAGGTGGTCTGGGAGAAGTTCTGCCGCTACTTCGACGTCGAGGCCCGCTACCTGCCGATGGCCGACGGACGCTATGTGATCACCCCCGAACAGGTCCTCGACGCCGTGGACGAGGACACCATCGGCGTGGTCGGCATCCTCGGCACCACCTACACCGGTGAGTTGGAGCCCATCGGTGAGATCTGTGCCGCCCTCGACCGCCTGGCGAAGGACAAGGGACTCGACATCCCGGTCCATGTCGACGCGGCCAGCGGCGGTTTCGTCGTCCCGTTCCTGCATCCGGATGTGGTGTGGGATTTCCGGTTGCCGCGCGTGGTGTCGATCAACGTCAGCGGCCACAAGTACGGGCTGACCTACCCGGGCATCGGCTTCGTGGTGTGGCGCAACAAGGAGTACCTGCCCGAGGAGCTGGTCTTCCGGGTCAACTACCTCGGCGGGGATATGCCGACGTTCACGCTGAACTTCTCCCGCCCGGGCAACCAGGTGGTCGGCCAGTACTACAACTTCCTGCGGTTGGGCCGGGAGGGCTATCTGCAGGTGATGCGCTGCCTGTCCGAGACCGCGCAATGGCTGGCCAGGGAACTGGCCGCGATGACGGTGGACCACACGCCGTTGTTCGAGGTCATCACCGACGGCTCGGCAATCCCGGTGGTCGCGTTCAAGCTGGCCACCGACACCCCTTACACGGTGTTCGACATCTCGGCGATGTTGCGCAGCTACGGCTGGCAGGTCCCGGCCTACACCATGCCCGACGACGCCACCGACGTCGCGGTCCTGCGGATCGTCGTGCGGGAGGGGTTCTCGGCGAACCTGGCCCGCGCACTGCGCGATGATCTGGTCGAGGTGCTGGGCAAACTGTCCAAGGTCGGCATCGGCGGCTTCGCCGACGAGGAGCATTTCGCCCACTGATCCGACGTTTGGGACAATCGGAGCAGTGATCACCACCGAGAACGTCCCGCGCGCGATCGTCGACCTCGACGCCATCGCCCACAACGTCACCGAACTGCGCGAACACGCCGGTTCGGCAGCCGTGATGGCCGTGGTCAAGGCGGACGGATACGGCCATGGCGCGGTGCGGGTTGCGCGGGCGGCGCTGGCCGCGGGCGCCGCCGAGCTGGGCGTGGCGACCGTCGCCGAAGCCGCCGCGCTGCGGGCGGGCGGCGTGGCCGCACCGCTGCTGGCCTGGTTGCACGCGCCGGACACCGATTTCGCTCCCGCGGTGCGGACCGGGGTGCAGCTGGCGGTGTCCTCGGCCGCCGAGCTCGCCGGCGTGCTCGACGCGGTGCGGCGTACCGGCGACAGCGCGACGGTCACCGTGAAGGCGGACACCGGGCTCAGCCGCAACGGCGTGTCGCCCACCGAGTTCGACGAGGTGTTGGCGGCGTTGGCCGCGGCCCGCGCCGAGGGTGCGGTACGGGTGCGCGGGCTGATGTCTCATCTGGCGCACGGGGACACCCCGGAGCATCCGTTCAACGGCCTCCAGGGCGATCGGTTGCGTGAGCTCGCGGCCCGCGCCCGGCGTCACGGCATCGATTTCGAGCTGCTGCATCTGGCCAACTCGCCGGCCGCGCTGACCCGACCCGACCTGGCCTTCGACATGGTGCGCCCCGGTATCGCCGTGTACGGACAGACCCCCATCCCCGAGCGCGGATCGATGGGATTGCGACCGGCGATGACGGTGGCCTGTCCGGTGACCAAGATCCGTTCCCTGCGCGCCGGCGACGGCGTCTCCTACGGGCACATCTGGGTCGCCGACCGCGACACCACGGTGGCGCTGATCCCGGCCGGCTACGCTGACGGGGTTTTCCGCTCGCTGAGCGGCCGGCTGGAGGTTGCGATCAACGGCCGCCGGTATCCCGCCGTGGGCCGGATCTGCATGGATCAGTTCGTGGTGGATCTGGGCCCCGACGGTGCCGGGGTGAACGTGGGGGACGCGGCGATCCTGTTCGGACCGGGTGACCGTGGCGAACCGACCGCACAGGACTGGGCCGATCAGCTGGGGACCATCAACTACGAGGTGGTGACCAGTCCGCGCGGGCGCATCGTGCGCAGCTACACCGGCGGACCGGAGGGCACCCCGTGAGCGGGTTGGCGCGCTGGCTGGCAGGGGCGGCCGGGTTGACCGCCGTCGGATCGCTGGCCGGAGTCACCGTCGCGCGGTCGCTGACCCGCCGGGTCAGCGCCGATGATCCCTACTCGGGTGAGGATTTCACCCTGCTGTACGCCGATCGCAGCGTGGTGGTGACCACCACCGACGGTGTTCCGCTGGCCGTGCGTGAATGCGGACCGACCGATGCGCCGCTGACCGTGGTATTCGCACACGGCTTCTGTCTGCGCATGGGCGCCTTCCACTTCCAGCGCGACCGGCTGGCGCGGCAGTGGGGTGACCAGGTCCGGATGGTGTTCTACGACCAGCGCGGCCACGGTCTGTCCGGGGATGCCTCTCCGGACACCTTCACCGTGCCGCAGCTGGGGCAGGACCTGGAATCGGTGCTGGCCGTGTTGGCGCCCAAGGGGCCGGTGGTGCTGGTCGGGCACTCCATGGGTGGGATGACGGTGTTGTCGCACGCCCGCCAGTTCCCGGAGCGATACCGCACGCGCATCGTCGGCGCCGCGCTGATCTCCTCTGCGGCGGAGGGTGTTTCGCGATCGCCGTTGGGTGAGATCCTGCGCAATCCGGCGTTGGAGGCGGCCCGGTTCAGCGTGCGCTACGCGCCGGGGCTGTTGCATCGGGGGCGCGGGGTGGTGCGCTCGGTGATCGGACCTGTCTTGCGCGCGGCGTCCTATGGGCGCGAGGACATCAGCCCGTCGGTGGTGGCCTTCAGCGAGTCCATGATGCACGACACCCCGGTGCACACTCTGGTGGGTTTCCTGCACGCTCTTGAGGTGCACGATGAATCCGAGGCCCTGCCGGTGCTGGCGAAGATTCCGACGCTGATCGCCTGTGGCGACCGGGATCTGCTGACACCGCTGGAGTATTCGCAGGAGATGGCGGCGCAGTTGCCGAAGTCCGAGCTCGTCGTGGTCGAGGGCGCCGGACATCTCGTGCAGCTGGAACAACCCGACATCATCGACGATGCGCTGGTGCGACTGGTCGAGCGGGCCACCCCGTCGAAACTGGTGGCGCTGACCCGACGGCTGCGGGATCGGGCGCGTCATGGCTGAGCGCACCGGCGGAACCGCGATACTTCCCACCGCCGATGACACCGTCGCCCTGGGGGAACGGCTTGGTGCGGATCTGCGGGCCGGTGACGTGGTGGTGCTTTCCGGGCCGCTCGGTGCCGGAAAGACGATGCTGACCAAGGGAATAGCCCGCGGCATGGACGTCGAGGGGCCGGTGACCTCGCCCACCTACGTGTTGGCCCGGGTGCATCCGCCGCGTCGTGCAGGGGCTCCGGCGCTGGTCCACGTCGACATCTACCGGCTGCTCGACCACGGTGGGGATCTGCTCGCCGAACTGGACTCGCTGGACCTGGACACCGACCTCGACGACGCCGTGGTCGTCGTCGAGTGGGGTGAGGGCCTGGCCGAGCGACTCTCCGACCATCATCTCGACATCCGGCTCGACCGTGATGCCGACTCCGAGGAACGCACGGTGACCTGGCAGTGGAGCACATCATGAAGTTTCGTCGCTTCGCCGGCCCCGAAGACAACGCAACCCTCGTGCTTGCCATCGACACCGCCACCCCCGCGGTCACCGCGGGCATCGTGCGGGTCGCCGATGACATCACCACGATGGCTGAGCGCACCATCGTCGATCACCGTGCGCATGCCGAACGGTTGACCCCGAATGTGGTGGCCGCGCTGGCCGACTGCGGTGCGTCGATGGCCGATCTGGACGCGGTGGTGGTCGGCTGCGGGCCAGGTCCGTTCACCGGTCTGCGGGTCGGGATGGCGACCGCGGCGGCCTACGGGCAGGCATTGGGCATCCCGGTGTTCGGCGTGTGCACGCTGGACGCCATCGGCGGCGCCACCGCCGGTGAGGTGCTCGTGGTCACCGATGCGCGCCGCCGCGAGGTGTACTGGGCGCGCTACCGCGACGGCATCCGCACCGGCGGACCGGAGGTCGGCTCGCCGGAGGCGTTGGACACCAACGGCATACAGAGCGTGGCGGGATCACCCTCGCATGCCGGGCTGTTCGGACTGCCGGTGATCGGCCCCGAGATTCCGTCGGCCGCGGGACTGGCGTCCGCCGTTGCCGATTGGGCCGTCGAACCCGAACCGCTGGTCCCGCTCTACCTGCGTCGACCGGATGCCAAGACGCTGGCCGAACGAGGATTGGCGTGACCGAACCGAGCACGGTGAGAATCGACGCGCTGACCAAGGCCGATGCGGTGCGGTGTGCGGAACTGGAGGCACAGCTGTTCGCCGGTGACGATCCGTGGCCACCGGCAGCCTTCGTGCACGGGATCGCCGGAAAGCACAACCACTACATCGCCGCACGCGAGGACGGCAGACTGGTCGGCTACGCCGGGATCTCCCGGCTGGGCCGCATCCCACCCTACGAGTACGAGGTGCACACCATCGGTGTCGACCCGGCCTGCCAGGGGCGCGGTATCGGCCGTGCCCTGCTGGCCGATCTGCTCGACTTCGCCAAGAAGGGCGAGGTCTTCCTGGAGGTCCGCACGGACAACGAAGCGGCCATCAACCTCTACGCCAGTGTCGGTTTCGTGACGGTCGGGGTGCGTAAGCGGTACTACAAGGTCAGCGGCGCCGATGCCTACACCATGAAACGGGACGCGACATGATCATCCTGGCCATCGAAAGCTCCTGCGATGAAACCGGAGTCGGGATCGCCCGGTTGCAGGACGGCACCGTCACGCTGTTGGCCGATGAGGTCGCCTCCAGTGTCGACGAGCACGCCCGCTATGGCGGAGTGGTCCCCGAGATCGCCTCCCGCGCGCATCTGGAGGCGTTGGGGCCCACCATGAAACGCGCACTGGACACCGCGGGGGTGCAGCGCCCGGACGTGGTCGCCGCGACCATCGGCCCCGGCCTGGCCGGCGCACTGCTGGTCGGGGTGGCCGCGGCCAAGGCCTACGCCGCGGCGTGGGAGGTGCCGTTCTACGCGGTCAACCATCTGGGCGGGCACCTGGCCGCCGACGTCTATGACCACGGACCGCTGCCCGAGTGTGTCGGGTTGCTGGTCTCGGGCGGACATACAGAACTGCTGCATGTGCGCTCGCTCGGCGAACCGATCGTCGAACTCGGCAGCACCGTCGACGATGCGGCGGGGGAGGCCTATGACAAGGTGGCCCGCCTGCTGGGTCTCGGCTACCCCGGCGGGAAGCCGCTCGATGACCTGGCCCGCACCGGCGACCGGCGCGCCATCGTCTTCCCGCGCGGTATGACCGGCCCGCGCGATGACCCCTATTCGTTCAGCTTCTCGGGTCTGAAGACCGCCGTGGCCCGCCATCTCGAGAAGAACCCGGACGCCGCGTCCGCCGATGTGGCCGCCGGCTTCCAGGAGGCGGTCGCCGATGTGCTGACCGCCAAGGCGGTGCGCGCCGCGACCGACCTCGGCGTTTCGACACTGCTGATCGCCGGTGGCGTGGCGGCCAACTCCCGGGTGCGTGAGCTGGCCGAGGAGCGTTGTGCGGCTGCCGGTCTGACACTGCGAGTGCCCCGCCCCCGGTTGTGCACCGACAACGGCGCGATGATCGCCTCCTTCGCCGCGCACCTCATCGCCGCCGGTGCCCCGCCGTCGGGACTGGACGCCGCGAGCAACCCGGGGCTTCCGGTGATCCAGGGGCAGGTGGCGTGAGCCCCCAACACGCCGAGGGTGCATACAGATCGAGAAAGCGGCCGGCGGGTCGATCTGAGTGCACCGTCGGCGGAAGCGGGCGGCGATGAGTCGCGACCAGATCACCGAACTGCTCTACCGCTACGCCGAACTCATCGACGCCGGTGACTTCGACGGCGTCGGCGCCCTGCTCGGCCGCGGCAACTTCATGGGTGTCGCCGGCGCGGAGGCCATCGCCGGGCTGTTCGCCGCCACGACGCGCCGGTTCCCCGAGCACGGCAACCGCCCCCGCACCCGGCATCTGGTGCTCAATCCGGTCGTCGACATCGATGCCGATTCGGCAAGGGCGCGTTCCACATTCGTCGTCGTGCAGCAGACCGATACCGTCGCGCTGCAACCCATCGTCGTCGGCCGCTACGCCGACACCTTCGCCCGCGACGAGCAGGGCTGGTACTTCACCGAGCGCAGGGTCGATGTCGAGATGGTCGGCGATGTCTCCGATCACCTTATGATCGACCCGCGATCATTCGGGTAGCCGGGAACCGACGCGCGCCTCGTTGATCTGGTGCACGCGCACACTGACTTCCAACTGGAAACGGTCGGCCGGATTCTTCAGTGACAATCCGGTGAGATCCTCGATCAGCTTGATCCGGTAGAGCAGGGAATGCCGATTCAAGAACAACGCCCGCGCCGCGGCACTGGTGTTGATGGCCTCGTTGAGCAGGATCTCCAGCGTGTGCACGAGCTGGCCGCGGCGGGTCTTGTCGTAATCGATCAGCGGCTGCAGGGTTTTCAGGATGGTGGCCATGCTGCGCGGGTGTTGGCGCAGCACCTCGGCGAACTGCAGCGGCCCGATCGGCGCATCCGGCACCGAGGCCGCGGCGACGGTCACGGCGGAGTGACCGTGCCCGGGCGGGAGCAACACCCAGCTGATCAGCCCGTCCGGCAGACCACTTGCCTGCCATGCCGTTTCGACCAATGCCGAACCGGTCGATGCAGGCAGCACCGCCGAGAAGTGACTCATCACCAGATCGTCGGTCACCGACGTCTTGCACATGACCCCGGCATCGCGTGCTGACCGGGCGAGCGTCTCGGCGAACGCATGCGCGTACTCGGACCAGCGCGGGTCGGCGTCCTCGCGCCGGCCGATGACCATCTGGATGGGTCGGTCGTCCGGGGCAGGTGTGACCAGCGGCAGGAGCTGGCGCTGGATATCGGCGAAGGGCACCTCCCACGGCAGCATCACCAGCGGGAACTCATGCTTGTCGGCCAGCGGGACCAGCGTGGCCAGCAGCTCCCGGGTGTCGATATCCGGTGGCCCGCCGAGCGCCACCCCGGCGGCCGGTGAGGACATCAGGAAGGTGAGGAAGTCACGGACCCCCGGCTGGCGAATATCGGTGCCGGTCGTCAGGACGAAGTCACCGGGCCGGACGAAGTCTTCGGCGGGCGCGTGCATGATGTCGACCCAGAGCACCTCGCGGGTGAGACCGCGGTGCCCGCCGAGCACCGAGCCCTGATCCAGCGGCGGGATCGTCAACGCCCCCGCCACCGTCAGTGGCGCACCCGCAGACATGTCGGCCGTTTCCTCTCGAACTCGGCGGGCCGCTGATACCGCCGGATTTCGACGGTATCAGCGACCCGCGCAATGCTGAGGGGGCTCCCGGCGATCAGGACTTCGGAACCGACAGGTCCCCGGGTGCCCGGCCGCTCAAAGCGGCGCCGATGCCGAGGAACACCACCGGTGCGATACCGAAGACGATCGCCAGCGTCGTCGACCCGCCGACCACCAGGGTCAGGTTCGCGACGATCAGGGCCACCGCGGCGGCCAGCGCGATCGTCCCGATGACCGCCAGCACGATGATGTTCACCGGGCCGCCGCGGCGCTTGAAGAACAGGCCCACCGAGATCGTGGTCAGCAGCCAGAGGATGGACAGGCCCCAGATGCCCAGGCCGCCGAGCGGACCGAAGATCTGCAGCACCGGGTCCAGGCCGAGCAGCACGAACACACCCATGATCACCATGGACACCACGGTCACCAGGACCGAGGCGTTGGCCGGTGATCCGAGCTTGGGGTGCACCTCACCGAGCCTGCGCGGCAGCACGTTGTCGCGGCCGAGCACGAAGGTGTACCGCGCGCAGATGTTGTGGAACGCCAGCGCACAGGCGAACACGCTGACGAACCAGAACAGTGTGGTCAGATCCTTGCCGAGCATGCCGAGGTACTTCTCGGCGGTGTTGACCATGAAGTTGTCCGGGTCGTCCTTGGCCACCTGGATGGCGTCGTTGCCGCCGTTGCCCTCGACCAGGGCCCAGCTGGAAAACGCGTAGAAGCTGGCGACGATGCCGACGGCCCAGTAGGTGGCACGGGGCACCGTGCGGTCGGGATCGCGGGCCTCGTCGCGGAACACCGCCGTGGCCTCGACACCGACGAAACCCCACAGTGCGTAGAGCAAGGCGATGCCGAAGGCGCCGGAGATGCCCGACGGGGTGAAGGAATCACCGGTGATGCCCTTCTCGCCGCCCTGGATGACGATGACGAAGTCCAGCACCACCAGGATCGCGACCTCGGACACCAGGAAGATGCCGAGCACCTTGGCGCTGAGTTCGATATCGCGGTAGCCGAGGAAGGCGATGATCAGCAGCACCAGGCCGGTCAGCACCCACCACGGGATCGCCGGCGCGCCGATGATCTCCAGCAGGCCCGACAGGATGACCCCGTCGTAGGCGGCGACCGCCAACAGGGTCGCCAGGTAGGCGGGCAGGGCGAGCACCGCCGCTCCGGTACCGGCCGCCTTGCCGAGACCCTTCTGGATGTAGGCGTAGAAGGCGCCGGTGTCGCTGACGTACTTCGACATGGCCACGAAGCTCGCGGCGAACAGCAAAAAGATCACACCCGCGACAAGGAACGCCACCGGGATACCGGTCGAGTCGCCCAGCACCATCGCGATCGGGACGTTGCCGCCCACCGTCGACAACGGGGCCGCCGCCGCCACCACCATGAGCACGATGGCGGGCACGCCCAGGTTGCCGCGGAGCCGACCGCGGTTGTCCGGTGGCGTTGCGCCGCCGGGTTTGTCGCCCGTATTGAGCACTTCGGACATGTTGGAACCTCCTCTGCGCACGGAGCAGGCGTTCGTCGGCTCCGAGTCCGGGGGAAAGTGTGCGACCCGAGCGGGGTGTCTGCCAGCGGTCTGCATCACTTTCCAACATCTTGTTGTAATCCAGTCACACGCTTGACGCCGGTGGTGTGTTCTTCTCACACAGGTTGTTGGAAGCTCGCCGCGTCCCGTTGTCCGTCCCGCACCCCTGGTCGATGCTGTATCCATTCCGCGACGAGAGAGGTCATCGTGACGCGACGAGAGAGGTCATCGTGAACAGCCCCGAACCGGAGCCGGACCACCGGCTCGGACGCATCCGTCTGCTCGATGAACAGCGCGTCAACCTCGACGGGTTTGCCGAACCCGATCCCGCGCTGGGCATGATCTCGCATCTGTCGCCCAACGACCCGGAACCGTCCTGGGTGGTCGGCGACGACGGCACCGTGCTCGAGATGGACTCCACCCCGGCCGCCGACTTCGACGCCATCGACGAATTCGTCGTGCGCTACGCCATCGACCACGCCCAGGCGCCGGTGTCGATGGCGATGTCGGAGGTCGAGTTGGCGCGTCTGATCGTCGATTCCGGTGTGCCGCGCGCCGAGGTGCTCACGGTGTGCTCGGGGCTGACGCCGGCCAAGATGGCCCGGGTGGTGGCCGGGCTGCATCCGGTCGAGATCCAGATGGCCATGATGAAGATGCGGGCCCGGCGCACCCCGGCCAACCAGGCGCACGTGACCAATCGGCTCGACGATCCACTGCTCATCGCCGCCGACGCGGCGACCGCGGTGGTGTACGGCTTCCGGGAGCTGGAGGCCACCGTCCCGGTCCTCGACGACGCGCCCGCGGTGGCCGTCGGGCTGTTGATCGGGTCGCAGGTACCCGCCCCGGGTGCGCTGACCCAATGCTCGGTCGAGGAGGCGCGCGAGCTGGAACTCGGTGTGCGCGGGCTGGTCTCGTATGCCGAGACGGTCTCGGTGTACGGCACCGAGCAGGTGTTCACCGACGGTGACGACACCCCGTGGTCCAAGGCGTTCCTGACGTCGTCCTACGCCTCGCGCGGTATCAAGATGCGGTTGTCCAGCGGTGCCGGTTCCGAGGTGCTGATGGGGGCGGCCGAGGGTAAGTCGATGAACTATCTGGAATCCCGGTGCGTGGCACTGGCCAAGGGGATCGGCGCCCAGGGTGTGCAGAACGGCGGGGTGGACGGCGCGGCGATCACCGCCTCGGTGCCCGGCGGGGTCAAGGAGCTGCACGCCGAGAACCTGATGGTCATGTTGCGCGGGCTGGAATCCTGCAGCGGCAACGACTCGTTGATGAGCGAGTCGACCATGCGCCGGACCAGTCGCACGCTGCCGACGCTGTTGTCCGGATCGGATTTCATCTTCTCCGGGTTCGGCTCGATCGTGTCCTACGACAACATGTTCGGTCCGTCCAACTTCAACGCCGACGACCTCGACGACTACCTGGTGATGCAGCGCGACTGGGGCGTCGACGGCGGTCTGCGGTCATGTGACCCGACCACACTGGAGGCCATGCGCCGCCAGGCCGCCGAGGCCACCCGCGCGGTGTTCGAGTATCTCGGGCTTGCCGATTTCGACGATGACCATGTCGAAGCCGTTGTCGCCGCTGCGGGTTCGAAGAACCTCCCGCAGACCGACGGAGTCCAGGTGCTCAGCGCCGCCCGGATGATCGACCAGTCGGGGTTGACGGTGCTCGACATCGTCACCGCGCTCGCCGAGACCGGATTCACCGAGCTGGCCGACCGGGTGCTGGGCATGGCCAAGGCCCGGGTGAACGGTGACTATCTGCAGACCGCGGCGATCTTCGACGAGCAGATGAATGTGCTTTCGGCGCTGGAAGATCCGAACGACTACCGCGGTCCCGGCACCGGCTACCGGCCGTCGGCGGAGCGGCAGGCGCAGATCGACGCGGTACGCCAGGCCCGGTCGGTGACCGACCTGGTGCGCGAGCAGGCGACCTTCGCCGAGCCGGATCGTCTGCGGGTGCTCGGACCGGCCGACTTCGGCACCGATCCGCGCGAGGTCGTGATCGGGGTGTCACCGGCGTTCGGCACCAAGCTGTTTCGCACGCTGTCGGGAATGACGATCTACGAGGCGCTGGAACAGATCCTGGCCGGGCTGGAGGAGGAGAAGTGCGTGCCGCGGGTGGTGCGCATCGCCGACAGTATCGACCTCGGGATGATCGGCAAGTCCGCGGCCGGCCTGTCCGGGTCGGGCATCGGGGTGGGGCTGCAGGCCAAGGGCACCACGCTGATCCACCGTCGCGACCTGCCACCGCTGGCCAATCTGGAACTGCTCAGCGTGGCCCCGCTGATCTCGCCGGAGATGTACCGGATCATCGGGATCAACGCGGGCAGGCACGCCAAGGGCGCGACGCCGTCGCCGATGCGCAACGCCTATACCGACGAGGCCATCACCGCGCGCTATCACACCAAGGTGGTGTCGATGGTCGCCATCGAGCGGGCCGAGAGCCTGGCGCTCGACGGTGGCGAACGTCGCCGCAATATCGACATGGAGTTCAACCGATGACCGCACTTTCGCACTCCGGGCGCAGCATCGACGATGTCACCGTCGAGGCCGCCTGCAACGGTGAACTCGTCCTCGACGACATCCGGATCAGCCGGGACACCCTGTTGCGTCAGGCCGAGAACGCCGAACGCAGCGGGTCCGTGCAACTCGGGTTGAACCTGCGCCGGGCGGCCGAGATGACCGCGCTCAGCGCCGAGGACATGCTGGCCTCCTACGAGGCGTTGCGCCCGGGGCGGTCGTCGTTCGAGGAACTCGAGGAGCTGGCCGCCCGGTTGGCCGCCCAGGATGCGCCGACGTGCGCTGCGCTGGTGCGCGAGGCCGCAGTCGTCTACCGGCGGCGCGGCCTGTTGCGATGACGGTGTGGGCCGGTGTGGACATCGGCAACGCCACCACCGAGGTGGTGTTGTGTCGTGATCGTGAGGTGCTGGCCAGTGGGCGTACCCCGACCCGCGGTGGGAAGGGCTCGCCGCGGGCGATTCAGGGTGCGGCACAACTGGTTCGGCGACTGGCCGACAGGCACGGGCTGACCGTCGAGCGGGCCGCCTTCGCGCCGACCCCGCCGGTGCATTCGACGGTGGAACGGGTCCGACTGCAGGCCCGGCGCACAGGTCGGCTGGCCATCGTGCTGCGGTCGGCGGCCACCACCGCCGGTGACGCCGCGGGTGTGGGTGTGCCGGTCCCGGTGCAACGGCTGGCGTCGGTCGATCCGGGTGAAACTGTCGTTGCCTGCGCCGCAGCAGAGTTCGGCTATGCCGAGGTGGCTGCCCTGGTGAACGACGCGGTGGCGGCCGGCTGCGATATCGCCGCGGTGTTGACGGCCAACGACGAGGCCGTGCTGATATCCAACCGGCTGAACAGCGCGGTGCCGGTGGTCGATGACGTCGACGTGCGGCGGGTGCTCGCGGCGACCCTTGTCGCGGTCGAGGTCCGGGAGGGGATGTCCCCGCTGCAGCGGCTCACCGACCCGTTCTGGCTGGCCGATGTCTTCGCCCTCGGCGATGGCGAGCGCGCCGACGCCCGCACCGTGGCCGATCAGCTGTTCGACAGTGTGTGCGCCGTGGTCGCACTGGATGCGCAGGCCGATGCCGACGAGCCTGCGTCCGAGCCGCAGCTGCCCGACGGGTTGGTGCACATCGTGCAGCTGGCCGATATCGCCGCGGCTGCCAATGCCCGCCGCGGTGCGGTCGCCGTCGACAGTCTGGTGATGGCGACGATGGGCGGCGACGAGGTGTCGCCGGCGGATGCCGACGCGCTGGCCGACGTGTTGGGGGTGCCGGTCACCCGGATCGACTCCGAGGCCGCCGCCGCGCGGGCGGGTGCGCTGACCACGCCGGGGTTGCCTGCCGATGTGGTGGTCGTCGACGTCGGCGGCGGCACCGTCGACGTGGCAGCGGCCGGGGACCGGGTGGTGCTGCCGGGGGCGGGCCAACTGCTGACCGCGGCGACCGCGGCCGCGCTGGACATCTCCACCAGCGCGGCCGAGTACGCCAAGCGTGCCGAGGCGGTGACCGCGGTGACGGTGCAGCTCGTCGAGGACGAGCATGGTCGCCGCCGGTTCCTGGACACCCCGATCGACGGACGCTCCACGGGGTGGCTGCTGACGGCGGCGCCCAGTGGGTTGTTGCCGTTCACCTCGGCGATGTCGGCCGCGGAGTGGCGCAGCTGGCGGTTGGCGGCCAAGCGGCTTGTCATCGGCGGCAATGTCACGCGCGGTGTGCAGCAGGTCGGCGCGGGTGCGAGCGCGGTGCTGCTGGTCGGCGGCGGCGCCGGTGATGACGAGCTGGTCCGGGCGCTGGCCGAACGGCTGGGCCACGATGTTTCGGTGGGCCGCGGCAATGTCGCCGGGGAGCTGGGACACCGGTTCGCGGTGGCTTACGGGCTCGTCGTGCTCGCGACGGCCGGGACCGCGCAGGCCGGGGAGCCCTCGACGGGGTAGCGCCTGCACAACCCACCCTTGAGTGCTAGCACTCGCGTGTATAGAGTGCTAGGTGGCACGCGGCCACACCCGGCGCCGGCACCCGCGACGACGGTGCGAGGGCTCGGACGCATGCCGAACACCTGAAAAAACAAGGACCCGGAACATTCCCGGTCTCCGATACCTAGTGGAGGGCTCCAATCGTGGCAGTCAACATCAAGCCACTCGAGGACAAGATCCTCGTTCAGGCCAACGAGGCCGAGACCACGACCGCTTCCGGTCTGGTCATCCCGGACACCGCCAAGGAAAAGCCGCAGGAAGGCACCGTCGTCGCAGTTGGCCCCGGCCGCTGGGATGAGGATGGCGAGAAGCGGATCCCCCTGGACGTTTCCGAGGGTGACACCGTCATCTACAGCAAGTACGGCGGCACCGAGATCAAGTACGGCGGCGAGGAGTACCTGATCCTCTCCGCACGTGACGTGCTGGCTGTCGTCAACAAGTAAGCAGCTGTGTACCGCCCCGGAAGTCCCCGTCGATGGGTGACGTCCGGGGCGGTCGGCTTTGCCCCCGGCACATCAAAGGACATTTATGAGCAAGCAGATTGAATTCAACGAAACTGCGCGCCGCGCCCTGGAGGCCGGCGTGGACAAGCTCGCCGATGCCGTCCGCGTCACCCTCGGCCCGCGCGGCCGGCACGTGGTGCTGGCCAAGGCGTTCGGCGGACCGGTCGTGACCAACGACGGTGTCACCATCGCCCGCGAGATCGACCTGGAAGACCCGTTCGAGAACCTGGGCGCCCAGCTGGTGAAGTCGGTGGCCACCAAGACCAACGACGTCGCCGGTGACGGCACCACCACCGCGACCGTGCTCGCCCAGGCCATCGTCAAGGCCGGTCTGCGCAACGTCGCCGCCGGTGCGAACCCCATCGCGCTCGGCGCCGGGATCAGCAAGGCCGCCGACGCGGTATCCGAGGCCCTGCTGGCCGCGGCCAAGCCGGTCAGCGACAAGACCGCGATCGCCCAGGTCGCCACCGTGTCCTCGCGCGACGAACTGGTCGGTGACCTGGTCGGCGAGGCCATGACGACCGTCGGTGCCGATGGTGTGGTCACCGTCGAGGAGTCCTCCACCCTGGAGACGCTGCTCGAGGTCACCGAGGGTGTCGGCTTCGACAAGGGTTTCATCTCGGCCTACTTCATCAACGACTTCGACGCCCAGGAAGCGGTGCTCGAGGACGCGCTGGTGTTGCTGCACCGCGACAAGATCAGCTCGCTGCCCGACCTGCTCCCGCTGCTGGAGAAGGTGGCCGAGGCCGGCAAGCCGCTGCTGATCATCGCCGAGGACGTCGAGGGGGAGGCGCTGTCGACCCTGGTCGTCAACTCCATCCGCAAGACGCTGAAGGCCGTCGCCGTGAAGGCGCCGTTCTTCGGTGACCGCCGTAAGGCGTTCCTGGAGGATCTGGCCGTCGTCACCGCCGCCCAGGTGGTCAACCCCGACGTGGGTCTGACGCTGCGCGAGGTGGGCCTGGACGTGCTGGGTTCGGCCCGCCGCGTCGTGGTGACCAAGGACAGCACCGTGATCGTCGACGGTGCAGGTACCCAGGACGCCATCGAGGGTCGCAAGGCGCAGCTGCGCAGCGAGATCGAGGCCACCGATTCGGACTGGGATCGCGAGAAGCTCGAAGAGCGCCTCGCCAAGCTGTCCGGCGGCGTCGC
This sequence comes from Mycolicibacterium sp. 22603, assembly GCA_052044345.1. Classification (GTDB taxonomy): domain Bacteria; phylum Actinomycetota; class Actinomycetes; order Mycobacteriales; family Mycobacteriaceae; genus Mycobacterium. Next base: position 140,908 of record JBQEMX010000009.1, read on the forward strand.
GGTCATCAAGGTCGGTGCGGCCACCGAGACCGACCTGAAGAAGCGCAAGGAAGCCGTCGAGGACGCCGTGTCGGCGGCCAAGGCAGCGGTGGAAGAGGGCATCGTCACCGGTGGTGGCAGCGCGCTGGTACAGGCCCGCAAGTCGCTGGACAGCCTGCGCGGTTCGTTGACCGGTGACGAGCTTCTCGGCCTCGAGGTGTTCTCCTCGGCGCTGTCGGCGCCACTGTTCTGGATCGCCACCAACGCCGGGCTCGACGGCTCGGTCGTGGTGAACAAGGTCAGCGAACTGCCCGTCGGGCAGGGCTTCAACGCCGCGACGCTGACCTACGGCGACCTGCTGGCCGAGGGCATAGTCGACCCGGCCAAGGTGACACGCTCCGCGGTGCTCAACGCGGCATCGGTGGCGCGCATGATTCTCACCACCGAGACGGCTGTCGTCGAGAAGCCGGCCGAGGAAGAGGATCACGCCGGCCACGGACACCACGGCCATTCGCACTAGGTTCTCCCGAGCAGACGCATAACTGCCCCAAATCTTCGGATTTGGGGCAGTTTTGCGTCTGGTCGCTGACGGGTAAGACCGGAATTTCCAAGCATGGTTCAATTGTCGAAGATCTGGGTCAGCTCTCTTCGTTTCTCATCAATGGCGCTTTCCATGTAGAGAACGCTTGCAAGCGAGATTGCCAGCAACACGCACGCGACGGCTCGCACCCAGATTGCACCGCCCAGAAAGAATGCGACCGCCACGGCGACACCCACAACGCCAACACCAGTCCATAGTGCGCCAGTACCAGTTATCAGGCTGGCCGATTGCATTGACATCATGGTGCCGACGACAGCAAGCACGCAGACCCCGATGGCGACGGCGATGTGCTTGCTGCGGAGTGAGTTGGCAGAGTCGGGAAGTGGTGCGCTCCACGCGGAGCCATCCCAGTAGATTTGTCGACCGGAATCGGACGGATCCGGGTACCAACCGGGTGCCGGTGAAGGATGGGACACGGGATTCTCCAATTGGGTCTTCAGGCCGCTGTCGTTTGGGTTCGCTCGAAAGAGCTCTACAGGGCGGCCGCGGTCAGCAACGCATATGCCCGCGGACACGGGTGCCATTCTTCTTGGTGTAACCGTTGACCCACGTGCAACCGGACGGCATGCCCACGTTGGGCACGTATGCAGAAGGTGGTGGAATGTAGGGCACGCCGGGGAGGTATGGCATGGATGGCGGAATAGCGGGTGGTGGCTCGGCAGGTGGAATTGGCGGAGGCGGTGTAGGAGCAGTCGATTCGGTCACGGTCACGGTCGCGGCGCAGTGCGGGTGCTGCGGATAGTCGACGCAAAGCAGCCGGTCGATGTGCACCCACATACCCGTGACGCAGATCGAGTAGGTGCCGCCAGCTTCGGGAGTGATGTCGCCGTCTTGACATGCGGTCGCCTTAGCGGGCGAAATGCCTACAGATGTAAGCCCAACGACCATCAGCGCAGAGGCCAACAGACGTCCTAACGAGAGCAGCATGGGGCGAGACTAGGATGCTGTGAGTTACCTGTCAGTCGAACGGGTGCTTGTTAGTTCGATTGGCGGACAAACCAGACGGCCGAGGCTCCCTGTTGTTCGTCAGCGATACCCCGCGGCGAGCCGGCATCCGGCATGCACATCCCGCCACGCCGTGGTGACCGGATCCGAAACGTCCAGCGCATGCCTGCTGCTGGCCAGCAGTTGGTCCATCGCCGCGCGGGCCCGCGCCATCGCCTGGTCGTACGGTGCGCGATGCCCGAGTCCACCCGTCGTGATCTGAAGCCGTGAGGCGTCGAGATCCGATGCCGTGCGGGCGATCTGCGCCGCGGCCCGATCGGTGAGTTCTTCACCGCCGTGCGAGATCGCCAGCCGGGCGCGTAACGCGTCGACGTGCCTGCGCCAGCCGCCCAGGGCGCTACCGATGACCGCCGCCGCAGCAGCCGCCGCGACGAGCACACCATCCACGTCGGTGCGGTGTAGATGCACCCGAGGCGCGGTGAGATCGACATCATCGACATCGACATCGACATCGACATCGGCGAGCCCGGACTCGTGAAGACCGCAGTCATGCTGGTTGCGGTGCACGCGCACCGCCGCTGAGGGCAGCAGTACGCAACCATCCCCGGCGCCGAGCAGAAACCAGTCCGCCTCCAGGGCGCCGACGACCGAGGGCCACCGGCCATTGAGTCGGTTGCCGTCGACCAGCGCCGAACCGCCGAACGCCACGGTGACCCGCGCATCCGGGCGCTCCGACCAGACCATGTCGAACTCGGAGGCTGGCAACGCCCGCGCACCCAGGCCATAGGCGGCGGCAACCCACCCGCGCGAGGCGTTCTCGGTGCCGAGTTCGATGACGGCGCAGAGAAATTCATCAGGTGTGAGTCCGCCGCCACCGTACTGGGCGGGCTGCATCAGGCGGTGTGCCATCGATTCGGCGATCTCAGCCGAATACGGCATATCCACCTCCCACATCTGCGGTGACTGATATACCTCGATCGTTGCACGCCGCAGTACTCACAAGGGAGAGAACGTCGCAGTCCGTGCTCGATTCGGTCCGTGGTCTGCTACCTGAGATCGCCGCGGCCGCTGCCGAAGTCGACCAACGGGGGACGGTCGACGCCGCGGTGATCGCACGGTTGCACGATGTCGGCTACTTCGCGCTGCTGCAGCCGCCGGAGTTCGGCGGTTTGGACGCCGAGCCGGATACCTATCTGACCGCGACGCTGGAACTCTCATCCGCGTGTACGTCCACGGGGTGGTTGGCCGGCTGGCTGGCGGTCAACAACTGGGGGCTCTCGGTACGTGATGAGCGCGCGCTGGGGGAGGTGTGGGGAGCGGATCCCCGATCGCTGTTGTGCTCGTCATACGCGCCCAACGGACGGTTGGAGCGAGTGCCGGGAGGTTTCCGGCTCAGCGGCAGCTGGGCCCGTTGCACGGGGGCCCGCCACGCCTCCTGGCTGAGCGTCGCCGCGGTGACCGTCGGCGCCGACGGCGCGGCGCAGGATTTCATGGCGGTGCTCGTTCCCGCATGCGATTATCGGGTCGATAGGGCCTGGAACGGTCTGGGTTTGCGGGGCATCGGTGCCGACGACGTGATCGTCACCGATGCCTTCGTGCCGGAGCACCGGGCGTTCAGCTGGCTCGGTCTGAGCTACACCGACGCGATGCCCGCGCTGCAGCGGCTACCTCAACCGACGCTGTACACCCTGGCCGGCTCCATTCCGTTACTCGGTGCCGCGCAACGTGTTCTCGACATCCGTCCATCGGAAAGCCACCGTGCCGACATCGAACTGTCGATGATGCAGATCAGGCGCAATGTGGTCGAGCAGCTTGAGTGCATTCGCTCCGGGGGATATCCGGATTCGGAATCGATGTTGCGTACCAGGCGTGATCAGGTGATGGCCTCCGATCGTGCGGTCAAGGCCGTCGCGGCGGCAGTGGGCACCGCCGATGACCCAGTACTGGAACGTATCTGGCGCGATGTCCTGACCGCCCGGATGCATGTGGCCAGCAATGTCGAGCAGGTGCTGGCAGTGGTGGGTCGGCACACCGTCGGTGTCGACGTCGATGATCTGATGTGGTGAATTGCGGGCCTCACACCCAGGCGTCGGAGGCCAGGGTGCGCAGCACCCGGGACAGCATGTCATCGGTGACCGTATGGGCCTGTGCACGTTCGGTGGCCGACGCGCCGAGCCCCAACGTGATTCCGTTGGCCGAGCGCGATAGGAACGGCGCGACGCGCACCAGGCGTTGCGCGGGTACGGCCCCGGTGAGCGAGAGCCCGGCGATCTCGCCGTCCGGGAGCGTGATCGGCGCGGCCACGCTCGACAACCCGGCCGCCAATTCCTGTTCATCGTAGGCGATTCCACGTCGCGCGCGGATCCTGGCCAGCTCCTGGTGCAGGGTGGGCAGGTCCCCGATCGTCCAGGCTGTGCACTTGCGCAACGCGGTGTCCAGTGTCTTGTCGATGTCCTCGGCTGCTCGGCGCGCCAGCATGGCTTTGCCCAGTGCGCTGGCGTGCGCCGGCGTGCGTCCGGCAACCCGGGTGGGGACCGCAGGGCCGCCCGCACCGGTCACCTTGTCCACGTAGACGACATCGGCGCCGGCCAACAGCCCGAGGTGCACGACGAGGCCGGTATCGGCGTGCAGTCGCTCCAACACCGGCGAGGCCACACCCCGTAACTGCGCATGGTCGACGACCCCGGAGGAGGGCAGCGCGGAGGCGGCCAGCGAGTAGCCGGCGGGACCGCGTCGCAGAAGCCCGGATTCGTGCAGCTGGTTCAGGATGCGATGGGTGGAGGACCGCGGTAAACCGCTGCGTTCGACCACCTCATCAGGCCGGAGCACCGCGCCCGCCCGGTCGAAGGCGTTCACGATGAGCGCTACCCGAGCCACCATCGAGGCGGGAGCGTCGGGCGCAACGTCGGGCACTGCCTCACCCTAACCACCGCATCGGCCGGTGACGCGAGAATTCCCCGCCGCGGTGGCGGCAGGGAACCTCGGGCCGGTGTGTCAGTCCGAGCTGTCGTTGCCACCGCCATCGGACGTTGCCGCGGTGGTGACCACCTTGTCGGCTTCGGTTGCGGTGCCGGTCTGTTCACCGCCGCCGGTGTTGGGCTCATTGACCTTCACGGGCTCCGGTTCGACGGATTTCGCTGTATCGGTGTCCTCGTCGAATCCGATGGTCTCGCGGATGTCCTTGTCCACCTCATCGGTGATCGACGGTGCGGGTTCGTCAGCGACGACGGTTTCGGTGTCCGGTTCGGTGTCGACGATCGCGATGGGGCTCTGCGGCTCGACCGGCGGTAGGTCGGCGTCTCCGGTCTTGTCCCTGCGGGAGGTTTCCCCGACCGAAGCGTCGTCGTTCGTGGTCGCCACGGACTCGTCGGCGGTGACGGTCCGGCTTGCGATCCTCACGGTGGTGTCGGTGGCGGCCGGCGACGCAGACTGTGCGGGCGGGTTCGGCTGCGTGTTCTTGGCCCACTCGACTGCCAGCTTGTTGCCCACCGCGCCGGCGAACTTGATGATCGAGACCACGGTGTCGGAGAAGCTCGCGGCGATGGCAGCCAGTACCTTGGCCGGGTTCAGGGTGGCGAAGGAGGTGAACACCTGGGCCACCGCCGTGCTGAGCTGGCGTTGTAGCGTGCGGAACTGCAAGCTCACCTCGTCGGCGACCGACGCGTCGGGCCCGAACTTCTGGCCGTTCCAGTTCACCAGGCGCCAGCCCTCTTCCGGGCTGCCTTCGATGACAACGTAATTCGTGTTCGACAGCGGCGAGTACCGCAACAGGTCCAGCTTCTGCTCGAACGAGAGGTTGGACACGTTCATCATCGTCCAGAACATGATGGCCCCGCCGTGGGAGAACACCACGGCGTTGCGGTCGCCGTTGTCGTAGATCTGCTGCAGGGATCCGTCCATCCGGGCGTCGAATTCATGGCCGTTGATCGAACCGGGTATCCGCAGGTCGCGATTGCCCTGCAAGGCCCAGGCCAGCGGGAACCGGCCGTACCCGTTGGCGGCCTCGCTTTCCGGTGTCCCTTCGAACACCCCGGCCTCGATCTCCTGGACACCGGGCAACACCCGGATCGGCAGGTGCAGATACTGCGACAGCGGAGTGGCGGTCAGTTGGGTCCGCTGCATGGTCGAGGCGTAGACGCCGTCGTAGTTGTTGATGCCGAGCGTCCCGACCACCGCTCGCGCCTGATCCTCACCGTTCTGAGTCAGCGTCGGGCCGGGGGTCGACGTGTCGATCAGGCCGGAGGCGTTCCCGGCCGATTGGGCGTGTCGTACGAATGTCACCCGCATCAGTTCGGCCGCCGCGGGTATGGCGGCACCGATGAGCAGTGCTGACGAGATCAGTGTGATACCGAGGAGCCTGCCGAATCGGGCCAGACACCTCCGGGTGCCGAAGAGTGGGTCTGCCAACATCGAGTGCTTCTTCCTGCCGGGGGGCGTGGACAGCACACGGTGGCCCGGCCGGGCGCATCCCGACAAGATGTGATCTCACTCACTGAGACCGGCGGATCGACTACGGCAGCGTCGGCTGGATCGACACCAGCTGGTACGGCGCATCACCGTCGCCAGAGGTGAAGGACACCAGGAGAGTGTCGGGCGGGAATCCGGTGGCCAGCTCGTTGAGCGTGCGCGGCAGGAAGACCTTGGCCTTCGCATTGCCGTACCAGTTGGGGTCCGAGGGTGAGACGTCGAGCGGACGCACCTGATCGATGGTGCTGTCCCAGGTGCGCACGGCCTCGGGTGCGTCGACGAAACCGGTGGACTTGAGGTAGACGTCGCCCTGGCCGGTGAGGGTGATCGCGGGACCGCCTCCGACGGGTGCACCGGTGATCGTGCCGTCCACGGCATCGGCGGTCACCGACGCCAGGCGGACGGTGCACACGTGGTCGGATGCCGGGACGCAGAACTCCGGCAGCGGGAGTGCGTGCGCCGGAACAGCGCAGGCCAGGGCCAGTGTTGCGAGGACGGGCAGGCTGCGAAGCATCACGAATCGTCTATCGGCGCGACGGCCGACGGAGTTACACCGGCACCCGTGGGATCAGCTCGTCGAGCGACGAGAGGGGTCGGTAACCGTCTGGGTCCCACCAGGATAGGAGCTATTGACCTCAAGTGGTGTTGAGGTTGCACACTGCTGGCATGTCAGTGCCCATCGCTCAGATTCGATTCGCCCGTCCCACCGACCGACTCGCCGAGGTCGAGCAGTTCTATGTCGAGCATCTCGGTCTGCCCGTGCTGTACCGGTTCGAGAATCACGCCGGCTACGACGGCGTCATGGTGGGTCTACCCGGCACCGATCAGCACCTGGAGTTCACCGCGCACGTCGACGGGAGTCCTTGCCCCGCACCGACAACGGACAATCTGCTGGTGCTGTACCTGCACTCCGAGGCGGAGATGTACGACATCGTGGAACGGTTGGGGGCCAACGGTCACGAACCCGTGGAGCCGGAAAACCCGTACTGGACAGGTGTGGGGGCGCTGACCTTCGTCGACCCGGATGGGTGGCGGGTGGTCCTGGTGCCGCGGCCTGTCTTCTGAGCCGGCTCAGGCCGACCGGCGCATCCCGCGCTTGAGCAGAAGCTCCCGCTCGGATTCGGACAGACCGCCCCAGATGCCATAGGGCTCGCCGACGGCCAGTGCGTGGGTGCGGCACTGTGTGATCACCGGGCAGGTCCGGCACAGTTCCTTGGCCCGCATCTCGCGCTGCGCGCGGGCTCGGCCGCGTTCGCCGTCGGGATGGAAGAACATCGAGGAATCGACGCCTCGGCAGTGGCCCTTCATCTGCCAATCCCAGATGTCGGCGTTGGGTCCGGGCAGTTGCTGCGGCTGTGGCATGTCAAAACCTCTCTCTTCGAACCCATTTCGCGAGACCACGCGAGTGCGTGATCCGCGGAACTGAACCGAGTCCGTGTCGCCGATGACTGCTCGTGAACACAAGGTAGAAGCGCGGGAGAAAAATCGTCAATAGGCGACCTCACCGCGCAAAGGCATAACTGCAGGGTGCGAATTTACGTCACGTTCATCATGTTCACTTGCGAGAAATCCGAAGAGTGCTTCGCGTCCGGGTGTCTGGCGCCCAACGCCTCGGTTTTCCCTGTTCGCTTCGGTACGGCCGGTTTGCCACCTCGCGCCCGGTTGATCTGTTCGTAACGCGGCGACCATCAAGTGTTAACGAAGGTCGAATTGGTCACGTTTTTGCCCGCATTGATAGCGTCCGAAGGCGATGGCGACCCCGACAAGCACCACTACTGACCTGCTGGCGGACGCGGCCTTCGGCGCCCAACCGCAGCTCTGGCCGCTGCCGCAGGCACACGATCCGCACCAGCGATGGCTGCGTGCGGTCGCCGCGGGCGGCCAGGGTTACTACGGGGCGGCCTTCGCCGAACTCGAAGAGATCATCCGGGAGCGCCGCGCCGAACCGACCACGGCGCTGGCCTACAGCACGCGGGCGTCCTTCCTGAGGCAGCTCGGCGGGCATCGCACGGCACGCCGGTGGGATGGTCGCGCGCTGGTGTCGGCCGGAACCGACCCGCAGGCGCGCGCCGACGCGCTCGTCGGTCTGGCGGCCGATGCGCTCGGCATCGGCAGATTGGCCGTCGCTGCCCGGCTGCTGCAGCGCGCCACCGGCGACGCCGGTGTACCCCGGCAATCCGTCCGCAGGCACTGGGTGTCCGCGGAGTTGGCGATGGCGGGTGCCGACGGACCGGCGGCGATCGGCCATGCAGAACGGGCGGTGCACGAAGCCGACACGCTCGGGTCGGTGCGACACCGCGCCAAATCGCAGGTGGTGCTCGCCGCCGCCTTGTGCTGCACCGGTGACCTGAGCGCGGCACGACGGGTCGCCGACGCCGCCTTCGCGCTCACCGCCGAGTTCGGGCTGGTCCCGCTGCATTGGGCGGTCAGTTGCCTGCTCGCCGACATCGGCAGCGCGAGCCGATCGGCCGCCGCCGCCGCGGCCGCACGGGACCTGGCCGCCGAGACCATCGGAAACCGCGGCGGCGTGTGGTCGCGCCACTGAACCGTTCCATCCGATTGCGATCGTTAATGTTTGTGTGGCGCACCCGCCCGGTTGCGTCCCGTCCGTAACGCTGGAGAGATCACCCACGATGACCATTTCGGGAGAACGTCTCGATGAAGTCGTCGCTGATGCTGTGGCGGGGGACCGGGACGCTCTCAGGGTGGTCTTGGAGACCATCCGCCCGATCATCGTCCGGTACTGCCGGGCCCGGATCGGGTCCGCTGAACGAAGTGGTCTGTCCGCAGACGACATTGCGCAGGAGGTGTGCTTGGCCGCCATCACGGCGTTGCCGCGTTACAGAGATCAGGGACGACCGTTCCTGGCCTTTGTGTACGGCATTGCTGCGCACAAGCTCGCCGACGCGCACCGGGCGTCGGCACGCAACCGCGCCGAGCCGACCGACAACGTGCCGGAGCGATCCTCCGGTGAGGCCGGGCCCGAGCAGCTCGCCCTCGACGCCGATGCGTCGGCTCGGATGGAGAAGCTGCTGGCGATCCTGCCGGAGAAGCAGCGCGAGATCCTGATCCTGCGTGTGGTGGTCGGGATGAGCGCGGAGGAGACCGCGGAGGCGGTCGGCTCCACACCGGGCGCGGTGCGGGTGGCCCAGCACCGTGCATTGGCCAAACTCAAGACAGAGATCTCGGGAGGAGGGGAACAATATGCCTGATTTCGGTCGCTGGACCGCCAACGGCGGTGACCCTTCCCTCAACGACATCAACCGCGCCGATCGGTTCCTGGACGCGCTCGCGGGCGAACAGCCGGTGTACTCCACCGACCGCGGCGACGCCGAACTGGCCGCGCTGTTGTCCGGCTGGCGCGACGAGGTCCGCCAGGTCCCGATGGACCATGTCGTGTCGCCCTCGCAGGCCACCGCCGCACTGGTCGATGCGACCACCCGGCCGACGGGCCGAAACCGGTTCGGGCTGGCCGTCGTCGGATCCGCGGCCGCCGCGGTGCTCTGCCTCGGCGGGTTCGGCACCGCCGTGTTCGCCGCAGGCCCCGGTGACGGGCTGTACGGCATCCGCACCATGATCTTCGGCGAAGAGCGCGCCACCCGTGACGATGCGGTGGTGCTGGCCGCCCAGACCGAGCTGGCGCAGGTGCAGCAGCTCGTCGAGCAGGGGCAGTGGGACCAAGCCCAGGACAAGCTCGCCGCGTTGTCGGCGACGGTGCAGAGCGTCGGTCCCGTCGAGCAGAAGCAGGATCTGATCCAGCAGTGGAATGCGCTGACCTACAAGGTCGTCGAGCAGAATCCGGCCGCGACGCTGCCGCCCCCCGGTGAGCCGATGCCGGTCCTGCCGTCCTCGCCGCTGACTCTGCTTCCGGTCCCGGTGATCGAGGAGACCCTTACCGTCACCACCACGCCGGGCCCCGAGGTGCTGGCCACCACCACCACCGAGACGAGCCCGTCCGGCACCAGCGCCTCGGAGACGAGCCCGGTTACGACGAGTCCTTCCGAGGGCAGTCCTTCGCAGCCGACGACCAGCGCGCCCGACGCCGCCGGCACGTCTCCCGCACCGTCGAGTGCGCCGAGCACCACCGCGCCGTCTGCGACGACCACGTCCGCTCCGACGACGACCGCTGCACCGACGACGACCGCTGCACCGACGACGACCACTGCCCCCTCGGTGACCACGACGGTGGCACCGACCACCAGCACACGGACCACGGTCACCACCACCAGCACCACGGTCGCCCCGCCGGCGACGAGCGCCGCACCCGAGCCACAGCAGGAAGCGCCCGCTCAGACTCCGGCGACGACGGAACCTGCGGCCACCACGGAAGTCGAGCAGTCAACCTCGGCGGTGGTGACGACCACCACAACGGTGCCGGTCGGCGAGGGCGAATAACCCCACCAGGTCAGCGGAAGCCGTCGGGCTCCGTCGTCGCCTCGTTCAGTGAGGCGTCGGCGTAACCGCGGCAGTAATCCCAGGTGACGTAGGCGTCCGGCTCGGGATCGTAGGCGGGCTCGTGCGGACGGACGGTCCCGTCGACCAGCAGCTGCAGCAGGTTGGCCCGCAGCATGTCCCAATCGTGATAGTGATCCTGCTGGCAATCGTCACAGCAGACGACGAGACCGCGAATACCCTTGTGCGCCAACAGCGCTTCATACACCGCCAGATCAGCCAGATCGGCTTCTACGGCGCTGCGCTCCTGCGGGTCGAGTGGGAGACCGGGCTCGATCGCATCAAGAGCCGCCGAGGGATCGGACGGGTCATCGGCGAACGGGTCAGGTGGCAGGCCCGGCGGGAGGTCATCACGCACGGATCTAGCCTACGCAGCCGCGCTGGCTTCGCGCCACCGGTTGCACGGCGTGCCGCGCCCGGGCCGAGCCCGAAGGTCGTTGCCGATAGGATGGCCTCTTAGATTCACGACTGTTGCTAGTGGAGGCTCCACCCATGTCGATCGCTGAAAGCAGCGTCCCGCTCGCCTTACCGGTCCCTACCGGCGGTGACGATCCGACCAAGATCGCGATGCTGGGCCTCACCTTCGATGACGTGCTGCTGTTACCGGCCGCGTCCGATGTCGTGCCCGCCAACGTCGACACGTCCAGTCAGCTCACCAAGCGCATCCGGTTGCGGGTGCCGCTGGTCAGCTCTGCCATGGACACCGTCACCGAATCGCGGATGGCCATCGCGATGGCGCGCGCCGGCGGCATGGGTGTGTTGCACCGCAATCTCTCGATCGCCGAGCAGGCCGGACAGGTCGAGACCGTCAAGCGGTCCGAGGCCGGCATGGTCACCGACCCGGTGACCTGCTCGCCGGAGAACACCCTCGCCGAGGTCGACGCCATGTGCGCGCGCTTCCGCATCTCCGGTCTGCCCGTGGTCGATTCGGCAGGCGCTCTGGTCGGGATCATCACCAACCGGGACATGCGTTTCGAGGTCGATCAGTCCAAGCCGGTGTCGGAGGTGATGACCAAGGCGCCGCTGATCACCGCTCACGCCGGAGTCTCGGCCGAGGCCGCGCTGGGCCTGCTGCGCAGGCACAAGATCGAGAAGCTGCCGATCGTCGACGGCAACGGCAAGCTGACCGGACTGATCACCGTCAAGGATTTCGTCAAGACCGAGCAGTTCCCGCTCTCCACCAAGGACAGTGACGGACGGCTGCTCGTCGGTGCCGCCGTGGGTATCGGTGACGACGCCTGGACCCGCGCCATGACCTTGGCCGAGGCCGGCGTCGATGTGCTGATCGTCGACACCGCGCATGCGCACAACCGGCTGGTGCTCGACATGGTGAGCCGACTCAAGGCCGCCGTCGGTGAGCGGGTCGACGTGGTCGGTGGCAACGTCGCGACGCGGGCCGCCGCGGCCGCGCTGTGCGATGCGGGTGCCGATGCGGTCAAGGTCGGCGTCGGTCCCGGCTCGATCTGCACCACGCGCGTCGTCGCCGGCGTCGGCGCACCCCAGATCACTGCCATCTTGGAAGCCGTCGCCGCCTGCTCGCGCAAGGGTGTGCCCGTCATCGCCGATGGTGGCCTGCAGTACTCCGGTGATATCGCCAAGGCGCTGGCCGCCGGCGCCTCCACCGCGATGCTCGGATCCCTGCTCGCCGGTACGGCGGAATCCCCGGGCGATCTGATCTTCGTCAACGGTAAGCAGTTCAAGAGCTACCGCGGGATGGGCTCGCTGGGTGCCATGCAGACCCGTGGGCCGCAGAAGAGTTTCTCCAAGGACCGCTACTTCCAGGACGATGTGCTCTCCGAGGACAAGCTGGTACCCGAGGGCATCGAGGGCCGGGTGCCCTTCCGCGGACCGCTCTCGACCGTGATCCATCAGTTGACCGGTGGGTTGCGCGCCGCCATGGGCTACACGGGATCGGACACCATCGAGCATCTCCAGCAGGCGCAGTTCGTGCAGATCACCGCGGCGGGTCTCAAGGAAAGCCACCCGCACGACATCACGATGACTGTCGAAGCCCCGAACTACTACGCCAGATAAGGCGCCCGATCAGGCCCGAAAGGGGCTCTCCACATGCGTGACATGGTCGAAATCGGCATGGGCAGAACCGCCCGCCGCACCTACGAACTCGACGACATCAACATCGTCCCGTCCCGGCGTACCCGTTCGTCCAAGGACGTCTCGACCGCCTGGCAGCTCGACGCCTATCGGTTCGAGATCCCGGTCGTCGCACACCCCACCGACGCGTTGGTATCGGTCGAGTTCGCCATCGAGATGGGCAAGCTCGGCGGCCTCGGTGTGCTCAACGGTGAGGGCCTGATCGGGCGGCACGCCGATGTCGAGGCCAAGATCGCCCAGGTCACCGATGTTGCGGCTGGGGCGTCCGACGAATCGGCCGCGATCCGCCTGCTGCAGGAACTGCATGCCGCACCGCTGAACCCCGAACTGTTGGGGGCCGCGGTCGCGCGCATCCGGGAGTCCGGGGTGACCACCGCCGTGCGGGTCAGTCCGCAGAACGCGGCAGCGCTCACACCGTCGCTGGTGGCGGCGGGTCTGGACCTGCTCGTCATCCAGGGCACCATCATCTCGGCCGAGCGCGTCGTCAAGGATCACGACGGCGCCGGCGAGCCGCTGAACCTCAAGACCTTCATCTCCGAGCTCGACATACCGGTGGTGGCCGGTGGTGTGCTCGATCACCGCACCGCCCTGCACCTGATGCGCACGGGAGCGGCCGGCGTCATCGTCGGGTACGGCTCCACATCGGGCGTCACCACCTCCGACGAGGTGCTGGGCATCAGCGTGCCGATGGCCACCGCCATCGCGGATGCCGCGGCCGCGCGGCGCGAGTATCTCGACGAGACCGGCGGCCGCTATGTGCACGTGCTGGCCGACGGTGATATCCACACCTCCGGCGACCTGGCCAAGGCAATCGCCTGCGGCGCCGACGCGGTGGTGCTGGGTACGCCGTTGGCGGTCGCCGAGGAGGCCCAGGGCGGTGGCTGGTTCTGGCCGTCGGCTGCGGCCCATCCGTCCTTGCCGCGCGGTGCGCTCCTGCAGGTCGGCCTGGGGGAGCGTCCGTCGCTGTCGAAGGTGCTCAATGGTCCGTCGGATGATCCGTTCGGTTCACTGAACCTGGTCGGCGGGCTTCGCCGTTCGATGGCCAAGGCGGGTTACTGCGATCTCAAGGAATTCCAGAAGGTCGGTCTGACCGTCGACGCCTAGTCGATCGGGCTGCCGGCACAGGGGATCGCGCAACCACGAGGTCTTTACAAGTTAGGCCTCCCTGTCTAGCTAGTTACCCATCGGTAGGCCCATAATGGTCGGATGAAGCCTGACTATGACGTCTTGATCATCGGTTCGGGATTCGGCGGCAGCGTCAGTGCGCTGCGCCTCACCGAGAAGGGCTATCGGGTCGGTGTGCTCGAAGCCGGCCGACGATTCGCCGATGAGGACTTCGCCAAGACCTCGTGGAACCTGCGCAAATTCCTCTGGGCGCCGCAGTTCGGTATGTACGGCATCCAGCGCATCCACCTGCTGCGCAACGTCATGATCCTGGCGGGTGCGGGCGTCGGCGGTGGATCGCTGAACTATGCCAACACGCTCTACGTCCCGCCGGCGCCGTTCTTCAATGATCCGCAGTGGAAGGACATCACCGACTGGCAGTCGGAATTGATGCCGCACTACGACCAGGCCAAGCGCATGCTCGGTGTGGTCACCAACCCCACTTTCACCGACGCCGACCGGATCATGAAAGAGGTGGCCGACGATATGGGCGTCGGGCACACGTTCGTGCCCACCCCGGTCGGGGTGTTCTTCGGCGAGAACGGCGAGAAGACGCCGGGCAAGACCGTGCCCGACCCGTATTTCGGTGGGGTCGGACCGGCCCGCACCGGCTGCATCGAGTGCGGCGAGTGCATGACCGGCTGCCGGCACGGTGCCAAGAACACGCTGCTCAAGAACTACCTCGGGCTGGCCGAGCGGGCCGGCGCGCAGGTGCACGCCCTCACGTCGGTGCGAGAGTTCTCCCAGCGTCCCGACGGTGTCTGGGAGGTGCACACCGTGCGCACCGGAGGCAAGCTGCGCCGCCGGAAGAAGACGTTCACCGCCAACCATCTGATCCTCGCCGCAGGCACCTATGGCACCCAGAAGTTGCTGTTCCGGATGAAGGACCGGGGAAAGCTGCCCCAGCTGTCCGACCGGCTCGGCGTGCTGACCCGCACCAACTCGGAGTCCATCGTCGGTGCCGGGCGGCTCACCGTGGGTGAGGATCTCAACCTCACGCATGGAGTGGCGATCACCTCGTCGATCCACCCGACGGCCGACACGCACGTCGAACCCTGCCGGTACGGCAAGGGTTCGAATGCGATGGGTCTGCTGCAGACGCTGATGACCGATGGCACCGGGCCGGAGGGCACCGACGTGCCGCGCTGGAAACAACTCCTGGAGACCGCGCGTAACGACCGACGCGGCACGCTGCGGTTGCTCAACCCGCGCAAGTGGAGCGAGCGCACCATGATCGCGCTGGTCATGCAGCATCTGGACAACTCGATCACCACGTTCAGCCGCAAGACCTGGTTCGGCTATCGCATGCTGGACAGCAAGCAGGGCCACGGACTGCCCAACCCGACCTGGATCCCGGCAGGTAACGAGGTGACCCGGCGGATCGCCGAGAAGATCGACGGGGTCGCCGGCGGTACCTGGGGCGAGCTGTTCAACATTCCGCTGACGGCCCACTTCCTCGGCGGCGCGGCCATCGGTGACAGCCCCGAGAACGGCGTCATCGACCCCTATCAGCGGGTGTACAACTACCCGACGCTCTACGTCGCCGACGGTGCGGCCATCTCGGCGAACCTCGGGGTCAACCCGTCACTGTCGATCACCGCGCAGGCCGAGCGTGCCGCCGCGCTGTGGCCGAACAAGGGTGAGGCGGACCTGCGGCCGGCTCAAGGCGAGCCCTACCGTCGGTTGGACCCCATCGAGCCGGTCAAGCCCGTCGTCCCGGTCGAGGCACCCGCCGGGCTGCGCAGGTTGCCCATCGAACCGGTGTCGAAGCTGTCACCCTCGGCATAGACCCGCACGCGACGGTGCGCTCAGATCGAGGTCCTCGCGGATTTCTCGATATGAGCGCACCGTCGCGGCTGTGTGGGCCGGCTACTTGATCGCCGCCTCGACGCGGTCGCCGAGATCCTTGTCGACATTGCGCCAGTACTCGAAGGCGCGCTGCAGCACCGGCTCGGACACCCCGTCTGAAAGATGCCCGGCGATATTGGACACCAGACGATCGCGTGCCGCGTCGTCGAGCACATCACGGACCAGCGTCCCGGCCTGACCCCAGTCGTCGTCCTCGGCGTGCAGGCTGTAGGCCGCGCGCACCATATCGCCGTCGGCATGCCAAAGCGGTTCGGCCGTGCGGGCCGGATCGGCCGCCGGACCACCATAGGAGTTCGGCGCGTACACCGGGTCGGTGACGTTCGTGACCCGCATCGCGCCGTCCTTGGAGTAGCTGTGCACCTCGGTCTTCGGCGAGTTGACCGGGATCTGCTTGTAGTTCACCCCGAGTCGGTGCCGGTGGGCATCGGCATAGGCGAAGTTCCGCGCGAGCAGCATCTTGTCCGGGCTCAACCCGGTGCCGGGCACCGCATTGTTGGGCTCGAAGGCGGCCTGCTCGATCTCGGTGTGGTAGTCGGTGACGTTGCGGTTCAGGGTCAGCTTGCCGACGTCGATGAGGGGATAGTCGGCGTGCGGCCACACCTTGGTCAGGTCGAACGGGTTGAACCGATAGTCCTTGGCGTCCTCGAACGGCATGATCTGCACCTTGAGTGTCCAGCTGGGGAACTCGGCGCGCTCGATCGCGTCGAAGAGGTCGCGCTGGTGGACGTCGCCGTCCTTGCCCGCCATCTCATCGCCCTCGTCCTGGGTGTAGAACTCGATGCCCTGGTCGGACTTGAAGTGGTATTTGACCCAGGAGATCTCGCCATCGGCGTTGATCCAGCTGTAGGTGTGGCTGGAGTATCCGTTCATATGTCGCCAGGTGCGCGGAATGCCGCGGTCACCCATCAGCCAGGTCACCTGATGCGCGGATTCAGGTGACAGGGTCCAGAAATCCCACTGCATGTCGTGGTCGCGCAGATTGTTGGCGGCGCGTCGCTTCTGCGACCGGATGAAGTGCTGGAACTTGAGCGGGTCGCGGATGAAGAACACCGGGGTGTTGTTGCCGACCATGTCGAAGTTGCCGTCTTCGGTGTAGAACTTCACGGCGAACCCGCGCGGGTCGCGCCAGGTGTCCGGGCTGCCGCGCTCGCCGGCGACGGTCGAGAACCGGGCCAACGTCTCGGTCTTCACACCGGGTTGCAGGAACGCGGCCTTGGTGTAGGCGCTGACATCGCCGGTGACCTCGAAGTGGCCGAACGCGCCACCGCCCTTGGCATGGGGTTGGCGCTCCGGGATGCGTTCGCGGTTGAAGTTGGCCATCTGCTCGATCAGGTAGTGGTCCTGGAGCAGGATCGGCCCGTCTCTGCCGATGGTCAGCGAATGCTCGTCGCTGGGCACCGGAATGCCGGCATCGGTGGTGGTGGGTTTGGGCTGGATGTTGGTCACCTTGGCTCCTGTCGTGTCGGATCAGTGGTGGCGCCGAAGGGTTCCGGCGCTTATACCGCCCGCAGGAGCTGTACCCGCTGGTTCGCAGAACCACACCTGTGGTGGTGGGGCGTCAGAGCATTTCGGCCAGGTCACCGATGACGATGTCGGCGCCGTACCGTTGAAGTCGTTCGGCCTGCCCGACCCGGTCGACCCCCACGACGAAACCGAACTCTCCGGACCGGCCGGCGGCGATACCAAACACGGAATCCTCGAATACCGCCGCCTGCGCGGGTGTCACGCCGAGCAGCTGGGCGGCCCGCAGGAAGGCGTCGGGGGCTGGTTTGCCGGGAAGGTTCTCTTCCCGCAGCGTCACTCCGTCGACGCACTGCTCGATCCACCGATCCAGACCTGTGATCTCGAGAATCTCGTGGGTGTTCGCGCTGGAGGACACCACGGCGCGACGGAGCCCGAGGTGGGCTGCGGTCTGCAGGTACTCACGCGAGCCGTCGAACACCTTCACCCCCACGGTCCGCAGGGCATGCCGGAAGATGATGTTCTTGCGGTTTGCCAACCCGTGGACCGTTTCCGTGTCGACCTCATCGTCGGGTTTGCCTTCGGCAAGACTGATGTTGCGGCTGGCCAGCATGGCGCGGACGCCGTCCACGCGTGGCCTTCCGTCGATATGGCGCAGGTAGTCGGTGCTGGTATCGAACGCCGTGAACCGCTCACCGGTGTCCTGCGCGTGCTTGCTCAGATATGCATCGAACATGGTCTTCCATGCCATCTTGTGGAGACTGGCAGTGTCCGTCAGCACGCCGTCCAAGTCGAACAGACATGCGCACACCCCGACGGGCAATCCGAGCACACGAACCTCCCTCTTGGTCGTCGGCAACGCACGTTCCCTATCGGAAATTGTGGACGATTGGTGCCGCAAGAAAGCGGAACATGGGTCAAAATTGTTACGAGACAATGTGATTCCGTTACCCGGTCGATCTATGCGTGCGCTGATACGATGCGGGAGACAAAGCAGTCTCTGGTTGCGCGATGGTGTTCTGCGAAGGAGTCGACGTGGGAACGGATCGCACGGGCGCGCGCCACATCCGGCTGACATCGCACAGCGGTGGACCGCTGGCCCCACCGATCACATGGGGAGCGGCCACGGCCGCCGAACGCGGACCGATCGTCGGCACCACCGGGAACCGTGCACACCGCAACGTCATCGGCACCCACAGCGGTTCCTATGGCGTCTACCGGGCCTTGGCCGTGGCCGCCGGGGCGTTGTCCCCCCAGCACCGCGCCGACCTCACCAACACCGCGCCGACCGATGTCATCGGTCCCCATCCGCAGTGGCAGAACCCGGAGGCGATCGTCAGCCTCGATCCCTGGGGTGCGGCGGTGGCCGATGTGTTCGCCGACCAGTTGGCCGCCGATCACGACATCAGGCCGACCATCGCGGTCACCAAGGCCCACGTGATGCTGCCCGAGGTCGCCGAGGCGATACAGAAAGGCAGGCTGGTCCCCGACGGGGCGGTGCTGCTCGCCGGCGGTGCCGCGGTGGTGACGAAGGTCGCCGTCGAACCGGTCTGGTACCTGCCGGGAGTCGCCGCCCGGTTCGGGTGCACCGAGGCCGCGCTGCGGCGCGCGTTGTTCGAGGAGACCGGCGGGATGTATCCCGAACTGGTCACCCGCGGCGACCTGGAAGTGTTCCTGCCCCCGATCGGCGGCCAGACGGTGTACATCTTCGGTGACCCGCGACACCTCGCCGATCCGAGTGTCGAGCTGACCGCGCGGGTGCACGACGAATGCAACGGCTCCGACGTCTTCGGCTCCGATATCTGCACCTGCCGGCCCTACCTCACCCACGCCATCGAGGAGTGCATCGCGGGGACCCAGCGTGGCGGCGTCGGCTTGGTCGCCTACTCGCGCAAGGAAGGCCGCGCCCTCGGCGAGGTCACCAAGTTCCTGGTCTACAACGCCCGCAAACGCCAGGAGGGCGGCGACACCGCTGACCAGTACTTCGCGCGCACCGAATGCGTTGCGGGCGTGCAGGATATGCGCTTCCAGGAGCTGATGCCCGACGTCCTGCACTGGCTGGGCATCACCCGCATCCATCGCCTGGTCTCGATGAGCAACATGAAATACGACGCGATCACCGGATCGGGCATCAGTGTGGGGGAGCGGGTGAACATTCCCGACGACCTGATCCCGGCAGATGCCCGCGTCGAGATCGACGCCAAGATGGCCGCGGGCTACTTCACCCCCGGTCCGGTGCCCGATGCCGACGACCTGAAGAGGACGATCGGCCGGGGGTTGGTGTGAATCCGGCGCAGACCCTGCGCAGCACCGCCGAGATCCGGGCCAGGGCCGGTCGTCTGCTGGCCCGCGCCCGTGCCGGCGAATCGGCGTGGTTCGTCGTGCACGACCAGGCGCTGCCGGATGCGGCCGCCGAGGTCGCCGATCTGACACTGCGCCGCTTCCCCGACCTGGACATCCCGTTCCACAGCCGGTGGCGGCACTTCGAGGCCGGTGGCGTGCGCCGCAACCTGGATCTCGACGGGGTCGACGCGGCCGGACGCGCCCGCGCGATGATCGATCTGGCGGTGGTCAGCGTCCTGCTCGACGCCGGGGCCGGCCCCGACTGGCGTTACCGGGAGGACGGTCGGGAATTCAGCCGATCCGAGGGCCTGGGCGTCGCCAGCTGGCACGCTTTCACCGCCGGCGTGTTCTCTTCGGACCCGGACCGGCCGCTGCAGGCCGACGCTGCCGGTCTGATCGGCCTGGATGCCGAGGAACTGGCCACCGCGATGCAGGTGGGACCGACCAATCCGCTGGTCGGCTTCGACGGCCGGGTCGACGTGCTGCGCCGCCTCGGCTCGGCCCTGGCCGAGCAGCCCCGAGCATTCGGCGAGCCAGGTCGCCCCGGCGGACTCTACGACCTGTTGATCACCGATCCGACGGCGCCGACGATCGCCGCACACGACATCCTGACCGTTCTGCTGACGACGCTGTCGCGAATTTGGCCGGCCGACAACACCATCGACGGCGAACCGCTCGGGGACTGCTGGCGGCACAGCGCGGTACCGGGTCCGGGCGCGACCGCCGGCTGGATGCCGTTCCACAAGCTCTCGCAGTGGCTCACCTACTCGCTGCTGGAACCGTTCACCTGGGCGGGTGTGCAGGTGAACGGCATCGACGCACTCACCGGGCTGCCCGAGTACCGCAACGGCGGCCTGCTGTTGGACACCGGTGTGCTGACGCTGCGCGACCCGGACTGGGCGTCGCAGACCTGGACACCGGCCGACGAGCTGGTGGTCGAATGGCGGGCCCTGACCGTGGCGCTGCTCGACGAGGTGGCCGACCTGGTGCGCGCCCGGTTGGGACTCGGGGCAGACCGGCTACCGCTGGCGTGCGTGTTGGAGGGCGGCACGTGGGCCGCCGGCCGCGAGCTGGCGCAACGGTTGCGCGGCGGGCTGCCACCGCTGGCCGTCAGCAGTGACGGCACCGTCTTCTGAAAACGCGAAAGGAGCGTCGATGACCCTGCCCTCCCAGGTGCATGTGATCGACCACCCGCTGGTCACCCACAAGCTGAACACCCTGCGCCAGAAGGACGTCTCGACCAACAGTTTCCGGCGCCTGGTCAGCGAGGTCTCGGCGCTGATGGCCTACGAGGTGTTGCGTGACATCCCGTTGCACACCGAGGAGATCGAGACGCCGCTGGAGACCATGACGGCGCGCGTGATCGACGGTAAGAAGCTGGTGTTCGTCTCCATCCTGCGGGCCGGCGGCGGCATCCTGGACGGCATGCTGAGCCTGGTGCCGAGCGCCCGGGTGGGCCACATCGGCCTCTACCGCGACCCTAAGACCCACGTCGCCGTCGAGTACTACTTCAAGGTGCCCGACGACCTGCGTGAACGCGATGTCGTGGTGGTCGATCCGATGCTCGCCACCGGGCACACCGCGATCGCCGCGATCGACCGGCTCAAGGAGCACAGCCCGCGCTCGGTCAAGTTCGTGTGCCTGCTCACCTGCCCGGAAGGGCTGGCCGCACTGCACGGAGCGCACCCCGACATCCCCGTCTACACCGCGGCCATCGACCGTCAACTCGACGAACACGGCTATATCGTTCCGGGCCTCGGCGACGCCGGGGACCGGCTGTTCGGCACCTGAGCACTAGACTGTCCGGGTGGAATCAGCCTCAGTACGTCCTGTTCTCGTCATCGACTTCGGTGCGCAGTATGCCCAGCTGATCGCGCGCCGGGTCCGCGAGGCGCGGGTGTTCTCCGAGGTGATCCCGCATACCGCGACCGTCGAGGAGATCAAGGCGCGCAACCCGCAGGCGATCGTGCTGTCCGGCGGGCCGGCCAGCGTCTATGCCGACGGCGCCCCGCGGCTGGACCCCGCGTTGTTCGATCTGGACCTGCCGGTGTTCGGTATCTGCTATGGCTTCCAGGCCATGGCCCAGGCGCTCGGCGGAACGGTCGCCCATACCGGCACCAGCGAGTACGGTCGCACCGAGCTCAAAGTGACTGGCGGGGAACTGCATTCGGAGCTTCCCGGGATCCAGCCCGTCTGGATGAGTCATGGTGACGCCGTCACCGAGGCACCGGCGGGATTCGACGTGGTGGCGGCCAGCTCGGGAGCGCCGGTCGCGGCCTTCGAGAACCGGGCGCGGCGGCTGGCCGGCGTCCAGTACCACCCCGAGGTGTTGCATTCTCCGCACGGCCAGCAGGTCCTGAGCCGGTTCCTGCACGAGTTCGCAGGCATCGGGGCCAGCTGGACCCCGGCCAACATCGCCGATCAGCTCGTGGCACAGGTGCGTGAGCAGGTCGGTGAGGGCCGCGCCATCTGTGGTCTGTCCGGCGGGGTGGACTCCGCCGTCGCCGCCGCGCTGGTGCAGCGCGCCATCGGTGACCGCTTGACCTGTGTGTTCGTCGATCACGGTTTGCTGCGTTCCGGGGAGCGGGCGCAGGTGCAGCGCGATTTCGTCGCTGCCACCGGCGCCAAGCTGGTCACCGTCGACGTCGCCGACCGGTTCCTGGAGGCTTTGAGCGGGGTGACCAACCCCGAGGGTAAGCGCAAGATCATCGGCCGGGAGTTCATCCGGGCGTTCGAGGGCGCGGTCCGCGATGCGGTCGACGTGTCCGGTGGCGAGGTCGACTTTCTGGTGCAGGGCACGCTGTATCCCGACGTCGTCGAGTCCGGCGGCGGTTCGGGCACCGCGAACATCAAGAGCCACCACAATGTCGGAGGACTGCCCGACGACCTGAAGTTCACCCTCGTCGAGCCGCTTCGGCTGTTGTTCAAGGACGAGGTACGCGCGGTCGGTCGTGAGCTGGGTCTGCCCGAGGACATCGTTGCGCGGCAACCGTTCCCGGGTCCGGGACTGGGAATCCGCATCGTCGGTGAGGTGACCGCCGAGCGGCTGGACACATTGCGTCGGGCCGATGCCATCGCCCGCGAGGAGCTGACCTCGGCGGGACTGGACCACCAGATCTGGCAGTGTCCGGTGGTGTTGCTTGCCGATGTGCGGTCGGTCGGTGTGCAGGGTGACGGACGCACCTACGGTCACCCGATCGTGCTGCGGCCGGTGTCCAGCGAGGACGCCATGACTGCCGATTGGACGCGGGTGCCTTATGAAGTGCTGGAACGCATTTCGACGCGGATCACCAACGAGGTGCCCGAGGTCAACCGGGTGGTGCTCGACGTCACGAGCAAGCCGCCGGGCACCATCGAGTGGGAGTAGCCCCGCCGCGCACCTGAAACGTCCCTGCCGGCGAACGTAGATCTGCTAATTTGCCGTCATGGTCAATAATTCGGTCCGTCGCGGGACGGTGGCCCTTGCGGTGTTGGCGCTGCTCGGGGCCGGTTGTTCGAAGAAGGTCGACGAGCCGACGGCTGCACCCGCCAGTTCGGTTGCCGCGGAATCGCATTCGGGCTGTAGCACGCGCGCCACGCGTCCGGTGCAGGTGCGTGTCAAGCAACAGGAGCAGGCGCCGGAGCCGGAGGCCAAACCCGAACCGCCGGATGGTGTGTACGGGGATCCCGAGGCCGCGAGCCGATACTGGGTTCAGCAGTCCCAGGGCGACTGCGGGCTGATGGCCACACGGATGGTGATCGGCGAGGTCAACGGTAATCCGCCCTCGGAGCGGGAGATGATCGACCTGGCGGCGGCGACGCCCAGCGAGTGCAGTCCCGGTGAGCCGGTCTATGACGAGAGTTTCGATCCGAGCGATGGTGGCATGGGGCATGGCACCTGCACGACCGATCTGCTGTTGCTGCTCGACCACTTCGGGATCGAGGCCGACTACACCAACGATTCGGTCGCCGCCGAGGGCGGACTGGACACCGGTATGGACGCGCTGCTGGATTATCTGAACGACGACCGGCAGGCCATCGTGTGCGTGAACTCGAAGATCATCTGGGACACCGACGGTGATCGGACCGGCTGCGGTCACCTGATCACCGTTGCGGCAGTGGATGTTCCGAACGATATCGTCTATCTGGGCGACAGCGGCGGTGACGACACCCGTGGCGAGCAGGTCAGCACGGACGTGTTCGAACAGGCGTGGAGCGCAGGCGACCACGAGCTGCTGGTCACCGGCTGAGCTATTCGGATTGCTGCTCGGCCTCTTTCTCGATCAGGTCACCGAGGATCTTGCCGACTGCCGACTCGATCGTCGACTCGATGGAGAACGAGAGCGTCGAGGACACCGCGGAGACCGCCTGGCTGCGAAACCGCACCAGGGTGGTCAGCAGTTCGGCGATCTCGGTGTCCGGGGGCAGTGCCGCACCGGGATTGATGCGGTGCAGCACCTCCTCGATCCCCGCCTGCACCAGGATCGCGCTGATCTGGTCCACCAGCGGGGCGATCTGCTCGTGGAGGCCGATGAGCTTCTCGGATGTCACGCCGTACTGGCGCAGTTCGTTGAACGTCTCGATGAGCTTGGGCCGCACGATGATCGCGGCTTTTCCGTCCTGCCCCGGATCGGCATCCTCGACCTTGATGATTCCGAGGTCGACCATGCGCTCGAAACCCTCGTCGTCGTCGACGAGGTCACGCGCATCCGACAGGCTCATCCGTTCCGGCTTCTCGGCGGCCCAGCTGCCGGCGATCGCCGATTCCAGCCCGAGCAGATCGCCCACACCCTTGCCCTGCTCCCACGCGGAGAGCATCTCGTGCACGTGCGCGATGTTGTAGCCGCGGTCCAGCAGCGAGGTGATCAGCCGCAGCCGGGTCAGATGGGTGTCGTTGAACAGGGCGATCCGGCCGACCCGCAGCGGCGGGTGGAGCAGTCCGCGGTCACGGTACACCCGGATGTTGCGGGTGGTGGTTCCGGCCAGTTGCGCCAACTCTTCGATGCGGTACTCGCCTGAGGCGGCAACGCCGTGTGGTTGCACGGCGGCATCGAAGAGTTGGGTCACCGCGTTCTCGACGACGTCGCGGGAACTGCGCCGGATCTGGCGGGGGGCCCGGCGCAGTCCGAGCAGAATCGTCGAGATCGCGCCTGCGGACTGTCGCGGGGGTTTGGGCCCCGTCACCAGATCGCCGTCATGAATCGGACATCCCGCATCAGTCGAAGATACTCCCAGCCTCAGCCGACGGCGCGGATCGCGTTTCGTTGGAGAGCCTCGGTGATGAAGGCCGAGATCCTGCGCATGGCCGGTATCGCCTCGGGTGCGAGCCGCGGCAAGGCTTGGAAGACGTGCACCTGGTCCGGCCATATCTGCAACTCGCTGATGCCGCCGGCAGCACCGATATCGGCATGCAGGGTGCGGGCATCGGATTGCAACATCTCCGCGCCGCCGGCCTGGATCAGCGAAGGCGGCATCGGCCGGCCGCCCGCGACGTCGAGCGTCAACCGGGCGTCGGTGATATCCGCGCCGACGCAGTACAAGTTGATCAACCGGGCGGCATCGGCGGCCCGGATCGCCGGGTCGTCGCGCAGCGCCTCCCTGGCGCGCGCCGAGGCAAAGGTCAGGTCGAGTAGTGGCGAGAGCAGCACCATGGCGGCCGGGTGGGTCACTTCGGCCTGGAGCAGCATGTCGACGGTCAGGTGACCACCGGCGGAGTCCCCGGCGATCACCATCTGGTCGGGGTCGAGTCCGCCCTCGGTGCACAGCCAGTCCCATCCCGCGCGCACATCGTCGGCGGCGGTGGGGAAGCGGTACTTCGGCGCCAGCCGATAGTCGACGCAGAACACCGGCAGGCCGGTCAGCCGGGACAGCCATCCGGTCAGCCGACGGTGCGTGCGTGGGGAGCACAGGGCGAAGCCGCTGCCGTGCACGTAGTAGATGGCCTGGCCCGGCGTGCGATCGGCGGACGCAGAGCTGCGCACCCACTCACCGACCACCCGGCGACCGTCGGCCAGCTGGATGTCGACCGGTTCGACCTCGACGTTGCGAAGTGACGGTCCGAAGGTATCCATGACGCGGGCGATGATCTGCCGCGAGGCCCACAGCCCCCACGCTCGTTCGGGTGGGAGAACCGCGCTGATCTGCCGCATCGTCAGGCTGCTGACGGTTGCCGCGCTACGGGACCTCAGTGAGCCGCGGGCGGGAAGAGCGTCGTCGGGCATGCGGACCTCCGTGGTGGGAACGTCCGACGAGTACACCGTCAATTGGTGACATTTGTCAATGTCAAGAATTCGATGTCAAGAATGCGGGCTACCGGGGTGGGTCGCCGCGCCAGCTGAAGCTGTTGACGTACTTGCCCATGTCCAGGGCGAGCTGCAGGTTCGCCGCCGAGGGTTTGCCCGATCCGAAGTCGGGGCTGAATGCACGGTAGGGTCCGATGGCGCCCGCGACCAGTGCGAGGTCGTTCTTGACCGCGACCATGACGATGATGCGCATCCTGGCCGAGCTGCTCATCGCCCCCTGCGGCCAATAATCGGCGGCCATCCCGTAGCCCAGCTGGTATCCGACCATCGTGTTGGGAATCTCGTAGGCGGCCTGGGTGTCGGGAAAGGTCTTGTTCACCAGATCGACCGCAATGTCCTTGGGACCGCGTCCAGCGGCCGGTTCGCTGAACAATTGCATGGTGCCGCCGTCACCGGCCTGGAGCACCGCGGTGATCCCGTTGGGATTCTTGGTGATCCGGTAGGCCGCATTCTCGACCGGGTAGGACACCGAGAACGATCCGTCGGCAGCGGTGAACCTGGGGTTGATCTCCACCCCCCGGCCCATCGGCGGGCTGCCGCAATCGGGCGGGCAGGCGTAGCGGGCGGCGGGTTCGGTGATCAGCCCGGACAGTCCCACCAGGGCTGCGGCGACCACCACGATGACCGTACCGAGGACCAGTGACACGTTGCGGAACGATGTCTTGGGTGGTTCGGTGGCCGTGAAATCCCCGGCGTAGAGCGAGTATCCGGGTATCAGTCCCACCACGATCTCGCCGTCGGCCGGCTTCTCTTCCAGCCTGATCGGCCGTTCGTCGCGGCGGGTCCGGCGTGAGCGACGCGAGGATGCGTGCATCGCCGCACCGCATCGGGCGCAGAACGGTGCGTCCGGCACGACGTGGTTGCATTCGGTGCACAGAATCGGCTCGTCGGGGCGGATCTCGTCCTGGGCCTCGTTGAGAAGCGCGAGCTGCAATCCGATCCGCAGGGCGAACAGCGCGAGCGCGGACAGCGTGAGGTGGCCGGCCAATTGCAGGAACTGGGGAACGCGTGCGACGTCGACCAGGCCGAGGGACAGATAGATGGCGATGACGACGACCGCGAACAGGACGAGGATTCCGCGGACCACGCCGCGGTGCTTGGTGACCTTGCTCGGTGGCCGGGTGAACCACAACGCGATGCCGATCAACCCGCCGACCGCGGCCGCGGTCAGCGGCATGGCGATACCGCGGATGCCCGCTTCGACCAGCAGGCCGTCCAATGGGCGGGAGCGGTTGATCATGCCGGTGCTGAACTGGGGCGCCAGCCGGGACAGCGTGGCCGCCGCGGTGAACGTGACGGCACCGAGCGCGCCGATGGCGTAGCCGTCCAAGGATTCCCGGTCACCCCGCCACGACAGCCGGACAGCCACCGCGGGAGCCAGCATGAGCAACATGCTGCCCAGCGGGATACCCATGCCGTCGCGCAGGATCCGCGCCCCGGCGACACCGGCTCCCAGCGGGACACCGTAGGCGCGCGCGACCGCGGCGCCGGTGAGCAGCACCCACCCCACGCCGAGGCCGATGCCCAGTACGACGGTGAGCACCAGCGATGACCGCGGGATATCGCGGGACACCCCGGACTCGCGGATGTACAGACCGAACAGCAGCGGCAGTCCGAGGGAGGCCACCGTGATCAGTGCGGCGGGCATCCGCAGCAGGGTGGCCGCGGTGAGGGCGACGGCCAGCAGCACGAACCCCATCAGGAACACCCTGCGCGCCCGCGGGGAGAGGTGCGGGAACAACGAACTCGTCAGGGCGGGAGCCAGCAGCGATTGTCCGGGTGCCGCGCTGAAAGTGCGCGCGCGCAACCAGTGCGGGCCTCCGCTGCTGCGATGGTCGGCGAGCGGGACGCCGCACAGCCCGCAGTATTCACCATCGGGTACGTCGACCCGGCAGACCGGACACTCCACCATCCCCGGCGCGGGTGCGGTGGCGGTCATCAGGCCTGAACTTTCTGTGCGAGTTGGAGATTGCGGACCAGATTGTCGACATCGGGACTGCCCAATCCGGTGACCAGGTCGTAGCCGGGGCCCGCGACGTCGACGGCGTTACCGCCGAGGGTGATGTCGCGGAAGGCCGGCCTGGGTGCGCCCTGGGCGATGCGATAGAGCAGCGGGTTGATATCACCGATCAGCTGGCCGTCGTGTTCGAGCAACCACTGGTTCATCACCGCGGTCAGTCCGGCCCAGATGGGCGCCGACTGCGAGGTGCCGCCACCGGTGACGAACTGACCGTTGAGCACGATCCTGACGCCGGTGAACGGGTCGGCCACCGCGGCGACGTCGGGTGTCATCCGGCGGCCGATATCACGTTCTGGTGCAACGAGTCCGGCGGCGCTGCGCTGCCAGGGTGGCAGGTCGAAGAGATTCGAGACACCGCCGCCGGTGCCCTGGGACAGCGGGACGTCGAACCAGGTCTGCTCGGAAATCCACTGGCCGCGGGCATCGGTGGACAGGGTGGTGCCGCCGACGCTCGTCATTTCGGGAAGCGAGGCGATCGAGTCGAGGCCGATGTCCTGGGCGCTCGGTGGCGAGGACCAGTCCTGTCCGCCGCGGCATTCCATGCCGGCGAGATCACCGCTGGCGTTGAAGGCGGTGGTGCCCCGTGATTGTGCCGCGCGCAGTGCCGAACGGACCGGGGCGACGTCCGCGGCGGTGATCAGTTTGTCGCAACCCCAGCCGATGGAGAAACTCCAGACCGCACCGGGGTATCGGCGGTCGGTGTCTTCGAGCATCTCGCCGATCTTGCGGTAACCGCCCCCACCCTCGACGGTCGGATGGGCATTGACCACGACCTTGCGGGCATCGGGAGCAATTGCGTGGGCGACTTGTAGGTCCATCGACAATTCGCCACGCGTCTCACCGGGCATTCCGCCGACGATCTCCGGCGTGAATTGCGGCAATTTGAATGCAGAACTGAATTTGTCCAGATCGGATTGGTTGAATCCGTCGAAGGCGAAGATGACAATGGTGATTCCCTTGCCGGTGAACCCAGCTGCGGCGAGGTCGTCTGCGTTGTAGGTGTTCAACAGTGCCTTGGGTGTCAGACCCTGGGCCGGCACATCGAGCGGTATGTGATCGGGGCGCGACATCTTGTGCGGGGTGTAGCTGAGGATCCGGCCGATCTCGGCGACTTCGTGGCGCAGGTGGTCGGGGACCAGTGGTTGCTGCGGGGAGGCGTAGAACTGCTGGCCACGCCGGCCGCGGTAGTCACGCACGGAAACATCGAAGGCGCGTTCCACATCGTGCGGCGCGCCCGTGACGATCGCCCAGTCGTCGCCGGGGCGCCACTGGACGTCGAGCGCCCGGTCGTGTGCCCAGTCGATGAACGCGTCCGGTTCGGCGTCGTCGGTGAGGCTGGCGGTGAACTCGATGTGGTGTTCACGGGCCGGCCCGAGATCGGTCGAGGCTTCCAGCAGCGAGGCATAGGGGCCTTCGATGGGGCCGTCGATCCAGGTGTCACCGGCGTGCCGATGGTCCAGGACCAGGGTCGCGCCGACGACGAGCGTGCCCGCCAATGCCAGCGCGGTCAGCGAGCGAACCGAAAGTGCAGCCCGAATGGTCATGGTTGAAAGTGTGCTCGCTAAAAGTGGGTTCTCAACGGAAAGCGGGTCCAGAAAAGTTTCTGGACCCGCTCGCCGTCATGGGTCGGTCAGTCGTGGTAGTTGGGGTCGAACTGCGGTGCGGTCGGCGGCGGGGTGAAGACGGTGACGCCGGGGTTGACCGACTTCTCGGTGGGCGCCACGGTGGGCTCCGACGTGGTGGTCGTCGTGGTGGTGGTGGTTTCTTCGGCAGGCTTGTCGCTGTCGCTGCTGCACGCGGCGGTGAAGCCGATCATCGCGAAGATGGCGGCACCACCAATCGCAGCCGAAACTTTACGACTCAGAAGCGTTGATGCCATTTCTTTCGGTCCTTTTCCTTTTCCATCTGGGTGGATCCTCGGTCGGCGCGTGGTCCGCGAAAACCGTGTGCAGCAGTCCCATTCCGTCGGGATCTGGTGGCAGAAACTGTAACGCAATGGCGGTATCGGTGCATTCCCTTATGGACGGCTGCTCTTTTCGTCTTCACCGCAATCCCGGCCCTCTGGAGGTGCGTCGGGCGGCTTGACGCTGCCGCGGGTGAGGTGTTTACTCGAGCGATCGAACATGTGTTCGAAATGAGCGGGTTGCGGATGATGCTGGAGGTGCTGCTGTGGCGGTGGCGATGAACCTGGAGCAGCATCGAAAAGAGCGGGCTGAACAGGTAGAACAGCTTCGTCGAAGAATAGCCGAGGTCTCCGACAGGATGGGTGTCGGGTCCACCGGGGCGGGGAGTGCACAGTCCCCGTCGAATGCTGGAAATAGTTTGCCAGTGCCGGACGAAACGCCGCTCGTACCCGGGGCGGACATGTTGCCGGTACCGGTATTGGCGAAGGGGTCGGTGGCGGTGCTGTCCGGGGCTCGATCGCTCGGGCTGCAGCTGGTGGCCGCGGCCACCGCGGCGGGTGAACACGTGGCCATCGTCGGGCAACCCGATATCGGTCTGCTGGCGGCGGTCGAGATGGGTGCCGACCTCAGTCGGATCGCGGTGATCCCCGATCCGGGTCCGGACCCGGTGGAGGTGGCTGCGATCCTGCTCGACGGTCTGGATCTCGTGCTGCTGGCATTGCGCGGTCGGACGGTACCGATCAGCCGGGCCAGGGCGGTGACCGCGCGGGCCCGGCAGAAGGAGTGCACGCTACTGATCACCGACGGCGACTGGCAGGGGGCGTCGGTCCGGTTGGATGCCAGGGTGCACGGCTATGACATGGCCGCCGCAGGGCCTGACGGCCCGGTGCCGGGTCGGGGACGGATATCCGGGGTCCGGTTGGCCACCCGAACCAGAGGAGGGATGCCCGGCCGACCTCTTCTTGCCGCGGGGGGCTGACGTGTCCAGGGTGCTGGCGCTCTGGTGCATGGATTGGCCCGCGGTCGCCGCCGCCACCGCGGCCGGATTGGGTGCCACCGACCCGGTGGCGGTGACCCTGGCCAACCGGGTCATCGCGTGCTCGGCGGCGGCCAGGGCCGCCGGGGTGCGCCGCGGCCTGCGTCGTCGGGAGGCCCAGGCGCGCTGCCCACAGCTGCATGTCGCCACCGCAGATCCCGCCGGGGATGCCAGGTACTTCGAGGCGGTGACCGCTGCGGTCGATGACGTGGTGCCGCGGACCGAGGTGTTACGGCCGGGACTGCTGGTGGTGTCCATCCGCGGTGCCGCCCGCTATTTCGGTTCCGAACAGGTCGCCGCGGAGCGGTTGGTCGATGCGGTGGCCGCAGTGGGCGCGGAATGCCAGACCGGTATCGCCGACCAGCTGGGCACTGCGGTCTTCGCTGCCAGGGCGGGTCGGATCGTCGAACCCGGGCAGGATGCGGCGTTTCTGGCCGCGCTGTCCATCCGGCAGCTTGCCGCCGAACCGAGTCTCGCCGGGCCGGGGCGGGAGGAGTTGGCAGATCTGCTGTGGCGGATGGGGATTCGTACCATCGGGCAGTTCGCCGAGCTGTCCCGTACCGATGTGACCTCCCGGTTCGGTGCCGATGCGCTACATGCGCACCGGTTCGCTCGCGGGGAGGCCGACCGCGGCCCGTCGGGACGCGAACTGCCCGCGGATCTGGACGCGGTCATGAATTGTGACCCACCGATCGACCGGGTGGATGCCGCCGCCTTCGCCGGCCGCTCGCTGGCCGGTGAACTGCATCGCAGCCTGGAGGCTGCCGGTGTCGGCTGTACCCGGCTGGCCATCCAGGCCGTCACCGCCAACGGTGAAGAGTTGAACCGGGTCTGGCGATGTGCCGAGCCGCTGACCGAGGATGCCACCGCCGACCGGGTGCGCTGGCAGCTGGACGGCTGGCTGGCCCGGCGCCATGGCGGGCAGGGGCCGACCGCGCCGATCACGGTGCTGCGTCTGCATCCGGTCGAAGTGGTCTCGGCGGGGGCGCTGCAACTTCCGCTGTGGGGATCTTCCGGTGATGAGGACCGGTTGCGGGCCCGCCGGGCATTGGTGCGGGTGCAAGGTCTGCTGGGGTTGGAGGCGGTACGGGTTCCGGTGCTCAGCGGTGGCCGGGGCCCCGCCGAGCGCATCACCTTGACCGCGCTCGGAGATGAACCGGTGCCGCGATTCGACCCCGAACAGCCCTGGCCCGGTCAACTGCCCGAACCGTCACCGGCGGTGCTGCTCGATGATCCGGTGGAGGTATTGGATGCCCAAGGCGAACCGGTCCGGGTGACCCGGCGCGGGATGTTCTCCTCGTATCCGGCGCGGCTGGAATCGGCATGCCACGGTGGGGATCTCACGTGGTGGGCCGGTCCGTGGCCGGTCGACGAACGCTGGTGGGATCCGGCGAGTGCGTCATCCGGGCGCACCGCCCGAGCGCAGGTGCTGACCGCGCCGGGGCGGGCGATGTTGCTGTGCTACCGCCAGCGCCGGTGGTACGTGGAGGGTATCTACGAGTAGCGCGCGGCGAACGGGCCGACCCGTCCGACGAAGCGGTCGAAGAATTCGGCCGGATCGACCTCGATACCGATGCGGGCGTTGGGTTCCCGTCCCCAGTGGCCGCGCCAGTCGACCACCGTCATCGCTCTGGTGAGGGTGCCGGTCAACTCGACATCGACGGTCGCCTCGCGGCAGCGCACCAGATCCGGATCCAGCGCGACCGCGGCGGCCAGCGGATCGTGCAGATGTGCCAGATACCCCTCACCCTGGTCGAAGTGGAACTCGAAGTAGAACCGCATGGCATCTTCGAGAACCCGGATCACCGGATTGGCCGCCCTCGACCGCGTACCCCGGTCATCCAGGACACTCAACGGTGCCGAGGGTGCACCGGCCGCGGCGGATAGTCTGGCCAGGATCGACGGCGTCATCGCGATGTACTCGGTGATGTTGAGACCCAACACGATCGGTAGATGCGTCGGGGTGCTCAGCCCCCAGGCGGCACTCCACACCGCGAACACCTCGGCGGCGGCCTCCGGGTCGACATGGGTGTTCCACTCGGCCACCGGGGTGGTGTTACCGCGGTAATCGAAGGCGCCACCCATGATCACCAGCCGACGCAACAACCGGGGGAGTGCGGGCTCCAACCGCATCGCCAGCGCCAGATTGGTCAACGGTCCGGTGACCAGACCTATGAGCTCACCGGGATGGGCGCGGGCCGTCTTCACCCAGGCGTGCGCGGCGTCATACTCGGTGAGCACCCGGTCACCGGCAGGCAACGTGGCGTATCCCAGGCCTTCGGGGCCATGGGTGTCCTCGCAGGTCCGCAACGGGATGCTCAGCGGAGCCGCTGCCCCCGTGGACACCGGGATATCCGCGGCATCGAACAGATCCAACAGTCCCAGGTTGTTGCTGCTGACCTGCTCGACCGGGACATTGCCTGCCGTCGAGGCGATACCGACCAGCTCCGCGTCGGGGCTGGCCAGCAGATAGGCCAGCGCCATCGCATCGTCCACGCCGGTATCGACATCGGCGAACACCGGCTGACGCGTCTGGGGCCCTGTCACGTCACCACAGTAGGTGCGGCCCGTTACCAGTGCACACCCGGAATCGCTCGGACCGCGCGCTTTACCGGGCGCGGCATCCGCACGGCGGGCACAGCGCGCGCCGTGCGCCGGGGATGACGCTGCGGGACCGGGGTCTTGTCCTCGGGCGCCTGTCCGCGGGCCGCCGCGGAATCCGGGTAACCCAGATAGAGCTGATGCAGCACGCGCCTCGACAGCCGAGGCGTGAAGTAGGTGCCCAGATCGGCGAGTGTGCCCAACGGGGTGTCGATGCGCGACGGTTTCTCGATCAGCCCGCGCACCACCATCGCCGCGGCGTGCTCGGCGGTGATGGGCGGCACCGGATTGAGCCGGCGCGACGGCGCGATCATCGGGGTCCGCACCAAAGGCATGTGAATATTGGTGAAAGTGATGTGATCAGAGAGTGTTTCGGTGCCGACCACTTCGGAGAACGCATCGAGGGCCGCCTTGGTCGGCAGGTAGGCGCTGTACTTGGGGCTGTTGGCCTGCACACCGGCACTGGACACGTTGACCACGTGTCCGAACCGCCGTTCCCGCCAATGCGGCAGCAGCGCAAGCACCATCCGCACCGCACCGAAATAGTTGACCGCCATCACCCGCTCGTAATCGTGCAGCCGGTCGGTCGAGGCCGACACCGACCGCCGGATCGACCGGCCGGCGTTGTTCACCAGGTAGTCGACGTGGCCGAAGCGCCCGAGGATGTCCTTGATCGTGTGCTCCACCGAGCCGGAATCGGTGACGTCGCAGGTGAATGCGTGGGCGTCCCCTCCCTCGGCGCGGATCTCGGCGATCAGTTCGTCGAGCGCGGCGGCGTTGCGGGCCAACGCGAAGACCGTGGCGCCGCGGCGGGCGACGGCGACGGCCGAGGCACGTCCGATACCGCTGGACGCACCGGTGATCACGACATGCCTGCCGACCAGCGGGCCTTGCGGGTCATCGCGACGGGCACGGTCCGGGTCCAGATTCTGCGCCCAATAGCGCCACAATTTCGGTGCATACGAGGCGAATTCGGGCACCTCGATGCCGGTGCC
The DNA here is from genome assembly GCA_052044345.1 of Mycolicibacterium sp. 22603. GTDB lineage: Bacteria > Actinomycetota > Actinomycetes > Mycobacteriales > Mycobacteriaceae > Mycobacterium. The sequence goes on from JBQEMX010000009.1 coordinate 175,138, forward strand.
TGCGAGTGCGGCCGTGGTGCGGTCGGCGACGAACGTCGGTGCGAGATCGACGACATCGAGGATCTCGGCGGGCACCCCGAGTTGGGTGGCCGCCATATTGCGCATGATCTTGGCCCGGCCGGTGGCCTTGAGGACGGGGGACACCGCGGCTCCGGGCAGTGAACCGACCAGCGGTGGCAACCCGGCGGCCTTGGCCACACCACGGTAGATACCGCGCAGTCCAATGGTTTTCGGAGCCGTCAGATGGAACGTGCGGCCGTCGCCGTCGGCGATGTGCATCAGGTGGACCATGGCGTCGACCACGAAGTCGACCGGGACGATGTTCGTCCGGCCGGTATCGGGCAGCACCATCGGGGTGAACCCGGGCAGCACAGCGAGTTTGGCCAGGATGGGGAAGAAGTAGTACGGCCCGTCGACCTTGTCCATCTCGCCGGTGCGGGAGTCGCCGACCACCACCGCCGGGCGGTAGATCCTCGCCCGCAGTCCGGGTTCGGCGCGCACCAATGCCTCGGCCTCGAACTTGGTCTGGTGATACGGGGTGGGCAGATACTGGCCGACGTCGAAATCGTCCTCGGTGTACTCGCCGACGAAATCTCCGGCCACCGCGATCGAGGACACGTGGTGCAGGGTCGCTCCCCATTCGCGGGCTGCCGCGATGACCGCGCGGGTGCCCTCGACATTGGCGGCCCGCTGGATGCCCTCGGGTGCGGTCATGTCATAGATCGCCGCACAGTGCACCACATGGTCGACCGGGCCGACCTCGGCGCCGTCCAGACCCAGATCGGGTGCCGTCAGGTCGCCGACTAGCGCATTCACCCGCGGGCCCCACCCTGCGGCGAGCCTTTCGAAGCGGGGCAGCGATCCGCGCCGCACGAGGACGGAGATCCGGGCGTCGGGATCTCGGGCCAGGAGTCGGGCGATGACGCGGCTGCCAATAAACCCGGTACCGCCGGTAACGACATAATGCATGTCGGTCATAGTCGTCTGCCTGGCGACGTACGTCAACTGTAGATTCTCAAATCCGGCGTCATATTCTCACGATGGCTGTCATGTCGATTTCATATATGACACGAACGTGAGACACGGGATCGCCTGCAGTGACATCACGAATGTTCTTGAGCGGAGCCAAGATGCCCTACTAGTAGGGCTACGATGATGCGGTGGAACCGGCCAATGGGGACGAGTCGAAGCGAATCTCTAGGGAACCCCTATGGGTGCAGCGGCGCCGGTACGTCGGCGCCCGAATCTCCGCTCTCCGTGACCGTCGTGGACTCAGCGTCGAACAACTCGCGCAGCTCGTTGGGCTCAGGACCGGCGAGATGACGGCAGTGGAAAACGGTCGACGCGGAGTGACCTTCGAGTGCTTGATCGACATAGCCAATGCGCTCGAGGTTCCTGCCTCAGAGCTCGTCGACGGCATGATGTAGGGCTGCCGATTCTGTGTTGGCTCGCTGCGTCTAAGTTGGCCCTGATGTTTGTGCCGCCGCGCGATTTGGCGGATTCGACGCGCACTCAACCTGTTAATTTATGAGGGTGCCGACCCGTCCGAGCCAGAACGATCCCAAGCGAGTGAAAGTCTGGGAGAGACGTCGGCGTGCCGTCGGAGAACGGATATGGCAGTTCCGTCAAGAGAATGCGATGTCGCTAGCGGAACTGGCGGTGCGGTCCGGTGTATCACGCAACATCCTGGCCGACGTTGAAGAGGGACGACGTGGGCTTCTATACGAGCGCTTGGGTGACATTGCAAAGGCTCTCGACGTACCGATGTCGGAGCTTGTGGCCGACATCGATTAAACCAGAATTACCGGTGGTTTCAGGACGCACTCGGCGGTCGTTCTATCCGGGGCATCGCAGACATACAGGTGTCGCGGGACATCGCTGAGACCTGAGTGGGCCGTGAACGAGCGTGGTTCACGGCCCAGAAGGTGAGGACAACGGACATACGGAAGGATGCGCGTAGCCGGACGGTCCGACCAACAGTCACGCTTCCATTCCGGGCGCGAGCATACGTCGCTGGAGCGCTTCCAGGGTTGCTTCGCCGACCCCCGCGGCGCGCAGCCACGCGAGCGAGCCGCCGTGATCGTCAAGAGTGTCCAGGATCGCCTCGATGGCCCCAGTGGGCGCGCTCAACGCTTCTGGAATCGTGGTGGCGAGGCCGATCAGCTTGTCCGCCGCGGCTGGGTCGAGCAGCTTGATCCGCTTCATGACCACATCCATGTTGGTATTGGTCTCGACATAGTCGGCAACGATTGCTTCGCGTGGAATGCCAAGCGCTGCAAGCACCACCGCGACCAAGATGCCGGTGCGATCCTTGCCTGCCGCGCAATGGACCAACACCGGCGGTGTGGCGCTGGAGACAATCTCGATTGCTTCGGCGATTGCTTCGCGCGCACCGATCAGGGTCGAGACATAGAGAGCCGCGATACCGCCGGCAGGCATCTTCGAATCGTCGAAGTCGGCGAGGTTCAGTTGGCGTGACATCGGTATGCGGTGGACGTCGGAACCGCACCGCTCCAGCGGATGTGCGCTGTTGTGCTCCGAGGGTGAGCGGAGGTCGATGACGGTCGCCGGAGGCCACGGCGAGTCCGATGGCGCCGGATCTCCTTCCGCCGGGGCGCCGCTGCGCCAGAGCGCACCGGCGAGTACCCGTCCGGAGTCTGTGACCCCGCGTACAACTCGAAAGTTCGGTAGTCCGAGTCGGTTGGCCTCTGCTGTCATGCCGTTGGGCTCGCAGAGGTGCGCATGGTCCATGTCCTCGATCGTAGCGAGATGTTCGAAGAGCGCGTCGACCAGAGTGAAAATTACTGCTGGGGAGCGGGTTAGGGAGCAGCGGCGTACGGCACCGCGATGACTTCAACGGATGCTCCGGTGCCATACTGGGTGTGACTGCACCTGACAGGCTCCGAAAGGGCGGATCGACCCTATGCTGAACGTCGTCGTCACCATGAAACCCAAGCCCGGGCATATCGCCGAGTTCGAGAAGAGTTTGGGCGAACTTCTCGCAATCGTCCGGGAAGAACCCGGATGCGTGGGCGTTTCGTGGGGAAGTATCGAAGGTCGGGACACCTATGCGGTCATCGAGACGTACCTCGATCATGCCGCCCGCGACGAACATCTCCGTTCGGCAGCGTTGGCTCAGTACGGCCCCACGGTCGCCGAGTTGCTCGACGAGGCGCCCACCTCGGTTGTCTTCACCTCGGTCTGACGGCCCGTCGTATATGACGTCTATACGTGATTGACATCACGTATAGACGCTATATATGGTCACCGCATGACGTCGACATCTGCTGCGCCGCTCGCCCGTGATGTATCCGAACTGACGGCGGAATGGGCCACCCAAGCCTTGTCTGCCGACCGCCCGGGTCTGACCGTCTCGGCACTGGAGGTGGACAGGATCATCTGGGGATCGGCGACCAAGGTTTTCGCCCGACTCACGTTTGCCGGTGATCCACAGGGCCTGCCCGAACGCGTGTGCATCAAGGGCGGCTTCGACGAGCGCAGTCGCGCCTTCGGGTTAGGTTCGGCCTACGAGCTGGAGGGCGCATTCTTTCGGGACTTGGCACCGGTTCTGACGGTGGAGCACCCCAAGGCCTTTTATGCGGCCAGCGAAGCCGATCAGGGCATCGTCATCATGGAGGACCTGACGCTGCGCGGAGCCGAGTTCTGCGATGGCGTCACTGTGTGGGGCATCGATGCGGCGGCTCAGACGCTGGAGTTGCTGGCGAAGCTGCACGCCGAGACCTGGGGCACCAAACCCGGACGATTCGACTGGATGCCAGTCGGGGTCCAGGCCGCACGACAGGCTTTCCAGGTCATGCTCAGCCCGGAGATGTTCGGCCCGCTGGTGGCGCGGGACGAGGTGCCCGAGTTGCCGGCGCACATGCAGGACGGAGATTTTGTGCGGGCAGCTTTCGCTGCACTCTGGCAATACGATGATGCGTCCACCCACACCATCAACCACGGGGACGCGCATACCGGCCAGTTGTACCGAATTCTAGGTGGGCGCACCGCCTACCTGGATTGGCAGACCGCATGTCTGGCACCCTGGGCGCACGACGTCGCGTACTACCTCGGTTCGGCTCTGGAGCCCCACGATCGCCGCACCCATGAGCGGGATCTACTCGCACACTATCGCGATGTACTCGCCGCGGCCGGTGGGCCGACCCTGACCGACGATGAGATGTGGCAGGAATACCGTCGCCACAGCCTGCATGGCTTCTTCTGGATGTGTGTACCCACCGTGATGCAACCGGCCGAGGTGGTCGCCGCGATGACGCGTCGGTACGCCGCGCAGATCGAAGACCTCGATCCGTTCGAGCTGCTCGGGATATCGCACTGACCGAAAGTATTGCGCGGCAATATCTGCCGTAGCTCAAGGGCGTCGCAGACGGTTCATTGTCTGCGGCGCCCTCGGCGTGGGTGACCCCGTCGACCAATCTGCCGGCG
>JBQEMX010000009.1:179612-217860 GCA_052044345.1 Mycolicibacterium sp. 22603
CCGCGCGCGGATCAGGAAGGGATCCGGTCGATGGCGTCGGTGAGCAGTGCACTGTAGTGGGCAAAGAGACTGTCGGCCCCCGGCATGGTGCCTGCGCCGAAAACCATCGCAGTGGCCACCTTGACCAAATTGAAGGCCTGAAAGAACTCCCACGCCGCGACCGGACGACCGGCCTGCGCCTCATAGGCGGCAATGAACTCCTGCTCGGTGGGCACGCCGTCCACCGGATCATCGGCCGGATTGAGCGCATCGGCGAACAGCGTCACCAGTGCAAGGTCAGATTCTCCGTGGCCCAGGAAGCTCAGTTCCCAGTCGAGTACGGCCGCGATTTCCGTTCCGCCGAACATGCAATTGGCGAACTGAGCATCGCCGTGTACCAGTCGAGCCGGGTACGGGTCCGGTTGTACCGCGATCAGCCGATCGTGTGCCCGCCGCAGGAAGTCGAGTTTGTCGTCCGACGGCGACGCCAGCGTCGCCTCCGTGAACCACCACGACAACTCCCGTTCGATGGCGGTCGGACCGACGCCCCGTGTGGTGAGGTGTGGGACCCGATCGGGACCGATGTTCGCCGCGTGCAGCTTGCCGTGGAACTCCGCGACTGCCAACATCATCGCCCTGCGAGTGGCGGGCTCGGCGCTCTGCAGAATGCCCTCGGCATAGATGCTCGAAGGCGGACATAGCCCGTGCACACGATCGGTGACGTAGCTCGGCCGGCCCAGAATGCGCCCTGCGCAGTCGTGCCACCGCGCCACGGGTGCCGGCAATCCTGCTCTGTTGACGGCGAGGATCGTCTGATACTCATCTTCGAACCGCTTCTGCTTGATCAACGGCGTATCGGTTTCGTAACGCAGCACGAGTTCACTTGTGGTGGTTCGTGAACCGTCATCGAGATCCGCTGTGAAGAAAAGTATCCCGTTGCTGGCACCCGCTCCGCCCGGTGTCGCGAGGTCTCGTATGCCGCTGACGCCATGGATATCCGGCTGTGCCAGCAGAAAGCGTTCGATGTCAGCAGGGTCGAACTCGACACGGGCAGCCTTCGCCGCAGCCGCCTGGTTGTCGAAGGCAGTCCGGTTGTGTTGCTTGGTACTGGTTTTCGTCATCTCGGTGGACATTGCACTCCTCAAAGGCGGTGATCGGCAGCTTTGGACAGACCCGACTCGGTGGCGTGCAGGCTGCCGTCGGCGGGGGTGGGGATATAGGTACCGCGGCCGGGGTTGGGGGACACCTCCAGATTCTGGAACCCAGGTGCTCCGTTCCAGTCGATCTCAGCGATCGAGCAGGTGGCGAACGTGCCCTCCCCGAGCGGGTTGACGAAACCCTGAACGACCGAGCCCGGAACCTGTACCTTCTCGCCGCCGGCGAGCGTGAGGACCGTCCGTGAGCCCATACTGGTGAACCCGTCGGCATCAAGGGTTGTCAACACCCGCACGTCGATCACATCCTCGGTGATGCCATTGCGTGCGATGAACCCGCCGACAGCAGATCCAAGACCGCGCAGGGTGATCGCATGTGATGCGAAGCTGAACTCTGGTCCGATCGTGCCGCTGGACAATCGGTACCGGTGAAACTCGATCATCGAGTGATCACGGAATCCCCAAGATCGGTCGCGGTGAGCGAGTGCGTCGATCGTGTGGGTCGCCGAACCGATGCGGATCTCACCACGGATGCGGCCGGAGCACTCCAGGTGACCGCCGGCATTCACGTTCTTCATGACATCTGAGGAGTGACCGGGCCAGCCTCGAGGCTCGTAGAAGCTCTCGTAGAACTCCAGATCGGCGGCCGTATCACCCTCATCCCATAGGTAGCGCATCCGGCTCTCGCCGAGACTCTGGGCGCTGTGGCCATCGACATGCTGACCGACATCGGACCGGTTGGCAGCGTTGATTCGGCGATCCCTGGTGAACGAGTCGTTGAGGGTGAATCGTTCACCACCGAGTTCGAAGGCCATCAGCATCACCTGGGCGGTGCCCCGGTTCGGGCGCATGCCGATTCGGTGGTAACCGCCGATACCGGCCGCTGCGTCGTAGAACCAGTAACAGTCGCTTTCCTGCCAACCGTCTTCCGGACCCGCCTGGTGTGGGCGGTCCCATGATTCGTCGTAATTCATCGGGTGCCTTTCGGTCTTCGCTGGTGGTGATCTGGATCGACGTTCGGATATCTGCCATCGCCGGCGTTGATGGGCCCGGTGGCGGGCGAGACCGCTCAGTCGGAGGTGCCACCGGTGATGTCCAGGACCAGCTTTCCGCGAGTGCGACCGCTGTCGATCAGCTCGTGGGCAAGACCGGCCTCATCGAGTCCCAGCACCCGGGAGACATGTGGCAGAACCGCACCCCGGCTAGCGGCCTCTGCTATCGCGTCGAGGCATCGCCCGTCCGCGGAGACCACGACCATCTGGGTACGGATCCCATCTGGCGCGCTGGTCAACGACGCGGACGACACCGTGACCAACGTGCCGCCCGGGCGGATGACGGTGTACAGCGTCTCGAGCTGCTCACCGCCGAACATGTCCAGAACCAGGTCGACCGGGGCAACACCGGCCCGCCAGTCGGCCGCCGTGCGGTCGATGGCCTCGGCGCCGAGAGAACGGACGAAGTCCATGTTCGCGGTGGAACTGAGTCCGAGAACTTCTGCGCCTCGATCACGTGCGATCTGGACTGCGAGGTGGCCTACCCCGCCGGATGCCGCGGTCACCAGGACTCGTTGCCCGGCCTGGAGGCGGCCCGCCTCGACCAGGGCCTGCCAGGCGGTCGAGGCCGCCATGGGCAGGCCGGCGGCCTCGATGTCGGTGAGCCGGTCCGGAGTACGGCAGATGTGCGCGACGGAGGCGACGGCGTACTCCGCGTATGCGTTGCCGGATCGCGGGAAGTTCAGCATTCCGAACACGCGTTCGCCGGGCCTGAATCCGGCGACTCCTCGGCCGATGTCCACGATCTCGCCGGCCACGTCCCACCCCGGAATCCAGGGGAAGGGGTCGCTGTGTGGATCGGTCGAGAGAAAGGAGGCGGCTCCACGACCGTTTCGGGATTTGACGTCGACCGGATTGATTCCCGCGGCGTGAACGCGCAGAAGTACCTCACCGGGTACGGGAACGGGTGTGGGGACGTCGACCACCCCGAGCGCGCCGAGGGGGGTGTCCGCGTAGGCGACGGCGGCCTTCATCGACATGGGTAGTGCGCTGTCGGGCAACAGAATTCTCCTTTGATGCCATGCGCCGGGCTGAGTTCTCGATGTCGCAGCGACGCATCTCGTTCGACCGTAGCTGTGGCTCAGGACACAGTCAACGTGTCCGATTGATATGTGCGGACACAGTGTATGGTTAAGTGATCGGCCATGCGAAAGGAGGGCGCAATGAAGACCCCTCGCGCACGGACTCCGGTCGGTCACCGTCCGGACGGCACCTTGGCGGCGTTCTGTGGTGTCACCGAGAAGCTATTGGCGGTGAAGTCATTTCGCGAATTGACTGTCGCCGAGATCATCTCTCGAACGCCCTACGCGCGTTCGAGTTTCTACCATTACTTCGCCGGCAAGGACGACGTGCTGGTCGCGCTCGCGGGATCGGTGTATGCGCGGGCCCTGCGTGACCCATCCGCGTGGGCGGCACGGTTGGGTGCAGAGCATGACCCGGACGCGGACAGTTGGGGAGAGGTGATCCAGCTCTGGTCGCGGCACGGTGCAGTGCTCGGTGCCGTCATCGAGGAGATGCATGCGGCGACCGGTGTCGCCGCGCTGTGGCAGGCGGCGGCCGATCAGGTGATCGCGGCTGTCGCCGATCAAATCCGCCGGCGCCGATCGACGCGTGGGTCGGTGGAGTATCCGCCGGCCGACACGATGGCTGCGGTTCTGGTGTGCGGTATCGAACGGACCCTGTACGTGGTCAGTCGTGGCCTGGAGCCGCGGTTTCCGACTCCTGGCACGGCGATCGAGGCACTGGATTGGTTGGCGACCGCGGCACTGAATGGGGCGGCTGCGGAATCACCGCGATTCACCGCGTCGAACCGGTCGACCACGAACGGTGCCGCGCTCGACGGCAATCCCGGAATCGGTACCCAGACAGATGCGTTCGTCGCAGAGGTGTCGGCGGGAGCGATCCTGGAGGCCACGCGTGTTCTGCTGCTCGACTACTCGATCGACAAGCTCAGTGTCTCGCGGATCACCAGGCAGGCGGGGGTGTCCCGGTCCACGTTCTATTTCTACTTCGAGAACAAGGAAGCAGCGTTTGTCGCCCTGTACCGCGACCTGGCCGACTCTGCTGGAACTGCGTTGCACCGACTACACGACATCGAGCGGTCGGACGGGGTTCTCCTGCGCGAGGTGCTCGACCGTTGGTTGCGCATCGATGACCACTCCGTCGCCGTGATGCGCAGTGCATTGCACGAGTGGCCGCGCACGCCTGAGCTTCGGGATGTCTACCAGGCCGGGATGGCTGCGCAGGTCGCGTCTCTGGAGTCGGTGATCGAGAAGGACCGGGCCCGCGGATTGGCGCCCCAGGGTCCACCTGCCGGTGAGTTGGCTTCGACGGTGCTGTGGACGGCCGAGCGGGCGATCGCCGGTGCGTTGGCCGGCCAGAAGTACCTCAGTGGGCTCGACTCGGTGATTCCGTGTCTGGTCGAGCTTGTCATCTCGACGATTTATGGTCGACGCTGACGTTCTGTGCCCGTGCACCAATTCGTGCGCGTTGCACCGGAATGCGGGTGCAGCAAGTGAACAGCGGTCTCCGAGTCGACCGGCGGTAGATAGCCGACTCGGAGACCGCCGCAGATCTAGTTGAGTGTCTCCCCGGCAGCGGCGCGCGCCACCAAAGACTCCGGCGGCAGGAAGTGGTTACCGTAGCGCTCCGCCAACTGGCGGGCCCGGTCGACAAATCCCTGCAGGCCGCCGGGGTAGCCGTTGATGTACTGGACGACGCCGCCGGTCCAGGACGGGAAACCGATACCGAACAGCGAGCCGATGTTGGCATCCGCCACCGAGTTCAGCACACCCTCATCGAAGCAACGGACGGTGTCGATGGCCTCGGAGAACAGAAAGCGCTCCTTGAGGTCCTCGAACGGGATGGCGGCACCGGCGTCGGTGGTGAAATGCTCGCGAATGCCGGGCCACAGCCGGGTGCGCTTGCCGTTCTCGTCGTACTCGTAGAACGCACCGCCGGTGGAGCGGCCCTTGCGATCGAATTCGTCGATCATCCGGTCGAAGACCACGGCGCAACCGTGCTCCACCCAGGTGCCGCCGGCGGCCTCCAGCGCGGCCCTGTTCTCCTGTCGGATCTTGCGCGGCAGTGTGAGCGTCAGTTCGTCGAGCAGCTGCAACGGCGGGGCCGGATAACCGGCCTGCAGACCGGCCTGTTCAATGACACTGGGATCGACACCCTCGCCGACGGCTGCGAGCGCCTCTTCGATGAATCTGCCGATCACCCGACTGGTGAAGAATCCTCGGCTGTCGTTGACGACGATCGGCGTCTTGCGGATCTGCAACGTGTAGTCGAACACCTTGGCCAGCGTGGCTTCGGAGGTGTTCTTGCCGGTGATGATCTCCACCAACGGCATCTTGTCCACCGGCGAGAAGAAGTGGATGCCGATGAAGTCTTCTTGTCGGTCCACGCCTTCGGCGAGCGTGGTGATGGGCAGGGTGGAGGTGTTCGATCCCAACACTGCATCGGGATTGACGATGTCCTGGATCTCGCCGAACACCTTCTGCTTCAGTTCGACGCTTTCGAAGACGGCTTCGATGACGAAGTCCACTCCGGCGAAGTCCTTGGGATCATCGGTCACCGAGATGAGGTCCAATACGGCCTGGGACTGCTCCGGTGTCTTGGCGCCGCGCGAGACCGCCTTGGCTTCGAGCTTCTCCGCGTACTGCTTGCCCCGCCGTGCACCTTCGATGTCGACGTCTTTGAGGACCACCTCGATGCCGGCCAGCGCGGAGACGTAGGCGATGCCGGCTCCCATCATGCCGGCCCCCAAGATGCCGACCTTGGTGGCTCGGTAGGTGTCAAATCCTTCGGGGCGGCTCTTGCCGGCGTTGATGGCCTGCAGGTCGAAGAAGTACGCCTTGATCATGTTCTTGGCGACCTGACCGGTGGCCAGCTGGACGAAATAGCGGGTTTCGATCAACGACGCGGTGTCGAAGTCGACCTGGGCGCCCTCCACTGCGGCCGCCATGATGGCCCGGGGTGCCTCCAGCGGTGAACCTTTCAGCTGTTTGCGCAGTACCGCCGACAGCACGGAGACGGTTGCCGGGATGCCGCCGGGGACCGAATACCCTGGCTTGTCCCATGGCTGCGCTGCGGCGGGATTCGCCGTGATCCATGCCTTGGCGGCGGGCAGCAGTTCCTCGACCGAGCCTACCGTCCGGTCCACCAGGCCCAGCTTCACCGCCTTGGCGACGGACAGTCGAGGGCCCTGCAGCAGCACGTCGTTCAGCGCGGTGTCGATTCCCAACATCCGTACCGTGCGCACGATGCCGCCACCGCCGGGCAACAGGCCCAGTCCTACCTCGGGCAGGCCGATCACGACGCCTCGGGCATCCACCGCGATGCGGTGATGGGTGGCCAGCGCGATCTCCAGGCCGCCACCGAGCGCCGCACCGTTGATCGCGGCCACCACGGGCTGTCCGAGCTTCTCCAGTCGGCGCAGCTGTCCCTTGACCCGGTTGGTGTGCGCCGTCATGTCGGCGGCGTCCTCGGGCTTGGCCGCCAGCAGTTCGTTCAGGTCGCCTCCGGCGAAGAAGGTCTTCTTCGCCGAAGTGATCACGACGCCGGTGATGGTCTCCCGCTCGTCCTCCAGGCGCTGCACCACTGCGCCCATCGACTCGACGTAGCGGGTGTTCATCGTATTGGCGGACTGCTGTGGATCGTCGAGCGTGAGCACGACGATGCCGTCAGCGTCCTTGTCCCAGCGGATGGTTGCGGATGTGTCTACAGTTTCGGTCATTCCCAGTTCTTCCTTACACGCGCTCGATGATGGTGGCGATACCCATGCCGCCGCCGACACACAGGTTGATCAGGGCCCGTCGCTGCTGGCGCCGCTCAAGCTCGTCGATCACGGTGCTGACCAACATGGCGCCGGTGGCACCGAGGGGGTGGCCCATGGCGATCGCGCCACCGTTGACGTTGAGAATGTCGTCGGGGATGGACAGGTCCTTCTGGAACTTGAGCACCACCGAGGCAAAGGCCTCGTTCAGTTCGAACAGGTCGATATCGGAGACCTTCAGACCGGCGACGTCGAGCGCCTTGAGGGCGGCCGGGGTCGGGGCGGTCAGCATGATGGTCGGGTCGGACCCGGTGACCGCGGTGGCCACGATCCGGGCGCGTGGTGCCAGACCTGCTTGCGCGCCGGCCTTTTCATTGCCGATCAGCACTACGGCGGCGCCGTCGACGATTCCCGACGAGTTGCCGCCGTGGTGGACATGGTCGATGGTCTCCACGGCGGTGTACTTCTGCAGGGCCACGGCGTCGAAGCCGAGCGCGCCGACACCGGCGAACGACGGCTTCAGCTTGGCCAGGCTCTCGACTGTGGTGCCGGGGCGGCGGTGTTCATCGTGATCCAGGATCGTCACGCCGTTGAAATCCCGCACCGGAACAACTGATTTGGCGAAGTACCCACCGGCCCAGGCTGCCTCCGCACGTTCCTGCGAGCGCACGGCATAGGCATCGACATCGTCGCGGCTGAAGCCTTCGATCGTCGCGATCAGATCGGCGCCGACACCCTGGGGCACAATGTAATTGTCGTAGCCGATCGCCGGGTCGTTGAACAGGGCTCCGCCGTCGGATCCCATCGGCACGCGGGACATCGATTCGACGCCGCCGGCAATCACCATGTTCTCGAATCCCGATCGAACCTTCTGCGCGGCGAGGTTGGTGGCTTCCAGGCCGGATGCGCAGTAGCGGCTGATCTGAACGCCGGCAACGGTATCGGGCAGTCCGGCAGCGATGGCCGCGGTGCGCGAGATGACCGCACCCTGGTCGCCGACCGGAGCCACGACACCCAGCACGATGTCATCGATGGTCGCCGGGTCCAATCCGGGGTGCCGAGAGGTGAGTTCTCGGATCAGCCCGACCACGAGATCGACGGCCTTGACGCCGTGCAGACTGCCGTTCTTTCCTTTGCCTCGCGGTGTGCGGATCGCCTCGTATATGAGTGCTTCGTTGGTCAACCTTTGCGCCTTCCAGGTGAATTGTTGGGGATGGATTTCGGTTCCGTGATACGGAGGCCGGTGGGAGTCAGCGCGCCATGAAGCGCATGATCCGCTGCATCGTGCTGCTGAACGGGGGATAGGCGAACGACGGATCCAGCGATGCCGGTTTACGCAGCACCGATTTGCGGTGACTGAAGGTCTCGAACCCCGTCTTGCCGTGGTAGGCGCCCATGCCGGACTCGCCGATTCCACCGAAGGGCAATTCGGGCAGCATCGTCTGGTAGTAGATGTGATTGACCCCGACCGAGCCCGACGACGTCCGGTTCAGTACCGTCTCCTCGTCCTCGGCCGCGGCGGAGAACAGGTAGAGCGCCAGCGGCTTTTCCCGGCGGTTGATGAAGTCAATGGCGGCGTGCAGGTTCTCGACCTCGATGACGGGCAGGATGGGCCCGAAGATCTCTTCCTGCATGACCTTGGACGACGGGTCGGGGTCGACGATCACGGTCGGCGCGAAGGTTCCGTCCTTGCGCGGTCCGCCTGCGACTGCTTCGATGCCGCCGTGATCGGTCAACAACGTGGTGAGTCGGGCGGTGTTGCGCTCATCAATGATGCGGGTCGTCTCGGCGAACCGGTCGGCGGTGCCGACTTCGTCCATCAGAGCCTCGATGAATGCGGCGCGCACCAGGGATTCGACCAGGACGTAATCCGGCGCGACACAAGCCTGACCCGCTGCGGTGACCTTGGCCCAGGCGAGCCGGCGGGCAGTGACCGCGATATCGGCGTGCTTGGTGACGATGGCGGGGCTCTTTCCGCCGAGTTCCAACGTGACCGGCGTGAGATGTTTGGCGGCCGCGGCGAGGACGATGCGCCCGATTCGTCCGCTTCCCGTGTAAAGGATGTGGTCCCAGCGCGCTTCCAATAGCGCGGTGGTGGTCTGAACTCCGCCTTCGACGATCTTGACTGCGTCTGGGTCGATGTAGCGCGGAACGAGACGGGCCAGCACCGCGGAGACGGCGGGGGCCATCTCCGAGGGTTTGATCGCGACCGCATTGCCGGCTGCGAGCGCATTGGCCAAGGGGGCCAGGCACAACAGCACCGGGAAGTTCCACGGGGCCACCACCAGCACGACCCCTTTGGGTTCGGGTTGGGTCCACGCTTTGGCCGGTGCAAAGGACATGGGTACCGCCGCGGGCGATTTCCTGGTCCAGCTGGTCAAATTCTTCAGTGCATAACGCGCCTCGGCCAGCGGCGGTGAGATCTCGCCGAGGAAGCAGTTCATCGCCGGTTTGCCCAAGTCGGTGGACAGGGCCGTCGCGATTTCCTTCTCGTTCTCCTGCAGCAGGCGGATCAGGCCCTGCAGCTGGCGACGGCGCCATTCCAGGCTCTTGGTGCGTCCGGTTGCGAAGACCGACCTGAGCTCGCCCACCAGCGCGAGGGCCTGGTCGATGTCGAGTTCGTTGGGGACGAGGGTGATTGCCATCGATGCTCCGTCGTTGTAGCGGATTGCCCGAATTCGGAACGCCGGTTCTGCGCACCGATGTCTGCAAGCTACGCCGTGTACATACAAAATGTCTAGCCATTGCGTACGATGCGGGGCTCGCGCCGACGCGAATTGTGGAAGCTCCACGCGGCGAGCGGATATGCCGCTATACACTGCGTATGGATTCTATGTATGATACCCGTCATGTCGACGACCGCAGCCAAGAGCTCCCGCCGTGCCCTTTTCGATGACGACCACGAACTGTTTCGGGAGAGCTTCCGGCGCTTCCTGGATGCGGAGGTCGTTCCTTACTACGACCAGTGGGAGCGCGACGGCATCGTTCCCCGTGAAGTGTTCAGCTCGGCAGGTAAATCGGGGTTCCTCGGCATGGCGATCCCGACAGAGTTCGGCGGAGGCGGCGTTTCGGACTTCCGCTTCAATACCGTCATCGCCGAGGAAGTTGCCAGAACGGGCACGGTGTCTTTCGGTATCAACCTGCACAACGATGTGTGTCTGCCCTATTTCCTCGAATACACCAACGAGGATCAGCGGCGCCGTTGGCTGCCCGGACTTGCATCCGGGGAACTGATCGCGGCCGTCGCGATGACCGAACCTGGAACCGGATCCGACCTCGCCGCCATCAAGACGACGGCCACCCGCAATGGGGACGACTACATCCTCAACGGAAGCAAGACCTTTATTTCCAACGGTCTCAATGCCGATCTCGTTATCGTCGCCGCCGTGGTCAACGACGCACCGGAGGGGCGCAGCGGGCTGTCGCTGCTGATCGTCGAACGCAACACCCCGGGCTTTGAGCGGGGCCGCAATCTCGACAAGATCGGCATGCACGCACAAGACACCGCCGAGCTGTTCTTCCACGACGCGCGCGTACCCGCGGCCAATCTGCTCGGTGAACCGGGTAGCGGCCTCAAGACGCTCAAGGCGAACCTGGCTCAGGAGCGGATGACGATCGCCGTCGCCGGTATCGCATCCGCGAAGCAGGCGCTGGACTGGGCCGTCGATTACGTCAAGGAGCGCAACGCCTTCGGCCGGCCCATCTCTGACTTCCAGAACACCAAGTTCGTACTGGCCAGCGTCAAGACCGAGACCGAGGTCGTGCAGTCGTTCGTCGACGAGTGCGTGCGCGAACTCGTGGCCGGTACGCTGACCGCGGACCGGGCTGCCATGGCCAAACTCGCGGCCAGCGAGCTGCAAGGCAGCGCCGTCGATCGATGCCTGCAATTGTTCGGTGGCTACGGCTACATGACCGAATACCCGATCGCCCGCGCCTACGTCGACGCCCGGATCGGGCGCATCTACGGCGGAACCAGCGAGATCATGCGACAGATCATCAGCAAGTCGATGGGCTTGTGACATGCAGCGCAGCATCTTCGAGGCCGAGCACGACCAGTTCCGTGAAATGGTGCGGGCCTTCCTGATCAAAGAAGCCGTACCGCATTCCGAGGCGTGGGAAACGGCAGGAATCGTCGACCGCGCCTTCTGGAAAGCGGCCGCATCCCAAGGGCTCGTGGGCTTTGCCGCGTCCGAAGCGCACGGGGGTGGGGGACAAGCCGATTTCCGGTTCAACGTCGTTCTCGACGAAGAGGTCGTGCGGACCGGAACGGTGGGCGACGGCTTCTCGCTGACCAACGACATCGTGCTGCCCTACTTTCTCGAATTGTCCGACGAAGAGCAGGCCGACCGCTGGATTCCGGGAATCGTGGACGGATCGTCGGCCATTGCGATTGCGATGAGTGAACCCGGCACCGGATCGGATCTGCGAGCCATGACCACCACGGCTCGCCGCGATGGAGATGGTTGGTTGCTCACCGGCGCCAAAACGTTCATCACCAACGGCCTGCAAGCCGATCTGGTGATCGTGTGTGCGCGGATCCCCGATCCGGATGGCGGGGGATTCGGTCTGTTCGTCGTCGAAAGTGGCCAGGACGGTTTCGAGCGAGGTCGCAAACTGGACAAGATCGGACGGAAGGCCCAGGACACCGCCGAACTCTTCTTCCACGATGTGCGGGTCGCGGATGCCAATGTTCTCGGCGAGCCCGGCAAGGGGCTGCGCTACATGATGGCCAACCTCTCGCAGGAACGGTTGTCTATGGCGGTCACCGCCGTGGCCAGCGCCGAGCATGCATTGTCCATCGCTCTCGAATACTCCAAGGAGCGCAAAGCCTTCGGTCAGGCTATCGGCAGCTTTCAGGCCAACCGGTTTACCCTGGCCGAGCTGTCTACCAAGGTGAAGATCGCCCGGGTCTACCTCGATCACTGCGTGCGATCACATTGCGCCGGAGAGCTGTCTGCGGCCGATGCTGCGGGGGCGAAGTTCTGGACCACCGAGCTGGAGTTCGAGGCACTGGACACCTGCCTGCAATTGCACGGCGGGTACGGATACATCGAAGAGTACGAGGTCGCCAGACGCTGGCGAGATTGCCGGGTGCAGCGCATCTACGGCGGTACCAACGAGATCATGCGCGAGATCGTCGGCCGGTCCCTAGGTCTGTGATCGACCGCAATGCCCACCATATAGTCCATACATAGTGTATGGTTCCGTCGCCTGACCGACATCGTTCGCGTCGGCATCGATCAGATCGGGGAATCCAGTCCATGACAACACAATCGACCGCTCAATCGAGTGCGCTCGCGGACCTCATGTACCACCGTTGGAGTTGCCGGGGATTCCTGCCCGACGATGTCCCGCGCGCGGTCATCGAGCAGATCGTCGATATCGCGCGTCGGACGCCCTCCTGGTGCAACACCCAACCCTGGCATCTGCACATCACCTCGGGCGCGGCGACGGACACGTTCCGGACGAGCCTGGCACAGAGCTGGGCCGCGGATCCTCAACTGCACACCGACTTCGAGTTTCCGGCGACCTACGAAGGTGAGTTCCTCGAGCGTCGTCGCGCCAGCGGGTGGCAACTCTACGAGGCTCTCGGTGTCGAAAAGGGAGATCGGGCCGCCTCTGCCCGCGAGATGCTGCGCAATTTCGAGTTCTTCGGTGCACCCCACGTCGCGATCGTGACCGCGCCGGACTCGCTCGGGGTCTACGGGGCGGTGGACTGCGGCCTGTTTGTCCAGAGCTTCCTGCTGGCGGCGCAGAGCTATGGTGTGGCCGCGGTGCCGCAGGCCGCGCTGGCCAGCCATTCCCACTTCATCCGTTCACATTTCGATCTGCCGGCCGATCGCCGGGTACTGCTGGGCATATCGTTCGGGTATCCCGATCCGGATCATCCGGCCAACTCGTACCGCACCCCGCGCCGAGCGGTCGAAGACGTCGTCACGTGGGCGGAGGCGTGAACTCATTCATCGATGTCGGTGACGGTGTTCGGCTACGAATCCGGACTCTCGGCAGCGGTAGGCCGGTCCTGCTGATACACGGGTGGACGCTGGCGCATGAAGTGTGGGATCGTCCGATGCAGGTGCTCGCCGCAGCGGGCCACCAGGTGATCGCCGTGGACCTACGCGGGCACGGCGATTCCGATGCCCCGCTGGAGCCGTACGACGTCGTGCGATTGGCCGCCGACGGCGCGGCTGTGCTGCGCGCGTGTGCGACCGAACCGGCGACGGTCGTGGGGTGGTCGCTGGGCGGTCTGACTGCGTTGCGGATGGCTCACGATTTCCCAGACCTGGTCTCCGGTGTGGTGACGGTTGCCTCGGTGGGTGCCGCACACGTCCGGCATGACGCGTATCCGTACGGTCCTCCCGCCGGCGAAGCCGCCGAGTCCGCCTTGCGCGGGTTCGAGTTCGCCGACCGGATTCGCTTCCGGCGTAAGGCCATCGGTGATCTCTTCAAGGACGTACCGGCCACTGACGTGCTGGACTGGTTGCATCGCGTATCGCTGCGGACGCCGGGCTGGGTGGCCGATGCCTGCCTGTCCACGCTGTTCCGAACTGAGCAGACAGCGCTGCTGCCGAATATCAAGGTGCCGTTCTCGCAGATTGTCGGCGTGCATGATCCAGGGCTTTCCGTGGACGGCGCACGATGGGTACAGGGGCAGGTCGACGGCCGCCTCATCGAACTCGACTGTGGCCACTACCCGATGCTGGAATGCCCTGACGACTTCGACAAAGCGCTGTTGACCTTGGTTTGAGAGTCGTTCGCAGAAGCCCATTTCTGGCATGTCTGTTCGGCCGGATCTGCCTCCGGCGAGGATAGTTGACACTGCGTATGAACGCTATGTATGGTCCGGATATGCAAAATGGCATCGATTCCTTCTCCCGGCTGGCGTCGTTGAGTGATGGTGAGTTGTCCGACCTTCTGCAGTCGGCCAACATCCCCACCTTGCTGGCCACCCTCGCGCATCTGACGGGCGAGGATCGATGGATCCAGGCCCCGTATACCCCGACCCACCGTCGCGACATCGATGACCATGACGACGGTGGCCTCCCCGAAGAAATCGTGCAGGAAATCCGCCGCGAGGCGCTGTCGGTGTTGACCGAGTTTCGTGACGGCGTGCGCACACCGGCTCCCGAGCCGACGCCTGAGCGCTTGGTGCGGATCCTGGAGGTGTCGGTCGGCGAATCGCTGCCTGCCGATTATGGGCGACTGCTCGGCGAAGAACTGGGGATCTATCCCCGCAGCGGGGTGCCGAAGGCGTCTGCCGAGGTCCGCGGCGCGTTCCAGGTGGCGATCATCGGTGCGGGGCTGTCCGGGCTGTGTCTGGCGATCCGGCTGGAGCAGGCGGGCGTCGCTTACACGGTCTTCGAGAAGAACGACGATGTCGGCGGATCGTGGGAGGAGAACATCTATCCCGGGTGCGGTGTCGACACGCCGAGCCACCTGTATTGCTTCTCCTTCGATCAGAACCCGGATTGGACAAGGTATTTCGTTCACCGCGACGAGCTGGCAGCCTACTGGCAGGCACTGGCCGATCGATGGGGTGTGCGTCGCAACATCCGCTTCGGCACGACCGTCGAGTCCGCGGTCTTCGACGAGGAGACGGCGCGCTGGCAGGTCCGGGCCAACGGCCCCGACGGCTCAGTCGAGGTGATCGAGGCCAACGCTGTGGTGAGCGCGGTCGGTCTGTTGAATCAGCCCGCGCTGCCCAAGATCGAGGGCATCGACGCGTTCGAGGGACCGTGCCTGCACACGGCGCGCTGGGACCGCTCGGTCGAGCTTGCCGGCAAGCGAGTTGCGGTGGTCGGCACAGGTGCCAGCGCCATGCAGTTCGTCCCGGCTGCCGCCGAGGTGGCCGGCGCTGTGACCGTGTTCCAGCGGTCGCCGCAGTGGGCCATGCCGCATCCCAACCAGTCACGGGAGGTCTCGGAGTCGGTTCGCGCTCTGCACCAACACATTCCGCACTATCTCGGCTGGTACCGGCTGCGGGTCTTCTGGCGGATGGGTGATCGGTTGCACAGCCTGCTGCAGGTGGACAAGAACTACGAGCACCCCGATCGGGCCATCAACAAGGGCAACGATTCGCTACGCAAGATGCTGACCGGCTACATCCAGACTCAGCTGGATGGTCGACCCGACCTGATTGCCAAGAGCGTGCCGGACTATCCGGTGTACGGGAAACGGCTGCTCATCGATCACGGTTGGTACTCCGCGATTCGGCGGGACAACGTCGACCTGGTCACCGATGCGATCGACCGGATCACCGAGACCGGTGTACGGATGGTGGACGGCACCGAACACCCAGTTGATGTCATCGCGTTTGCCACCGGGTTCGACGCAGTCAACGTGTTGGGCTCCATTCAGGTATACGGCCGGGGCGGGCGGTCCCTGCACGAGCAGTGGGGTTCCGACGATGGTCGGGCTTACCTCGGTATATCGGTACCGGGCTTCCCGAACTTCTTCTGCCTCTATGGTCCGAACACCAACACCGGCCATGGCGGCACCGTCATCGCCGGCACGGAGATGCAGGTGCAGTACGTGACCCAGCTGATCGCGCAGATGATCGATGACGAACTGGCCACCGTGGAGGTGCGCCAGGACGTCTTCGATGCCTACGACGAGGAGCTGGGAGAGGTGCTCGCGAACTCCATCTGGACGCATCCGGGGATGAGCACCTACTACCGCAACTCGAAAGGCCGCGTCGTGACCAACAGTCCCTGGAAGTACATCGATTACTGGCGCCGCACGCACGAGCCAAGGCTGACCGATTATGCCCTGACGCGCGCGGATGACTCGGCGCAACTCCAGCCGCAGGTCTGATGTCGAATCAGCCGAGTCGGTGCGGTTTCGGTCGTGAATAGTTACCGTGTCAAGGGACACACCGTGATCAGGGTTTTGACTGAACGGTATGACCAGTCACGGTATCCATACACTGCTATCCTGTGACGGTGAAACCTTCGCTTCCTGTTCGGCAACGCCCCCGCTCGCACAGCGGAGGGGGTAACGCCGAACGCGCCATCTTCGCCGCGCTGGAGGAGTTGCTGGGCGAATCATCGTTCCAGGATGTCACCGTCGCGCAGATCATCAAGCGCGCCAAACTGTCCCGTGCGAACTTCTACCACTACTTCGCATCGAAGTACGACGTTTTGATCGCGATGGTTGCGCGTCTGCTCGACGAGGCTTACTCGCACGGTCCGTGGGAGTTCGGTGAGGGTAAGTCGCGAGAGCGTGCGATGGATGCGTCCCTGCGCCGGACCATCGAGATGTGGACCGAACACGGCGCGGTGGTCTGCGCGGCGGTCGAGCACATGCACGGCAACCCCACGTTGGCCGCGGCATGGAACCAGATGCTGGAGCGATTCGTCACGGCGATCGCCGAGCAGATCACCTACGAACGCGAACTCGGCAAAGCCCCCGCCAGCGATGTGCCACCCGATCTGATTGCCCGGGTGCTGGTGTGCGGGTTGGAGCGGTCGTTCTACGTCGGGACGCTGGGACTGGATCCGCGGATTCCCGACGCCGAATCGGCGGTGGAGTCGATCGTGGAAATGGTCTTCGCGGCCAGCTACGGCACCAAGCGCCCGGCATCACGGCTGCGACGACGAGCCAAGACGAAGCCGAAGACATCCTCGACGCCGGTGGCACTCGATCGCCCGGAGACGGGCGCCGATGAATCCGGCGTTGGGCAAGAACCCGATATGGCGGCCGGCATCCTCAGCGCGATGACGGCTGTCCTCTCCGAACGGTCGCTCGACGAACTGAGCGTCGCCGACGTCCTCACCGCGGCGAATGCGTCGCGGGCTTCGTTTTACTTCTACTTCAGCAGTAAAGACGACGCTTTCGTTGCGTTGTTCCGCAACGCTTCGGAAGGAATCGCCGCGGGCTTCGAGGTGCTCGCTACGACCGATCGGTCCGATGCCGCGGCGGTGGAGCAAGTCATTTCTGAATGGCTCAGCTATGACACCGAGACGTTGGCCGTGGCGCGCAATGCAATTCACGAATGGTCCCGACGGCCCGAACTGCGAGAGCTATATCTGGCGACAATCACCCGGATGACCGACGCGCTCGAGGCGGTGATCGAGATCGATCGGGAAACCGGTATCGCCATCGAGGGCCCGCCGGCCCCGCAATTGGCGGCGGTGCTGATGTGGACCTTCGAGCGCAGTTTTGCCGGCGCCATGGCCGGCGAGGCGCACCTGGACGACACCGACGAGCTTGCCGCTTTCCTGGGCCGTCTGCTCAATGCGGTGGTCTACGGGCGGTAGCGTGCGGTGCGCGCTCGACGTCGATATTGACGTTCGCGTCGGGGCAGCAAACCAATTTTTCAGATTGCTGTTCATGCTGTCTGAACATCGTGTATGTTTTGTCCATGCGTTGTACGGGTCGTCCCGCCGAGATGTCAAAAGTGCTGCTGCGCAAGGGAGTAACGGTATTAGTAGCCGCCGTGGCGGCGGTATCGATGTCCGCTCCCACTGCTGCGGCCGAGCCGCCCGCGCCGGCTGCAGCCAGTCCCTGGCCTGATATCAAGTATTACGACCGCGTCGACGCGCTCCCGTTCGCGGTGCCGGGCGGGGTGTGGTTCCTGACCCCGAATGGGCAGAACTGTGGCATCTGGCGGCGCGGCAGCTTCGGGTGCACGGGATTGATCCCCGGCGCGCCGCAGGGTACCAGGCACATCGGGTGGATCGACGGTGATCGCGCCGTCCACTACGACTGGACGGTTGGAGTCCGTTTCCCGAATTCGCAGGCACAGCTACCGCTGAAACCGTACACCGTGATCTCGCATGAGGGGACCACCTGTGCCATCACGCCGGCCGGCGCGACCTACTGCGAGCGAGGTCCGATGCGGTTCCTCATCGAAGCAACCAAGACCTGGTTGTCCGCTCCGTGGATCGACCTGAGTTGGGTGCAGCTCGGGCCGGCGTCATGCAGTCCGCCCGATCGTCCCGGCGCGCCCTGCTACAGCTGACTGCACAAGGCGTCAGCAAAGAAACTGCTGAGCCGAACTAACTGACCATACGCAATGTATATACGTAGTGTACTGTGAGCCGAGAACAACGTGGCCTGGAACACACTCGCCGGGTCGTTGTGAGGCGATGAGCCATAGCTTGCGCTACCGACATGTGGAGGGAAGAGCGCTCGATGTCAGTACAGACCACTGGTGACGATGTCATCGGAGATGCGCAGACGCCACCCGGTGCGTCCGCATCCTCCGACCAGGCGTCGTCGCAACGGGGGGGCCATCGCGGCGAGGCCGGTCCATCTGCCCGACGTGCATTCAGCCGAGGTGTCGCCCGATTCGTCGCAATCCCGGTGAACAGTGCGGCAACCATGGGCCGGGCCGTTCTGCTGGCCGCGTCGGTGGCGCGCTACGCCGTGGTGGACACGATCACCCTTCGACTGTCCTTCGGCGAGTTCATCATCCAGGCCTGGCAGCTGCTCAAAGTTACGGCGCTGCCGGCCATGCTGATGGCGATCCCGTTCGGCGCCATGATTGCGGTGCAATTGTCCGGCCTGGTCAACGAAGTGGGAGCGAACTCGCTCGTCGGATCGGCCACCGGTGTCGCGGTGCTCCGCCAAGGTGCGCCGGTGACCGCGGGCCTGTTGATGGGTGGGGCCGCTGCCGCCGCCATTGCCTCCGACTTCGGCGCCCGCGCCATCCGCGAGGAACTCGATGCCATGCGGGTGCTTGGTCTGGATCCTGTTCGGCGACTTGTCGTTCCGCGGTTCCTCGCGCTCATCGCCATTGCACCGCTGTTGTGCACCATCATCATCGCGATGGGCGTCGGCGCCGCCTTTGTCATTGCCGTCACGATCAATGATGTGACACCGGGTAGCTTCTGGTTGTCCTTCGGAGCCTTCGCGAAGCCCATCGACGTGTGGTTCACCATCGCCAAGGCCATGATCTTCGGCGCCATCGTGGCTGTGGTATCGGCTCAGCGTGGCATGGAGGCCAAGGGCGGGCCCAAAGGTGTCGCGGACGCGGTCAACGCCTCGGTGGTCATCAACGTGATCGCGATCGTGTTCGTCAACCTGGCAGTCACGCAGTTTCAGTCGATGTTCTTCCCGATGGCGGTGGCGTGATGGCCGGCGTATCGACGGGACGGCGCAGCGCGCCCGCCAAATATCGGCAAATGCCGAAACTGCTTGCCGGTCCGCAGAAAATGCTGCAGGAAGCCGGTCAGTGGGCTGTGTTCGTCGGCCAGACGTTCATTCTGTTGCCCACGACCGTACGTCGCTACCGGCGCGAGACGCTGCAGGTGATGAACAACCTCGCGTGGGGCAAGGGTTCGCTGATCGTCGACGGTGGTGTCATCAGCGTGCTCGCGATCCTGGGTATCACCGTCGGCGCGATCGTCGCCATCGAGGCCTTTGCCACCCTGAATCTGATCGGATTGGGATCGCTGTCGGGAATCATCGGTGGTTGGGGCAATGTGCGCGAGATGGCGCCGTTGGTGGCCGGCGTCGCCTATGCCTCGCAGGCCGGATGCCGGATGACCGCCGAGATCGGTTCGATGCGTATCGCCGACGAGATCGACGCCACCGAAGCGATGGGTCTGCGGTCCATCCCGTTCGTGGTCGGCACCCGCGTCATCGGCGGATTGCTCTGTGTCCTACCGGGTTTCCTGCTGACCTTGGTGATCAGCTTCTACATCTCCAAGCTGATCATCGGTGGGGCGTACAACCAGCCCGAAGGAACCTACGATCACTACTTCGTGCAGTTCCTGACGGTGCAGGACATCGGACTGTCACTACTGAAGGCAGCGGTCTTCTGCACCGCGGTCACGATCATCCATTGCTATTACGGCTATTTCGCCTCCGGTGGACCGGTAGGCGTGGGCCAGGCCTCCGGTCGTGCGATTCGATCCAGCCTGGTGACGATCATGGTCCTCGATCTGGCGATGACCATCCTGCTGTTCGGCATCCAACCCAATTTCGTGTTCAAGGGATAGGGGACCGTTGTGTTGCTGAGAATGACGGCCGACGCCGAAGCTCGCAGGCTCCGGCTGGTCGGCGCGGTCTTGTTGTCATGTTGCGCGCTGGTGGTCACCTTCCTGGTGGTGAACCCGTTCCGTGGTCGGCCTGCCGATCTGATGTCGGTTGCGTTGACCGTGCCCTACCTCGGGCAAGGTGTCACCGACGGCACGCCGATGATGATGCACGGGGTCGAGGTCGGGACCATCACCTCGGTCACCAATCTGGCCGGCGGGCAGGTCCGGATCGATGCGGACCTGCAGGCCGAACCCACCCGGGGACTGACCGACACTTTCGGGATCGATTTCCGCACCGCCAACTATTTCGGTGTGACTGGTGTCAACATCACTCCCGGCACCGGTGGCGCCGCCCTGCGTGACGGTGCGAGTTTCACTACCACGCCCAAGGGCAACTACACCCTGCAAACCCTGCTCTACCGGCTCGGTGAGATCACCGGTGGAGTGGTCACTCCACAGCTGATCAACGTCATCGACCGGGCCACGCGCTACACCGACGGTCTGACTCCGCTGGTCGAGACCATGGTCGTGGTCGCCGAAGCGGTGACCAAGGTGCAGACCGTGTCGACCGAGCAGTTGCTGCGGCACGCCACCGGCGTGAGTGTGGCGCTTCCCGGATTCGTGCAGGGTGTGTCGACGGCGGGCTGGGCTGTCAACGAGCGGTCGGGCTTCGCGATTGCGCAGGTGACGGCGCGGGAGTCGCTGCTCGGCCGCGAGAACATCCCGGTCATCGGTGAACCGCTGTCCGCGGAATACTGGGATACCCGTGCCCGCCCCACCTTCGAAGTACTCGCCGGCGAATTCTTTGGCGCAGTAGGAAAACTGGTGTCCTCGCACTCGACGGATCTGATGCCGGCGGTCAACATCGTCAAAACGCTGACCGACACCGCACCCGGACTGTTGGCACCCGAAGACATCGGCGCCAGCCTGGCTGAACTACGCAGTCGCTTCGAGAAGATGTACGCCGGATCCCCGGAACAGCGTGCGCTGCAAGTACACATCATGCTCGACAACCTTCCCGGTGTTGCGGCACCGATCAACGCGATGGGTGGAGTGTCATGACAGCTCGGTCTGCCTTGTGGCGGTTCGTCCTGGCCGCCGCGGTCGTGCTCTTGATCTTCATTGTGATCATGAACGTGCTGCGGCAGCCGGTAGCCGGCGAAACCAGGGTTTTCACAGCCGAATTCACCGATGCCTCGGGTCTGCGGATGGACGCCGACGTTCGGGTACGGGGTGTCCGGGTGGGCAAGGTGCAGGACATCGCGCTGGAACGCCGGTCCGGTCAGAGCGTTGCCGCCGTTCGCTTCAGCCTGGCCGATCGCTACGGAGTACTGCCGACCAGCCGGTTGTCGATCAAGTATCAGGCGCTGACCGGGCTGCGCTACCTGGATATCACCGACCCGGCTGAATCCGATGCGCCGCCGGAGACGATGGACAGGATTCCGGTCAACATGACACAGCCGTCCTTCGACATCACCACATTGTTCAACGGCCTGCAGCCGGTGCTGGCCACCCTCAGCCCCGAGGAGATCGATCAGTTCACCGACAATGCGGCGAATCTGCTCACCGGCGATGGTGGTGGGCTGGCCCCGATGCTGGACAGCGTTCGCAAGCTGACCGAGTTCACCTCCGACCGACAGGCGGTCATCTCCGTCCTGATGGCGAACCTCAATGCTGTTGCCGACGAACTGGGCGGTCAGTCCAAAGATCTGATCCAGATCATCGACTGGGTCAACAGACCCCTCGACGCCACGCTGACCGTGCTCGACGAGTTCCGTAAATCCGAGCTGTACGGCCCCGGCTTCACCTCCGCGGCGTCTCGGTTGCTGCTGAACATGGGATTCGACGGTGAGACAGCGGATATCGACCTCGGTCTCGATCGTGCGTTCACGGTGCTCGACGACTTCACCGAGTCGGTCAAAAAGATCCCCGTCGTCTGGGATGACATCGGTCCACCCGCGGCACCGGGCGAACCACTTCCGTGTTCGCGGGGACAGGCACGGCTGCCGGAGTCGATGGACGTGCTTCTGAACGGACAAAGGGTGATCCTGTGCAATCAGTGAAGAAAATGCGGTCGAACCCGACCTTCTGGGGGACCTCCGCACTGGCCTTGCTGGCGATTCTTGCCGTGGTGGCGGGCCTGCTCTACATCAGCCCGCCGGGGCAGCGCGCGGTGGTCTTCTACACCGATGATGCGGCCTCGCTGAAATCCGGCGAGGACGTCCGGATCGCCGGCATCACGGTCGGTAAGGTCAAGGAACTCACCATGGAGCCCGACCAGATCAAGGTGACCGCGTTGGTCGATTCCGAAGCGTTCGTCGGCGACCAGTCTCAGATCCAGGTCAGGATGCTGACCGTGGTCGGCGGGTACTACGTGAATCTGGTCTCCCTCGGTGACAATCCGCTTGGTGCCCAGCCCATTCCGGTGGAACGGGTGAAAATGCCCTACAACCTGATGAGCGCCCTGGCCGACGCCACCAAGATCACCGACGATGTCGATCCTCGGCCCATCCGAGAGTCGCTGGACCAGATCCAGGCCGGCATCAACGAGGGCAATGTCAGTACCATCTCGGCCATCATCGACGCAGGTAATGCGCTGACCGCCACGATGGAACGACAGCGGGGGCAGATCACGAACATCCTCAACGTCACCGACGAGTATCTGGAGTCGATGAACGGCTACACCGAACAGTTCCGGCAGATGGTGTCGAAGATCGCCATCCTGGAGCAGACCCTGACGGTGTACAGCAAGGGCTTCGCGGCCGCCCTCACCGGTATGGGCGACATCGGAGACCGTTTCCTCAAGCCGTTCGGTGAGTTCTGGGTGAACAACCGGGATGCTTTCTTGCAGAAGGTCCGCGATGCCCAGGACCGGGTACGGCGTTGGGCCGACAACAACAGCCGGATCATTCCCCGGTTGCGCCGAGTCCGGGACAAGATCACCCGGATGCTCGACGCCCAGAACGCCGCACCGGAGCTACTGGCGACCAACTTCTGCATCCCGATGCCAGGGAGTCCTTGCTGATGACCACCGCAACCCACAACCGTCCGATCCGAGCCCTGGCCACCGCGCTGGCTCTCGGCACCGTCGTCGCCGGGGTGTCCTCCTGTGGCGCGCAGGCAACTGCGTCGGCACCGACCCGTTGCGCGTTGATGCCCGATGCCATCGGTCTGTACGTCGGAAATCCGGTGACGCAGATGGGGTATCAGATCGGTGAGGTCAGTGCGATCACACCGCAGGGCACCGCAGTGAAGGTGGATTTCGACCTCACCACGAACCGACAGTTGCCCGCAGATGTCCGAGCCGTCATCCGGTCCCCATCGATCGTCGCCGACCGGGCTCTGGAACTGGTCGGCAATTATGCCGGCGGGCCGGAACTGAGCACCGACGCCTGTGTCCCGCTGGACCGGTCCTTCTCACCGAAGACGATCTCGCAGGTGATCGGTTCGGCCGACGAATTCCTCGACGCGATCTCCGCGGACGGGTCGACCAACATCGCCGGCACCATCAGCGGTGTCGACCGACTCGCCCAGAACAACGGGGCCGGCGCCGCACAACTGCTGAGGTCATCGTCGGCGCTCTTGGACAGTCCCGACCAGGCCATCGGTGATCTGGGATCGATCACCCGGAACCTCGCCCAGCTCACCACCACCTTGACCGACCTGCGGGACCCGATCAAGCAGATCCTGCTGGACGCACAACAGACGACTCCTGACCTCGTTCAGGCGCTGAACGGCGGCGCACGCATGGGCGGTTTCCACGAGATGAGCAATTTCGGTCCGCTCGGGGAGGTGGTCGCCGTCCTGGAGACCCGGATGGGTGACGAAACCCAGATCACGCTCGACACGTTGAGTGCCCTCATCAGGAAGACAACCCCACATGCGAATGCCATCTCCGATCTGTTCACTCCGGTGCCGTGGTGGATCAACACCTTTGCCAATCACTTCAACAACCGCCAATTCCACACATTCAACATCGCCTATCGTCCACCGATGTTCCGGGTTCCGACGCACAACGGCCTGGCGCTGTGCGGGTTCATGAACGCCTCGACGCCCGGCAGCTGTGCCGACATCAACGGGGTGCCCTATGCCGTCGATGTGGCACTACTGCAGTACGCGCTGACCGAGGCGGCCCGGAAATGATCGTCCGCAGGTCGATGGCCGCAGCTGTCGCTGCCGGTTCGGTGGCCGTCCTGTTGTCCGGGTGCACTTCGCTGTCGGTGAATTCCCTTCCGCAGCCCGGCAATCAGTACCGTGACGGGTACGACATGACGTTGGAGTTCTCCAATGTCCTGAACCTGCCCGACCGGGCAAAGGTGGTCCTGGACGGCACCCCGGTGGGAGTCGTGACGGGGGTGGATGTCGAGCAGGACCGGGTGGACGTGACCGCCCGGATCGATTCGGTGGTCGCGGTTCCTGCGAATTCGCGGGCAACCCTGCAGCAGGCCACCGTGCTCGGCGATACGTATCTGGCTCTGGAACGGCCTACCGGCGACATTGCACCCGGTGCGCCGGTCCCACCGGATGGTCGAATCCCGCTGGCACAGACCGTTTCGCCGCCGCAGCTGGAGGACACCCTGGCCAATCTCGCGAACTTCGTCGGCAGTGGTTCCATCCAGCGGATCCAGACCAGCATCATGGGACTGAACCGCGTCACACCCCAGCGCTCGGATGAGTTGCGCGCCATGGTGTCCCGGGTCGCCGAGGATCTGTCGGATCTGGGCGACAACATCGACACCGTCGACCAGATGCTCAGCGGAGCCTCGCAAACTGGCGCGGTACTGTCCGCCAACCGGCCCAACTATCGATTCTGGTTCTCCGACACCGGCATGCTCGGTTTCGACAGAGCCACCGAGACATCGAGTTACATCGGCACGCTGGTGCCCTCGATCGGCAGCATCTACAGCGGCGGGTACTGGCTCACGCCGATGCTGAGCTCGTTGGCCGATGCGATGGGAGCGCTGCAGAAGAGCAAGTGGGCGATCGAGGACGAGTACCCGAAGTGGCAGACGCTGTTGACCGAGTACTTCATGCCCGCTGACAAATACCCCGCGATCAACATCACGTCCATCACCGCACCGGATGGCAGGGAACTGCTGCCCAACGTGCAGGACGTTCTCCGGATTCTGGGAGCGATGCCATGAGAGCCGTGAAGAACCTGCTGTCCTTCGGCGCATTCGGCGTGATCATCGTGCTGTCGCTGGTCTACATCAGCTCCTTCGGATTGCAGGCCAAGCCGCCGGACAACCGCGCCTCGTTCTCGATGGATGTGCCCGATATCAAGGGTCTGGTGGTCGGATCCAGCGTGCTGCTGCGTGGCGTTCGGGTCGGCGAGGTCACCGGAATCACGTCGCGACTCGACGACGCCACCATCGACTTCTATGTCAATGGTGAGCACCAGGTCCCTGTGGACACCGATGTCCGCCTGGAGAATCTGTCCGCACTGGGCGAGGCTTTCGTGGGGCTGGCGCCGCGCACCGTCGATGGTCCAGTCCTCAAGGACGGCCAGCACATCGTCGCCGAAGCCGTCACCGTGCCGCCCTCGATCTCCGAGCTGGCCACCAGCGTGGTCCGAGTGCTGAATCAGTCCGATCCTGAACAGCTCAAACGTATCGTGGCCGAGGCGGATGCCGGGCTGCCCGATCCGCAGCAGGTGTTGCCGAACCTGGCCAGGACCAGCGAACTGCTGCGCACCACCGTCGAAGGAATGCAGGGACAAGGGCAACAGACCCTGGCGAACTTCCAGACCCTGCTCCAGAACGCCGACTGGGTGGGCCCGGTCCTGGCGGATCTGGGACCGATGGTGGGCGACACCGGAGACAATGCCGGCAAGATCTTCACCTCGTTCACCACGACGGTCGCCTGGAACAATCCCAGCAACATGGAGGAGTTCGGCAAGTTCCTGGCCCGGATCCAGAAGTTCCTCGATGACCGCGCACCCGATGTCAAGGTGCTCACCGAGGCATTGCTGCCGCACTTCAAGGGAATCGGCGGATCGCTGATGAACTTTGACTCCGGTCGAATCCTGGACAACATGTTGAGGAACATCCCCGCCGACGGTGCCATCCAACTGCACGTCACCATCCCCGAAGCCCCCAAGCCCTAGATAGGAAGGTCAGGAAATGAGCAAATCAGTCCTGGAGGTCAAGGCCGCGGACGATCGCGACGAGGACGTTGCCGATGAGCAGTCCGAATCGTCAGCGAGTACGGCCGCCACTTCGACAGAATCGGGTGCTGGTAATCGGCTTTCGATATCGGTACGCAGCCTGGCGTACTCGGCGCTGGTCGCGATGCTGGCCGCCGCGATCGCGGTGCTCGCCTGGCTGTATATCGGCGCCACCGGCAAGATCGACGCGCAGGAGACGGCCGCGGCCAACGAACAGCGCGCCAAAGAGGTGGCATTGACCTACGCGGTCAACGCCGCCCAGATGAACTTCCGGGACTTCGGTGCCTGGAAGGTCAAGCTGGTCGACAACACCACCCCGGAGCTCAAGGAGAAGCTCGACCGTGCGGCCACCGACATGGAGCAGGTGTTGGCGCCGTTGCAGTGGGATTCGACGGCGCGCCCGCTGGCCGCGGCGGTGCGTTCCGACGCCGCGGGTATCTACGTCGTGGACACCTTCGTCAGCGTGCTGACCAAGACGGCTCAGTCTCCTGAGGGCATGCAGTCGACCGCCACCTACGGAATCACGATCGACAGCAACAACAATTGGCAGATCAGCGATGTCGGCGGCATCGACGCCGTGCTCGGGCAGAACTGAGCATCGGAGATCTCATGCGCCTGGCATCCTGCATTACAACGCTCGTCGCGTGTGCGGTGCTGATCGCGCCGGCCGCGGCCGCTGATCCACCTCGGTACAACGACGCCCCGCCGCCGCTGCTGCCCGATGTCATCCCGACCGCCAGCGACTGGCAGCCACAGTTTCCGTTCCCGTTCGACAAGATGCGGCACCGC
Source organism: Mycolicibacterium sp. 22603 (assembly GCA_052044345.1). Taxonomy (GTDB): domain Bacteria; phylum Actinomycetota; class Actinomycetes; order Mycobacteriales; family Mycobacteriaceae; genus Mycobacterium. The sequence continues at coordinate 206,519 of JBQEMX010000009.1, forward strand.
ATCACCGAGGCGGACGTGAATGCCCAACGGGAAATGTGTCAGTGGTTTCCCCAGTACCGAGAACTCAAGATCCAGATCGAGAATCTGAACAACCTGGTGATCCGCAACAACGGTCGTTTCGACGCACCGGGCGTGCCCGAGTTCGCCAATGCAGTCACCGCCAACATCGACAAATCGGTCGCTTTCTTGACACCCCGGGTACAGGCACTGACAAGGGACCAGAACCACGCCGGCGACATCTTCTTCCCGCTGTATCAGGGGGAGAGTTTCTATCGGCTGTGGGAGCAACTCTCGAATGTGAGCAACGGGATCAAGGCGCGCCAGCCAACCTGGTTCGTCGGGCCTTCCTTCCAGCACGCACAACGCTTCGGTAGCAAGATCAATCGCTCGCATGTCTGCGGCTGAGCAGCTCGTCATCCGCGCAGGAGGTATTTCGCACGTGTCAGATCGCTTTGCCGACAGCCGTCGGGCCCGGAGAACGGGAGCCCTGCTGGCCGTGGCGGCATGGGCCGGCACAGTGGTGGCCGCACCCGTGGCGGCCGACCCAGGTTCCGCCTTCACCACCGCAGTCATCGCGGCGCGCAGCGCATCAAGCTGCGAGCCGTTGCGGTACGACCCGACGCTGGAGCGCGCCGCCGGCATCGTGAACCGGTCCACCGAGTCCTATTTCGACATGACGTCGGCGGTGATCCCGGCGGACACCGCACCACAGCCCCTGCCGATCCTCAAGGATCTGGGCAGCCCGGCCGGTCGTGCGACCCTGCTCCAGGGTGCTTCGGCGACCGCCGGCATGGAGATCAAGGGCGCCATCGTGCAGGGCTTCACCACCATCCCCGATTGCTCCTACACCGACTTCGGAACCAGCACAATCTATTCGGAGTCCACCGGCTACACCGTGGTGGTCGCCGTGCTGGCCGGCCCGTGACCGACAGACAGGACAGCGTAGTGAACAGGCTCGTCACATTCGGGATCTGCGCGGCAACGGCGCTGCCGCTGATGATCGCGGCGCCGGCGGCACTGGCCGAGGACACGGCCGCGCCCGCGGATGTCGTTACCTACGAGGTGGTCTCGCCGGTGGTGCGCGCGGCGAACATCGAGTACGTCACCGAAACGGGTCGGATCTTTGCCCCCAACGTGGCGCTGCCGTGGCGCTTCACGGTACCGGTGCCCAATGCCCTGAGGCCACCACCGGACGGCAGCCAGGTGCGCGCCGACTGGCGTTCTACCCGCGGGCCGGCGCGGTGGGTCTCGGTGCGGGTGTACGTCAACGGCACACTGATCTGCCAGAACACCCTCGATATCGGCAATGCGGCCTGTTACGGGAGTACCCCGCGCATCACCTGAGCGCGGCGATCGGTCAGAACACGATCAGCGGGCGCCCCCGCAGCCCACCCGCCTCGACGGCGCGGTGGGCGTCCGCGGCCCGATCCGGTGCGTATCGTCCGGTCACGTCCAGGAAGTCGAAGGCGCCCTCGGCGGCCAGTGCGCTCAAATCGAGCAGGCCCGCCGTATCGAGAAGACGCTCGCGAACCCAGACCGGCCTTACGCTGATGCCCCGCGGCGCAACAACGTCGAACGTGCGGACCGTGGCGAAGCGGCCGCCGTCGCGGATGGCGTCGAACAGTTCTGCGCCCAGAAGCGCGGTATCCAGTACCGCGTCCAAACCGTTGCCGGTTGCGGCGTAAAACCGTTGCGCGACACCGGCTCCCCGATCCACGACGACATCGACACCGCGTCGCAGCAGCGTGTCCCGGTCGTCGGGGCGGCCGTCGGCGATGACGGTGATACCGGCCCGTTTCGCCAGTACCGTCACGAACGCCGACAGGTAGCCCGCGCCGCCGGTGATACCGAGGGTCGATCCCGGGGGGAGGTCCACACAACTGAGCGCTTCCAGCGCGGTGAGGCCGTTCATCGGCAGCATCGCGGCCTGCTCGACCGACAGACCGTCGGGAATGGCGGTCACCGCGGCCTCGGGCACGACGATCAGAGCCGAGTGCGCGCCCCCCTCGGGGCGGCGCGGCATCACGATCGCCATCACGGGATCACCGGGCGAGAAGCGGGTGACCCCGTCGCCAACTGACTCGACGGTCCCGGCCGCATCCATCCCGGCGATGTAGGGCGGGTCGAAGTCGGCGTAAGCCGCCGCCACCAGACCGCTGCGGGTCGCGATGTCGGTCGGGTTGACGGCCGCGGCCTGGACGGCAATACGGATCTCGCCCGCCCGCGGCGATCGGACATCGACTGTCCCCGCCTGGAGAACGTCCGGTGTGCCGAACTGCGGGATGAGGACTGCGGTGGTCTTTGTCATGTCAAACTCAATGCGTTTACGGGGCAGGACGATACGGCGCGTCGGACGCTGGATTCACGCGCGGCCGGGATCTCATCGGCCACGTCGAGCTCATCGTCATCGTTGATGACGAAGATATCCGGGGCATGGGATTCACACATGCCGATGGCGGTGCAACGATCCCGGTCGACGCTCACCTGCATCGGATCATCCCTGGGTGGCGGGCGCGAGTTTTCCCTCGGACACGGCGAGGCCGGCCGCCGGACCGCAGCCGACCAACCCGCCATCGACGGGTAGCACCGCTCCCGTGAGGTAACGGCCTGCGCGGGAACCGAGCAGGATGGCGACCCCGGCAATCTCATCGGGTTCACCGAAGCGGCCGAGCGGAATCGTTGCATCGATGGCCTGGCGGGCAGTGGCATCCTCGGTGACGAACTTGGTCATCTTGCTCTCGAACAGCCCGGGAGCGATGGCGTTGACGCGAATCCCTTCGGTAGCGAGACGCTTCGCGAGATGTCGGGTCAGATGGTGCACGGCAGCCTTGCTGGCGCCGTAGCTGTAGCTCTCCATGGCCGGGACGTTGATACCGTCCGCCGACCCGATGTTGATGATGCTTGCGTCGCCGGAGGTTTCGACGGCCGCGCGGAGGGCCGGCAGCGTTGCCGTGGTGAAGTGGAAGAGACCTTCCAGATTGGTGTGTATCACCTTGTCCCAGCCCGATTCGGGAAATGAGTCCAGTGGTGCACCCCAGGTGACGCCGGCGTTGTTCACCAGCACGTCGACGGTGCCGAGGGCGGCGGTGGCGGCGGCGGCGAGGGCGCGCGCGTTGGCCGGGGAAGAGACATCGCCCACCAGTGCGGTGACGTCCCCGACGGCGCGCAACTCGTCCTGGGCTCGGGTTGCGGACTCGGCGCTGCGCGAGGAGATCACGACCTGCGCGCCGGCAGCCGCGTAGCCGGCGGCGATCATCCTGCCGATGCCGCGGGTACCGCCGGTGATGACGACCCGCTTGCCGGTGACGTCGAACATCGTGCTGGCAGCGTGTGGAGGGGTCACGTTTGGCCTCGATTCTGGTCGTTTCGAGCAAGCATACATAGTGTTCATACAGATACAACAGACACGTTGACTTATGGCTTGGGCCACAGTAGCGTCGGTCACACCGCGGCAGAACCGCAGGCCACGTGGGGTCGTGCCGGGAGCGGCGACAGCTGTTGCGTGAACAGACGAGGAGGAGAGTCATGACGACCGAGCAGGCCGTGTACCGCGAGGGATCGCTCGACGTGCCCGAAGGTTTGCCCCGGGGGATCGACCTGGGCAGGATCAACAACCGTGAGATCGCGTTGGCGCGGTACGGACGTGAATACACCGAGCGACTGACCGACCACGCACTGCTCGGTGATGACCACGCCTACCGGGCCTTCCTCGATTTCAAGGACAAGTCCAAGAACGCAAGCTGGCGCATGTTCGAGCAGGCGCTGGATCACGGCATCGATTCCCTCGACGATCCATCTGACGGTCTGGTCGGCCTGTTCGAGCAACTCGATCACGTGCCGGATTGGGTGGACTGGGATCAGCTCTACCGTGGCGCCATCGCCGTTTGGCGGGTCGGTCCGGCGGCGCCGATGGTGTTGACCTACTGCTCGATCGGGGCGGGGTTCTCCATGTACAGCTCCACCCGTCCGGTGTTGTTCAGCGGCCGGCTCAAGGATCAGCAGGAGGTGGGCGGCCGGCTCACCGAGAGCTTCCGCTACGTGGTGTCCGCCTACGGGCCGGGTCAGATGGTTCGCAACGGTGACGGCTTCCGGCTCACCGCCAAGGTGCGGATGATTCACGCTGCGGTGCGCAACACGCTGAGCCACTCGGAGCACTGGGACTGGGAGGCCTGGGGAATGCCGATCAGCAACCTGGACTCCATGAACACCCAGGCCGGTCAGTTCGGGGTCACTCTGGTCGACGGCATCCGGGCGGCCGGCATCCGGCTCAGCGATCAGGAGGAAGAAGACATCTTCGCGTTGAGCCGCTACGTCGGCTGGGTGATCGGCATCCCGGAGTCGGTCCTGCACACCAATGTCGACGACGCACGCATGAAGGTCAAGTTCCACAAACTGGTCGAGCTGCCCGCCGATGACCTCTGCAGGGATGTGGTCAAAACCATCATCGAATTCGCTTCCGAGAAGCCGCCGGGCGATGCCGAGATCCTGCCTGCCGCGGTCGCCAAGTTCATGACCACCGAGCGTCGCACGCACCTCGCTTGGGGCCTGATCCAGAACTGGCAGCCGAAGTATGTCAATGAGATGCTGGGTGTGGAGAAGACCCCGTGGCGTTTCGCCATGCCGATAGCCAAGCCGTTCATCTCCGCAGCGGACCGCATCTCGCGCCTGCTGCCGCACGATGACGAGGCCAAGGCGATGAAGACGATCAAACTGCTCGGCGGCGCCATCGAGCTACCGCCCGAGCAACGGTCTGAGGAGGTCGCCGATCTCGACACGCTGACGGCGGCTGTGGCGGCCAACAAGGGCAAGGTGCCGCGTCGCAACAAGCAAACGGTAGGGGTCTGACGACCCGGGTCGTATCGCAGTACCTGATGATGGCCGTGACCGCACGGCGTGAAGGGCAATGGCGCCCTTCGCGCCAGCGGTCACGGCCATCGTCGTATTCGGCATCCCGGTGACAAAGCTTCGACGTTGACCATACATCTTGAATGGACATAGTGTATGGTCGCATGAAGGCCGTATTCCGGTCGGTGGACGGTCCGGGAGGCGGCACGATGAAGCACTTTCTGAATATTTCGTTCCTCGCCGCAACGGTGCTCTTTCTACTCGCGCCGACCCTGGGGCTCGGGGGGCTCTTCGAAGCGCTCGTCCTGGTGACCGCGCTCCTGGTCGGCTGCCTCAGCGTGGCCGGAGGCCTCGTGCGGGCGGAGCGTACGTTGCGGCGGATCGAAGCCGACCCCCAACCGGAACAACACGTGTAGATGCCGTCGGTGATAAAGGGAAATCCTCTACCTCGACCTATCGAGGTAGAGGATTTCTTGTCACGGCCTCCTAGTGGGCGCCGACCAACGGAAGCGGGCGGCCGACGCTCACCCGATCGTAGATTTCCTGCGGGATGGCCTCTTCGGACTTGAAGATGTTGAACCGGCAGTGGCCGGTGATTTTTCCGTCCTTGATGCCCGGCTCGACAAGCAGGAAATGCGGACTCCCGTTCTCTAGCACGTACTTGTTCGTACCGGGGCAGTGCATGCAATATACCGGCATCTCCTCAAGGCCGAAGCTCTCGACTGACGGTCCCTTGACGACCGGAAGGTTCTTCGGTCCGCCGTAGGCGCCCTCGTCGATGAGCCGGCCCCCGCTGCCGCAGGGCGCGGCATCCAAGGCTAGGCGGCCCTCGTCCTCAAACCACGTGTACTTCATGCCGTGCTGGTGAAACAGCGTCGAAAGCCATTGCACCTGATCGCGATACGGCATCGCATTGACCTGTCCCAGCACCGGACCCATGGTCGGCAGGTTGTAGCACTGGTCGACGGCTTCCCAGCAGTGTTGGACGCCGTGGTTCTGCAGGATCCAGCCGGTCTGTGCGGTGATGAGGTCACGGCCGAAGTGATGTCCCAGGTACCACTCTGTCTTCGACAGCATGAGGTGGCGACGAGCCCGGACCAGATCGCCAGCATCGATGGCCTTAACCGCCAGCGCGTAGGCCTGAAATCTCATGTCCTCCAATTCATCGGCGTCGAACAGCAGTGCCCCCGACACGTCGAAAGCCGCCCCGATACGAGCGACATCGCGGATGGCTCCGAGGCGACTGAACACCTCGACAGGGACGTCCAGCGGGTTCTTGTAGAACGTCAGCCGCAGCGGCAAACCAGCCTGCCCGCCGTCAAAGATGAACGGCGGGTAGCCCAGCCATTCGCAGCACCACTGTTCGATGGCCGTGCTGAACAGCCGCAGATCGCCGCCGCCGGGGATGGCATCGGACCGATTACCGGCCCACTCCGACGACACGAAGACAATCCTGGACTCGTCTTCTTCCAGGGCATCCAACTGCGCGCCGTCCATCCGGAAGATTGTTGCCATGGAACCGATTGCTTCGCGGGAGACACCGTTGCGGAACCATTCCGCCCACGGACGCGAGATGGTGCGCACGGCAGCAGTCACGGACGCGGCCAGCGCTTCGGCGCCGAACTCGCGCGCGATGTAGCTGATGGTGAGGCTGTTCCACGCGGTGTAGATATCGCGGGTGGAGAAGTGCGCGTCGATCGATTCCTCGGCGATGGTGCGCGCCGTCGTCGGGTCGCCTCGGTCGAGTGCGGCCAGCGCCCGATCCCCCGGGGCGGTCGCGAGTTCGGCGAGTTCGTCTGTGCTGAATATCAGTTCTGTCATTGTCGACTCCTGATCGGTTGATGGGATTCCCAGGAGCGACCGTGACGAGCGGCTGGCGGCCGGCCCGGGGGCTGAGGGATCTCGCGACGGTCAGATGGACGCGGCCATCAATCCTCCGTCAACTGGGTAGGCGACGCCGGTGACCCAACCGGCATCCTGGGAAGCCAAGTGCAGAACGACCTTTGCCACATCATCGGGCTGTCCGATCCGCCCCTGCTTCTCCGAGAAGTACGTCTGAGCCGATGCGCCGGTCGCCGCCTCGAATCCGGTCACCAGGGCATCGGAGAACGGTGTCTCCACGAGCGCGGGACACACACAGTTCACCCGGATGCCCGACGGCCGGAGTTCGGCAGCGGCGGTCTTGGTCAAGTTGACGATTCCGGCCTTGGTCGCCCCATAGCCGCCCAGCAGTGGGGCGCCGTTGAGGCCCGCGGTCGACGCGACGTTGATGATTGCGCCACCGCCGGGCATCTGGCCTGCGGCAGCGCGGATGCCGCGGAACGTGCCCTTGAGGTTGACCTCGATCATCCGATCGAAGTCATTGTCGCCGAGCAGGTGTAGTGGGCCCAAGGTGCAGACCCCGGCATTGTTGACCATGACATCGAGGCGACCGAACTCGCTGACGGCAAATGCGACGGCGGCGTCCACCGCACCTCTCTCGGTGACATCGCACCGGATCGCACGACCGGCGTCGCCGAACTCGGCGGCGACGCGCTTGGCTGCTACGTCATCGATATCGGCGACCAAGACGCGAGCGCCTGATGCTGCGAAGCGACGGGCGATTTCCCGTCCGATACCGCTGGCGCCACCCGTGACGACTACCGATGAGGCTTCATGGCCTGGCATGCAGATGCTCACTTTCCTACCCGAATCCGAGCCGGTGTCCTGCGACGACGGTCGCCAACGCCCGGCTATGTGACCGACGCCACCCAAGATACGTACCGTATGGACATAGTGTCAACATTGGCTTAGCGTCACACCGGCTCGCTTGTCGCGGCCTGATCGCGTTTGCCGGATCACGAAATCGTCTGTCGAAGTAAGGATTTGAATCCAATGGCTAATAGTGACGCACCACTCGCGGGCGTGCGCATCATCGAACTCGCCGGAATCGGCCCAGGCCCGTTCGCCGGTATGATGCTGGCCGACCTGGGCGCCGACGTCATCACTGTCGACCGTCCGGGTGGGAACCCTTGGGCCGAAGGCGGGCATGACGTTATGTTCCGCAGCCGACGATCGATCGCGGTCGACCTGAAAAACCCCGAGGGCGCACGAGTGGTCAAGGAACTGTGCCGCGACGCGGACGGCATCATCGACACCTACCGTCCGGGTGTGGCCGAGCGACTCGGGATCGGTCCGCAGGATTGCCTTGGTGTGAACCCTCGACTGGTCTACGGCCGCGTCACAGGCTGGGGCCAGGACGGACCGATGTCGTCACTGCCCGGGCACGACATCAACTACATCGCGCTGACAGGGGCGCTGCATGCGATCGGCCGCCGAGGCGGTCCGCCCACCGCGCCGCTGAACCTGGTCGGCGACTTCGGCGGGGGCGGGATGTTGATGGCCTTCGGGATGCTCGCCGGAATCTTATCTGCCCGCGCAACCGGCACGGGTCGCGTCGTGGATGCAGCCATGATCGATGGCGCCTCGGCCCTCATGGCGATGTTCCACGCCTTGCGTGGTAAGGGTGACTTCAGCGCGGAGCGTGGAACCCACCTGCTCGACACGGGGGCGTTCTTCTACGACGTCTACCGGACTCGCGATGGTCAGTGGGTGAGCATCGGTGCGATCGAAACTCAGTTCTGGCACGAACTCTGCGATGTCCTGGATCTTCCGGATGATTTGCGCCGCAATCAGTTCAACGAGACTCGATGGGAGGAGTTCCGGACGGTACTGGCCGGCCGGATCGCGATGCATGACCGTGCTGAGCTTGACGAGATGTTCGGCGGGCGGAATACCTGTTATGCGCCGGTGCTCAGTTTGTCCGAGGTGGCGGCCCATCCGCACAACGCTGCCCGCGGAACGCTCATCGAGGTCGATGGCGTGCAGCAGGCCGCGCCAGCACCGCGTTTCGACGGCGCCCCGCCGACTACGCCGCGTCCGCAGCGAAAGCCTGGGCAGGACAGCCGGGATGTGCTGATTCAGGCGGGATACTCCGTCGCCGACATTGATCGGCTGGTCGACACCGGTGCGGTGTCGTCGCCGTAGGACAACTGCCTTCGGATTGCGGTAAAGCATTCACAACGTCCATACACTGTGTATATGATCTCGGGGTGAGCACATCGATAGCGGCGCCGGATGCGCTGACGGCAGCTTTGTCCGAGGAAATGACACTCTGCGGCCTGTTTCAACGCTCCATCGCCGCCGATCCGGAGGCTGTCGCGATCCGGGCGCACGGTGAAACCGGCTTCATCACCCGCCGTGAATACGGCGAAGCTGTGGAGCGCATCGCAGGCGCGCTTGCCGGCCTCGGAGTGCGGCGCGGCGACACCGTCGGGTTGATGATGTCCAACCGCCCTGAGTTCCATCTAATCGATACTGCGGTCCTGCACCTGGGCGCGACTCCCTTCTCGATCTACAACACATCGGCACCACAACAGATTTCGTACCTTCTCAATCATGCCGAGAACCGCGTCATGCTCTGCGAGGAGCGGTACGTCGAGCAGATTAGGGCGGCCGACGATCTCCAGTTCTTGGAGCACATCGTCGTGGTGGATCCCTATGGTGATCTGCCGGACGGGACGACAAGTCTTGCGCGCCTTTCCGCGCCGGAGGACTTCTCATTCGAAGCACGCTGGCGCGAGGTGCATCCCGACGATGTGGCGACTCTCATCTATACCTCGGGCACCACCGGACCGCCCAAAGGCGTTGAACTCACGCATTCGAACGTGATGTTCGTTCTGGAAGCCTGTAACGAGCGCTTCCCGTTCGTGCGCGAGGGCCGCTGCATCTCTTACCTGCCCACCGCGCACATGGCCGATCGCATCTTTTCGCACTATCTGCAGATGGCGACGGGCTGGACGATCACCACGGTGCAGGACGCGCGGCAGATCTTCGCGGCTGTCGCGCAGACCCGTCCCACCTGGTTCATGGGCGTGCCGCGGATCTGGGAGAAGCTGCGGGCAGCGCTACTGGCCCGGTTCGAGGCGCAGACCGCTGTTGCAAAGCAGGAGATCGACGCCGCGATCGACATTGCCGCGGTGAAGCTGCGAATTGAGGAAGAGGGTGGCGAGCTCAACGCCGAGTTGACCGAACAATGGCGGCAGGCCGAATCGAATGTCTTTGCGCCGCTGCGCAAGGAACTTGGATTCGACGAGGTGCATCTACTGATGACCGGCGCCGCACCGATCGCGCCGATCGTGCACGAGTTCTTCCTGGCGCTTGGTGTGCCGCTGGCCGAAGGCTACGGAATGTCAGAGACCGGCGCGCTGGGAATGACCAACCTGCCCGGCGACATTCGGATGGGCACGGTCGGCCAGCCGATGCCCGGCACCCTCGCCAAGATCGCCGACGACGGCGAGCTGCTCCTGAAAGGTCGCCACGTCATGCGCGGCTACCGCAAGGATCCCAAGAAAACGCAGGAAGCGATCGACGAGCACGGCTGGCTGCACACCGGCGACGTCGCCACCATCGACGCCGAGGGCTTCGTGCGGATTGTCGACCGCAAGAAGGAATTGATCATCAATGCGGCGGGCAAGAACATGTCGCCGGTCAATATCGAAAGCACCCTCAAGGGCGCTTCCCCGCTCATCGGGCAGGTCTGCTGTATCGGCGATGCCCGTCCATACAACGTTGCGCTCATCGTTCTGGACCCCGACGTCGCCGGTGCTTTCGCGCGACAACATGGACTGTTCGACGCGACCGCAGCCGAGCTTAGTGCCGATGAACGCATTCAGAAGGCCGTTGCCGATGCCGTGGACACTGCGAATCGCCAGTTGTCACGGGTCGAGCAGATCAAGCGGTATCGCCTACTTGGTGACGAATGGTTGCCCGACGGCGACGAGCTGACACCGACGTCGAAGTTGAAGCGGCGCGTCATCGCGGCGAAGTATGCCGACGTTGTCGACGATCTGTACGAGTGATGGCGAAAGGAAGGCACTCATGGGCGTTCGAATTGATGTGAACAACCTGAGCAAATCGTTCGGGTCGTCGAAGATCTGGGAAGACGTCACGATGTCGATTCCCGCAGGCGAGGTCAGCGTGTTGCTGGGCCCCTCGGGTACGGGCAAGTCGGTGTTCCTGAAGTCGCTGATCGGTCTGCTGCGCCCCGAGCGCGGCTCGATCATCATCGATGGCACCAACATCCTGGAGTGCTCGGCGAAGGAGCTCTACGAGATCCGCACCCTGTTCGGTGTGCTGTTCCAGGACGGCGCGCTGTTCGGCTCGATGAACATCTACGACAACACCGCCTTCCCGTTGCGCGAGCACACCAAGAAGAGCGAGTCCGAGATCCGCAACATCGTGATGGAAAAGCTCGAGCTCGTCGGTATGCCCAACGACGGCCACAAGTTCCCCGGCGAGATCTCCGGCGGTATGCGCAAGCGTGCCGGCCTGGCCCGCGCGCTGGTGCTGGACCCGCAGATCATCCTGTGCGACGAGCCGGACTCCGGTCTGGACCCGGTCCGTACCGCCTATCTGTCGCAGCTGTTGATCGATATCAACGCCCAGATCGACGCGAC
>JBQEMX010000010.1:0-102276 GCA_052044345.1 Mycolicibacterium sp. 22603
GGTTTTCCGCAGCCGGGGAAGCAGCACGTCATCGATGTCATGCGGACAAAAGCCGCGAGCGCTGTCGAGGGTCGGTAGCGGGGTTCGGAACCCAGCTCGGTGGCACCGTTCAGGGGCCGGACTTTTGCACCGGTAGCGATGAGCTCGGCGAGCAGGTGAGCCGGGATGATGGCCCCGTCGAGGGTGATGCCGGTGCCCAGGGCGGTCTGCGTGCGGGCGGCCGGGGCGGTGGGGCGCGGCTCGGCGCTGCCATCGTGCGCGGCGGGCTCCTCGGCAGGCGGCTCGGCCACCGGTCGTTCCTCAACACCATCGCTATCGTGCGTGCCGGGTACCGGACCGGTCGACGGCGCGGGCCCCGTCACGGGTTTCGCCCCGTCGCCGCTATAGGGATCCTGGCCGGTCAGCACGTAGATGGTCACCGCACCCGCCCGCGGATCCTTGCCCGACCCAGCGCACTTTGTGTTGCCGCACAGGCAGGTGAGCTGGTCGGCTCCGGCCAGGACGGCGGCCACCGCGTCGGCGCGGCGTTCGGCCACGGTCCGCGGATCCCCATCACAGACACTATGGGCGAGGTTGTTGAGGCGGGTGTCGCTGATCGCGGCGTCGGTGGTGCGCATGCGTCCCCAGAACGAGACGACACCGTCGGGGTCGTCGCTGTCGCCGAAGTCGATGTAACGGTCTTTGGCCGCGGCCTTGTCCCGGATGACCGCGATCGGGTCGAACGTGTGGACCCAGAAGTCGACCGCCCGGATCAGTGCGTCCGCCGACAGCATCCCGTATTGGTGGGCGGTGCCGGCGATCCCGGCGTCGATCAACGCCAATGCGTCCTCGTCGGTGACGAGCTGGGTACGCCAGGTGATCGCAGCGATGACCTTCGCCGACACCAACCCCCGCGCGAACGCCTCCGCGGTGCGGGGCAGCCGATCACGCAAGGCCATCCCGATGCGCATCTGGGTGCTGGCGGCGCGCGGGCCGAGGTTGCACGCGGCGCTGATCTCGGCTTTGGCCAACGCCCATCCGTCGATCAAGTTCAACGCTGATGACTCGTCCTCGTCCATACGGTGCCGGGCCGTCACTTCAGCCACCAACGCCAGCCGGCGGGCCGCGGCGGCAGCTTCGGCGCGGGTGGCATCCGTGACCGCGGCGATGAGCTCCTCATCGCCCAGCTCCGACAACCCCGACCGTTCGAACATATGAGCGATTCTACTCGCGTCTACTGACGGGACAAGGCCGATCGCAACCCCTGTGGACAACTATGTAATGGCTGCTCAAGGTGTGGAAAGTGTGGTGATCGGTGGCCGAGCGCTCATCGCGAGCTGTTCATAAAAGGGCCGCAAATTATGACCCCCGCCACAGCGCATTGGAACAAAGTGCAAAATCTGTAACACTGTTGCGCATGACGGAACTGGCCGAGAACACGCCCGAGGCTTTGGACGATGCACTGCCTCTGGGCCCCGAGTCGCTGGTGTGGAAGTACTTCGGCGACAACCGGATGTATCTGATCGGCCCCCGACCGGCCGTCCTGCAGAACATGCTCGCCGAACTCGGCCAGGGCGTGCTCGATCACTCCACGTTCTTCTCCGACACCGCAGAACGGCTCAAGCGGACCATCCCGCCGATTTTCAAGACCGTCTACGGCTCCGAGGACAACAATGCGGGCACCCAGGTCCGCGACTTCCACCACCACGTCAAGGGTGAGATGCCCGGCCCCGACGGGCAGCCCGTCGGCCGTTACCACGCCCTGGATCCGGACACCTACTTCTGGGCGCATGCCACCTTCGTCGAGCAGATCTACTATTTCGCGGACACCTTCGTGAAGCGCCTCACCGATGCCGAGCGCGAACAGATCTGGCTGGAATCCAAGACCTGGTACCGCCGTTACGGCGTCAGCGATCGGCCGATGCCGGATACCTACGCCGAATTCGTGCAGTACTGGGACCGGATGATGAATGAGGTTGCGGTACCGCACAAGTCGGCGAAGTACGGCGTCGGCTACGTCACCAAGGGATTTCCGTGCCCGAAGGGTGTCAACCCCACGGCCTGGAAGATCATCGCCAAGGTCTTCGACCCCATCGCGGCGTTCCTCACCACCGGCGGCCTCCCGCCGCGGGCGCGCGACCTGCTGGGGCTGCCGTGGACCGAGCGTCAGGAACGCAACTATCAACGGTTCGCCTCCTTCTGGCGATCGCGACCGGTCAACTGGATCTGGGACCGGTTGCCGATGTCGGTGCGCTACAGCACGTTCGCCCAAGCCGGCTATGCCCGCGGCTGACGCCGGGACGGCGATCCTCGACGCGGCGCTGGTCGAGTTGGAACGCCACGGCTTCCGGAAGGTCGCCCTCGACGACGTCGCCCGCCGCGCCGGGGTCAGCCGCACCACCATCTATCGCCGCTTCGCCAACCGTGACGAGCTCGTCGGCGCGGTCATCGAGCGCGAGAACGTGGCGCTGTTCGCCGATATCGCTGCCGAGCTGAAAATCGCCAAGCCCCAGGCGAATTATTACGTCGAGGCGTTCACCTTGTCCATCATGCGGTTCCGCCGCCACCGGGTGCTCAATCAGATGATCATCGACGATCCCGCGCTCGCCCAGGAACTGCTGCACCGGCACTACGGTGCGGCGGTGGAGCGGATGGCCGCCGCGCTGCGGATCATCTTCCCCGAGGGATTCGCCGAACGGATCGGCGCGCCCGCGGTCAACGACCTGGCCGACACCATCCTGCGTTACGCGGCGATGGTCCTGTTGCTGCCGAGCGTGCAGCCGTTGCAGACCGCCGACGACGTCCGGGCGTTCGCCACCAGGCATTTTCTGCCCAGCTTGCCCGCCGCGCTCCGGGCGGTGCCGGCCTGAGTGTTTCGTAGCTCACATAAGCGGGCAGCCGGGGGTGATGACACAAGCACCCGATCCCGAGAAGTCGGATCACCCGGACGCCGACCCGGACAACAAGGACATCTTCGGCGATTACGACGAACCCCGCCCCACGGCGGTCCTGCCCGGCAGCAACGGCACCGTCACCGGCACCGCCGTCAACGACTGGCTGGACGACGACGGGAATCCGATCTACGGCAAGGACGAGGCACCTACAGTGACGGAGTGACCCTCTCTGACACTGCACCCGCGTTCGTGGACATGGCCCACTCGATCGTGTGGGCTTCGGTGGCCACCGTCGATGCCGACGGCAAGCCGCGAAGCCGGGTCCTGCATCCGTTGTGGGAGTGGGACGGTACCGACCTGTTCGGCTGGGTCGCCACGGTGCCGTCGCCGGTGAAGAAACGCCACCTCGCGGTGCATCCCTATGTCTCGGTGAACTATTGGGCTCCCACCCAGGACACGTGTAGCGCCGACTGCCTGGTCGAGTGGTATCTCGATGACGAGACACGCGCCGGCGTGTGGGACAAGTTCGTGCACGCGCCCGAACCCGTCGGCTACGACCCCACGATCATCCCCGGTTGGGATTCGCCGACGTCGCCGAGCTTCGCGGTACTTCGTCTGGCGCCATACCGGTTGCGTGTCCAGCCCGGCAGCATGATGACGCGCGGCGAGGGTGCCGTGCTCAGCTGGAGCGCGTGAGCAGCAAGGCCGATTTCACCGGCAACATCGGCAACAACCGCTGCCAGGGCCGCCGGGTGAGCTGGGCCGCCTCGGCGGTGGACACCACGCGCGGGTCACGCACGGCCAGACGGCGCCCGTTGACCTCCACCGTGCCCGATCCGGCGGCTCGGAGGTTGCGCACCCAATCGGTGTCGACGCCATAGGGCAGCAGAATCGCCACCCCGTCGGTGGTGGGGAACACGGTCACCGGGGTTCGGTACTGCCGCCCCGACCGCCGACCGACATGGTCGACCGCGGACCACAGCAGCAGGTGGCCGGCCAGCGGCCGCACGATCGGGTTGACGAAACGCCGGTTGAATTCGGCACGTCGGCGCGCACACTGCATGCGGGCAGCATATAGCCCGCCGACCTGCAAAAAGGGCTGATGGGCAGGGTGCGCATCACAGCCCACTACACCCTGTAGTTGACGGGTTTGCTCCGGCTGGGAGACTGGAAGCCATGAGCAGCACCGTGTCGTCCGTATCGGCGTCGGCTGCGTTGTTCGCCGATGCGTCCTCGGTGATCCCCGGCGGGGTGAATTCACCGGTGCGCGCGTTCAGCGCCGTCGGCGGCACGCCCCGCTTCATCACCAGCGCCGGCGGCTACTGGCTGACCGACGCCGACGGCAATCGGTACGTCGATCTCGTGTGTTCGTGGGGGCCGATGATCCTCGGTCATGCGCGTCCCGAGGTCGTCGAGGCCGTGCAGCGGGTCGCCGCCGACGGGTTGTCCTTCGGCGCGCCCACCCCGGCCGAGACCGAACTGGCCCGCGAGATCATCGACCGGGTCGCCCCGGTCGAGCGGATCCGCTTCGTCAACTCCGGCACCGAGGCGACGATGAGCGCCATCCGGTTGGCCCGCGGTTTCACCGGCAGGCCCAAGATCGTCAAGTTCTCCGGTTGCTATCACGGCCACAGTGATGCGCTGCTGGCCGACGCCGGCTCCGGGGTCGCCACGTTGGGACTGCCGTCTTCGCCCGGGGTTACCGGCGCGGCCGCCGCCGACACCATCGTGCTGCCCTACAACGATGTCGCCGCCGTCGAAGAGGTCTTCGCCGCCCACGGTGAACAGATCGCCTGCGTCATCACCGAAGCCAGCCCGGGCAACATGGGTACCGTCGCACCGCTGCCCGGTTACAACGCGGCACTGCGCAGGATCACCTCCGCGCACGAGGCCTTGCTGATCTCCGACGAGGTGATGACCGGCTTCCGGGTCAGCCGCGCGGGCTGGTACGGCCTGGATCCGGTGGACGCCGACCTCTTCACCTTCGGCAAGGTCATGAGCGGTGGGCTGCCGGCGGCCGCATTCGGTGGCCGCGCCGAGGTCATGGAACGCCTCGCCCCGCTCGGCCCGGTGTACCAGGCGGGCACGCTGTCGGGGAACCCGGTCGCCATGGCCGCCGGATTGGCCACCCTGCGGGCCGCCGACGACACCGTCTACCAGACCCTCGACGCGCACGCCGACCGGTTGCACGCGCTGCTCGCCACCGCGCTGACCGAAGCGTCGGTGGCGCACCGCATCTCGCGGGCCGGTAACTTCCTCACCGTGTTCTTCGGCGAGGATCAGCCGACGAACTTCGCCACCGCCAAGGCCACCGAGACCTGGCGCTACCCGGCCTTCTTCCACGCCCTGCTCGATGCCGGCATCTACCCGCCGTGCAGCGCCTTCGAAACCTGGTTCGTCTCCACCGCCCTGGACGAGACCGCCTTCGAGAAGATCGCCGAGGCGCTGCCGCACGCCGCCCGCGCCGCCGCCGAGGCCACGCAGTGACCGCAGTCCGAACCACCGTGCACGTGATGCGCCACGGTGAGGTGCACAACCCGGAAAAGGTGCTCTACGGTCGGCTGCCCGGATACAACCTGTCCGAGCGTGGCAGGCTGCAGGCCCAGGCGGCCGCGGATTGGCTTGCCGCACATGACGTCACCTATGTGGTGGCCTCGCCGCTGGAGCGCGCGCAACAGACCGCGGCACCTATCGCGGCCGCGCACGGGCTGGATATCGCCACCGATGACGACCTGATCGAATCGTGGAACGATTTCGAGGGTAAGCGGGTGGCCCCGGGTGACGGCGCGTTGCGCGACCCGCGCAACTGGCCGCGGTTGCGCAATCCGCGCAAGCCGTCCTGGGGTGAGCCGTATGACGAGATCGCGCCGCGGATGACCGCGGCGCTGCATCGGGCCCGTGTGCAGGCCGAAGGGCACGAGGCGGTATGCGTCAGCCACCAGCTGCCGGTAGAGACGTTGCGCCGAGCCATGACCGGACGGTCGTTGGCGCACCTGCCGTTACCGCACAGCAGGCTGTGCAACCTGTCGTCCATCACCTCGTTCACCTTTGACGACGACCGTCTCATCCGGTGGAGCTACACGGAGCCCTGGGGAATCTAGTGAAGTGGTTGGCCGCGCTGGCGGCGCTGATGGTGCTGCTCACCGGTTGCGCGACCGGTGACGACGCCGTCGCCCAGGGCGGCACCTTCGAGTTCGTCGCTCCGGGTGGCAAGACCGACATCTTCTACGATCCGCCCGAATCGCGAGGCACCCCAGGCAAACTCGCCGGACCGGATCTGATGGATCCGGACAAGACGCTCGCACTCGCCGATTTCGCGGGCAAGGTCGTCGTGATCAACATCTGGGGACAGTGGTGCGGTCCGTGCCGCTCGGAGATGCCGCACCTGCAGCAGGTGTACGAGGCGACCAGGGACCGGGGTGTGCAATTCCTCGGCATCGACGTGCGTGACAACAACCGCACCGCCGCAGTCGATTTCGTCACCGACCGCGGCATCACCTTCCCGTCGATCTACGACCCCTCGATGCGCACCATGATCGCCTTCGGCGGTAAGTACCCGACCACCGTCATACCTTCGACGCTGGTGCTGGACCGTCAGCATCGGGTCGCCGCGGTGTTCCTGCGCGAGCTGCTGGATACCGATCTGCAGCCGGTCGTCGAGCGGTTGGCTGCAGAGAATTGACCGAGCTGATCACCGGCGGCCCGCTGCTGCTGGCAGTCGGGCTGAGCCTGCTGGCAGGTCTGGTCTCCTTCGCCTCACCCTGCGTGGTGCCCCTGGTGCCCGGTTATCTGTCTTATCTGGCCGCCGTCTCCGGGGGTCCGGGCCGGTGGCGGGTGGCCGGCGCGGCCGGGCTGTTCGTCGCGGGCTTCACGGCGGTCTTCCTGCTCGGCAGCGTCGCGGTGCTGGGCATGACCACCGCGCTGATCACCAATCAGGAACTGCTGCAACGCATCGGCGGTGTCGTCACGATAGCGATGGGTCTGGTGTTCATCGGCTTCGTCCCCGCGCTGCAGCGCGATACCCGGTTCGCGCCGCGTCAGCTCTCGACCCTGGGCGGGGCACCGCTGCTGGGCGCGGTGTTCGCCCTCGGCTGGACGCCCTGCCTCGGGCCGACACTGACCGCGGTGATCGCGGTGTCCTCGGCCACGGAGGGATCCGCGGTGGCCCGCGGGATCACCCTGGTGATCGCGTACTGCCTGGGACTCGGGCTGCCGTTCGTGCTGCTGGCCTTCGGTTCGGCGCGGGCGGTGCGTGGCCTGGGTTGGTTGCGCGAGCACACCCGCGGCATCCAGATCTTCGGCGGTGTGCTCATGATCGGCGTCGGGGTCGCGCTGGTCACCGGACTGTGGGGTGATTTCGTGGCCTGGGTGCGCGACGCGTTCGTCAGCGATGTGAGGTTGCCGATATGAGAGTCCTCCAGCCCATCTGGGCGCTGTTCCGCAACACCTGGCGGACCCTGACCTCGATGGGCACCGCGCTGGTGCTGTTGTTCCTGTTGGCCCTGGGCGCCATCCCCGGCGCGTTGCTACCGCAGCGCAGCCTCAACGCGGGCAAGGTCGACGAGTATCTGACCGATCACCCGACGCTGGGGCCGTGGCTGGACCGCGTGCAGGCCTTCGACGTCTTCTCCAGCTTCTGGTTCACCTCGATCTACGTCCTGCTGTTCGTCTCGCTGGTGGGCTGCCTGACCCCGCGGATGCTCGAACACGTGCGCAGTCTGCGCGCCGTGCCGGTGCCCGCCCCGCGCAACCTGAGCCGGCTGCCCAAACACCACGAAGCCGATATCGACGGGGACGCGGGCCAGGTGGCCGCGCGGGTCGACGAGCGGTTGAGGGGCTGGCGGCGCACCACCCGCACGGCCGAGGGCGGCGTTACCGAAGTCTCGGCGGAGAAGGGGTACCTGCGCGAGTTCGGGAACATCGTCTTCCACTTATCGCTGCTGGGGCTGCTGGTCGCGATCGCCGCGGGCAAGCTGTTCGGCTACGAGGGCAACGTCATCGTCATCGCCAACGGCGGGCCCGGATTCTGCTCGGCCTCGCCCGCGGCCTTCGACTCGTTCCGGGCGGGCAACACCGTCGACGGCACCTCGCTGTACCCGATCTGCGTCAAGGTCAACGACTTCGATGCCGACTACCTGCCCAGCGGGCAGGCCGTCAGCTTCGCCGCCAACATCGAATACCAGGCCGGCGAGGACCTGCAGAACGATGTGTGGAACGACTACCGCCTCGAGGTCAACCATCCGCTGCGCATCGCCGGGGACCGGATCTACCTGCAGGGCCACGGCTACGCGCCGACCTTCACCGTCACGTTCCCCGACGGCCAGACCCGTACCAACACCGTGCAGTTCCGGCCCGACGATCCGGTGACGCTGTTGTCCTCCGGTGTGGTGCGCGTCGACCCGCCGGCGGGCACCTATCCCGACCCCGACGAGCGTCGTAGACACCAGATCGCGATCCAGGGTCTGTTCGCGCCGACGGAGTTCCTGCACGGCACCCTGTTGTCCTCGAGCTTCCCGGCGCTGAACAAGCCCGCGGTCGCCGTCGACATCTACCGCGGTGACGCCGGACTGGATACCGGGCGGCCCCAGTCCATCTTCGATCTGGACCCCCGACTGATCGGCCAGGGGCGCCTGAACAAGGAAGCCAGGGTCAACCTCACCGTCGGCCAGGAGACCCGGTTGGACGACGGCACCACCGTCCGCTTCGACGGCGCGGTGCCGTTCATCAACCTGCAGGTGTCCCACGATCCCGCCCAGGTGTGGGTGTTGGTGTTCGCGCTGACCATGATGGGCGGGCTGCTGGTGTCGCTGGTGGTGCGGCGGCGCCGCGTCTGGGTTCGAATTACCCCGGCGTCGGCGGGTACCGTGAGCGTCGAGCTGGGTGGACTTGCCCGCACCGACAACTCCGGGTGGGGCGACGAGTTCGAGAAGCTGACCGACCGGCTGCTCGCAGTAAAGGAATGAACACGTGAACAGCACCGACATCGACCTCGGCCTGGCCCGCTATTCGGACTGGGCGTTCACCTCGTCGGTGGTGGTGCTGACGCTGGCACTGTTGCTGCTGGCAGTCGAACTCGCCTACTCGCGTAGCCGCAAGGTCGAGGCGCGGGAACTGGTCGGTGCCGGCGGCGGGCCCGCGATCAACGTCGACGCGGCCAGTGACACCCCGGGCCGCGTCGTCGAGGCGCCGGTCCGATCGGCCGACGAACGCATCGGTCGTGCCGGGGTCGCACTGAGTTACGCGGGCATCGTGCTGCTGGCGGCCTGCATCGTGCTGCGCGGCCTGTCCACGGCGCGGGTGCCGTGGGGCAACATGTACGAGTTCATCAACCTGACCTGCCTCTCGGGCCTGGTCGCCGCCGCAGTGGTGCTGCGCAAACCGCAGTATCGGGTGCTGTGGGTTTTCGTGCTGGCGCCCACGTTGATCCTGCTGACGGTGTCGGGGAAGTGGCTCTACACCCACGCCGCACCGGTGATGCCGGCATTGCAGTCCTACTGGCTGCCCATCCACGTCTCGGTGGTCAGCCTGGGCTCCGGGGTGTTCCTGGTGGCCGGTGTCGCGAGCCTGCTGTTCCTGCTCAAGATGTCGCCGCTGGCCGAGAAGAACAACGGGCTGGGTCGGGTCATCGAGAAGCTGCCGGATGCCCAACTGCTCGACCGCATCGCCTACCGGACCACCATCTTCGCCTTCCCGGTCTTCGGTTTCGGCGTCATCTTCGGCGCCATCTGGGCCGAGGAGGCGTGGGGCAGGTACTGGGGCTGGGACCCCAAGGAGACGGTGTCGTTCATCGCCTGGGTCGTCTACGCGGCGTATCTGCATGCCCGTTCGACCGCGGGCTGGCGTGACAAGAAGGCGGCCTGGATCAACGTCGTCGGCTTCGTGGCGATGGTGTTCAACCTGTTCTTCATCAATCTGGTGACCGTCGGCCTGCACTCGTATGCGGGGGTGGGCTGACCGGTGTCGTTCGGCGGCGAACAGCAGCACACGAGCTTCCGTGATCAGCAGCGCTTTGTCGATCCGGCGCAGGAGGTGCCGCCGGAGTGGACGGCGCCGACGCCCCCGCGCGGATTCCCCGCGCTGACGCAGGAACTGCCCCCGCAGACCAGCCCGGTGCCGTTGCCAGCCCCGTATCTGGACCTGTCCACCGTCGCCCTGCTCGGCAAGCCTGAGCAGGCACCGAGCAGCGGTTGGCGGCGCTGGGTGTATCTCGCGTCGTTCAAACTCATCAATCCCGGTGAGAGCCCCAAGGTCACCGACCAGCTGGCGCTACGCGAGCAGGCCGCCCGACCGTTGCGCGGCTGCTATCGCATCGCGGTGCTCTCGCAGAAGGGCGGTGTCGGCAAGACCACCGTCACGGCCACGCTCGGCGCGACCTTCGCCTCCACCCGCGGTGACCGTGTCATCGCGGTGGACGCCAATCCCGATCGCGGCACGCTGAGCCAGAAGGTGCCGCTGGAAACCCCGGCAACCGTGCGGCACCTGCTGCGTGACGCCGAGGGTATCGCCAGCTACAGCGATGTCCGGCGGTACACCTCGCAGGGCGCGAGCCGACTCGAAGTGCTTGCCTCCGAATCGGATCCGGCCGTATCGGAGGCCTTCAGCCAGCAGGATTACACCCGCACCGTCGACCTGCTGGAGCGGTACTACAGCCTGGTCCTCACCGACTGCGGCACCGGCATGTTGCATTCGGCCATGGCTGCGGTGCTGTCCAAGGCCGATGTGTTGATCGTGGTCAGCTCCGGGTCCGTGGACGGTGCGCGGTCGGCGTCGGCAACCCTGGACTGGTTGGATGCGCACGGCCATCAAGATCTGGTGCGCGGTGCCATCGCCGTGGTCAACGGGGTGCGTCCGCGGTCGGGCAAGGTGGATCTGGAGAAGGTCGTCGATCATTTCTCCCGGCGTTGCCGAGCGGTGCAGCAGGTGCCCTTCGACCCGCATCTGGAGGAGGGTGCGGAGATCTCGTTGGAGAGGTTGAAGCCGGCGACCCGCGAGGCGTTGTTGCGGCTGGCCGCGGTGGTGGCCACCGGGTTCCCCGGACCTGCTTAGCTGCGCGGGTTGTCGCCGGGGTTGATCCGGCGCAGGAAATCGGGATCGTCATCGGGACCGATCACGCGGGGGCGCGGGCGGTTTGCCGACGCGCGCAACAGGCGCCATGTCACAAGGGCTAGCCCGGTCACTACCAGGACCAGGAGTAAGTACTGCAACGAAAACCTCCTTACTCCGAATATACGCGCCCGCTCGGTAGGCTCGGGCCGTGTCTGATTCTCGGCCGGGTACCCGGATGCTGCGTGACGTCGGAGCCTATCTTCTGGCGCGGTTGGCCTTGGCGGCCGTGCTGACCGCGGTGATCCTGGGCGCGGGACATCTGGTCGGGCTGCGCGAGTTCCCCATCGTCGTGGCGGTGCTGTTCGCGATCGTGCTGGCGTTGCCCTTGGGTATCTGGGTGTTCGCACCCTTGCGCCGCCGGGCCACGCTGAGCATCGCGGTGTTCGACGAGCAACGGCGCCGCGACAAGGAGACGCTGCAGGCCCGGTTGCGCGGTGAGGACATCTGACTTGACTGTGCCGTAGCGGCCGGGTGTTGCATGGCCGTCGTGACGACGACCCTGCGCGACTCCGATTACGCGCGTGCCGAACAGATGCTGGCCCCGTACCGGGCGCGGCGGGTGCCCGGCAGCAAGCTCGTGCCGCAGTGGCTGCCTTCGGGAGCGCGCTTCTGGTATCAGGTGGGCCACCGCTATGTCCTGGTCGACCCGAGTCGGCGAGCCCGTACCGAGGCCTTCGATCACGCCTTGCTGGCGGCGGCGCTGTCGGTGGCCGCAGGCAAGCCCGCCACGGCCGCCGACCTGCCTCTCTCTGCGGTGGAGATCGGCGCCGACGACGCGGTGGTGTTCGGTGCCTTCGGCACGCGCTGGCGGTGGGCCGACGAACAGCTGACCCCATCCGCCACGCCGGCACCTGTGCCCGGCGAGGTGCCGTCACCGGATGGCAGTTGGGTCGCGTTCCGCCGCGACGGCAACATCTGGGTTCGGGACGCCGACGGTGACGAGTTCGCGTTGACCGTGGATGCCGAACCGGATTTCGACTATGGCGGGTTGCCGGGGACGACCGGGTTGGGCTCGTTGTTCCGGTTGCTCGGTCTGCCCACCCCGGCGGTGCTGCAATGGTCGCCGGACTCGACACGAATTCTGGTGCACCGCATCGATCAACGTGAGGTGCCGGAGTTGGTGCTCGTCGAATCGAGCCCGCCCGACGGCGGCCGGCCGGTCGAGCACCGCACCAAATACAGCATGCCCGGCGAGGAAACCGTGGCGACGATGTCGTGGAATGTGCTCGACGTGCGGGACCGCAGCATCGTGCGGCAGCAGGGTGAGCCCGAGCCGATCATGCACAACACCGCGCTGGTGTACGCGTGGTGGAGCGGTGAACATGGCGTCCACCACCTGCATCACTCCCGCGACGCCCGAACCCTGCAACTGCGTCGGCTGGACCCCGCGACCGGCGCGGTGTCCACGCTGATCAGTGAGACGGGCTCGACTCGGGTCGATCCGACCGTCCTTCTGGGCGACCCGCACATGGTGCGCATCCTGAGCACCGGCGAGGTGTTGTGGTGGTCGCAACGCGACGGCTGGGGTCATCTGTACCGGTATTCGGCGGACGGCACCGAATGCTCCCGGATCACGCAGGGGCAGTGGCTCGTTCGTTCGGTGCTCTGGGTCGACGAGAACACCAGGCAGGTGTGGTTCGTGGCGGGCGGGCTGGTCGACGACGATCCATACGTGCGGCAGATCTGTCGAATCGACCTCGACGGTGCGGGTTTCACCCGGCTGACCGACGACTCCTTCGACCACGACGCGGTGGCCCCGGTCGAGGGTGGTTATCTCGTGGACCGGGCGTCCGGACCGAGCAGGCCGCCGCGATCGGTGGTGCTCGACGGCGATGGTCGCGAACTGGTCGTCCTGGAGGAACCCGACACCCAGGCGCTGGAGGCGCTCGGTTGGCGCCCGCCGGAGCGGTTCCGCGCCATCGCCGCGGACGGTCGGACGCCGATCTACGGGCTGCTGTGGCGGCCCCATGAGTTCGATCCGCAGCGGCGTTACCCGATCATCGAACACACCTATCCGGGACCGCAGAACTATCGCGCCGAACCGGTTTTCGACGCCATGCACCACGGCGAACCGGAGGCCTACGCCGCCCTCGGATTCGCGGTGGTGGCCGTCGACGGCCGGGGAACTGCGGGCCGCGGCAAGGCCTTCCACGACCACTCCTACGGCGATCTCGGCAATGCCGGCGCACTCGACGACCACGTGGCTGCCATCCGACAGCTCGGTCACCGGTACCCCTGGCTGGACACCAGCCGGGTCGGTATCACCGGCCAGTCCGCGGGTGCCTTCGCCGCGGCCCGCGCACTGTTGATGTACCCCGACTTCTATCGGGTGGCCGTGGCGACCTCGGGGAACCACGACAATGGTGTCAACCTGGCGATGTGGGCCGAGCACTATCACGGTGACGTCAGTGCCGAAGGCAAGCGGGCGATCTCGAATGCGAGCCTGGCCGAGAACCTGCGGGGCAAGCTGTTGCTGATCCACGGTGAACTGGACGACAACGCGCACCCGTACATGACCATGCGGCTGGCCGACGCATTGATCAAGGCGGACAAGGATTTCGACCTGATCATGATCCCGGGTGCCGAACATGCGCTGATCGGTAGGCAGCACTACTTCCTGCGGCGCACCTGGGATTACTTCGTGCGGCACCTGCACGGCAGCGAGCCGCCCACCTACCGGCTCGCGCCGCTACCGCTGCCCACGCTCGGACTCTAGGGCCCGCACGATCAGCTCGGCCCGGCGTAGCACATCGAGCTGGGCGGGGTTGTACAGGTCGACCATCGCGTCACCGATGGTCTTCTCGGCGAAGCGCGCACCCCGCGGCGCGTCGGTCTTGGCCTCCCGCAACGCTGGATGGTCCTGGCGGACCTGCCAGATATACGGAGCCAACCGCTGCGCGAGATCGGCGCGGGCGCTCTCGTCGGCGTCGGCGGGCAGCGAGTCCAACTCGGTGGCGGCCGGATCCTCGCGGGTGTCACCGATCAGGTCGGCGTAGGCCTGGCGTCCGCGCGGACCGAGCACCCGGCTCAGCACGACCACCAGTTTGCGGTCGGCATCGGTCATGGTGGCCGCCGCGGTCGGCGCGGCGAACTCGGTGGGCAGATCGGTCGGCGCGGAGTGCGTCAGGATCTCGGCCAGTTCCTGGCGGGCCCGTTGCAGACGCGCGATGGTGGCCGCCAACTCGTCGTCGAGCTCCCGCAAGGCCTGTTCGGGATGTTCGTCGGTATCGCCGAGCGCCGCGATCTGGGGCAGCGAGAAACCCAGGTCCACCAGTCGCTTGATGCGTACCAGCCGCACCAGGTGCGCGACGCCGTACTGCTTGTAGCCGTTGGCGCGGCGCTCCGGCTCGGGCAGCAGCCCGACCTGGTGGTAATGCCGCACCGCCCGCAGGCTGGTGCCGGCCAGGTCGGCGATCTCCCGGGTGCTCCACGCCACGGCTCCATCTTGGCCCATCCGGGCGACTTGACTGTGCCGTTACGTCCGAGTGTGCGATATGCCCATGTCCGAACAATGCGCGTCCGAACAACCATGCGCCACCCAAGAGCGGGAACCGACCATCCTCGAGCGGGTCGGCGGTGTCTCCGGGTTGGTCCACGCGGCCGTACCCACGTTCGCCTATGTCGTCGTCGACGCCGTCGCGGGCCTGACCGCCGCGGTCGTGATCGCGTTGGTGGTGTCGGTCGGGCTGGTCGCGGTGCGACGGTTGCGCAACGAGCCGATCCAGCCCGCGGTGTCCGGGCTGCTCGGAGTCGGGTTCGCGGCCGGGATCGCCTATGTCACCGGTTCGGCGGACAACTACTTCCTGCCCGGCATCTGGATCAGCCTGCTCGGCGCGATCGCGTGCGTCGTCTCGGTGCTGGTGCGGCGGCCCGTGGTCGGGGTGATCTGGAATATGTTGCGCAGCAGCGGACCCGATCCGAATTGGCGAACCGACACGACGGCAGTGCGGGCATTCGATATCGCGACCCTGGCGTTCGTGGCCTTGTTCGGCGCGAGATTCGTTGTGCAGCAATGGCTGTACGACGGCGGCCAGACGGGGTGGCTGGCGGTGGCGCGGATAGGGATGGGCTATCCGTTGCTCGGTCTCGCGCTGCTGGTGGTGTTCTGGGCAGTGCGGCGGGCCAATCGGAAGAACGCGCGAGAGTGACGTTTCTGTCGTCCGCAGCGTCGTGAGAGCGCAGAAACGTCTCTCGCCGCCGTTACGCGAGCGCCAGCGCCGCCGACACGGCCACCGACCACACCAGCATCGTCAACCCGGTGAACTGCAGCACCGGGATCAATGCCGCCCCGCCGAGCTTGTTGCGCACCGGGGCCGTTGCGCGGGCGGCCAGCGGCAGCGCCAGGAATCCGACGGCCGCCCACGGGGTGGCCAGCATCAGCACCAGGGTCAACGCGAAGGCGATCGCGATGAGACCGGAGAACAGCAGGCGGGTGCGGGCATCGCCGAGGCGCACGGCCAGGGTGATCTTCCCGGACTCGGTGTCGGTGGGGATGTCTCGGAGGTTGTTGGCCACCAACACCGCCGAGGACAACGACCCGACGCCGACGGCCAGTGCCACGCCCACCCAGTCGATCCGCAGCGCCTGGGTGTACTGGGTGCCCAGCACCGCGACCAGACCGAAGAACACGAAGACCGCTACCTCACCGAGTCCGCGGTAGCCATACGGTGTGGAACCTCCGGTGTAGAGCCAGGCCCCGGCGATACAGGCCGCGCCGACGGCGATCAGCCAGGGCTGGCTGACGATGGCCAGCGCCAGGCCCGCCACCGCGCCGATCGCGAGGCTGATGATCGCCGCGGTGAGTACCGCACGCGGGGTCGCGGCGCGCGAGCCGACCAGCCGCATCGGTCCGCTGCGCACGTCATCGGTGCCGCGGATCCCGTCGGAGTAGTCGTTGGCGTAGTTGACCCCGATGATCAGGGCCACGGAAACGGCCAGTGCCAGCAGCGCCTTCCACCACACCGCCGAGCCGAGCCAGGCGGCCGCGCCGGTTCCGGCGATCACGGGGGCGATCGCGTTGGGGAGCGTGCGGGGGCGGGCGCCGGAGACCCATTGCGCGAAGCTAGCCACGCCGGTCATCGTTGCACGGCGGGTGGACAGGGGCCTGAACAGGGGTGACGCGGCGCACCTTGTCACATCGGGTGGTGCGCATGAAACTGATCACATGACCGATCGACTCAGCAAGACCGAAATCGCCAAGGATGCGCTGCAGGAAGGCGTGGAGTCCGTGGCCTCCACGGTGGGTGAGGTCGCGTCGATCATCACCACCGCCGTCAAGGATGTGGCGGGCGCCCTCGGCGGCCTGGCCACCGATGCGTTCGCGATCCGTGATGCGGCCCGACAGGCCGCCGAGCGCGCCGAGCTGGACGGTGAGCCGGCCGAGTGATCGGCGTCATCGGCGGTAGCGGCTTCTACACCTTCTTCGGCGACGATGCGCGCGCCATCAATCTGGACACCCCGTTCGGTGAGCCCAGTGCGCCCATCACGGTGGGGGAGGTGGCCGGCCACGAGGTCGCGTTCCTGCCCCGGCACGGGCTGGAACACGAATTCTCCCCGCACACCGTGCCGTATCAGGCCAACATGTGGGCATTGCGTGCGCTCGGCGTGCGCCGCATCTTCGCCCCGTGCGCGGTGGGCAGTCTGACCCCCGCGCTCGGCCCGGGCGCCATGGTGGTCCCCGATCAGCTCGTCGACCGGACCAATGGCCGGGGGGACACCTACTTCGACTCCGGCGGTATCCACGTCGGGTTCGCCGACCCGTACTGCCCGACCTTGCGTGCGGTGGCCGCCGATCTTCCCGACGTGGTCGACGGCGGCACCATGGTCGTGGTGCAGGGCCCACGCTTTTCCACCCGCGCCGAGAGCCGGTGGTACGCCGGACAGGGGTTCACCTTGATCAACATGACCGGTTATCCGGAGGCCGTACTCGCTCGGGAACTCGAAATGTGTTACGCATCAATAGCGTTGGTCACCGATCTGGATGCCGGTGTCGAGGCAGGCGCCGGTGTGCGGGCGGTGGACGTGTTCGCCGAGTTCGAGCGCAACATCGGCGGTTTCAAACAGCTCGTGCACGAGGCGATCGCCGGCGTCGCGCCCGAACGCAAGTGCACGCACTGTCTGGCGCACGAAGGCGTGACACTGCCGTTCGACCTGCCATGAGGGTGTTGCTCACCGGCGCGGCCGGTTTCATCGGTGGCCGCATCTGGGCGCGGCTGACCGAGGCGGGC
This sequence comes from Mycolicibacterium sp. 22603, assembly GCA_052044345.1. GTDB lineage: Bacteria > Actinomycetota > Actinomycetes > Mycobacteriales > Mycobacteriaceae > Mycobacterium. The sequence goes on from JBQEMX010000010.1 coordinate 17,207, forward strand.
CACGATGTCGTCGCTGTCGACGCCATGCTGGGTGCCGCCCACCGTGCCGGTGCCACACTGCCGCCGGACTGCCGTCGGCTAGATATCCGCGATGCCGACGCGGTGGCCGGTGTGCTGCCCGGTGTCGACGTGGTGTGTCACCAGGCCGCCGTGGTGGGGGCCGGTGTCGACGCCGCCGACGCCCCGTCCTACGGCAGCCACAACGACTACGGCACCACCGTGCTGTTGGCGCAGATGTACGCCGCCGGCTGCGCACGGCTGGTGCTGGCATCCTCGATGGTGGTCTACGGCCAGGGCGGGTACGACTGTCCCGAACACGGCCGGGTGGAGCCGCTGGCGCGCACCCGCGAGGATCTGGACCGCGGCGTCTTCGACCACCGCTGCCCGGTCGGCGGTGAACCGCTGCGCTGGCGGTTGGTCGACGAGGATGCGCCGCTGCAACCGCGCAGCCTGTACGCGGCGAGTAAGACCGCCCAGGAGCATTACGCGCTGGCGTTCAACGATTCTGTCGGGGGATCGGTGGTCGCGCTGCGCTATCACAACGTGTACGGCCCCGGCATGCCGCGGGACACCCCGTACTCCGGCGTGGCGGCGATCTTCCGGTCGCAGCTGGAGGCGGGCGGTGCGCCGCGGGTGTTCGAGGACGGCGGGCAGATGCGCGACTTCGTCCACGTCGACGATGTGGCGGCGGCCAACCTCGCCGCGGTGGAAGCCGAGCTCGACGGATTTCACCCCGTCAACGTGTGTTCGGGTCGGCCCGTGTCGATCCTGGACGTCGCGACCCGGCTCGCCGCGGCGNCGGCACCGCAGGTCACCGGGCAGTACCGGCATGGCGACGTGCGGCATATCGTCGCCGACCCGGCGCGCGCGCACGCCCTGCTCGGCTTCCGTGCCGCGGTGGATCCCGCTGCCGGGCTCGCCGAATTTGCCTTTGCGCCACTTCGGGATTAGCGCGGTCCCGCGACCCGGCGACCCTGGCGCGGCGGCCGATGTACGCCTAGCGTCGGGTCATGACCGATGCGGGCGACGCCGAGGTGACCGTGATCCTGCCCTGCCTGAACGAGGCGCAGTCGTTGCCGGGTGTGTTGGCGGCCATGCCGAGTGGGTATACGGCGTTGGTGGTCGACAACAACAGCACGGACGGCACCGCGGAGGTGGCCCGTGCGCACGGCGCGTTGGTGGTGACCGAGCAGCGGCCGGGATACGGGTCGGCCGTACACGCCGGTGTGCTGGCGGCCACCACACCGATCGTCGCGGTTCTCGACGGCGACGGTTCGCTGGACCCGCGGGAATTGCCCGCGCTGGTCGCCGAACTCGACCGCGGTGCGGATATGGCGATCGGCCGGNCCCGGTCTGCGCTGGCCGTGGCACGCGCGCCTGGGGACTGCCGCGGTGTGTTGGCGGCTGCGGCACCGCTACGGGCTGCCGGTGCACGATATCGCCCCGATGCGCGTCGCCCGCCGCGACGCCCTGCTCGGCCTGGGAGTCACCGACCGGCGCTCGGGCTACCCACTCGAGCTGCTGGTCCGCGCCGCACAGGCCCGGTGGCGGGTGGTCGAGCGTGATGTCGGCTACGGCCCGCGTACCGGCGGAAAATCCAAGGTGAGTGGCTCGGTGCGCGGCAGTGCCGTTGCCGCACTGGACTTCTGGCGGGCGATGTGAGTCCCCCCGCCACCGTTCTGGTGGTGGCCAAGGCTCCTGTCCCCGGTCTGGCGAAGACACGATTGGCCGCTGACGTGGGTGCGCAGGCGGCGGCCCATATCGCCGCAGCCGCACTGCTCGACACCCTGGACGCGGTGGCCGCCACGCCGGTGCACCGCCGAGTGGTGGCGATGACCGGGGACCTCGAGCGGGCCTGTCGCCGCGACGAGATCAGACGCAGGTTGCTCGATTTCACCGTGATCGACCAGCGCGGAGACGATTTCGCCGAACGTCTTGCGCATGCCCATGACGATGCCGCGCCGCCCGGCTCGCCCATCGTGCAGATCGGGATGGACACCCCGCAGGTCGGTCCCGACCTGCTCGCCGCATGTCTGACCGCCCTGCAGGCCCATGATGCCGTGCTCGGGATGGCCGAGGACGGCGGCTGGTGGACGTTGGCGGTGCGCGACGGCGCGATGGCGCGTTGCCTGCGCGATGTTCCGATGTCGCAGCCGGATACGGGTGCGCTGACGCTGGCTGCCCTGCGCCGCGGCGGACTCGACGTGGCGCTGACCGCCCAGCTCTGCGATGTCGACACCGTCGCCGATATCGATCGTGTTCGGGCCGTGTGCGACCCGGGCGGACGATTCGCCGAGGCAACCCGGATGGTGGGAGTGTGACATGCACGGACAGCTTTACGCGGAGGCGTTGGACGGCCGTCGATGTTGGATCCGCGACGAAGACGGTGAACTCACCCAGCTGCCGGTGCAGCACTGGATGGTGGGCGGGCAGAGCGATCAGGTGTTCGATCAGGCCATCGTGGGACTGTGCTCCGGGCCGACCATCGACCTCGGCTGTGGGCCGGGGCGCCTGCTCGTCGGCCTCGCCCAACGCGGCCTGCCCGCCCTCGGCGTCGACAACTCTTCTGCCGCTGTCGAATTGGCGCGCAGCAGCGGGGTGACCGCGCTGTGTCGGGATATGTTCGGTCCGCTACCGGGTGTGGGCCGCTGGCATACGGCCCTGCTGGCCGACGGTAACATCGGCCTCGGCGGCGATCCGTGGCGGGTGTTGCGGCGCGCCGGGGAGATGCTGCGGGCCCGCGGCGAGTGTCTCGTCGAATTCGATCCGACCACCTCCGGGGTCACCTCCCGCTGGGTGCGTCTGGAATCGGCTGTCGACATCGGTCCGTGGTTCAAATGGGCATCGGTGGGTCTGGATGCTGCGGCACGCATCGGCGCCGATGTCGGGTTCACCTTGCGCACAGTGCATCCCATCGGGGATCGGGTGATCGCGAGGCTGGTGACCCGATGACCGGCGGGCGCGATGTCGCCGTGACCGCACGGGTCGGCATCGCGCTGGGGATCGCGGTGGCGGTCTGCTTCGTGACGGGGCTGCTCAGTCATGCCATCGCGCATCCGCAACCGTGGTTCGGTTGGCCGACGGCGCCGGTGTGGTTGTACCGGTTCACCCAGGGACTGCATGTCGCCGCGGGCATCGCGGCGATCCCGCTGGTGCTGGTGAAGCTGTGGTCGGTGTGGCCCAAGCTGTTCGAGCGAAACAGCCGGGGGCGTGGCATACCCGGTGTGGCGGTCCGCTTGCTGGAGCGCGGATCCATCCTGGTGCTCGTCGCGGCCATCATGTTCGAGCTGAGTACCGGACTGCTCAACATCGCGCAGTGGTACATCTTCGGATTCTATTTCCCGCCGGTGCATTACGCGATGGCCTATATCGCGGCGGGTGCGGTGCTGGTGCACCTAGCGGTGAAGCTGCCCGTCATCCGTCGGGCACTGGGGGAACCCGTGGGCCGCGGACGGACCGAGCGTGAACGCACCGGGCCGAGCCGGCGTACCGTGTTGCGCGGCACCTGGTTGGCCGTGGCGGTGGCCACCGTCGCGACCGTCGGGCAGACCGTCCCGCTGCTGCGGAGGGTGTCGGTGCTTGCACCGCGGTCCGGTGAAGGGCCACAGGGGGTTCCGGTGAATCGAACGGCACTCGCCGCAGGTGTGATCAAGGCCGCCTCGGCGCCCGATTATCGGTTGACGGTGGTCGACGGCGCGCGCACCAGGACCTTCACCCTGGACGAGTTGCGGGCCATGCCCCAGACCACCCGGCACCTGCCCATCGCGTGTGTCGAAGGGTGGAGCGCCGGGGCACGGTGGAGCGGTGTGGTGCTGGCCGAGTTGCTGGCCGCCGTCGGCTCCGATGCCGATTCCGATGTCCGGATGGTATCGCTGGAGCCGCCGGGACCATACTCGCGGACCGTGCTGCCGGCCCGGCACGTGCGGGACGACAGGACGCTGGTGGCCCTCCAGATCAACGGCGAGACACTGAATCTCGACCACGGCTACCCGTGCCGGCTGATCGCGCCCAGCAGACCCGGAGTGCTGCAGACCAAATGGTTGTCGCGCATCGAGATTCAGCGATGACGCTCATCCGCGCCGCGCTCGCCCTGATCGGTGTCGTCCTGGCCGGATACGGGATGGTGCTGTTGTCCGACAATCCGCCCGCAGTGCTCTCCCGCATCCTCATCTGGGCGGTGGTCGGGGTGGCCATTCACGACCTGGTGTTCGCACCGCTGTGCGTGGCGGCCGGCTGGGTCGGTCGGCGGGTGATCCCGGCGTCCTGGCAGTCACCCATCGCGGTGGCCGGGTTGTGCAGTGTGGTGCTGGTGGTGTTGGCGATTCCGGTGTACGACCGCCCCGGGTTGCGGCCGGACAACCCGAGCGTGCTCGACCGCGACTATCCGCTGGGCCTGTGGGTGGCGTTGGCGGTGGTGTGGTTGTGCGTTCCGGCGTATCACCTGCTGCGGCGACTACCAGTTCGTGAAGATCAGGTGATTGATCGCCAGCGCGCCGACGATGTTGAGCCCCAGCCACCATCGGTGTGAGCGGACCGGGAGCAGCGCGGCCGCCGCGGTCAACCACACCGTGAACGGTAGCCAGATGCGTTCGGTCTCGGCCTTGCTCAGCATGCTCAGGTCGGCCAGCACGATGGACAACAGCGCGCCGGTCAGCAGCACGTGCATCCCCGATCGGCTGCGCAACGCCCTGATGTCGAGGACTCGGCCGAGACCCGCCACGCTACCGAGCCCGATGGCGCAGATCGTCGATGCGAAGTTGGCCCAGCCCCAGTACTGGAACGGGCGGTCGTTGGCGATGCCCTGCCAATAGCGTTCCTGCACCAGGACATAACCGTCGAACCACCAGAATCCGGTGGCATAGAACACCGCGACCACCACCAGCGCGGCCGGCACCGCCGCGCCGAGAGCGCGCAGTGCCGCCCGCACGCTGGGCGCGGTGATCAGCACCGCGACCGCGGGCACCGCCATCAGCCCCAGTCCGTAGTTGAGGAAGATGCCCCAGCCCAGCAACAGACCCGCCGCTGCCGCCGTCGGCGCGGGCCAGCGCACCGTACCGTGCACTGCCAGCGCCAACAGGGCGATACCCCATGCCGCGACACCGGCGAAGTATCCGTCGGCCGATACCGCGATCCAGATCGCCGTCGGCGCCACCGCCACGAACGGCGCGGCCCGGCGGGCCATGGATTCGTCGGAGACGGCGCGCAGCGCGATCAGGATGGCGGCCGCGGCGCTGGATCCGACCAGCAGACACAGCATCGCGGCCCAGGCGCCGCCACCCAACCCGATGCGGTCCAACCAGACGAAGGTCAGCAGCGCGCCGGGGGGATGCCCGGAGACGTGGGTGATCCACGAATCCGGTTGGTAATCGAGGATTCTGGACGAAAAGTTGCGCAATGCCTCGGGTATGTCGGTGATGCTGGGCACCTGGCGCAGATACTCGTGGCGTGCGGTCAGGCGCCCGGCGAAGCCGCGCTCCCAGCCGTCGATCATGGCCAGTGAGAATGCCCACAGCGCCGAGGTGCCCCACGCCGTGGCCACCAGCGTCCGCCAGGGCAGGCGGACGGCCACCGTGGGACCCCACAGCACCGCGGCGGCACCGATCAGCACCGCGCCGAGGGATCCCCACCCGACGTGGGGATCCCACCAGCCGAAGATCGGCGCGGTCTGCGCGAAATCGCGGATCCGCTGGGGTGTGCTGTTGATCAGCGGTGTGACGGTGCCGAGATTCAGGTGCGGGACCACGAAGGCCGCTACCAGCACGATCACTCCGATGGTCAACGCCACGAGTTCGCGTCGGCCGGTGCGCATACCTCCACACTATGGGCGCCGCGGCGGTACCCGGTACCGAACAAACTTGACACGTGTCCATAATGAGCGGATGGCACCCACATCCACGTCGGACTTCTGCGCCGCCTACGGCATCGACTTTCCGCTGTTCGCCTTCAGCCACTGCCGCGATGTCGTCGCGGCGGTCTCCAATGCCGGGGGATTCGGCGTCCTCGGCGGTGCGGCGTACTCACCGGAGCGGTTGGACCAGGAACTCACCTGGATCGACCAGCACGTCAACGGCAAGCCCTACGGCATCGACATCATCGTGCCCGCCAAGTTCGAGGGCAAAGGCGAGACGTTGTCCACCGAGGATCTGGCCTCGCGCATCCCGGAGAGCTACCGCGATTACGTCAACAAGCTGCTCGCCGACCACGGCATCGAACCCGACACGCGGGTCCGCACCGGAAAGCCCGTGCTCTCCGGCGGCAACGGTGCGGAGCTGCTCGAGGTGGCGATGAGCCATCCGATCAAGATGATGGCCAACGCACTCGGTGTGCCGCCGGACTACATGATCGAGGCAGGCCGCGAACGCGGGATCCCGGTGGCCGCGCTCGTCGGCGCCAAGGAACACGCCGTCAAGCAGGCCGCCGCCGGTGTGGACCTGATCGTCGCGCAGGGTACCGAGGCGGGTGGGCACTGCGGCGAGGTGAGCACGCTCGTCGTCGTGCCCGAGGTGCTCGATGCGTTGGCCGAGATCGGCAGTTCGACTCCGGTGTTGGCCGCGGGCGGCATCGTCACCGGCAGGCAGATGGCCGCGGCCGTCGCGCTGGGGGCGGTCGGTGCGTGGACCGGTTCGGTGTGGCTGACCACCGAGGAAGCCGAGACCGAGCCGCACACCGTCACCAAGATGCTGGCTGCGAGCTCGCGCGACACCGTGCGCTCGGCCGGCCGCACCGGTAAGCCCTCGCGACAGCTGCGTTCGGACTGGACCGACGCCTGGGCGCCCAACCCGGGTGGGCAGCAGCCGCTGCCGTTGCCGCTGCAGAACATGCTCTCCGAGCCGGTATTGCGGCGCATCGACGCGCTGGCAGATCAGGGGCACGAGGGCGCGCGGGCATTGTCGACATACTTCGTCGGCCAGGGTGTGGGCCTGATGACGAAGGTCAAGCCCGCCCGCGAGGTGGTGCTGGAGTTCATCGAGGATTATCTGGCCGCCACCGAACGGCTCAGCGGCTCGCTTCCCGACTGACGGCGGCGCCGGGCGATAATCGAGGCGTGCCGCCAACCGAGATCGTCCTGCTGGTGGTCGTCGCACTGCTCGGCGCAGCGCTGATCACCTTCCTGGTGCTGTTCCTCGTGACGCGCCGTCGGCTCGGCCGCGCCCGCGCGCAGTTGGCCGAACTGCTGGCCGAGCAGGAGGGCAGGCGGCGCCGCCGGCGACGCGGGGTGGCGCCGATGGCCATCAAGACTGTGTTCCAGACCGCGGACATGATCATCACCAAGGGGTTGGGCGCCACCGTGCGCAACTCGATCGAGGACCTGGCCGGATGGGCGCGGGTGGAGCGGCCGGATCTGGCCCGTCTGACCGCCGATGGCCGGGTCGTCATCGTCTTCTCCGATATCGAGGGCTCCACCGAGGCCAATGCGGCGATGGGGGACCGGGCCTGGGTGCGGTTGCTCGGCAAGCACAACAAGCTGGTCGAGTCGCGGGTCGCCAAGCACGGCGGACACGTCGTGAAGAATCAGGGCGACGGTTTCATGATCGCCTTCGCCGATCCGGAGAACGCGGTGCGGTGTGCCGCCGACATCCAGCAGGCGTTGGCCGATGGATCGCGCTGGGAGTCCATCCGGGTGCGCATCGGCGTGCACATGGGAACCTCGGTGCGACGCGGCGATGACCTTTTCGGACTCGACGTGGCGATGGCGGCCCGGGTCGCCGGTCAGGCCGACGGCGGAGAGATCCTGCTCAGCGCGCCGGTGGCCGCCGCGGTCGGCGATCTCGACGACATCGCACTCGGGTCACCGCGAGAGACCGAACTCAAGGGGCTGCGCGGGACGCACTCGCTGTATCCGGTGCTTCCGCTTGCCGAGTTACCGGCTTCGCGGCTTTGACCAGCTTGGCGGTCCATTCGGCACCGAGTTTGACCAGACCGGACTCCGGATACTGAACGTGGGAGTCCCAGTCTCTGCCCAGTGAGCAGACCGGATCTGCCGGCGCGCACAGGTCGGCCGTGCGAGCGCCGAAGATCGTGCTCATGCGGGTCAGCGGATTGCCGATCCGCGCCGACGGATTGCCGAACACCACGATCGAGGTGATGTGCGGAGCAGCGGTCGCGGGCAGCGGCGCGGTGTAGCCCAGTCCGGCGATCGGTGCGGTCGCCACCACGTCGACCACGGCGGCGCCCTGGGAGTAGCCGCCCAGCACGATCTTGGTGTCCGGGCATTGCGCGACGATCGTCTGGACCCGCTTGCTCATATCGTTGGCGCCCACCGCGGCCTTCATGAAGTCCCAGCTGGCCGGGTATTTCACGGCGTAGGTGGTGATGGTTTTGCCCTTGAGCATCGGGCGCAGCGATTCGACGAACGCCTTGCCGACCTTGCCGATACCGGCCGGTTCGTCGGTGCCGCGGGCGAACACGACCTCGACATCGGAGCAGTCGGGGGCGGCCGATGCGGTCGCGACGGTGGCCGGACCGAGCAGCAGCGTGAGCGCCAGTCCGGTGGTGGCGAGCATGGTCGTGAGTCGCGCGGCCATTTCTCTCCTCAGGGCGGCGCCGGCCCTCTACCGGCACCTCATGAGTAACCATTATTCACAAAAATCACTCTATTAACATCCGTGACAGTTATTTGTGGGCACCGACACGCGCGTCGGCGGTGGTTCAGGACATACTTCGGTGCCCAGGTGTGGTGCGGATCAGTGCAGGGAAGGATCGGTCACCGGGGCCTCGCCGCGGGCCTGGAAGATCACCTTGCGCGCGATTTCCACGGCGTTGTCGGCGAACCGCTCGTAGAACCGGCCGAGCAATGCGACATCGGAGGCGGACTGCACACCGTGCGGCCAGCGATCGGTCAAGACCGCGCCGAGCAGTTTGCGGTGCAGGTCATTCATCACGGCGTCGTCACGCAACAGCCGGTCGGCCTCCGCGGCGTCATCGCCGAGCACGGCGCGTTGCGCGCATTCGGCCAGCGCGACGGCCTGCCTGCCCATCTGTGCGAGCAGGGCGCGCGTGGGTTCCGGCGCGGGACCTGTCTTGGCGATATTCGCCGCCAGCGCACCCATCCGATCGGCATTGGCGGCGATGGAAAAGGCCGATATCACCACCCGCAGGTCGTGGGCCACCGGCGCGTGCAGGGCCAACAGGGCGAACGCACTTCTGTCCACCCGACTGTTCAGCTGGTCGAGCCGACGCAGCGTCGCGCGGACGCGGGCCGCGGCCGCCGAGTCTGCCTCGACCACCGCGGTCGTGGCATCGGCCGCGGTGACGGCGGCCAACGCGCACATCTCGCCCAGATCGGCTGTCAGCCGCTCTATCTGGGCGATGAATGCGGTACGCATGATCGGTCGGAGTACCCGCGGAGCAGGGCTGTCAAACTGATCCGATGTCGGTTGTGCGTGTGGCCGCTCCGATCGGGCTGGCATTCCTGCCGTTGGGAGCGGCGCTGGGATTCCTGGTGGTGCACGCCGGATTGGCGTGGTGGTGGGCCCCGGTCTTCGCCGCGGTGATCTACGCGGGCTCGCTGGAGTTCCTGATGGTGGGACTGGCCGCCACCGCGGCACCGGTCGCCGTGGTGGCGTTGACGACGCTGATCGTGAACTCGCGGCACGTGTTCTACGCGCTGTCCTTCCCGCTGCACCGGGTGCGTGGTCTGCCGGGCAAGGCGTACAGCACCTACGTGATCTCCGACGAGGCGTTCGCCGTCGCGGTCAGCCCGGCCGCCGCCACCTGGACCTCCCGGCAGATCCTCGGCATGCAATGCGGGCTGCACCTGACCTGGACGTTGTCGGCGGGCCTCGGCGGCCTGCTCGGGTCGGCGCTGCCGATCGATCGGCTCAGCGGGCTCGAATTCGCGCTGACCGCGCTGTTCATCGTCCTGGCCATCGAGGCCTATCGGCAACATCCGGACCGCGGCACCGCGCTGGCCGCGGCGCTCTGCGCGGTGGGCGCCTGGCTGCTGGCACGTGAGCAGATGCTGCTGTGGGGGTTCGCCGCGTTCACCGCGCTGCTGGTGGTGCGGATGAGGGTGACCCGTGCCTGACACCGCATACATCGCCCTGTTGGTCGGGGTGGCCGCGGCGCTCACCTGGGGGCTGCGGGCGCTGCCGTTCGCCGCGCTGGCCCCGATGCGGCACAGTGCCGTGGTGCGGTATCTGAGCCTGCACATGCCGCTGGGTGTGATGGTGATGCTGGCCCTCTACACCGTGCGCGATGCCCCGGCATCCACTGCGCATCAACAACTCTGGCTGATCATCGCGATAGCGGTGACGGTGGGTCTGCAGCTGTGGCGGCGGCACGCGTTGCTCTCCATCTTCGCGGGCACCACTATTTACGTGGCGCTGATGTCGCTGTCCTGACAGAGTGTGGCGCCGTGAGTGTTCTGTTCTGTGGCATCGAGTTGGCCCGGCGTATCGAACATGCCGAGGCCGCACTGGTCGGCGCCGCGGTGGCCGCGGCCATGCGGCGCGGCACCGACGGTTTCGCGATACCGGTGGCCGGCGGGGTCGGCGCCTACGGCGAGCCGGACGCACCCTTCAACAAGGTCGCCGGACTGGGGTTCTCGGGAGCGCCCACCGGCGCCGAACTCGGCGCGGTCGAACATGCCAACAGCGAGCGCGGCGCGCCCACCGTGATCGAACTGAGCAACCTGGCCGACCCGGAGATCCTGGCGTTGCTCGCCGGGCGCGGTTACCGCGTGCTGGCGTTCGAGGATGTGCTCGGCCGCGCCCTCGATGTTGTCACACAGTCGATTCCGGACGGGATGGACATCCGCCCGGCACGCGCGGAGGAGATCGATGCCTGGGTGGACGTGCTGGCCGAGGGGTTCACCCATCCCGACGGCGCGGGCGTGCCCAGTCCGGAGGAGTTCGGCCGCGACGTGATCGAGCGGGCGCAACGGGATGCCATCGCCGCGGGCGTCACCGCCTACGTCGCGGTGCATGACGGGCGGATCGCCGGGGGCGGCAGCCTGCGCATCACCGACTGCGTGGCGCAGCTGACCGGCGCCGCGACCGCACCGGCACACCGGCGGCGCGGTATCCAGACCGCGTTGCTCACGGTCCGGCTGCGCGACGCAGCCGCCGCGGGTGCCGATATCGCGGTGGTCACCACCTCGCCGGGGTCCACCTCACAGCAGAACGTGCAGCGCAGCGGTTTTCACCTGCTCTACACCAGGGCCATCCTGGTCCGCGAGCCCGATCAGTAGAGCTGCTTGCGGTAGTTCTCCTCGCTGTAATAGGCCTCCAGTTCGGCGAGTGACTGTTCGGCCTTGAAGGACTTCGCGAGCTGAGCGGTGCTGGGCACCGACTCCGGGTTCCAGGTGTCGGGCTTCCACGCATCCGAACGCATGAATGCCTTGGCGCAGTGGAAGAACACCTCTTCGACCGCGATCTCCAGGGCCAGGATCGGTCGTTTGCCCTGCACCGCAAGCGCATCGAAATAATCTGCGTCGCAGACTATTCGGGCAGTGCCGTTGACCCGGACGGTGTCACCGCGGCCGGGGATCACGAACAGCGTGCCCACATGCGGGTTCTGCAGGACGTTGAGATAGCCGTCGACCCGCTTGTTGCCGGGGCGCTCGGGAATGGCGATCGTCGAATCATCGATTATGTGCACGAATCCCGGCGGGTCGCCCTTGGGGGAGACATCGACGCGGCCCTGGGCATCCGTTGTCGCCACGAAGCACAGCGGTGAGTTCTGCAGCCAGACGCGGTGTACATCGCCCAGCGCGCCGGCCACCTTGTCGGCCACCGCCTGGTGCGGGTGCCCGACGATCGCGCGGAGTTGTTCGACGGTGGTCACTTCAGTTGCGCTCACCCGTTCCATCATGCCCCCCGAAGCGTTCGATCAGGGCGCGCCGATCGAGCTTGCCGATACCGCGCCGGGGCAGGACGTCGACGATGTGGAGTTCGCGGGGGGCGGCCGTCGGGGCCAGCGTCATCGCGACGTGGGTGCGCACCGCGTCGATATCGGGTGCGCCGTGGCCGGGTGCCAGCACGATCGCGGCGACGACGCGTTGGCCGAGCCGGCGGTCGGGCACCCCGAAGACCGCGCACTCGGCGATGGCGGGATGGGTGGCCAGCGCATCTTCGACCAACTGTGGCAGCACGGTGAGGCCGCCGGTGCTCACCGCATCGTCGATGCGGCCCAGGATTCTCAGCGTCCCGGTGTCGTCGAGGACGCCGATATCGTCGGTGCGAAACCAGCCGGGCTCGGCGAACGGGTCGGGTGTGACGGGGTTGCGGTATCCCGAGGCCACCACCGCTCCGCCGAGCACGACCCGGCCGTCATCGAGCCGGATCCGCACGCCGTCCAGGGGCAGCCCGTCGTAGACGCAACCGCCGGCGGTCTCACTCATGCCGTAGGTGCGCACGACCGGTATGCCGGCGGCGGTGGCCCGCTCGCGTATCCCGGCCGGCATCGGGCCCCCGCCGATCAGCACGGCATCGAGCTCGGCCAATGCTGCGGTGGCGGCCGGATCGGCCAGTGCCTTGTCCAGCTGGTTGGACACCAATGAGGTGTAGCGCCGCCCGGGACCCATCCGCGCCACCGCCGCGACCAGTTCGGCAGGGGTGAAGCTCGCGGGTAGGGCCACCACGCCGCTGCCCGCGACGATGCTGCGGACCAGCACCTGCAGTCCGGCCACGTGGTAGGCGGGCAACGCGAGCAACCAGTTGCCGGGCCCGCCGAGCCGGTCATGGGTGGCGTTCGCCCCGGCGACCAGCGCGGCCGCCGAGAGCTGAGCACCCTTGGGCGTGCCGGTGGTACCCGAGGTCGACACCACGACCGAAACATCCTCGGCGATCGGCTCTCCGGCGCGGAGCGCGGATATCAGCAGGTCCCGATGGCGGGCGTCGTCGACGGGGACCGGGAGCAGTGCCGCGGCTCCGCGCAGTGCGATCTCCAGCTCCGGCAGGATCGCCGGCGCCGCGGCACCGGTGCCGACGGGCAGCGGGGTCAGGACGGTGATGGCGGGTCCTCGGTTTCGGCCGGGCGCGGATCGTCGAGCGGCCAGCCCTGCATGGCCAGCCGGCGTCGGACCCGTTCGATGTCCTCGGCGCGGGGTAGTTCGTCGGTGATCCCCGTGATCATCACCTTGAGATCGATGTGATCGACGGGCCCACCGTCGAGGTGGCGGTTCATCAGATCCTGCGCGACGGCCTCGGCTTCCTCGTTGGTCAGCCTGCGGGTCAGCAGCGCCATCAACGGGACACGGTCGGGCCCCGGCACCCCTTCGGGGTAGCCGGCGGTCAGCCAGGCGGCGATGCGCGCCAGGAACCCGTTCACGCATCCGAAGCCTGCCAGATGCCGGCGCAATCCGCTGCTCCGGCCCGTCAGTCGGAACTCCACGCGGCGCGCAGATGAACGTTTGGTGAACAGGGTCACGAAAACAGCTGAAATGCCAGCTCAGCGGCGATGGGCAAGTTGGCCGTAATTACGCGAAACACTGAGGGATGTCTCAGGATTAGGGGCATGAGCGCAGAGCTGATCATCCTGGTGCTACTGATTGCCACGGCACTGGCATTCGACTTCACCAACGGCTTTCACGACACCGGTAATGCCATGGCCACCTCGATCGCCACCGGCGCGCTCAAGCCCAAGACCGCCGTCCTGCTGGCCGGTGTGCTGAACCTGATCGGCGCATTTCTCTCGGTCGAGGTCGCGGTCACCGTCACCACCTCGGTGCTCAAGGTCCAGGACAGCAAGTCCGGCCAGCTGCTCCCCGGTATCGATGCCTCGACCGGTTTGACGATCATCTTCGCCGGCCTGATCGGCGGCATCCTGTGGAACCTGCTGACCTGGCTGTTCGGCATCCCCTCCAGTTCGTCGCATGCGCTCTTCGGCGGACTCATCGGTGCCGGCCTGGCCGCGCTCGGGCTGGCCGGGGTCAACTGGTCCGGCGTCACCCAGAAGGTGCTCATCCCTGCCGTCGCCGCCCCGGCGATCGCCTGTCTGGTGGCCGGCTGCGGCACCTGGCTGGTCTACCGACTGACCCGCAACGTCGCCGAGAAGCGGCGCAAGGACGGCTTCCGCTGGGGCCAGATCGCGACGGCCTCGCTGGTCGCCCTGTCGCACGGCACCAACGATGCGCAGAAGACGATGGGTGTCATCGCGCTGGCGCTCATCACCACCGGGCACCTGACCGGTGACGTGAAGGAACAGGGTCTGCCGTTCTGGATCATCTTCAGCTGCGCGGTGGCCATCGGCCTCGGCACCTACCTCGGCGGCTGGCGGGTCATCCGGACACTCGGCAAGGGCCTCGTCGAGATCGAGTCGCCGCAGGGCTTTGCCGCCGAGGCATCCTCGGCCGCCATCATCTTGAGCTCGAGTGCGGCAGGCATGGCGCTGTCGACCACCCACGTTGCCACCGGCTCGATCCTGGGCAGCGGTGTCGGCAAGCCCGGCGCCGAGGTGCGGTGGGCGGTGGCCGGCCGGATGGCGGTGGCCTGGTTGATCACGCTGCCCGCCGCCGGCGTGGTCGGCGCGCTGTCCTACTGGTTGTCCCACGGTGTCAAGACGCTGACGGGCTCGGCCCTGGTGGGCGACGGTCTGATCTTCGCGATCCTGGTCGCGCTGTCGGGCTACATGTGGTGGCGCGCGCAGCAGCAGAAGGTCGACCACAGCAACGTCAACGCCGACTGGGACGACTCGACCAATTCGGTCATCCCGGCCGATGTGCGCGACGCTGCCGTCTCCAAGCCCACCGCATCGGTCTGAGTCGACACCGATCGCATACTGAATCAAAGGAATTCACATGTCTTACCTGGAGAGCATCCTCAAAGTGCTCGGTGTCGGACTGGTGCTCGGAGCGGGGCTGCCCGCGGTGTTCGCGCTCGGTCTGGTGGCCTACTCGCGCGGTGCCGACGGTGGTTCCGGCGGCGATGCCACAGCCGCGGCGCCGAACCCGGCGTTCAAGTTCCTCGGTATCGGTTTGTTCGTCTTCGTCGGATGGGTGATCCTCACCGCGGTGCTGTGGATCACCAGGGCAACGATCATCCATCACACCGGAATCGACCTGTTCCCGTTCCTGCCGAAGAAGTGAGACTGCGATGACGGAAAACAAGAACGTCCTGGACAATGTGTTGAACTGGCTGCACCAGGGTTATCCCGAGGGTGTGCCACCCACCGACTACTTCGCGCTGCTGGCGCTGCTGAAGCGTTCGCTGACCGAGGACGAGGTGGTGGCGGCGGCCAAGTCGGTGTTGCGTTCCAGCGACGGTGTCAGTCCGGTGACCGAGGCCGAGATCAGCGGTGCCATTCAGCTCGTCACCGACAAGGAACCGAATCCCGAAGAGCTGCACCAGGTTGCGTCGCGGCTGGCCTCGGTGGGCTGGCCGCTGGCTCCGGCACCGGCTCGCTGACACACGCCAGAAAGCCCCGCAACAGGATCTCGCGTAGATCCTGGTCGGGGATGTCCCGCAAGCCCGGATCGGTCGTACAGAAGTAGAGCCCGGTGCAGGCCACCGACATTGCCACCCGCTCGCTGTGGGTGGGTCGAGCACCCCACAGCAGCGACCGCATCCTGTCCACGAGTGCTTCCCATTCGCCGTGTCTGGTGACCAGTTCGCCGACGGCCGGGTCACCCCGGAACAGACAGCTGGCGCGCCGCTGATCGACGGCCGCGTCGACAAGTCCGTGGATCGCGGCCTGCCGACGACGCTGTGGTGACGGCTGGGCCTCGGCGTTCTCGATGATGTTCGAGATGTCATCGAAGAGCGGTGTCAACAGCGCCAAGACGATGTCGTCCTTGGATCGGAACTGGTAGTACACCGCACCTTTGGCGACGCCGAGACGGTCGGCGATCATGCGCAGTGAGGTGCCCTGAACACCGTGTTCGGCGAACAATTCGACGGCGGCATCGATGACGCGCTCGCGCGCGGTTCCCGTGACGCGCTTGCCCCCGTGGGTGGGTTCGGTGAGCATCGGGCCCCCATTTTCGGTATGCCATTCGACTTGACGATATTCAAGCATGAGGTGATCCACAATTAGCCGACCGGCTTGCTTCAAATCGTCCATATGTATAACTTGTGTAAGTCCGATGGCCGAGGCTGTCATCGGCCATGTGTTGGTCGGCACTGCGGAAGGACGTCGGGAGAATGCAGCTGCTCAAACGGGCGTGGTTACCGCTGGTCATCGTCGTGGTCGTCGGAATCGGCGCCTTTGCGGTGGACCGCATACGCGGTGTCTTCGCCTCCGACCCGCCCCTGGTGACTCCGGTGAACTTCGCCAACGACCCCGAGCCGTTCGACCCGAAAGTGGTGACCTATGAGATCTTCGGTCCGGAAGGCGCGGCCGTGGACGTGAACTACCTCGACCTCGCCGGTGAACCGCAACGGGTGGACGGCGCGGTACTGCCCTGGTCGGTGACCCTGCAGACCACCAAGCCCTCCGCGGCGGCCAATATCGTGGCGCAGGGCAAGACGAGCTTCTTGGGCTGCCGCGTACTCGTCGACGGCGAACTCAAGGATGAGCGCACCGTCTCCGGCACCAATGTCCAGACCTTCTGCATCGTGAAGTCCGCATGAGCGACGCTTGCGGAGCGAATCGACAGGTGGCATGCGAGATCCGAGCTTGCGAGGAAATCGCATGAGCGGGGCGCATGCCGGCGGCGAGCCGCCCGTTCAGTACGGCGGCGAGCCGCCCACCGGGCCGATCGCGGTGCAATCCCCGCACCAGACAGCACATTTCGGCCGCGTCGCCCGGGTGTTCCGCAAGCTGGCGGTGCCGTTCATCCTCGGCTGGATCGCCGTTGCGGTCTTCCTCAACGTCGCGGTGCCGCAACTGGAAGCGGTCGGTGAGATGCGGTCGGTGTCGATGAGCCCCAAGGAAGCCCCTGCGGTCATCGCCACCGAACACATCGGAAAAGTGTTCGGCGAGTACGAATCCAACAGCTCGGTGATGATCGTGCTGGAGGGCCAGGAGCCCCTCGGTGCGGACACCCGCCGGTACTACTCGGAGCTGATCGCCAAACTGGAGGCCGACAAGGCCCACGTCGAGCACGTCCAGGATCTGTGGAGCGACCCGCTGACCGCGACCGGCGTGCAGAGCGGCGACGGCAAGGCCGTCTACGTCTCGGCGAACCTGGCCGGAAACCAAGGCGAGGCAAAGTCGCTGGAGTCCATCGAGGCCGTCAAGGACATCGTCGAGAGCATGCCGCCGCCCGACGGTGTGCAGGTGTTCGTCACCGGGTCGGCGGCCATGACGGCCGAACAGACCGAGGCCAGCCACGGCAGCATGCGCTTGATCGAGGCGCTGACCTTCCTGGTCATCATCGTCATGCTGCTCATCATCTTCCGCTCCGTCATGACGATGGTGCTGATGATCGTCATGGTGGCCGTGAGCCTGCTGACCGTGCGCGGCGCCGTCGCGGCGCTCGGGTACTACGAGATCATCGGGCTCTCGACGTTCGCCACCGGCCTGCTGGTGACACTGGCCATCGCGATCTCGGTGGACTACGCGATCTTCCTGATCGGCCGGTATCAGGAGGCCAGAAGCGCCGGTGAGGACCGGGAACAGGCGTACTACACGATGTTCGGTGGCACCGCCCATGTGATCGTCGGGTCCGGGCTGACCATCGCCGGTGCCACGTTCTGTCTGAGCTTCACCCGGCTGCCGTATTTCCAGACCCTCGGCGTGCCGCTGGCCGTGGGCATGCTGGTGCTGATCATCACGGCCATGACCTTCGGTCCGGCGATGATCACCGTCGGCGGACGGTTCCTGGATCCCAAGCGCGCCACCCGCGTACGTGGCTGGCGCAAGGTCGGTGCCGCGGTGGTCCGCTGGCCCGGACCCATCCTGATCACCACCATCGCGGTCTCGCTGATCGGCCTGCTGGCACTGCCCGGCTACAAGACGAGTTACAACGACCGCCTCTATCTGCCGGACGACATCAGCTCCAACGAGGGTTACGCCGCCGCCGAACGGCACTTCTCGCCGGCGCGGTTGAACCCGGAGATCCTGATGATCGAAAGTGACCGGGATCTGCGCAATCCCGCCGACTTCCTGGTGATCGAGAAGATCGCGAAGGCCATCTTCCAGGTCGACGGTATCGGGCGCGTGCAGACCATCACCCGGCCCGACGGCACGCCGATCGAGAACACCTCGATCCCGTACATGATCAGTCAGAACAGCACTCTGCAACGGCTGAACGAGAAGTACAACCAAGACCGCACCGCCGACATGTCCAATCAGGTTGCGGACATGGACCGGACCATCGCGAGCATGGACAAGATGCAGGCCATCACCGAGCAGATGGCCGACACCACGTCGAAGATGGTGTCCTCGATGGACGTCATGGTCGGTGATCTGGAGGAGATGCGGGACAGCATCGCCAATTTCGACGATTTCTTCCGGCCGATGCGCAACTACTTCTATTGGGAGCCGCACTGTTTCAACATCCCGATGTGCTGGTCCATCCGGTCGGTCTTCGACGTGCTCGACGGCATCGACGTGATGACCACCAACATGAACGACATGATGCCGCAGATGCATCGGCTCAACGAACTGATGCCGCAGATGATCGCGATCATGCCCGAGATGAAACAGACCATGGTCAACATGAAAGAGATGATGCTGACCATGCAGCAGACCCAGGCGGGTATGCAGGAGCAGCAGCGCATCATGAGCGAGACCTCGACCGAGATGGGCAAGGCATTCAACGATGCGATGAACGACGATTCGTTCTATCTGCCCGCCGAGGCATTCGACAACCCGGATTTCGCCAAGGGTTTGGAGCAGTTCCTGTCCCCGGACGGGCACGCGGTGCGGTTCATGATCAACCACGAGGGCGACCCGATGTCGGCCGAGGGGATCGAGCGGATCGAACCGATCAAGACCGCGGCCAAGAATGCGATCAAGGGCACCCCGTTGGAGGGTTCGACGATCTATCTGGGCGGCACCGCGGCCACGTTCAAGGACATGGCCGACGGCACCCGCTATGACCTGTTGATCGCCGGCATCGCCGCCATCTGTCTGATCTTCCTGATCATGTTGCTGCTCACCAGGGCCATCGTGGCCGCCGCCGTCATCGTGGGCACCGTGGTGCTCTCCCTCGGCGCGTCCTTCGGTGTTTCGGTGCTGCTCTGGCAACACCTGCTCGGTATCGAGCTGCACTGGATGGTGTTGCCGATGGCGGTGATCATCCTGTTGGCCGTCGGCGCGGACTACAACCTGCTGGTGGTGTCGCGGCTCAAGGAGGAGATCCATGCCGGGTTGCACACCGGGATGATCCGGGCCATGGGAGGGAGCGGGTCGACGGTCACCGCGGCCGGAATGGTGTTCGCGTTCACCATGATGGTGATGGCGGTCAGCGATCTGACCATCATGGGCCAGGTGGGCACGACGATCGGCCTGGGCCTGTTGTTCGACACCCTGGTGATCCGGTCGTTCATGACGCCTTCGATCGCCGCGCTGATGGGCAGATGGTTCTGGTGGCCGCAGCAGGTGCGCCAGCGGCCCAAGCCGCAGGCATGGCCGCCGATTCAACGTCGACCCCAGGATGTGTTGGTGTGATGCGGAATTCGCGGATCTCCTCGATGTTGGCCACCGGTGCCGTGCTCGCGGCGTTCACGGCCGCCCCGGTCGCCCAGGCCGACCGTGACGAGGTCTTCGCCGATCAGTTGCACAGCTACGGTGTGTACGGCCAGAAGGATTTCAACGCCTGGATCGCCAAGATCATGTGCAAACGCCTGCACCGCGGTGTGGATGCCGACGTGTTCGCCTCGGCCGAGTTCGTGCACGACCAGTTACAGAACGGGTCCACCACCGAGCAGGCCTGGCAGTTCGTCGGTGCCGGCATCCCGGCCTACTGCCCGGAGCTGACACACCTGTTGACCCAGGCCGGCCAGGAGAAGAAGTGAATATCATGTCCCTCAACAGATTTGCGCTGGCAGGGTTGGCGGGGGTGGCTGTCGTGACGCTGACGCCCGGTGTGGCCGCAGCGGATGCCACCGACGAGTATCCGATCCCGAGCAATATGCTCAAGACCACCTGCACGGTCGATCAATACATGGCTGCGGTGCGTGATACCGATCCGGTGTACTACGAGCGGTACATGATCGACTACAACAACAAATCCCCGGACGTACAACGGGCCGCGCGTGATCGGATCACCTGGTTCTTTTCGATGGACTACGCCGGGCGCCGGCAGTATTCCGAGGACACCGCCACCAACGCCTTCTACGAGCAGCTGGCCTGGAACTGGCCGAACTGGGCGAAACTGTTCTTCAACAACAAGGGCGTTGTCGCGCACGGGACCGCGGTGTGTGCCGGCTATCCGCCGGCCGACCCCGGTGTCTGGGTCTGGTGATCCGGGTTCGTCACTCGAAAAAGGCAGGGTCCCGCAGCAACTGCTGGGTGGCGGCCAGCAACGTGCGGTGCAGATCCTCGTCGCTGACGTCCTCGATCGCCTTGTCGGTGACCGCGGCGTACACACCGTTGGTGACCATCGAGATGACCACCCGGCCTGCCGGGCCGTGCCCACCGCCCAACAGCAGATTCGTGAACCGCTCCACGAGGTCACTGAGGTCCTCGCGCGCTTCGATCATGCTCTCCAGCACCGGATCGCCCGCCAGCACCGCGGCCAGCCGACGATTGCGCACGCTGAATTCGATGAAGCCGCTGATGGCGATCTCTCGGCGGGTGCGCGGATCGGCAACGGCCTCGGCGATCGTCACCACCCGGGCCATATCGTCGAACATCGGTTGTGCCGCGGCGGCGACGATCTCTTCCTTGGAATGGAACTGGTAGTACACCGACGCCTTACCGACCCCGATGCTGTCGGCGATCATCTGCAGGGTCGTGCCGCTGACACCGTGCTCGCCGAACAACGTCAGCGCGGCCTCCAGCACCCGGGTCCGTGCCGTGCCGCGTCCCAACACCGATTTCGCCACGTCAGCTCCGGGTATCCCGGCGCAACGGATGGTCGTCCGGTATCTGGACGAAGATCAGTGTCACACCGTCAGGATCGGTGACGTGCATCTCGTGTAATCCCCAAGGCTCCCTGACTGCGGCCCGGGCGATCTCCACGCCGCGGCCGGCCAATTCGTGCTGGGTGGCGTAGACATCTCGCACCTGCAGCCAAAGGCTCCCGCCGGCCGACGGCCCGCCGTGGCCGGCCAGTTCGATCAATGACTGGCCGGCATAGAAAACGGTGCCACCGGTGTACTCGCGCGCGACGGCCAGGCCGATGCGATCGCGGTAGAACTCCACCGATCGTCGGTAGTCGGCCGGCCGCATCAGCATCCGGCTGGCCAGGATCTCCATACCCATGTGTTTATCACGCGATCCCGTGTTCCGGCGGCAACGACGGCCGCTCTCAGGCGCCGCGATCGGCGGCCCGCAGGCCGATGGTGAAGGCGGCCTGGTCCTCGAAGTCCAGCGGATTGCGTCCGGTGATCTGACGGATCCGCGACAGCCGATGCCGCACGGTGTTGGTGTGCAGGAACAGCTCGCGCGCGGTCTCGATCAGTGAGCCGTTCGCGGCGAGGAATACCCGCAGCGTGCGGATGTGTTGGGTGCCACGATCACGATCGAGTGCCAGCAGCGGATCGATCAACTGGGTCTTGAACGGGGTGAGCCGACTGGGCGGCAGTCCCTCCAGCAGGCTGGTGAAGGTGCTGAGCTGGTCGGGCCCGATGCTGCCGCCCCGCTGCCTGGCCAGATCCAGCGCGACCCGGGCCTGGCTGATCGACGTGCCCAGCTCGCTCAGGGGCGCCGCCGTCGCGTGCCCGGAGGGCATGGCCAGATCGGTGGCCGTCTCGATCGGCTTGTCGGCTCCGGTGCTGAGCACCAGACATACCTCCGGGGCGTCGGCGACCAGGGCGTCGGGAAAGGCCATCGCCAACAACGCTCCCGCACCCGCGGGCCAGGCCGAACAGTCGATGTCCGGGGCGGCCAGGCCCGGCCAGTCCAGCAACTGGTTGAGCGCGTCGGGAAGCAGCATCCGCCGTTCCACCAGCGACAACAGCTGACCGATGCGTTCACGGGCTAGTGCGGCCTCGATATCTCGCTCACCCTGGGAGGCGGTCAGGAACCGGGCGATGACCTCCAGGACTGCCGCCTCGGGTGGTTCGCCGCGACCGACCCACACCAGCGTGCCCATCCCGTCGACTGCCGCGGCCACGGCGTCGGATTCGACCGGGGCACCCGGGGGCTCCAGCAGGAAGTAGCAGCCCAGCACGTGCCCGGCCCGGTCCAACAGTTCCCGACTCGACTCGCGCCGCCGCTGCGAGGAAAGCAGTTCGGGCACAAGCGCGTTCGTGGCTCGGGCGGTGGCAACCGCGCCGCCGAACCGGAAATCGGCGATGTAGCGACTGACCGTGGCGAACGGTACCTCCGGCGGGGCGGTCAGCAGCGGTAGCCGGTGGTCGCGGCAGGCGTCGACAAGGGCCTGCGGCACACAATCGTGCACATCGCCGATCCCGAAACAGATGCCGGCCGCCCGCGCGGTGTGCACCGAGGCGACGAAGGCGGCGCTGTCGGCGGGGGCCTGCAGGCTGATGCCGACCGTGCAGACCAGTTCGCCGCCGCGCAGATACCGCGACGGGTCGCGCAGCTCGGTGGTGTGCGACCAGGTGATCGTGCGGTGCGCCGCGGCGGGTCCGGTGTCGATGCGATGCAGTCCGAGCCCCGAGCGTTCCAGCAGGTCGGCGAACGTCGGCGCACGCGCCTCGTCGTCACGGTCGGGCCCTGCCATCGGTCGATCGTAACGTCGTTGTCATCTGTGCACCGGGTTCGGTTGTGCGATCCTCCAATGGCCGGCCACACCGGTGGTGGGTTTGCAGCGTCTTCGCCGCCAACGATGGCGGCGGTACGCCCGAGCGCGTGATAGTTCGTTGATGACCGAACCACAGGTGTTGCGTCGCGAGTTCTCCCTCTGGTCGGCGTTCGCGTTCGCCTTCGCGTTCATCTCGCCGATCGTCGCGCTGTACGGGATCTTCGGATTGGCGTTGTCGGCCGCCGGACCGAGCTTCTGGTGGGGCTTCGGGCTGGTGTTCGCCGGCCAGTTCCTGGTCGCGCTGGTCTTCGCGATGCTGGTATCGCGCTGGCCGTTGGAAGGGTCCATCTACCAGTGGTCGCGCCGGCTGCTGGGCACCACCTACGGCTGGTTCGCGGGCTGGGCCTACATGTGGACGCTGGTCATCGCGATGGCCACCGTGGCACTGGGCGCGGCCGGCTTCACCGCCAACATCTTCGGTGTCGAGGAGCCCTCCGGGACGACGCTGGCGCTCATCGCGCTGGCCATCCTGCTGGCCGGCACCGCGGTCAACCTGGCCGGCCGACAGGCGCTGAAGATCTTCATGGTCGGCAGCATCATCGCCGAGGTCATCGGCTCGGTGGTGCTGGGAACCTGGCTGCTGCTGTTCCATCGGCAGAACTCGCTGTCGGTGCTGTTCTCCGGCGGTGGCCCCGAGGTGGATATCTGGACCTGGCTCAGCGGCCCGTTCCTGCTGGCCGTGGCCTTCATCGGCTGGTCCTTCGTCGGTTTCGAGAGCGCCGGGTCGATTGCCGAGGAGGTGCATGAACCGCGCCGCTACCTGCCCAAGGCGGTGCTGTTCTCGCTCGCCTTCATCGCGCTGGTCGTCGGTTACTCCAGCCTCGCGATCATCCTGGCCATCCCCGACCTCGACGCCGTCGCCGCGGGGGCGGTCGGCGACCCGGTGTACGAAACCCTCACCGTCGCACTCGGTCACGGTATCGCGCGTCCGGTCGAGGTGATGTTCGTCATCGGCTTCCTGGCGAGCTTCCTGGCGCTGCAGACTTCGGCATCGCGGGTCATCTGGGCCTATGCGCGCGACGGTGCGCTGCCGGCCTCGGCCGTGCTGTCCCAGCTGCGCGGCCCGGCCCGCATCCCGGTGGTGGCGATCGGCGTCACCACCGTGGTCGGTGCAGCCCTGTTCGGCCTCAGCATCGTCGCCGGGGATATCTACTCGCTGATGGTCAACTTCACCGCCGGCGGCTTCTACCTGGCATTCCTGTTCCCGCTCATCGGATTCCTGGTCGTGTTGGTACGTCGGACGTGGACGCCGGCCAACTTCTCGCTGGGCCGGGCCACCCTGCCCGTCGCCGCGGTGGCGGTCGTGTGGGCGGTGCTGCAATTCCTCAACATCGCCTGGCCGCGAGCGGCTTTCGAGCAGCGCTACCTGGACTGGTCGGTGTGGATCGGCATCGCCGTGCTGCTGGTGCTCGGCACGGCGATCCTGGCAGCAGTGCGCTCGCGTATCGTCGAAGCCTCGGTGATCGACGAAGTGGAATCCCGTGACGAATTCGGAGACGCCCGTGAGTGACGCCAGCCCGGTGGCCGTCGTCACCGGCGCCGCCAGCGGTATCGGTGCGGCCGCGGCCGAGGCACTGCGCCTGCGCGGGTACCGCATCGGTGCGCTGGACCTGTCGGCCGGTGCCGACGCCGATCACGCGGTGGCGGTGGATGTTTCCGACCACGCGGCGGTAGCGGCGGCCGTCGCCGAGATCCGCTCGTCCCTGGGCCCGGTCACCGCGCTGGTGACCTCGGCCGGCTACTACGAGATGGCGCTGATCGACCAGATCGACGCCGCGTCCTGGCGGCGGATGCTGCGGGTGCACCTCGGTGGGCTGTTCAACGCGACCCGTGCCTGCCTGCCCGACATGCTGGCGGCCAGATCGGGCGCCGTGGTCGCGGTGGCCAGTGAACTCGCCGTAGGCGGAGGTGACCAGGAGAGTCACTATGTCGCGGCCAAGGGTGCGATCATCGGTCTGGTCCGCAGTCTGGCCGCCGAGATCGCCGGATCCGGGGTGCGGGTCAATGCCGTCGCCCCGGGGCCCACCGACACCCCGCTGCTGGACGCCGACTCCCCGTGGCGGGCATCCCAATACCTGGACACCCTGCCGCTGCGCCGGCTGGCCACCCCGGCCGAGGTGGCCCGTTGCGTCGAATATCTGGTCTGCGACGCGACGTTCAGCGTCGGCGATGTGGTCAACGTCAACTCGGGAGCGGTGATATGAGCAGGGTCGCGCTGATCACGGGCGCGGCGCAGGGGATGGGTGCGGCGCACGCGCGTCGGCTGGCCGGCCGGGGAATGACGGTCGCCGTCAACGATATTCGTCCCAGTGCGGAACTGGAGGCACTGGCCGAGGGCATCGGTGGATTCGCCGTTGCCGGTGACGTGTCCGATCCGCGGGAATGCCTGCGCATCGCCGATACGGTGGCCGAGCGCACCGGCCGCCTCGATGTGTTGGTCGCCAACCACGCGTACATGACGATGGCCCCGCTGCTGGAGCACGACGAGCAGGACTGGTGGCGCATCGTCGACACCAACCTCGGTGGCACCTACCACCTGATACAGGCCGCGCTGCCGCACATGCGTGCTCGGGCCGAAGGACGCGTCGTGGTGATCGCCAGCGAATGGGGTGTCACCGGATGGCCGGAAGCCACCGCCTATGCGGCCGCCAAATCCGGGCTGATCGCCTTGGTCAAGGGACTCGGCCGCGAACTGGCCCCGGAGGGCATCATCGTCAACGCCGTCGCGCCGGGCGTCACCGACACCCCGCAACTACAGGTCGACGCCGATGCCGCCGGAATCGACCTGGCGGACATGCACGACCGGTATGCGGCCGGAATTCCGTTGGGCCGCATCGGCCGACCCGATGAGATCTCGGCTGCGGTGGAACTGCTCGCCGACTTCGAGGTGGCGGCCATCGTCGGGCAGGTCATCTCCTGTAATGGGGGATCGACCAGGAGTAGAGCATGACAGAAGGGGAGTTGGTGGACGGCCAGGACAGATACGTGCGGTCGGCGTCGGGCAATGTCGGGCAGGTGAACGCGCAGCAGGTGCCGCGGTATGCCGGACTGGCGACCTTCGCCCGCCTGCCGCAGCGCCATGAGGTGCCGCGGTACGACATCGCCGTCGTCGGGGTGCCGTTCGACAGTGGGGTGACCTACCGGCCCGGGGCCCGGTTCGGTCCCGCCGCGATCCGCGAGGCGTCCAGGTTGCTCAAGCCGTACAACCCGGCGTTGGACGTCAGTCCGTTTGCCCAGGCGCAGGTTGTCGATGCCGGTGATATCGCGGCCAATCCGTTCGATATCGATGCCGCGGTCGACGAGGTGCGCGAGGGTATCGCCGCCCTGCTGACCACCCCGCAGCAGCGGGTGCTGACCTTCGGCGGCGACCACACCATCGCGCTGCCTGCCCTGCAGGCGGTCAATCGCATGCACGGGCCGGTCGCCCTGGTGCACTTCGACGCCCACCTGGACACCTGGGACACCTACTTCGGCGCGCCGTGTACGCATGGCACGCCGTTCCGCCGCGCTGCCGAGCAGGGATTGTTGGTCAAGGGGCACTCCGCGCATGTCGGGATCCGCGGATCGCTGTATGACAGAGCCGATCTGCTCGATGACGAGTCGTTGGGATTCACCATCGTGCACTGCCGCGATATCGACCGCATCGGAATCGACGGTGTCATCGAACGAATCCGGGAGCGGGTGGGCGAGCATCCGGTCTACGTCTCGATCGATATCGATGTTCTCGATCCGGCGTTCGCGCCGGGGACCGGTACCCCGGAGATCGGTGGTATGACCAGTCGGGAACTGGTGGCCGTGCTGCGGGCGATGCGTGGTCTGCAGATCGTCGGTGCCGATGTCGTCGAGGTGGCGCCGGCCTACGACAACGCCGACGTGACGGCGGTGGCGGCGGCCAATATCGGATACGAGCTGATCACCCTGATGGCCGAAAATGTCTGAGTTCGGTCCGGGCGAGCGCAGCGACGGGCAAATGCTTTGGCCTGCTGGCAAGATCGCGGCGGCGGCCTTCACCTTCGATGTGGATGCCGAGTCGGCGGTGCTGTGGGGCAATGAGTCGGTGGCGGCCCGGATGAGCGTGATGAGCCATCAGGCCTACGGTCCGCTGGTCGGTATCCCGCGCATTCTCGACCTGCTGGAGCGTCATCAGATCCGGTCGACGTTCTTCGTGCCGGGGCATACCGCGCATCGCTATCCGGAGGCGGTGCGGTCGATCGTCGCCGCGGGGCACGAGATCGCCCACCACGGGTATCTGCACGAGCAGCCGACAGCGCTGACGCTGGAGGAGGAGATCGAGGCGCTCGACCGCGGGTTGGAGGCGCTGGCCGAGGTTGCCGGGGTACGCCCGAGTGGGTACCGCGCGCCGATGTGGGATCTGTCCTGGCGGACACCGGAACTGCTCGCCGAGCGCGGATTCCTGTACGACTCGTCGTTGATGGATGCCGACCATCCCTATGAGCTTGCGGTGGGGTCGCGCTCGCTGGTCGAGATCCCGATCCAGTGGGCGCTCGACGACTGGGAGCAATACTGCTATCTGCCGGACATCTACAGCGGAACCATCGAGAGTCCTCGTAAGGCTCGCGAACTGTGGCAACTGGAGTTCGATGCGCTGCGCACCGCCGGTGCGTGCTGGGTGCTGACCAATCATCCATTCCTGACCGGACGGGCATCGCGCGCAGCCGAACTCGGTGACCTGATGCGTTACGTCGTGGAACACACCGACGTGTGGACCGCGAGCCTGAGTGAGATCGCCGAGCACGTGCGCACGCTCGGGCTGACACCGCGCACCATCACCCGACCCTGAGATCAGCCGCGCGGATACAACAGCTCCAGCTCACCCAGATGCGCTGCGACGGTCAGCAGCGGCAGCGCCGCCGATACCGCGAGCTCGTCGCGGGTGTTCTCGACGCGCAGTGCCAACACGAAATC
Source organism: Mycolicibacterium sp. 22603 (assembly GCA_052044345.1). GTDB lineage: Bacteria > Actinomycetota > Actinomycetes > Mycobacteriales > Mycobacteriaceae > Mycobacterium. Next base: position 44,895 of record JBQEMX010000010.1, read on the forward strand.
ACTGCTGATCGGCGGGCCCGACACGCCCTGCTCACACACCGCATCGGCGTGCTCTTCCAGCAGTTCCCGCGCTCGCGGATACACCCCGAGTGGCGGCGGCATGACATCGGCGATCAGCTCGGCGGCCGCACGCAGGCGCACCACCCGATTGGCCGCGCGCACTGTGGGAGCGCGCCGGTCGGCGTGCCCACCGTTCTCCGAAAGATACTGTCGCAGAGTGTCATCGAGTATCCGGCTGGCCTCAAGGGCGCGTCGGCTGAGCGTGAAGACGCGGTTGTCGGCGCTCTCGGAGGCGCCGCGGATGACCCGCAGCACACCCGCTTTGAGCAATTCCGCACCGGCGGCATGGGCCCGACTGACCGCCTTGCTGACCTGCGTCGACGCGCCACGAGGCCACAGCAGCACCGACACGGCGACACCCACGAGCGCCCCGACCACGACGTCCTCGACCCGGATCAGTCCGACGGCCCAACCCGACGGCTGGATCAGGTTGAAGATGATCAGCACCATCATCGTGAACGCGGCCTGGCCTGCGACGAACGAGGCGATCTCGGGCACGAAGGCCGACCCGAAGGCCACTACCGGCAACAGCATCCACATCACGACTGGGTCGACGCCGACGAGTTCTATGACGGCCACCCCGATGGCGAAACCCAGCGCCGTCCCGGCCACGGCGCGCAGCACCCGGGTACCCGTGGTCAACGCGCTGCTGCGCAACACCGACAACGCGCCGAGTACCACCCAGAACCCGTGCTCGACCGGGAACACATGGGTGACCGCGACCGCCAGGGCCAGCCCCAGGCCGGTGCGTACGCTGTTGCGCACCACGAGTGCGCGGCCGGCGAGGAAACCCTTGGTGATCTGCGCGACGGCGGTGGTCTCGGGCATCACCCAGTCCGCCGCGCCGGTGCGCGGTAGCCCACGACCGAGCACCCGCGCCCAGACCGGCCGGGCGTCGGCCAGCGCGGCATTGCGGATGATGCGCCCGGTGACCCCGACCGTCGCCGAGAACGTGCGGCGCCCCAGCAGGCTGCTCCCGACCTCGACGGCGGTGCCGTCATCGGGTACCGCCAGAATCTGCTCGATGTCTTCCCGGTAGCGGCCCTGCGCCACCTCGCGGAGCCCGTCGAGTGCGGTGCTGAGGTCGACACCCCGGGCCGCGCGCAGTCGAGGGTCCGAGATCTGCAGCACCGCCGTGCAGTCGCGCAGCACCGCGACGATGGCCGGCCGCATATCGCCGAGTGCTGCGCCGGTGTGATCGGTGATCTGGTCGGCCAGCCATCCGAGGTCATCGACGACGCGGACCAGCGCCCGGCTCCCTGCCGTCAGCGCAACGGGTCGGAAGTCGGCGTTGACGAAGTTGGCCCACAGGGCGTTCATCGCGCGGGTGACATCCCTGGTCGACCCAGCCCCCTCCAGGCAGGCGGAGAGTGCGCGGCACACCCCTGCCGCGTGCCGCCGCAGATCGTCGTGATGGCGCGGTGGGAACAGGAACAGCGCGGCGGGCACACACACGGCCAACGCCACCAGCCAGCCCGTCAGGCGCTCGCCGATGGGTCCGGGCGGGGTGCAGGCGGGAAGTACGAAGGTCAGCAGCGTGGCACGTTGCCCGGCGGCGACGGTCTCGCTGAGCACTCCGCTGAACATCACGGTGACACCGAGCACGAACATCAACCCGACGCTGAGCCACGGGTACGGCGCGACGAGCGTGCCGATGGTGATCAGCATCGCACCGTTGAATCCGAGCCCCGCGTAGGCGAGCGCGCGGGCCTCCCGGTTTCCCGGGAAGTCGGTGATGATCAGCAGCGCGACGGACCCGAAGATGGCGAACATCGGTGCCTGGCTGTCGCCGGCGAGCAGGAAGCTGGTGGCCGCGGCGATGGGCACGACGATGGCGGCCCTGGCGGCTCGGCGCAGCGCGTCGTACTCGGGGTCGCGCTGCTGTAACCAGTCCAGGATTCGCATCGGCGACGCGTGTCTAGGCCGAATCGGTGACGCCGCGCTTCATGAACACGCCGAGCAGCCCCGGCGCCACGCTGTCGATCGCCTTGGCGGTCACCGCCATGCGCGGGGCGATGCGCACCGGTCGGGTCTTCGCCGCGGTGACCATCCAGTCGGCGGCCTCCTCGGCGGACAGGCCGGGCATCGCCACGAACTCCTTGGTCGGCTCGATCATCGGCGTCTTCACCAGCGGGTAGTACAGCGTCGTCGAGTGCACGCCCTTGCCCGACCATTCGGTCTCGGCGACCCGGCTGATCGCCGTCAGCGCCGCCTTGGAGGCCTGGTACGCCCCGAACAGCGGGGAGGATTCGTTCATCACGCCCCAGGTCGACACGTTGATGACGTGGCCGTCGCCGCGGGCGATCATGCCGGGCACCAGGGCACGCATCAGCCGCAGCGGGGCGTAGTAGTTGAGCGTCATGGTGCGCTCGAGATCGTGCCAACGGTCCAGCGACTCGATCAGCGGGCGGCGGATGGACCGGCCGGCGTTGTTGATCAGGATGTCGATGCCGCCGTGGCTTTCGAGGGCTTTGGCGGCGAGCGCGTCGACGGCGTCCAGATCGGACAGATCGGCGGCGACCGCCTCGGCGATGCCACCGTTGTCACGGATCTTCGCGGTGACGGTCTCGAGCAGCTCGGCGCGCCGGGCCACCACGATCACGCTGGCACCCAGCTTGGCCAGTTTGAGCGCCGAGGCCTCCCCGATGCCGGAGGACGCTCCGGTGATCAGGATGCGCTTACCGCGCAGTTCGACCTCGGGGCCGCGGCCCAGGTACTCGGTCAGTGGGGGCCGCATGCTGGTCAACAGCACCGCGTCCGAGATCCGGCGCAGGGGGTTCTTGCTCACCGCGACAGTCTAGATTTCGGCGCGCAAACGCTCGCTCACCGAGCGTCAGCGCGCCGAAATCGCAGAGAGAATGGTCGCGATGACACGGTCGGGGTACTCCGAGAGGTCGAGCCAGGTGAAGCGCAGGACCTGCCAACCGTGCACGATCAGGTAGTTCTGCCGACGCCGGTCATTGGTGAACGCGTCCGGGTCGGTGTGAAAGGCCCAGCCGTCGACCTCGACCGCGATCATCCGTTCGGCAAAGGCGACATCGATGAAGTACGGCCCTGCCGGGAAGTTGGCCCGCCAGCCGGTGATGTCCGCCTGCCGCAGCAGCTTGATCAGCAACCGCTCTGCGGCGGATCGAGAACCATCCGCCGCGGCGAGGAGCAGGCGCCGCGCTGCCGGTGAACCGTAGCGACCCTTGTTCCGCGACTGCGCACGCCATAGATCACGCAGCTCGGAGTCGCCCTGCAGGGCACGGTCCATGATGCGGGCGCCACCGCCGCGGCGCACCGCTGCCTCCACGACCGTCAGCGGGCGCGCCGTCAGGGGAAGGCCCCGATGCACGGCGACATCGGCCGGGTCGAGGTCACGCCGACGAACGCGGCTGCCAGGGTGGGTGCGCCCGTGGCTGTTGCGCGGCACGGTGACCTCGGCGACCGCCGGCGGGTACTGGGTGAATCCGTACCACCATGCGGCGGCCAGGCCACTGGCGACCGCGTCATCGCCGTAACCCCAGACCGCGGCACGAATACGGGCGGCATCGGTGAACGGGCGGTCGTCGACGAAGTACACCCCCTGTGAACACCGCCGCCAGACCCCGGAACCGATGCGCCTGCGCACGGCCTGCGGGCTGATCCCGCACCGGCCGGCCTGGGCGAGGGTGATGACACCGTCGTGGTCGCGCAGATAATCCTCGAGCACACGACTTTGGACGCAGGCGCGCCGCGACCGGTTCCATCCCCGACGATTTCGGCGCGCAAACGCTCGCTCACCGAGCGTCAGCGCGCCGAAATCGTCAGAAGTAGCGCGGGAAGCCGCTCCAGTCCGGGTCGCGCTTTTCCAGGAAGGCATCCCGGCCCTCGACGGCCTCGTCGGTCATGTATGCCAACCGGGTTGCCTCACCGGCGAAAACCTGCTGGCCGACCAACCCGTCGTCGATCAGGTTGAAACCGAACTTCAGCATCCGGATCGCCTGCGGGGACTTGCCGTTGATCTCGGCCGCCCACTGCAGGCCCGTGCTCTCCAGCTCGTCGTGGTCGACGACCTGGTTCACCGCACCCATCTGATACATGGTTTCGGCGTCGTAGGCGCGGCCGAGGAAGAAGATCTCGCGGGCGAACTTCTGCCCGGTCTGGCGCGCGAGGTAGGCGCTGCCGAACCCGCCGTCGAAGCTGCCCACATCGGCATCGGTCTGCTTGAAGCGGGCATGCTCGCGGCTGGCCAGCGTCAGATCGCAGGTGACGTGCAGGCTGTGCCCGCCACCGGCCGCCCAGCCGTTGACCAGGCAGATGACGACCTTGGGCATGAACCGGATGAGGCGCTGCACCTCCAGGATGTGCAGTCTGCCGGCCCTTGCGGCATCAACAGTGTCGCCGGTCTCTCCGCTTGCGTACTGGTAACCGCTGCGGCCGCGGATGCGCTGGTCACCGCCCGAGCAGAACGCCCAGCCGCCGTCCTTGGGCGACGGGCCGTTGCCAGTCAGCAGGATCACCCCGACATCGGGGGACATCCGCGCGTGATCGAGCACGCGATACAGCTCGTCGACCGTGTGCGGACGGAACGCGTTTCGCACCTCGGGACGGTCGAAGGCGACCCGCACCGTCGGTTGCGGTTTTCCGTCGACGACGTGCCGGTGATAGGTGATATCGGTCAGCTCGAAGCCGGCGACCGGCTGCCACAATGCAGGGTCGAAAGTCATTCCCCGACTGTATTCACGGTGTTTCGGCGGAGACAGTGCGGGGTACAAAGCGCGGCGACGATGTGAATGAGGCGTGACTCGGCGCCATGACGAGGAGGACACGATGAGGCGTACAGCGGCGGCGTTTATGGCGGCTGGTGCGGCGGCTGCGATGTTGGTCGGCTGTTCACCGTCGGTCACCGGTGGTGACACCGCGTGCAAGGACTTCACCGGTGCCGACGAGAAGACTCAGAACGAGGCCGTCACCAAGATGCTGAAGGACGAGAAGGGATCCGACCCGCAGCAGGTCGAGATCAGCGGGACCCGACTGGCGGTGCAGACCTGGTGCCAGACGCTGGGCACCCCGGATTCCAAGATCAAGGAGGCTCCGCACCTGTAGCGGAGCCTGGTGGCTGATCACACCTGATCAGCCCTCAGTCGGAAACGGCCGGCCCTCTCGGCAGGGCCGCCGTTCTGCTGTTCGGCGCCGAAATGCACGAGATCGCCACGCCGGCGGTAGCGTGCCGACCATGAAGTCGACCGCCGGCCGCCTCGACCGTGGTGCCCGCATCCTGGTGGTCCTGGTCGTCATCGGGATCGTGGTGGCGGGCAGTGTCGGTGGATTCCTGGCCAGCCGCTCCTACACTCAGCAGGCCTCGGTGCCCTTCGGCACCGAGGACGCCGACAGCCCCGATGTCGTGCTGATGTCGATGTACATCACCCGGGTCGACGTTCACGACCAGTCGATGACGGTGGAACTCGATGTCAACGACGACCCCGTCGGTGGTGTGAGCGACGGCCTCACCGAGGACATCACCGTAGAGACCAACTCGCGGCGCTCCAGCGTGGTCAAGTTCGCCGCGGGCGACCGATTCCACACCGTGATCCAGGAGTTCGCCCTCGGCGGCAGCAGCACCGACTTCCCGTTCGACACCTACCAGTCGTTCCCGGCCATCCAGGTCCTGGGCGCCGACGGCGCACCGCTACCGCTGGAGGTGACGGTGTCCAACGGTGATGCATTCTTCGCGGTGACGCCGACTCTGTCGCCCGACCAGGGCTGGCTGTCGCTGACCCTGAAGGCCGAACGCAGTGTGCCCACCATGGTGTTCGGCGTGTTCATCATGGTGCTGATGCTGGGCCTGGCAGCCTCTGCCGCGGTACTGGCCTCCTACGTCGTGCGGACCCGCCGGGGCGTGGAGTACGGCGCGTATTCGGTGATGGCCGCGCTGCTGTTCGCGATGGTCCCGTTGCGCAACGCCATTCCCGGCGATCCGCCGATCGGCTCGTTGATCGACTTCTCCGCGTTCTTCATCGCCGAGGCGGTGATCGCGGTCTCGCTCATCACCAGCGTCGTCGTCGGGTACCGCAACCAGGTGTCCGTCGACGCGCGCTAGCTGTGCGGGAGCGTGATGCCGTATACGCGCAGCGCGGTGCCCAACCCGTCGGGACGTTGATCGGTGGGCAGCGGGTCCACCAGGGCGAAGGCACGCACACCCCACGGCGCGTGCACCACCGTCGGCCTCCTCACTGTCACCGACCATCAGGGTCTCCTCGGCGGCCACGCCGAGCCGCCGCAGCGCGGTCCGGAAGATCTCGGGATCGGGTTTGACGGCGCCGACCTCGAACGACAACACGTACTCGTCGGCGCCGGTGCCCGCGGCGGCCAGCGCGGGTCGCAGGTCGAAGGCGATATTCGACACCACGGCCGTCTTGATCCCGTTGCCGCGCAGGCCGTTCAGCACCGGGGCGGTGTCGGGGTAGGGTGACCAGGAGGCCGGGTCGACCAGCTTCGGGTACAGGGCCGCGGCATCCTCGCCGGTGAGGCCGGACTCGCGTAGTACGTGGAGATACGCCTCGCGGTGTAGATGCGGTTCCAGGTCCCGGTGGGCCCAATTATGTTGCTGCTGGGCATTCATGGGCACCGTGCTTCCGGTCGGTGCGGTCACGCGACGCATCAGCTCGGCCTGCACGTGACCCTGCACCGCCTGTTCGTCGACGGTGATGCCGTCGAACCAGTCGTCCTGCTCCTCGAGCCGGAACAGCGTGCCGGAGAAATCGAAGAGTACTGCGCGGATCATGGCCGTCCTTTCTCAGTAGTGGTCGGGGATGGCGGGCGCCACCAGCCAGCCGAAGCCGACGGCCGCACGGTGCACCGATCCGGAGGTCAGTTCCTCGACCAGGCCCGCAGAGGCGAGGTGGGCGAGGCTGATCCCGCCGAGGTACACCGCACCGAGCTCGCGCACGCTGATGGCGATATCGGCAGGCGCATCGGTCTTTTCGCACTCTGCGCCGTCGACGTCACCACGCAGTCGGTACCGCGCGGTGTTCCACGGGCAGAACTCGTCGTGCACGTCCAGAACCGCATCGACCGGTGCGGCATACCGGCGCAGTGCGAGTGCCCGCCCGACGTCGACGAGCCGGACGAAGATGCCGTCGGCGATCTCGCAGCGCAGCGCTCGGCTGTCGGCCACCAGCGCGCGCAGCGGTTCGTCGACCGCGGCGTCCTTGACGATGACGCGTCGAACCAGGTCGATGTCCAGCAGGTAGCGCCAAACCCTGGAGTAGGCACGAGGATTGGTGGCGCGGACCTCCTCGACGTGCACCTCGCCGGCGGGGCCGGTGGCATCCCACGCCGACTTCGTCCGGTACCGCGCGAATCCGCTCGGCGTTCCGTCGGGTTCGCGGTGCAGGGCGAATCTGATGCTGCCGCTGTTCTTCTTGCGCTCGTCGTTGTCGAAGACCTGGTAGTCCCACCACGCGCGCGGCCGGTCCATCCGGCCCGGCAAACCGGCCACCGCCCGGTCGTAGATGGCCGGTCCTGCGTCCAGCAGGGTGTCGACGTCGATCTGCGACACGGAGCCTTCCCCGAGATCGACGTCGGGGCGGAAGCCGAGATCGCGCACCGGGCCGGACAGCGTGGCGTTCTGGCTCGCCAGCCCATACCCGAAGCGGCCGTAGATCGTCGTCTCGGAGGCGAAGAGCATGGCCACAGCCTCGGTGCCGCGGTCGCGGATGGTGTCCAGTTGGTGACGCATCATCCGGCTCAGCAGCCCCCGCCGCCGATGGTCGGAAGCGACGCTGACGCCCGTCACCGCCGCCACGTCGGTGCGTGTACCGCCGGGCAGTACGACCTTCTTGCGGTAGTCCCCGGCGGTGGACACCCACCGGGTTCCGTCGTGAAACCCGAACATCCGGTCCAGGTCGGTGAAGGCACGCGCGAGTCTGATGTCGTCGGGCTGGGGGTCCTCCAGGAAGCCCCAGGCCATTGCGGTGTTGAAGTCCTGGTAGTCGGTGTCGTCGCGCAGGGCGCGCAGGGTCAGCTCGGGCACATACCCATGTCTACCGTGACGGAGTGATCGGGCGCGCGTCATTTTCTCGCCCGCAGGTCTGCCTAGATCGGCACGACCACCTCGTTGCGGCGCCGGAAGGGCAGCGTCCAGGGCGGATCGTAGAACCATGCGACCGGCTCGCCGGCCGGTTCGATACCGTTCGCACCGAGGGTGTCGACGAGATCGGCGGTCTGCTGGGCGACGGCGGCCGGGCTGCGGTCGCCGGTGAAGCGGATCACCGCGACTGTTTCCGGTGGCACCGATACCAGGTCGACGTCCGCGTCGTCGGGCTCGGGCAGGGTTTCCAGCGTCCACTCAGACGGCATGAAGAACCGGATGGTCCATCCCTCGTCGGCGCTGCCCTGCTGGCTCACCGGTGCCGTCATGGCGATCTCCTGGGAACCGCCCTGCTGGCTCACCGGGGCGGTCATCGCGATCTCGGTGCGGCGCTGGTTTCCGCCGAAGATATAGGCCGCCAGCTTGCGGAACCCGGTGTTCAGGGCACGCTCGCGGTCGCCGGTGACGGTGGTCTGCGCCGCGATACGCCGGTTGTACCGCCTGATCTCGACGTTCCCGGTGAGTGGGCGACTGATGTAGCTGGGTTCCTCCACGGTCCGCACACCGACCACGGACGGCACCGACTCGACGATCTGACCTGCGAGTTTGACGAGATTCACGGCCACGCTCCTTCCTGCAGAAGGTATTCGCGGCCGAGCCGACTCCGGATGGGTGGACCGCCGGTCAGCTTTCGCCGAATTCGTCGGCCTCGGCCCGGAAGAAGAACATGCTGACCACGAAGCTGGTCAGCGAGAGCAGACCCACACCGAAGGTCAGCCCGATGCGCTCCAGCCCGAAGGCGCCGATGGTCAGGGCGAATCCGATGATTCCGATCATCGACAGGAACAGCGCTCCGGTGCTCAGGGCCTCGGAGGTGGCGGGGCGGGAGGCGACGGCGATGCGGTCGTCCATCGTCAGGGTTCCTATCTCGGGATGCCTACGTTGTCAGCGCATCTGTACCCCGGACCGCCCCGCCCCAATCCTCGGCGGTGCAAACTCAGCCGACCGAGCGGCCCGCGCCCTCCCAGAACTGCGCACGCACCGCCTTCTTGTCCGGCTTACCCAGCGCGGTCACCGGCACCGAGTCCACCACGACCACCTGCTTGGGTACGTGCACCGAACCCTTCCGTTCCTTCACCGACGCCTGGATCTCGGCGATCATGACGTCCACCGCGGACTCGTCGGACGCGGCGTCGGGACGCAGCACCACCACCGCGGTCACCGCCTCGCCCCACTTCTCGTCCGGCGTGCCGATCACGCACACCTGGGCCACCGAAGGATGTTCGGCCACAACGTCTTCGACCTCGCGCGGGAACACGTTGAAGCCGCCGGTGACGATCATGTCCTTGGTGCGGTCGACGATGAAGTAGAAGCCGTCCTCGTCCTCACGGGCCAGGTCGCCGGTGTGCATCCAGCCGTCTTTGAACGTATCGGCGGTGGCCTCCGGCAGATTCCAGTAGCCGCCCGACAGCAGCGGGCCGGCCACGCAGATCTCGCCGACCTCGCCCTGGGGCACCGGTGTGCCGTCGTCACCGAGCAGTGCAACCTTGGCGAACAGCGTGGGCCGCCCGCACGAGGTCAAACGCTTCTCGTCGTGATCCTTCTTGGCCAGGTAGGTGATCACCATCGGTGCCTCGGACTGCCCGTAGTACTGGGCGAAGATCGGGCCGAACCGGCGGATCGCCTCGGCCAGGCGCACCGGGTTCATCGCCGAGGCGCCGTAGTAGACGGTCTCCAGCGACGACAGGTCACGGGTGTGGCTGTCGGGGTGGTCCATCAAGGCGTAGATCATCGACGGCACCAGCATCGTCGCGGTGATCTTCTGCTCCTCGATCACCCGCAGCACCTCGGCCGGATCGAACTTGGTCAGCACGATCAGCTCTCCACCCTTGACGATGACGGGGGTGAAGAACGCGGCGCCGGCATGCGAGAGCGGGGTGCACATCAGGAAGCGCGGATTCTCCGGCCATTCCCATTCGGCCAGCTGCACGGTGGTCATGGTGGTGATCGACTGTGTCGTGCCGATCACGCCCTTGGGTTTGCCGGTGGTGCCGCCGGTGTAGGTCAGACCGCCGATGTGATCGGCGGGCAGATCTGCGGCGACCAGCGGCCTGGCGTCGTACTTGGCGGCCTCGGCGCTCAGGTCGACGGCCTTCACGCCGGCTTCGGTCAGCTCGGCGGGGACGGGGCCGATTGTCAGGATCTGCTGCAGCGACGGGACCTTCTGCATGAGGCCGAGCGCCCGCTCGACGAACATCGGCTGCGGGTCGATGATCAGCGAGGTGACCCCGGCGTCGGAGAGCACATAGGCGTGGTCATCCAGCGAGCCGAGAGGGTGTAGTGCCGTGCGGCGGTAGCCCTGGGTCTGCCCGGCGCCGATGATCATCAGCACCTCGGGGCGGTTGAGGGAGAGCAGTCCGACCGCCGCCCCCGTCCCGGCGCCGAGCGCCTCGAAGGCCTGAATGTACTGGCTGATGCGGTCGGCGAGCTCGCCGCCGGTCAGCGTGGTGTCACCGAGGAACAGCACGGGCCGGTTCTTGTGGCGCTTCAGCGCGCCGACGGTGAGGTGGCCGGAGTGCAGGAAATGGCGCAGCTGGGAGTCGCTCATGACATCAGATTAGAACGTGTTACAGATTCAGTTTCAAGGTCCGGTGTTCACTGGAGGGGTGAGCCAGAACCCCGAGCTGCGGCGCGCGATCCTGTCTCTGGCCCGCGAGCGCGGGCCCGACAAGACCATCTGTCCATCGGATGCCGCGCGAGCGGTCGGCGGTGAGCGGTGGCGCGACTTGATGGAGCCGGCCAGGGATATCGCCCGCGACCTGGCGCGGGACGGTGTGGTCGAGATCAGTCAGCGCGGCATGGTCCTCGACCCGGACGTGGGCTGGCGCGGACCGATCCGGATCAGGGCAATCGGCTGATCCATCGCCGGCGAGTCGCTCATTTCGCCCGGAGACGACCCATTCGGCCTCTAACCTTGGCCCATGTCAGGCCCCGATACGCCGGCCGATCTGGTCATCACCGGCACCATCCTCACTGTCGATGATGCCCGCCCGGAGGCGCGCAACCTGGCCGTCGTCGGGGGCCGGATCGCCGCCGTCGATCTGGCCGAGGACGAACTGCAGGCCTGGATCGGGCCCGATACCACCGTGCTGTCGGCCGGCGACGGGTGCGTGTTACCCGGTTTCGTCGAGGCGCATGGCCATCCGTTGATGGAGGCGGTGGCGTTGTCGGAGCGGATGGTCGACATCCGGCCGGTGACGCTTCCCACCGCCGAAGAGGTGGTGGCCGCGGTGCACGCCGAGGTCGCCCGCCGGGGCGCCGACGGTGCCTATCTGAACGGCTGGGATGCCCTGTTGCAGAAGGGTTTACCTGATCCGACGCTGCACTGGCTGGACAGCGTGGCGGACACCCCGCTGGTGATCATGCACAACTCGGGCCACAAGGCGTACTTCAACAGCGCGGCGGCTCGGATGGTCGGGATCGGCAGGGACACACCCGATCCCAAGGGAGCTCGCTACGGTCGCGACGCTGATGGTGAACTCGACGGCACCGCAGAGGAATCCGCCGCGGTGTTCCCGCTGATCGGCGGTGCCGTCGCGGCGGCCGACTACCCGGCGATGCTGCTGGCCGAGTGCGATCGGCTGAACCGGGCGGGCCTGACCACCTGTTCGGAGATGGCCTTCGACCCGATGTTCCGGCCGGTGCTGGCGGCCATGCACGACCAGCTGACGGTCCGGCTGCGCACCTACGAGATGTCGACGGCGGATCTGCACACCGACGCCCAGCCGTTCGACGGGGACGATCTGGTGCGTCAGATCGGTATCAAGATCTGGGTCGACGGCTCACCGTGGGTCGGCAACATCGACCTGAGCTTTCCCTATCTGGACACCGAGGCCACCCGCACCATCGGCGTCGTCCCCGGCTCGTGCGGGCACGCAAACTACACCCGCGAGCAGTTGGCCGAGATCGTCGGGACGTTCTATCCGCTGGGCTGGCAGTTGGCCTGTCACGTGCACGGCGACAACGGGGTCGACACCATCCTGGACGTCTACGAAGAGGCGCTGCGCGCCCATCCGCGCGATGACCACCGTCTGCGCCTGGAACACGTCGGCGCCATCAGCGACCGGCAACTGGCGCGCGCCCATGCGCTCGGGGTGACCTGCAGCCTGTTCGTCGACCATCTGCATTACTGGGGTGATGTCATCGTCGACGGGTTGTTCGGGCCCGAGCACGGTGAGCGGTGGATGCCGTGCGGTTCGGCGGTGGCCACCGGCATGCGCATCTCCCTGCACAACGACCCGCCCGTCACGCCCGAGGAGCCGCTGCGCAATATCAGCGTTGCCATGACGCGCACGGCGCCGAGCGGACGGGTGCTCGCACCCCAGGAGTGCCTGACGCTCGACCAGGCCATCCGCGCCCAGACCCTCGATGCCGCCTATCAGCTGTTCGACGATGAGCGGATCGGCTCCATCGAGGTCGGCAAGTACGCCGATCTCGTTGTGCTGTCGGCAGATCCGCGTGCAGTCGCGCCGGAGGCGGTGGCCGATCTGCAGGCCAGGGCCACCTATCTGGCGGGCAGGCAGGTCCACCCGAAACCCGCATGAGCCGGCCCGCACACCGTCGATAGCATGGGATCACAGCTGCCACTGCCCTGCTGTCACCCTGGGAGGATCGCGATCGCGCCACCGTTGGAGTGCCCGCCGCTGGATGATCTGCTGGATCGTCTGCATGTCGTTTCGCTACCCATGCGGGTGCGGTTTCGCGGCATCACCGTCCGTGAGGTCGCGCTGATCGAAGGCCCACTCGGTTGGGGCGAGTTCGGTGCCTTCACCGAGTACGAGCCGACCGAGGCCGCGCACTGGCTGTCGTCGGCCGTCGAGGCCGCCTACCGGCCCGCGCCCACACCCCGTCGTGACCGCATTCCGGTCAATGCCACGGTGCCCGCGGTGCCGCCGCAACAGGTGCCCGAGGTGCTGGCGCGATTCCCCGGCGCCCGGACGGCCAAGGTGAAGGTCGCCGAACCCGGTCAGCGCCTGGCCGACGATGTCGCCAGGGTCGAGGCGGTGCGGGAGCTGGTGCCCACTTTGCGTGTCGATGCCAACGGCGGCTGGAGTGTGGCCGAGGCGGTGGAAGCCGCGGCTGCCCTCGGCGAGCTCGAATACCTCGAGCAACCGTGCGCCACCGTCGAGGAGCTGGCCGAGGTGCGCCGCCGGATCGACACCCCGGTCGCGGCGGATGAATCGATCCGCAAGGTCGTCGACCCGTTCCGGGTGGTGGCGCTCGGCGCGGCCGATATCGCGGTGGTCAAGGTGGCGCCGCTGGGCGGTGTGCAGCGGCTGCTGGTGATCGCCGCGCGCATCGGCATCCCGGTGGTGGTGTCCAGTGCGCTGGACAGCGCGGTGGGCATGTCCCGCGGGCTGCTGGCCGCCGGGTGCCTGCCGGAGCTGCCCTATGCGTGCGGGCTGGGAACCGGGGGACTGTTCGTCGAGGACATCGTGGATCCGGTGGCACCGCTCGACGGGTGTCTTCCAGTTGGTCCCGTGGTCCCGGACCGCGCGCGATTGACCGCGCTGGCCGCACCGCCGGACCGACGTCAGTGGTGGATCGAGCGGGTGCGGGGCTGTCACGCACTGCTGTGACCGGCCGCCCCCGTGACCAACCGATGATGGGTCTGCAGACCTGGTACTACCGGTAGTACTGCCCGCGACGGTAGTACCACCGGCAGTACTACGTACGCAGACCCACCATCGGGTCAGAAGCCTCGGGAACCCGTGCGGCCGACCAGCTTCTGCACGACCCACTGGTTCAGCGACATCCGTTGTTCGGTCGCCTCGACGGCGAGCGGGGCGTGCAGTTCCGGTGAGATGCGCAGCACGAACCGCCCGCTGTATTCGCGGTCGGTGAGCGAATCCGGTGCGGTCCAGCCCTCGGCCGTCGCGGCCGCGACATCCTCTCTGACGATCTTCTCGATCGCGGCGATGGCTTCGCCGGCGGTTTCCCGGTGTTGCCGCAGCCCGGGGAACTCCAGACAGGTCCCGACATAGGACCCCGCGGCGGGCGACCACATCGCCCGGTAGGTGTATTCCGTCATGTCGGCAGCATGGCCCCGCCATCCGACGTGTCCTGATCTGTGGGGTGTGTGGCGTAGACGACATGGGGTCGGGCCGGTGACGATGAGGGCGTGACGCGATCGGTGGTGATCCTCGGATTCGACGGTGTGCAGGCATTGGACATCGCCGGCCCGTTCGACGTCTTCACCGGAGCCAATATGCAACTGGCCGCCATGGGTCGGCCGGACCGTTACGACGTCCGGTTGGTATCGCTGGACGGATCACCGGTCAGCACCATGACGGGCCTGGAGTTCGCCGCGGCGGCGCTGCCCGATCCCACCGACGTCGACACGCTGATCGTGCCCGGCGGGTTCGGCACCGAGACGGTGCGCAAGGACGCCGCCACGGTGCGGTGGATCCGCACCGTGGCCGAGACTGCGCGCCGAGTCGTCACGGTGTGCTCGGGGGCCTTCCTCGCGGCCGAGGCGGGCCTGCTCGACGGATGCCGGGCCACCACCCACTGGGCCGCCGCCGGCCACCTGGCCGACCAGTACCCCGGCGTGACCGTCGACCCCGAACCCATCTTCGTCAGGAGCTCGGAGCAGGTGTGGACCGCCGCGGGTGTCACCGCGGGCATCGACCTGTCGTTACACCTGGTCGAGGACGACCTCGGCACCGATGTCGCACAGACGGTGGCCCGCTGGCTGGTGCTCTATCTACGCCGCCCCGGCGGGCAAACCCAGTTCGCGGCACCGGTATGGGCGCCGCGTGCCAAACGCGCACCGATCCGCGAGGTGCAGGAATTCATCGAGGCCGAACCGGGCGCGGTGCTCAGCATCGGTGAACTCGCGGGGCGCGCGGCCATGAGCCCGCGGCACTTCACCAGGCTGTTCACCGAGGAGGTGGGGGAGCCGCCCGGCAGCTATGTCGAACGCATCCGCACCGAGGCGGCCCGCCGTCAACTCGAGGAGACCGACGACACCGTCACGGTCATCGCAGGCCGGTGTGGGTTCGGTAGCGCCGAAACCCTACGCCGCAATTTCGTTCGACGCCTTGGTATTTCACCCGACCAGTACCGCAAGTCATTCGCCTAGGAGGCACACATGCAGATCGCCATCATGCTCTACCCCGGATTCACCGCCCTGGACTTCATCGGCCCGTACGAGGTGCTGCGCTGGCTGCCCGACGCCGAGGTGCGCTTCGTCTGGCATGAACCAGGACCCGTCGCCGCCGATTCCGGTGTCCTCGTCATCGGTGCCACCCATTCCTTCGACGAGACGCCCAGTCCGGACATCGTGCTGGTCCCCGGTGGATTTTCGACGATGGAGCACGCCCGCGACGAACGTGTCCTGGACTGGCTGCGCCGCGCCCACGCGACGACCACCTGGACGTCCTCGGTGTGCTCGGGTTCGGTGCTGCTGGCCGCCGCGGGCCTGCTGACCGGCAAACGGGCCACCTCGCACTGGGCGGCCGTGCAGTCGTTGCGTGCGTTCGGTGTGACGCCGGTCGGCGATGAGCGCATCGTCCGGTCCGATGAGCGCATCGTGACGTGCGCCGGGGTGTCGGCGGGAATCGACCTCGGGTTGTGGCTGGCCGGGGAGATCGGCGGTGAAGCCAAGGCCAAGGCGATCCAGCTGTCCATGGAATACGATCCGCAACCCCCATTCGACTCCGGGCACATGTCCAAGGCTTCGACGGCCACCAAGGCCGCGGCCACCGCGCTGATGGCTCGCGAACTTGCCAGCCCACCTGCGCTGAAGGCGACCGTGGGCCTGTTGTGGGATCACGCAATCAGGAGAGCTCGCAGCCGCAAGTAGGCTCGAGCAAATGAATCTGGCATATGTCGACAAGGGCGGCACCGGCGAACCGGTGCTCTTCATCGCTGGCCGGGGCGGGGCCGGACGCACCTGGCATCTTCATCAGGTCCCGGCGTTCCAGCGGGCCGGCTATCGCGTCATCACCTTCGACAACCGCGGTGTCGGCGCCACCGAGAACGCCAGCGGCTTCACCACCGAACAGGTGGTCGCCGACACCGCCAACCTCATCACCAAGGTCGTCGGCGGTCCCGTGCGGGTCGTCGGCGTCTCGATGGGGTCGTTCATCGCCCAGGAGCTGATGGTGTCACGGCCCGAGCTGGTCAGCCAGGCGGTGCTGATGGCCACCCGCGGCCGCCACGACAAGGCGCGTGAGTTCTTCAACAAGGCCGAGCGCGACTTCCACGAGGCCGGGATCACCCTGCCGCCCAGCTACGACGCGAAGATCCGGCTGATGGAGAACTTCTCGCCCAAGACCCTCAACGACGACCGGGCCGTCCTGGACTGGGCCGAGATGTTCACCATGTGGCCCACCAAGTACACCCCGGGACTGAAGAGCCAGCTGGCCATCGCGCCGGAGGGCAACCGGCTGCCCGCCTACCAGCACATCAAGGTGCCTGTGCTGGTGATCGGCTTCGGCGATGACGTGCTGATGGCGCCCCACCTGAGCCGGGAGGTCGCCGACGCCATCCCGACCGGGCGGTACCTGGAGATCCCCGACGCCGGGCATCTCGGGTTCATCGAGCATCCGGAGACCGTCAACGAGGCGATCCTGGAGTTCTTCGCAGAAGCCAAGATCTAGGCTGTCTGGGTGAATGCCTCGACGATCCAGGCCCGCATCGTCGTCGACGAATTGATCCGCGGCGGTGTCCGCGATGTGGTGCTGTGCCCCGGATCACGCAACGCCCCGTTGGCGTTCGCGCTGCACGATGCCGACCGGGCCGGCCGGATCCGGCTGCATGTGCGCATCGACGAACGCACCGCCGGTTTCCTGGCGATCGGGCTGGCGATCTCCGGACAGGCACCGGTGCCCATCGCGATGACCTCGGGCACCGCGGTGGCCAACCTCGGTCCGGCGGTGGTCGAGGCCAACTATGCGCGCGTACCGCTGATCGTGTTGAGTGCCAACCGGCCCTATGAACTGCTCGGCACCGGTGCCAACCAGACGATGGAGCAACTCGGCTACTTCGGGTCCCAGGTGCGCTCCAGCATCAGCCTCGGACTCGCCGAGGGGCCCGGGGGAGATTCCGGTGACATGGCCGCGCTGAACGCCCAGTGGCGCTCGGCGACCTGCCGAGTACTGGTGGCGGCCATGGGGTCTCGCAGCGCCAACGCCGGACCGGTGCAGTTCGACATCCCGCTGCGCGAACCGCTGGTGCCCGATCCGGGCGATGCCACGCCGACGCCCGAGGGCCGGCCCGACGGCCGCTCCTGGACCCACACCCCTGCGGTCACCTTCGACCAGCCGCTGGACATCGACCTGAGTGCGGACACCGTGGTGATCGCCGGACACGGCGCCGGGGTGCACCCGAATCTGGCGGGGCTGCCCACCGTCGCCGAACCGACCGCGCCCGCGGCGGCCAACCCGCTGCACCCGCTGGCGCTGCCCCTGCTGCGACCCGCCCAGGTCATCATGCTGGGCAGGCCCACCCTGCACCGCACCGTGTCGACGCTGCTGGCCGACCCGGCGGTGCCGGTGTACGCGCTGACCACCGGCCCGCGCTGGCCCGACGTATCGGGCAATTCGCAGGCCACCGGTACCCGCGCGGTCACCACCGGCGCGCCGGACCTGCAATGGCTGCAGCGCGCCGGCGACCTGCACCGTCGCACCCTGGAGGCGGTGCGCGCCCAACTGGCACAGCATCCGCACACCACCGGCCTGCACGTGGCCGCGGCGGTGACGGCCGGCCTGCGCGATGGTGACCAGCTGGTGCTCGGCGCGTCCAACCCGGTTCGCGATATCGCGCTGGCCGGGTTCAACCAGCCCGGGGTCAAGGTGCGCTCCAACCGCGGTGTGGCCGGGATCGACGGCACCATCTCCACGGCCATCGGTGCGGCGCTGGCGCACGAGCGCAGCGGTGCCGGGACCGCCCCGTTGAAGACCGTCGCGCTGGTGGGCGACCTGACCTTCGTCCACGACAGCTCCGGGCTGCTGATCGGGCCCACGGAACCGGTCCCGCGCAACCTGACCATCGTGGTCTCCAACGACAACGGCGGCGGCATCTTCGAACTGCTCGAGCAGGGCGACCCGCGGTTCTCCGATGTCTCCTCCCGCGTGTTCGGGACCCCGCACGATGTCGACATCGCGGCGTTGTGCCAGGCCTATCACGTGCCCAATCGCCAGGTCGACGTCGACTCGCTGACCGAGGTGCTGGCCGAACCGGTCGAGGGCATGCGGGTGGTGGAGGTCAAAGCCGACCGCACCTCGCTGCGCGCACTGCATGCCTCCATCCGGGCGGCCCTGCAGTGACGTTCCGCGCGGCGCTCGCCGAATTGTGGCGCCGGATGCCGCGAATGTTCGGCGACGGCACCGAGACCCGCCGCCAGCGCGTCATCCGTCGGATCCGGGTCGGCATCGTCATCGCGGCCTGTGTGGTGACATTCCAGTCGGTGCTGCTGGTTCTGGGCGCATGGGAGAACGACCGGCGTATCGAGAGCGATATGGGGGTGGCCGCCGCCGAGGTGCTCGACGCGGGACCGCGCCGCTCGACGATCGAATTCGTCACCCCGGACCGCGTCACCTATCGGCCCGAACTGGGCGTGCTCTACCCGTCGGAGCTGGAACCCGGGATGCGCATCTACGTCGAATACGACCGCAGCGAACCGGATCTGGTGCGAGTGCAGGACCGCAACGCCGCCCTGGCCATCATCCCGGCGGCCTCGATCGCGGTCCTGGGCTGGCTGATCGCCGGGGCCGCGTTACTGGTGGTCGCCGTCGTCGCGCGCCGCGTGCAGGATGACGAGCCCGTCGGCGATCCGGCCGCCGATCAGGCTGAGGACATCAGCTTGTCGAGCCAGTCCGCATCGTAGATATCGACGGTCTCGTCGGTGTTCAGGTTGTACACCGTCGGGGTGCCGGTGTACATCGGGTCGACCAGATACAGCAGGTCGTAGTTGGCGGCATCCATCTCGACGGCATCCACCGCGGTTTCGCCACGGCCGATGCGGCCCACCACATCCTCGGGTAGTCCGGCGGCACCGGCCTTTTCGGCGATCTCGTCATCGCCCGGGCCGCGCCCGGAGGGGTCCTGGTCGGTCCACAGCGCCTCCACGAACCGCTGGAACGCCACCGCGTGGGAGTTGCGCTGCGATGCCGCCACGAACAGCGCATTGCTGATCCGGGCGGAGTAACCGAAATCGGCCGTGTCCAGGAAGGTCATCGGACGGTAGGTGACGGCCAGTTGGCCGAGACCGATGTAGTGGGCCAAATCGTCACCGACAGCACGCTGCAGATCCGCGCAGTGCGAGCATTGCGGCTCGGCGAAGATCTCGATCTGTACCGGGGCATCGGCGAATCCGGCGGTCAGGCCGTACCCGTCGTCGCTCACCTGGGTCAACGGCGCGTCGTGGTCCGGCTGGGCGCTGCCCTGGATCTGCTTGGTGCAGCCCACACCGGCCAGCAGCGTCAATCCGGTGAGCACGGCCATCATGCGACGCACGCCGACCACGGTACCGCTCTCGTGGTGTTCGCATGCCGGATGCCCGGTCGCAACCGTGTGGTCAACGTCCGATGCGACAGTCAGGTCGTGCGCGTTGCGATCGTTGCCGAATCCTTCCTCCCGAATGTCAACGGCGTCACCAACTCGGTGCTTCGGGTGATCGAGCATCTGCGCCGCACCGGACACGAGGTGCTGGTCATCGCGCCGGATTCCCCGCGCGGGCAGCCGCCGGCGGACCGGGTGCACGATGGCGTGCGGGTACACCGGGTGCCCTCGCACATGTTCCCGAAGGTCACCTCGCTCCCGCTGGGTGTGCCGCGCCCCCGGATCGTCGGTGTACTGCGCGGCTTCGACCCCGATATCGTCCATCTCGCCTCGCCGGCGCTGCTCGGCTGGGGTGGTGTGCACGCCGCCCGCCACCTCGGGGTGCCGACGGTCGCGGTGTTCCAGACCGATGTCGCCGGTTTCGCCGAGAGCTACGGGGTCGGTGTGCTGTCACGGGCATCGTGGGCGTGGACCCGCCGACTGCACAGCAAGGCCGACCGGACCCTGGCCCCGTCCACGTCGGCGATGGAAAACCTTGCCGCCCATGGTGTCCCGCGGTTACATAAGTGGGGACGCGGGGTGGACATCGGTGGCTTCGTGCCGTCCGCGCGTGATGAGGCGTTGCGTCGGCGCTGGTCGCCCTCGGGTAAGCCGGTGGTCGGTTTCGTCGGCCGGCTGGCTCCGGAGAAGCATGTCGAACGGCTGGCGGTGCTGGCCGCCCGCGACGATCTTCAGGTGGTCGTCGTCGGCGACGGCGTGGACCGGTCCACACTCGAAACGCTGATGCCGACGGCGGTGTTCACCGGCGAGTTGCGCGGAGCCGCGCTTGCCGCCGCGTACGCAAGCATGGACGTGTTCGTCCACCCCGGTGAGCACGAGACGTTCTGCCAGGCGGTCCAGGAGGCGATGGCATCGGGGTTGCCGGTGGTGGCGCCGAACGCCGGCGGTCCGCGCGATCTGGTGGTCCCGATGCACACCGGGCTGTTGCTCGAGGTCGACGATTTCACGACCCGACTCGGCGATGCGGTCGACCATCTGATCGCCGAGCGTCCCCGCTACTCGGCCGCGGCCCGGCGCAGCGTGCTGGCCCGGACCTGGCCCGCGGTCTGCGACGAGCTGCTCGGGCACTACGAAGAGGTCATCGGCACCCGGCGCAGCCGCGCGGCCTGAGCCCACGGGGCACCCCGGCCCCGCGGCACCTCGGCATCTTCCCTTCCCCGCGAGCGTGCGTGTCTGCTGCCGGGCACGCCTGACGAGCGCGGAGTTTCCGCACGCTCGTCGGGATCGAAAACTCGTGCACGCAGCTGCCTCGGTGGCGGTTAGGCTCGTTTGGGTCTTTTTGTGGTCTGCAGAGGCGCCTGTTGGGGGGATTGAAAGTGATCGGCCGTTTCGTCGAACCGGGCTCGTGCCGTGCAAGCGTCCTTGGCTGCCGCGATTCCGGTGACGTGTCGCCGCGCGCGGTGATGCCATCGGCGCCGACGTCCGACGAGATCGACAGCGGAACCCACTCGTGACCGGCGGGGGCTATCCGAGCAGCTCGCCTGACCCGTTTGGCGGCCCGCCGCCGGGTTCGTTTGGCGGCCCGCCGCCGGGTTCGTTTGGCGGCCCGCCGCCGGGTGCCGGTGGCCAGGGCTTTTCAGGGTCGCCCGGGATCTTCGACAACCCTGGTGGCGGATTCGGTGCGCCATCTCCGGCACCTCGCGGCGACGTCAACACTCTGGCGACCTTGTCGATCGTCTTCGCGGTCGTGTTCGCCCCGGCCGGCGCAGTGCTGGGGCACCTGGCCCTGAACCAGATTCGTCGACGCGGTCAGCGTGGCCGCGAGCGGGCGATCATCGGGTTGACGCTGTCCTACATCGTGCTCGTCGCGGCGGTCATCGCCTTGGTGGTCTGGCTGGTCAGCAGCGACGAGGACACCGGCGCGACATCGTCGACGACGATGTCTGCGACGGGGACCACATGGACCACCCCACCGCCGCCACGCACCACGGTGATCACCTCGCCGGCCCCGGTCCGGCAGACCGTCGCGGTGGGGGAGTTGGAAGTCGGCGATTGCGTCGAGGTCCAGCAGTACGAACGCGTCCCCGGCGACCCCTCCACGACCAACATCAACATCTATCGCACGGCGTGCGAGGTGCGCGACGGGGTGGTCCGCGTCGATGGACTGTTCTCCCAGCGCGGTCAGTGCAAAACCACGCTGGTCATCTCGAATCCGGAGGACACGATCTTCGCCTGCATCTCGGACTTCAAAGGATGAGGATGTCGACCACCGACCACGGACGGGGTGCGCGGTGAGCCATCCCGGCGGCGACCCTTTCGGCGCACCTCAGTCCGGCGACCCGTTCGGTGGCCCACCGCCGCTGATCAACAGCACCACCGGCTACGGCAGCCCCGGTTACGGTGCGCCCAGTGGGTACGGGGCGCCGCCACCTGCCCGCTCGGATATCAACACCCTTGCTGTCTTGTCGCCGATCTTCGGTGTCGTGCTGCCCCCGGTCGGTGTCGTTTTGGGGCATCTGGCTCTGCCACAGATCAGACGCACCGGCGAACGCGGCCGTGCGGCTGCGCTGGCGGGGCTGGCGATCGGTTATCTGATGTGCGTGGTGCTGGTCGCCCTGCTGGTGTGGGCACTGGTGTCCGACAGCGACCCCGAAGCTCCGGTGGCCGCGTCGCCCACATCGGTGACCGTGCCGTCCACCCAGGCCGAGCCGACGGCGCCGTCGGTGGTGACCTCCGTCGCGCCGGCGCAACCGGAACGACGGTTCAAGGTCAACCTCGGGACGGTGCCGATCGGCGCGTGCGTGGAAATTCAGCGACGTAGCACCGAGCGGGAAGATGCGCTCGATCTGTACATGGTGGATTGCCAGAAGCGCCCCGGTGTCTTCACCGTCACCCAACGCGTCGCGACCAGCGCCGATTGCGCCACTGGTTATGTCGCCGCGCCCCCGGATCGGAGCCTGGCGGTATGCCTGACTCCCTACTGATGGTCGGCTCGGTTCCCGATCGCTCCAGGTGGTCGTGTGGCGCCTTCTGATCCGTTCGACTTCAGCGATTTCGGTCCGGCCGGTCGGCCGGGTGGACCGGTATCGGGGCCCGGACCGTCCGGACCGTCCAGCGGTGGGCATCCCGGCGGGTTCGACCCGTGGGCCGGACCGCCCGCGGCCACCCCGCGCCCCCCTGCTGCGCCCGCCGATACATTCGGAAACCCCTCCGGGATGGATACATTCGGTCCGACCCGGATAGCTGATGCTTTCGGTTCGGCGGGCGGCGTCGGCGCGCCGGCGTTGACCACGAGCGGGCCGCCGTTGATCTGGATGGTGGTGGCGCTGTTGTTGGCCGTCTGCGGATGCGCCGTCACATCGACCGGAGCGCTGGCCGGCGCCGGCATCATGACGGCCTTGACCGGTTGGTTGCTGGCGGGTCCGGTCGCCATCGGCGCGGTGGCCGTGTACAACCGCGTCGACACCCGGCGGCGCACCGAATCGATCTACTCGGCGCCCGGATGGATTCCCAACCTCTATTGGGTGGTGCTCGTCACCTGTCTGGCCGGTATCGCCGTGAGTGCGTGGCAGATTGCGCTGTGGGCGGGCAGGCTCTGATGTCAGATCCACGAAAGATGTTCAAGAGCAACGCCATCGGTAGGTCGATCGCGGCAGCGCTGACTGCTGTGCTGTTGGCCGGACTGGCTTTCCTTGGCGGCGGAACCGCGCATGCGCTCGATCAGAACGCCGGTGCCAACCGGTTCGGGGCGTGCTTGGCCGCCCAGAAGACCGGCGACCTGTTGCTCTTGTTCGACCAATCGAGCAGTCTGCAGTCCACCGACCCCGAGGACGCCCGTCTCAAGGCGGCTCGCTATCTGCTGGGTACGCTCGGCACCTACGCCGACCGGGTCGGTGCGGATCTGCAGCTTTCGGCAGCGGGCTTCTCGGACACGTACAAACCGGGTCCGTCGTGGACCCGGTTGACCGAACAGTCGGCCGGTGCGGCGGGTGACCAGATCGCTGGTATCGCTCGCACCGACGACGGTATCGACACCGACTATCAGCTGGCCCTGTCCGGGGCCCGTCAGGCGCTCGCCGAGCGGGGTTCGGGCCCGGGCGGAGCGGCGCGCTGCCAGGCCATCGCCTGGTTCTCCGACGGCAAGATCGACTACACCCAGCGCTCGGAGTCCAAGCCTTACGCCGACGGTGTCACGTTGGACGGCCAGGCCGGTGTGGACGCGACCCGGCAGCGTGCGATCGACTCCATCTGTCGGCCCGGTGGGGTGGCAGACCAGGTGCGGTCGGGCAGCATCATCATGCTGGGAGTGGGGCTAGGGGCCGCCCAGTCGCCTGCCGATTTCGATGTGATGTCAGCGATCAGTACCGGTAGCGGGCTCAACGGCATGTCCTGCGGACAGATCACCGAGCCGATCCCCGGCAGCTTCTACTCGGTATCCAACATCGACGACATGCTCTTCGCGTTCGACGCGCTGAATCCCGACCCCGGCGTCAGCAACACCGCGCCGGTGTGCCGCATCCAGGTGTGCCCTGAAGCGCGGCACAACTTCACCCTGGATCGGTCCATCAAGTCGGTCAGCATCCTGGGTTCGGGTGGCGTACCCGGCGTGGTGCCGTATCTGGTGGCCCCGTCCGGCGAGACCCTGGAACTGCCCAGGGCGGCCGGTCCGACAGACGTCACGGTCGCCGGTACCCCCGTGCACTACGAATGGCAGTCGGAGTCCGCCCAGACCATCGCGCTGAGCAATGGCGGCGCGCCCGGCTGGTCGGGCCAGTGGGCGATCGTTTACGTGGATACCACCGGCGAGCATCCCGACGCGGTGTCGAAGGTGAGCATTCACATCACGACCGACATCTATCCGGCGCTCACCGACAAGGACAACCTGGCCTGGCACAGCGGAAGCGTGCTCGACGGTGTGACGTTCGGCCTCGTCGACGGGCAGGGCGCCACCGTGAACCCGGCCGATCTCGCCGGTGCCGCAGTCATGTCGGCTTCATTGGAACCCGCAGGTGTGCAAGCGATCCCGATCTTGCAGGCGGTTCCAAAGGAGGCCATCGCCGCTCCGGTCGACGTCGATCTGACCGACGTGGAACCCGGACCGGCCACGCTGAAGTTGTCCCTGGTGGTCACCACCGCACCCGCGCTGGATCCGGCGGGCGTCCAGGTGGCTCCCGGCACCGAACTGTCGCCACAGGACGTGGAGGTGCCGATCCAGATCCTGCCGAAGCTGGGTCTGCCGACACCGGGCACGCGGGTCGACTTCGGCACCGGTGAGATGGCAAACGGTGTCACGTCGTCGCTGGAGATCACCGGTCCGGGGTGCGCATGGGTCGCCGACTCGGATGCGCCCGAGGTCGTCGCGTCTCCCGACGGGATCGGCGCGGTCAGCGTCACCTCTCCGTCGAACTCTGCGCAGACCTGTCTGAAGGTCGCCGACGGCGAGACCGGCACGCTGCAGCTGACCCTGCGCACCGAAGCCAACGGTCAGGGCGGGCTCAACGGCACCCTCCCGGTGCACGTTGCGGCACTGGAGAATCCGGACGACTCGCAGGTCGTCGATGTTCCGTTCACCGCGTCGTTGGTCAAGCCGTTGAATACGACGAACTTCCTCCTCGTACTCATCGCTGCGTTGCTCATCGGTCCGGGGATTCCGTTGGCGCTGCTGTACCTGTCGAAATGGTGGGTCAGCAAGATCCCCGACACCCCGCTGCTTGCCGAACGGATCCAGGTCGAGTTCGACGGTGACACCTTGCGGCGCGATGGCCGACCGTTCGCGATGGCGGACACCGATCTGGTCAATCCGGTACCCGGTTTGGCAGGCGGAGCGCGATCTTTGCCGGTCCTCGGCGTCAATCTGGTGGCGAAGACCGGACGAAGTCCGTTCGGTATCGGGCGCGTGGTGGTCGAATCGGGCAGCCTGGTCAGCACCGGCTCGGAACTGCCCGGTACCGACGACACCGGTCTGCGCGCGGTGTTGCCGCTGGCCGTGCACAACAAATGGGTTGTGTTGCACGATCCGCACGGGCCGGCCGATGCTGCCGAGATACTGCTGCTGGTGGCCGGGAGCACCGATATCCCGGCTCGCGAGCGGATTTTCGAAGAGATCGGTCAGCGGGCCGGAGAGCTGCTCAACGGTCTGAGGTTGCGGGCCGTGCAGGCCGGTCTGGCCTCCGCCCATGGCGATCCGGGATCGTCGGCATCCCCGTTCGGAGGCGGGAGAGAGTTCGTTGCTCCGGCTGCCGACCCCTTCGGCGGCGGCCAGGCGGTCGCAAGCGGGCCCATCGGGGCACCGGTCGTGCACAGCGGCCCGCCCAGTTCGGTATCGGACCCGTTCATCACGCCGTCGACCGAACCCGATCCGTTCGGTGCGCCGAGCGGTGACGGCCACGGGGCGTCCTGGCCGGCGGAGTCGGCCGTGCCGCCACTGCCGGCGGAGTCGGCCGTGCCGCCACTGCCGGCGGAGTCGGCCGTGCCGCCACTGCCGGCGGAGTCGGCCGTGCAACCACTGCGGGCGGAGGCGCCTGCGCATCCCGATGACGCCGTTCGCCCGGTGCCCCCGCCGCAGACACCCGCGCCCCCGCCGCCTCCACCGGCCGGACCGCCGGGAGCCGGACCACCGGCCCCGCCGCGCTTCGACCCCGATCCGTTCGACCCGTTCGAGTAAGGAAACCGATGAGACGATTCCTGGTGGTGGGCTGCGGTGGATCCGGAGGCGCCACGCTGGCGTTCATGATGGATCAACTGCGATCCGAATTGCACAACGCCGGTATCGACAAGCTTTTGGCCGGTTGGCAGTTCGTCCATATCGACGTGCCGAGTGCGGCCGAATCCGGTCCGGAGGGATTGGCCAATGTGCCCGCCCAGGGCGGCACGTATATCGGGTGCGGTCCGCAGGGCAGTAGTTACGCCGTGCTGGATGGTGCGCTGTCCCAGCGGCTGACCTCCGAGTCCGCGTTGGACACGGTGGCCACCTGGGCGCCCCGCAATCCCCAGGAGGTGTCCATCCCGATCTCGGCGGGCGCCGGCCAGTACCGCGCTATCGGTCGGATGATCACGCTGAGCAAGGCCAACGACATCCACGGCCGGCTGCAGGCCGCCTGGGACACGCTGTTCAAGGTCGAGACCATCGCCGAGATGCAGCGGGTCAGCGTGCCCGGCATGGGGCGCTTCGATCCGAACGAACCGCCCCTGGTTTTGGTGGTCTCGTCGATGGCCGGTGGCGCCGGTGCTTCCATGGCGTTGGACGTGTGCCGGCTGCTGACGCTGGTCACCGGCCTGGATCCCAAGCTCATGGGCGTGTTCATGGTGACCCCGGACATCTTCGACTCGCTGCCGCAGAGCCAGGTCATCGGCGTGCGCGCCAACGCGCTGGCCATGCTCGGTGAGATCGTGGCCAGTCAGGCCGGTGCGGCGCGCGAGCACGATGTACGGATCTTGCGCGCGCTCGGCCAGCACCACGGCGAAGGTGAGCCGATCCCGTTTGCGCGCGTGTTCCCGGTGGGCCGCTACATCGGTGCCGACCGCACCTTGTTCGGTGACGGTTCCCAATTCGGCGTGTACCGCGGGCTCGCGCGCGGGCTGGCGGGGCTGATGATGAGTGGCCGGGCCAGCGATCAGTTCGTGGCCTATGACCTCGGCAACACCGCCTCCCCGCCGGGTGACCGCGACCTGCTCGGGTGGGGCATCTCCGCCTGGGATGTACTGCCTTGGGGCACTTACGGGTTCAGTAGTCTCAGTATGGGTCGCGACCGCTACGGTGAGTACGCCGCGCAGCGCTTGGCCCGCAGTTGTGTGGACAAGCTGCTGACCGGCCACATGCAGCCCGGCAATCCGGCGTCCAGTCTCGAACAGCTGGACTCACTGGTATCCAGCCAGTGGCAGGCACATTGCGGGGAACTGGGTCTGCCGTCCGACGCCGGTGACGAACAGAGCCGTGTCGGCGTACTCGGCCCGTGGATCGGCCAGCAGGCATTCCCCGCCGAGGCGATCAACGCGACCGTCAATGGGCTGCTGGAGCGCCAGTTGCGTGGCTATCTACCGAATCCCGCGGGGATGAGTGCCGAGCAGTGGGTACCGATCTTCCGGCAAGCCGTCCAGAACCGCCGGGCAGATCTGCAGCGCGCGACCGCCGAGGCGGCGTATGCGATGGCCTTTCAATGGCACCGCGAGTTCGCCGACAAACTCGAGGCTGTCGTGGGACGTGCCACATCTTCGCTGGGCCTGCCCTACGCGCGGGAGGTGGTCGACCGAATCCGTAGGCACGTCGACGATGTGCTGGCGCCGGCGGTCGGACAGCTCGGCGCGATGGGGCCACCCGATATTGTGGCGGTCCCGCCGCAGGTCGACGCCGCACTACGGTCGCTGCGCGGCGAGATGACCAATGCTGACCAGGTATTGGGCACCGCGCTGGACGGGTTCCGGGCCAACGTGCGCAGGCAGTTGTTCGCCGACGCTGCGGTGCGGTTGTCGCAGGTGATGCAGGTGATGGGCACCGAGTTGCTCGCGCCGTTGCGAGAGTCGTTGGGGCAGGCCATGATCCTGCTGGAGAAGGCCAAGGCCGACCCGCCGACCGATGTCGGTCTTGCGCGGTTGGCCACCGATCAGTACGCCGCCTGGCCCTCGGATGCCGACGAGCTGGTGCCGCCGCGGTTCGCCGAAGCCAACAACGAGGTTCTGCTCATCAGTTCCGGCGCCTTCAAGGTGCAGTATGAGGCGGATCTGCCGAAGGCTGTCGCAGGTGCCAATGCGATGGTGGCGCTCCGCTCGGCCATCGATGACGCCACCGCACAGGTGATCGCGGGACGTTGGCAGACCACCGGCGGGGTGTCCGCGCCCGGCGGCCTGATCACCCGGACCGCTTCCTGGGTGACCAGGGCATTGGGCCTGGATCCGGAGAACGGCAGGCCCCGGGTGCCGTCCATGGCTCAGTTCGACATCGGTACCCGCCCTGCGGAATTGCTGGCGCGCGCCCGGTTGTACGTGGGCCGTCCCGGTGAGGCGTTCGAAGAGTTCACCAAGGTGTCGCTGCGAGATTACGTGCAGGGCGTGGGTGCCTCGGAAGCCGAACTGTCGGTGCGGCGAAGGGATATCGCCACGAAGTTCGGCGAGGCGTTGTCGTTGGCCCGTCCGCTGGCCAGCGTCAACGACCAGGCGCTGCAACGGGTCCACCCGGGGCAGCAGACCGAGTACCGTTACAAGTTCTCCGAGATCCCGTTCGCCGGTCAGCCGGTGGCCGACGAGTTGGCCGAGGTGCTACGGGCCAACCCTCGAAATGACCAGGCCTCCAAAGACAACTTCAACAGATCCCTGTCGGACGAGGACAGTGTCACCCATATCGACATCTTCGGCTCGTACCCGAACTATTCGCCGTTGGCCTTCGATTCGGTGCTCAAACCGGCGGCGCAGCAGTGGGCGCAAACCGCCGGCCCGGGCCGCGGCACCTTCTGGCGGTTTCGCCGGTCCCGGCCGCTGGCGGCATCCCTGCCGATGACCGATGACGAACGACGCACCATGACCGCCGGATGGTTCCTCGGTCAGCTCATCGGTCGCATCCAGATCCCCGCGTCACCGTTCGACAAGCCGGTGCGGATCTTCGACGGTGCCGAGAACCGGTGGCTGGACTTCCCCAACCCCTTGCTGACGCCCCCGTCGGCGTTCACCGCGTCCTATGACTGGCTGCCCGCGGTGTTGGAGAGCATCCTGCTGGCGATCGCGCAGTCGCACGAGCCGCCGGTGATGACATCGCTACGGCCGTACACGGTGCTGCGCGGACTCTACGACTCCCACACCCAGGATCCGGCCAGCGGCATCGTGGAACTCTCTGCCGCGGATCTGGTGCGAACCTTCCTGCGCGCGGGAGAGACCGCAGGCGGTGTGGCATCGCGCAATCCGAAGATCGCCGCCGCCGGCACCCCGGAGGAGCGGGCCGCCGCGGCTGAGGAATGGTTGACCTCGGTGCGCGACGTGGCCGCGCAGTATCTGCCGGCGGGGCTGCCCGGTGCCGTCGAGGGCGGCGCCTTCACCACCGTCGCGACCCGCGCCGCCGCCTCCAAGACCCCGATCTTCCGTGATCTGGCACCGGATGTGTACTGGGCGACCAGCGTGCTGATCACCCTGGTGCAGCGGGAAGCGGAGGCTTTGGCCGCCGGGGAAACGGGTGCGGGGCCTGGAGGTTACGACGACGGAAGTTCGGTGGTCATACCGGAGGGCGGGACGTTCTGACGATGGCACATCCCATGGCAAATCCGGCGGCCCAGTCCGGCACCGCCCGCTCGTTGACCGTGCTGGTGGTGCCTCGGCCACGCGCCGAGGATGTGGTCGCGGTGCTCGCCGACTACTCCGCCGTCGGTCTGCTGGCCCCGTTCGTCTGGGTGGATGCCGACGATGCCGGCGGTGCGTCGACACCGGCCACGATGGTGCGCAACGGTCGTGCTGAACCGGTTGTACTGCAACAGGTTTTGACAGGCGAGCGATACGAGCGGATTCGCGTGACGGTCCTGGTGCCCATCGACGCCCCGGCCGCGGAGCGGGTGTCGCTGAGCGCTGAGCAGGCCGTGGAGCAGGTTGCCCGCAGTTCCTCTATGGGTGCCAAGGTCGGGTTGTTGCGCCTGCTGTTGACCCCGGGCGACGGAACGGTCGTCGCCCCGGATCCCACGGTGATCCTGGAGGGCTGGCACAACCTGTTGGTGGCACCCGAAGACTCCACCGCGCCCGGATTGGGTGCGGTGCCCTGGGGCGGATTGCCCGAGTCGCTCGACGTGGCGCGCCATGTCGCCCCGGTGGTCGCCGGGGTGACCGGGCTGTGGGCAGGAGTGGGCCAGACGCCGTTCGACAATCTGGAGATCCTGCCCGGGCAGACCGTGCGCGCGGTGCGCGCCTTCTACCGCAGGCTCGACAGCAGCGAGGTGGAGGAGAAGTTACGCGGCCAACTTTTCGACCCTGCCGGTCGGCTGCCCTTGCCCCATGGTGGGCAGATACCGGTGATGTATGTCTCCGACGTGCCCGCTGCGACCCAGTCGATGGCGCGGGCGCTGTGGACCAAGCACCGTGATGTGTTGCGCGGTCCGCGGATCGCCACCGCAGATGCCGGGGCGCAGGCGATCTCGATTTGGTCCGCGGTGACGATGTTCTTGCGCTTCATGGGCGCGGCGCTGCGCAGTGCCCCCGGCGCCTGGTGGTCGGCGGTCACCGGGTCGCTCACCTCGGCGGTGGCATCGACGGTGCAGGGCACCGTGTTCGGTGGCCGCGAGTCGGCGTTCGAAGTGGTCACCGGCGCAGAGTTGGCGGACTGGCAGACCCTTGGCCGCAGCGCGGAGAGCCTGAGCAGCCAGATCGGGGCCGGTCAGCCCGGGCAGCTCGCCCACCAGGATCTGAGCTCGTTGTGGTCGGATTTCGTCAACGGGGCGTTCACACTTGCCGATGGTGGCCGACGCGTCGACGGGCTGAACCCCATCCAGGTCGGATCAGGGATCGGGGTACTGGCCAACGCGGCCGACGTGGTTCCGGGCCCGGCGGAGAACTTCTCGGCGATCTCCACCTCGCTGGCAGCCGTCGTGCAACTCGGCACCGTGGAGGGTGCCGATGTGATCGGCGCCGCCACCCTGTCCGAGCGACTCAGGGGCGCCTACTCGGACCCCGCTGCCGGCGTCGAAGCCCGCACGGCGGGAACCGAATTGGAACGGTGGCAGGCGCACACGTCCCGCAGCTATGCCGTCCAGGTGTCGAACATCCTGGTCGATTTCATGAATCGTGCCCGCGCCGAGGTCGCGCAGCTCAGCGACCAGATCCAACGTGCTGCCACCGCGGTATCGGTCGACGAGCAACTGCGGGCACGACAGCAGGCCATCGGCACGATCCTCAAGGCGCTGACCTTCGGGATGTTCGGCGTGCTGGTAGTGCTGACCGCGCTGGCCGGTTTCTCGGCCGTGCGGTGGAAGTTCTCGCTCATCACCGGCGGTGTCATGCTGGCGCTCTATCTGCTGGTGTCGCTGGCCCTGTTCCTGTTCGCCCAGCGTGATCTGTTCGCCGAGATGAATCTGCGTCAGACACAGCTGAACCAGTTGCAGACGATGCAGGCCAACCTGCAGGCCGCGCTGCAAGATGTCAGCAGATTGTCCACCGCCTACGGCCAATTGCTCTCGTGGTGCCGGGTGCTCGGCGTGATGCTGCGCGCACCGTTCGGGGCGCCACCACCGCGCCGGCCGGCGGCCGGCCAGCTCGCCGACGGTGTCCCGCGGTGCACCCAGCTCGGGGTGGCCGACCCCAGCGGTGAGCAGGCCGATGATGCCATCCACGCGATCCAACGCCGGCTCTACGCCCTGGGCTGGCTGACCCAGCCCTGGCAGGAGATGGTCGGTGGCGCGGCGGCCAAACTGCGCGAGGATCCGGACGCGCTGTTCCGGATGCCGGGTATCGGCACCGGATCCGGGCTGGACCAGTGGTCGGTCGCGGTGGCCGGCGGCCGGGTACGGCCGGCGGGCGGCGAGGCATTGTGGTCACGGGTGGAGCAGATGTTCGTCGAGGACAGTGCGATCGCGGACATGCTGACGGGAAGCGTGCTGGTTCCCACCCTGAACCGACGGGTGTCGGCGGCCGAATTCGGTGCCGGCATGGTCGATCACCGGCCCGGCACCGCGGCTCCTTTCGACCCGACCGTGTTCACCCATGCCGCCACCACCGCCGGCCGGACCGCCGTCGTGGTGGATCAACCGGCCGTGGTTCCCGGTGGATTGGGCTACCGGGTGTCGGTGGTGCAGGCCAGCGACGGGTTGCCGCCCTACGATTTCGCGATCTTCGGGATGTCGGTGGACCAGCCGTCGGGTATTGCCGCGCCTGTCAACGTCTTCGACACCGACACCGACACCGACACCGGTGCGCAGCGGCCGCCCGGCGGGGACATGGTGTTCTGACGATGACGGGTCCCCAGCACGCCGCAGAGGCCGATGATGCCCGGCTGTCTGAGTTGATGGCGTGGCGTCAACAGCTCGTCGACGCCGGCAAGGTGTCGCGGACCAGCCTCAAGGAGGCTCATCTGCGTCAGGTGCTGCGCTTCGGCGGTACCGACGTCGAGCAGATCCGGGCGATGCTCCCGGGCTCGGCCGCCGAGCATGCCGAGGAACTGGCGCGACTTCTGGGTGGGTTGGGCACTCCTGCTCAGGCCAGTCCGCCCACCACCGGTGGGGAGCGAGGTCGCCATCACGCCGACAGCACGCCCGCAGTTGGAGCCGCGGCCGTTTCCGCGCAGGTCGGCGGCCAGGACGAGGGACTGATCCAGGCATCCGACTTCGCCGAGTTCACCTTCGGTGACCAGCACCCAGAGCCGCTCACCATCACACCACGGCGGCGACGGGACGCGGCAGGGAAACCTGCTGCGCTGGAGTTGAGTTGGCCGCCCCATCAACCGGAACGCCCCGACACGGTGCTGATCTACCGTCTCGTCAGCGGCGAGGACACCCGTCCGTACTCACCCGACCGGGCCGATCTGTTGACCGCCACCACGGCCACCTCCGGCACCGACGACCGGCCTCCCGTCGGTGCGCTGAGGTACTACCAGGTATGGGTCAACGTCGGTACGACGCGCGCGGATGCCCTCGCGGCCCAGCCGATCAAACACGCCGAGACCGTGCTGGTCAGTCCGGTCCAGGACTTCTCGTTGCGAGAGGACAACGGCCGGGTCATCGGGCAGTGGTCCGTGACGAACTCTGTGCGCGTGGTGTACGTGTCGCGGGTGCCGATCGGCGAGGTCGATCGGGTCGGTTTGCAGCATCGCATTCTCGCCGACCGGGACAACCTGGATGGTTTCGTCGACGGCGAGGCGGCCCGAGGTGAGCGGTTCCGCTATGTCGTGCGCGCGGCCGCACCGGTCGACGGCGTGCTGCGACTTTCGGAGAGCGTCGAGGCCGATGTCGAGATCTCCGCGGTACTGACCGCCGTCGAGGACTTGACGATCGCCAACAATCCCGATGGTGAATCGGTGGACCTGCGCTGGACCGCGCCCCCGGCGGGCAGGGTGGTCATCTATCGGTCGCAGAACGGACCGCAGGCAGGCGCCGAGGACACCGAGATCCCCGAAGTGGCGCTCGAGCAGGTGGGTTTGACCCCCGAGATGCGGCTGACCCAGCCCAGCGCGCTCATCCCGGACACCGCAGGCCCTTCGGCAGGAGTGATGGCCGGGGTCACCTGGCCGCAGGGGTGGAGCCGCGCATATCTGACCCCGGTGACGCTGCTGGCCGGCCGGGCGCTGGTGGGGCGGTCACTGTCCTCGGTGCGCACCGCAGGTATCCGCGATGTCGAACTGGCCGAGTACTGCAACAAGCAGGTTCTGACCTTCGACTGGCCCAATGGCGCTGCCGCGGTGGAAATGCACATCGCGCCCAAGGGGTACGACGCACGTAACGGTCTGAGCGGACAATCCAAGGAGATCTCCCGGGAGGATTACGACCGCTACGGCGGGATGCAGCTCACCGCAAGGGAACTACCGATCGCCGGGTGCTCGGTACATCTGTCGCCGGTGGCGTTCTCCGGTGGCCGGCGTGTCACCGGCGCGGTCTGCAGTCTGGAATACGCCGGTCTGCTGCGGTTGCAGTACGCGGTTCGGCTCGGTCACGACCCGGACGGCTGGCCCGCGTACGCACATGTCGCCATGCGCGCAGAAGTCGACGTGCCGGGTTCACCCGCCTTCGTGTTGGTGCACAATCGGGAACGAATTCCGCTGTCGGCCAACGACGGCGAGGCCATCGATGCCGCACCACTGGATGCCAACGGGAGGCTCCGGGAGCAGCCGTCGAAAGAGCTGCGCTGGTCGCAGCTGACCACCCACGGTGCCGGGGAGTTGTGGGCGGCGAACCTGCGCGGTCGACGTGGCTGGATCCGGTTGTTCGTCAACACCCACTCACCGGATCGGTTGCGTACCATCGCGTTACTCGATCCGCCCGTCGAGACGCTGTACCTGTCGCAGGTGACGCCGTGAATCGATACGGGCAGTTGACCTACACCTCCTTCGACGTCGCCGGCACGGCAGGCGGGTGGCAGGTGAAGCAGACCTCCGGTGACCTGACGCCGCAGGAGATCGACGAACTGGTCGCCGGTGTGCGCACCGTGTTCCGCGCCGTGGAGCCGTTGCCCACCTACCCGACACCCCAGGACTGTGAACGGGGACCCCGTCGGCTGGCGTACCGCCCGGTGTCCGTCGGCGCGGCTTTCTGGCACACCGTGCCCGCCGGCTCCGATGCCACCGGACGGCCCGGAAACGTGTTCGCCCACGTGCTTCTCG
Source organism: Mycolicibacterium sp. 22603 (assembly GCA_052044345.1). Lineage (GTDB taxonomy): Bacteria > Actinomycetota > Actinomycetes > Mycobacteriales > Mycobacteriaceae > Mycobacterium. The sequence goes on from JBQEMX010000010.1 coordinate 79,850, forward strand.
ACCGCATCCCCGCCGAGCGCACCGCTGTCCGACCGATTCAACTGTGGCGATCCCCGGATTGGGTTCGCCCCTACGGTGCTCCCGAGGTGGCCCGCGCGATGCTGCCGTCGGATCAGCCGGTGTCCGGCGGCGTGGTCACCGCGGACAGCGCGGTCGATTTCGTGATGGACACCAGCACCTGGCGGCTGGGGACGCTGTGCGGCCTGTTGGACGCCACTGCCGCGGCACTGCAGGGTGGACCGCCGGTGGTGCTGGGTGTGGACTCGCCGGAGAGCGCGGCCCAATGGATCGGTCTGACCAGCTTCCTGATGTCGGCGGGTACCGCAGCGCGACTGAGCTTCTCGACGTTCGATCGCTCCGACGAGGTATCACCCGACGTACACACCGGGCACCATCTGACCGCCGTGCCCCGCGGCGACCTCGCGTCGCTGCCCCCGCAGGTCGTGATCATCGACGAGGCGTCGATGCTCTCGCTGGGAGAACTCGACGGTGAACCGCACCGCACGGCGTCCGGACAGATCATCGAGGTCACCCCGTGGTCGGCGATGGCGCAGGTGGTGCTGACCGATCCCGCCTCGGCGCGCGTGGTGCTGGCGGACATCGACCGCTACGCCGAGGTGGCCGGTGACCGCGATCTGCACCCGGCGTGGCCGATGGCGATGTCCATTCTGCACCGAGACGACTTCGCCGATGCGCGTGCCGAGGCCACCATCGTGATCACAGCGCACTGCCCGTCCGAGATGCCGAGTGGATCGCCGTTGGGGCAGCGGATCTCGGATGCGATGGCCGAGCTGGTGGGGTTCACCACCGAGGAGGCCTGGCGGGCTGTCGAGCGGGTCAACGACGGGCAGGCAGCCGATTATGCCGATGCGATCTACCTCGAACGTGCGATCGCCGACCACGCCTGGCTGCGGCAGCAGACGCCGGTACCGGTGAGCCCGCGCCGCTACGACGACCGCGACCTGCCCGACGCTGTCGCCTCGGCGATCGGCGCGGCGGTGGGTGCGGGCGGCGAGTCGGATCCAGAGGTGCTCATCCGACTGGCGGATCTCTTGCTGCGGTCCGGGGTCGATGACGACGTTGCCGCACAGGTGCTATCCCAACCGGTCGTGCACGAAGCGCTCACCGATCCGGGCAGGGGCCCGGAAGTGGCCCGACGGGTCGGGCATCGGGTCGGCCACGAGGTCAGGCTCGCGCTTGCGGCGCGAATACTGGCCGAGGTGACCGTCACCGCAGACCGGCGGACGCTGCCGGATATCGAAGTACTTGCTTGGCTGGCAGAGGGTGTGGGTGTGCCGGACCCCCGCNCGAAACCCTGGGATTCGGTCTGGACGCGGACTGCCGTCCGTGGCGCCTGCGTCGAAAGCCAGGGTGCGCATGACGATGCCGACCGGTTCGCGCATCTGTGGTGGTGCAAGCTAAGGCAGGCAACGCTTTTCGACGAGGTGGCCGGCGACGCGATCTGGCCTCCGACGGATCTGCTCATCGCGTCGCATGGTGCACCGCTGAGCGCGCGGGCCGCGCTACCGACTCTGCTGGGTGCCCCGGATTCGTCGGAGATGTCCGAACTGGCGGCGTCGGTGATGGATACCAGCCCCGACCCGGTGGCCGTCGCGTGCGCGGCACTGCGCGGCATCGAGACCGCCGAGTGGGTCCGGGACGGACATCTGCAGGAGCGGCAGGGCGTCTTCAGCCGATCGTGGGAAGAGGCGATGACGGACGTCGGCCTCGGCGGGGTACACCCGGATGCCGGTGTGCGCGTCCTCGCCCTTTCCATGCTGGCCGACATCAGACGCATCCCTTTTCCGTTGCAAGCGAATACGATTGCGGCCGACGCGCGCACCGCCGATGCAGCGGTCTGGCAGATTCTGGAGTTGGTCGACCGCGGGGTGGTCGATCCGGCGGCGGTACTCGCGGCAGCACTGCTGCCCGTTACCACCGATGACGGTATGCACGACGCCGGGCGTGGCGGGGTGAGGGCACTCACCGCGCGCGTGGCCGATCACCTGGTCGGCGGGCGGGAGTTCACGGAAGAGGATGTCGACACCACGGTGTCGTTGATGGCCCGGATGGCTGGACCCGGCGCCGACGAGGCACCGCGTCGATATCGGAAGATGGTGCACAAGTTGCTTGCCCAGGGACGACCAGGACAGTTGTCGCCGGGGGCGCGGATCTGGGGAGGTCGCTGATGCCGATCTATGTCGTCGGAGCCAGTAACCAGAGGGTGCATATTCCGGCCGATGCTCTGGCGGTGTCGATCACCGGTGCGGTGTCGAGCGCGGAACTGGACGTGCGCGCCGGGGCCGAGCAGCCGGTGGTCCGCAGCAGCGCCCACCATGCCGTGCTGCCACGTCTCACCGGACCGGTGCACATCGCGGTACGTCCGGTCGGCGGTGAACGCTTCGCCGCGGGCAGCGTCATCCATCTCGCCATCGCGCACGAGAACTCCGGGGACGTCGATCCGGTCCAGGTGCTCTTCGACCCGGTCGATGTCAGCGGTGACTCCGGTGTCGTGTTCGCCGTGCTCACACCATCGGGCACCACGATCGAGGTCGGCGTCAGTGCGGTGGCCGATACTCCGTTGAGTCCGTTGGGTGCGGCAGCACGCAGTTCGGCGCGCAAGGTCATCGGCAGGTCACCCGCTGACCAGAACGATGCTCTGATCGTCGCCCTGGATACCTCGGCGTCGATGTGCTCATGGTTCGCCGACGGCAGCGTCGCCGCAGCCACCGACGTCATCGTGGGCGTGGCCGCCGCGGTCGGGTGCAATGACGTGTCGGTGGTCCTGGCGGGTTCGCAGATCACCGCGGTCAGCGCGGCCGCCGAGGACGCGGCCGGCCTGGCGAACACCGTTGCCGCCCTGGCGCCGCGCTGGACGGCGGGTGTCAGGTGGTCCCAGCTGTCGCCGGACGGGCGCACGGTGGTCTGCACCGATGATGCCAGTCTCGCTGTGCAAAAACAGTTTCCGATCTTCCTACTGTCAGATGACCCGCGGCTGGACGGCACCACCGCGAGGCTGTCTTCGCCCCCGAAGGGCGAGGGCCCGGCGGCCGCTCTGCTTGCTCACCCGCACACTCTCGACCAAATCACCACCCAGCTGGTACGCGCGCTGACATGAACAAGTGCCCGCGTTGCTTTGCCGTCGTCGATCCGAACAACTACGTGTGGACCCTGAGCCCGAGGGTGGGCGGCCAGCGATTCTACGATGATGCCGGCACCGCGTTCTCGGGCACGCACACCGAGATCGGGCCGCTGTTCGCCTGGCAGCGGCCACCGGGCTACAACGGCCCCGCGGCATCGGCCGCGGAGGCCGAACACACCCTCAAGGGGCCCGTGGTCGAAATCTGCCCGCTGTGCCATTTCGAACTGCCGCCCAACTGGCGGGCCGGGCACGCGGTCTGCATCGCGATGGCGGGTGCCCGTGCCACCGGGAAGAGCCTCTACATCGCGGTGTTGGTCAAACAGCTGCAACTGCTCCTGGAGCGACTCGGCTACTCGATGGATCCGGCGACCCGGGCCACCGCGCACGCGTATGCGAGCACCTATGAGAAGCCACTGTTCGAACAGCGTGGACTGATCCCGCCCACACCTGCGGTCCTCACCCAATCCTCCGCCCAGCGTGAGCCGTTGGTGTTCTCGATCGGTGCCTGGGGCGGTGTTCAGCGCTATCTGGTGTTGCGCGATGTGGCCGGCGAGGACATGGAATCCGGCGATCTACACGCGCCACCATTCCACTTCTTCGGCAGGGCGGACGCCGTGTTCTTCATGTTCGATCCCCTGCGGGTCACCGCGATTCGCGATCAGTTGCAGGATCTGTTGCCACAAGGCGTCAGCGGTGGTGATCCACGCGGGGTGCTGAACAACCTCTCGATGGCCATCGGGCAGGGCCAGCCCAAGCTCGCGGTGATCCTGTCGAAGTTCGACGCCTTGCGGGTGCTGCGCAATGTCGAGGGCTCCGAATGGAGCATGATCATGTCGAATTCAGGTGCGGCGTACCTGCGTGACACCTCCGACGACCCGGTTTACAACGAACTCGACGGCAGGCTCCTGCACGAAGAGGTGCGAAGCCTGCTGATCAGACTGAATGCCGGTGCGCTGGTGGCGGCCGTGGAGAACCCGTCCAACCAACGACAGCTGGAGCGACGGTATTTCGTGGTGTCGGCGCTCGGGCAACCGCCCAGCGGCCAGCGGCTACACGCGCGCGGTATCGCTCCCTTCCGTTGCGCGGATCCGGTGCGATGGGTCACGTCGAGCTTCGGCATCCTGTGAGCGTCGGTCGGCGACGGACAGAGCGGATGGGGGAACAGAGTTGACGCAGGGGGGATTCGGTGGTGACCCGTTCGGCGGGACGCCGTTCGGTGATCCGTTCGCCGCGCCGGGGGCGACGCCGCCGGCCGGTCGAGATCCGTATGCGTCGCCGCCCCATGGCGGTGGCACCAACCCGCTGGCGGTGCTGTCGCTGGTCTTCGCCTTCGTCTTCGCGCCCGTCGGCGCGATCCTCGGCCACCTGGGCCTCGCTCAGATCGGGCGCACTGCGCAACGCGGCCGCGCAGTGGCAATGGTCGGACTGGTGCTCTCCTATGTCGTGATCGTCTGTACCGCTGCGGGTCTGGTCCTGTGGATGGTGCGCGGCGGCACGCCCCAGACGCAGGTGGCGTCGAGCGATCCCACCATCGCGCTGCCGGTTCCCGCGGCAGAGCCACTACCGTCCGCGGGTCCGCGGGTGGATCGCGCGTTGCTCCCCGAGATCCTGATACCGCTGCCGGAACTGCAGACGCTGGTCGCGGACCCCGATCTGACGCTGTGGTTCTCCACCGATGCGCTGGTCGAACCGCGGCCCGAGATCGGTACGTACACGGACATGTCATGTATCGGATCGCACCTGCGCGGTACAGCTGAGGGTTATCGCGGGAATGAGCCGGCCGCGTATGTCGGCACGGATATCGGGAACCAGGTGTTAGGTAGCCCGAAACTGGCTCAGGTGGTGCGGCAGGGGGCGGCGCTCTATGGGGATGCGGCAGCCGCGCAGAAGGCGTTCGGCGACTATCTGGCGCTCTGGCGCCGATGCGTCGGACAAACGACCACCTGGATCCGCTCGGATGTACCGCCGTGGACCTTCACCTACGGCGAGCCCACGGTATTGGGCCCCGACCTCATCATGGTGCGGTCTACCCCGCCGGCTGACGCGAGGTTCATCGATATCGTCCACATCGTTGCGGTCAGGGCGAATGTCCTGGTGGACAACACCTTCACGGGCCGCCAGTTGGGTGATACGCCCAACCGCGTCACCGATACGATGCTCGAGCGTGTCGCGGCCAGAGAGTCGGGGTAGCCGTGACACAGGGATACCCCGGCAACCCATTCGACGCTCCGACCGGGGGCGACCCGTTCGGCGGCGGACCCGTGACGGCGCCGCCGCCACCGTCACCTGGCCCGGTGCCCGACCGCGGCGAGGTCAACACCCTGGCGACCCTGTCGATGGTCTTTGCGTTCGTGTTCGCGCCGGCCGGGGCGATCCTCGGCCACCTGGGATTGGCACAAGTCGCCCGCACCGGGCAGCGCGGGCGGGAGCGGGCACTGTCCGGGATCACGCTCTCGTACGTCGTCATGACCACCGTCATCGTCGGATTGGTGGTGTGGGCAGCCGGCGGAAACGAGGTGCCCGCCCCGGCGCTTGCCGCCGGCCCGTCAACGACGGCCGTTGCGGCACCGCCACCGCGCACGACGGATGTGCCCGCACCGACGCCGAAGCCCCGACCCACCCTCGAACCGACAGCGCTACAGGTGATTCTGCTCAACGTCGACGATCTGCGCGCGCTGCTGACCCGGCCTGCCCTTGCGCCGATCTGGACGACGAGCGGGTTGGGCCTGCAACCCGACCGCGGGGGCTTCGAGGACACGTCATGCGCGGGGTCGCATTTCAAGGGCACGCCGATGGCCTATGGCGGGCATGCCCCGCTGCAGTTCACCGGAACCGATATCGGTGACCGGTCGACGGGGCTGCTGATCGGGCAGGGTGCGGCCGTGTTTCCCGATGCCGCGGCCGCGCAACAGGCCTTCACTGCCTATGTCGGGTATCTGCGCGGATGTGCCGGCAAGTCGACGATGACAATACCCACGACTCCCACCGCAGGCGGCCTCTCCCTCACCTATGGAATGCCGGTGGAGATCGGCAATGACATGGTGAAAGTGGACACCAAGGTCGAGGGGGGAACTCCCGGTGGAGAGTTCAGCCACTACCTCGCCGTGAAGAACAACGTGGTGGTGGACAGCATCTTCATCGGGTTGGGTCTCGCCGACACCCCGACGCGGGTGATGCAGGCCATGCTCGACCGAGTCCCGAATTGAGAGGGTGAATCACGATGTCCCAGGAAGGTTTCGGCCACAATCCATTCGACGCACCCGTGGACCAACCGGCGGGTCCGGCGTCCGCCGGAGTGCCTCCGCCGGTCGTGGTGCGCCCGATCTCGGCAGAGGTGAACACCCTGGCCACCCTGTCGGTCATCTTCGCATTCGTCTTCGCCCCTGCCGGTGCGATCCTGGGCCACCTCGGTCTCGCGCAGGTCGGCCGTACCGGCCAGCGAGGCCGGGAGCGAGCACTGATCGGTATCACCCTGTCCTATCTCGTGATCCTGGCCATGGTGGTCGGGCTGGTCGTCTGGGCTGCCGGCGGAAACGACGCCTCGACCCCGACCGCTGCGCCGCCGGCGTCGACATCGAACCCGTCGGGGTCCCCGTCCGCGCCGTCATCCACGGCTCCGCCGGCACCCGTGGTCGATGCCGCGAAGCTCCCTGAAATCCTCGTTCCGCTGCTGGATCTTCGCACCCTCATGGGTGATCCGGGCCTGACCCCCTATGCCACCTCCGACAAGGTCGAGATGCCGTCCAACAACGGTGAACCGATCGGAACGTTCGACGACGATTCCTGTTTCCCGTCCTTCGTCGCAGGCACCCCCGGCGCCTATGAGGGCACCGAATGGCGCAGTTTCTACGGGTCTGATTCGGTGAACAGCCAGATCGGATTCCAGGTGGGTCAGGCGGTGGCGCGGTTCGATGACAACCAAGCGGCCCGTCGAGCGCTCGACGCCTACCTGGCGAAATGGCGCGGGTGCGTCGGGAAGACCATGAAATGGACACTGCCGAACGGGTTCGTCACCGAGCTGACCTTCGGCGAGGTCAAGGACATGGGCAACGGGATCTGGACGCAGTCCAATTCGATGTCGCCGATGGTGATACCCATCAGCTATGAACGGGTGTTGGCGGTCAAGGAGAACGTGTTGGTGGACAACACCATTTCCGGCCCGAACGCCGGGGACAGACCGATGAAGCTCGTGCGGGCGATGCTGGACCGGATCACGCCGTGATGTGGGAATCAGCCCGCCAGGCGCAGCGATGACACCATCTTGTCGACGGTGGCGGTGTCGGCAGCGCCCTGATACTCCATCGACAGCACGAACATCACCGACCCCTCTTGGCCGGGAACTGTCGTTCCGATCATGACGTGCAACGCATTCGGGGCGGTGCAGTTGTCGGTGGCGACGCCGGTCACGGTGGCGACGACCTCGACGGCAGGCTTACCGGAGATCGAGAAGTCGCGAGGCGCACCGAGTTCCACCTTGGGCACCACGCCGCTGTCCGAGGTGTAGATATCGGCGACCGATGTGGTCTCGAGCCGCACCGCCTCGCGGATATCGGTCGTGTTCTTGGCGCCCGGAACCCCGGACAGGCCAATCGAGCTCTTCGGGCACTTGGGGTTGGCCAGTTCGGCCGCTCCACTCATGGTCCTGATCGGACATGAGCCGAACGGATTGTTCTGGGACTCCGGACACGGCTTCTCCCAACCGACCAGAGTCGTGCAGGACAGCACCTCCCAATCGGGCGGCACGTCGTAGACCAACCCGCGGGGGCTCAGGACAGACTGCCACCCGGCCGGGGTGTTGGGGCCGGGGGAGGCGGTTCGTCCGTTGCACGGTGGAGGCGGCGCCGGCGCAGCGGTGGGCGTTGGTGCGGCCGACGAGCGTGTCGTGCGCGGTGTGGTCGTCGGTGCTGCACTGGATGTGGTTGCCGGAGCGGCCTGTTCGGTCGTCTCACCGGCGCGGTTCTTCCACAGCAACCCGCCGACGATCAGAGCGATGACCAGGACGGCGGCGATGCCGGCGATGACCCACTGCACGTTGTCGCTGGGCGGTTTGCCGTTCGGCGGTGGGGCGTTGGGTGGCGGCGCGCCGAAGGCCGGCCAGGCCTGTGCACCACCGGCATTGGGGCTGCCTTGACCGAACGGATCACCGGCCCCGAACGGTGACTGTCCGCCCCGCCACGGATCACCGGCACCGCCGTTACCCTGGCCCTGGTTCCACGATGGCGGATACGTCACGGTTTCCCCTTCCGGATGCGCGTTCGCTGTTGGGCACTCATCGGTATGTCACCGTCGGTGGGTCCGTGCTCAGATCGGCAGAGCCGCTGATCACCCCGGTGATCCTGCCCGTCGATGCGGCGCCGCCCGCCGTGGATGCGGTGAAGTTGGAGACGATGGTCCCGACAATGGACACGGTCATGTTGTACGGGTTGAACATTTGCTTGATGTTGCCGAGGTCGGTCAACGGACCCCACTGGGCCGTGCCGTCGACGAGCCCGGCAGGACTGACCTTCAACGGACATCCGGGGGGCGCGAACAGTCTCGATGCCGTGCACTTGGCGAGATCATCGAGCAGCCTGGTGTTGATCGCGTCGGTGGCAGACGGGCTCAACGTCGGCGTCACGGAGTTGAAGAGCAGGAAGCTGTCGAGCTGATTCAGCAGCAGGGTGGGGCCCTTGTAGGACAGGTTGGCATTGCTGCTGCCGTAGTCCACCCAGCCGGGGAACACGTACACCGGGCCGGTGGCCGGTGTGCCGAAGATTGTCAGGTCGGCCAAGCTCTTGTTGATCCCGAGCACGGCACTGAAGTCGATCTTGACGGCCGGATTCTGAACCTTCCACTCGCCGTTGGCCTTACGCATCGTCAGGCTTGCACTGGAGACCTCGTCGCCGAACTTCGCCGATACCGGCACCATCGCGAAATCACCCATAGGTGCGGCGCCGTCGGGAACCGAGATGGCGGTGATCGGGGCTTTGTCGATCTGTTGGCGCAGAACATCATCGGTCAGCAGCTCGGTCGCCGAGGGCGCGTTCAGCCCGAGCGCCAATGCGCCCTCGGCATCCCCGCTTGCCAGCGCTTCCAGATACGCCTTGGCCGCCTCCTGCGGGCTACCGCCACCGGTCAGCGCCGATCCACCTCGGCTGACCACGACGATGACGACCACCAGGATCGCCACCAACACGGCGGCACCGCCCGCGAGCACCACCAGTGTTTTCTTGCGTCGCTTCGGCGCCGGTTGGTGTGGCGGAATGTGCTGGGCGCTGAAGACGGGCGGTGGCATGTAGGAGGGGGCTACCGGTTGTCCCGGTTCGGTCATTCCGTGCCCGGCTGTCGGGGCCGGCCCGGCCTGGGCAGGTTGGTCGGGAACCTGTGACGGCGGCGGTTCGGCGAATGGATCGTAAGGAAGGTCGTCGCGCGGTGAATCGTTCACGGCGCGCTCCACCCGAGGCGGGTCGGGCTTCCCGGCCGAACTGTGCCGATGGATCCGGCTATTCCCTTGTCACGGCGCCTCACTCGTCCCCCTCGCACGTGCTGCTTGCGGGCAACCATACCGCTTGACCCCGCAGTGTCGTGCTCGACGGGGTGACCTGCTGGCACACCGCGAAATTGGTGCTCATCGGCCATGTCACTGCGCAGTAATGTGAGAAAGCACGAATGCCGTGCGCGGCTGTGGTGCCGAGAAACGGTGTGGCGGGGGGATACGCGATGAGCGGCGGCGGTTTCGGAGCGTGGCCTGGCGGCTCGACAGACGGTGATCCGTTCGGCGCCGACCCGTTCGGCGCTCCGACCTCGACGAGCGTCGGTGGATACGCCGGGGTACCGCCGCCGCCGTCGGGTTCGGATCCGACGGTCAACACACTGGCGACGCTATCGGTCATCTTCGCGTTCGTGTTCGCCCCGGCCGGCGCGGTGCTCGGGCATCTGGGATTGGTCCAGATCGGGCGTACCGGGCAACGTGGACACACCCGCGCGGTGATCGGGCTCGCGCTGTCCTACACCGTCATCATCGCCTCGGTGGCCACGATCGTCTTCTGGACGGTGACCGGTGCTGATTCCACCGACGCCGCGGCCGGATCGCCGACCGTGGCGGCACCGGCATCGTCGTCGGTATCTCCGGTGCCCACCACGACCACGCCCCCGCCGGCGCCGCTGGTCGAGGCGGCGGCCCTTCCCGGATTGCTACTCACCGACGCCGAGGCGCGCATTCTCACCGGCGACAACGGTCTGTCCAATCTCGAGACGCTGACCGAGCCCCAGATGCCGCCGACAACGGAATCGGTCTATGAGCCGCTCGAGTGCGTACCCTCATTTCTGGCCTCGACCACCGTGGCATACGGAGCCAGCGGCCACCTCGGCTTTTATGGCACCGCGCCGGGCAACGCGGAGACTCTTCTGTCGATCGGCCAGTCGGTGTCCAACTACACCGACGCCGCCACCGCGACCGGCATGCTCGATTACTACCGCGGGATGTGGACCCGTTGCGCCGGCACCACGCTGTTGTGGCACATGATGCAGGACCGGGCGACCGGCCCGATCACGCTCGGTGCGCCCCGGGACGCCGGTGACGGCGTCATCGAGTTGGTGTCCCACTCCACACTGGACAACATTCCCTATCAGCGGGCCATCGCCGCCAAGAACAATGTGCTCGTTGACATACAGGTCTCCGGCGGCGACCAGAAGCCCGGCACCGCCATCGACGTAGCCAAGATGATTCTGTCCAAGATCCCTGGCTGATCGGCTCGGGATCGGATCAGCCCTGCGCCTCGACCGAGACCGGTTGCCACTCCCGCCAGGTAGCCAGGCGCTGGGCGTAGTCGGCCTCGGCCAGCTGCAGCGGCAACTCGCCGAAGAACACCCGTAGCGGCGGCTGCTCGGCGTCGACGATCTTGAGCACGGCGGCGGCCGAGGCCTGCGGATTGCCCGATTTCGCGGTGCGCTTGGCGCGGGCGTCGGCGGCCTGCTGATGAGCCTCGGCGTAGTCCGGCAGCGGGGTGGCCCGCTTGGCCGAGGAGCCGGCCCAATCGGTGTCGAACCCGCCCGGCTCGATCAGCGTGACGTGGATGCCGAAGCCGGCCACCTCCTGGGCCAGTGACTGCGAGAAGCCCTCCAGCGCCCACTTGGACGCGTGATAGATGCCGACGTTCTGGAATGCCGTGATGCCGCCGATCGAGGACACCTGCAGGATGTGCCCGCTGCGCTGGGCCCGTAGGAACGGCAGCGCGGCCTGGGTGACCCACAGCGCACCGAAGACGTTCGTCTCGATCTGATCGCGCGCCTCGGCCTCGGACAGTTCCTCGATGAAGCCGAACTGCCCGTACCCGGCGTTGTTGACGATGATGTCGAGCCGGCCGAAATGCTCGTGGGCACGCTGGACCGCGGCGAAATCGGCGGCCCGGTCGGTGACGTCGAGCTGCAGCGGCAGCAGCGCGTCCCCGTAGCGGGACACCAGGTCGTCGAGGGTGGCGGTATCACGGGCCGTCGCGGCGACCCGGTCCCCGCGTTCGAGGGCGGCGATCGTCCACTCCCGGCCGAAGCCGCGCGACGCGCCGGTGATGAACCAGATCTTGTCAGCCATGTAGATGCCTTTCTCGGGGATTGTTCTTCCCGCCAGCAGACGCGTGTACCCCCGTTGCAGGCCGAAACCAGGGGAACAGCTGTCTGCTCACGCAGAGGTTCAACGTCACCAGACGCGGCCCATTCCGGGAACCCCGAGACTCACAGGTAGTTTTGATCTGGTGAGCAGGGCGTCGTTGGAGAAGAATCCGCATGAGGTGGCGTCGATGTTCGACGCCGTGGCCCGCCGCTACGACCTCACCAATACGGTGATGTCGCTGGGGCAGGACCGGTTCTGGCGGCGTCAGACCCGCGCGGCACTGGGGATCGGGCCGGGGGACAAGGTGCTCGACCTGGCGGCCGGGACGGCGGTGTCGACGGTCGAGCTGGCGAGCTCGGGCGCGTGGTGTGTGGCCGCGGACTTCTCTGTCGGCATGCTGTCGGCCGGGGCATCGCGGCCGGTGCCCAAGGTGGGTGCCGACGCCACCAGACTGCCGTTCGCCGACGACTCCTTCGACGCGGTGACCATCAGCTTCGGCTTGCGCAACGTCGTCGACCATGTGGCCGGACTGCGCGAGATGGCGCGGGTGACCCGCCCGGGTGGCCGACTGGTGGTGTGCGAGTTCTCCACGCCGACCAATGCGCTGTTCGCCACCGTGTACAAGGAGTACCTGATGCGGGCGCTGCCGGGGATGGCCTCGGCGGTCTCGAGCAATCCCGAGGCGTACGTCTATCTGGCCGAGTCGATCCGCGCCTGGCCGACACAGGCCGAATTGGCCGCCCGCATCCGTGAGGCCGGGTGGGATTCGGTGCGCTGGCGCAACCTCACCGGAGGGATCGTCGCGCTGCACGCCGCGGTCAAACCGTGAGACGCATGCCGTGAGTGTTCCCGTCCTGGCGATCGCCGGTTTCCTCGGCGCGGGGAAGACCACCCTGCTCAACCATCTGCTGCGTAACAGCCGCGGGGTGCGAATCGGCGCGCTGGTCAACGACTTCGGTGCGGTCAACATCGACGCGATGCTGGTCGCCGGGCAGGTCGACGCGATGGCCTCGCTGTCCAACGGCTGCATCTGCTGTGCGGTGGACGCGTCGGAGGCCGCCGAGATGCTCGGTAAGCTGGCGGCCGTGCGGCCCGCGCTGGACCTGATCGTCGTCGAGGCCAGCGGTGTCGCCGAGCCGCCGGTGCTGGCGCGCACCATCGCCACCGCCGAGGACGACCGCTTCCATTACGCCGGGCTGGTACTGGTGGTCGACGCCGTCCAGCCCGCCGAGCTGGGCCACGGTGTTGCGGTGGCGGATCTGGTGGTGCTCAACAAGATCAGCGAGGCGCCCGGCGATGACGTGGCCGCCAGGATCCGCGAGCTCAACCCGCGGGTGCCGGTGCTGCCGACCGACTTCGCGCGCATCGACCCCGAGCTGCTGATCGACCCGCCGGTGGCGCGGAAACCGCAGGCGCAGTTGTCCTTCGACGAGCTGCTGCACGATCACGACGACCACCACGATCATCACCACCCCGAGTATCAGAGCGTGCAGTTCTGCACCGGCGACACGGTCAACCCGCGGCACTTCCTGCAATTCCTGCAGGCCCGTCCTCAAGGGCTGTACCGGGCAAAGGGTTTCGTCGATTTCGGACCCGACGGCCGGTTCCTGGTTCAGCTGGTCGGTAGCTCGCTGCGGTTCCAGAAGGTGCGCGGCCGGGGTACCGAGTTGGTCCTGATCGGTACCGGGATGGACATCGCCGCACTGGAGGCGGGCCTTGCCGAGTGCACGCGTGAGCCGGCCGACGGGAACGCGATGCTGGGGCTGGGCAAGTACATCGTGTGAGCCCGGGGGACTACGGGTTTTCCGGGACGCCCACGCCGGGGTGGTGATGCCAGCCTGGGTGCGTGAACACGTCGAATATGAGGATCACCGTCGTCGGTGCCACCGGGCTGATCGGTCGCCAGCTCGTGCCGATGCTGAGTGGCCGCGGCCACGATGTCGTCGCCGCCTCCCGGGCAACGGGTGTGGACCTGCTCACCGGTGACGGTCTCGCCGACGCGCTGGTGGGCGCCGATGTGGTGATCGACGTCATCAACTCCGCGACGCCCGAGGACTCGGCACAGCAGTTCTTCGAGCAGACCTCGTCGAACCTGGCCGCCGCAGCTGGCACGTCCTCGGTCCGCCACTATGTCGTCCTGTCGATCGTCGGCGCCGATGTCATGGCCCGCGACGCCGGGTATCTGCGCGGCAAGCTGGCCCAGGAACATGCCGCCGCTCGCTCGGGGGTGCCGTGGACGGTACTGCGGGCGACGCAGTTCCACGAATTGGCCGAGCCCATCACCGAATCGATGATCCGCGACGGTGAGGTGCGCGCGCCGATCGCCGCGATCCAGACAGTCGATTCCGCCGAGGTGACTGCCGTCCTTACCGGGATCGCCACCGGCACACCGACCGGCGGGGTGCGTGAGGTCGGCGGGCCGCAGAAGATGTCGTTCGCGGAGATGGCCCGCGTGGTGCTGCACCGGCAGGGACGCGACCTGCCGGTCGTCGACGATCCGGCGGCCACCTACCACGGCATCCCTGTCGACGAGACGACGTTGGTCACCGGTGCCGGGGCCGACCTGTGCACCACGCCGTTGGCCGACTGGCTCGCGGGGCACTGACCTCAACCCAGCAGTGGCGTGCGGCCCTCGGTCATCTCGGTCAGCGCGCTCTGCATGGCCGACTCCACCCGAGCCGCGTACTCCGCAGGCTGCTCACCGGATTCTGCAGGCATGACGGGCAGAACCCTGGTCTGCAGCTTGGTGGGCAGCGGCAGGTAGGGCAACAACCCGACCACTCCGATGTTGAGCCCCCACGGCAGCGAGACGCTGATCGGCGCGGATTTCAGGCGCAACAGCCTGTCGAGCCGGGTGGCCCTGGCCAGGCGCTCCCCGCTGGAGATGACGAACAGGGACTCGCCCGCTCCGGCGGTCACGATCGGGACGATGGGCACCCCGTTGTCGATGGCCAGGCGGGCGAAACCGGTGCGCCCGCCGAACATGATCCGGTTGCGGTCCTCCCAGGACTTTGCGGAGTCGATATCGCCGCCGGGGTACACCGCGACATGTTCGCCGCGGGAAAAGGCGTCCTGCGCGGATTCGACGCTGGCTGGCCGGGCGCCGATGGGTTCGATGAAACGACCGACGCCGAGGGTCCAGGCGAGCTGATGGGTCAGGATCGTCACATCGCGATCGAGATTCAGCTGCTCCAGTGCGGCACTGGTCGCGAAGACGTTCAGGTCGAAGATCCCGCCGAAGCCGTGATTGGCGACGAACAGCACCGGTTCGTCGAAACTGTGCTCGGGGGTGTCGATGTCCAGCCGGTTGTACGTGCGGACGAACTCGATCCCCAACTTGCGGAACGCCGCCATGGTGGTGCGCAGCAGCTCCGGTGCGGCGTCGGAGACACTGTTCTCGATGGCATCGAGCAGGGCGTCGGCGAGATTTTCGGAATCGGTCCGGTCCTGTGCATCCGACGTGGGCATGGCGGGCTGCTCCCTGAGGGTGGCTGATCGGGTCTGTCGATGCTGCCGTATCGGTTTCGCGGCGTCCGTCGATTCGGTCAATCCCGTGCTATCCCCGTCGCCCCGGTGCGCTGTAGGCCACCACCACGACCTCGGCGCCGGCGTCACCGATCTGACGCAGCTTGTGTGGGACCGAGGCGTCGAAGTAGGCGCAGTCCCCGGTCTGCAGCGCCACCACCGTCCCGTCGAGATTCAACTCGACGGCACCGGCGTGCACGAAGACGAACTCCTGGCCGGGGTGGCAGGGATGCGGGTGCGCGCTGAATTGGCGGCCGGGGCGGACGACGAACGGGGACATGGCCTTGCCCAACATCCCGGCGGCCACCGCGTGGTGACGCTCGGCGCCGCGGTCGGCGGCCCGTTCGACGGTCAGTGACGACACCTCGGGATCATCGGAGAACAGTTGTGCCACATCGACATCGAGTGCGCGAGAGATCTTCAGGGCGGCGGCGATCGACGGCACGCTCTGGCCGCGTTCGACCTTGGACAGATAGCTCTTGGTCAGACCGGTCGCCGCGGACACCTCGTCCAGCGTCATGCCCCGCTGCTGGCGCACGGCGCGTAACAAGCCACTCACGAGGCAGAGATTACCGCATTGACGATATGACACAAAGTGTCCTACAGTCCCCGTTGTGTCATCACCAGAGGAGATCACCCCATGACCAGCACCCTGCAGGATTCCAAGTCCGAGCTGATGCGCCGTGCGCTCGACGGTCTCGGTCAGAACATCGCCGATACCGGGCTGAGCGCCCGCGAGAAGGTCGCGCTGACCTGCCGCGCATTGTTCGACGCCGGTCACGACTCCGGCCTGGCCGGTCAGATCACCGCCCGCGCCGACGAGCCGGGCACCTACTACACCCAACGCCTGGGCCTCGGCTTCGACGAGATCACCGCGGGGAACCTGCTCCTGGTCGACGAGGACCTCAACGTTCTCGACGGTGACGGAATGGCCAACCCGGCCAACCGTTTCCATTCCTGGATCTATCGGGCCCGCCCCGACGTCGGGTGCATCGTGCACACCCATCCGTTCCACGTGGCGGCACTGTCGATGCTCGAAGTCCCGCTGGTGGTGTCACAGATGGACATTGCGCCGCTCTACGACGACTGCGCGTTCCTGCCGGACTGGCCGGGTGTGCCGGTCGGCAACGAGGAGGGCGAGATCATCTCGGCCGCGCTCGGGGACAAGAAGGCGATCCTGTTGGCCCACCACGGACATGTCGTCGCGGGTGCCAGCATCGAAGAGGCCTGCTCGCTGGCCATGCTCATCGAACGCGGTGCGAAACTGCAGCTGGCCGCCATGGCCGCGGGAACCATTGCGGCCCTGCCTGATCGGCTCGCACGCGAGGCTCACGACTGGACCCTGACCCCCAAGCGCAGCCTGGCCAACTTCGCCTACTACGCGCGCCGCGCACTGGCCAACCACCCCGACACCCTCACCGCCTGAAAGGTCGCACCATGACGAACATCCACGGCATCATCGCCTACCCCATCACCCCGTTCACCGCCGACGGATCCGGTGTCGACGGCGCCGCGCTCGCCGCGCTCGTCGATCGACTGGTCGGCACCGGCGCTCATGCCATCGCACCGACCGGCAGCACAGGGGAATCGGCCTACCTGACCGAGGGCGAGTTCGACACCGTCATCGACGTCACCGTCGGTGCTGTCGCCGGTCGCGTGCCGGTCATCGTCGGTGCCTCGGATCTGACCACGGCCAACACCGTCCGCCGCGCCCGCTACGCGCAACAGGCCGGTGCCGACGCACTGATGATCCTGCCGGTGTCCTACTGGAAGCTCACCGAACGCGAGATCATCGCGCATTACGCCGCCGTGGCGGCCGCCGTCGACCTGCCGATCATGGTCTACAACAATCCCGCGACCAGCGGCATCGACATGAGCCCGGAGCTGCTGGTGCGGATGTTCGCAGAGATCGACAACGTCACGATGGTCAAGGAGTCCACCGGTGACCTGATGCGGATGCGGCGCATCAAGGAACTCTCCGGCGGCGAACTGCCCTTCTACAACGGCAGCAACCCGCTGGTGCTCGACGCACTCACCGAGGGTGCATCGGGCTGGTGCACCGCGGCGCCCAATCTGCGACCGCAGCCCTGCCTGGACCTCTACGAGGCGGTGCGCGCCGGCGATGTCGACCGGGCCCGGCGGATCTATGACGACCTCGCGCCGCTGCTGCGGTTCATCGTCGCCGGCGGTCTGCCCACCACGGTCAAGGCCGGCCTCGAGCTGCTGGGTAGCAATGTCGGCGATCCGCGGGCGCCGCTGCTGCCGCTGGATGCGCCCGGGCGCGCCGAGCTGCAGGCGATGCTCACCGGGGTGTGATCCACCGACGGGGAAGCGGGTCGCTAGTCTGCGCGCATGTTCAAAGTCAACGAGTACTTCGACGGCGCCGTCGCATCGATCGCCTTCAGCCCCGCCGATGGGCCGGCGACCGTCGGTGTGATGGCGGTCGGGGAGTACGAGTTCGGGACCTCCCAGCTGGAGATCATGCACGTGATCAGTGGGGCTCTGACGGTGCGGTTGCCCGGCGCAGAGGAGTGGGAAACCTTCTCGGCGGGAACGCAATTCACCGTGCCGGCGGATAGCACGTTCGGGGTGCGGGTCGAGGTCGAGACCGCCTACCTCTGCCAGTACCGCTGAGCGGAACCCCGCCGATGTGAATCGCGCTTCTGCCCAGCACGTGGCACAGCAGCGGCGATTTACGCTGATGAAATATCCAGACCGGCACCTCGATGTGAACCCTAATTAGTCACAACCTCGCATTTTCGATGTATGCGTTACCGTGAGTACATGTCATCAGCCGGCCGCCCGGCGCCGGCGGGTAGGCGTCCGCCAGACCGCAGGGCGCAGATCGTGAAGGCCTCCGCGGACGCGTTCAGCGCGCTCGGGTACCACGCGGTCAGCATGGAGGACATCGCATCGCGTGTCGGCATCTCCGCGGCCGCGTTGTACCGGCACTCACCGGGGAAGTACGAGCTGTTCCGCGAAGCGGTGTTCGCGTTGGGGCAACAGCTGGTGGACGGTACCGAGATCATCGATCCGGAAGCCGATCCGGCGATCCAGCTCGACGGCCTGGTGGGCGCCCTGGTCGACATCGTCATCACCAACCGTAGCTCCGGCGGTCTCTACCGCTGGGAGGGCCGGTATCTCAACGATGACGACCAGGCCGTCCTGAACGGGCAGATCGAGCTGGTCAACCGCCGCCTGCAACAACCGCTCAAGCAGCTGCGTCCACACCTCACATCGAAGGAACGCTGGACGCTGTCCTCGGCTGCCATCAGCGTGATCGGCAGCATCACCGACCACCGCGCCGCGTTACCGATCGGCGAGATGCGAACGCTGATGGCGGGTCTGGCATCGGCGGTGCTGTGGGCGGAGCTGCCCGCCCCCGCCGGGTCCGGCGGGCCGGCTCGGCCGCTGCGCAGCGGTGCCGCCGTCGGGGGCAAGTATGAGATCCTGCTGCACGAATCGCTGCTCTTGTTCCACCGCAAGGGTTTTCGGGAAACCAGTGTCGAGGACATCGCGGCGGCCGCGGGTATGCAGCCCTCCGGCATCTATCGGTTCTTCCCGAGCAAGGGTGACATCCTCGCCGCATCGTATCGACGCAGTGCCGATCGGGTGTCCGGGGACATCTCCAGCGTCCTTGCCGTGCAACCGGATCCGGAACGCGCATTGGCCGAACTGGTGCACCGTTATGTCGATCGATCGTTCGGTGACCCCGAATTGGCCTATGTGTACTACACCGAGCGTGCCAACGTTCCCGAGGCCGACCGCATGGTGCTGCGCAACATCCAACGTGCCACCGTCGACGAGTGGGCGCGCCTGCTGTCCGAGGTCCGGACCGAATTCAGCCACGCCCAAGCGCGTTTCGCCGTGCACGCCGCGTTCGGCCTGGTGGTCGACCTGGGCCGGCTGGTACACCACGAGGACACCCCGCATGCCCGGGCCGGTGTCCGACTGCTGATGGAGCTGACCCTGCTGGGCCGCGGCCTCAGCTGAACGGTGCGCGCTGGTCGAACCGCCGCGATGCCAGCCCCGCCGAGCGCCATGCCCGCGCGATCCAGTCCGTGTCCTCCTCGGTCACCAGATTGCCCATCATCCGCACGGCGACCTTCATCAGGAAATGTGAACGCATGGCCACCGGTCCGGCGGCGGGCAGGAATCGTGGCAGTGTCAGCAGGAGCGCCAGTCGGCGCGCGGCGGAGAACCCGCGGGCGTAGTGCTCGGTCAGCACTGCCGGCCAGGCCGCGCTGAGATCGCCGGAACCCAGGAGTTCGGCGGCCAATCGCCCGGTCTCCAGGCCGTAGTCGATGCCTTCGCCGTTGAGCGGATTCACACATGCCGCGGCGTCGCCGATCAGCATCCAGTTCGGTCCGGCCACCCCGCTGACCGCACCGCCCATCGGCAGCAGAGCCGACAGGGCTGCCCGCGGTTCACCCTCGAAACCCCACTCGTCGCGGCGCAGGCCGACGTAATAGGCCAACAGCGGACGCAGCGCGGCATCGGCGGGGCGTTTGGCCGTCGCCAGGGCGCCGACGCCGATGTTCACCTCGCCGTTGCCCAGCGGGAAGATCCAGCCGTAGCCGGGCAGCACCTCACCCTGCGGAGACCGCAGCTCCAGATGCGAGGTGATCCACGGCTCGTCGGCGCGCGGGCTGGCAAGGTATGCGCGAATCGCTGTGCCGTACACCGTCTCGCGATGCCACACCCGCCCCAGCGCCCGGCCCAGGGTGGACCGGGCACCGTCGGCGACGATCAATTCGCCCACCCGGATCTGAGAGCCGTCGTCGAGCACCAGCTCCGAGACCCGCCCGGACGGATCGTGACGGACGTCAACGGCTTTGACACCGAGCATCATCGTGGCGCCCTCGTCGGCGGCCACCATCCTGATCCGGTCGTCCAACTCGGTGCGCGGCACCGCGCTGCTGGTCGCCGGGAACGACGGCCCGGGCCAGCGCACCTCGACGTCGGCACCGAAACCCGACATCCGCAGACCGTGGTGGGCGACCCGGCCGATCAACCAGTCGCCGAGGCCCAGCTGGCGCAGTTCGGCGACGGCGCGCGGGGTCAGTCCGTCTCCGCATGCCTTGTCGCGGGGGAACTGCGCCGAATCGATCACCAGGACGTCGCGACCGGCCCGGGCCGCCCAGGCGGCGGCCGCCGAGCCCGCGGGCCCGGCGCCTACAACAACCACATCTGCTGGACTCGGCACCCTCCCAGTATGTTGGAACAATGAGGACACCGGCGAGCGTGGTGGCGGGCGTGGATTTCGGGGACCCCGATTTCGCGACGCGGGTGCGTGACGGCGTGGAACGCGTCGAGGATCTGATGTCTACCGAGCTGGGCAAGGCCGACGTGCTGATGGCCGAGGCGGTCCAGCATCTCTTCCAGGCCGGCGGCAAGCGCTTCCGCCCGCTGTTCACCGTGCTGGCGGGTTCGTTGGGTCCGCGGCCGGAGGATCCCGAGGTCACCATCGCCGGCGCCGTCATCGAGCTGGTGCACCTGGCCACGCTCTATCACGACGACGTGATGGACGAGGCCCAGGTACGGCGCGGCGCCGAAAGTGCCAACGCCCGCTGGGGCAACAACATCGCCATCCTGGCCGGTGACTACCTGTTCGCCACCGCCTCCCGGTTGGTATCCCGACTCGGCCCGGACGCCGTGCGGGTGATCGCCGATACCTTCGCCCAGCTGGTCACCGGTCAGATGCGGGAGACCCGCGGGGCCGCCGAGGGCACCGATGAGATCGAGCACTACCTCAAGGTGGTCTACGAGAAGACCGCCTGCCTGATCGAGGCGTCCGGCCGGTTCGGGGCGACGTTCTCCGGTGCCGACACCGAGCAGATCGAGCGGCTGTCGCGGCTCGGCGGCATCGTCGGCACGGTGTTCCAGATCTCCGACGACATCATCGACATCGACAGTGACCCGGATGAATCCGGCAAGCTGCCCGGGACCGACCTGCGTGAGGGTGTGCACACCCTGCCGGTGCTCTACGCCCTTCGTGAAGACGGCGCCGACGCCGACCGGCTGCGGGTGCTGCTGGCTGCGCCGCTGACCGACGATGCCGAGGTCGCCGAGGCGCTGACCCTGCTGCGGCGCTCCCCGGGCATGGGCAAGGCCAAGGAGAAGGTGCGCGAGTTCGCCGGGCGGGCCCGCGACGAGCTGGCCAACCTGCCCGCCGGACCAGGCCGCGATGCCCTGGCCACGCTGGTCGACTACACCGTCAATCGGCACGGCTGAGCCCCCGGAACCTGAGGCGGTCGTCGGCCGTTGATTCAGCGAAGACTCTCGGAGGAGAAAAGCTGATGACCTGGCATCCCCATGCCAATCGATTGAAGACGTTCGTGCTGCTGGTCGGCATGTCCGCGCTGATCGTCTTCATCGGTGCGCTGTTCCAGAACCAGTCGATCTTGTGGCTGGCGGTGCTCTTCGCCGTCGGCATGAACGCCTACGTCTACTTCAACAGCGACAAGATGGCGCTGCGGGCCATGCACGCGCAGCCGGTCAACGAGATGCAGGCCCCGGCGATGTACCGGATCGTGCGGGAGCTCGCGACCGTGGCGCGCCAGCCGATGCCGCGGCTCTATATCAGCGATACCGCAGCGCCCAACGCGTTCGCCACCGGCCGCAACCCGCGCAACGCAGCGGTGTGCTGCACCACCGGCATCCTCGGCATCCTCGACGAGCGTGAGCTGCGCGCGGTGCTCGGCCACGAGCTGTCCCACGTCTACAACCGCGACATCCTGATCTCGTGTGTGGCGGGAGCGATGGCATCGGTGATCACCGCGCTGGCCAATATCGCCGTGTTCGCCTCGATGTTCGGCGGTAACCGCGAAGGTGGCGCGAATCCCTTTGCCATGCTGCTGGTTTCGATGCTCGGCCCGATCGCCGCGACGGTCGTCAAGCTCGCGGTGTCGCGGTCGCGGGAGTACCAGGCCGACCAGTCCGGCGCCGAGTTGACCGGTGACCCGCTCGCGTTGGCCAGCGCCCTGCGCAAGATCGCCTACGGTGTGCAGGCCGCGCCGCTGCCGCCCGAGCCGCAACTGGCCGACCAGGCGCACCTGATGATCGCCAACCCGTTCCGGGCGGGGGAGAAGATCGGCAAGCTGTTCTCCACCCACCCGCCGATCGAGGACCGCATCCGTCGGCTGGAGCAGATGGCCGGCCGCTGAGGCCTTG
>JBQEMX010000010.1:102286-195130 GCA_052044345.1 Mycolicibacterium sp. 22603
CAGCGCGGGTGACTGAGATGACCCGATCCGGATACTCGACAAGGTCCAGCCAGGTGAACCTGATCACTGTCCATCCGTTGAGGACGAGGTAGTTCTGCCGGCGACGGTCTTTGACGAACTTGTCCGGGTCGCTGTGAAAAGCCCAGCCGTCCACCTCGATGGCCACCATGAGACCGGGAAAAGCGACGTCAACCTTGTACGGGCCGACCGGATGGTTGGCCACCCATCCGGTGATGCGGTGCTCCACGAGCAGAGTGATCATCAGCCGTTCGGCCTCGGATTGGGCGCCGCTTTCCGCCGCGCGCAGTAATCGCCGTGCGGCGGGTGACCCATATCGACCCTTGTTCCGCATGTGTGTCTGCCATAGCTCGGGCAGGGTGGCGCTCGCCTGCAACGCCGAGTCCATGATCTTCGGCCCGCCGGAGCGGCGGGTGGCTGCTTCGACGGCCGTCAACGGCAGCGTGGTGACGCGAAGACCGCGCAGGCCGACGATGTCGCGAGAATCGAGATCGCGACGTCGGGGACGGCAGCCTGGCCTGGCGCGGCCGTATCCGTTGCGCGCCAACGTCACTTCCACGATCTTGGGCGGGAAGCGGGTGAGCCCGTGCCACCATGCGGCGGCCAGTCCGCTCGCGCATGCGGCGGGCCCATAGGACCAGACCGCGGCCCGGATACGTGCTGCATCGCCGAAGGGACGGTCGTCTGCGAAGTACACCCCTGGTGCACATCGGCGCCACAATCCAGCGCGCACCCGCCGCCGCACCGCGTCCGGACTCAGGCCCAACGAGCGCGCCTGTGCCAGCGTGATGACGCCGTCATTGCAACGCAGGTGGTCGTTCAGCATGCTTGATTCGACGCAGCGTCGCCTTGTCCGGTTCCACTCTTTGCGGTTTCGGTGAGGATCCGTGCGGTGAGCGCCTGAATCCTCACCGAAATCGCACAAAGGGATAGGGTGTGGCGCATGCGTACCCGAGGTGTGCTGTGTGCCGTGGCAGCCATGGCTGCGCTGAGCGCCCCCGCGGTCGCGGCGGCCGAACCCGCTCCTCCGCCGCCCCCGCCACCGGCGCCCGATATCGGCGGCTATGCGTTCGTGAAGCCCTCGGAGTACGCGGTCAACGATGGCAGCATGTATGCCTTCACCGCCGGCGAAGGCATCACCTGCGTCATGAGCCGGGCCAACGGAAGCTATGGCTGCAGCGGACCGCCCTTCCCCGGTGCCCCGGGAGGCGCCAATGTCGTCACGGGCGCGCAGATCGGCGCCCCGGGATTCGCCGTCGCGGCCAACCCGGTCTACGTCGGCGACAAGCCGGCTCTGCCTCTGCCCGCGAACTCACGCATCAGCTTCCAGCACGTCACCTGTGGCACCGATGGTGCGTTGATCACCTGCCAAAACTCGTTCGACCAGTCCGGTTTCGTGATCAGCCCGGGCGGTAGTTGGATCGTCAACCCCACCAACCCGCTGCTGGACCGGCCCGAGGGACGCAACCCCTACTTCAACTGAGCCGACCGGTGCACTTAGAACCCGGAGCCGTGCACCTCGTGGCCCGGGTTCTCCACCATCAGCCCGCGGTAGGCGTCCTCGACCGTGTGCCCGTGATTGATGACACCGTCGACCTCGCGGGCGATCGGCATGCTCAGGTCGTACTTCTCGGCGAACTCCATGATGACCGACGCCGCCTTGACGCCCTCGGCGACCTGATTCATCGACGCGATGATCTCCTCGACGGTCTTGCCCGACCCCAGCTGCTCACCGACGTGCCGGTTGCGGCTGCGCAGCGAGGTGCAGGTGACGATCAGGTCGCCCATGCCGGCCAGGCCGCCGAAGGTGTCCCGGTGCCCGCCCATCGCGACGCCCAGCTTGGACATCTCGGAGACCGCGCGGGCCATCACCATGGCGCGGGTGTTCTCGCCGATGCCCAGTGAGTAGCCCATGCCGACGGCGATGGCATAGACGTTCTTGAGCGCCCCCGCCATCTCGACGCCGACGACATCGTCGGTGGTGTAGGTGCGGAAGCGCCGGGTCCGGAACAATCCGGCCAGGTTGGCCGCCAGATGCTGGTCGGGCATGGCCAGCACGGCCGCGGCGGCATAACCCTCGGCGACTTCGCGGGCGATGTTGGGCCCGGCCAGGATCCCGGCCGGATGCCCGGGCAGCACCTCGTCGACGATCTGGCTCATCCGCATATTGGTGCCCTGCTCAAGGCCTTTCACCAACGACACCACCGGCACCCACGGGCGCAGCTCGCGGGCGAGCTCGATGAGCACCCCGCGGAAGCCGTGCGAGGGCACGCCCATCACGATGACGTCGGCGCGCTGCGCGGCCTCGGAGAAATCGGTGGTCGCCTGCAGTCCGTCGGGCAGCACGCACTCGTCGCCCAGATACCGGGAGTTGCGGTGGTTCTCGTTGATGTCCTTGGCGGTCTCCTCGGAACGCACCCATTGCAGGGTGGGTCCGCGCCGAGCACAGATGGAGGCGACGGTGGTTCCCCAGGAGCCGCCGCCGAGGACGACGACGTTCGGTTCGCGTTGTGCAGGTGCCATCCGGTCAGCGTATTGCCGCGACGGTGCCGGTGAGCCCGACTTGCCCAACTCCCGCGGGCGAAGCGCTACCGGTAGTTGACGAACTGCAGCGCCACCGGCAGATCGGCCCCGCGCAGCAGCGCCTGCACGGCCTGCAGATCGTCACGCTTCTTCGAGCTGACCCGGATCTCCTCGCCCTGGATCTGCGCCTTGACGCCCTTGGGGCCCTCGTCGCGGATCAGCTTGGTGATCTTCTTGGCGTTCTCACTGTCGATGCCCTGCTTGATGCTGCCGATGACCTTGTAGGTCTTGCCCGACGGCTGCGGGTCGCCGGCATCGAAGGCCTTCATCGAGATGTCGCGGCGGACCAGCTTCTCCTTGAACACATCGACCGCGGCCTTCACGCGCTCCTCGGTGGAGGAGGTCAGGATGATGCCCTCCTCACCCTGCCACTCGATGGTCGTGTCCGTGCCGCGGAAGTCGAACCTGGTGGCCAATTCCTTGGCGGCCTGGTTGAGCGCGTTGTCGACTTCCTGGCGATCAGCCTTGCTGACGACGTCGAAGCTTGAATCCGCCATTGGACCCTCCTCATGGTGCCGTTTTCGTCTTCGGTACATCCTCGTTGTAGTCTGCTACTCGCACCAAATCCGGCAGGTTGCCCGAGCGGCCAATGGGAGCGGACTGTAAATCCGTCGGCTAACGCCTACACAGGTTCGAATCCTGTACCTGCCACACTTGTCAGGCCCCCTTTCGAGGGGGCCTGACGTGTTTGTGCCGGCCGCGTCCTCCGATCGGCTGAATCTCCCGACGCTTGCCACGTTGTGTTCTCGATCTCAGCAACCTCACGGCGGCCGCACCGCCGGTGGTGGCACAGCGTGGTCGGTAACGCATGAAGAGGCCCGAGCGGGCGGCGCTCCAAGTCGCTGAAGGCATCGCGACCGCGCGTGATCCTGGGCCGACCGAGCCGACGGCGGGTTGCCGGAGGTTCACGGTCGCCGCCGGCCGAGCTACCTACCGGTGCGCCGCCGCCCACGAATCGTCCAGCCTCGGTGGCGAACACGATCGCGCGATTGCAGCAAATGTCGTGCCGCGAACGCGGGGCTGCGCAAATGTGTGCTGCAGTCCTACTATCCACTGCAGGGGATCGGTGTCACCGCGAAAGGCGCACCTGCAGGTGCAGTTTCAGCAACGGGTGGACACCGTCGAGGGTGGTCGTGAAGGAGTCCGGGGTGAACAAGCGTCATCGAATCAGTCGTATCGCCGTCGCGGTACCCGCGGTGGCCGTCCTGCTCGCCGGGGGCGTCGTCGACCACACCGTGCCGACCGACCCCGCCCCACCGGTGGTCCAGCAGCACCGCACCCTCTCCGCCCAAGCCGTCGAGCTGGCCGCGCTGGCACTGTTCGCGGTGCCCGGCGCCGGCGTGCAGTTCCCGGCCGGCGCCCTGGACACCCAGGACGGTGGCGTCTGGCGCCGCATCCAGGACGTCACCGTCCTCAACGACCCGGTCCGCTATCCCGGCAGCGTCACCGCCGCATCCGTCGACGCCGGAGCGACCTGGCTCACCGAGCTGCTGGCGGCCCGTGACCCCGCCACCACCGTCAGCGCCGTCAACACCGGATCGTTCGGTGGCCGCGTCGCCGCCGAGGCGCTGAACCGGCTGGCCGCCACCGGATATGACATGGCGAGCGTGTTCGGTGTCTTCTACGGCGACTCCAACACCCCGGGCACCGGCATCTTCGCCCGCTACGGCCAGGACGAGCCCACCTTCGGTTCCGACGTGTTGGGTGGCGCCATCGCCTTGCCCGATGGAACCTACCTGCGCGTCAACCGGGAATACGACCCCATCGCGTACTTCCCCCGGTATCTGTTCAACCCGATGAGCTGGATCCAGCTTGCCGCCGGGTTCCTCTTCGAGCACTCCCGGCTGCAGGACTTCGATTTCGAGGATCCCGAGAACGTGGTCACCGTCGACGGGAACGTCGTCACGGTGCGGGTGCACAGTCCGGTGATGCCGCTGCTGATGCCGCTCAAGCTGCTCGGTGTGCCGACCCAGTTCATCGACGCCCTGCAGGCGATCCTGCAACCGATGGTGGAGAGCACCGGCATGTACGAGACCGGACGAATCCAGTTCCTGCCCACACCGCAGCAGGCGTTCACCCACCTGCAGAACATCGCCGCCGGATTCTCGCGGGCTGGCCAGATCCTTGCCGGGACGGCACCCACACCCGAGCCGCCGAGTGAGCCGCCCGTCGTCACCGCACCGGACACGACCTCGGAGATCATCGACGCGATGGAGGATCGGGACGCCGAACTCAACGGCATCACCCAGAAACCCGAACAGCAGGCCCTCTCCGTCGAGTCCGACGACGACGAATCAGATTCCGAGGAACGAGCATTCGAGCGCGCACACTTCGCCGAATCCGTCGATGACCTGGATACGTCGACGGCTACCGGGCCCGAGCCCGAGATCGCCGAAACCGATCCGGGTCCCGAGCCATCCGGGCCCGCCGATACGGCTGCACCGGCCTCCCGCGACGACGACGGCGCCGATCCCGAGTAGCCACACAACAGCATCGAGGCCCCCTCGCGAGAGGGGGCCTCGATGCTTTTGCGCGTCAGCCGACCTGGGTGGCCGCCTGCACCATTGTCGCCGCCGGGGCCGCGGCGCCCAGCCGTCCGACCACGAAATCGGCTGCTTGGTTGGCCATTCCGTTGCTCTTGTACGAGCTGTGCGCGGCGCGATCCCATCCGCCGGGGAAGCAGACCGGGTCACCGGCGGCGCACAGTTGCAGGCTCTTCCCGGCGTACAGATCGCCGATCGCGATCGGGGGAGCGTTGCGATCTGCCAGGCCCAGGAACCAGTTGTCGGGGGTGCCGAACAGCACGACCGCGGACACATGCGAGGCGACGTCGGCGGGCATCGGACCGGCCAGTCCGGCGGGCAGGGTGTACCCGGCGGGCACGCTGGTGCTGGTGCTGTAGCCCGCGACCGCGGCCCCCTGCGAGTACCCGCCCAGCACGATCTTGGTGTCGGGGCAGTCGGCGGCGATCTGCTGGATGTGGTTGGTGGCGTCGGCGATACCGTCGACGGCCCGACCGAAGTCCAGCGAGGCCGGGTAGTTGACCCCGTACACGCTGACCGACCGGCCGGGCAGCCGTGCAGTCAACGCGTCGACGAACGCCTGACCGGTTGCGCCGACGCCGGGTGCCTCGAAGGTGCCGCGGGCGAACACCACTGCGACGTCGGCGCAGGAGTCGGCGGCGGCCTTCGCGGTGGCGGCGGGACCGGCGAACAGTCCGGCGACGACGGCGAAGACGGCCAGGGCGGCGAACAGTGCCGAGCGCGCGGCCCGCGCCGCCCAGGTCTGTGGCGATGTGCTCATGAGTTTCCCCGTTCTGGAATCCGATGTGCCATCGCTGCGAGTAGTGGTGGCAATTACCTGCTACAAGCCCAGTTCGGCGGGCAGGATTCCACGGCTGTCAAGTGATCCATCTCACCTGAGCGCACGGAATCAGCGCGTCGGCTGGAGGAGTTGCCTTAGGCCCGCGAAAGTGACGTTCTGGCAGTTGTGTCCGGGGTTTTCACGACCACAGCGTCACTCTCGACCGGAAAAAAGCGGACCCTCACCACCAGCCGGTCGCGGCGGCCATCTGTCGGCCTAGTTCGTCGGCCATGGTGCGGACATAGGTTGCCGAGAGGTGATGCGCGTCGTGGTAGATCAGCACATTGCCCTCCGCGGCCCGGCAGATGTCCGGGCGGCAGACCGCATCGGAGAGGTCCAGCACCTGCAGCAGCGGGTAATCCGGCGCATGATCCAGCGTCGGATTGCGGTCGGCCAGCGCCTCGGTGCGCGGCACCCCGCAGGTGTCGGCGTCCTCACCGGAGGCCAGGCAGTCGACGGGGGAGAAGAATCGCCCGTCGCGCAGCATCCACGGGGTGTCCCGGATACCCAGCATGCCGATGCCGTTGTCGGACAGCTCGTCCCAGACGCCCAGGTAGTAGTCGGGCACGTAGTCGCCGTCCCCGTCGAGGATCGGTCGGGTGGTGGTGAAGAACACGTAGTCGGGCCGTTCCGCCACGATCTGGGCCAGCGCGTTGTCCGACCATGTCCGGCACGACGGGTACGGCGTGAACGGGCCGGCGATGATCGGGACCTCCGCCGTGGTCAGCGGGCACCCCATCTTCATGTAGGTGGTCACCTTGAAACCGTGCTGGCGGCCCAGTGCGTGCAGCGCGGTCAGCCAATGCTCGGAATGCGAGCCGCCGGCCAGCGCGATGGTGCGGGTGGCCTTCGGATCGCCGTAGACGCACGTGACGACCTCCTCGCCGCCGAAGTCGGCAAGGCAGTGGTCCAGGGTGGACGGTGGCACGTCGTCGGGGGCTTCCAGGCCGGTCGGACGCATCGGCAGCTTGGCCACCTGCCGACCGTCGCCGAGGGCCAGTGCACCCGGGTAGTCGCGCAGCGGTAGCGTCGCGAGCTCGGTGCCGCTGGCGCGGATCTGCTCGACATGCTCACGCCAGCCCACTGCGGCCGCGGCGAGTGCGACCACCAGGACCGCGGTCGTGGTACCGGTGAGCACGGTGCGCCAGGCGCTCGTCCCGGCCCGCACCGACAGCCACGTCAGCCAGGAGGCCAGCGCCGCCGCACCCAGGATTGCGGCCGCCTCACCGATGCCGACGGTGTCGTCGTTGGTGTGGGCCAGCCAGAAGATCAGCATCGGCCAGTGCCACAGGTACATGGCGTAGGCACAGGTGACGACGCCGATCGACGAGCGGCCCGACGGTCCGCTGATGATGACGAGCACCGTCGCCGACACCGGGACCAGGGCCCACGGCCCGGGGTAGTCGGCGACACCGTCGACCAGCAACCCGGAGCCCACGATCGCGCCGATGCCGATCACCACGGCGGCCTTCCGCAGCCATGACGGCCAGGTCCATCGGCCGGCGACGGCCGCGGCGAGCACACCGGCCAGCAACTCCCAGGCGCGGGTCAGCGTGCTGTAGTAGGCGACGGTCTGGTCACTGGCGGTCTGCACCACCGCCCAGCCCAGCGACGCGGCGGCGGCCAAACCCACAACCGCGAGCAGCGGTCCGCGCCGCCGGATCAACCACGCCGTCGCGACCAGCGCCAGCAGCACCTGGCCCGCCACCGACAACGCCCACAGGTGCTGTAGCGGGGTGACGGTCTGGCCGGCCTGGACGTAATCGCCAGCGGTCGTGGCCAGCAGCCAGTTCTGATAGAACCCGAGGCTGGGCAGCGTCTGCTCGGCGAAGGCCTCCCAGCGGGTCTGCGGCTGCACCAGCACCGTCAGCACGGCCGAGACGGCCAGCATCAGCACCAGCGCGGGGACCAGTCGGCGGGTCCAGCGCCACGCCTCGACCCACACCGATCCCTGGCACCCGAGGACGCGTGAGCCGAAGAAATAGCCCACCAGCACCAGCAGCACGTCCACGCCGCCGGACACCCGGCCCAGCCACAGGTGGCCGATGACGACAAGGGTGGTCGCGATGACCGTCAGCGCGTCGATGTCGTGGCGGACATGCCGCGCGACGGGCGCAACGGGAACGGGGGTGGTCTGTGTGGTCTGCAAGGCGCACCGAGCATAACGGGGCCAGGTCGTGCAGGTGGCTACGCAGGGTCGGCGATGGATACCCGGTCGCCACCGTCGTGTTTGGCGCGGTACATCGCGGTATCGGCGGCCTGTAGCAGCCGTTCGAAGCAGTCCGCACTGTGCACCGGTCCGCATGCCGCGCCGATGCTCACCGTCACCCGCGGTGGGCCCACCTCACCGATCGCCGCGCGCAGCAGTGACCCGATCTCGGCCGCCCGCTCATCGGCCAGGGCGTCGACGACCACGAACTCCTCGCCGCCGGTGCGGGCGGCCAGCGCCGGCGGGCCGAGCACCCGGCGCAGCTGCTCGGCGGTCTGCACCAGAATCTCGTCACCGACGGCATGGCCGTGCCGGTCGTTGACGTCCTTGAACTTGTCGATGTCGATGACGAACACGCAGACGTCGGTCGGCGACGCCGTGGTGCCGATCAGTCGGGACATGTGGGCGCGAAGTCCACGTCGATTGGCCAGCGTGGTCAGCGGGTCGACCAACGATTCCACCGAGCTGTTGCGGATCAACCAGAACGCGAACTGGGCGAACGGCAGGATGAACACCGTGACGAGCAGGGCCACCGCGGTCTTGCCGATGGTCAGTGGCACCGCGTCGGGGTAGTCCGAGATGGCCAGTCGCGTTGCCAGCGCCGCGATGGTGGCGACGACGATCAGCAGATGCGCGACCATGGCGCGGGCGCCGTGGAAGAACAGAATGTAGATACCGGTCACCGCGAACACCGGCGTCGCGGTCAACCCGGCGAGCGGGTCGCGGTGTGCGAAACCGGCCACCGCGATCCCGACGTCGATGAACAGGAACAGCGTGATCGACAACCGCGGGGTCGGCCACGGACCGAAGAGCCAGTAGAACGGCCATGCCACTGCGACGACGGTGATCACCGTGACCAGGACCCGCATCGGCCCGGCCGGAGCGGCCAGATCGGTGGCCAGCAGCGCCAGCAGCGCGACGGCCATACCCGCCCCGACGACCGCGATGACCACACGCAAGGAGGTCAGGAAGCCGCGTACCCGCAGGAAGTTCAGCAGGAAGTGATGGTCGACGTCGTCGTTCCACCACAGCCGGAACTGGTCGGTGTAGTGCGGCGCACCGGCGAGGCGCCAGACCGCGGGACGGCCGCGCAAATCAGCGGCGGTTGAGCACCCATATATGGGTGGATAAGGCGGTGGCGAAGGCACACCACAGCGGATAGAGACCCAACGGCGCGGCCTTGGCGCCCCGCACGGCCACGGCACGACGGGTCAGATCGGCGCTGCTGACGGCCAGCGCCCCGGCGGCGATCGCCGATGCGCCCAGCTTGCGTCGGTTGAAGAACAACCAGGACCAGCCGCCGTTGAGGATCAGGTTGAGCACCAGGGCTCGGATATAACCGCTGCGCACCTCGGGCGGTGCTTCGTCGAGCGTCTGGGACGAGACCACGGCGATATCGGTGTAGAGCGAGGTCCATGCGACCGGGAAGGCCGCCCCCGGCGGCTGGTAGGGCGGTTTCTTGAGCTTTGCGTACCAATCGGATTCGACGGCCGGTTTGCTGGCCAGGCTGCCGACCACCGCCGTGGCAGCGACGGCGAGTGCGGTAGGGGCAAGGGTGCGAATCTGCAAGGGACGCTCCAGGCTCGTGGGGGACGGGTGTGTCCCTGTCCAGTATCCACCTGACGCAAGCGTCAAACGCTCAGATCATGTCCCTGCGGGTCAGCCAGCGCATCACCGGCCAGCCCACGAACACCGGCAGCCAGCAGGTCAGCACCCGGTAGAGCAGGACCGCGGGCACCGCCACGGCGGCCGGGACACCGAAGGCGGCCAGACCACCGATAAGGGCGGCTTCCACCGCCCCGACACCGCCGGGGGTCGGCGCGGCCGAGGCGAGCGTGCCGCCGATCATCGTCACGACGGTGACCGTGACGAACGAGGTGTCACCGCCGAAGGCCTCGATACTGGCCCACAGCGCGAGCGCCGACCCCAGTGTCGTGCCCGCGGCGCCGAGCACGATCAGGGCGAGGCGCTTCGGTTCCTTGGACAGCTCCCAGAGATCGGTCTTGACCTCCTGCAGCTTGGGCGCCAGCGACGAGGCCAGCCAGCCGCGGAGCTTGGGCACCGACAGGAACACCCCGACCAGCCCGAGGGCCACGCCGGCGACCAGATAGAGCACTGTGGCGCTGGGCACGAAATGCGACAGGTTCGCCGATGCGCCGGCGATGGTGGTGAACAGGATCAGCAGCACCACGTGCACCAGCACCTGCACGCTCTGCTGGAGCGCGACCGCCGCGGTGGCGCGCATGGTGGACAGCCCGCCCTTCTGCAGCACCCGCGTGCTCAGTGCCAGGCCGCCGACACCGGCGGGCGTCGTGGTTGCCGCGAAGGTGTTGGCCACCTGCATGATGGCCAGGTGCCGGTAGGCGACCAACCCGTCGGCGCACGCCCACAACGCGCCGGCGGCACCCAGATAACGCAGTGCCGACACCCCGAGTCCGACCAGTGCCCACCACCAGTTGGCGTTGCCGAGTTCGTCGAAGAACGCGGGCACGGTGCTGATGAACGGGTAGGCCACGTAGACCAGCGCGACCAAAAGCACCAGCTGGATGAGCTGGATCCGGGTGAACCGGGTGATGGTCTCGGTGCGGATCTTGTCGGCCCCGGTCTGGTGCTGCACCTGTGCGCGGGCCGCCTCGATGACGGCCTTGGGATCGTCCACCGAATCCCGGATGCGCGCCGGCACGGCAGTCTTGGTGAGCCGCCGCGATGCGGTCAGCACGGTGTCGCGGCCCATCGTCTCGATGGCGGCGGCGACCGCGGACTCCGGGTCGTACATCGCCGAGGTGGTCACCAACAGCTGCGCGATATCGGATTGCAGCTGCGCGTCGGCCGCGCCGTACTCGGCGTTGACGAACCCACCGAACTGCACGTGTCCGTCGTGCACGGTGATCTCCCCGCAGCACAGGTCGCCGTGTGAGATCTGGTTGTCGTGCAGCACCCGCAGCGCCTCCCAGACGGCGGTCACCGGGGCGGCCTCGGCACTCAGCGGGACACCACGCGCGGGTTTGCGGGCATACAGCGTCCAGCCGCGGTCGAGTGCGCTGACCGATACCGAGGAGATGTTGGACCGACCGAGGGTGTCGATCGCGATGGCCATCAAAGCGCGGTGCTCGATGGTGCGCCGCATCGAGGCGTGCAGCGGGGCGGTTTCGTCGCTGCGTAACCGGACCTTGCGCCACAGCTGGCTCAGCGCGCCGCCGCTGCGTTGGTTGGGTCCGTACAGCTCGACCACGGCGGTACTGTCCGGGCCGGTTGCCGCCAGCACCAGCGCGCCCTCGCTGGGCGCCCGGATGACGGCCAGCGCGGAGACGACGAAACCGCGGCGGGCCAAGGCCCGCACGGCGCCGTCCAGCGGGACCTCCAGGGCGGGGGTGCCGACCACCCAGACCACCAACGCGCCGACGAACCAGCCGACGGCCAGCCCGAGCAGTGTGCGGGCGGGCACCACGGCGCTGACGAACAGATGGATCGGCACGAAAGCCAACAGCAGCGCCCACCAGTACCGGCGCAGCCGCCGGGACAGCCACGGCCCCGACACCGTCAGCACCGCGGCCAGCAGGGCGACCCAGCGCGGGTCGTCGAGGAACTGCGAGAGCTGGGTGTCGAGCCGGTCGCCGAGGTCGAAATGCCACTGTGGGGCCGCGATCCCGCGCCCGGTGATCGACAGCGCCAGCACTGCGATCAGGCCTGCGGCACCGTAGGCGGCCAGCAGTCGCCAGTGCCTGCCGATGATCAGCTGCACCAGGATGACGAACGGCAGCGCCAGGATGGCCACGCCGTAGGCCAGGTAGACCAGGTTGGACTGGGTGGGCGTCAGCACGCCGATGATCTCGGAGATGGACCGTTCCAGGGCCACCCAGTCGTTTCGGGTGATCAGCGAGCTGGTGATGACGACGGCAAGGAACACCGCCGACAGCACCACCCGCAGGATCTCGTTGGTGCGCCGGGTGAGCGGTTGCAGCAAGCTGCCGGTGACGCTGATGTCCCGACCGTCGACTCGCACGGGGACAAACGTAACCGGGGCGGGCGGATCGGTGCGCGAGGCGGGACGCACCGCGTTGTGAGAGACTTTCGGTCATTCGCAGCCGGCGTGGGTTTTTCCGCCTGGCGCACAGCACCGATGACGAGACTGTGGGGGCCGCTATGCGTGGCGAGAAAATCGGAGAGCCGCTGATCGGCGTGGTGGCAGCGCTGGTGAGCGGGCTGGCACTGTCGAGTGCGACCACCTGGCCGCCGATCGCGGTGAACGCCGCGGCGATGGCGTTCGGCGCCGTGTTCTGGGTCCTGGTGTGGGCCGTCACACAGGGCGCGATGATCGCGTTCGGTGCCCGGCTGGCCGTCGCGGTGGCGGCCGGTCTGCTGCTCGGAGAGCTCGCGGCGGTCGCGGTGTTCGGCGGACAGATCGACGAGGTGCTGACCGCGCGGGATTCCCCGGCCGCGGCGACGGCGACGGCGGCGCTGGATCAGGCGCGCGCCGAGCGGGCGGGTCTGGACGAGGCCGTCGCGCAGGCCAACCGGAATCGTGACGAGGCGCTGATCGTGGCGCGCTGCGAGGTCAACCCGTCCGCGGCCTGCCCGCAGATCCGCATCACCGGGGTGCCGGGCAGTGGTCCGGAAGCCCGCACGGCCGATGCGTTCCTCGATGACGCCCAGCGCCGCCTCGATGCCGCGGTCGCCGACCGGGACGCCCGCGCGGCCGTGTTGGACGACGAGATGCGCCTCCGGGAGCAGGCGCTGGCGCAGGCGCGGCAGGACACGCTGACCGGTGGGCTCGGCGTGCGTTGGCAGGCGATGAACACCTATGTGCTGGACCATCCGGGGTCGTTGATCCTGCGACTGCTGGTGGTCGGCTTCTTCACCGTTCTGACCGTGCTGCCGCTCCTGCTGAAGCGGTGGCGCGGCGCGACGGCGGTCGAGGCGGATTCGGCGGCCGACGCGGCGATCGCGGTGCATCGCGCACAGGTGCGTGCCCAGGTCGATCAGATGTGGGCCGAGCAGGAGCTGAACAGCGCGCGGATGGCGATCGCGGCGCAGAACGAGATCGACGCCGAGCGCCAGCGCCGCCGGGTGGCGCAGGCGTGTGCGGCCGAGCCCGCGGCGGCCCTGGTGCCCGAGGCAGTGGTGGCCGAGCGGGTGGGCCACGCCGAGCTGCCCGCGCCGGCGCAGCGCTCCGCCGAACTCGCGCCGCAGCGCGGTGTGCCCGTCGTCGGTGATGTCACGAACGCGGCAGCGCGGCTGATCAGGCCGTTCGTCCCGCCGATCGTGGCAGGGGCCGTCGACAACGTTTCCAGGAATGTCGCGCGGACGGTGGCCAAGCCGTTGCGCCAGGTGTTCACCGAGACCGAGGAGTTCCATTTCACGCTGCGGCGCACGCATCGGGTGACCGTCGAGTCCGACGGTGATCCCGAGGGTGCCGAACAGCCGCGGCAGGTCACATCGGACCGGGACTGGGTGGATGCGAGCCGGCCGCGCAGCGAGTCGCGGCACACCGTCATCCTCGGCGAAGCCGGTGAGCCTGCGGAACTGACCTCGGATACGGGAAAGCGGCAGCTGCCGCCCGGATAACGTCTCGTCATGACATTTTTGCCACCTGTGATGTAACTTCGATCGACATCACGAGGCTCGCAGGCCTGCGCCGAGAGGAAAACAGGTGGACTCGACGCCGTTCGGCCACTATCAGCTGCGGGGGCTGATCGGCCGAGGCGGCATGGGCGAGGTGTACCGGGCCTATGACACCAAGACCGATCGCGTGGTCGCGCTGAAGGTGTTGCCGCCGCAGATGGCTCAGGACACGGTGTTCCAGCAACGGTTCCGCCGCGAATCGCAGGCCGCGGCCGGGGTCAACGATCCACATGTGGTGCCGATCCACGGTTTCGGCGAGATCGACGGTCGGTTGTATCTGGACATGCGGCTCATCGAGGGACGCACGCTCGGAGAGCTGTTGTCCGAGACCGGTAAGCCGCTGGACCCAACGTTCGCGGTGCAGGTGGTCGAGCAGATCGCGTCGGCGTTGGACGCCGCCCACCAGCAGGGCCTGATCCACCGCGATATCAAACCGTCCAACATCTTGCTGACCAAGGCGAATTTCGCCTACCTCATCGATTTCGGCCTGGCCCGCACCGCGGGGGAGACCGGTATGACGACGGCAGGCAGCACATTGGGAACGCTGGCCTATATGGCGCCGGAACGGTTCGACGGTGGGTACGCCGACGCCCGCGCCGACACCTACGCGTTGACCTGTGTGCTCTACGAATGTCTCACCGGCGCACGGCCGTATCCGGCCGACAGCTTGGAGCAGCAGATCGCCGGGCACATGGTCTCGCCGACGCCGAAACCGTCGGAGACCAATCCGCGGCTGGCCCCGTTCGACGAGGTGATCGCGAAGGGCATGGCCAAGAAACCGGAGAAGCGGTATCAGACCGGGGCCGAGCTGACGGCCGCGGCGACGCGTGCGTTGCGGACACCGGTGCGTATCACCGGATCCGGGCGGCACACGGCCCGACGACGGGCACCGCAGTCGCGCCGTCCCCCGCGCCGGGCGCTGGTGCTGGCCGGCGTGCTGGTGCTCGTCGGCGCCGGTGCGGTCGGGGTGTGGAAGTGGCAGGAATCCCGCGACACCGGGCGGTGGCCCGAGGGGGCGGTGCCCGCGATCGCCGCCGCGGTGCCCGCCGATGTCCGGGCCGCAGGCACACTCGTCGTCGGCGTCAATGTGCCCTATGCGCCAAACGAATTCACCAATTCCGACGGTGAGGTCGTCGGGTTCGACGTGGACTTGCTGGATGCGGTCGCACGCACGATGGGTCTGACCACCGAGTACCGCGAGAGCGAGTTCGACGACATCATCCCCGCGGTGCAGGCCGGCACGGTCGACGTCGGGATGTCGTCGGTGACCGACACGGTGGCTCGGCAGAAGCTCGTCGATTTCGTCACCTATTTCCAGGCGGGTACGTTGTGGGCTCAGCGGGCGGGATCATCGGTGGATCCCACCGCCGCGTGCGGGTTGCGCGTGGGGGTGGCCAACGGCGTGATTCAGGAGACGGTCGAGATCCCGGCCAAGAGCGACGAATGTGTGGGTGCCGGGCTTGCCCCGATCGAGAAGGTGGTCTTCGGCAGGCAGGACGATGTGACCGCGGCGCTGATCGCCGGTGACATCGACGCGATGAGCGCGGATTCGCCGGTCACGGGTTTCGCCATCAAACTCAGCGGCGGTGCCCTGGTGCCGGCCGGTGAGGTGTTCGACTCCGCGCCCTACGGATGGCCGGTGGCCAAGGGATCGGAGTTGGCCCGGCCGTTGCTACAGGCCATCACCCATCTGATCGGCACCGGTGAGTACCGGACCATCGCCACCATGTGGGGCGTCGAGCGCGGCATGATCACCGAGCCGGTGATCAACGGCGCCGCGCGCTGAGTTTCACCGCTTCTTGGGGTGCAACACGTCCTCGGTCGTGTGGGAAGACTCACCGGCACGCTTGGCCGCGCGTTTCTCTTTGAGCGATTTGCCGGACTTTTTGGTCATGCTCTGACGTGGTGACTTATCGGCCATGATGGCCCTTCTGACGAGAGGGCCTGTGTGGTCCCGCTCCTTCGACCATACACGTTGACAAGCGCGGGCCATCGGCGTTGACTGGGGAGGTGGCCGAGTGAATTTTCTTGCGCTTTCGCGATTTTCGCGTCGGCCGCAGGGAAGAACGGACATGCCACACTTCTGCGAACAGCGCCCTATGGTTAATGACACGGACATGTGTTCGTCGTCGGCGCACACCAGCCCGCGGTCAGCCACAGCCCTGGCGACCGCCCCGGACACCGACGCCGTCGATCGTTCACGCAGCGACTCCTCGGCGGCCGAATCGCGATGGGATTCCGAGGGCGGCCACCTGCCGCGTTGATCGTCAGTCGGCCGGGCGCAACCGCACCAACCTCGTCGTCGAACTCTCGTCCAGTTCGACCAGGTCGGTGCGCGAGCGAAGGAAATCGCTGAAGGATTTGAAGCCCAACGATTTTTCGTTGAAAGACGGGTCCATCCGTTTCATCTGCGCCTTGACCGCCGAGTTGTGTAGCCATTCGACGTCATCCTTCTCGGTGCCGATATGCAGCGCGCGCGTGAGCAACGCCGACGCCAGTAGCTGCGGATCGGGCTCATCGGACCTCTTGGTGCGTCGGGTCGCCTTCTTGGGTTGGTCACTCGGCTCGAAAACCGGCACCCCGGGCAGTGCGTCATAGACGACGAATTCATCGCAGGCCGAGGCCAAGGCCTTACTCGATGATCCGGCGACACCGATACCGACAACATATCGGCCCAATCGTTTGCACCGTTGGGCCAGCGCGATGTAGTCGGAATCCCCGGCTACGACAACCACATGTGTGAGATCTGGTAACCGGAACATATCCTCGACGGCATCGACGGCCAATCGGATGTCGGCACCGTTCTTGCCGTAGGCGGCCGCGGGGAACAATTGCACCAGGTCGACCGCGCGGCCCACCAGCTGCTCGCGGTAGCCGGCATTGACGTCAGCCGACCAGTCGGCGTACGCCCGGGTGAGAACGAGCGTGCCGAAGGACGATGCGAAATCAAGAATCGCCCCGACATCGACGGTCGCGCGCTCCAAGGCGTCATCGGGCAGCCCCTTGGCTTTGTCCCGCTGGAATGAGTTGCGGCCATTGACTTGGTCGTACCTGGAAATCACGATGTTGTCGAAGTCGAGGTAGACCGCGACACGGGTCGCGGCGGTTTCGGTCATGACTCCAGTCTGACCCATGCGAGTGCAGGCATGGCACAGACCTGCCGTGGCGAATAGGGTGGAGTCGAATGCTCACGAGGTGGCCCGGACCCTGCCGCCGAACCAACGACGGACCGGGATCGACATGGCAGTCTCTGATATTGCGGCATACGCGAACTTGACGCGTGAGGACATCGAGGCCATCGGATCCGAGCTGGATCTGATACGCCAGGACATCGAGGAGTCCCTGGGTGCACGCGACGCCGCGTACATCTACCGGGTCATCAGGTTTCAGCGCACACTGGATATCGCGTCGCGGCTGGTGATCGCGGCCAGTCGATCCAGGGTCGGCTGGCTCGTCGGGACAGTCTCACTGGCCTACTCCAAATCCATTGAGAACATGGAGATCGGGCACAACGTGGGGCACGGCCAATGGGATTGGATGAACGATCCTGAGGTCCACTCGACCACGTGGGAATGGGACATGGCCGGTTCGTCCCGGCAGTGGCGTTACTCGCACAACTACCGCCACCACGTCTTCAGCAACGTGCTCGGCGTGGACGATGATCTGGGTTTCGGGGTACTCCGGGTGACCCGAGACCAGCCTTGGAAGCGTGAGCATCTGTTCCAGCCACTGCGAAATATGCTGCTGGCAATCGTCTTCGAGTGGGGTATCGCTCGGCATGGCCTGCATGCCGAGCGAGACCGCGCCCACTCCGAGGTCGAAAGGCAAGCAGTGACGCGGACGATGCTGACCAAGGTCGCGCATCAGATCACGAAGGACTACCTGGTGTGGCCCGGATTGAGCCTGCACCACTGGCGGCGGACGCTGTCGGCCAACATCACCGCCAACCTGCTGCGGAATCTCTGGGCCTATGTGGTGATCTTCTGCGGGCACTTCCCCGACGGGGTCCAGCAGTTCACGCCGGAGTCCCTGGACGACGAGACCAGAGGGCAGTGGTATCTGCGTCAGATGCTCGGTGCCGCCAACTTCACGGCGGGCCCATTGCTTGCCTTCTCAAGTGGAAATCTGTGCTACCAGATCGAACATCACCTGTTTCCTGATCTGCCGAGCAACCGATACGCGCAGATCAGTCACAGGGTGCGTGCGCTGTGTGCAAAGTACGACCTGGGCTACGTCACCGGGTCGCTGCCCCGGCAGTACCTCCAGACGGTACGGACCACCTTCCGCCTCGCACTCCCGGACGGCGGTTGCCGGACGGTGTTCCGGCCGTCCGGCTCCGACGATGTCCTGGCGCAGAAGCGGTGATGAATATGGCTGCAGCGCAACGCTATCAGCGGATCACACCTTGAAATGCTCGGTAACCCTGTCCGCCGTCCGCTCGACGGTATCGGTGCCCTTTTCGATGCGTCCTTCGTTGCGCAGGCGGCGATTATCGGTCAGGCGGCCGACCCTGGTCTTTGCTGCGGCGGACACACTTTTGATCGTTCGTGCGATGGATTTACGGATGCTCATGCTGAAGTTCCTCTCGGTACCGCCGCAACGGCGGAGTGTTCGGTGTGACGGCGATGAGATCGAGACGATCTCGACGTTCACCGGATCCTGGAGCACAGATGATCTCGCACAACGGATTTTGGTATCGCCAACGCTGACTCGACCGCGTAGATGTGGCGAGGTGGCGAGCAACCGCTGTGTGCATTACTCCAGTGCTGCCCACGCTACACGCCTCGATGCTCTCGCAGGGCAGGAGCGAGGTCGATGCACACCCGGCCCGGCTGGTGCCCGGGACATCGAGCACCGGCGTCGACGATGACTGGCCTTCCGATGGACGAGGACGATGATGCCGCGACCACGGATCTGCAGGCCGGCTTGGTCCGCTTGGCAGGTCTGGTGGCGGACACGCTCAGTCTGCAGGAGGTGCTCTCCGAAGTATCGGCAGCGGCAGTGCGGGCGGTAGCGGGAGCAGAGGGCGCCGGCTTGGCCATGGTCGGCCCCCCGGATGCCAGGGTCGTGGCGTCAGCATCCAGCGCGTCGTTCGTCGCCGAACTCGATGCCCTCCAGTACTGGACGCTGTGGGAAGGGCCGGGAGTCACCGCGATGGACGATCGGCGCTCAGTCTGGTCGAATTCACTGGGCGGAGAACGGCTATGGCCGCATTTCGGTCCGCGCGCAGGACGGGCAGGTGTGCACAGCGCCCTGGCCATGCCGTTGACCGTGTCCGATCGGATGGTCGGTGCCCTATGCGTTTATGCCAGGGGTAAAGGTGTTTTCGACGATTCCGCTGCCGGTATCGCGGAGTTGTTCAGTGCCCCAGCCGCAGTCGCCGTGCACAACGCCCGCGTTCTGTCGGATGCCCGTGCACTGGCCGGTCAGCTGCGTGCCGCGTTGTCGACCAGGCCGATCATCGACCAGGCCATCGGCATCATCCGATCGCGAACCGGCAGGACTGCGGGCGAGGCATTCGATCAGCTGCGGGATCTGAGCCAGTCGGAACAACGCAAACTGTCCGATGTCGCCGAGCGAGTAGTCGAAGAAGCCGTGCGTCGGGTCCGGAACCGCCATTGAGCCGGTCGTCAGGGCGGTGGGGGTGTAGCGTGGGAGTAGTTGGGAACCCAGCCAGTCCGGGATGAGTCGACTGTCCGCCGTCGACGTCACCGAGCAATCGCTTGCGCCGGACATATCGCGCTTCGAACTGTCTGGATCGACGTGAACGCTTTTCCCCATTCCCCGCTGTCATTTGCATCGGTGCTCGAACCGGCCCGACCGCCAGCCCCAAGCTTCAGCATTCTCAGCACGTACCCACCGACGCCGTGCGGCCTGGCGAATTTCAGTGCTGCGCTGGCCGATGGATTGTCGGCCAGTGGTTCTGATGTCCACGTCGTCCGTGTCGCCGATGGCTCCCGGCACGACGCAGGCCGAGTGGTGGGTGAGTTGGTCAACGGGTCGGTGGCTTCGGTTGCGGCATGTGCGGAAATGCTCAGTGAGGCCGATATCGCGTTGATCCAACACGAGTACGGCATCTTCGGGGGCCCCGATGGTGATGAGGTGCTGGACATTCTCGGTGCATTGACCGTGCCTGCCATCGTGGTTGCCCACACAGTGCCGTCCACACCCACTCGAAACCAGCGCGCAGTACTCGAATCGGTTGTGGCAATGGCTGACAAAGTTGTCGTGATGTCCGATGCCGCCGCGATTCGGTTGCGGACGCACTTCGATGTCGAACGGCGCAAGATCACCACCATCCCGCACGGAGTGCGGCTGCCACGAACCACTCACATCAAGCGGGCCCAGCAACCGACGTTGCTGACCTGGGGTCTGCTCGGACCTGGCAAGGGGGTCGAGCGCGTCATCGATGCGATGGCTTCGTTGCAGCAACTCCCGAGCAATCCGCGCTATCTGATCGCGGGCCGGACACATCCGAAGGTGCTCGCCGCCGAAGGTGAGGCATACCGGCAGGCGCGTGCTGCGCAGGCCGAACGTCTGGGGGTGGCGAGATCGGTGTCCTTCGACGCCAGTTATCGCGATGTGGCGTCGCTGACAGCATTGGCGCAGTCCTCGGCGGTGGTGGTGTTGCCCTATGACTCCACCGAACAGGTCACCTCCGGGGTGCTGGTCGATGCCATCGCCTGTGGTCGACCGATCGTGGCGACAGCATTCCCGCACGCTGTCGAACTGCTGCGCAGCGGCGCAGGCATCGTGGTCGAGCACGACGACCCAGCAGCGATGACGGCGGCGCTGAGAACTGTTCTGAGCGACCCGAGGGCGGCGGGGGCGATGTCGGCCGAGGCTCGTCGGATGGCTCCCGGCATGGCGTGGTCAGTGATCTCGGCGGCGTATAAAGATGTGGCGCATCAAATTCTGGCTCGAAAGATCGGTCACGCGCGGTGGATCTGATACCTCGCTTCGACCATCTACTGGCGATCTCCGATCACCACGGCACCTTCGAGCACTGCTGCGGTCAGATACCCCGGCGCGAGCACGGCTATTGCACGGACGACATGGCACGAGTCCTCGTGGTCACCAGCCGGGCTTCGGAGGGCGGAGACGCTACGCGGGATCTGGCCGCGCGCGCGCTGCTGTTCCTCGACGGCGCGGTGTCCGTAACAGGAAGTTGCCGTAATCGTATGGACCACAAGGGCCGTTGGACCGACACGTTTGCGGAGAAGGACAGCTGGGGTCGCTGCCTGTGGGGCCTCGGGGTGGCGGCCGCTCACAGTTCCGACGCATCGATCCGTCGCCGGTCGACGGTTCAGTTCGAACGCGCCGCGCACGGTCGTTCGGCGTGGCCCCGGGCGATGGCCTTCGCGGTATTGGGTGCGGCCGAGTTGCTCA
Organism: Mycolicibacterium sp. 22603; assembly: GCA_052044345.1. GTDB lineage: Bacteria > Actinomycetota > Actinomycetes > Mycobacteriales > Mycobacteriaceae > Mycobacterium. Next base: position 123,471 of record JBQEMX010000010.1, read on the forward strand.
GTGTGGAACCCGGAAATGCCGCTGCCAGAGCGTTGATCGGAGATTATGTCGATGGTTTGCCGGCACCGACCGGTGACCCGTGCTGGCCCTGGCCGGAGCCACGCTTGAGTTATGCGAACGCGGTGCTGGCGGAGGCGATGATCGCCGCCGGCGATGTCCTCGGCGACGGCGGTCTTCGTCGGCGCGGCCTGGACATGCTGGGTTGGCTGATCGAACGTGAGACCAGCGGCGGGCATCTGTCACCCACCCCCACACACGGTTGGTCTCGGGGTGAGCTGCGGCCGGGGTTCGACCAGCAGCCGATCGAGGTGTCCGCACTGGCAGATGCCTGCGTTCGTGCCGCCGAATATGATGCCGGGGCGATCTGGCCAGATACCCTGCGGGCGGCTGCCGCATGGTTCCAGGGTGACAATGACGCCGGTCTGTTGATGTGGGATCCCGAGACCGGCGGGGGCTATGACGGCTTGCATGCCGACGCGGTGAACCTCAACCAGGGCGCGGAGTCGACCCTGGCGTTGCTGTCGACCTTTCAACAGGCGCGCCGGTGTGCCGGTGTCTCTCCGTGACGGCAGCGCGGCACGTCGTGGCGTCCAGGGGCAGGCAACGGTTGGCAGCGGATCCGTCACGAGTGATCACCAGACTGTTCATACCGGGCCAAGAAGGTTTCGAGGCCCATGACTCCCGGGCCGGGAGTGTGGTGGAGCGGATCCTGGCACTGGACGACGCGCAGGTTCGTGCCGCACTCGATGACGTACTGGAGCGCTTCGGTGATCGTCATCGTGATCTCGTGGTCACGTTCGGCCGACATGCGCATGAACTTGCCGACCGGCTCGATCCAGGGATCGAGCTCAGTGAGGATCGAATGCTGTTGATGGGAGCGACTTTCACCAACGAGGTGAGTATCGAGGGTGCCGCACTCTGTAACCCGAGCATGGTCGCGCATCCCGACCAGTCGGACGCGCCGGCCGGTGGCCTGCGCTTCGTCATGAGTGTGCGCGGCATCGGCGAGGGGCACCGCTCGTCCATCGGCTTCCGCACCGGCGTCATCGACGGCACGGGTGAGGTGACCGTCGACGGGACAGCTCCGGTGGCGACATCCGGCACGGTGATACCCACCATGCTCGATGCAGCCCTGTTCAACAGCGAACTCCATGACGGACACGTCGATGAGGCCACCGATTATGTCCTACAGGGTCTCGACGCGCGGTTCACCCGAGCCGCGCTCGATGAGCAGTTGGAACGGCTACACCGACACCGAGCGACGTGGGCCCATGCGAGCGAGACCATCGCATCGATGCGTTCGATAGCCGACAGGGCGTATGCCGTCGAGTTCGCCTCCGCCACCGAGGTTTCCGAACGGGTGCTGTGGCCGGCGACCGACGCCGAATCGGTCGGCATGGAGGACGCGCGATTCGTTCGCTTCGTCGAGGACGACGGATCGGTGGCCTATCACGCCAGCTACACCGCTTACGATGGTGCGCGGATCAGTCAGCAAATGTTGACGACGACGGACTTCCGGTCCTTTGTTTCGACACCGCTGGTCGGTGACGCCGCCGCCAACAAGGGCATGGCACTGTTCCCGCGTCGCATCGCGGGTCGGTTCGTCGCGCTGTCGAGATCGGACCGGGAGTCGAACTCCGTCGCGGTCAGCGATGATCTCTCGGTGTGGACGACGGCGACGCCACTGCAACAACCGTCGGAGCCCTGGGAGATTCTGCAGCTGGGAAACTGTGGCCCTCCGCTAGAGACCTCGGCGGGGTGGCTGGTGCTCACACACGGTGTCGGGCCCATGCGCACTTACCGGATCGGTGCGATTTTGCTGCGGCTGGAGGACCCCACGCAGATGATCGGCCGGCTGCGGTCGCCGCTGTTGAGCCCGGGCATCGGCGAGCAGGATGGCTATGTGCCGAACGTCGTGTACTCGTGCGGAGCCTTGCTCCATGCGGACACCGTGGTGTTGCCGTACGGGATCGGTGATGCCGCGATCGGGTTCGCCGCCGTCCCGCTGGCCCCGCTGTTGGCGGCGCTCGTCGGCTGACGCGGGTGCCGTGGTGTCCGCCGATCGGGTGTATCCGGTCGGCGGGCCGGGGGCGGCGCGGTCTTGCGATCCGTTCCCCCGACGCACCACTGCGCCGGATGCAGAAGTTAGCCATCCTTACTAGGCCAGCTGAGCGGTGGTGCTACGACGAGCTAATAAAAACTATGCACAGGATTGTGTCTACACCCGCCAGTTTCGGTGCGCGCCTTCGGGTCAGCTACGCCGAATCGATACCCGGATGACTGTGATTCAACACACTCGATGAGTTACATTGTGATCGCAGTCATACGAAAGAGGTCGACATGAGTGGTGTTCTCTTAGGCGTCATCATGGTTCTGCTCGGTGCCGGCGCCGTGGGCGCTGTCGTGGTCGCCGCCATCCTTGGTTACGGCACCGCCGCACTGGCCATCGGCATCGTCTCCAGCGCTGCCTTCGCGGCGCGGACCGTCTGATAAAACCGCCTACCGGCGCAACCGCAACCGCAGCCCCAGGCCCGTCGCCCGGATGGCTTGGCGGGAGATCGCTGCGCGCACCTCGGCTTCCGAGCCCACCACCCGTACCCGGTGCCTGGCCCGGGTGACCGCGGTGTAGAACAGCTCCCTGGTCAGCAGTCGGGAATCCTCGGCGGGCAGCAGCACCGTGACCTCGTCGGCCTGGCTGCCCTGGGCCTTGTGAATCGTCATGGCGTGCATGGTCTGTGCCTCGGCCAGCCGGCCCGGCGCGAATGTCTGGGTGCCGACGGCCACCCGCAATCCGGCAGGCGAGGCCACCGTCACCCCGGTGTCCCCGTTGTAGAGCTTGAGCCCATAGTCGTTGGCGGTCACCAGGATCGGCCGTCCGGCATACCACGTCGCCCACAGTGGATCACCGGTCGCCTCGGTCAACCAGCGCTGCACCTGGCGGTTCCAGTGCGTCACGCCCACCGGCCCGTGCCGGTGCGCGCACAGCAGCCGATGTTCGGCCAGGGTGGCCTGCGCGGTGTCGATATCCCCGAGTACGCAGGCCTCACGCAGTCGAAGCGCCTGCGGTAGCAGCACATCCCGCAGCGCATCGGCCGATGTCGACCACTCGATATGGTCCCCGCCGGCGGCCAGCACATCCAACGCGGCATCGGCGTCCCCGGTGCGCACCGCATCGGCCAGTATCCCGATCTGCGCCCCGAACCGGTGTGAGGTGCTCAGCGCGGCCACGCGATCGGGGCCAAGGCCGTCGACCAGATCGGCCAGCACCGCGCCGGCCTCCACCGAGGCCAGCTGATCGGGATCGCCGACGAGCAGCAGCCGGGTCTGTGGCCGCACCGCCTCCAGCAGCCGGGCCATCATCGTCAGCGACACCATCGACGTCTCGTCGACCACGATCACATCGTGCGGTAACCGATTTCCGCGGTGGTGGCGAAACCGCGACGACGTGTCGGGGCGCGCGCCGAGCAGCCGGTGCAGGGTGGTCGCGGTCAGTCCGTGCAGGCGGTCGCGATCCTGCGGGTCGAGCCGGCCGACCTGTTCGGCCACGGCCTCCTGCAACCGGGCCGCCGCCTTACCGGTCGGTGCGGCCAACGCGATCCGCGGGGCGGGCCGGCCGGCCAACGCGGCCTGCTCGGCCAGCAGCGCCAGCAGCCTGGCCACGGTGGTGGTCTTGCCGGTGCCCGGACCGCCGGTCAGCACCGTCAGTCCCTGGGTCAGCGCCCGCTGGGCCGCGGCGCGCTGTTCGGCCCACCGGTCGGGGAACAGCCGCAACACATCCGGGAGCTCACCGGGTGGCCGGGTGGCCACCAAAGCCAACACGTCGACGCAGACCTGCTCCTCTTCCAGCCAGTAGCGGTCGAGATAGAGCAGGTCGCCGAGCAGTCGCAGCACGGGCGGGTCGGCCGCCAGCGGACTTGCCGCGATGGTCGCCAGCCACTCCTCGGCCACCAGGCCGGCCTCCGGCGCGGCGGCGCGCAGATCCACGCATACCGAACCGCCGCGCAGCGCACGTACCGCCAGTTGCACCGCCAGCGTCACCTCGGCCGAGGTTTCCCCGGCCAGGGTGGTCAGTCGTTGTGCCACATGGATATCCGCGGCCTCGAACTCGGTGATCACGATCCCCTCAGCACCTCGGCGATGGCGACGACGAGCACCGCGGGCGGTTTCCAGCTGAACACACCGGCCGGGTTGCCGTCGGTCACCGGGGTGTCCGGTCCGCACATGCCGCGCACGAACAGATACAGCACGCCGCCCAGATGTGTCTCAGGGTCGTAGCCCGGCAGTCGCCAGGACAGATAGCGGTGCAGCACCACGCTGTACAGCAGTGCCTGCAGCGGATAGTCCGAATGCAGCATCGCCTCGGCAAGCCGCTCGGGGCCGTAATCGGCCGCGGTCAGGGCTCCATCGCCCGCGCCGAGCCAGTTCGTCTTGTAATCCACCACCAGATACCGCCCGTCGACACGCAGCACCGCGTCGATGGACCCGGAGAGATACCCGTGCAATGGCTGGGCGCCCAGCGATCCCGAGGACAGCCGGTCGACGTAGCGGCGCATCGGATCCCCGGCGGACAGATGCGTGCCCAGCAGCGTGGCCAGGTCGGTCAGCCTGGCGAACCCGCCGACGGTGCCGTCACCGCCGGCCAGTGGAATCTCGAAGTCCAACTCGCGCAGCCGATCCGACAACCCGATCTGGCGCAGCGTGACACCCGGAGCAAGCGGGCCCAGGTCGGTGTCGTGCAGCGGCACCAACGCCGCCGCCAGCTCGGCAGCGGGCACCGTCACCGGCCACTGCGGGCTGTGGCGTTCGATATGGCCGAGCAACTCGGCAGCCAGGTCGCCCGCGTGCGGGTCGGCGGTCTCCAGGACGGCATGCACCAGCGACCCGAATGCCGCGCCGACGGGCAACTGCGCCATCGGGGACGGGATGTCCGCACCGGTGGCCGGCGCCACCAGGGTGAGATCGGCCACCTCGTCGTCGAGCTCGGCGATCTCGGGCTCACTGGACACCGACGCCTCCTCGGCCGCGCGCAGCAGGCCCGAGTACGACGTGCGTCGCCACGACAGGTCGATGGGTCGGTGGAATCGTCGGATGTCGAGATCACTTGGCGCGTCGTTGGTGTCGGGAACCGGGACGGACTCGATCACCGAATCCTCCAACACGGGCCCACCCGCATCGGCCCATTCCTGCAACCGGGCCCTGGCATCGGCGTCGGAGAGTCGGTCCGGCGAGCACACGGCGGGCACCTGCGTCTCCCCGGGCCTGCGGCCGCGCAGCAACCGGGACAGGCCGCCGTTGCGTTCGTCCCAGGACGGCGCCCACCAGGCCACGACCTGGGAGCAGGCGCGGGTCATCGCCACATAGGTCAGCCGGCTGTCGTTGGCGGCGGCCTCGGCCTTGCCCGCGCGCAGGACGTCCGGACCGGCCTCGCCGACGTGCAGGCACCGGGTGTCACCGTCGCGATAGAGCACCGGATTAGGGTCGGGTGCATAGCGATTGAAGGCAAACGGCAGATAGACCACCGGGTACTGCAAGCCCTTCGACACCCACACCGTCATGATCTGCACCGCGGCGGCATCACTGTCCAGCCGCCGGTTGCGCTCGGTGGCCCCACCGTCCTCGCCGGTCTGGGTGCGCAACCAATCCCGCAGCGCGGGCAGCCCGTAACCCTCCCGATGCGCGGTCTCCTGCAGCAGCTGGGTCACATGCGCCAGGTCGGTCATCAACCGCTCGCCACCCTGCCAGGACAACACCTGCGTGCCCATCCCGGCCAGCTGAGCCGCCTCGAACACCGCGGCCACCCCGCGCTCGCGGGCGTGCCCGGCCCAGCTGCGCAACTCCTCGGCCACCCGGTCGGTCAACGCATCACCGCCCGCGGCAAGGGTTTCGGCGGTCTCGCGGAAGAACAGCGTCGACGCGGCGGCGCGCACCAATCCGGACCGGTGCGGCTGGTCGAATGCCTCCAGCAGGCACAGCCAATCGTGTGCGGCGCGGGAGGCGAACACATTCGAGTCCCCGGTATAGACCGCCGGGATCCCGGCTTTGGCCAGCGCCGCATCACAGGCCCTGGCGTCCCGATGGGTTTCGACGATCACCGCGATATCGCGGGCCTGCAGCCGGCGCCCGTCGAAGGTGGCCCCGCTGTTCAACAGCGCGCCGATATCGGCGGCCAGGTCGGCACCGATATGGGTGCGCAACCGGTCCATCGCGATGGTGCGGGTGCCGCTCCCGGTGCGTGAGACCACCCGCAGCCGGAAGGGGTCATTGCGGGGGGCGCCGGCCAGTCGGGTGCCGCGGTGGTGGGCCTGGACATCGTGCACGACGATCTCGGGACCGCCGAGCTGGGCACCGCCGAGCATCACCTGCAGCCGTTCGACCAGATCGGCATCGCTGCGCCAATTGGTGCCCAGGGTCTGCTTGTCGCCCGCGGTCTGCGCCGCCCGCAGATAGGTGTCGATATCGCCGCCGCGGAAGCCGTAGATGGCCTGTTTCGGGTCGCCGATGAGCACCAGGGTGGACCGCCCCGCAAAGGCCCGTTCCAACACCTGCCATTGCACCGGGTCGGTGTCCTGGAATTCGTCGACCATCACCACCGGCCAGCGCTGCGGCATCTGCACCCTGGCCGCGGAATCCGGGTCGGCCAGCGCATCGGCCAACCGGGTCAGCAGGTCGTCATAGCCGAGGATGCCGTTGCGACGCTTACGGATCTCCAACTCGGCCAACACATCACGGGCGAATGCCAGCGCGACGGCGGTGCCCGAGTCGGGGTCGGGATCGGACGGCCGCAGTTCGGCGGCAGGGTTGCGGACCACCTGTTTGGCGAGCTGTCGGGCGTCCCGGTAGCTCAGCGCGGGGTGGTCCCCGTCCTGGCCGAACCGGGCGAGGTAATGATCGTCGACGATCTCGGACACCAGCTCGTCGAGGTTCTCCACCAGCGTCAGACCGCTGTCGCTGTCACCGGCCACGCCGAGCGATTTCAGCACGATGCTGCAGAACTGATGGGTGGTCGCGATGGTGGCCGCGTCGAAACCGGCAAGGGCATCGCGAAGGCGTTGATGCCTGGCGTCGTTATCGTCGGCGATCAGATGACGCAGCAGATCATTGGTGGCCAGGACCGGATCCTCGAAAGCCGCGATGGCCTCGACGATCTGACCACGCACCCGCTCACGCAATTCCTGGCTGGCGGCGCGGCCGAAGGTGATCAGCAGCATCTGATCCAACCCCGCCCGGTCCTCGGCGACCATCCTGGTGACCAGACCGGCCAGGGCGAACGTCTTCCCGGTGCCGGCGCTGGCCTCCAGCACCGTGGTGCTGCCCGGCGCCGGCAGCGGTCCGGTCAGGTCGAAGGTTCTCACCGGGCCGCCTCCTCGGCGTCCAGCAGCGGTAGCCACAGCCGGGGCGCGTACTCGGCCAGCCCGTCGAGATCCTCCAGCGTGGCGTCGCGGCCCCAGACCCGCTCGATGGCCGGGTCATCGCGCTCGTTGCGCCACCGGTAGGAGGCCGAGGAGTGCGGATCGTCACCGGCCTGGCGGGCCGCCGCCCAGGCATGGCTGGTCTTGATGGGCAGCGGGAGCGGACGACGCCGGCCCTCGTCGTACATGGACACCAGATCGCGCAGCAGGTCCGCGGCGTCCTGCGGCGCGGCCAAACCCGTCACGCGGGGCTGGACGCCGCGCGGTGGGCGGCCGATGCAGACCGCCGACCAGTGTGCGCCGCGCGCCGCGGTCAAGGCCAGCAACGGAATCCAGGCCGCCAGCAGGTGTTGTCCGCCGAGCTTGGAATAGGTGACATCGACCAGGCGGTCGCCGAAGACCAGTGGCACCGTGCCGGTCAGGCGACGGCCCGCACCCAGGTCGATGTCGACGTCGAAGGCCTGACCGTCGGCGCCGCGGTAGCGCAGCGCCTCGGCGGCCAGCAGCGCGGCCTGATCGCGCAGTTCGATGGCGCACCGCCAGCCGAGTTTGCCGGGTGGCAGTGTGCCACGGCGCCATTCGGCCTGCTGGGCATCCTGCGGTGTCATCCCGCGCATGATGTCGCCGAGCATGCGGTCACCGACCGTCCATTCCTGGAGGGCATCGATCTCGACCGGCATGACGTCGGAGACGCCGTCGACATCCCAGGGCAGGGTGTAGTCCAGGGCGCGGAAGAAACCCTTCACCGGATTCTTGAAGAAGGCGATCAGGTCGGCGAGGGAGACGTCGCCGGCGGCGGTGTCCGGTAGCGGCCCGGATACGAAACTCGGCTGAGTGCCGCGTCGGCGGGCCATCGCCTCGGCGGTGTCGAGCACCGTGCGGTCGAAGCTGAACGGCCGGTCCGGGATCAGGCTGCCCGGTCGGACGTTCTCGATGTCGAAGGGCTGCAGGGGGTGTCGGGTCACCACGGTGTCACGCTCGGCAGATTCGGCGGTGGCGCGCACGGCGTCGATCAGTTCGGCGATCGGCACGGCGGGCGGGCGGGGCTGACCGGTGTATTCGTTGGCGCCGGTGTAGGTGATCACCAGGGTCTCGGTGGCCGCTCCGATGGCGTCCAGCAGGAGCTGTCGGTCTTCGGAACGGGTGTCGCGTTCGCCGGTGTGCGGGTCGCGGGCCAGGATGTCGTCACCGTCGACGACACCCCGGCGGGGGAAGACGCCATCGTCGAGTCCGACCAGACACACCACCCGATGCGGAACCGACCGCATCGGCACCATGGTGCACACCGTGAGTGTGCCGGTCCGAAAGTTGGCGCGGGTCGGGCGGCCGGCCAGGTTGCGCTCGAGCAGGGCGCGAATATCGCTGAGCCGCAGCGTAACCGTGGAACCCGCCGCGTTCTCGGCGATACCGGCGAACTCGCGGTGCACCTGGGCCGCCGGCCAGTCCTCCTCGGCGAGGGTCAGGGATTCGATCGCCTCGGTGAGGGTCTGCAGCCAGTCGTCCAACGGCTTGCTGCCCGTCATGGCGCGTACCGCGGCGGTGAGCCGTTCGACGAAGTCGGCGAATCGCCCGGCGAGCTCGACCCGGTTGCTGCTGACATCGTCCAACGGCAGGGTGGTGCCCAGCCAGGCGTGCGAGTCATCCGACATCGCGACACCGGCCAGGATGCGATCCAGCCCGAATCGCCAGGTGTTGTGCAGGTATTCGACCCCGTAGGGGCGGCGGTGGTGCTGGTCGAAACCCCAGCGGATGTTCGCTTCCCGCACCCAGGCGGTGATGGTGTCCAGATCGTCATCGGTGAAACCGAAGCGCATCCGCACCGGTGCCGCGCCGGCCAGGTTGAGCACCTCGCTGGCCTGGGCGCGCCCACCGGCGAGCGTGAGAAGTTGGCCGGCCACGCTCAGCAGCGGGTTGGTCTGCACCAGTGCGCGGTCGGCGAGACGGACGCGTAAGCGGTGCGCCGGATGCGCGTCGTGCACCACGTCCCCGAGGCCGAATCCGGCGGTGATCAGCGGGGCGTAGGTCTCGATATCCGGGCACATCACCAGGATGTCGCGGGGTTCCAGGGTGGGGTCGTCGGCGAGCAGACCCAGCAGGACCTCGCGCAGGACGTCGACCTGGCGGGCCGCGCCGTGGCAGGCGTGCACCTGGACGGAGCGGTCCGTGCGCAGGTGCCGGCGGCCCGCCGGGCGCACCGTGTCCGCGGCGATATCGGACTGCAGCCAGCCCAGCATGGTGTCGGGATAGCTTGTCGCGGGCAGATATTCGTCGGTATCCGGCACGGGCAGGCCACGTTGCAGCTCACGCAGATCACGGCCGAGGGTGGCCAGCAGTGGATGCGTGACGGCGCGATGGTCGGTGTCCGCGCGGCGCGGGATGCTGCCGCGCCTGCCGGCCAAGGCCCGCCACAGCGGGTCGCTGGGATGGGGCAACCACAGATGCAGGTCGTGCTGTGCCGAGACGGCCCGCAGCAACTCGATCTCGGTGGCCGGGATGCGGGTGTGGCCGAACAGCGACAACCGGGACGGCAGCGCGCTCGGCGCGGTGCGCAATCTCTCGACCGCGTCGCGGTGTGCGATATGCGGCGGGTCGGCGGCGACGCGCGCGATCAGCCGTTCCCACAGCGGGCGCTGCCAGGCCAGATCGGCGGGCATGTCACCCCAGTCGATCAGCAGGCCGGGGCGTTGGCGTGCGTAGGAGGAGAACAACCCGGCCAGCCGCCGCGCGACCGCGTAGCGGCGGCCCTGTCGCAGCTCGCGTTCCTCGCCGTCGGCGAAATGGCCGAGGTGGTTGGCCAGCGTCGTGCACCATGGCTCGTCAAGGCTGTCGTCGATGACGGCCAGCAGCGGCCACACCATGGCGTCGGGGGCCCAAGGGTCGCCTGTGTCGATGCCGGTCAGTTCGGCCAGCAGGGAACGCGGGTTGCGGAACTCGATGCCTGCACAGACCCCGAGCCGATTGGCCAGCCGCTGACCGAGCCAGCGTTCCACGCCCTTCGCGGGCACCAGCACCAGCTCGGTGTCGAATGGATCGGCCATCGGCTCGGCGAGCATCGATGCCAGGCCGTCGGCGAGCACGTCGGTGCGCTCGGCACGGTGCAGGTGCAAGGCCATCGCCGCTCAGCGTAACGGGCTGGGCACAAAGCAAGACAAGACAGGTGAAGGTCGGGAAAACACCCGTGCGTTCGGTCTAGGCTGCCGGGGACGACGACGCGTGCCGCGGCACGACGACAGAGGGAGTAGGCGTTGATCAGGACACTTGCAGTCAGCGGAGCTGCGGTCCTTGCGCTGTCGGTGGCGGGTGCCCCGACGGCTTCGGCTGCGACGGCATGGACGATGCCCAACTTGCGGGGGCTGAGCCTGGCCGATGCGCAGGCGCTGTACGACACGACGGTCAAGGATGCCGGCGGTCCGCAGCTGGAGGTCATCAACGCCTACGTGGAGAGCTGGACCATCCGGGCCCCGAGCATGTGGGATGTCTGCAAGCAGCAGCCCGCGGCGGGCAAGACCCTCAGCGCCAAGACGTGGACCGCGATCGCGGTCAACAAGCGCGGCGACTGCTAGTAGGTAGCGCGGGCCGACCCGCGCGGGATCGCACCGCCAACAGCGCGCACGTGACGACGGTGACACCACCGGCGAGCGTCGCCGCGGTGATGTGTTCACCCAACAGGAGTGCGGCCCACCCGATGCTCAGGATCGGTTGTGCCAGTTGTATCTGGCTGACCTGGGCCAGCGGCCCGATCGCGAGGCCGCGGTACCAGGCGACGAAGCCGAGGAACATGCTCACGACGCACAGGTAGGCAAAGCTCGCCCACTCGAGCGGCGTGCCCGTCGGCGGTTGCGACACCATCGCGTAGGACGAGAGCGCCGTCATGATCGGGGCGGCCACCACCAGCGCCCATGAGATCGTCTGCCACGCGCCCAGGTTCCTGGCCAGCACGCCGCCCTCGGCATAGGCGACGGCGCAGACGAGCACGGCCGCGAACAGCAGCCCGTCGGCCGGTTGCAGGCGCCCCAACCCACTGCCATGCACGGCAGCGAAGGCAACGGCGGCGACCGCCCCGGCCGCGGCGGCGAACCAGAACGTCGGTGATGGTCGTTCCCCGGTGCGCAACACGGAGACGACGGCCGTCGTCGCGGGCAGCAGTGCGATCACCACCGCACCGTGGCTCGCCGGGGTATGGGTCATGGCGAACGATGTCAGGACCGGAAAGCCGAGCACGGCGCCCGCGGCGACGACGCCGATGCTGATCCACTGCCGGCCGGTGGGCCGGCGTGAGCGGGTGGCCGCCAAGGCCGTCGCCGCGATCACGGCGGCCACGACGGCGCGCGCGCTGCCGACGAACAGTGCCGACAGGTGCCCCGCCTGCACCGCTATGCGGGTGAAAGGGACGGTCAGCGAGAACGCCAGGACACCGACACATCCCCAGGCCAGGCCCGCGCGCGAGTGCGATAGCGGAGGGGGTTTGTACGTAGTAGCGCTACTCTGATCCTTCATGGTCGACAGTAGCAGTGCGCGCATTGAGCGGGAACTCCAGCGATGGGTGGCCTCGGCCTCCCCGGGTGAGCGCCTGCCGTCGACGCGGGCGCTGACCGCCCGGTACGGTGCCAGCCCGGTCACGGTCCAGTCGGCGCTGCGGTCGCTGGCCGGCCGCGGGCTCATCGAAACCCGGCCCGGCGTCGGCGCTTTCGTCAGTGCGGTCCGGGCCGTCGGACCGCGCGATTACTCGTGGCAGACCGGCGTACTGCGATCGGGCCCGGCCGCTGCCGCCCAGACGCCGACGGCGTTGCGCTCGGCTCGGGCGGGCGCGATCGCGCTTCATTCGGGATATCCCGATCGCGAGCTGCTCCCCGAACGACTCGTCCGCGCGGCGCTCACAAGGGCCGCGCGCAGCGATGCCGCGCTGGGGCGCCCCGAACCCGAGGGGATGGCGAGTCTGCGCGCCTGGTTCGCCGCCGAGCTCGCGGCGCAGACGCCGGCGCATCTGACCGCCCCGACCATGCGGGACGTGATCGTGCTTCCCGGCAGTCAACTCGGACTCGGCGCGCTGTTCCGCAGCATCGCCGGGCCAGGGGGCACGCTGCTGATCGAGTCACCGACCTACTGGGGCGCGATCATCGCCGCGCGGCAGGTCGGGGTGACATTGGTGCCGGTCCCCGCCGGGCCGCAGGGCCCGGATCTCGATGCGTTGGAGCGGGCCTTCGCCGAGACCGGGGCGCGTGCCTTCTACGCACAACCGAACTATGCGAATCCCACTGGTGCACAGTGGAACCCGTCGATCGGATCGCATGTTCTCGACATCGTCCGACGTCATCGCGCCTTCCTTGTCGAAGATGACTGGGCGCACGATTTCGGGATCGACACCGACGCCACCGCGCTGGCGGCCCGCGATGACAGTGGCCACGTGGTCTATCTGCGGTCGCTGACGAAGAGCATCTCGCCGGGTATCCGCGTCGCCGCGGTCATCGCGCGAGGCCCGCTGCACACCCGTCTGCTCGGCGAGCTACACGCGCAATCGCTGTATGTCAGCGGTCTGCTGCAGGCGGCCGCCCTCGATATCGTCACCCAGCCCGGATGGCAGACGCACCGGCGCGCGCTGCGCAAGATGCTGCGTGCCCGACGCGATCTGCTCGTCGAGGCGATCGCCACCCACGTTCCCGACGCGGGGATCGGGGCGGTACCGCCCGGTGGGCTGAACCTCTGGGTGCGGTTGCCCGACGCGGTCGACCTGGATCGACTCATCACAGACACCGAATTGCGAGGACTGGTCATCGCCGGTGGGGACCAATGGTTTCCGGCCGAGCCGACCGGCCGCTACCTGCGCCTGAACTTCGCGGGCCCGGACCCGGCGGCCTACGGTGACGCGGCCGTCATCCTCGGCGAATCACTGGCCGCGCAGAACTAGCTCGTCGACTTCTTGTACTCCTCGGCCAACCCGTCGATACCGGCCTGAATCGCATCGATCGCGATCTGGCGGGCCTTGAGCTTGCTGGCCAGGTGGGCCTTCAGGTTCAGGGTGGCGGCGTATTCGGCGCCGATCTCCTGGGCGCGGGTCAGCACGGTGTCATGCTCGACGATCTCGTCGGCCCAACCGGCATCGATCGCCGCGTCGCCGGCGAACACCGCGGCCACCGATACCGCGCGCGAATAGGCCGGCGGGGTCAGCCGCATCCGCATGATCTCCAGTGCGGCCTGGGGGATGACCATGCCGATGGCGACCTCGTTGGCCTGGAAGCGCGACTTCACCGATCCGACCCGGTGGTCGCCGGTCAGCATCAGGAACGATCCCATGGCGATCGCGGGCCCGGTCGAGGCCATCACCACCGGGGCCGGGAAGGTCAGCACCCGCAGCGCCAGTTCGAATCCGCCGCGCAGCATGCCGTACCCGGCGTCGGCATCGCCGGAGGCGAAGACGCTGAGTTCGAATCCGGCGCTGAACACCCGCCCGTTACCCGCCAGCACCACGGCCTTGACGGTTCCGGCGGCGACATCGGCGGCCGCCTGGTCGAACGCGGTGTTGATGGCGGCCTGCATGGCCGGTGAGAGCGCATTGACCTTGCCGTCGTCCAGGGTGATGGTGGCGACGGCTTCGTGCACGGCATAGGTGGCGGTCATGGGTCCGGATGTTACGGAGCGGGCTGGCGAATTCCGATGGCGGGGCTGGAGTGATGGCGCCCGGTGGGCTGCTGCTGTGGGGTCTGGGCGCCGTTGTTCCACGGGAAGTCGAGCTGGGTGGTGTCTTCGTTCTGCCGGGTGCGCCACCGGTCCTGGGTCTCGCGCACCGCCTGGTTCATCCGCTCGATCTCCGCGCGGTACACCTCGGGCCGGGTCTCCTTGGACGCGTAGTGGAAGTAGGTGAGCACGCTGCGCAGCAGTTCCAGCTTCTGCTTCTCCCGCTTGGCCAGGTCGTGGGTGGTCAGCAGTTCGAGGCGCTGCACGGGTTGCAGGGTCGCCCAGTCGAGGACGACGGCGGATTCGAATTGGCGGGTGTCCGCGCGGTATCGGACGGTGCCCTCGAACCTGGAGCCGATCTGCTCACCGAACTCCGCACGGCTGATCGCCGAGTCCCACACTGTTCGCCACTCCTGCCCGGGCGCCAACAGGGTGAGTTCGCTGGGGAGCGTCAGTTCGGCGATCTCGGGCAGCCGGTCGGGGTAGCCGTCCTCGTACCGCCCGACCGTCAGCGGTGTGCTGAATTCCAGCCGGACGTCCTGTGCGGCGGTCTGGCCGAAGTTGCGCACCACCAGCTCGATGACATGCCAGTCGGTGGGGTGGGGTTCGATGAAAACCGCCACATGCGGCCGTATTTCGTCGCTTCTGAGCTGGCGGTTTCGCTTGTACGTGCGCGCGGTGAACACCAGCGCGGCCAGCGCGAGGGCCAACCCCGCCCATGCCGCGATCGCCAACCATCCCGTCGAGCCGAGGCCGGACAGGTCGGCCCACCGATCTTTGAACCAGTCCACCGTGACCTCGTGTCATCGAAAAGCGAAAAGAGAACTTCGCTGATGATCGCACACGATGGGGTGCGAGGCGTTGCTAGGACGCGGTGGCCAGCACTCTTGTCGGTGTCGGTGCGGTGCGCTCGGAGGTCAGTAGCCGCTCGCCGCGGTCGAGCCAGTCGAGGTCGTGCCACTGCACGCTGGCGGGGAGGCGCCGCCAGTAGCGCGGGTGGTGGTGCAGGTGCATTTGCACGCTGGCATGCACGGCCGCGGACTCGGGGAGCCTGCGCAGTCCGAGTGTCAGCGCCGAATTGTCGGGCTCGGTGTGCACCGACGGTGCGGTGTCCAGGCGCAGACCGGCCCGCGCGGCGCCGTCGAGCATCCACTCCAGGGTCAGCGCGCCGGCGACGATATCGCGGTGCGTTCCGCGGAACCACACTTCGTGCACACCGTCGACCCGTTGCAGTGCGGGCCCGCCGTCGATGGCCAGGGCGTGGCGACCCTCGACGACGTCCACGGGTCCACCCGCACCGCGGATCGGCGAGCCGTCCCACAACCCGAGGAAGCGCACCGGCACCGCGATGTCGTCATGCTCGGCCAGTCCGGCGGCCACCTCGGTGACACGGCGCCACTCCTGTGCCGAGCGTTCGGTGCGCGGCAGGGCGTAGGTCGACAACATGTAGTCGCGCAGTTCGCCGTCGAGCACACCGATGGTGCCCAGCAGCCGTGCCAGGGCCTGTGCGCACGCCGCGCCGCTACCGGCCCCGAAGACGTAGACCGGATCGCCGGGGTGCCAGTGTTCGGTGAGGAAGTCATAGGCCGCCGCCACCGCCTCGCGGGCCACATCGGGGCGTCGGCCGGTGTGTCGATACCAGCTGATCTGGTCTGCGGGATCGACACGGCGGAACAGCGCCGCGGCGTTGGTTTCCCCCGCTTGGTCGAAGCACAGCACGATATTCGTCACGGCAACCCCCCGGTATGCAGCTGAATCGAATCCTGGCGAATCATTCTGCCAAGCTCGCTCATCGCAACCAAGGCGGAATCTTGCCCTCGACGATAGCTCTACCGACGAATTTCGGTGTCTAAACGACCATATGCAACGGAATTCGTCGGAAGTCGGCCGGAAAGCGCATGACGAGTGGCCGGGCGAGCTATGTCGGTCAGTTCAGCGCAATCCGTCCGCCCGGACTGCCGAGGTCACCGGACACCTGGATGGACTCGGGGTTGCTGTCGGCGGGGATGTCGTAGGCAACGGTGACTTGCACCGGCTCACCCGGATACAGCACCGCCGAGATCCCGTTGAGGTAGAAGGTCGCCTCGGTGTCGGGCGAGTACGGCTGCCCGCCGGCGGTCAATACCTGCTGGTCGGACAGGAACGTCGCCGGGGTCTGACCGTTGTTGAGGAAGGTCAGCTTGACGAGGACGAACTTTCCGGTGGCGGTCTTGGTGAGGAATTCGTTGTCGACCGCCGAGACAGTCGGGACGGTGTCGACGCCGTTCTGGGTGATCGTCACGTCACCGTCGACCACCGACCCTTCGGCCGGGGCGGGTGCGTCACTCGCGGCGGCGGAATCCGTCGTGGGAACGGCGGGCGCAGGGGCCCCATCGGTCTCCACGGTCCCATCCGTACCGGTGGCGGCGGGGGAGTCGGAACCGGGTTCGGCGAACGCGAAGGCCCAGACGAGCACGCCGACCAACACGATCAGCAACGCACCGACGCCCAGCAGGTAGCCCTTGAGGGGGCTCTTGGGCGCGGGTTTGGCCTCGATGGCCCCCACGTCCCCGAACGCGACGGGCTCGGTGGGTGGTGGCGGCAGGGTCGGCACGGCAGTGGTGGTCGGGTCGAACGCTGGAGTCGTGGGCGTGACGGTCGGGATGGTGAGGTCCGGCTCCGGCCAGTGGTCGGCGGGCCGTTCGCTCGGCGGCTCGACGGGCTCGGCAGGCGCGTCGCTGACCGCTTCGACGTCGGGTTCCACGGCCGCGGCGGGCTCGGGCTCCACGGTCTCGGGCTCGTCGGGCTCGGCAGCAGGTTCGGGCTCGGGTTCCGGATCTGCGGCGATGACGGGCGGCTCACCCTTGCCGGCGTCCTCCCATGACGGCATGGCCATCACGTCTTCGGGCCATGGCGGCAGCTCGGCGGGCCAGGCCGACGTCTCTTCGGTGAACTCGGGTCCCTCGGGGCGCTGGGCGGTCCACTCCGTGCCGTCCCAGTAACGTTGACCTCCGGAACCGTCGGGATCCGGGTACCAGCCGGCCGCGGTCGGCGGTGTCGTCATGCGGGGTTTCCTCCCTAACGCGCGCCCGAGAGCGCTGTGACCTCGCACAATAGTCCAGCCAGCAAACGGTCGCGAAATTATCGCCGGTCAGCGGAGGCGGTCAGCCGCCCATCAGCATCCGCCACTGGTCCAGATTGCTGGCGCGGTAGACGTAATTGGAGCGCTTCACATCCGACAGCGGGGCGCTCGGCTCGGCGGAGTACCAGTGGCCGGGAAACACGGTCGGATCGCCGGAGAGCGTCGACAATTTCTGCAGGCTTGCGAACATGTCGTCGACGTTGCCGCCGGGGAAGTCGGTGCGTCCGCAGCCCTCCAGGAACAGGGTGTCGCCGGCCACCAGTCGGCCGTCGAGCAGGAAACACTGGCTGCCCGGCGTGTGTCCGGGGGTGTGCAGCAGTTCGATGTCGATACCGCCGACGCTGACCTTGTCGCCGTGCTGATGGCCGGTCAGTTCGCTCATCGCGATGCCGGTGACATTGGAAACCCATTCGGCCTCAAGGGCATTGACGTGTACCGGAACGCTGACCCGCTCCAGCAGCTCGGCGACGCCGGCCAGCGTGAAACCCATCATGGTGCCGCCGACGTGATCGGGGTGGTGGTGGCTGACCAGCACGCCGGACAGTCGCATGCCGTCGGCCTCCAGGGCGTCGACCAACTCGCCCGCCGAATACGCCGGGTCGACGAGGACGGCGTCACCGGTCTCGCGGTCGCCGATCAGGTAGGCGAAGTTGCGCATCTGTTGGGCGATCGGGTCGCCGGCCGCGAAGTCGCGGCCCGACAGCAGCTGGCGGAAGTACAGGCGATCAGCGTCGGAAGCCATGCGCAACACCTTATGGGTAGGCGCCCGGCCGCCCGAAACCGCAGGTCTAAAAACCGCACGTCAGCGCGTGTTTAAGGCCACTGATCGAAATCTGGTATTTGCGATGCAGGATTTGTAGCGTCAGCGCCATGCAACTCACCCGGTTCACCGACCTGGGTCTGCGCACGATGATGCTGCTGGCCGCGGGGGACGCCGCCGAACGCCGCATCACCACCCGCTCGATCGCCACCGGCGCCGACGCCTCCGAGCATCACGTCGCCAAGGCGGTCGCCCGGTTGGTCGAACTCGGCATGGTCAACGCCAAACGTGGTCGCGTGGGCGGGCTTTCGCTCACCGCGGAGGGCCGCACGGTCTCGCTGGGCTGGCTGGTGCGCCGGCTCGAAGGTGATGCCGAGGTCATCGACTGCGCGGGGGACCGGCCGTGCCCGCTGATCGCCGGGTGCCGATTACGTCGGGTGCTGGCCGAGGCCAAAGAGGCCTTCTACCGCGAACTCGACAACCACACCCTCGAAGACCTGACCGGCAGCGGCCTGCTGCCGGTCGTGACACTCCCGTTGGACATCGCAGGAAGGAACACCCCATGACCGTCGTCGCTGCTCCCGAGGAACTGCAGCCCGCCCACGCCGAGATGATCAAGGCCACGCTGCCATTGGTCGGCGCCCATATCGACGCCATCACCAGCTCCTTCTACAAGCGGCTCTTCGCCGCGCACCCGGCGCTGCTGCGCAACCTGTTCAACCGGGGTAACCAGGCCCAGGGCGCCCAGCAGCGGGCGCTGGCCGCCTCGATCGCGACGTTTGCGACCCATCTGGTCGATCCCGACCTGCCGCATCCCGCCGAGCTGCTGTCGCGGATCGGGCACAAGCATGCGTCGCTGGGCGTGACGGCTGACCAGTACCCGATCGTGCACGAGCATCTGTTCGCCGCGATCGTGGAGGTACTGGGCGCCGAGACCGTCACCGCCGAGGTGGCCGAGGCCTGGGACCGCGTCTACTGGATCATGGCCGACACCCTGATCGACATGGAGCGCGGCCTGTACGAGCAGGCCGGGGTGCCCGCCGGCGACGTCTACCGGCGCGCCCGGGTGACCGCCCGGGTCGACGATCCCTCGGGTGCGGTACTGGTCAGCGTCGCCTCCGACCTGGACTTCGGCGCCGGACAATACGTCTCGGTCGGCGTGACATTGCCCGACGGGGCGCGTCAGCTACGTCAGTACAGCCTGGTGAACAAGCCGGGCGACGGGCAGTTGACCTTCGCGGTCAAGCCGGCCGGCGAGGTGTCGGAGTGGATCCGCGACCACCTGCGGGTCGGTGATCTGCTCGACGTGACGGTGCCCTTCGGCGACCTGCCTGCGCCTGCGCCCGGTGTACCGCTGGTGCTGATCTCCGCCGGGATCGGCATCACCCCGATGATCGGCATCCTGGAGGCGCTGCCCGCCGACGCCCGCGTGCAGGTGTTGCACGCCGATCGCAGTGAGCAGACCCATCCGCTGCGCGAACGTCAGCGCGAGCTCGTCGACGCGCTGCCCAACGCCACGCTGCAGCTCTGGTACGAGGACCTGATGTCGCTGGACGGCGTGGAGCTGCCCGAGGACGCAGAGGTCTACCTGTGCGGTAACGACGGTTTCGTCCGCGCGGTGCGCGACCAGCTGCTGGCCCGCGGGGTGACCCGGGTGCACAGCGAGCTGTTCAGCCCGAACGACTGGCTGCTGTCGTAATTCGGATCTACGTGGGTTCAGTCTGACGACGGGGTCGGCCGGTCAGACTGAACCCACGTATGGGTTTGGGGCGAAATCTCTACCTGAGCGCAGTGGGCCGCCCGACAACCCGCGTCAGACTGAACCCAGGTCGCTTATCCACAGGCGCCGCCTATGGGGTGTTGTCGCGTTGTCCGCAATGCCAGCATCAGTGCATGGGTGGGGTCGTCATCGGCAGCGAGGCTTTGGCCGCGGGCCTGGTGACACGCCACCAACTGCGCACGCGGTACAGGCGCATCCTGCCGAACATCTACGGTCCGCCCGAACCGTCGGTCCGCGACCGGGCGCGCGCCGCCTTCCTGTGGTCCGGGCGCCGGGGTGTCATCGCGGGCGTCGCGGCGTCGGCGCTGCATCACGCGAAATGGGTAGACGATGACGTCGCCGTCGAATTGTTGTGGCGCAACACACATCCGCCGAGCGGACTGATCGTCCGCAACGAGTCCTTCTCGGCCGACGAGGTGACCGCCGTCGCCGGTATCACGGTCACCACCGCGGCCCGGACGATCTTCGACCTCGGCAGGCATCTCCCGCGGGACGAGGCCGTCGCCCGCATCGACGCGCTGCTGACGCTCGGCCGGGTGACCGTCGACGATGTCGCACCGCTGCTCGTGCGCCATCCACGCGCCACCGGCATCCGCCGGCTCAAGACCGTTCTGGAACTGGTCGACGCCGGTGCCGAATCGCCACAGGAGACCCGGCTGCGCCTCGCGCTGATAGATGCGGGCATGCCACCCGACCGCACTCAGATCCCGGTCGTCGACGGCCAGGGCCGGATCGTGGCCAGGGTCGACATGGGTTGGGAAGAACTGCGGGTCGCCGTCCAGTACGACGGCCGTCACCACCAGACCGATCGGGCGACGTACGTCAGGGATCAGAAGGTCAACAGGGCGCTGCAGGCTCGCGGGTGGGTGGTCATCCGGGTGATCGCCGAGGACAGCCTGGCCGATGTGGTCGGACGCGTCGCCGCGGCGCTCTACGGCCGCGGGTGGCGGGCGGCCTGAGTGCAGGGTTTCAGCGAGAGAGCACCATTGCGCCGCGAAACTGAACCCAGGTAGCGCGTGGGGCCAGATCGCCTACCTGGATGCAGCCGCAAGACCCAGGCGCTGCTGACGGGTGAAACCAGGTACCAAACGAGCGGTCGTAGCCTGGTGAAGCCCGCAAAACCGGCCTCAGACCAGCCGTTTTGGCAGCGGGAACAGCGAGAATGTACCCTCTTTAAGGCCCTACGGCCGAAGGTAGTGCAAGGCCCCCTTAGCTCAGTCGGCAGAGCGTTTCCATGGTAAGGAAAAGGTCAACGGTTCGATTCCGTTAGGGGGCTCGGTGGACGCGCCTGGCGGAGCTCCGCCTGCGTCGATCGGGGCGGTGTAGCTCAGCTGGTTAGAGCGCACGACTCATAATCGTGAGGTCGGGAGATCGAGCCTCCCCACCGCTACAGGCAGAACAACGAGAGGCAAGAGACGTGGCGTCGAGTACCGACGTACGGCCGAAGATCACTTTGGCCTGCGAGGTGTGCAAGCACCGTAACTACATCACCAAGAAGAACCGTCGGAACGACCCCGATCGGCTGGAGATCAAGAAGTTCTGCCCGAACTGCGGTCACCACCAGCCGCACAAAGAGTCCCGCTGACCGTTCGTCGTGGCGCTGTCGACCGATATCGTCGGGATGCATTATCGCTATCCCGATGCATATGAGGTCGGGCGCGAAAAGGTGCGCGAGTACGCCGTAGCGGTCAAGAACGACGCCGCGTACTTCCAGGACGAAGCTGTCGCCGCCGAGCTGGGCCACTCGGCCCTGCCGGCGCCGCTGACCTTCATCAGCATCTTCGGTTACACCGCCCAGTTCGCGTTCTTCGAGCACGCCAACATCGGTATCCACGACGCCCAGATCGTCCAGGTCGATCAGGCGTTCACATTTGTCCGGCCGATCCGCGTAGGGGACCGGCTGCATTGCGATGTGTACGTCGATTCGGTGCGTCAGGCGCACGGCACCGACATCATCGTCACCAAGAACATCATCACCAACGACAAGGGTGAGGTTGTCCAGGAGGCCTTGACGACCCTGGCGGGGCGTTCGGGCGACGGAGAAGAGGGCTTTTCAGATGGCACTGCGTGAGTTCAGTTCGGTCAGCGTGGGGGACACCCTCCCGGAGAAGGTGATTCCGCTGACCCGGCAGGATCTGGTCAACTACGCCGGCGTGTCCGGTGACCTGAACCCGATCCACTGGGACGACGAGATCGCCAAGCAGGTCGGGCTGGACACCGCGATCGCCCACGGCATGCTGACCATGGGCCTCGGCGGCGGCTATGTCACCGAATGGGTGGGCGACCCGGCCGCGGTCACCGAGTACAACGTGCGGTTCACCGCCGTGGTCCCCGTCCCCAACGACGGTGTGGGAGCCGAGCTGGTGTTCAACGGTCGGGTGAAGTCGGTGGACGCCGACGCCAAGTCCGTGACCATCGCGCTGTCCGCGACGACCGGCGGGAAGAAGATCTTCGGCCGCGCCATCGCCACCGCGAAGCTGGCCTGATCCATGGCGCTCAAAGCAGACATCCGCGGGATGGTCTACAAGTACCCCGAGGTTTTCATCGTGGGTCGCGAGCAGGTCAAGATGTTCGCCAAGGCGGTGAAGTCGGAGCATCCGGCGTCGCTGCACGAGGAGGCGGCCGCCGAGCTGGGTCACGACCGGTTGGTCGCAGGCCCGACGTTCGTCTCGATCCTGGCCAACCTGGTGCAGCAGGACTTCTTCCGCAATGTCGACGTCGGCATGGAGACCATGCAGATCATCCAGGTCGATCAGCGGTTCGTGTACCACCAGCCGATCCGGGTGGGCGATCACCTCAACGCCGAGCTGGAGATCATGTCCGTCGAGAATCGGTTCAACGCCGATATCGTCGTGACGCGCAATATCCTTCGCGACGAGAACGGCGTCGTGGTCATGGAGGCGTACACCACGCTGATGGGTCACGAGGGCGACAACTCGGTGTCGGTGCGTTATGACCGTGAGTCCGGCCAGGTGCTGCGGACCGCGGCCGGGTAGAGCGCGCAGGGACGAGGGGATTAGTAAGTAGCACTTGGACCGATGTACACTCGGTCCTCGGGGTTTTCCCACTACAGCGCGCTGTCCGTCGGTTCGTCAATCGGCCGATC
The DNA here is from genome assembly GCA_052044345.1 of Mycolicibacterium sp. 22603. Classification (GTDB taxonomy): domain Bacteria; phylum Actinomycetota; class Actinomycetes; order Mycobacteriales; family Mycobacteriaceae; genus Mycobacterium. Next base: position 146,319 of record JBQEMX010000010.1, read on the forward strand.
GGAGAGCGCGCAACTGTGTGAGGCCCTGAACAGAGGGGCGTAGCTCAATTGGCAGAGCAGCGGTCTCCAAAACCGCAGGTTGCAGGTTCAAGTCCTGTCGCCCCTGCTCAACTGAATACTCGACAAGTGTGGACACTTGGAAGGTGACCACACGTAACCAGACGAAAGGCATGCGGTGAGCGACGACAAGCCGGCACTGGGGCCTTCGGCAGACGAGGCGCCCGAGGGCGGCGAGACGGCCGGCCAGCCCGCCGCAGCAGCCCGCCCGCTGCGCCCGACCGGAAAGCGGACGCGTCGCGCGGCCGTCGGTGTCATCGATGACGATGCCGACACCACTGCCGACACGGGGACCGTCGAGGCGGGTGACGCAGGCACCGACTCGGACGAGAAGGCCGCCAAGCGCACCAAAGCGCCCAAGGCTGCGAAAAAAGAAGGCTCGCGGGTCAACCCGTTCGTCTTCGTCTGGAACTACCTGAAGCAGGTCATCACCGAACTGCGGAAGGTCATCTGGCCGAACCGTAAACAGATGGTCACCTACACGACAGTGGTTCTGGTGTTCCTGGCGTTCATGGTGACGCTGATCGGATTGGCTGATCTCGGGCTCGTGCGGCTCGTGGGAATCATCTTCGGCTGACCCGGAAGTTTGAGAGAGGACTGACAACCGTGACTAGCTTCGACGGCGACGAAAACTTCGACGCCGACACCCCCGAGGGTGAAGCCATCGTCGACGTGATCGATGAAGCGGCAGCTGCCGAGGAGATCACCGAGACCGAGGCTCCCGCGGCCGAGGCTGCCGAGGTTGCCGAGGACGAGGATCCGGCGACCGCCTTGAAGAAGGATCTGCGGACGCGCCCCGGCAACTGGTACGTCATCCACTCGTACGCCGGTTACGAGAACAAGGTGAAGGCCAACCTCGAGACCCGCGTGCAGAACCTCGACGTCGGCGATTACATCTTCCAGGTGGAGGTGCCCACCGAAGAGGTCACCGAGATCAAGAACGGCCAGCGCAAGCAGGTCAATCGCAAGGTGCTGCCCGGCTACATCCTGGTCCGGATGGACCTGACCGACGAGTCGTGGAGCGCGGTGCGTAACACCCCCGGTGTCACCGGCTTCGTGGGTGCGACGTCCAAGCCGTCGCCGCTGACGCTCGACGACGTGGTGAAGTTCCTGCTGCCGCCGGCCGCTGCCAAGAAGCCGGCTTCCACAAAGGCTGCTGCCGCCGCATCGAGCGAGGCGACGCTGGAGCGTCCGGAGATCCTGGTCGACTTCGAGGTCGGAGAGTCGGTGACCGTGATGGACGGCCCGTTTGCGACGCTGCCGGCCTCGATCAGCGAGGTCAACGCCGAGCAGCAGAAGCTCAAGGTGCTGGTGTCGATCTTCGGCCGCGAAACGCCGGTCGAGCTGACGTTCACCCAGGTCGCCAAGATTTAGTTTTCGGGCCCGGATATCGGCTGGGCCCAAGAGAGAAGGAAAAACCAGAGCATGGCCCCGAAGAAGAAGGTCACCGGGCTCATCAAGCTCCAGATCCAGGCCGGGCAGGCCAACCCTGCCCCGCCCGTGGGTCCGGCGCTCGGTCAGCACGGCGTCAACATCATGGAATTCTGCAAGGCGTACAACGCCGCGACGGAGTCCCAGCGCGGCAACGTCATCCCGGTGGAGATCACGGTTTACGAAGACCGCAGCTTCACATTCGCGCTGAAGACCCCGCCGGCCGCCAAGCTGCTGCTGAAGGCAGCGGGCATCCAGAAGGGTTCCGGCACTCCGCACACCACCAAGGTCGCGGAGATCACTTGGGATCAGGTGCGTGAGATCGCCGAGACCAAGAAGGAAGATCTGAACGCCAACGATATCGACGCCGCCGCGAAGATCATCGCCGGCACCGCCCGCTCCATGGGCATCACGGTCAAGTAAAACCAAGCAATTCGTGGGAGGGCCCGCTTCGGCCCGCCAACCACACCCTCTGAACTGGAGACACCAATGAGCAAGAGCAGCAAGGCCTATCGCGAGGCCGCCGAGAAGGTGGACCGCGACAATCTCTACACCCCGTTGCAGGCGGCCCGCCTGGCCAAGGACACGTCGTCGAAGAAGCAGGACGCGACCGTCGAGGTCGCCATCCGGCTGGGCGTCGATCCGCGTAAGGCAGACCAGATGGTGCGCGGCACCGTCAACCTGCCGCACGGGACCGGTAAGACCGCGCGCGTCGCGGTGTTCGCCGTGGGTGAGAAGGCCGAGCAGGCTACCGCTGCCGGCGCCGATATCGTCGGCAGCGATGACCTGATCGAGAAGATCCAAGGCGGTTTCCTGGACTTCGACGCGGCCATCGCGACCCCTGACCAGATGGCCAAGGTCGGCCGTATCGCCCGCGTGCTGGGCCCCCGTGGCCTGATGCCGAACCCGAAGACGGGCACCGTGACCGCCGATGTGGCCAAGGCCGTCACCGATATCAAGGGCGGCAAGATCAACTTCCGCGTCGACAAGCAGGCCAACCTGCACTTCGTGATCGGCAAGGCGTCGTTCGACGCCGAGAAGCTGGCCGAGAACTACGGCGCCGCCCTCGATGAGGTGCTGCGTGCCAAGCCGTCGTCGTCGAAGGGTCGCTACCTGAAGAAGGTCACCGTCTCGACCACGACCGGCCCCGGCATCCCGGTGGATCCCGCGGTCACCCGCAATTTCACCGCGGACGAGCAGGCCTGAGCCCGCTTCCCCAGTTGAGCTTGATGCCCCCGCACTTCGGTGCGGGGGCATTTTGCTGTGCGCCGGCCGACGAGGTGACCGGGCATTACCGATTCCAGCGCCTAAGATCGGCCGGGTGAGTGGCGGAATCTGTCGGTGCGGGCATGAGCATGCCGCGCACGAGCACTATCGTTCCGGCGCCGAGTGCGCGTTGTGCGCGCCGGGGGAGTGCACCGGCTTCCGGCGTCCCGGGGTGCTGGGGGTGTTGCGGGGGCTGCTGGGCCGGTAGCGGCTCAGGGTGCGGACGGGTCCCGCGGGACGGCCACGGTGGCCAGAAGCGCGCGGTGATCGGAACCGGGGACGTCGACGGTGTGGATGGACGTCGCCGTCGAATTGCGGGTCAGCACATGGTCGATGGTGATCAGGGGCGGGATGCGCGGGTGCGGTGAGTAGGTGGGGCCGAAGCCGGCGCCGGTCTGGCGGACCGCCTCCTGGTAGCCGACGTCGAGCAGGTCGCGGAACTGTCGCATGTCCACGGTGCTGTTGAAGTCGCCGGCGATGATCACTGCGGCCGGGCCCGCGGCCTTGGCGTAGGCGGCGAATTCGGATCTTGCCGCGGTGATCTTTCGGTCCCAGTCGGTGAAGGTGTTCTCGTCGCCGGCGATGGGGGACATCAGGTGGACGCTGGACACAATGGGTTCGTGTTGTACACCGGGGATGCTGAGGCGGGCAGTACTCGAGTTGGTTCCGTACTTGGCACTGGGCACAACGGTGATCGGGTATCGGCTCCACAACCCGATTCCATCGGCCCGCGGCCGCGGTGACAGTGCTGAGTAGGGGAACACCTGGCGTAAGCCTGCTTGGTTGAATCGTTCCACGGCTTCGGCCGTCAGCTCCGACACCGTGATCACATCGGCACTAGTTCTGGCCAGTTCGACGAAGAAGGCCGGATCAGCCATGCCGTATCGAAGGTTCGACGACAGCACTCGGACGGTCAGATGGCGAGTACTGTCAGCTGCGCTTCCGCCGAAGTACCAGGGAAGCTGCACGGCGAGCGCGGCGGCCAGGACGGCCGACGCTGCGAGGGCGAGAAGTGCGCGTCTGCACAGCAGCAGCGCAGAGGTTGCGGCCAGGACTCCCAAGGGCACATAGGGGAGGCTGACGACCGCGAGGAGTGCAGGCAGGTTCGACAGCGGCAGAGCTCGGATGAGCACTGCGATCACGGCATAGCCGAGCATCAGCACGGCTAAAGCAGTGGTCAGCGACACTGGTCGGGACCATGCCGGGCCACGTCGGCGGTCTCGGGTGCGTAAAGCCATTAAAAGCGGCAAAGTTCTAGTATCGGCGGCAGCGCCGCGGCGATCTGCTTCCCTACCGCGGCGAAAATCTCCGGGCTCTGGCCGATCGGATCGTCGATGTCTACGGCGTCGTTGGCGCCGATGTGCGGTCGGAGATTAGCGAGGTCTGCAAGGGTGCGTGCATTTTGCTCGGTAACTAACCGCGCCGCTTCGAGTAGCGTGAAGGTCCGACTCAACCTGTGGGGAGCTATCTCCAGCACGGCCTCGCGGTGGGTTCTGGTCATGGTGAGAATGAGGTCGGCGCCGCTCGCAATTTTCCCGGTGAGGTGCCTGGCAGCAAAGTTATTGGGGTTACCGCCCAAGGCAAGGAGTACGTGCTCGGCATCAGCGTGAACAGGGTGGCCGATGACCGCCCTGGTGCCCGCGCTCGACGCCTCGAAATCGGGGATCCCGGCCTCTGTCGCACGGGCAATGGCCAGGCGCTCAGCGGTAGGTGACCGGCAGATATTGCCAGTGCATACGAAAAGAACGTGCAGGGTAGTGCTCCTTGGACGCGACGGGGGCGAAGTTCACTCGCTGAGTTCGTATTTCGATCTTGGTTCGAGTTCAGTATCGCGGGTGGATGCGGTTCCGCGCCACCACAGTAGGTAATGCGCGCATTTTCGTAAAAGTGGCAAAGTTTCAGAATGGGAAGCTCGTCACCGAAGCGGTCAGTCACCGAACCGTCTGGACGCATGGGTCGTGTGGGTCGTGTGGGTCGTGTGGGTCGTGTGGGTCGAGTGGGTCGAGTGTCGTTGTTCGAGTGCATCAGTGCGGAGTCGTTCGACGGTGTCGAGACTGTCTGGAGGAGCGCCCGCATTCAGGCCCGGAAGTTTGCTGCAAAACTGGTCTAACCATCTCGTATGTCTGGTTCAAGGGACAGTCGGCGATGTGTCCAGATTGGAGTACGCCGCCTACGGTCGAGAGTGCGCTCCGTCTTCTACTTGCTCCAGCAAATTTTGATGTCGGTGATTTCGGGACGCACGTACCGAATTGTCGTGAGCGAAAATTCGCGCGCGGCGTCGATCATTTCAAAGTGCGACAAAATATCGACCTACCTGGACTTTCGAGTGCAACGTCGGCTTGCCTCGCCTCAACTGAGTTAATTCGTGGAAAATTCCGGCAACTGGCTGTGCGACGAGCTTCAACGGCACTAACATGCTGCTCAATGGATATTCGGCCGGTTCCAAAGGCGGCGATGTACTACGGGGTGCGGATTGCGGCACTCTCATGCCGTCCAAGGGTCTGGGCAAATTGATGGCAGGCAGCGACAGGGGGTCGTCGGCGTGATGTACGACGAGGAGGTCCGAAGTTTTCGTCCTGGGTCCGGTAGGTTCCGGAGGGTTGCCGAGCTGGGAAAAGGCCATTTGCCGACTGACGGGGTCGTAAATAGCCAGTTACGTCTGGTGGGTGTGACCGAATGACTGTCGTAGGTCCCACGCCCGCTGCCCGGCAAGTCGACAAGCGGGCTCCGAAACTTCTGCCAGATTCAGCACCGCCGCTTTCAAGCGTTCCTGTGGCGGACGCTGAGGCTGTAGCGGATCAGCTCATTGGCGGACCATTACCTCGCGCACACCGCGACAGTTCGATGATCGAGACGAACTCGGCCAAGGGGTCGCGGTCAACTGTGCAGCGCCTCGGACGCGTGCGGGCGTGGATGGTGGTGCCGGTTGTCGATTTCGTGATGCTGATGGCGCCGCTGCTGTGGCGTCCGCCGCAGCCGCTCACGGTTCTAACCATGGCCGTATTAGGGACTCTCCTTCTGACAGAAGGGGCGCGGTATGTGGCGCCTCTGCATCTCAGCGTTTTGGATGAGCTACCAACGATTGTTACTCGTTTGCTCGCGACGGTGGCTGCAGTTGCTGCTGTCGTGCTCCATCTGCATGCAAAGCCGCAGGTGTTGATCTTCATTGAAACTGCCTGTCAAGCAGTAGCTCTCGTCGTGTTGGGTCGTGTGATAACCACACGTCTGATCGCATCGGCTAGGCGTGCGGGAATTGCTCGGCACCCGACCATTCTGATCGGCGGCGGTCAAACCGCGGCTGAGTTGGCGCGCACACTTGGCGAGCACCCCGAGTACGGTCTTGCACCAGTTGGATTCGTCGACGACTGCATTGACTCACCGGCTTCGTACCTCATCCCGCGAATGGGGCGCCTCAACGATCTCGACATCGCGGTGATTACCAGCGGGGCTGACACCATCCTCGTCGCCGACGGCGACTTTGACGAACGCGCCTTAATCAACGCAGTACGGACGAAGGTGGGCCTGACGGCGGAGCTTCTTGTAGTGCCGCGTTTACACCATTTTCACACCTTGACCGGGACAGCCGATCACATCGGATCGATCCCGATCATGCGTATACGCAACCCAAATCTTCGCGGTCCTGCGCGAATTATCAAGCGCGCTTTTGATATCGCCGCCTCCAGCGTCGCTCTCTTGGTCCTCTCGCCGGTGCTTGCGGCGGCGGCGCTTGCTGTGCGTCTAGAGGGTGGCCCTGGAGTTATTTTCCGTCAGGTCAGGGTCGGTCGAGACGGTCGGGAATTTGAGTTGTTGAAGTTTCGTTCGATGCGGCCGGCCAATGAGGCCGAGTCGCAGACGCAGTGGAGCGTCGCCACTGATAGCCGAGTCGGAGCGGTCGGGCGTTTCTTACGCTGCACGTCGATTGACGAACTTCCGCAGTTGTGGAACATTCTGCGCGGCGATATGACTGTGGTTGGGCCGAGACCTGAACGGCCGCACTTTGTTGAGCAATTCTCGAACCAATTCGACCGTTACGCACACCGGCATCGCGTACAAGTCGGACTCACGGGTTTCGCTCAGGTTAGTGGTCTACGCGGTGATACCTCGATCGCCGACCGCGCCCGGTATGACAACTTCTACATCGAGAATTGGTCGCTTTGGCTGGATATCAAGATCATCATCAGGACGTTTCGAGAGGTGATTTTGTACCGGGGCCGGTGAGACGTCAGTCTGATCACGCAGACTCGGTGACAGAAAGAGTGCAGGTGTGTGCGCCCCGCAAAGCGGCACTGTCCCATCGAACGGGTGATAGAGGTCAAACGACCGTCTCGATACTGAGTTTGCACTATCCGCCCGAGACGACGGGAAACGCACCGTACACAGGTGGCCTTGCGTCCGGTTTGCGGCTTCGAGGCCACCGCGTGGAAGCCTTTGTCGCACAGCCTCACTACCCTGAGTGGCGGATCCGACAAGGGTATGACCGCTGGCGGAGCACCGAGATGTTAGACGGTGTGAAGGTGCATCGTCTACGGCACTTGGTGCCGCGACCGCCGCGAGGGCTGAGAAGGCTGCTATCGGAGATAAGTTTCGGAATCAGGCTCGGTCTGAGTCGTTGTGGCTCGGCTGACGTGGTGGTCGCGGTGTCGCCGGCACTGTTTGCGACCGCAATGGCACTCGTCCGGCTACGCCTGAATCCGCGTAGGCCGGCCCTGGTCGTCTGGGTTCAGGACATCTACACGCTCGGCATCGCAGAAACAGGTGAGGGAAGCTGCGTTTCGGCCGCGATCACGAAGTTCGTTGAGAAGCACACCCTGCGGTCGGCTGACCGAGTGGTGGCAATACACCCTCGATTCAAGGAGTACATGGTTGCCGAGCTCGGGGTACCGGCCGATCGAGTCTCCGTCATTCGCAATTGGACTCACCTTCAGCCTGTAGACGTGATATCCAAAAGAGTGGCCCGAGAGGCGCTCAACTGGCCCTCGGGCACCTTGCTGGCGGTGCATACGGGAAACATGGGCTCGAAGCAGGGACTCGATAATGTTGTCGAAGCGGCACGATTAGCTGACGTGCGAAATGCACCGCTCAAGTTCATTCTTGTCGGTGATGGAGGTGAGCGGTCCAGGCTCGAATGCATGGCCCAAGGTGTCAACAGTATCGAGTTTGTCGATCCTTTGAATGCTGCAGACTATCGCTATGCGCTCGCAGCTGCCGACTGCCTGCTGGTCAACGAGATGCCCGGAGTTGCGAACATGGCGGTGCCGAGCAAACTCACGTCCTACTTCGATGCTATGAGACCGATTGTCGCTGCCAGCGATCCGCAGGGGATAACCGCCAGCGAGATCAAGCTGGCAAACGGAGGTATCGTGGTTCCGGCTGGCGACCCGGAGGCTCTCCTAGCCGCCGTGCTCGACCTGGCGCAAAACGGGGAAGTTGCCGACGCCTATGGCGCCGCGGGTCAAAGCTATTGCCGGAGAATGCTGACGGCTGAGGCAGCGATGACTGCTTTTGATCGCGTCATACTAGACTTGGCGGACCGTCGGCGCGGATGAGGCTTTTATGGACCGCCGGTCATACGGCCGAGGGGTACGCTTGACCGTGCCTGGCCGGCATGTTTGCAGTGAGACACTTGTTTCCGAGTTCAGGATTTCCGCTGTTCGCCATTTGCTTTCGGCATAGGAAGAAACAGCACGTTGTTGTAAGCGCGTTGCGTGGAGTATTGGGAGAGGTAGGCATCCGAATTGGTTGCAGTTCGGTCTTTTCCGGACGTCAGGTAGGGGATGTAACCTCGCAACTCCATCTCGGTGAAGATATCTTCCACAGAATGCCCCATTCGGGCCACCCACTGGGGCTCCGCTTCTAAGTACACGGCAGGCCGTCCTTCGCTCAGGAGTCTGGCTGCGCCACGCAGCACTTGGAGCTCGGCTCCCTCGACATCGATCTTGATGAATCCCACGTCAGACGGCTTTATTCCACGTGTCGCTATATCGTGGTCAAGGGAGACCATCGGTATTTCGATAACCCCTTTCGATGGGGCAGCGCCCGGCTCGACATGCGTACGGCCGGTGAGCAGCTGATCTTTCTCCGAACGCCAACGTAGGCTCATTGTTTGCTCATTCTCGCCTACTGCGACGGTTCTGATCACGACGTTGCGCACGCGCAGAAGTCGAAATGCCAGGGAGAGGGCCTGGCCGTAATGCGGCAGCGCTTCGTAGGCGACAACTTTGCCGTTCGGCCGGACCTGCCTTGCGAGGGTGTAGGTCCAATTGCCAGCGTGTGCACCAACATCAATGGCTACGCGGCCTTGTAGCTCTAGCTCGTCCAGCACGCGCATCTCGGGCACATCGGATCGCCCACGTAGGAGTCTGAGGGCCCAGATGATCGCGTGCAAGCGAGCGGCAACTATGTGCCGAATACGGCCTCCGGAAAGCAGCCAGTTCAAGGCGGTGTTCACGGCACCTCTGTCACTGGTGTTCGGATCTTCGTATGCTCCACGTGAGACCTCCGATGGCGACGTGCCCGCTGATCTGGCCGCCGGGGCGTACGGCGGCAAATCGATGGTAGAGCATGAAGACCGGCTCTTGCCGTGCACGGACTAACTCGCGGTTGACTAGTACATCGATGGGACACCCAGACTGTTCCGCCCACTGAGTGAATGGCGGAACCCGGATGACCGCACGGTCTCCGGCAGTTGGCCGGACAGCGAATTAGCGAACCAACGTCCGGCCTGATCCACTTCATGCTCGGAGCTGCCGCAGATTGCATCTTCCCGCAGTAGGGCATGCATCAGCTTATAGATGCACGCGGCGGATTCATCTGCATACCGTCGATCGCGCTTCTCCTAGAGGCTGATTCAGCCTTAAAACACCTCCGGCTCGTGACCGCGCAGTTAGTCGAGGACTACGCACTGACTACTCAGCCTGCCTCGTGAGCATCCGGTGCCGTTTCCACTCGATTGCTTCGTTATCGTGGCGTGAGGCGTTGCTCCGAAGCCTCCTTGCGAAACGACACCACGAGGCAATCCCGCTCGCGCAGAAAGACATCGGCTAACCGCAGCACGCACATCAATACAAGCCGAGATGGCAATGAGTCGACGAGAGGCCGATATGTCTCGACCCGGTGGTCATCTCGGTACAGCGCGGCTTTTAGGTTGAGTCGGAACCAGGATTCCGGTGTGCGGCTCCAGGAGCTAGTTACCGACAGTCCGTGCTCGGCCGCTAATCTGGCGAGGGATTGCCTGGTGTAGTGAACCAAGTGAAACGGGGCGAACCAGCCACTCACCCAGTTTGCACCGAAGATCCGTCGCCAAGCGCTATCAGCGTTGGGGAGGGCGAGATACAGGACACCGCCTGTTCTCAGCACTCGCGCCAGTTCCTTCATGAATCGGCGTGGATTTCGTAGGTGTTCGAACACCTGCATGAGGTAGACGACGTCGAATTGCGCATCAGGAAACGGAATATCGTCGTAACTCTGGACGCGGCGCATCTTAAGGCCAGCCTTTGAGCATGCTTCGATCATTACGTCCGAGATCTCTGCGCCGACGATGTCCACTCCGCGGGAGTGGAAGTATGAGAGGTACGTTCCACCGCCGCTGCCGTAGTCGAGCACTCGGGCCCCCGCGGGAACGTGCACGAAGTCCCGGGGATCGACATCACCTGAAAGCCAGTGGTAGGCGCGGCGAAGTCGCGGCCGCTTACTTCCGGGTCCGTCGACCAGTACGACTTCGGACTCTGACGTGTACCCGCTGTAGTAATCGGTCAGTGCTTCGTCCGAAGGCATCGGCGCCATGTACCGCGCACTGCACGCATCGCACTGCACAACGTCCCATTGGCCATTCAGACCTTTTCTCCTGTCTGAGAGGCGAGCGACGATGAGGTCGGCGCTTTGGTGTTCGCATACGGGACAAACACTCGGTTGATCCATTGCGCTCACTGTCTGGGTCGGACGACTAGAGAACCCCGGCGCTGATGCACGATGGCGCCTGCCGGCACCTCTCCGCTCACCACCGTGCCAGCGCCGATCACCGCTCCAGATCCGATGGTCGTGCCCGGCAAGATCACTGCATTGGCGCCTATCCAGACATCATCGCCTATGACGACCGCTCGTTCCGACCACGGTTGGTATCGGATGGGCACACCGTTGGCTGCCACCCCGTGGTTTGCGGCGACTACGAAAACGCCTGGTCCGAGAATTGTGTAGTTTCCGATGCTGATGCGGGCATCGAAACCTGCGATCAATGCCGAGAAGGCTGAGACTTTCACGTAGTCACCGAGCTCGATGCGGGAACCGTTGACAAGCCAGGTGGCTCTGTCGAGAACGCAGCCGCGACCGGTACGCATTGCTCGTCGTGGAGCGCCGTGAAGTCGTTCCAAATCAGCGATAAACGCCCAGATGTTGGTCGCAGAGCGGGCCACAGTCATGGGAAATCGAACAACACCTTTTGCGAACGCCCACCAGAAGAAGAGGCGCTCCCGGTGTCGCAGGTCGAACCTGTCCGTTTCTGTTGCTTCGCTGGTCTCGGCTCGCCAGCGATCGAGTTCCAGATCGTCGAATCGATGCCGCTGGTGAAACGTCCGTGCAAACGACCGGATCATCGAGGCAACTCCGGTGGTAGCGAGTATCGAACATCGTGAACAGTATTTCTAGCCACGAGTGGCGTATCCAGCAACGAGAGTCGCCGCCGCTTAGTTGCTGCGGGTATGGACCTGGCAATCTTCCCGCTCACGGTAGAGGCCTCCCGGCCGCATCGATGAGCCGGTCGTTGCGATGCGGTTCACCGGAGATCCGGACCGGTGCCCAGCGATCAGCAGGCATGATTTCCTTCCGACGAGATCTATTGATTGAAGCAGTTCGCGCAGACGTTGCAACCCCAAACGGGTTGATGTCAGTCCACTTTGCGGCCCAACCTCGTGATCCGCCACATGTGCCCCTGACGTCAACCGGTTGGCATTCGAGTGTGAACATGCTGTGTTTCGGCCAGATCTCGCACGATTCGATGCAAACGGCACGTTTGAACCGCTATGCCGGTGAATACCGATGGTGCCGGGTATCTTGACCCGAGGCGATGTAAGTCGGGCTGCTTGGCAAGTCGAATCGCTTACCGAAGGCGGAGATTGATGAAAGAGTGGTTCGAGCGGCCGGTAGGCACGAGTGATGTGAGATCGGGCTTTCTGCAGAGCAGCGGATTGCCTCACGGCGGCAACGGCGTGAAGGGGCCAAAAGGTCAAGGTTCGGCATATCAGCGTGCGGTGGGTCAGCGTGAGCTTGTCGATCCACGGCCGGCACGCACTCGCGTCGGTCGACTTTCTGCGAGTCACTCGTGACTGTGCTCGGCCTCGCCATGTTAACGGTGCTGCTCACATTCGGCTTTCTCCAAGCGCCTCAAGACAAGGATGGGGCACGGCCAGTCCTCTCAGCGTTCAATGTCGTGCTTCTGGGCATCTGCTTGTACGTGTTGTTGCCAGCAACGCTGATCCTCAATGCCGGGACCTACACGTGGGCGACCGACTATTACTCGGGTGAGATCTTTGAAAAGACCGTCTGGTTGAGCGCTCTGGGCGTCGCGGCGTTCCTCTACGGGAACATGTTGTCCCGACGGCAGAATGCGATCGACGACACTGAGCTCAAGTCAACGCACGATGCCGGACAGTCCATGTCGTCGCGGCCCTCCACTGGCGCTGTGCTGTACGGGCTGCTCGTGGTCGGACTCGTTCTCAAAGTTGCCTTGATCGTGTACAGCGGTGGCTTCGCCCAATCGATTACCCGACTCTCGGACGGAGTGCGGCAGTTCTCGGGGGTCGAGAGTTTGGACGCCGGCGCGATCCTCCTGGTCACCGTCTCGGGCATCGCTGATGGCGCTGCCACTTGGGGCGCGCTGCGTTCCTTGCGTCAAGGGCGGGGGGCGAAAGCCTGGTTGTTCGTACTCTTGATAACGCTGGCTCTGACCTATGTGCTCACCGGTAAACGCCTTGTTATTTTATTGCCAATAACAGTGGTACTCATTGGTTTTCACGTCTATAGACGTTCGCTCACAACCCGCATTCTGCCTATAGCCATTCCCGTCGCCATCGCCGTGGGATTTCTCACGCTTAGTGCGCGGGTTTTTCTGCCGGCAGCAGTCGCGGGATACAACCTGGACGTCAACAATATTGCCTACGCCGACGGGTCGGTGCTGCAGTTCTATCTGTACTCTCTAGAATTTGCATCCGTAGAGATGATTTCGGTCGCCACTGAGGCGAGGCATGACATTCTCGACATGTTCGGCGGAGCGTGGAACGCATTGGTCACTACCAATTTCGATCCCTTTCTATACTCTGTGCCTCGCGCTGTGTGGCCTGACAAGCCGACGGTGTTCTACGACCTCTCGCACGGCATAACTGCGGCCCTCGGTGTAACACCTTTCGAAGATCCGACGGTCGGTTATGCTTCCACGCTGATTGGTACGTCGTTCCTTATCGGAGGTACGGTCGGGACCGTCATTGGGATGCTTTTATTGGGAGTTCTTGCAGCGCGTATAGACCTCCGGCTTCGGCGGGTCGATTGGAGCGACGGCTCCATCGTGATATACGCGCTGGCGCTCGTGGCCGTCTTTCACCTATTCCGCCAGGGAACTCTGGGATGGACTTTTATCGTTTCAATTGTGCAGAACTATGGCGTGCTTCTGTCGCTGCTCGTCTTGTGCGTGCTTGCCAAGGAGGGGCATCCATCACACCGACCGAACTCAAGCCGCTCGGTGAACTCGTGACGATGTGTGGTCCCCGCGCGGATCCGGGCGCTGGTGCTGGGAGGCAGTTGAACCAGCTGTGGTGGCGAGTCCGATGAGCGACGAGGCCGGCCGAACTTGCAGATGAGCGACCAATCTGAAGGCTATCAGCGGCGGACTTCGGTCCTGGCGGTCGCGTCATCTCTCGTTACGGCTGCGACGCTGTTTGCCATATTCAGATTCACCGCTGACTACACATCGGTGGAATGGATCGGGGTATGGTCGCTCTTGCAAGGTCTATTTCTGGTTGCCCGTGTCGCCGATTCCGGCGCAGGGACGAACATTTCGAGAGTTCTCGCGGTACGAGTCAAGAACTGTGAGCCGATCGACCTCCGCAACACGACAGTGGCTGCGCTTCTCATTACGAGCTTGCCGTCGTTGTTGCTCGCAGCTGTGATCGCACCCGGGGTGGGTTTCTACGTCACGGCCATCTACGGCGACAAGTTGACGGGCGAAGTGCTCTGGACACTTGTTTGGCTGGCACTTTTAAGCGCATCGCTGGCAGCAGTGGCAAATGTTCTGTTGGCGATCTGCGAAGGGCTCTTTGAACTCAATTACAAGAGCTTCGCGGTTATATCTGGAAATCTGGTCGGACTGTCGACACTGATCCCTTTGCTCACGGTCGCCGGCCCCGCCGGAGTCGGTTGGGTCTATGTCGTGATCTTCGGGACGCAGCTGCTCTTGGGTGGGTTACGCCTGCTGCGGTTGATGGGCCAACCGTCTCCACCTCCGCAAGCGCCGGTCCGTGAGCACGTACAGATTCTGTGGCGGGAAAACCTCCAACTGTCAGGCATCGCTTTGATCCGCCTGTCGTTTGAGCCGGCGACCAAGCTGCTGTTGAGCCTCTTTGCACCACTAGTCGTCATCGCGCAATTCGAACTCGCGCTTCGGGTTACCACTCAACTTCGAATCGTCATCCAATCCGCACTGCAACCACTCTTAGTTATCGGCGCTCGCATGCATCACCGTCCTTACGGCGAGGCTCATACCGTGTTCTTGAAGAACGATCGTGCGTTATGGTCGCTATCTCTCGGCGGTCTTATCGCACAGATCCTTGCAGCGCCTGCCATTCAGTGGCTCGGTTTGGGATTCCATAGCGACTTGTTCACAGTGTTCTTCGCTATGCTCGCCGCTGGGAACGCCGTCAACACAATCGGCCTGTCGGGTTATTACTGGCAGCTAACGAGCGGATCACTGATGCCGCTGGTACGGGTCCAGTCCGCAATGGCCGTATGGAACATCGGCGTTGGTATTCTCGGACTCGTGCTCGGCTCCGCCACCACTGTCGTAGCGGCTTACTGTGGCGCATTTGCTTTGGGGGGGTTGGTCAGCAGGTCGTTCCTGCGTGGACTAGCGGGGTCGTCACGGTTCTTGTCACCTTTACTCATTGTATTAGGCGGATCGATTGCAACCGGAGTTGTTGTGATCGTGGATCCGGTGACGCTACGTTCGGTCACCATCTTCCTTTGCTTCGCAGCGTTGGTTGCGGGCCTTTGCCTCTACTTCACCTATCGGACATATCGTAGGAGCTCCTATTGAGTATTATGCGCGTTGCGGTTTTGGTGACCGTTCACAATCGGGCGAGCACAACCGTTAATGGACTCTCGAAACTGGCTGCGTTCTCGAAAACCCTTGAGGACGAATTCGACTTTCGGGTGTTTATGGTGGATGATGGCTCCACGGACGGCACGGGCGAGCAGGTGCGCAAAGTGCCACTTAACCTGGTGCAGATACGTGGCTCGGGATCGTTGTACTGGAACCGAGGAATGGCATTGGCGTACGAGGCTGCGCGCACTTCCGGAGCGGATTTTGATGCATACATGCTCTACAATGATGATGTCGTTCTAGATTCCAATTTTGTGGACTTTATGCGTCAATTCCGGGCTAATCATGAAGCTATTCTCGTAGGGGCGTTCCTGGAACCGGGAACAACCGAGATCAGTTATTCGGGATTTGTGCGAGTTGGAGCGCGCCCCTTTGCATTTATTAAACCTGAGTTGGATCAGTTGCTCGTCCCGGTAGACACTTTCAATGGAAACCTCGTTATGATCCCATCTGACGTTTTTGAAGCTCTTGGCGGTCTGGATCCAAAATATACGCATGCCTATGGCGATCTCGACCTAGGATTAAGGGCAAAGAATATGGGAGTTCCGTCTTTTGTTTTCGGCGTGCCGATAGGCTGTTGCGAGAGGGGGAGCTCCTTGGCGGAGCGGGTAGCAGCGGCAGATGTCCGGACGCGGTGGCAGTTGTTGTTCGGGTTTCCTCACGGACCACGATCCTATCTGAGATTTGTGCGTAAGCACGGAAGTCTGTCGCTATTTCCTGTCTACGCAGTCGGCGAGATAACGCGCCGTTTCGCTCAGTTGCTATCCCGATCGACTTGATCGTTTGCCGGTTGAAACTCCAAGTATCTTGCAATTTGATTTATCGAATTGCCAAAGTAGGTCTGTTCCAGCGCTGACCGAACTCGGTTGTTCCACGCGGCCGTGGTGCGCTCTTGACGTGCCAGTTGGTCGAGTATTGCCTCTATCCACTCCTGGGGTTCATCGCAGACCGTGCAACAGTCGCCGATAGCGGATGGCTGACCCACAAGGCCATGACGGGTGGTGATAACCGGCACGCCGTGAGCCAGGGCTTCGCCCACCTTGATCTTGCCCCCGGAACCGGAGAAGGCAGGGATCAGCGCAACCGTCGCGTCCTCGTATAGCGTTCTCAGCGAGGGTGCGTTTGGCACAACGGTCACGCCTTGTCGGACGAGATTGGCGACAAGACCCGGTGAGGGATCACGACCCGCCACAACGAACTTTATTCGTGGATCGTGTCTCTGAAGACTGGGCCACACGTTGGCTAGGAACCAATCCAAGGCTTGAAGATTCATTGTAACGTTCAAGGTCCCCACGTAGAGTAGCGTCCGCTGACCACTCCACGTTGTCGGGTCATACTGAAAGAGATTGTTGGGCACGACGAAGTGGCGTGTGCCGTCGACGCAGAACTCCTGTACCCAGTCACGATCGCTCTCGGATACGGAGATAGTTGCGGCAATCGAAGAGCTAACGTTCGCGATAAGACGCTCTGATCTTTGAACTTGTCGGCCTATCACCCGCCTCTTGACGGAGTTGGTTGAGTTGGCCGCCACAGACTGGAAGTACTCACGTTCATTATTGTGTGTGTCTAAGACAAAGACAGTCTCGGTCAAACGCCGACCCACCAAGAGTTCGAGCGACGCCGAGTAGTGCATAATGACGTGACTGAACTCTTCGAATCGCGGCAGACCCCAATTCCTGTAGTCCCACTTTTCGTACAGATAGTGTTTGCCCGTCACCGCACTTCGCAGATATGCAATCATCTTTGTTATCTCGCGTGGTTGTCGTGACTGCCTCAGCGCAAAGTTGCCATCAGTGACGTGATATATTCCGGTTTCCGTTGCTACGGTTACCGGCCAGAGTTTCGAGAGATTGACCGCTTGGAAGTGCGCACGCATGCCTGTCCCACTGTGCGGTTCTGGGCGAACATGGGGGGATACAATGAGAACGTTTGGTTGCACTGTGCTCCTTGACATTCGATCTGAATGGCGATCCAACCGCAGAGACCGACATCGAACTCGGCGACTACAGACGGTTTATATCGACTGTGCGATCCGCCTTGATTGCGTAGCGTCCGGCGCTGCTTCTGGTGTCAACGACTAGGTCCCATCGTTTCTGTTCGGCGGCCGTTTGATCGATCAGGAGTTCGCGGATGAACGGCGAATTGGACAGCACGCCTAGGTTCTGCCCGAGCAGATTATGAGGCGCAACGTGCGGATCGAAAATGGAAAGTTGATGGCCGGCTGTGATCAACATTCGTGCAAGGTCGACGTTCGGGCTCTCCCGGAGATCGTCACTGTTGTCTTTGAAGGCAATGCCCACCATGAGTACCTGTGCGCCGTACCTAAGCCCCTGACTGATGTAGTCGAAGAGAAAAGATTTATGCGCTTCATTCGAGTTGATTAGAGAATCGATCAGGTGAGTCTGTCCGCCGGAGACGCGAGAGACGAACTGCAGCGCCCTGACATCTTTAGGCAGGCACGACCCGCCGAATGGCCCGCCTGGCCTTAGGTAATAAGGTGAAATATTGAGTTTTGTATCGGAGATGAATATCTTGTGAACTTCGGCAGCGCTGATACCTAACTGTATGCAAATACGCCCAATTTCATTGGCGAAAACGGTTTTCACCGCATGAAAAGTATTATCGACGAATTTCGTTATTTCACTTTCTCGATACTTTACATAGAACACCGGAGCGTCGATTCCGTCGTTGATTTCATCAAGGACCTGGCACCGTTCCCCGGTTTTGGTTCCGATGACGATCTTGGGTGGCGCGAAGAAGTCCGTCACCGCTGAGGACTCGCGGAGGAATTCGGGGTTGTATACCAACTCCACACGTGTCGATTCTGTGCCGAGCACGCTGTCGAAGATCGGTCTGATCAGCTCTTCGATCGTGCCGGGGCGAATAGTTGATCGATAGACGACCGTCAACGAACTTTCCGAGTGCGTCTTCAGGAGCTCGGCCAGTTGCCGCGAGACCTCGGCAATATGAGTCATGTTGTGCGACCCGTCGACTGCGCTGGGTGTTCCGACGCAGACCAAGGCCAGGTCGCAGTCCGCAATCTGCGGAGCGACAGCTGTACTCGCGGTGATCAACCCGTCCTTGACTGCTGCGGAGAGCATTTCGGCCACACCGGGTTCCGTGATGGGCGACCTTCCGGCAAGGATCGCATCGACCTTCGTCGGATTGGGATCGACTCCGATGACTTCGTGGCCCTGACTGGCAAGGCATGCGGCAGCGGTGATGCCCACGTAACCAAGGCCCAAGATGGCGATCTTCATGTCAACTCCCGGTGAGCTCCAACGCATCGTGTTGGAGCTTCCACTTAGCACTACAGATGCATGGCAGCTTAACCCGTTCGGGCGCAATTCGATTGCTGTCCGCATAACGTCGGACGGTGGTTCAGAATCGACCAGTGGCCCTGGACACCGAACGTGCGGGTAAGCGCGGTCACCGCGGCTGAGAGAGCCCGCTCGTGCAACGCATCAGGTTACATCTACGTGTGGCACAGTGGTGACGTGACCCGTCGCTCTGCAATCGCAGTTTCGGTACTGCTCGCTGTGTTGGTCTCTGCATGTCATCAAGCGCCGCAGTACACGTCTATGCAGGCGTCGTTCGTTGACAAGTTCGACCGACCCGATACGGAGCTGGGGCTTGGGCCAGGATGGGATATGCGCGGCGGTTACGTCGATGGTTTCCCGCTGCCGGCTGCTACTGATGGGTTCATTCGTGGCGGGCGCTATAGCTATTCGGGTAGCAGTGTGGTCTACGCTGCGAGGCAGATGCGCGGGACGGTCAAAAGCATGGGCACCATTGGCAGTTGGCGACGTGTTGGCGAGGGAGACGGTGAAACGACGATGACCATGGCTGTCACGCCAAATGACAAATTGGTTGCGGACATGGTTCACTTTTCGGTTAACCGGTCGGTTTGGGAGTTAACCGTACGTCGTGGTGCAGGTTTCGAACCGGTTGTAGAAGGCAAATTTTCGCCGGTCCTGTCTCTCGACCGCGACTATAGGTTCGACCTTGAAGTAACGAAAAACTCTGTCACCGTGCGAGTTCCCGGCGAGCAGACGACCGCAAATGTAGATACAACTGGCCTACTCGGCGATCGCGTGTTCTGGGAGCAGTATCCGTCGCCCGTTCCTTCGGCTGTGGTGTTCGACTATGACACCGTATGGGCCGTCGAGGACGGGCAACCCCTGGTGTCGATTGCCGACTGAGTGCTCGCACCATCGGCAGCGGGCCTCACTTGGGGTCGGAGACCGGATTAGCTAAAGGGTGCCGAGCCAAGAGGTCATCGCTTCCGAATATAGACGGTGAGGAAGGGTTGCAGGGGATCAGGTAGATGTTTGTGCAACCACTTTGCGATGCGGTAGATCGGTGGCAGTCCGAAGTGGTAGCCCGGCTCTCCCGAGGTGTAAACGATGTACGCATCTACGCTAGGACCGAATGACCGTCGTATGGCTCTGGCAGTATTCAGCCTGTACAACGTGGGGAACACGTCGACAGACTTGCGCGTCGGCTGGATTCTCTTTAACGCCTTCACATGCAACCGATTGGGTATAGCGGTTGCGGCGATCGCAATGTAGCCGAATCTGTTGGGGGTCAATGCAGCAATCAGCCCGCCAGGCTTCACAATCCGGACCAATTCGCTTGCGATGAGGTCGGGCCGTTCGATGTGCTCAAAGACAGACCGTGCGTAAACGATGTCGAAGCTGTTGTCAGGAAAGGGAAGTGCGCTATCAGCTTCGACTACCGTGGCATGGTCCAAGAACGGGTTCGTCAGGACCGCGTCGTCGACATCACAGCCTTCGACATGGGCGCATCGACCTCGGAGGTTGAACAGTTCGCGCCGATACTTGATTTGGTCATCGAGGATGTGCTCGCCTCTACCTGCGCCGAAGTCCAGAATTCGGTCGGTGGGACGCAGGATCGCATTGATGTGGGTATACAGGGCGACGCCTGAGTCGGAGTCGCTGAAACCGCCTACGTTGCTCTCCGGGAAGAATCGTTGTCTCAGCGTCAGACTGTCAACGAACTTGGCGATAGAAATCGAATGTTCCTTCCGTATCGCTAGCGGCGCAGGATATCAGCGCTGGCGCGGTACCATGCCACCGTTCGTTCCAGCCCGTCCCGCAGATCGATTTTTGACCTCCATCCAGTGTCTGACAGCTTGGAGACGTCAAGGAGTTTCTGCGGTGTCCCATCAGGTTTGTCGCTGTCCCACAGAGTTTCTCCTTGGTAGCCGGTCACTGAGGCGATGATCTCCGCGATCTCCCGGATGGTGACGTCGGTGCCGCTACCGATGTTGACGTGTTGAGGACTGTCATAGTTTTCGAGTAGGTGCAGACATGCGTCTGCCATGTCGTCCGCGTGCAAGAACTCACGCCGAGGCGTTCCCGTACCCCAGTTCGTTACAGAGGTGGCGTTGGAAGCAACTGCATCGTCATACCGTCGGATCATCGCGGGTAGCACATGGGAGCCAGTTGGTGAGAAGTTGTCATTGGGTCCGTAGAGGTTTGTGGGCATTGCCGAAATCCACGGAAGGCCATATTGTCTGCGAACCGCCTGCACATGGAGTATCCCCGCGATTTTGGCGATAGCGTATGCGTCGTTAGTGGGCTCCAAATGTCCGGTCAGCAAGGCCTCTTCTTTGATCGGCTGCTCGGCAAATTTTGGGTAGATACAGGAAGATCCAAGGAACAGAAGCCGTTCAACTCCGAACTGCAGGGCTGCGTCGAGAACGTTGACCTGTATCCGGACGTTCTCACTCAGAAAGTCCACGGGATATGTGCTGTTGGCGAGGATGCCGCCCACCTTGGCCGCAGCCAGTACGACGTACCGCGGGCGCACCTGCTCAAAATAACCGAAGACTGCGTCTCGGTTCCTGAGATCGAGTTCCGTTGATGTCTTGCCGACGACATTTACGAATCCGTCGGCCACGAGACGGCGCATGATCGCCGAACCCACCAATCCGCGGTGCCCGGCGACGTAAACGCGGGCGCCCCGATCCAGCTTGTTCGGCGTCTCGCCGACCGGATGAGTCATCCCTCGGTCGCCTCGCCGACAGCGGGCGATTTCCAGGAGTCCAACCTGACTTGGTCGATCCACGGCCTACCTGCATGCGCGAGCGCTTCGATATCTGCGTCGACCATCAGGCGCGCCAGATCCGGGCCCATTATCGTCGGCACCCAGTCGAGCTTTTTGTTGGCGCGTGAGGCGTCACCGATTAGTGCATCAACCTCAGTAGGACGGAGGTACCGCTCGTCGAACCGGACATGTTCGGTCCAGTCGAGTCCTGCGTGGGCGAACGCGATCTCCAAAAAGTCGCGAACCGATATACCTTTGCCGGTGGCCAGCACGAAATCCTCAGGCTTATCGGCCTGGAGCATTCGCCACATGCCCTCGACATATTCCGGGGCATAGCCCCAATCACGTACCGCATCGAGGTTGCCCATGTAGAGGTGTTCCTGCACGCCCGCCTTAATGGCAGCAACCGCGCGAGTGATCTTTCGGGTCACGAAGGTCTCGCCACGCCGCGGTGATTCGTGATTGAACAAGATGCCGTTGACGGTGAACAACCCGTAGGCCTCACGGTAGTTTCTGGTGATCCAGTAGCTGTACAACTTGGCGGCTGCGTATGGCGACCGCGGATAGAACGGTGTGTCTTCGTTCTGGGGCGGCGGCGTTGCTCCGTAGAGTTCAGACGACGACGCTTGATAGAAGCGTGTTTTGATGCCCGAGAGGCGTACTGCCTCCAGCATTCGCGTCGTACCTGCGCCCGTTGTGTCGGCAGTGTGTTCGGGCTCATCGAACGACACACGAACATGGGACTGGGCAGCAAGGTTGTACACCTCGTCCGGATCTATACCTGCAAGCAGGGTTACTAGCCGAGTGCCGTCGCTGAGGTCGCCGTAGTGGAGGAATAGTTTCGCGTCGGGCGAGTGCGGATCGACGTAGAGATGGTCGATCCGCGAAGTGTTGAACGTAGACGCGCGACGGATCAGACCATGAACCTCGTAGCCCTTACTGAGCAAAAGCTCCGCGAGATAAGAGCCGTCCTGCCCAGTTATCCCGGTGATAAGCGCGCGTTTTGTCATGACGGTCTCGACGGGGCAGGCACGGGGTCTGATTGTTCGGCATCATGGGGCTGCGCATCCGTTGGGCCGTTCATTCGGATACCCCATGCTTCTGCGTCTGTGCCACACGGGTGGGATCGCTTGGAGGAGAGGACTTCGGGGAAGAGTCAGTGGTACTTTTTTGCATCAGATTCTGACTGTCGTCGGTGCCGTAGTAGCTGTATCCGTAGCCATATGACGAACTACCTCGGTTGGGCAACATTGTGAATACGGTGCCAAGTATTGGCGCGCCAACCCCTTCAAGACTTCCCACCGCGTGCGCGAGCTCGTCGCGTTTGGTCTTACCGAACCGCGCCATGAGGAGAACACCGTCAGCTCCAGCGGCGAGAATGGCCGCATCGGTGACAGCTAGCAAAGGGGTTGAATCCACGATCACGTAATCAAACTCGGCACGAAGCTCGGCCAGGACTTTCCGAGCGGCTTGCGATCCCAGCAATTCACTGGGGTTTGGGGGGATAGCGCCTGAGGTGAGGGCTGTCAGCCCAGGAAAGCGCGTTCTCTGCAGTGCCTCTGACAGGGATACACCACCGCTCAGCACAGTACTGAAACCCACGGTCCCTACTAGATTGAGGTATTTGTGCAAGGAGGGTCGTCGCAGATCTCCGTCGATTATGACGACGTTGTGCTCGGCTTCCGCCAGCGCAAGCGCGATGTTGACGGCAGTCGTGGACTTGCCCTCGGCAGGCACGGAGCTGGTGATGACGATCGCGCGGGGTGGGTTGTCGACCGCTAGGAACTGAAGGTTGGTGCGCAACTTGCGGAAGGCCTCAGAAATTGCTGATCTGTCCCCCTCGAACGATATTGCCGGTTCTTTACGCCGATTCTTATCGAGCGGGATGTGTCCGACTACACCAGTATTGGTGATGGCCTCGAGCGTTGGACGATCCTTAACGGTGTTGTCCATCATGTCGCGCAGGACTGCCAGTCCGACTCCCAGCGCCAGACCGAGGATTACGCCCAACCCGATGTTCCGTGTGGTGTCGGGTGTGACGGGGTGTTCGGGTATCGACGCACGTTGCTCGACGACGACGCGAGCGTTGGGTGTCGCACCGGGCTCCGGCGTCTCAAGCTCCCGCACGATGCCGACAAACTCGTCGGACAGCGAATTCGCAATGTCGCGAGCTCGGACCGGTGATTCGTCCAAAACCTGCACATTGATCAACACGGTGTCGAGTTTGGCGCTGGCCTTGACTTTCTCTTGAAGCTCGGCCGCAGACATGTCGAGGCCGAGTTTGTCGATTGTCCGTTGAGCAACCGTCTGGCCCTTGATGAGCTCCGCATACGACTTGACGCGTTCCTGCGAGAAGCGGTTCCCCTGGTACGCCTCTGCCAATGATGAACCCGATTCCGTGGATACGAACAAGCGCGTTGAAGCCTGATAGAGAGGCGTCGTCATGGCGGTAATGATGACGGCGACGATGACCGACGCCGCCAATGTCCCGCAGACGATTAACCACCGGGCGCGCAGTACCCTCGCGAAGTCCTGAAGTTTCAATGCCACCCCTTCATTAAGGTTGCCCGAACGCCTGCACACCGCGGTCCGGCAGTACGCCGTATCGTCGCGGGACGTGAAATTAGTCTGAGCACTGGGGCACCGATACTACGGGAGTGACAGTATCCACCAAGGGCTGAACGGGGATTCGCGCTTCGCCAGGCGAGGTCGGCTCGGAAAGACGGAAAGTCAATTCACCGGACTGCCCTGGCGGAATGACGACCTGCACTTCAAAGGTGGGGTGACCGCGTTCAGTTCCATAGATCGCCGGCGCCCGCTCGCCATTGGCAAGCGAGCTTTCCAGTTTGGCGCCGTTCGTTGCCAGTAGGCGTACCGACGTAACCATGGTGCCTTTGGGCAGGTTCAGCGGAATCTCGGGACGAAGGCCTGCAGTCCCAAGGATGTAGTCGGGGATGTCGGGATCGTTGGGAAGCTCGTTCTTCAATCGAACGGTGACAGTCGACATTCTGGTGTCACCGTTGCAACCGTCGGCGACATACTCGATCTCACGCCGCAGGTAGTAGTCGAGCTTATTGCCTCCGAGATTGTTGATAACGACCTCCGCGTATGGCGCAGCATCGTCGGGAATGGCGTGTGCCAGTGGCGTTTGTTCCAGCAGCTCCTGCTCTGCGGGGTTCGCACTCCATACTGCGATGCGGCGCTCGCTCACCGCTCTTCCCAGTGCTTCCAGCAAGGCTCGGGGTGACTGGACCTCACCGGTCATCTTCTTGACAACCTCGCCGGCAATGTCCTGAAGGTAGTTTTTGCGAGCGATCTGGTCGTCCGGGAAACGCGCATATGCAGTGGACAACGTCAGCTCGACAACGTTGTCTTTTGTGACCGCTTCCCCGCTAGGCAAGGTGACCGAGCCGACCGCACCCAGTACGTAGCTGAGTGCCACGGGGTCAAGTACGATGGCGCCGTCAACCGTGATACCGGTGTCTTTCTCCCACATGGCTTTCCATATCTGCGCCGCGTACGGAAAATGTGAGCTCAGGTTGCTGTTGCGAAAGTCGGTGGTTGTGTTGGCGTATCCATAATTCGCGGCGTACTCGGCGCCGAGATCGATTGGTGCGTCAGACCCGATTAGCTCGCGATTGGATGCCAACGTATCGACGCTCGGAACTCCTTTGTCGAATCGCAATATGCCGAAACCGCCGAGTAGTCCCCCCGTCCCGCGAGCTTCGGCATTGGTTTGGAAACCCATAAAGTAAGTGCGCGGTCCGTCCGCTCCCATCATCGGTGGGACCAACCGTGAGGCCAGCGCCGTGTTCTCTAGCAATCCGGTGATCTGAGCCGTCTGTTCCTGTAGCTGTGTGCGTGCATCGGACAGTGTCGATACGTACCGGGGGTCCGAGATCGCTTGCGCTTGGCCGTTCAGCCTGGTCGCCGCCTCCGCCAGAGACGTCAAATTCGACTCCTCCGAACGCAGCAGCGCGACGTCGACCCGGCTACCGTCCACCAGGCGATCGGGTGACAACGCCGTGCCCGCCTGGGCTGCGGGTTTGAGCACGCCGTTGGCAAGGCCCAAAACGACATCGGAGATCTGCTGCCCGGTGCGGAAGGGGCTGCCCACCCACGGGATGGCCGAGGTGATCGTCCAGGGCAGCGAATGCGTCGCATCGCTGGCGGCCTGCGCATGGTACTGGGCATGGTCGACGTAACGGGACGCCGCCTCGGAATCACCCTGCTGCAGAGCCTCTTTGGCTTGCTGAGCATCGCTGCGGGCCTGCTCTAGTGCAGACTTGGCGTCCAGCCCGCTCTTGGCCAGCCATCCAACGAATGTGACCACGATGGCGAGGGCCACCAGTCCGCCGATGATGACGGCTCGGCGATGTCGTTTCAGCCAGTAGCGCGCGTCCCCGAGCCTTCCGCGATGTTCTCTCCCTGAAAAATCATTGTCGTCACCATCGACGGAATCAACTTTGGGCACTCCGCGCGCTTTCTACATAGATCGGCGCGGACCCACTGAGTGGATCCGCGCCGATGAAACCAGCTTCTGGGCAGAACTCAAAGTCAGGCGCAACCGCGCCCGACGGAGAACGTCGTGGTGCCGTACGGGCCCACTCGCAGCGATGCACCGAAGACGCACGCCTCAAGGTTGAGGTTCTGGGTGAACCAGCCGTACAGCGGCTTCAGGAATCCGGGGACCAAGCTCAGGGGCTGGAACACGAAGACCGGCGAGCTCGGCGGGGGAGTGGGGTTGGCGGTACCGAACCACCAGAGGTTGTTCTGGAAGATGCCGCGAATGGCCTGCTCCGGAGTGGGCAGGGCGGCCGCGGGTGGCACGCACGCCGGGTCGACGGAGGGATCGCACTGGGCGGCGCCGACCACAGACCCCACCACGGGATTCGACGGCGCAGCATGTGCGACGGTGACCGGCGTGAGTGTTGCTGCGGCGGCGAGTGCGCCGGCCGCCAGGCCCATGCTCACCTTGCGTGAAACTACTGACATTTCTCCCCCTTGGATGGGCCTTTGAGTTGGGCAAAGCATGTCAGACTGGGAACGTCCTGTCAACACGTTTTCGCAGCGTGTGCCGCTACATTGCCGCGGCTGGCAACTGTTTACAGCGTTCATGTGAATGTAATCGATCGACGTCAAAAGTTGCATTCGCAACCGTCGTCAACCGTCATCAAGAGCGCTCGATCAGATGCAAATATTGCCCCGTGAAAAGTTTGCCAGCCGCGAGTCCTCGTCTCGACACCTTCGAGTTAGCTGTGATTGCAGCCACACGTCACGTTGGACGGGCTCGTCGGTCAGTTTGTCGAGTACGACGACTCGCAGAGCTTGAGTCGCGATCGGTCGCTGATCCGGGTCCGCGGTAGCCGTTATCGCAGGTTGTTGACGAGCGCCGAGGGTGATGTCCAGATATTGACGTTGCTGTTTAATTAATGCCAGGTCATATCGTTTCGGCTGTGACGGCACGTCCGCGCGTGCTGGGGCCAGATCTACCCGCGGCTGTTCGTCCGACGACCCCGGCGTAAGCGTGCCGATGCCGCGGCGTGATTCGGCCGAGATCTCAGTCCACGACCACGGTCGCGGCCACCGCGCGGTGGTCCGAACCAGCCACCGCGACCGCCCGAATCGCGGTCACGGTGGCCTTGCGGGTCAGCACATGGTCGAGCGCCAACATCGGTGGGATGCCCTTGCGGCGTAGATGGTTGGGATAGGTACGTATCCGTCCGGCACCGGCCTGCGTGGCACCGCTGCGGTAGCCGCCGCCGCCCAGCAGGCGCCGGAACTCCACGACATCGGGCGTGGCGTTGAGATCGCCGCCGGCGATCACGGGTCCGGTCGCAGGCAGCTCGCGCAACGTCTGGGCGAGCCGCACGATATCGGCGCGCCACGACGGGAACGCCGAGCGCGGCGGCGGCATGTGGGTGGAGATGAACGTCGGCTCGGCATCGCTGCCCGGCAGGCACACCCGGGCCCACAACAGGCCCCGGCTGAAGCTCCCGTCGGCGCCGGAGGCCGTGATCGGATGGCGGCTCCACAACCCCACCCCGGACGCGCGATCCTTCGGACGCTGCGCGCAGTGCGGAAAGTCCTGAGCCAGTGCGCTCGACAGCGACTCGGCCAGTTCCGGGGTCAGCTCCTGGATGGCGATCACATCGGCATGGTCACGGGCCAGCTGTGCCACGGCATCCGGCTCGGCCTCGCCCAACAACAGATTCGCCGAGACGAATCGCACCTGCACGCCGCCCGACGGCCGCGGGCTGCGTCCCCGCAAGGGAAGCAGAAAGGCGATGGCCGCAGCGGTCGCGACAGCGGCGACGGCCGCAGGCACCCAGTGCCGCCCAAGGGTGAACATGACCGCCGCCGCCGGCGCCCCCAGCATCAGGTAGGGCGACAACGCCGCCGTGGCGAGCAGCAGTCGGTGTGTGGCAGGCACCGACCGAGCAACCGCGGCAACCACTGCGCACACCAGCAACAGCGTGCCGAGTATCAGCGTCATGTAGGGCTACGGGCGGATGTCGCCGTGGCGGGGTAAGGGACTACGGCTTGACGTAGGTGACCAGGCTGACGTCGAGCGCCTCGTCGACGTAGTAGTACTGGCAGCCGGTGAGATAGCGCATGTAATCGTTGTAGTGCTGCTCGCCGGCTGCGGCGATGGCTTGGTCCTTGTTGTGCTCCAGGCGCGCAGCCCAGATGCCGAGGGTCTTGATGTAGTGGTTACGCAGCGACAGCACCTCGGGCACGGTGAAGCCGGCCTTCTCGCCGTGTTCCACAAGCATCTTGGTGCTGGGAATCCGGCCGCCGGGGAAGATCACCTCGGCCATGAACTTGGCGAACCGAGCCAGCTCGAAGGTGAGCTTCTTGCCGCGCGCGCGCAGATCGTCGGGGTGGTACCCACAGCTGCTCTGGATGGTCATCCGCCCGCCCGAGGGCAGAATCTCGAAGCTGTTCTTGAAGAACTCGTCGAAGCGCTCGAAACCGAAGTGCTCGATGGCCTCGATCGACACGATGGCGTCGACGGGAGAGTGGAACTGCTCCCAGCCTTCCAGCCGGACGTCGAAGGTGCGCTCGGAATCGATGGCACCGAGCAGCTGGTTGCAGTACGCCTGCTGGTTCTTGCTCAGCGTCAGACCGATGACGTTGACGTCGTACTTCTCCATGGCGCGCTGCAGCGTGAGCCCCCATCCGCAGCCGACCTCCAGCAACGTCTGGCCGGGCTGGAGGTTCAGCCGGTCCAGGTGCTGGTCGACGTTGGCGATCTGGGCCTCCGACAGCGTGACGCTGGGCCCGGTGAAGTAGGCGCTGCTGTACTTGCGCGTCGGGTCCTGGAAGACGCCGAAGAAATCGTCGGACAAATCGTAATGAGCCTGGATGTCCTCGAAATGCGGCCGCATGTCCGTGGTGCCGCTCGACTTGTCAGACATAGAGATGGCCTGCCCTTCTCGGTGGGTTCCGACTACGCCGTCCACCGCTTCACGGGTGCCCACTTGTGTGGGCACCCTACTCGCCGTGAATCCGGTCCCCCGGGAACCCCGCAGCGTGTCTCTTCAAAATGGATATGGATCACCACCGCGCCGTTGCTCATGGCGATCCTGCTTCCCCCGACTCTAGCGTCCGCGACGGCCCATCCCGAGCCGATGGTGAATATGTGTCTGGTGGTGCGCGGCATGGACGTCATTGCGGAAAAGTGTTGCCGCGTGCCCGTTTCCCGCCTGCGGCGCAGGTGAGGAGCTAATTGCCGACACAGTCAGAGTCTTTGCTGCCATCACTCCCCGCCGCCGCGGCGGGTCGACTGACATGCTCTGCCACGTTTCGCTATTCAGCAGTCCCGAGGTTCGCCCATGCTACATGCGAGTTTGCTCACCACGCGATTGATCTTGATTTTCAACAGCTTTCACCATGCACGCATGTAGCGCACGGCTCATTTGACCATCGTGAACTGGTTGACGTCGATGTATCCGGTCCGGAAACCGTTCGCGCAGCCGGTGAGGTACTTCATGTAGCGCTGGTACACCTCTTCGGACTGGATCTCGACCGCCTGCTCATGATGCGCTTCGAGCGCCTCGGCCCACAGATCCAACGTGCGCGCGTAATGCGGCTGCAGCGACTGGCGCCTGGTCACCGTGAACCCGGCGGGCACCGCGTGCTCCTCGACCTTCTCGATCGAGGGCAGCCGGCCGCCCGGGAAGATCTCGGTCAGGATGAACTTCACGAACCGGGCGATCTCGAATGTCAGCGGGATACCCTCGGCGCTCAGCTGGTCAAATCGCTTGCCGCAGATGGTGTGTAGCAGCATGACGCCATCGTCTGGCAGCACGCTGTGGGCCATCTCGAAGAAGGCGTCATAGCGCTCGAAGCCGAAGTGCTCGAATGCACCGATCGACACGATGCGGTCGACGGGCTCGTCGAACTCTTCCCAGCCCTTCAGATACACGCGCTTGTCCCTGGTGGAGTCCGACTTGTCGAACTCGGCCTCCACATGGGCCTTCTGGTTCTCGCTGAGCGTCAACCCGATGACGTTGACGTCGTAGCGCTCCAGCGCGCGCGTCATCGTCGCGCCCCACCCGCACCCGACGTCGAGCAGCGTCATGCCCGGTTCGAGTCCCAATTTGCCCAGTGACAAATCGATCTTGGCCAACTGGGCCTCGTGCAACGTCATATCGTCGCGCTCGAAGTACGCGCAGCTGTATGTCCTGGTCGGATCGAGAAACAGCGCGAAGAAATCATCGGACAGGTCGTAATGCGCCTGTACATCCGAGAAATGCGGTTCGAGCTTCTTACGTCCGGTCAATGTTGTGTCCCCACCGCGACCTACTACATCCCCCCGGGTCATCGTTGACCCGGCCTTTTCGGCGACTTTACGCGCTGAAGGTGAGAAGGCCGAACTTATCCGGAAAAGTTTGCTTTGAGAGTACCGACGATGTCGTCCCATAGCGGTTCGGGCAGTTCGTGGCCCATCCCATCGAAGAGCACCAGTCTTGCTCCGGGGATCGCCCGTGCGATGGCCCGGCCACCGGACGGGCGCATCAGCTTGTCCGCCTTGCCGTGGATGACCACGGTGGGCGCGGTGATCTGCCGGTCATAGGCCAGCAGGCTGCCGCTGCCCATGATCGCCGCGAACTGCCGGCCGACCCCGGCCGGGTAGTAGGAACGTTCGTAGCTTTCGGCGGCCTCGGCCCTCAGCTGTTCCTCGGATCTGGGATACCCGGGGCTGCCGATGATCTTGGAAACGCGAGCGGTATTCGCGATCACGCCCGCGCGGCTGGTATCGGCAGGCTTGGACAGCAGCGTCAGCAATTGGCGCGGCCCCGGCGGCGGGAGGAAGGCCTGGTTGTTGCTGGAGAAGATGACAGCCAGCGACCGAGTGCGGGCGGCATGCCGGGCCGCGAACACCTGGGCGATCATGCCGCCCATCGACGCGCCCACGATGTTCGCGCGCTCGACCTCCAGGTGGTCCAGCAGCGCCGCCGCATCGTCGGCCATGTCCTCAAGCGTGTAGCCGGCCGGGCTCTTCATCCCCGCCAGGGAACGAGCCATCCGGGGGATCAGCGGCGCTCCGCTACGGGCATGCGGCAGCTTCGACGAGAGCCCGACGTCGCGGTTGTCGAACCGGATGACGCGCAGCCCCTGGTCCACCAACTTCTGGCAGAACTCCTTGCGCCACAACACCATCTGTGCGCCGAGGCCCATGATCAACAGCACCGCCGGATGGTCCGGGTCACCCATGTCGTCATAGACGATGTCCAGTTCGCCGGCGCGCGCGGCACCCGTACGGATCTGCATACCTGACCTCCAGTTCGCCCCCGCGCACAGCGCGACGAGCGTCAATGCCGTTTCGGCGGTGGACTTTCGGTGCTAGCTGTCCAGCTCAGCGGAATGCTCGCGGCTGACCTCGACCATGAAATTGGCGAAGTAACCGGTCAGCTGCGGGTCGCTCATCATCTGCCAGCGCGGCGCCAGCAGCTTCATATAGCGCTCGACGTAGAGGAACTGCTTACCGATCAGCACCAGCTCCCGCGGCAGCTTCACGTCATAGGCATCGGCCAGCGTGGAGAGCTGCTTGCCGATCTCGGCATAGCTCAGATCACCCAACGAGGACATCGTCAGCGGGGTGGCGAACTTCTCCAGATCCTTGGCCGCTTGCGCCTCGGGTTTGACGGTCCCTACCGCGCCCATCAGCACCACGATCTTGCCCGCGGCGGCGTGATCCTTCTTGACCAGCAGTGCATACACCAGTTCGCGCAGCAACCACCGGGTCCGCGGATCGATGCGGCCCATGATGCCGAAGTCGAAGAACACGATCTTGCCGGCATCGTCGACATAGAGGTTGCCGGCGTGCAGGTCGCCGTGGAAGAGGCCGTGGCGCAACCCGCCCTCGAACACGCTGAACAGCAACGCCTTGACCAGCTGTTCGCCGTCGAAACCCTGCTTGCGGATGGCCGCGACATCATCGATGCGGGTGCCCTGGATGCGCTCCATGGTGAGCACCCGCTCGCTGGTCAGATCCCAGTAGACCTGCGCGACGCGGATGTTCTCACCGAGCGGGGAGGAGTGCATATGGGCCACCCAGGCGTCCATCGACTGGGCCTCCAGCCGGAAGTCGAGCTCCTCGGCCAGATTGTCGGCGAAGTCGGCGACGACGTCCTGGGCGGACAACCGCTGGCCGAGCTTGGCGAACTCCACCAGCCGCGCGCCGCGCTTGAGGATCTGCAGATCCGCGGCGACCCGGCGGCGGATCCCCGGAC
Source organism: Mycolicibacterium sp. 22603 (assembly GCA_052044345.1). GTDB lineage: Bacteria > Actinomycetota > Actinomycetes > Mycobacteriales > Mycobacteriaceae > Mycobacterium. The sequence goes on from JBQEMX010000010.1 coordinate 178,248, forward strand.
GCTGGATCTTGACCACGACCTCCTCGCCGCTGTGCAACGTCGCATAGTGCACCTGGGCTATCGAGGCCGACGCGAACGGTTTCTCGTCGAAGGATTTGAAGAGGTTCTGCGGCTCGTCGCCGAGTTCCTCCTTGAACAGCTTGTGCACCGCCGCCGGATCCGCAGGCGGGACGCGGTCGAGCAGGCCGCGGAACTCGCGGCTGAGGTGTTCGCCGAAGGCACCCGGGCTGGAGGCGATGATCTGGCCGAACTTGACGTAGGTGGGGCCCAGGTCGGCGAAGGTCTGCGGAATCTGCTTGATGACCTTTTGTTGCAGCGACCCCTTACGCAGCAGGCTGCCGGCGACGCGGGCGCCGGTGCGGGTGACCTGCCAACCCGTCGCGCCGACGCGCGCGGCCTCCACCGGCAACGGCACCCGGTCCAGCCGGGCTCCTTCTCGGTGTTGGGTACTCATCTCTGCAGTGTCTCAAAACCGGCGGTAGCGGTGAAAATACGGGTGGCCTGCGTCACACGAAGGCACGCTCCACCTGGTCACGGCTGAGCTCGGGATCACTGCCGAGCACGTAGCGGGGTTCGGTGTGCGCGACGGTGGTCCCGCCGGCCACCCGTCGCTGGGCCTGCCGGAACTCCGGGGCGGCACCGGCCGCAATGTGCAGACCGTTGATCACCGACCAGACGACGGCGCGCCGGCCCGCCCGCTCGATGGGGTTGGGATCGGTGTGCCCGATGAGCTGTTTGGCCCACCGCGGCATGGTGTCGCGGATGGCCCAGTCGACGGCGCTCTGGGGCATCGGCAGGTTGGGTCCGGTGGCCATCGCCGCGCCGTGGGTGAGTGCGAGGCGGGGGAGATAGGAGTGCAGGCATTGCAGGGTCTCGGCCTTCGTGGTGGGCAGGTCGGTGCCGCCCAGGGCGTGGCCGACCCTGGTGAACTCGCCGTAATAGCGGTCGAGTTTCTTGCCGCGCAACGGATTCGGGTGATAGAGCTCGTGGGCGGTGGCCAGCCCCCACACCACGGTGGCGTAGTTCCAGCGCAGCCACTCGGGATCGTCGGCGTCGTAGGTGGCGCCGTCGGGTCGGGTGCCCTTGATGGTGTGATGCATGGCCCGCACGGTTCGCGCGACGCGTTCGGCGGTCTCGGTGTTGCCGTAGGCGGTCCCGATGAAGAAGGCGATCGAGTGGCCCAGCCGGATCGCGGCGCCCTTCGGGTCGATGACCGGGACGGCGGTGCCGTCGGCCTCGCGCTTGACCAGCCGCGAGTGATGCATCCCCATCCAGTAGATGGACGGGTCAAGGCGCTCCAGATAGGCCGCACACTGCAGGCCGAAGATCAGTGCCTCGGTGTGGGAGTGCACGTGCCAGACCGCGCTGCCGGGGCCGAACCAACCTGGGTCGCCCGCGGGCCCGGCGAACTCGAGGCCCTTGAAGAAGTGCCTGCGGAAGGTCTTGTCGTACCTATCCTGCAGGCCTTGCTCCAGTACCTGGTGCGGCATGTCCACGGGTGAGCCCCTTTCTGGTCACGGCTGTAGCCAGAATACATTTTGGCTACGAGCGTGACCAGATCTAGTCTGATGCGATGACTCGGTGGGCGGGCGTCGCACTGACCGATCGGCGCGCGGAACGCCGAGCGCTGCTGATCGACGCCGCCTACGCGCTGTTCGGGACCGGCGGCGAGGCCGCGCTGACGGTGCGCTCGGTATGCCGGGAAAGCGCGCTGAACACCCGCTACTTCTACGAGAGCTTCGGCGATATCGGTGAGCTGCTCGGCGCGGTGTTCGACAAGGTCGCCGGCGAGCTCGGCGCCGCGGTCGACACCGCCATGACCGCGGCCGGCGCCTCGCTGGGCGCGCGCACCCGGGCGGGCATTGCCGCCGTGCTGGGCTTCAGCTCCGCCGACCCGCGCCGCGGCCGCGTGCTGTTCACCGACGCCCGCGCCAATCCGGTGCTCACCGAGCGGCGCGCCGCGCTGCAGGACCAGCTGCTCGACGCGGTGCTCGCCGAGGGGGCGCGGCTGCACCCGGGCTCGGATCCCGTGGCCACCCGCGTCGGCGCGGCCATGTACACCGGGGCGATGGCCGAGCTGGCCCAGCAGTGGCTCGCCGGCGCGCTCGGCGAGGATGTGGACGTCGTCGTCGACGCCGCGGTGCGGTTCTTCTGACGCCTGTTCCCGCCGAGAGTGACGCAATGGTCGTTCCGGGGCTGACGTCCGCGACCATTACGTCACTCTCGCGCCGGTATGGATCCGTTCGGGCCGCCGCTGCGTCCAAGCAGGTGTGCACATTCCGTTCGACGGCGGCGCCGCGATGGCGAGCGGCGCGCTGACCCGCGGGCAACTTCGGCACCGCTACCGACCACTCCTGCGCGGCGTGCACATCCCGCGCGGTCAGCTCCCGACGCTGCGCGAGCGAATCGACGCCGCGCTGCTCGCCGTCCCGGACGGGGTCATCGGCGGGGTGGCGGCCGCCGCGCTGCACGGTGCGCGATGGGTCTCCGATACCGAGCCGATCGAGGTGTTCGCCCGGTGCCGACGGCAGGACGGCCTGGTCATCCGCAAGGACCTCCTGCCCGCCGCCGAGATCGAGACCGTCGGCGGGATTCCGCTCACGACGCGCGAACGCACCGCCTTCGACCTGGCCCGTCGATTCCGGCGCGGTGCCGCGATCGCCCGGCTGGATGCCCTCATGCGGGATGCCCCCTACCGGATCGAGGACGTCCTGGCAGTGGCCGAGTCGCATCCGGGCGTCCGAGGCCTCGTGCAACTCCGCGAGATCCTGCCGCACGTCGACGGCGGTGCCGAGTCGCCGCGGGAGAGCTGGCTCCGACTGCTCTTCATCGATGCCGGGCTGCCAAGGCCGCGAACGCAATTGGTCGTCTACACCGCCGAGGGGCGCTACATCAGGCGGCTCGACATGGTCTGGGAGGACTACCGGGTGGGCGCCGAGTACGACGGCGAGCAGCATCTGAGCGACCGCACCGTCTATGCCCGCGACGTGTGGGTGGGCCGCGAACTGCAGCGCGCCGGGTGGCGCCTCATCCGCGTCATCAAGGAGGACCGCCCGAACGACATCATCGGCCACGCCAGGGCAGCCCTGGAGTCTCGCGGCTGGTCCGCGACTGCGCGAGAGTGACGCAAAGGTCGCTATAGGTCAGGCTGGAGCGACCGGTACGTCGCTCTCGGCGGGCAGAATAAGATGCCCAGCCTCTCAATCTATGTGAATTCGGTACTTCTGAATCTCGACGCAGGTGGCTAGCGTCGACGATATGGCCGACGTCGTGATCTGCAGCCCGCTACGAACCCCCGTCGGGAGGATGGCGGGTGCGCTGTCGGCACTCACCGCCGCCGAGCTGGCGACGCACACGCTGCGCGCGCTGATCGAGCGCACCGGCCTGACCGCGATCGACGACGTCATCCTCGGCAACGGTTACGCGAACGGGGAGGCACCCGCGTTGGGCCGCATCGCCGCGCTCGACGCCGGGCTGGGCACCGACGTGCCGGGGCTGCAGATCGACCGGCGCTGCGGATCCGGCCTGCAGGCGGTGCTGTATGCGGCGGGTCAGGTGGCCACCGGTGCGGCGAGCGTGGTCGTGGCGGGCGGGGCAGAGTCCATGTCGAATGTGGAGCACTACGCGCTGGGCCTGCGCACCGGAGTTCGGCAAGGCGGAATTGCCCTGCAGGACAGGCTCGATAGGGCCCGCGAGACCGCAGGCGGCACATCGCACCCGATAGCAGGCGGCATGATCGAGACCGCCGAGAACCTGCGCCGCGAGTACGGCATCACCCGGCAGGCGCAGGACGAGCTGGCGCTGCGGTCCCATCGGCGCGCCATCGCCGCCCACGACGCGGGCCGCTTCGCCGAGGAGCTGATCCCGGTGACGGTGCCCGGCCGCCGGGGCAAGCCCGACGTGATCGTCGAGCGCGACGAACATCCGCGCGCCGATATCGATCTCGATGCACTCGCGGCACTGCGGGCCGTGCGCACCACGCTGGATCCCGATTCGACGGTGACGGCGGGTAACGCGTCGGGCCAGAACGACGGCGCCGCCATGTGCGTGGTCACCACCACCGCCGACGCCGAACGGCTCGGCCTCACCCCGCTGCTGCGGCTGCGGTCCTGGGCGGTGACGGGGTGCCGCCCCGAGACCATGGGCATCGGCCCGGTCGGCGCCACCGCGGCCGCGCTGGAACGCGCCGGGTTGACCCTCGACGACATCGACCTCATCGAACTCAACGAGGCGTTCGCCGCACAGGTACTCGCGGTGCTGGCGGAATGGAAGATCGACGCCACCGACGATCGGTTGAACCCCAACGGATCCGGGATCTCGCTCGGGCATCCCGTCGGCGCCACCGGTGCCCGCATCCTGGCGACCGCGGCGTACGAGGCACGCCGTCGCGGCGCGCGACACGTGCTGGAAACCATGTGCATCGGCGGCGGACAGGGTCTGGCCGCGGTGTTCGAGGCGATCCGATGACCGCCGTCGAGGTCCACGCGGTGGTCTCCGGGCGCGCGGACGGCCCCGTCGTCGTGCTGTCCAACTCGCTGGGTTCCACACACCGCATGTGGGATCGGCAACTGGCACAACTGGAAGAGCGGTTCCGGGTGGTGCGCTACGACGCCCGCGGTCACGGTGCGTCCCCGGTGCCGGCCGGGCCCTACATCATCGACGATCTGGCCGACGACCTGATCGCGCTGCTGGACCGGCTCGGCATCGATAGGGCCGCACTCGTCGGGCTGTCGCTGGGCGGGATGACGGCCATGCGGGTCGCCGCTCGCAACCCGGATCGAGTCGACCGGATGGTTCTGCTGTGCACGGGCGCCGAACTCTCCCCGGCCACCGGATGGCTCCAGCGCGCCGCCACGGTCCGCGAACAGGGCACCGCCGCGGTGGCCGAGGCCGTGGTGGCGCGCTGGTTCACCCCGGCCTACCTGGCGGCCAATCCACAGATCCGAGACGGTTACGTCCAGATGGTCGCCGGTACACCGGCCGAGGGGTACGCAGGTTGCTGCGAAGCCATCGCGAGCCTCGATCTACGGCAACAACTTTCGAGTATCACGGCGCCGACCCTGGCGATCGCCGGTGCGGACGATCCGGCCACGCCGCCGGCCAAACTGGAAGAGATCGTCACAGCGATACCCGGTGCGACGCTGCTGGTCGTGCCCGATGCCGCCCACCTCGCCAACGCCGAACAGCCGGGTCCGGTCACCGGCGCCCTCATCGACCACCTGGAGCAACGATGACACTGAACAAGGTGATACCCAGCGCGGCCGCGGCGGTCGCCGACATCCCCGACGGCGCCAGCCTCGCGGTCGGCGGGTTCGGACTGGCCGGGATCCCGTGGTTCCTGATCGACGCACTGCTCGAACAGGGTGCCACCGACCTGACCATCGTGAGCAACAACTGCGGCGTCGACGGTGGCGGGCTCGGCCTGCTGTTGGAAGCGCACCGGATCACCAGGGTGATCGCCTCCTATGTCGGCGAGAACAAGGAGTTCGCCCGGCAGTACCTGGCCGGTGAACTGACCGTCGAGCTGACCCCGCAGGGCACCCTGGCCGAACGGATGCGCGCCGGCGGCAGCGGAATCGGCGCGTTCTTCACCCCGACCGGTGTCGGGACTCTGGTGGCCGACGGCGGCCTGCCGTGGCGCTATCACGCCGACGGCAGTGTCGCATTGGCCTCACCGCCCAAGGAGGTCCGCACCTTCGGCGGCAAGCAGATGCTGCTCGAAGAGTCCATCGTCACTGATTACGCCCTGGTGCGCGCGGCCGTCGCGGACAAGGCGGGAAACTGCGTATTCCACGCGGCGGCACGCAATTTCAACCCGTCGGCCGCGATGGCGGGGCGCATCGCGGTGGTCGAGGCCGAACGGGTCGTCGAGGTCGGCGAGCTGGATCCCGACGCGGTGCACCTGCCGGGGATCTTCGTGCAGCGCGTCGTCGAACTGACCCCGGAGCAGGCCGCGCGCAAGAGCATCGAGAAGCGCACGACCCGCGCCCAGCCGAACGCAGAGGAGATCACGCGATGAGCTGGACCCGCGACCAGATGGCCGCCCGCGCCGCCCTCGAGCTGAGCGACGGCGACTACGTCAACCTCGGGATCGGGCTGCCGACGCTGATCCCCGATCACCTGCCCGCGGGTTCGGATGTCACCCTGCACGCCGAGAACGGCATCCTCGGTGTCGGACCGTTCCCCTACGACGACGAGGTGGACCCCGACCTGGTGAACGCCGGCAAGCAGACCGTCTCGGTGGTCGCCGGTGCCTCGTTCTTCGACTCGTCGACCAGTTTCGCGATGATCCGCGGAGGACACGTCGACGTGGCGGTGCTCGGCGGCATGCAGGTGGCGGCCAACGGCGACCTGGCCAACTGGATGGTCCCGGGATCGATGGTCAAGGGCATGGGCGGGGCGATGGATCTCGTCAGCGGTGCCGAACGCGTCATCGTCCTGATGGACCACGTCACCAAAGCCGGTGCGGCCAAACTCGTTCTGGCCTGCGACCTGCCGCTCACCGGTAAGGCCGTGGTGAGCCGGGTGATCACCGAACTCGGAGTGTTCGATGTGACGGGCACCGGATTCGCCGTCGTGGAACTCGCCGATGGGGTCAGCGTCGATGATGTGGTGACCAGCACCGGGGCACCGGTGACGTTGCGTGGAGTGTCAATCACCTCGCATTGAGAGGTCTAACATCTCGATATGGAGTTGCGTCACCTCCGGTACTTCCGGGCGGTCGCCGAGGAACTGCACTTCGGGCGGGCGGCCGAACGGCTGCACATGGCCCAACCGCCGCTGTCCCAACAGATTCGGGCCCTCGAACGTGAGCTCGGGGTGCAACTGTTCATCCGCAGCACCCGCCGGGTGGAACTGACCGCGGCCGGACGGGCCTATCTGCGTCGCGTGATCGCCCTGCTCGATGGTGTCGACGACGCCGGTCGGCAGGTTCGCCGCATCGAACAGGGGGCCGAGGGGCAGCTGATCGTCGGATGTGTCGGTTCGGCGACGTATTCGCTGCTGCCGCAGTTCGTCCGAACCTTGCGCGCCGAACTGCCACTGGTAGACGTGAGTGTCCGCGGGGAGATGCTGGCGCCGGCCCAACTTGCCGCGCTGGCGGCGCACGAGATAGACATCGCCCTGTTGCGGCCACCGGTGGATCTGCCCGGTGTGCGGGCCACCGTGTTGCGCCGGGACCGGTTGCTCGTCGCGCTACCGTTGGGCCATCCGCTGGCCGAGCAAGACTCGCTCACCGTGGCAGACCTGCGGGATGAGGAGTTCATCGCCCATGTCGGGCAGGGCCGTTCGGTGATGGGTGAGGTGATCACCGGGCTGTCCTCGGCCGCCGGCTTCCGCCCCCGGATCCGCCAGGAGGTCGCCGAAACCTCGACGCTGGTGACGCTGGTCGCCGCGGGGCTGGGCGTCGCGATAGTGCCCGCGCCCACGGCCGCCCTGGACCTCGGCGGCATCACCTATCGGCCGATCGAACCCGCCGACCTCGGTGTCGATCTGATGGTCGCCCATGCCGCCGAGGCCACAGCGCTGGTCGACCGCGCGGTCGGGGTGTTGCGTGGCATCGCGGCCGAGGACGGCAGGAGTGCGCGAGAGTGACGCTGTGGTCGCTGGAGGCCGCTCCGGTACGACCATTGCGTCACTCTCGGCGCAGTCCTAGGCGCCCTTGCCCCATGGGGTCAGCCACGGCGTCGGCTCCCAGTCCTCAAGGCCGGCCAGCAGCTCGTAGAGCGTGGCGCCGTCGATGCTCTCCCGGATGATGTCGCCCTGACCGGCGTGGCGGGCCAGTTCCTCGATCATGTGGAAGATCACCCAGCGCACCGACCACGCCGCGACATCCTTGGGGAACCAGGGGACCTCCTGCGGAACCGGCACCGCCGCCGCCAGATCCGCGGTCTCGATGAGGTCGATGGTCTGGGCGTTCTGCTCGTCGAATGCCGCCAGGATTTCGGCGAGCGTCTCATCCGCGCGCATCACGAACTCGTCGGCGTACTCGGCCTGCACCTCTTCCATCGGGCGGTCATCGGCCGCAGGCAACTGCGGGGCTGCCGCCACCCGCTCCATCCACCCTTTCTGGCAACTGGTGACGTGTTTGATCAGCCCGCCGATCGACAACGCGCTGACGCTGGGCGTGGCACGCGCCTGCTCGTCGGTCAGGCCGAAGGCGATCGCCCGGAAGGCGTATTGCTGGGCGGCGACGTACTCCTTGAGTCCGGCGCGCTCGTCGGCGACGGGAGGGGGCATGGCGGGCATCTCAGTTCTCCTTCTGGGTGTGGGTGAAAAGATCTCGCAGCAGACAGATTTCGGCGCCGTGGTGGATCACCTCGCGGTTGATGTGCAACACCAGCGCGGCCATCGGGTACTCGGCATACGGGCCCTCGGCGGGGCCGCACGGGCGCTGCAGGTCCGCATCGGACAGGGCCCGCACCCCGGCCGTCCACCGAGCCTTCTCCTCGTCGAGTTGGACCAGGGCCGTCGCGGCATCGGTGGCGTAGTCCCACGTCTGGTAATCGGCGGGCGGACCGCCGAAATGCGCGTGGTTCCGCATGGCCAGCACGCCGACGATCACATGGGCCATCCGCCACGCGATCGTCGTGAAGGGTGCGGGCTCGGGTTCGGGATACGCGAAATCCACCCGGCCGTCGGGGTGGACCGTCCAGCAGTCCGCTACCGGAGCCCAGAGGTACTCCTCGTCGGTGAGGCCGGCCAGCTTCGGGCGCAACTGGTGATCCCAGTGGAAGTCCAGTTGGTCGGCCAGCAGTTCGGTGTTCATGGGTCATAGACTCTCAGCCATATAGGACAGTTTCGGTCCTATGAATCCGGCAGCATGGTGGACATGAGTACCGCCCGGGTTCTGCAGCTACTCGGTCTGCTGCAGTCGCGTCGCGTCTGGACCTCCGAGGAGCTCGCCGAACGCCTCGAGGTCACCACCCGCAGTGTCCGGCGCGATGTCGAGCGGCTGCGCGAACTCGGCTATCCGGTGCAGGCCAGCAAGGGCCACGGCGGCGGCTACCAACTCGGTGCCGGCGCCGCGATGCCGCCGCTGCTGCTGGATCCCGACGAGGCCGTCGCCATGGCGGTGTGCCTGCGGCTGGCCGCGGGCGGCAGCGTGGCCGGCGTGGGCGAGTCCGCACTACGCGCGTTGTCCAAGCTCGACCAGGTCATGCCGGCGCGGCTGCGCTCACAGGTCGCCGCCGTGCACGACAGCACCGTCACGCTGGCCCCGACGCAGCGCGACGCCCCCGTCGATCCCGAGGTGCTGATGACGCTGGCCAGGGCCTGCCGCGACCATGAACACGTCGGCTGCGGGTACACCGACATCCGCGGCGCCACCTCGCGACGCCGTGTGGAGCCCTACCAACTGGTCACCACGGGGCGGCGCTGGTATCTGCTGGCCTTCGACAGGGACAAGCAGGATTGGCGCAGCCTGCGCCTGGACCGGATGGACACCGTCCGGGCGATGGGCAGCACCTTCACCGCGCGTCCCGCCCCCGACGCCGCCCGGTATGTGCAACGCGCCATCACCAGCTCGCCCTACCGCTATATCGCCAGGGTCCGCTACCACGCCTCGCGTGATGTTGTGGCACAGACCTTCTCGTCGGCTTCGGTGCACATCGAACCCGACGGCGACCAGGCCTGCATCCTGACCACCGGCGCCGACGATCCGCGGGTGATGGCGCTCTACCTGGCCATGCCGGGATGCGAGTTCGAGGTGCTCGAACCACCGGAAGTCGCCGACGCCGTGCGCAGCGCGGCCGAACTGCTGCAGCGGGCGGGCACCCGAACGTAGGGTGCGGAGCATGCGTGTGACAGCTGCGGAGTCGACGGAGTTGTTCGTCGGGCCGCCTGCCGCCCCGCTGCAACTCGTCCGCGCCCACCACACCGCCTGTACGGTCCCCACGCCGGTGCGCGTGAGCGGTTACGGCATCCACGGTGAGGCCGTCGCCCAACCGGGTGGCACCTATGTCGAGATCCCGGTCTATGTCGACGACCCGAGCCCCGGGCAGCGCCAGAACGCCCGGATCGGTGACACCGCCTTCGAGTTCGTGGTCGCCGAACCGGGCTGGACCATGCACATGATCAGCCACTTCCACTACGACCCGGTGTGGTGGAACACCCAGGCGGCCTACACCAGCCTGTGGACCGAGGACCCGCCCGGCGCGTGCCGGCAGACCAACGGCTTCGACCTGGTCACCGCCCACCTCGAGATGGCCCGCAGGGTGCCCGAATACAAGTTCGTGCTGGCCGAGGTGGATTACCTGAAACCGTTCTGGGACACCCACCCCGAGGAACGCACCGACCTGCGCAGGCTGATCGACGAGGGCCGCATCGAGATCATGGGCGGCACGTACAACGAACCGAACACCAACCTGACCAGCCCCGAGACCGCGATCCGGAACATTGTGGCCGGCATCGGTTTTCAGCGTCATGTGCTCGGCGGTGACCCGGCGACCGCCTGGCAGCTCGACGTGTTCGGCCACGATCCGCAGTTTCCCGGAATGGCCGCCGACGCCGGCCTGACATCCAGTTCATGGGCGCGGGGACCGCACCACCAGTGGGGTCCGATGGCCGATCACGGTGACCCCGAGCGCATGCAGTTCGCCAGCGAATTCGAATGGACCGCGCCGTCGGGGCGCGGGCTGCTGACCCACTACATGCCCGCGCACTATGCCGCCGGCTGGTGGATGGACTCCGCTCCGACGCTGGCCGACGCCGAGGCCGAAACCTACCGGCTGTTCACCGAACTGAAGAAGGTCGCGCTGACCCGCAACGTGCTCCTTCCCGTCGGCACCGACTACACCCCGCCGAACAAATGGGCCACCGAGATCCATCGCGACTGGAACGCCCGCTATACCTGGCCGCGGTTCGTCTGTGCGCTGCCGCGCGAGTTCTTCGCCGCCGTCCGGGAAGAACTCGACCGGACCGGGCGGCGGGCGTCGGTGCAGACCAGGGACATGAATCCCATCTACACCGGCAAGGACGTCTCCTATATCGACACCAAACAGGCCAACCGCGCCGCCGAGAACGCCGTGCTGGAGGCCGAGCGCTTCGCGGTGTTCGCCGGTGTGCTCGGCGGGGTCCGGTACCCGCAGGCCGCGCTGGCCAAGGCCTGGGTGCAACTGGCATACGGTGCCCACCACGACGCCATCACCGGGTCCGAGTCCGACCAGGTGTACCTGGACCTGCTGACCGGCTGGCGCGACGCCTGGGAGATCGGCCGGAGCACCCGAGACAATGCGCTGCGGCTGCTCTCGGGTGCGGTGAACGTCCCGTTGGTGGTGTGGAATCCGTTGGCGCACAACCGGACCGATATCGTCACCGCCGAGTTGGACCACGACTTCACCGGTGTGGTCCGCGATGTCGACGGCCACGAGTTGCCGACCCTGATCGAGGACAGGCGGGTCAGCTGGCTGGCCGAGGGGGTCGGCTCGCTGGGCTGGCAGGGATATCGCCTCGACGGCGACGTTCGCGGGTCGCGCTGGGAACCCCACGACGGGGTCACCATCGGCACCGACCGGCACCGGGTGACCGTGGATCCCGACCGCGGCGGCGGGGTCAGCTCACTGGTCACCGACGGGCGGGAATGGATCGCCGCGGGGTGCGTCGGCAACGAGCTCGCGGTCTACGACGAGTACCCAGCCCATCCGCAGGCCGGAGAGGGCCCCTGGCATCTGCTGCCGAGGGGACCGGTGAGCACGTCTGCCGACCATCGCGCCGCGGTGCAGATGTGGCGCTGTGCGCTCGGGGAACGGCTGATCATCACCGGGCATATCGGGGACGTGGTGAGCTACACCCAGACCATCACCGTCTGGCACGGTGTCGAGCGCATCGAATACCGCACCGTGATCGATGAATTCAGCGGTTCGGACGATCTTTTGCGGTTGCGTTGGCCGTGCCCGGTGCCCGGTGCGATGCCCGTCAGCGAGGTCGGTGACGCCGTCATCGGCCGCGGGTTCGGGCTGCTCCACGACGGTGACGAGGCGGTGGACGCCGCCGTGTACCCGTCCACCCTGGACAACCCCGCCTACGGCTGGTTCGGTCTTTCGGCGACGCTGCGGGTGCGCGTCGGGGACCACACCCGGGCTATCTCGGTGGCCGAAGTGGTGGTCCCCGACGACGATTTCGACGCCCGCGAGGTGATGGTGGCGTTGGTGCGCACGGGTGTCACCGCCACCTGTACTGTCGCCGGGCAGCCCCGCTACGGGAACCTGGCCGTGGATTCCAACTTGCCCGACGCGCGCCTGTCCCTCGGTGGGCCCGGTGAGAATGCCTTCACCGCATCGGTATTGGCGTCCGCGCCGGACTGTCGGCAGGAGTTCGACCGCCAACTGTCGGCCACCGGTACGGCCCGCGTCTGGGTTCCCGCGGTCGCCCCGCTGGAACAGGAATGGGTGCCCGGGGCCGATCTGCGCGGCGAGCGTGCCCTGCCGGTCCTGGTCATTGCCGGCGGGATCGCGGCCTTGATCGACGATATCGCCGACGCCGAGATCGCGGTGTCCCAACGGACGCCGGCGGGAATGGAGCCCTTCGAACCGGCGACCGTCGCGGTGCTCAACCGCGGGGTGCCCGGATTCGCCGTCGAACCCGACGGTTCGCTGCACACGTCGCTGATGCGCTCGTGCACGGGCTGGCCGTCGGGAACGTGGATCGACCCGCCACGGCGCACCGCGCCGGATGGTTCCCCCTTCGGCCTGCAGCACTGGACGCACACCTTCGACTATGCGCTGGTCGCCGGCTCCGGAGACTGGCGGGATCGTGAAATACCACGCTGCAGCGCCGAATTCGGCCACCCGCTGATCGCGGTGGTGAACAGGCGGGCAGCAGCGGATCTGCTACCCGCACACGGCGCCCTGCTCGATGTCGACGCCGAGGGTATCCAGCTCGGCGCGCTCAAGGCCGCGGGCAACCCGATGGCGGCTGGCGCACTCGCCGGTGTCGACGCGGGTTCGGTGGCCATGCGTCTCGTCGAGACACACGGCAGGCATACGCCGTTCGTCATCCGCTCGGGTATCTGCGCGGTATCGGGGATGCGCCACGCCGACCTGTTGGAAAACGATGCAGGCCCGGTCACCGATGCGCTGCACGGCTATCAGATCGCCACCGTGCTGGCGCATCTGAACGCGGTCCAGATCCTGCCTGCCGACAACGACACGATCGGCCCCGAAGCCGAAGCGGCCCAACCGGTCTATGCGCGTTACTGGTTGCACAATCGCGGGCCCGCTCCGCTGGGCGGGTTGCCCGCGGTCGCGCACGTGCATCCCCGGCAGGCGCGGGTGCAGCCGGGCACCCAGCTGCGACTCCGGCTGACCGCCGCCAGCGACTGCACCGATGCCGCGCTGCGGGGGCGGGTCCGGTTGCGCTGCCCACCGCAGTGGACCGCCGAGCCCGACGAGGTGACCTTCGTGCTGCCGCCCGGGGAGTACCTCGACGCCGAGGTCGCGGTGGCAGTACCCGAGGAGGCGCGCCCGGGCCTGTACCCGGTGCGCGTGGAGCTGGCACTCACCGGTGGACGCGGCCTCCCGACGGCTTGGCGTCAGGTGGTCGAGGATGTCTGCCTGGTGCAGGTGGGCCAGGTGGATCGGGCGACCGATCCAGCGGTGCTGCGGCTGGTCGACGGACCTGCGGAGGTGCGGGTACGACCGGGCGGCCAGGGCCGGCTGAGCGTCATCGTCGGTACCGACGCCCAGGCCGACCTTGCGGTGGAGGCACACCTGATCAGCCCGTGGGGTACCTGGGAGTGGTTGGGGCCCGCGGTGATCGGTGCCGAACTGCCCGCGGCGGGCCAGGTCAGGTTGGACTTCGAGGTCAGCCCGCCGCCCTGGATGGCACCGGGCCGGTGGTGGGCACTGGTCCGGGTGGCCGCCGCGGGGACGCTGCTGTACTCGCCTGCGGTCGCGGTGGTGGTGGCGTGACCGCGGCGCTGGTGGGCGGTGTCCCGATCACCGTTGCGCAGGTCGATGAGCGGGAAAGGGCGCTGCGGGAAGGCAATTCAGCGGCTGCGCTGCCCCGGCCGGGCACCGGTGAGGGCCGCCAACTGCGACGGTGGCTGACCCAGTTGCTGGCCGCCGAACGTGTCGTCGAACTCGAGGCGGGCACGCCGGGGCACATCCCCACACAGGAGGAGATCCTGCCGGATATGACCGCGCGCCTGGAGATCGGCAGCATCGCCGCCGCCGTTCTGAGCACCGCCGCGGGCCGCGCGGCCTTCGCCGCCGTCACCGCCGGTGTCGACGTGACCGATATCGAGATCGCCGACTACCACCGGCGCAACCCGGGCCGGTTCGGGCCGCGCCGATCGGTGCCGCTGCCCCTGGATGAGGCCTATCTGCTGATCGCCGAGCACCTGCGGTCGGCGGCGCAGCGTCGGGTGTTCCGGCAATGGCTCGACGCCCGAACCGCAGAACTGGTCCAGCTGGCACCCGGCTACGAGCACCCCGGCGATCCCCGCCAGCCCGACAACACCCACCGACACTGATGGCCGCCCTCGCCATCGACATCGGCGGTACCAAGATCGCGGCCGCACTGGTCGACGGCAGCACGCTGGTGCACCGGACCGAGGTGCCGACTCCACAGACCTCGGCGGAGGACACCTGGCGCGCCACGGCGGATCTGATCACCGCCACCCTCGACGCCGATGCGGGCGGGGGAGTCGAGGCCGTCGGCATCTCCTCGGCCGGACCGGTGGACCTGGGTGCCGGGGCGATCAGCCCGGTCAACATCGCGGTGTGGCGGGATTTCCCGATCGTGGCCCGGGTGGCGCAACTGACCGGGCTGCGCGTGCGACTGGGCGGCGACGGGCTGTGCATGGCGCTCGGCGAGCACCGGTACGGCGCCGGCCGCGGCGCGCAGTTCGTGCTGGGCATGGTGGTCTCGACCGGTATCGGCGGCGGACTGGTGCTCGACGGTATGCCCTATGACGGCCGCACCGGCAATGCCGGGCACGTGGGGCACACGGTGATCGAGCTCGACGGACAGCGCTGCCCCTGCGGCGGCCGCGGCTGTGTGGAGACGGTGGCCTCCGGGCCGTCGATGACGCGTTGGGCCCGTGCACAGGGCTGGGCAGGCACCGACGCCAAACAGCTTGCCGAGGCCGTGCACCACGACGACCCGATCGCCGTTGCGGCATTCCGCAGGGGAGCGACTGCGGTGGCGGCCATGATCGCCTCCACCGCGGCGGTATGCGATCTGGACCTGGTGGTCATCGGCGGTGGGGTGGCCAAGGCCGGGCCGGTGCTGTTCGACCCGCTCCGCGTGGCACTGGCCGATTACGCCGGGCTGACCTTCCTGCGCGACCTTCGGGTGGCGGCCGCCGAGCTGGGTTCGGATGCCGGGCTCATCGGGGCGGGGGTGCTGGCGCTCTGAGGCGCTCGCCCAGCGTCGCCTTGTGTGCCAACTTCCGGATGAAACTCGTACGTGAGCCGACGCTCGGTGCTCGTTTTGGCCGATCGGGGTGCGGCAGGCTATTCTTCTCCAGTTCCACCGAAGACCGTAGGTCACCTGGTAACAGGTTGAAGGTCCGGGAATTCCCGGCGGCCCACGCAGGAGGACGAGGTAGAAGCATTCTTGCGCGCCCCGACCTTTCTGTGTCGGGGCGTTTGTGATTTCTGGCCCCTCATGCGGTGGACGACCCAACCATCACGAGGAGGCAAGCATGGCCAAGGCTGAAAAGGCCACCGCGGTCGCCGACATCGCCGAGAAGTTCAAGGAGGCGACGGCCACCGTCGTCACCGAGTACCGCGGCCTGACGGTGACCAATCTTGCCGAGCTGCGCAGGTCGCTGGGCGACGGAACCACCTACACGGTTGCCAAGAACACCTTGGTCAAGCGTGCGGCTGCCGAAGCCGGCATCGAGGGTCTGGACGATCTGTTCGCCGGCCCGACCGCCATCGCGTTCATCAGCGGCGAGCCCGTTGACGCCGCGAAGGCGATCAAGAAGTTCGCCAAGGACAACAAGGCACTGGTCGTCAAGGGCGGCTACATGGACGGGAAGGCTCTTTCCGTCGATGAGGTCAACCGCATCGCCGATCTGGAATCGCGCGAGGTGCTGCTGTCCAAGCTGGCCGGCGCGCTGAAGGCGAAGCAGTCCCAGGCCGCGGCGCTGTTCGTGGCGCCCGCGTCCCAGGTCGCCCGCCTGGCCGCAGCTCTGCAAGAGAAGAAGGCCGGCGAAGAAACCGCCGCCTGACATACCACCACCACCCACAGAGATAAGGAATCACCATGGCAAAGCTGTCCACCGAAGAACTGCTCGACGCGTTCAAGGAAATGACCCTGCTGGAGCTCTCTGAGTTCGTGAAGCAGTTCGAGGAGACCTTCGACGTCACCGCCGCCGCTCCGGTCGCCGTGGCCGCCGGCCCCGCCGCCGGTGCGCCCGCCGAGGCCGCCGAAGAGCAGAGCGAATTCGACGTCATCCTCGAGGGTGCCGGCGACAAGAAGATCGGCGTCATCAAGGTCGTCCGTGAGATCGTCTCCGGTCTGGGCCTGAAGGAAGCCAAGGACCTCGTCGACGGCGCGCCCAAGCCGCTGCTGGAGAAGGTCAACAAGGAAGCCGCCGAGGACGCCAAGGCCAAGCTCGAGGCCGCCGGCGCCACCGTCACCGTCAAGTAGTTCACTCGCACTGCGGGCCGGNACCCGGCCCGCAGTCGTTTCAGTGCCTGCGCAGGGCAACGGTTCGTCGTTGCTGGAAATGCGCGTAGGTTACAGTGACTCAAGCCACAGGTGCCCCTGGCGAGTGGCAATACCCGGGCTGCAATCGGAAGGAACATGTATGGGCGTCCAAATCGACGTGAACAACCTGAGCAAATCGTTCGGGTCGTCGAAGATCTGGGAAGACGTCACGATGTCGATTCCCGCAGGCGAGGTCAGCGTGTTGCTGGGCCCCTCGGGTACGG
>JBQEMX010000011.1:0-188272 GCA_052044345.1 Mycolicibacterium sp. 22603
TCCAGTCTCGTCGAGGGTCTCGGTAAGCCCAGAACATGGGGTTGACGTTGTCTGAACGCAAAGCTGTCGCCGAGGCGACCGCCATCCGCTACGCGGTGGCCGACAAACGCGCCAAGAGTCGAATCCTCGACGAGTTGTGCGCTACCACCGGCTGGCACCGCAACCACGCCCGCAAGTCCTTAAAGGCTGCACTGCAGCCGAGGGTGGTCAAACCCCGGGCGCCGCGCCCGGTGACGTACGGCCCGAATGTTATTGCTGCACTCATCTTCTGCTGGGAAGTGCTGGGAATGCCTGCCGGAAAACGGCTAGCGCCGATGCTCGGAGAACTCGTCGTCGTGCTGCGACGATTCGGAGAACTGGACCTCGAAGACGCCACTGCCGCGCAGCTGGTGTCGATGTCGGCAGCCACCATCGACCGACGGCTGGCCGGCGCACGCGCCGAACGCCGGGTCAAAGGGCGGTGCACCACCAAGCCGGGATCGCTGCTCAAAAGCCAGATCCCCATCCACACCTGGGCTGACTGGGACGACAACCGACCCGGTTTTGTCGAGATCGACTTGGTCTGTCACGACGGCGGCACCGTAGGCGGCGAGTACGCATACACCTTGACGGTCACCGACGTCGCCACCGGATGGACCGAGAACCGCTCGGTGTGCAGCAAGGAAGCCAAAGTTGTCCTGGGCGCTCTCGAGGACATCGCCACCAGAATGCCCTTCCCCATCCTGGGTGTGGACTCCGACAACGGTTCGGAGTTCATCAACGTACATCTCTACCTCTGGTGCCGACGACACAAGATCACCTTCACCCGCGCACGGCCGGGCAACAAGAACGACGGTTGTCACGTCGAACAGAAGAACTGGTCGGTCGTGCGAACGGTGGTGGGATATCACCGCTACGACACACCCACTGAGCTGCTGCTACTCAATGAAATATGGCGCCTGCACTCCATGCTAAGCAACCACTTCCACGCCCAGCAGAAACTGATCTCCAAGGTCCGCATCGGCGCCAAAGTGGCCAAGAAGCACGATCAAGCCACAACCGCCTACCGGCGCATCCTTGCATCCGACACCATCACCGACGACCGCAAAGCCGCTCTCACCCGCATCCACGAACTAATCAACCCGGCAGCCACCCAGCGTCGGATTCAGCAGCTAAGCAATCAACTCCTGACCTTGACCGAGCACAAAACCCGCAGCAAAAGAGCTCGAACATCGAAACGCGCATCATCAGACGAGGCAACGAAGCCACCCACGCGCGCATCTTGACATGAGGCAACAGGGGATGGAATGTGACACCAGGGAACAATGAGGCAGAAGATTTTTCTGAGCCTGTTTTTTCTGAGCCTGACGATTCGGCGGCGCCAGCCACGCATTCAGACGTTGACGCGCGCGTAACAGATTCGGCATCGAATATTCCTACCGTTGGCCGGTCAAGCACGTGCAGCGATAGGAACTACATTGAGCGGTAACGCAGTCCGGCTTCAGGCCATCAACAACGTCGAGGCCTATGTGCCGCCGGCCATCAGCTTCGATCCCGCCGAGGCTCCCGGAGAGATCTTCGGCGCCAACGTCTTCACCAAGGCCGAGATGCAGCTGCGGCTGCCCAAGTCGGTGTTCAAATCGGTCGTGGCGACCATCGAGAAGGGCGCCACCCTCGACCCGGCCGTCGCCGACGCCGTCGCCTCGGCGATGAAGGACTGGGCGTTGTCCAAGGGCGCTACCCACTACGCGCACGTGTTCTACCCGATGACCGGGCTCACCGCCGAGAAGCACGACAGCTTCCTGGAGCCGGTCTCCGACGGTCAGACGCTGGCCGAGTTCGCGGGCAAGACGCTGATCCAGGGCGAACCCGATGCGTCCAGCTTCCCCTCCGGCGGCCTGCGCAGCACGTTCGAGGCCCGCGGTTACACCGGCTGGGATGTCACCAGCCCGGCCTACATCCTGGAGAACCCGAACGGGAACACCCTGTGCATCCCAACGGTTTTCGTCTCGATGACCGGTGAGGCCCTGGATTACAAGACCCCGCTGCTGCGCAGCCAGCAGGCGATGGGTGTGCACGCCGAGCGCATCCTGACGCTGTTCGGGCACAAGAACCTGGAGAAGGTCGTCTCGTTCTGCGGTCCCGAGCAGGAGTACTTCCTGATCGATCGACACTTCTTCCTGGCCAGGCCCGACCTGATCAACGCCGGCCGCACGCTGTTCGGCGCCAAGCCGCCCAAGGGTCAGGAGTTCGACGACCACTACTTCGGTGCGGTGCCCGAGCGGGTGCTTGGCTTCATGATGGACACCGAGCGCGAACTGTTCAAGCTCGGTATCCCGGCCAAGACCCGGCACAACGAGGTGGCGCCTGCACAGTTCGAGGTGGCGCCGATGTTCGAACGGGCCAATATCGCCTCCGATCATCAGCAGCTGCTGATGACCGTGTTCAAGACCATCGCGCGCAAGCACGGCATGGAATGTCTGTTCCACGAGAAGCCGTTCGCCGGTGTCAACGGTTCCGGTAAACACGTGAACTTCTCGGTCGGCAACTCCGAACTCGGTTCCCTGCTGGTTCCCGGTGACACCCCGCACGAGAACGCGCAGTTCCTGGTGTTCTGCGCCGCCGTCATCCGTGCCGTCCACCAATTTCCCGGGCTGCTGCGGGTTTCGGTGGCCTCGGCCACCAACGACCACCGCCTCGGTGCCAACGAGGCGCCGCCGGCCATCATCTCGATCTTCCTCGGCGCGCAGCTGGCCGACGTGTTCGAGCAGATCGCCAAGGGCGCGGCGACGTCGTCGAAGGGCAAGGGCGTCATGCACATCGGGGTCGACACCCTGCCGCAGCTGCCGACCGATCCGGGCGACCGCAACCGCACCAGCCCGTTTGCCTTCACCGGCAACCGGTTCGAGTTCCGTGCGCCCGGTTCCGGGCAGACGGTGGCGGTGCCGATGATCGTGCTGAACACCATCATGGCCGACTCGTTGGATTACATGGCCACGGTCCTGGAGAAGGCCGTCGCCGACGGCACCGACTTCGACGCCGCGGTGCAGCAGTTGCTCACCGACATCATCACCGAGCACGGCGCGGTGGTCTTCAACGGTGACGGCTACTCGGAGAACTGGCAGACCGAGGCGGCCGAGCGGGGTCTGCCGAACCTCAAGACCACGCTGGACGCCATCCCGGAGCTGATCACCCCGAAGGCCGTCGAGGTGTTCGAGAAGTACGGGGTGTTCAACGAGCGCGAGCTGCACAGCCGCTACGAGGTGCGCTTGGAGCAGTACGCACTGACCATCGCGGTGGAGGCCAAGCTCGCACTCGAACTCGGCACCACGGTGATCCTGCCCGCCGCCGTCCGCTACCAGACCGAACTGGCGCAGAACGTCGCCACCCTCAAGGCGGCCGGTCTCGATGCGGACACCACGCTGCTGGAGGCGGTGTCGACACCGATTGCCGAGCTGACCGCGGCCGTCGGTGCGCTCAAGGCCGGGTTGTCGGACCACTCCGCGGAGTCCGCGCTCGACGAGGCCACCCATGCCCAGAAGGTGTTGCTCCCAGCGATGGATGCCGTGCGGGCGGCCGCCGACGCGCTCGAAGGCGTGGTGGCCGACGACCTGTGGCCGTTGCCGACCTATCAGGAGATGCTCTACATCCTGTGACCGCAGACATCGCCGGGTGTGGGGGTCAGGCCCGTCCGGGCCTCTGGTGACCGCAGCCCCCGCACCCGGCGATCAGCCGTCCGACGGCGCGATCAGCGGACGCTGCACCTTCTTCCATTCCGTGTAGCGCCGGTAGGCCTGCTGTGTCGACTCCAACGCCGACACCTGCGATACCGGCACGTCCCACCACGAGTGGCTGTCGGGGGCATAAACCCGCGGATCGGTCTCGACGTAGATGACGGTGATCCGGTCGGCGGCCTTGGCGGCCTTGACCGCATCGCTGAACTCGGCGGCCGTGCAGACCTTGATGACATCGGCGCCCAGGCTGGCGGCATTGGCGGCCAGGTCCACCGGCAGTCGGTCGCCGTCGAGGCGACCGTCGGCGCCGCGGTACCGATAGGCCGTGCCGAAGCGCTGCGAACCCAGCGACTCGGAAAGCCCGCCGATGGAAGCGAACCCGTGATTCTGCACCAGCACCGGGATCACCTTGACCCCTTCCTGCACCGCGGTCGCGATCTCGGTGGCCATCATCAGATACGAACCGTCGCCGACCATCACGAACACGTCGCGATCCGGCGCCGCCATGCGCACCCCGATACCACCGGCGATCTCATAACCCATGCAGGAGAACCCGTATTCGACGTGGTAGCTCTTGCGGTCGCGGGAGCGCCACAACTTGTGCAGATCGCCGGGCATCGAACCGGCGGCGCACACCACCACATCGCGCGGGTCCGAGAGGGTGTTGACCAGTCCGATCACCTGATTCTGGTTCAACTGCGCGCCGTCCTCGGTGGCAAAGGCAGCCGAGACCGCGTCGTTCCATTCGGTGGTCAGTTCGGTGATGTGGGAACGATATTCGTCCGGCACGCGGTAATCGGCCAACGCGGGGCCGAGCGCTTCGATGGCCTCGCGCGCATCGGCGACGACACTCACCCCGCCCTGCTTCACCGCGTCCAGCGAGGCGACGTTGATGTTGACGAAGCGCACCTGCGGGTTGTTGAAGGCGGTGCGCGACGCGGAGGTGAAATCGCTGTAGCGGGTTCCGATCCCGATCACCACGTCGGCATCGGTGGCCAGGGCGTTGGCCGCGGTGCTGCCGGTGGAGCCCACCGCACCGACGCTCTGGGGATGATCGTGGCGCAACGAGCCCTTTCCGGCTTGACTCTCGGCCACAGGGATGCCGGTCTGCTCGGCCAGGGCGGCCAGCGCCGCCTCCGCGCCCGAGTAGTGCACTCCGCCACCGGCAATGATCAGCGGCCGGTGCGCCGCGGCGATGAGGGCGGCCGCCCGGGTGACCACCGCCCGTTCGGGCAGCGGACGTGCGATGTGCCAGGTGCGTTCGGCGAAAAGCGATTCCGGCCAGTCATGGGCCTCGGCTTGAACGTCCTGCGGGATGGATACCGTGGCCGCGCCCGTCTCGACGGGATCGGTGAGCACGCGCATGGCCCCGAGCAGGGCGGCCGGCAGCTGTTCGGGCCGCCAGACCCGGTCGAAGTAGCGTGACAGCGGCTTGAACG
The DNA here is from genome assembly GCA_052044345.1 of Mycolicibacterium sp. 22603. Classification (GTDB taxonomy): domain Bacteria; phylum Actinomycetota; class Actinomycetes; order Mycobacteriales; family Mycobacteriaceae; genus Mycobacterium. Next base: position 5,153 of record JBQEMX010000011.1, read on the forward strand.
CGTCGTTGACCGTGACGTCCCCGGACGACGGCAGCTCCAGCTCCTGCAACACCGGCGAGCTGACCCGGGTGGCGAACGTGTCGGCGGGCAGCAGCAGCACCGGGAGCCGGTTGATGGTCGCCAGCGCGGCACCGGTGAGCATATTGGTCGATCCGGGTCCGACGCTGGCGGTCACCGCCCAGGTCTGCAGCCGGTCCTTCTGCCGCGCATAGGCGACGGCGCTGTGCACCATCGCCTGCTCGTTGCGGCCCAGCACATAGGGGATGCGCGGTGCGCGTCCTGCCGCGTGCGCCTCGATCTCGTCCTGCAGCAACGCCTGTCCGAGGCCGGCGACGTTGCCGTGGCCGAAGATGCCGAAGCAGCCGGCGAAGAACGGGGTGCGCTCACCGTCGCGTTCGACGTACTGGGCGGCCAGGAAAGCGATGGTGGCCTGCGCGACGGTGAGACGGACGGTGGCTTCGGTATCGGCGAGTTTGTCGGCTGCCTTCGGGGCGGTGGACACCATGGTCAGACTCCTCGGTTCGTGCGCATCGGCAGGCGCGGGTCGATCTCTTGGTGATCCCAGCTGGCGCGCAGCCAGGTGTGGTCCGGGTTGTCGCAGATCCGCCAGGCCCGCTCGGGCCCGGATCCGGCCATGACGTTCAGGTAGTACATGTGATGACCGGGTGCGGCGATCGACGGGCCGTGATAGCCGTGTGGCACCAGGACCACATCGCCGGTGCGGACCTCTTCGAGTACCTCGATGGGTCTGGCCGGTGTGCCGAACACGCGGTGATAGCCGAATCCCGCGGTGCCGGCGGGGCTGTCGTCGATCTCGAAGTAGTAGATCTCTTCGAGCTGGGTCTCGACGTCGCTGTTCTCGTCGTGCTTGTGTGCCGGATAGCTCGACCAGTTCCCGCCGGGGGTGATGACCTCACACGCGATCAGTGAATCCGCGTCGAAGGTGTCCGCGGTACCGAAATTGTGTACCTGTCGACTGCAGTTGCCCGCCCCGCGCAACTCGACCGGCACATCGGCGGCGGCCAGCCGCCGATTGGGCAGGGCCCGGGTGGCGCGGGCGGCGCAGACGGCGATGCGCCCGTGTCCGGTCACCACATACGACTGCCCGATACCCAGATAGACCATATCGGCCGGACCGTCGAAGACGGATGTGCGCGTGCCGAGTTCGAACACGTCGTCACCGCATTCGACGGAGCCACCGCCGGCCAGCGGCAGGATCATCACCTCGGTGTCGCCGGTCTGCAGGGTGACCGAGCCGTCGGCGCCCAGATCCAGGACGTGCAGCCCGCATTCGGACCAGCCCGCCGACTCCGGGGTGACGGCCACCGAGTACGGGGCGTCGGCCGACCCCGCCGGGATGTACCAGGAGCTGTTCATCACCGCACCAATCCGACGGCACCGGAGACCGCGGAGGCCACATCGTCATCGGGCGGGTAGAGCAAGGTGCGCCCGACGATCAGACCGCGCACCGCGGGCAGGGCCAACGCCGACGCCCAGGTTGCGAAGGCCTCGTCCGGATCGGTCGGATCACCACCGAGCAGCAGGGTGGGCATCGTGGTCGATTCCATCACCCGATGCATCTCGGGCACAACGGGCAGCTTGAGCCAGGTGTAGGCCGATGTCGAGCCCAGGCCCTGGGCGATGTGCACGCTCTTGATCACCCCGTCGGGGGAGAGGTCGTTGCGGACCTTGCCGTCGACCCGGCTGGACAGGAAGGGTTCGAGCATGGCGATCAAGCCGTGGGCGGCCAGCTGGTCGACGGCCTGTGCGCACCCGGCGAGCGTCGAGACCGTGCCGGGGTCGTCGAGATCGATGCGGCACAACATCTTCCCGCCGTTCATGCGGGCGTCGGCGGTCGAGGCTGCGGTCGCGCCGGTCATCCTGTCGTCGAGTTCGAAGACCGAACCGGCCAGTCCGCCACGGTTGAGCGACGAGAAGACCACCTTGTCCTCCAAGGCGCCGAGCAACACCAGATCATCGAGGATGTCCGCGGTCGCCAGCACGCCGTCGACACCGGGATCGGCCAATGCCGTCCGCAACCGGTCGAGGAGATCGATGCGGCTGTTCATGGCGGTCGCCCGGGTGCCGACCGACAGTGCGCCGCGCGCCGGGTGGTCGGCCGCGACGATCATCAAACGGCCGTCACCGCGGACCGTCGGCCGGGTGGTGCGGGCGTGCCAGGCCTTGGTCACCGACGCGGGGTCGGCCGCGCGCAACTCGGTGACCGCGGCGTAGTCACGGCACAGGGCATCAGACATTGACGGCCTCCACGGCGCTCTGTTCGGCGAGTTCGGCGACCTCGGCGGCGGTGGGCATGGCCGTCGAACATTCCAACCGGGACGCCACGATGGCGCCGGCGGCGTTGGCGTAACGCAGGGTCTTCTCCAGCGGCCAGTTCCGCAGCAGACCGTGAATGAGGCTGCCCCCGAACGCGTCACCGGCACCCAGGCCGTTGACGACGTCGACGTCGTTGGGTGCGACCGTCACCGAACTGTGCCTGGTCTTGCCGAGCACACCGCGCGGGCCTTGTTTGACGATGGCCAACTCGACCCCGAGGTCGAGCAGCGCATCGGCGGCGCGGTGGGGGACGGTTTCACCGACCGCGATCTCGCATTCTTCGCGGTTGCCGACGGCGACGGTGACATGGCCGAGCGCACGCACGGCTTGCTCGCAGGCTGCGGCGGGGTCGGACCAGAACATCGGCCGGTAGTCGAGGTCGAGCACCGTCAACGGTCTGCGCTCGCGAGCGGACCAGCCCGTGAAATGCGCGCTGCGGCTAGGCTCTTCGGAAAGACCGGTGAGGGTGGCCCAGAACAACCGGCTGGTGCGCACAGCGTCGGCGTCGATATCGTCGGGCTCGATCTGCAGATCCGGCGCCGATGGCTTGCGGTAGAAGTAGAGCGGGAAATCGTCGGGCGGGAAGATCTCGCAGAAGGTGACCGGGGTGGGGTAGCGGTGGTCGATGCCCACGTAGCGGTTGTCGACCCCGAGCCGGGCCAGCTCGTTGCGGACGAACCGTCCGAACGGATCGTCGCCGGTTCCCGAGATCAGGGCGGTCCGGTTGCCCAGCCGCGCGGCGGCCACGGCGACGTTGGCAGCGCTGCCGCCGAGGAACTTGCCGAACGTCTCGACCTCGTCGAGTCCCACACCGGTCTGCAGCGGGTAGATGTCGACACCGCTGCGTCCGATGGCGATGACATCGAACGGATCGGCTGATGGCTGCGGTGCTGACGACACGTGATCTCCCGAAGTGGGTGCAGGGCTCTGTCGCAAGCACTGTGCCCCCGATCGGCTACCGCTGTCAACAGTTTGTCCTGACATTCGAACTTTCGGTCATAGTGGACAGGGTCGGTTAGTCTTGCTGATCATCGCCGACGGAATCGGAGTGGACGTGCCCCTAGCGGTCGAACTCGACAGGTCCAGCCCTGTGCCCCTCTACTACCAGCTCGCGCAGGCGATCGAGGCGGCGATCCGCAGTGGCGAACTCGCGCCCGGCGATCGATTCGAGAACGAGCTCTCCCTGGCCGGCCGACTGGCGTTGTCGCGGCCGACGACCCGGCGCGCCATTCAGGAACTCGTGGACAAGGGGCTGCTGGTCCGCAAGCGCGGCGTCGGAACCCAGGTGGTGCAGAACCCGGTGCACCGGCGCGTCGAATTGACCAGCCTCTTCGACGATCTCGCGAAATCCGGACAGGATCCGACGACGCAGCTGCTGGAATACCGCCGGGGCATCGCCGATGACGAGATCGCCGCCGAACTCAACCTGTCGACCGATCACGAGATCGTCACCGTGCAGCGTCTGCGGTATGCCAACGGGGAGCCGCTGGCCATCATGACCAACCACCTACCCGCCGAGATCGCCCCGGACGCCGGGGAACTCGAGGCAAGCGGGCTGTATCAGGCGTTGCGCGGCCGGGGCGTGCACATCCGGCTGGCCCGTCAGCGCATCGGTGCCAGACCGGCCCAGCGCACCGAGGCTCGGTTGCTCGAGGAGAAGGTCGGAGCCCCGCTGCTGACCATGAGCCGGACGGCTTTCGATGACTCCGGGCGCGCGGTCGAATTCGGAAGTCACTGCTACCGGGCGTCGCGGTACTACTTCGAGACCACCCTCGTCGACCGGTGAGGCCCGTGCCCGGCGACGCTGGGCAGGCAAATGACGTGCAGTCCTAATGTCAGGACAAAGTGTTGACTTTCCGGTGTGAGCCGTATTACATCAACGGTGGCACGTCGCCGGGATACCCGCGGCCGCCAGGACGCCGAAGTTCACGAGGCCCGGATGCGGGACGAAGGAGAAGTTAGGGATGACCGCTCGCGCGAATAGTCGAGGAATCCGGTCGTTGCGCCGCTGGGCGGCACTGACGGGGGCGGGCGTGCTGGCGCTCGGAATGGCGGCCTGCTCGTCGACCGGCGGCAATCCGGACACCGCGGGTGGCAGCGGCGCGGGCGGCGGCACCGTCGACACCCCGCGGGTGACGATCGCGATGATCACCCACGAGGCGCCCGGCGACTCCTTCTGGGATCTCATCCGCAAGGGCGCCGAGACGGCGGCCAAGAAGGACAATGTCGAGCTGCGGTACTCCAGCGATCCGGAGGCGCCCAACCAGGCCAACCTGGTCCAGAGCGCCGTCGATGCCAATGTCGACGGTATCGCGGTCACGCTGGCCAAGCCGGACGCCATGCGCGCCGCCGTGCAGGCGGCCGCGGCCAAGGGAATTCCCGTCGTGGCGTTCAACGCGGGCATGGACACCTGGCAGGACATGGGTGTGCAGGAGTTCTTCGGTCAGGACGGTTACATCGCCGGCCAGGGCGCGGGCGAGCGCGTCGCCAAAGATGGTGCAAAGAAAGCCATCTGCATCATCCACGAGCAGGGCAACGTCGACCTTGAGGCCCGCTGTGCCGGGATGAAGAACACCTTCGGGGCCACCGAGATCCTCAACGTCAACGGTAAGGACATGCCCTCGGTCGAAGCGACCATCACCGCAAAGCTGCAGCAGGACCCCGCCATCGACATGATCGTCGCGCTCGGCGCGCCGTTCGCGCTGACCGCGGTCACCTCCGCCAAGAACGCCAACAGCACGGCAAAGATCGGCACGTTCGACACGAACGCGGCGCTGGTCGACGCCATCAAGGGTGGCGACATCCAGTGGGCGGTCGACCAGCAGCCCTACCTGCAGGGCTATCTGGCGGTCGACTCGCTGTGGCTCTACCTGAACAACAAGAACGTCATCGGTGGCGGGAAGCCGACGCTGACCGGCCCCGCGTTCATCGACAACACCAACATCGACGCCGTGGCCGAACTGGCCAAGGCCGGAACTCGCTAGCAGTGTCGGAAAGAGCAGACATGTCCACCCAGACCGAGGTGACCCTGGAAAACCACGAGGTCGTCCGCGACGAACGCGTCAAGGAACGAAATCGTCTACAGCGCATACTGATCCGCCCGGAGATGGGCGCCGGTATCGGCGCGATCGGCATCTTCGTCGCGTTCCTGGTGGTGGCGGCTCCGTTCCGGGAGGCCTCATCGCTGGCTACCGTGCTCTACGCCAGCAGCACCATCGGCATCATGGCCTGCGGTGTCGCGTTGCTGATGATCGGTGGCGAGTTCGACCTCTCCGCCGGTGTCGCGGTGACGTTCAGTTCACTGGCGGCATCCATGCTCGCCTACAACCTGCACCTGAACCTCTGGGTCGGTGCGGCGCTGGCTTTGGTGCTGTCCTTGGTGGTCGGCTTCTTCAACGGCTTCCTGGTGATGAAGACCAAGATCCCCAGCTTCCTGATCACGCTGAGCACGTTCTTCATGCTGGCCGGTATCAACCTGGCCGTCACCAAACTGGTTGCCGGACAGGTCGCCACCCAGAGTGTCAGCGATATGGCCGGCTGGGATTCGGCGCAGAAGGTGTTCTCCTCCAGCTTCACCGTATTCGGTGTCGGCATCCGGGTGACCGTGCTGTGGTGGCTGGTGTTCACCGCGATCGCCACCTGGGTGTTGTTCAAGACCCGGATCGGCAACTGGATCTTCGCCGTCGGCGGCGACGCCGAAAGTGCTCGTGCCATCGGCATTCCGGTGACCAAGGTCAAGATCGGTCTGTTCATGTTCGTCGGATTCTGCGCCTGGTTCGTCGGCATGCATCTGCTGTTCGCCTTCAACACCGTGCAGTCCGGGCAGGGCATCGGCAACGAGTTCTTCTACATCATCGCCGCGGTCATCGGCGGCTGTCTGCTCACCGGCGGGTATGGCACCGCGATCGGCGCCGCCATCGGCGCATTCATCTTCGGCATGACCAACCAGGGCATCGTCTATGCGGGCTGGGATCCGGACTGGTTCAAGTTCTTCCTCGGCGGCATGCTGCTGTTCGCGGTGATCGCCAACAATGCCTTCCGTAACTACGCAGCGAAGAAGTGATCTGATGACCGCGACAATCGAAACCCCCAACAATGCGGCCTCCGGCGGCAAGAAGGTCCCGCTGGTCGAACTGCGCAACGTCGGCAAGTCCTATGGCAACATCACCGCGCTCAAGGACATCAGCCTGCGGGTGCACGCCGGTGAGGTCACCGGCATCCTCGGCGACAACGGGGCGGGCAAGTCCACCCTGATCAAGATCATCGCGGGCCTGCATCAGCAGACCGAAGGCGAACTGCTGGTCGACGGTGAGGCCACCACGTTCTCTTCACCGGCGGACGCCCTGGGCAAGGGCATCGCGACCGTCTATCAGAACCTCGCCGTCGTCCCGCTGATGCCGGTGTGGCGCAACTTCTTCCTCGGCCAGGAGGTGCGCAAGAAGTCGTTCCCGTGGTCGCTGGACGCCAACGCCATGCGCGCCACCACGCTGGCCGAGCTGTCGAAGATGGGTATCGAACTGCCCGATGTCGACGCCCCGATCGGCTCCCTGTCGGGTGGGCAGCGTCAGTGCGTCGCCATCGCGCGGGCGGTCTTCTTCGGTGCGCGGGTGCTGATCCTGGACGAGCCGACCGCGGCACTGGGTGTCAAGCAGTCCGGTGTGGTGCTGAAGTACATCACCGCGGCCAAGGAGGCCGGGTTCGGTGTCGTCTTCATCACCCACAACCCGCACCATGCCCACATGGTCGGCGACCATTTCGTGCTGCTCAACCGCGGGCGGCAGAAGCTGGACTGCACCTATGACGACATCACGCTGGAGCATCTGACCCAGCAGATGGCCGGTGGTGACGAGCTCGAGGCGCTCAGCCACGAGCTCGGCCGCTGAGTCACCCCGGCCGTCTCGTGTAGGCCACCGGGTGCGGGGGTATAACGACGGCCATGACCACGACGACACTGAAGACAGAAGACGCCGGCAAGCAGGCCGTCAGCCGTAGCGTGCAGGTCACCGCACCGGTGGCCACGCTTTTCGAGCAGATCGCCGACCCGCACCGCCATCACGAGATCGACGGATCGGGCACCGTACGCGATGTCGAGGTCAAGGGTCCGCACCGGTTGTCCGAGGGCGACAAGTTCACGGTCGGCATGACCCAGTACGGGCTGCCCTACAAGATCACGTCCACCGCGACAACGGTCAGGGAGAACGAGATAGTCGAGTGGCAGCACCCACTCGGGCACAAGTGGCGTTGGGAGTTCGCCGAGGTGAGTCCCGGCATCACCAAGGTCACCGAGACCTTCGACTATTCCTCGGCCAAGGTGCCCTTCGTCATCGAGCTGCTGGGTATGCAGAAGCAGAATGCGAAAGGCATCGAGAAGACGTTGACCGGGCTCGCCGACAGGTATCTGACGCACTGAGACCGACAACGCCATCGCGACCCNGGGTCGCGATGGCGTCTGTGGTGTTCGGTGTCAGGCGATGATGCCGTTCAGGTAGGCGACGCTGGCCCGCACATCGGCGACCGGACCGTCACCGACGGGTGCGCCGTCGAGGATGGTGTCCTGCTCCATCACGAACCAGCCGTCGAACCCGTTGTCGCGCAACACACCGACGATGGCCTCGATATCCACATCGCCGGTCCCCAGCGGGGTGTACATACCCGCCTTGACCGCCGCGGTGTAGCTGAGCTCACCGGATTGCACCTTGGCGGCCAGCGCCGCGTCGACGTCCTTGAGATGGGCGTGCGCGATGCGCTGCGGGACGGCCTTGGCCAGCTCGAGGGGGTCGGTGCCCCCGATGAGCAGGTGCCCGGTGTCCAGGCACAGTGGGATCGACGAACCGGCCAACACCCGGTCGACTTCGGCGCGGGTCTCCACGATGGTGCCGACATGCGGATGCAACACGGCCAACAGGCCGCGGTCGGCGACGATGCCGGCCAGCCTATCCAGGTTGGCCAGCAACGTGTTCCACTGTGTGTCGTCGAGCACGGGGCGCGAGTCGTAGCCGTCGGCGCCGGTGGCGGCCGCGAGCACCACGACGCCGGCACCGGCGGCGATCAGCGAATCCAGCGGTGCGGCAAGGTCTTCGGCCGGATCGTGGTCGGCCTGGTGCAAAACCACCGGGACGAAGCCACCCACGCAGCTGAGCTGGTGCTCGGCCAGCACGGACTTCAGTTCTGCGGCGTCGGCGGGCAGGAAACCCTCCGGGCCCAGTTCGGTGGCCGCAAGGCCGACTCCGCGCATCTCGGCGAGGACCTGCGCGGGGGCCAACTGGTGGCCCCAGCCCGGAACCTCGCAGACGCCCCAGGAAATGGGTGCTCCGGCAAGTTTGATGCTCATGCGCTGCGGACCTCCTGGATGCGCACCGGGCTACCACGGCGCAGGGACTCGGTGGCGGCCTCGGCCAGCCAGGCCACCTCGACGGCGTCGGCGACGGTCGCGCCGCGGACCGGGCCGCCCTTGGCGACCTCGACGAAACCGGCCAGCTCGGTGCGGAACGCCTCGGTGAAGCGGTCCATGAAGAAGTTGTGCGCCGGTCCGGTGGGGAACTCGTTGGACGGGTCGACATTGCGCAGTGGTGCACCCTGATCCCAGCCTGCGGCCACCGAATCGTCGAAGCCGTGGATCTCGAGTCGGCAGTCGTAACCGCGCGCGTTGTATCGGGCGTTGGAGATGACTCCCAGTGCGCCACCGTCGAATCGCACCACCACCGCGGCGGTGTCGACATCGCCGTACTCGGCGAACAGCGGGTCACCCTGCACCGACCCGGTGGCGTAGACCTCGACGGCCTGCTGACCGGTGATCCACCGGACGACATCGAAATCATGGACGGCACAGTCCCGGAAGATGCCGCCCGAGCCCTTGATGTAGTCCAGTGGCGGGGGAGCGGGATCCATCGTGGTGCTGCGCACGGTGTGCAGGATGCCGAGGCTGCCGTTGTCGACGGCGGCCTTGGCCGCGGCGAACGCGGCGTCGAAGCGGCGCTGATAGCCCACCTGCACCGGTACCCCGGTGCGCATGATGGTCTCCGCGACCCGCGCGCTCTCGGCGGCGGTGGAGGCGATCGGCTTCTCGCAGAAGGTGGGGATCCCGCGTTCGACCGCGGCCAGCGTGAGCTCCGCGTGCGCCGGTGTGGCGGCGGCGACCACGACCCCGTCGACGCCGGATGCCAGCAGTTCCTCGACGGATCCGACGGCCGTGGCGCCGTGCTTGGCGGCCACCGCCGCGGTCACCTCGGGACGTTCGTCGGTGATCACCAGCCCGTCGATCCCGTCGAGTCCGGCAAGGGTTTCGGTGTGGAATGCGCCGATGCGGCCCAGTCCGATCACACCGATGGTGGTCATGGGTTTCTCCGTTCGTCCGGTGCGTCCAGGGCGCACACCACGGTTAGTCTTGCTGTGACACCGACCGCAATCAACAGCAGAAAACCATCAAAAAGCCATCACCGATATCGGCGAACAGACGCAGAACCGCCGGAATCGGCGTAGAAAACGCAGGTATACGTCTGCTCGCCTGGAGGAAGCTCGCGGAGGAGCTAGGGCATGCACCGATACAAGGTTCGTGAGATCGCCCAGCAGTGCGGTCTGAGCGAAGCGACGGTCGATCGCGTCCTCAACGATCGCCCGGGCGTCCGGGAGAACACCCGAGCCGAGGTGCTGCAGGCCATCGCCGACCTGGACAAGCAGCGAGCCCAATTGCGGCTCAACGGGCGGCGTTACCTGATCGACGTCGTGATGCAGACCCCGCAGCGGTTCTCCGACGCGTTCCGGGCGGCCGTGGAGGCCGAACTCCCGGCGTTCGCACCCGCCGCCGTGCGGGCCCGCTTCCACCTTTGGGAATCCGGTTCGGCGGCCCGCACGGTGGAGGTGCTCGACCGGATCAAGGGAAGCCACGGTGTCATCCTCAAGGCGCAGGACGAGCCCGAGGTCGCCGAACAGGTCGACCGGTTGGTGGGCTCCGGGGTCCCGGTGGTCACATACACCTCCGATGTGGCCAACAGCGATCGCACCGCATATGTCGGTATCGACAACCACGGTGCCGGGCTGACGGCGGCCTACCTCGTCGACCAGTGGCTGGGTGACGCGCCGTCCGATGTGTTGATCACCTTGAGCCGCACGGTGTTCCGTGGGGAAGGTGAGCGGGAGGTGGGGTTCCGGACCGGACTGCGGGGATCTCGTCGCGAGATCATCGAGGTCAGCGAGGGAGACGGTATCGACGCCAGCACCGAGGCGTTGGTGCTCGACGCGTTGCGCCGCCACCCCGGTATCGGGGCGGTGTACTCGCCGGGAGGCGGTAATGCCGCGACGGTCGCGGCGTTCGAGAAGCTCGGTCGCGTGTGCCGGGTTTTCGTCGCGCACGACCTCGATGTCGACAACCGCCGATTGCTGCGCCAGGGCAGGTTGTCGGTGGTGCTGCACAACGATCTGCGTGCCGACGCCCGGCTGGCCATGCGGGTGATCCTGGCCCGGCATCGTGCGCTGCCCGAGGAGTCCGTGCGCCCGTCCCCCATCCAGGTCGTCACGCCGTACAACGTGCCCGGATAGCGAGATCCGAGGCGGGATAGGCGAGGACGGTCATGTGCTGCGGAATCGCTGAAAGCGCCGGATGCGGACTACCATTTCACCGCTCGGCCACGTCACCCGTGTGTCGACGACACGACACACCGCAGGCGGGGGATTCGGATTGATGGCGCCACAGCTGGTCCCAGGCGTGACGGTGCTGGGCAACCTCGCCATCGACGTCATCAACGGTGCCGCCCCGAGCCCGGGTGGCTGCGCATCATTCGCCGGGGTCGCACTGCAGGCGGCACCGGGAAGCACGCATATCGCGGCCATGGGCGAGCAACGTCACCATGAACTCTTCGGCCCCGTACTCGATCGGTTCGGGGCACTGGTGCGGTTGCTTCCCGCGGAGCGCACCAGCGCGTTCAGCCTCGACTACGACGACACCGACCACCGGCACATGAGTGTCTCGGCGATCGGGCCGGTGTGGCGTCCCGCCGACATCGATGCCGACGACCCGCGCACCACGTGGATCCATCTGGCGCCATTGCTGCGGACGGATTTCCCGGCCGACACCCTGGCCCATCTGGCGGCGCGCGGTCACCGCATCGCCTATGACGGGCAAGGCCTGGTGCGCGCAGATCGGGTCGGCCCGCTGCTGCTGGACCGCAATTTCTCGCCGGAGTTGTTACGGCACCTCAGCGTGCTCAAGATGGCCGAGGACGAGGCGGTGATCGTCGCCGACGGTGCGTTCGATCTGGCCGCCGCGCAACGGCTGGGTGTGCCGGAGATCCTGGTCACCTACGGATCCGAAGGCTGCGATATCTACCGGGACGGCGCGGTGGTTCGGGTGCCTGCCGCATGGCGTGTGATGGATGTGCAGACGACCGGTGCCGGCGACATGTTCACCGCCAGTTACGTGGCGCATCGCGCGGCGGGAGCCGAGCCGGTCCGGGCGGTGGAGATCGCCAGCGAACTGGTCGCGCGCGAACTGCAGAAACGTGTGCAGATGCCGTCGACCAAGGCCTGACCTGCGCAGACTTGACAGGTGTCAACTCGACCGGGCCTGGATGCCGCCCAGAGCTACCGATCGGTAACCGGATCCTTAGGAAATGACGCGCTGGTTGAGTGACGAAAACCACATGATGTGTGGACCGCCACACGCTGCACGGCGCTGACCAGTGAGTTTTCCGCGCCGCTACCTGCGTGTCGTCAACCGGCGTGGCGATGGACACCCTAAGAGAAGTGCCATACTGGTTACTCGCAGTGACACCAAAAGTTTTTGACGTAACGCCCGCCTGGCCACGCGCCACCGGCCGGGGTGTGAAAGGCAGGAAGTCGTGGGTCAGAACGGCAGCACCGGCGCTCCGCGGCAGAAGCTGGAAAAAGTGGTCATCCGCTTCGCCGGCGACTCCGGTGACGGAATGCAGCTTACCGGGGATCGCTTCACTTCGGAGGCCGCCCTTTTCGGCAATGACCTCGCGACGCAGCCGAATTATCCCGCCGAGATCCGGGCACCACAGGGCACCCTGCCCGGTGTGTCGTCATTCCAGATCCAGATCGCCGACTACGACATCCTGACCGCGGGCGACCGTCCCGACGTGCTCGTCGCGATGAACCCGGCAGCGCTGAAGGCCAACGTCGGCGACCTGCCGCGCGGCGGCCTGATCATCGCCAACTCCGACGAGTTCACCAAGCGCAACCTGGCCAAGGTCGGCTATGACGCCAATCCCTTGGAGAACGAGGAACTGTCCGATTACGTCGTGCAGTCGGTGGCCATGACCACCCTGACCCTCGGTGCCGTCGAAGCGATCGGCGCCACCAAGAAGGACGGTCAGCGCGCCAAGAACATGTTCGCGCTCGGACTGCTCTCGTGGATGTACGGCCGCGAATTGGCGGCCAGCGAGGCGTTCATCCGGGAGAAGTTCGCCCGTAAGCCCGAGATCGCCGAGGCCAACGTGCTCGCGCTGAAGGCGGGTTGGAACTACGGCGAGACCACCGAGGCGTTCGCCACCACCTATGAGGTGGCTCCGGCCAAGCTGAAGTCCGGCGAGTACCGCCAGATCTCGGGCAACACCGCGCTGGCTTACGGTGTGGTTGCCGCGGGGCACCTGTCCGGTATCCAGGTCGTGCTCGGCACGTACCCGATCACCCCGGCCAGCGACATCCTGCACGAGCTGTCGAAGTACAAGCACTTCAACGTGCTGACCTTCCAGGCCGAGGACGAGATCGCCGGCATCGGTGCCGCCATCGGCGCCTCCTATGGTGGCGCGCTCGGCGTCACCAGCACCTCGGGTCCGGGTGTGTCGCTGAAGTCCGAGGCGATCGGCCTGGCCGTGATGACCGAGTTGCCGTTGCTCGTGATCGATGTCCAGCGTGGCGGCCCGTCCACCGGCCTGCCCACCAAGACCGAGCAGGCCGACCTGCTGCAGGCGCTCTACGGCCGCAACGGCGAATCGCCGGTCGCGGTGCTCGCGCCCTGCTCGCCGTCGGATTGCTTCGATATCGCGGTGGAAGCCGTGCGAATCGCCATCGGCTATCACACCCCGGTGATCATCCTGTCCGACGGCGCGATCGCCAACGGTTCCGAACCGTGGCGCATCCCGGATATCAGCACCTACCCGGCCATCGAGCACAAGTTCGCCAAGTCCGGCGAGCCGTTCGAGCCCTACGCCCGCGATCCCGAGACGCTGGCCCGCCAGTTCGCCGTGCCGGGCACCCCGGGCCTCGAGCACCGCATCGGCGGTCTCGAGGCGGCCAACGGTTCGGGCAACATCTCCTATGAACCGAAGAACCACGACCTGATGGTGCGGCTGCGTCAGCTCAAGATCGACGGCATCACGGTGCCCGATCTGGTCGTCGATGATCCGACCGATGATGCCGAGCTGCTGATGCTGGGGTGGGGCAGCTCGTACGGCCCGATCGGTGAGGCGTGCCGGCGGGCGCGACGCAAGGGCATCAAGGTCGCCCATGCGCAGTTGCGTCACCTCAACCCGTTCCCGGCCAACCTCGAAGAGGTACTGCGCAAGTACCCCAAGGTGGTCGTGCCGGAGATGAACCTCGGCCAGCTCGCCCTGCTGCTGCGCGGCAAGTACCTGGTCGATGTCCAGTCGGTGACCAAGGTCGAGGGTATGGCCTTCCTGGCCGACGAGGTCGAGGGCATCATCGACTCGGCGCTGGATGGCACATTGCGCGAGAAGGAAACTGACAAGGCGAAGTTCGCACGGCTGGCCGCGGCCACCGTCGAATCTGTGGGAGCGGGAGCATGACAACAGCGAGAAGCGAAGCGGATCGCGCATCGACCCAGTTCATTGGCTCTGACCTGGGCCTGACCGAAGCCCTCAGCAAGACGGCGTTGGTACCGACCACGGACCAGCCGCAGAAGGGCAAGGACTTCACCAGCGACCAGGAGGTCCGCTGGTGCCCCGGATGCGGTGACTACGTCATCCTCAACACCATCCGTAACTTCCTGCCCGAATTGGGTCTGCGGCGCGAGAACATCGCGTTCGTCAGCGGTATCGGCTGCTCCAGCCGGTTCCCGTACTACCTGGAGACCTACGGGTTCCACTCGATCCACGGCCGCGCGCCGACCATCGCTACCGGACTGGCGCTGGCCCGCGAGGATCTCTCGGTGTGGGTCGTCACCGGTGATGGCGACTCGCTGTCCATCGGCGGCAATCACCTGATCCATGCGCTTCGCCGCAACATCAACATCACCATCCTGTTGTTCAACAACCGGATCTACGGTCTGACCAAGGGCCAGTACTCGCCGACCTCCGAGGTCGGCAAGGTCACCAAGTCGACCCCGATGGGCTCGTTGGACTACCCGTTCAACCCGGTCTCGCTGGCGCTGGGCGCCGAGGCCACCTTCGTCGGCCGGGCGCTGGACTCCGATCGCAAGGGTCTGACCGAGGTGTTGCGCGGCGCCGCACAGCATCGAGGCGCCGCCCTGGTCGAGATCATGCAGGACTGCCCGATCTTCAACGACGGCTCCTTCGATGCCCTGCGCAAGGAGGGCGCCGAGGACCGGCTGATCAACATCACCCACGGTGAGCCGATCACCTTCGGTGCCGACGGTGAGTATGCCGTGGTGAAGTCCGGCTTCGGCCTGGAGATCGCCAAGACCGCAGATGTGCCGGCTGACCAGATCGTGGTGCACGACGCCACCATCGACGACCCGGCCTACGCCTTCGCGCTGTCGCGGCTGAGCGAGCAGAACCTCGATCACATGGTCATGGGCATCTTCCGCCAGGTGAACAAGCCCACCTATGACGATGCTGCCCGTCAGCAGGTTGCCGCCGCACGGGAAGCCAAGTTGCACGACACGGCCGCGCTGCAATCGCTGCTTCGCGGTAAAGACACCTGGTCGGTGGACTAACCTGCTGGTGTGACCCCGCGCACAGCACCGGCCGCCGTCGTGCTGGCCGGTGGTGCGTCGCGGCGGATGGGCCGCGACAAGGCGACCCTGGTGTTCGAGGGGCGCACGCTCGTCGAGCGCATCATCGACACCGTGGCGGCCCGCTGTGATCCGGTTTTCGTCGTGGCGGCGCCGGGCCAGGCGTTGCCCGCCTTGCCCGCGCAGATCCTGCGCGACGAGGTGCGTGGCCTGGGACCGCTGCTCGCGACGGCCAGGGGCCTACGTGCGGCCGCCGATGCCGGCGCCGAGTGGGCCTTCGTCTGTGCAGTGGACATGCCGCATCTGACGGCCTCGTTCATCGACCAGCTGTGCGAGCCCGCGGCGACGACCGAGGCCGCCGTGGTGCTGGTCTGGGATGGTCGCGACCACTATCTCGCGGGGCTCTACCGCACCGCGTTGGCCACGCTGGCCGATGATCTGGTGGCGCGAGGCGAGCGCAGTATGCGGGCACTTGTCGATGCTGTCGACACCCAGCGCATCGTCACCGAACCCCAGCGTGCACTCACCAATGTCAACACACCGGACGACCTGCCGGCCTGAGCCGCACCACCCGATCCAGCAAATTCGCGATCAGAGCGGCCTCGCGGCCGAATTCATCCGAAAATCCCATTCTAAGAACTGTCAGCGGCAATAAACTGTAACGAAAAGCGCGATAATTCGAGCGCCGAGATATGCCCGCATGCGCGGGCGTTACCACCATGTGCGAACGAGATCCGCTGCAGTGCAGGCGATTCCGCTGATAGCAGTAGTGGTGTGAATCGGCGTTCGGCGGTCCGAAATTCGCGGTTGCGCGCCATCGGCCCGGTTGCCTGTGTGTGGGAATGCGGCCGATCGCCCTCCCGGCGTCGCTGACCGGCCTCGGTCCGCTGTAAGGCCGGCCACTGTTCAATGAAAAATGTTGCGGCGAAGATATATTGCGCTGATCCGGCTCCAATGTTGCTGTGTATGGCCGTAGTTGGAGAATCTGGCGAGTTGTGCGTAAAGCATTGTATAACAACACTTTACGTGGTCATCGCGATGATCGGAGATTAGGTGCTGTGCAGCGAACTGCCTGTGAACCAAGCTGCGAGAGTGGTGGCGAAGGGCCGATATCGGGTACCCACACCTCGTCGTAGGTCGACAACGTGCGCATGGCACGCCCATACATGTGGGCGAGGCCACAAAAAGTGTGTGATCTGCCCCACCGATAACGCCTCGACCTGCGGTTTAGCCTTGTCGTACTAATTCCCGGTTGACCTGCGTACTTATCGGCTTTCGGCCGTCGTGATCATCTCGTTATCTGAACGCGACACGTTCGACACCGAAGTGACTTCGCTTGCGGACTTTTGTACGTTCATTTTCAACTCCGCAGGGAGCAAACAATTTCATATCCAAGCATCTGCGTGTGAGTGGGCCGATGCGAGACGCTGAGCGCTCGTTGGTCACCGGACAAGTCATCCGGTAAGACACCGATTTGTCTCCCACTGTCGTGCCCGACCGAGACGGCACGCCCCAAATTCGCCGCCTGGCTCTTCAGGCATGTCGCGTTCGCATTCGTTGCGAGCGTGTTCTTTGGCGCGCGCTTCGCGAGAGGATCGATGTTGAAGAATATCCGCAAGACGTTCGGGATGGCCGCCATTGCCGGGGCGCTCAGCGCAGCCCCCCTGATGTTGGCGACCGGCACCGCACATGCGGACTCCGTGAACTGGGATGCCGTCGCGGCCTGTGAGTCGGGCGGCAACTGGGCGATCAACACGGGTAACGGCTACTACGGTGGCCTGCAGTTCACCATGAGCACGTGGCAGTCCAACGGCGGATCGGGTGCACCGCACGCCGCAAGCCGCGAGGAGCAGATCCGCGTCGCGGAGAATGTCCTGCGCAGCCAGGGCATCGGCGCGTGGCCGTCCTGCGGTCGACGGGGCTGACTTACATAGCCGACTTTTAACAATGGCGCCGGGCTTTACGCCCGGCGCGATTGTTTTCTCATAAATACCTGGTGTCACATAAGGAACTGGTAAAACTTCCGCCTCCTGCGTAACGAGTGATATCGGTCACTCGACAAGCGAGACAACCGCGTCGCGCAAATGCTCCTCATGTCACACGCGGTCCGTGTCACCGGTCGGGGAAGGACCGCAGAATGATCAGCTTCAGCAGCACCGTCAAGAGCATCGCCGGCAGAGCATTGTGGATGCTCGCCGCATTCGCCGGCCTGTCGCTGGCGCCGATGGTTCTCACCGCCACCGCGAGCGCCGACACCGTCAACTGGGATGCCATCGCCGAGTGCGAGTCGGGCGGTAATTGGACGGTCAACTCCGGCAATGGTCATTACGGCGGCCTGCAGTTCAAGCAGGCGACCTGGAGCGCCAACGGCGGCGTCGGCTCGCCGGCCGGCGCCTCGCGTGCCGAGCAGATCCGGGTTGCCGAGAACGTGCTGCGCTCCCAGGGGCTCAAGGCGTGGCCCAAGTGCGGCTCCCGTGGCGCCACGCCCGCGGTCTGGGGGACGCCGACCCTGCCGCAGTCTCCCGCGCCGGTGACGGCCACCGGATGCCAGGCGATCCGCAGCGGGGCCGTGCTGGGCATCCTCGATTTCCGCCAGATGTGCATGGCGCTGGAGAACGTGGGACGCACGTTCCAGCCGCGCTGACGTCTCGTCGGTGCACCTACGCCGGCATGACGAACGCCGAGCGCCCGGCGATACCCGTCAGGTGCCGGGCCAACAGGCTCTCCGGCAGTAGCGTCGACGCCTTACTGGCCGCCGCGCTCAGCAGCGGGGGCCGCAGGTTCACGATCTGCCCGATGGTGCGTGCCTCGCCGACCAGTGCCCGCACCCGTGGTCTGCGGAACCCGGCGAACCGGGCAAACGCTGCCGACAGATCGGCGTCCTCGGCGGTCATGGCCGCCAGGATTGCCGCATCCTCCAGGCCTTGGCATCCACCCTGTCCCAGGTGGGGGCGCATCGGGTGGGCCGCATCGCCGACGATGACCACCCGTCCGTTCGACCATCGGCGGGCGTGGGCGCGGTCGTAGAGGTCGTTGCGCAACACCGCCGCCGGGTCGGTCGCGGCCAACAGCGCGGGGATGGGGTCCGGCCACTCGCCGAACACCTTCTGTAGGTGGGCCAATTCGCCGTCCGGCGCGGTGGAGCCGCGCGGCGCGCGCTGGGTGGCGAACCAGTAGGTGTGGCGGCTGCCCAGCGGAACGTGCCCGACCTCGAGCCCGGGCCCCATCGTCTCGCCGGCGAGGTCCGGTTCCAGCGTGTGCTCGGCGATACCGCGCCACGCGGTATACCCGGCGTAACGCTTCGCCAGGGGCCCGTTGAGGTGGTGGGCGACGATGGAATCGACACCATCGGCGCCGATGACCGCGTCGGCGTCGAGCACCTCGCCGTCGGACAGCGCGACGCCGGCGGTCTCGGGTGTCACCCGCACCCGTGCCGCCGTGCAGCAATGGGTCACGGTGCCTGCGGGCAGCGCGGCGGCCAGGATGTCGGTCAGCGCTCGGCGGTGGATCACCACCAGCGGTTCGCCGAGTGCTCGCACCATGCGATCGGTGGCCGGACGCCGCAACCACCGGCCGTCGCACCAGCGGACCGCGCCCGCGCCGACGCGCCCACCGGCGGCGCGGACCTCATCGCCCAGTCCGAGGACGTCGAGCGCGGCGAGCGCGTTGGGCCAGATGCTGATGCCCGCGCCCGTCCCGGCCGCGCCCTCGGCGCGTCCCTCGATGACCTGCACGTCGTGGCCGACCCTGCGCAACGCGACGGCGGTGGCCAGGCCGGCGATGCCGGCACCGACGACGAGGAAGCGTTGTGGCATGGCCCCGAGCGTAGGTGTCAACGAGCCGAGACATTCGGGTCACACCGACGAAACGCACACCTGGTTTCCTCAAAGGCAACCAAGTCAACTCACGGTGTACCGAAAGGGGCTCATGAAACCCGATCTGGACGTGACCAGTGTGCCCGGCTGGGCCACCGCGCCCACCACGCCGCCGGCCGATACCGGGGGACGATCCTGGACCGTCATCACCCTCGACGCTGCGGCCATCGCGGTGGCTGACGAGTGGCAGCGCCAGATCGCCTCGGCGGCAGCGGAATCGGTGGTGCGGATACACCGGGCCGCCGATATCGCCGATGCCGTCCTCTCGCTGCGGGCCGACCTGGCCGATGCGACGGTCGGCTGGCGGCTGATGGTGGCCGGTCCCGCGCACGCCTGTCTGAGTCTGCGGGCCGAGGCGGTGGCGCTCGGCGTCGCCGATGACGAGATGACGTTCGCCAGCACCGAGGTCGACACGCGGTCGGTTCAGTGCGTGCACTGCCCGACCGTCAATCACGTCGCGGTGGACCTGGAGGGCGTCACCCCCTGTGTCGGATGCGGTCGCAACCTGCTTGTCTACTATCACGTTTCACGTCGGCGCGGCACCTACCTCGGATTCATGGCCGATGCCGAGGAGATGCCGGCATGAAAACGGCAAAGCTCGTCGTCACTGCTATCGATGACACCATCGCCGGCATCCGGACGCTGACACTGAGCGATCCCGACGGCGCGCCGCTGCCGTCCTTCACCCCGGGCAGCCATGTCGTGCTGGAGTGCGGCCCGGTCGCTAACGCCTACTCCCTGACCGGGGACGGCACTGCGCCGGATTCCTACCAGATTTCCGTACTCCGGTGCGACAGCGGATCCGGTGGCTCGAGGTGGCTACACGACCGGGTTGCCCTCGGCGACAACGTGATCGTCAGCCCGCCGCGCAGTGCCTTCGCGCCTGTTCTACGCGCCCGCAAGCATCTGCTGGTCGCCGCGGGCATCGGCGTCACGCCGATGGTGTCGCACCTGCGGTCGGCGCGGGTATGGGGCCGCCGCACCGAGCTGCTCTACGTCCACCGACCCGGACGGGCGGTGTACGTCGACACCGTGACCCGGCTTGCCGATGACGTCTCCATCCATACCGGCCGCGCCGGATTCGACGCCGCACTGCGCACCGCCCTCGCCTGCCAGCCGTTCGGCACCCACCTCTATGTGTGTGGCCCCGCGGCATTCATCGCCGATGTCACCGGCGCGGCCGTCGCATTCGGCTGGCCGGACAGCCGGATACACGTCGAGCACTTCGGTTCCGCTGCGTTGGATCCGGGTGAACCGTTCACCGCGAGAATCGCCTCGACGGGGGAACAGTTCGTCGTCGAGTCGGGTGTGTCGTTGCTGGAAGCGTTGGAGCGCCGTGGATTCGACGTGCCCAACCTGTGCCGCAAGGGCGTATGCGGGGAATGCCGGATACCGGTGGCCGGTGGCGCGATCACTCATCGTGACCTTTTTCTCGGGGACGAAGACAGACAGGCGGGCAACACGCTGATGGCATGCGTGTCTCGCGGTGACGGCGGAACACTGGAGGTGGCGTTGTGACAACCGGAATGATCTCGTCGACCGATCTGGTCGAGACCTTTCCCTATCCCTTCTCGGCGGACAGCTACCGCTACACCACGAACGTCGAACCGGCGGGGGCGCCGGTCACCACCCCGGCCGGGCGCTGGGGTGAGCGGGTGGTCGACATCGACAGCGAGTACGAGCGCGAATTGGCCGAGCGGGCAGCGGTTCTCGCCGATGATCCGTCCCGCTATGCGGTCCTGCCGCACATGCGGCCGGCATGCTGGGATGTGATGCTGACTTTGATGCGCGAGCTGACGACCGCTTATCCCGACAGCATGTCGCTGCGCCGTGACGGAGATCTTTGGCGGTGGCGCAACCAGCGACTGGGCATCGACCAGACCTTCGTGATCGGCGATGACAGTTCGCTTCCCGCCGAACCGCTGGCCTATATCGCCGGCCAGGTTCAAGAGGACATCGTGCTGCTGGACCAACGGGAGGGCGATCTGTTCGGCGACGCCGGAGTGGTGACCTTCGCCGCCGACTGGTCCTTCGGCTTCGATGTCGGCATGACCTTCCTGGAGATCCACGGTCCGGTCCCGCGGCTGCGGGCCACCGGGGTCATCACCCGGGCCAGGGAATTTTTGATGCGGTTGCAGCCCGGCGAAACCTACCGGCGTACCAACTGGACGTTGACCATCGGCCGTCGGCTCGATGTCTCCACCGAGCGTTACCCCGACTGGGGGCCGGACCGGGCCATGATCACCCAAGTGGGGGACGACGAGTTCGGCAGGCTCGTCCATCTGCGGGTGGAAGTCCAGCATCTGATCCGGCTACCGGAGTCCGGCGCGATCTGTTTCCTGATTCGCACCTACATGCTTCCGCTCGCCGATATCGCCGCAGTCGAACCGTGGCGGGTGCGCACCGCCGCAGTACTGGCCGACCTGCCCGATGACATGGCCGACTACAAGGGCATCATCGGCTACCGCGACCGTGCCGTGCGGTGGTTGCAGCAGGCGGGTTGACGTACGGACGAGAATGCCCGGATCGCCTTGCGATCCGGGCATTCTCTGCTGTCGAGATGCGATGCCTTGCTCAGTACGCGGTGGGTTCACCCTCGGCGGCCGGTCCGGGCTCCACCGGCGTGTGTTCGATGATCGCCTTGTAGGCCTTGTTCTCGTGCTGGATCATCCGGACGAAGAATCCGACGAACAGCAACACGGCGAGAACGAAGAACAGCCAGAGACCGAGCGAGTATCCGCCGAAGGTGAACACCACACCGGCTTCGTCATAGTTTTCGATGGGACTGAACATCTACTTCACCTCCGCGATGAGCAATGCCTTGCCACCGTTCAGCGGCATGGTGGTGACCGGGATGCCCTCCGGGTACGGCGTGGCGGGCACCTCGCTGAGGTCGAGGCCCTGTTCCTCGACCGCGGCCGGGATGCGCAACAACCCGACCTTCTTCAGCAGCAGCGATACGACATAGGTCGGGACGAAGCCGAGGGTGGCGAACACCAGTGCGCCGATCATCTGACCCCACAGGGACACAGCCGGATTGCCGTCGGTGTTCGGGTAGCCGGACAGGAACACGCCGGCCATCAACACCGAGTACAGTCCTATCCCGCCGTGCACCGACACCGCTCCCACGACATCGTCGATCTTGAAGCGTTCCAACAGTTTTCCGATGAACGGTGCGAGCGCGCCTGCCCCGAACGCGATGACGAACCCGAGTGTCGGGTGGTACAGATCCATGCCAGAAGCCACACCGATGACACCGCACAGACCGCCGGAGATGGTCCAGAAGGGCTCACCGCGGGAGGTCAGATAGGCGCCGATGATCCCGCCGGCCAGGCCCATCAAGGTGTTGAACGCGAAGGCGCTCAACGTGGTCGGGCTGGCGTAGATGGTGGCGAAACCGTCACCGGCGTAGATGACACAGCCCATCAGGAAGCCGAAGAAGCCGGTGAAGATCAGCATCAGGCCGAGCATCGTGAGTGGCAGATTGTGCGGACGGATCGTGACGGGTGTGCCGTCGGGCAGGAACCGTCCGATCCGCGGACCCAGGTTGATCAGGATGCCCAGTGTCGCGAAGCCGGCGATCATGTGTACACAGCCCGCGGCCCCCACGTCGTGGAAGCCGAGTTTGGTGAGCATCCACCCGGCGCCGTGCCACCCCCAGGCGGCGCCGATGATCCAGGTGATCGAGCCGACCAATACCGTCAGCACCAGGAAGCCGCTGGTCCGGATGCGTTCGAGCACAGCGCCGGACATGATCGAGCCGGTGGTCGCCGCGAAGAGGGCGAAGGCGCCCCAGAAGATGCCACTGGCCGAGTCGGCGGTGTTGGGGCCCATGTTGTCGCCCCAGGGCAGGGCCGCCTTGGCCGCATCGTTGAACTCGATGAAACCGCTCGGCATGGCGTTGTAGAGGAACCAGCCGACGAAGTAGAACGATGCGACGATGGTCGCGAAGGCGAGCAGGTTTTTCATTGCCGTGGCCAGGACGTTCTTCGACCGGGAGGCGCCGACCTCGTAGGCCAGGAAGCCGGCATGGATGAGCATCATGAGCGCGATGGACATCCAGTAGAAGAATTCGTTGTTCACTGACGCCATCGTCGCGAGGGCGTCCTCCACTTCGGGTGTCAAAACAACCTCCGCCGTTCGGGTGTGGGGGATGAGAGCCGACCGGGTTTATCCACAGTGGCCGTGAGGTACTGACGGTGTACCGAGATGAAAGTAACCGCGCGGATGTGTCCCGGCGGTCATCGGCTGTTAAATCCCTGTGAAGACCGATCATCGGGGAGCGGATCGATGGCGCGGGCAGTGACCGAGGTCGGTGCGGCACGGGTGCGCGCAACGGTCACCGCCGTCGTGTGAGTCGGCCGACTACGGTGAGGCCATGACACCGTTCGACGATCTCGACAGCTATCTCGCACTGCCAAGGGTCGCGGAGCTGGCCGTCAGCCCATCCGGTGACCGGCTGGTCACGACCGTCAGTGAGCTCAGCTCCGAGGGTACCGAATATCGAACGGCGGTATGGGAATTGGACCCCGCCGGTGTTCGCTCCGCCCGGCGGCTCACCCGGGGCGGCAAGGGTGAGTCGGCGCCGGTCTTCACCTGCGACGGTGATCTGCTGTTCCTGGCCAGCCGGCCCGCATCGGAACAGGAGCCGGCACCGGCCGCGCTGTGGCGACTGCCCAAAGAGGGTGGCGAGGCGATCGAGGAACTGTCGCTGCCCGGTGGGGTGGCGGCCGTGCACGTCGCCGGCGACGCACCGAGAACGGTGGTCACCACCTCACTGCTGCGCTCGGCCGCCGGCATCGACGAGGACCAGCGGCTGCGGACGTTGCGCAAGGACAACAAGGTCTCGGCGATTCTGCACCGCGGCTACCCGGTCCGGCAGTGGGATCACGATCTGGGCCCCGAACTGCCGCACCTGTTCGACACCGACGGAAAGCGCGATCTCACACCCGAGCCCGGTGCGTCGCTGCGGGAGACCGCGCTCGATATCAGCGATGACGGCACCTTCCTGGTCAGCAGCTGGCACGTGCCGGTCGCCGGGGTGGCGCTGCGCACGCAGCTCGTGCACATAGACATCGCGACCGGGCGGCGCACCGTGATCGCCGACGATCCCGGCGCGGACCTCGACGCACCCGCGCTCGCCCCGGACGGTTGTCGCGTCGCCTTCCTCCGAGAGACGACCTCGACACCCGAGCGGGCGCCACGAATCACGTTGTGCTGGGGCGAGATCGGCGAGGCGTGGACCGAGTTGACCGAATGGGACCGGTGGCCGGCCTCGGTGACGTGGAGCGCCGATGGGAGCAGGCTCATCGTCACCGCGGACGACAACGGCAGGCATCCGATCTTCGTCGTCGACCCCGCGACCTGCACGGTGACCCGATTGACCGATGACGCCTACGCCTACAGCGATGTGTGCACCGCCCCGGGCGGGGTGATCTTCGCGTTGCGCAGCTCCTACCTGGCGCCCCCGCACCCGGTACGCATCGATCCCGACGGGACCGTCACCGTCCTGCCGTGTGTCGAGCTGCCGAAACTGCCGGGCACGGTGGAGGAACTGACCGCCCAGTCGCCGGACGGCGCGTCGGTGCACTCCTGGCTGGTGCTGCCCGGCGGGACCGAGCCGGCGCCGCTGTTGCTGTGGGTGCACGGTGGTCCACTGGGCAGCTGGAACACCTGGCACTGGCGCTGGAACCCGTGGCTGCTGGCGGCCGAGGGGTATGCCGTGCTGCTGCCTGACCCCGCGCTGTCCACCGGCTACGGCCAGGATTTCATCCAACGCGGCTGGGGCGCCTGGGGCGGGCCGCCCTACACCGATCTGATGGCCGCCACCGACGCCGCCTGCGCCCATCCCCGCATCGACCCGCAGCGCACCGCCGCGATGGGCGGCTCGTTCGGCGGGTACATGGCCAACTGGATCGCCGGGCACACCGACCGCTTCACCACGATCGTCAGTCACGCCAGCCTGTGGGCGCTCGACCAGTTCGGACCCACCACCGACGGCGCGTACTGGTGGGAGCGCGAGATGACCGAGCAGATGACACAACAGAATTCACCGCACCACCACGTCGGTGAGATTCGCACCCCGATGTTGGTCATCCACGGCGACAAGGACTACCGCGTGCCCATCGGGGAAGGGCTGCGCCTGTGGTACGAACTGCTCAGCCGGTCCGGGCTGCCCGCCGACGAGGATGGCACCAGCCCGCACCAGTTCCTGTACTTCCCGTCCGAGGGGCACTGGGTGGCAGCTCCGCAGCACACCAAGATCTGGTACCAGGTGATCTCGGCGTTCCTGGGCAACCACCTGTTCGGGCGGGACATGTGTGTGCCCGAGCTCCTCGGGTAGCTTCGGGTTCATGACCTCGCCGACCACTCCGACCTCACCGCAGCGCGAATTCGACATCGTCCTGTACGGCGCCACCGGCTTCGCAGGCAAGCTCACCGCGCAGTACCTGGCGCTGGCCGACTCGGGAGCGCGAATCGCGCTGGCCGGACGCTCGCTGACCAAGGTCCGCGACGTCCGCGACAGCCTCGGCCCCAAGGCCAAGGACTGGCAGCTCATCGAGGCAGACGCCGACTCGCCGTCGACACTGGCCGAGATGGCCGCCCGCACCCAGGTGGTCATCACCACCGTCGGTCCCTACACCAAGTACGGGCTGCCATTGGTGCAGGCGTGCGCCGCCGCGGGCACCGATTACGCCGACCTCACCGGTGAGACGCTGTTCATCAGGGACAGCGCCGAACAGTTCCACAAGCAGGCCGTCGACACCGGCGCCCGGATCGTGCATTCCTGCGGATTCGACTCGGTGCCATCGGATATCAGCGTGTACGCGTTGCACGACCGGGTGACCGCCGACGGTGCCGGTGAGCTCACCGAGACCAACCTGGTGTTGCGCACCTTCGCGGGCGGCGTCTCCGGCGGGACCGCGGCCTCGATGATCGAGTTCATGCGGACCGCGGCCGAGGACCCGCAGGCCCGACGCGACCTGGAAGATCCGTACACGCTGACCACCGATCGCGGCGCGGAACCGGAACTGGGCCATCAGTCCGACAACCCGTGGCGCCGCGGCCGCGATATCGCGCCCGAACTCGATGGCATCTGGACCGGCGCCTTCGCGATGGCCGCGCCCAACTCGCGCATCGTGCGGCGCAGCAATGCTCTGCTCGATTGGGCTTATGGTCGCAACTTCCGCTACGCCGAGCAGATGAGCCTGGGCTCCTCGGTCCTCGCGCCGGCGGCGGCGGCGTTGGAGACCGCCGCCAGCGTGGCGACCTTCAGCCTCGGCAGCCGGTATATCAACAAGGTGCCCGCGGGATTGCTGGAGCGGATCCTGCCGAAGCCGGGCAGCGGGCCCAGCGAGCGCACCCGCGACAACGGGCACTACCGCATCGAGACCTACACCACGACCAGCACCGGTGCCCGGTACCGCGCGACCATCGCCCAGCAGGGCGATCCCGGGTACAAGGCCACCGCCGTGCTCCTCGCCGAATGCGGGCTGGCCTTGGCGCTGGACCGCGACAAGCTCTCGGATCTGCGCGGTGTGCTGACACCGGCGGCAGCGGCCGGTTCGGCGCTGTTGACCCGGCTACCGGCGGCCGGGGTCACCCTGGAGACGGCGCGGCTCGACTGAGCCGCGCCGCGCCCGGCCCGGTCGGCACGTCCGCCTGCCCGGCCGGGCCAAGGGTGGGCCGTCGGCATCTGCCCGACCGGCCTTCCTAGAATGGCCAGGTGACTGCCAGCCCCTCTTCGCGCGCCGATGCCCTGCCCAAATCCTGGGAGCCGGGTGCGGTAGAAAGCGACCTGTACCAGGGTTGGGTCGACGCCGGGTATTTCACCGCCGATCCCAGCAGCGACAAACCGCCGTATTCGATCGTGTTGCCGCCGCCGAATGTGACCGGCAGCCTGCACATGGGGCACGCCCTGGACCACACCCTGATGGATGCGCTGACCCGCCGGCGTCGGATGCAGGGCTACGAGGTGCTGTGGCTGCCGGGTATGGACCACGCCGGTATCGCCACCCAGTCGGTGGTCGAGAAGCAGCTCGCGGCCGACGGCAAGACCAAGGAGGACCTCGGGCGCGAGCTATTCATCGACAAGGTCTGGGAATGGAAGCGCGAGTCCGGCGGCACCATCGGCGGCCAGATGCGCCGCCTCGGCGATGGTGTCGACTGGAGCCGCGACCGGTTCACCATGGATGAGGGCCTCTCCCGGGCCGTGCGCACCATCTTCAAACGGCTCTACGACGCGGGGCTGATCTATCAGGCCGAGCGCCTGGTCAACTGGTCGCCGGTGCTGCAGACCGCCATCTCCGATCTCGAGGTCAAGTACGAGGACGTCGAGGGTGAGTTGGTCTCGTTCCGGTACGGATCGATGAACGATGACGAACCGCACATCGTCGTCGCCACCACCCGGTTGGAGACCATGCTGGGTGATACCGCGGTGGCGGTGCATCCCGACGACGAGCGCTATCGCGCGTTGGTGGGCACCACGCTGCCGCACCCGTACCTGGACCGCGAGATAGTCATCGTGGCCGACGCCCACGTCGACCCCGAGTTCGGCACCGGCGCAGTCAAAGTCACCCCCGCCCACGACCCTAACGACTTCGAGATCGGGTTGCGGCACAACCTGCCGATGCCGTCGATCCTGGACACCACCGGCGCCATCACCGGCACCGGGACGCGCTTTGACGGTATGGACCGCTTCGCCGCGCGCGTGGCGGTGCGCGAGGCGTTGGCCGCCGAGGGGCGCATCGTCGCCGAGAAGCGGCCGTACCTGCACAGCGTCGGCCACTCCGAGCGCAGCGGCGAACCCATCGAACCGCGGTTGAGCCTGCAGTGGTGGGTCAAGGTCGAGGCCCTTGCGAAGGCGGCCGGTGACGCGGTCCGCAAGGGCGACACCGTGATCCATCCCGCCAGCCTGGAGCCGCGCTGGTTTGCCTGGGTCGACAACATGCACGACTGGTGCATCTCGCGTCAGTTGTGGTGGGGCCACCGCATCCCGATCTGGCACGGGCCCGACGGCCAGCAGGTCTGCCTCGGCCCGGACGAGACCCCGCCGCCCGGGTGGGAACAAGATCCCGATGTCCTGGACACCTGGTTCTCCTCGGCGCTGTGGCCGTTTTCCACGATGGGCTGGCCCGACGTCACCCCCGAGCTGCAGAAGTTTTATCCGACAACGGTTCTGGTGACCGGTTACGACATCCTGTTCTTCTGGGTGGCGCGGATGATGATGTTCGGCACCTTCGTCTCCGGAGACGATGCCGTGCCGGCGCCGTCGACCGGCCGGCCGCAGGTCCCGTTCGAGAATGTGTTCCTGCATGGCCTGATCCGCGACGAGTTCGGCCGCAAGATGAGCAAGTCCAAGGGCAACGGCATCGACCCGCTGGACTGGGTGGAGAAGTTCGGCGCCGACGCGCTGCGGTTCACCCTGGCCCGCGGCGCGAGCCCCGGTGGCGACCTGTCGATCGGTGAGGACCACGCCCGCGCCTCGCGTAATTTCGCCACCAAACTGTTCAACGCCACCAAGTTCGCGTTGATGAACGGCGCCGAACTGACCGATCTGCCCGGCGCCGATCAGCTCACCGATGCCGATCGCTGGATCCTCGGGCGCCTCGAGGAGGTGCGTGCCGAGGCCGATGCCGCGCTGGAGGCCTATGAGTTCAGCCGGGCCTGCGAGGCGCTGTATCACTTCGCCTGGGACGAGTTCTGCGACTGGTATCTGGAATTGGCCAAGGTGCAGGTGTCACAGGGCCATTCGCACACCGGCGCGGTTCTGGCCACGGTGCTCGACACCCTGTTGAAGTTGTTGCACCCGGTCATGCCGTTCGTCACCGAGACGCTGTGGAAGACCCTCACCGGAGGGGAGTCGGTGGTCATCGCCGACTGGCCGACCGCGACGGCGCACGGCGTGGACGCCACCGCGACCCGACGCATCACCGATATGCAGAAGCTGGTCACCGAGGTGCGCCGGTTCCGCAGCGATCAGGGCCTGGCCGATCGGCAGAAGGTGCCCGCCCGGTTGACCGGTCTGGATGCCGGCGATATGGCGTCGCAGCTGCCCGCGGTCACCGCGCTGGCGTGGCTCACCGACCCCGCCGAGGATTTCGCCGCCTCGGCGGCGGTCGAGGTGCGGTTGACCAATGGCACGGTGACCGTCGAGGTGGACACCTCGGGGACCGTGGACGTGGCCGCCGAGAAGCGCCGTCTGGACAAGGATCTGGCCGCGGCACAGAAGGAACTCGCGCAGACCACCGGCAAGCTCGGCAACGCCGAATTCCTGGCCAAGGCACCCGAGGCCGTCGTCGAGAAGATCAAGGGTCGGCAACAGTTGGCGGCCGAGGAGGTCGAGCGGATCACCGCGCGACTCGCCGACCTGAAATGAGACCAGCGAGTCGCGGAGCGGATCACGTATGAGCCAACCCACCCCCGATGAGGTCGCGGCTCTGCTGCAAGTCGAGCACCTCCTCGACCAGCGCTGGCCGGAAACCAAGATCGAGCCGAGTACCACGCGGATCGTCGCGCTGTTGGAATTACTGGGCGCGCCCCAGCGCGCCTATCCCTCGATCCATATCGCCGGGACCAACGGCAAGACCTCGGTGGCCCGCATCATCGACGCGCTGTTGATCGCGCTGCACCGGCGCACCGGTCGTACCACGAGCCCGCACCTGCAGTCCGCGGTCGAACGCATCTCCATCGACGGAAAGCCCATCAGCCCAGCCCAATACGTGGCGACCTTTTCCGAGATCGAACCGTTCGTCGAACTGGTCGATCAGCAGTCCGAAGCGGCCGGTGGCCCGAAGATGAGCAAGTTCGAGGTGCTGACCGCGATGGCGTTCGCGGCCTTCGCCGACGCCCCGGTCGACGTCGCCGTCATCGAAACCGGACTGGGCGGGCGGTGGGACGCGACCAATGTCGTCGAGGCTCCCGTCGCGGTGATCACCCCGATCGGGCTGGACCACACCGACTATCTGGGTGAGACCATCGCCGAGATCGCGGGGGAGAAGGCCGGAATCATCCACAAGCAACAGGACGCGCTGATCCCCACCGATACGGTCGCCCTGATCGCCCGTCAGTCCCCCGAGGCCATGGAGGTGTTGCTCGCCGAGACCGTGCGCGCCGATGCGGCTGTGGCACGCGAAGATTCGGAGTTCGCGGTGCTGGATCGCCAGATCGCGATCGGTGGTCAGCTGCTCACCCTGCAGGGTCTCGGCGGCGTATACGACGAGATCTTCCTGCCATTGCACGGTGAGCATCAGGCCCACAACGCGGTCCTCGCGCTGGCCGCGGTGGAGGCGTTCTTCGGCGCCGGGTCGCAGCGTCAGCTCGACATCGACGCCGTGCGCGCCGGATTCGCGTCGGTGGCCAGTCCCGGCCGGCTCGAACGTGTCCGCAGTGCGCCGACGGTGTTCGTCGATGCCGCGCACAATCCGGCCGGTGCCACCGCCCTGACCGAGGCGCTGGCCGCGGAGTTCGACTTCCGTTATCTGGTCGGCGTGATCTCGGTGATGGCCGACAAGGATGTCGACGGCATCCTGGCCGCTCTCGAGCCTGCCTTCGACATGCTCGTGGTCACCCACAACGGATCGCCGCGGGCGTTGGACGTCGAGATGCTGGCAGCGCGGGCCGAAGAACGTTTCGGGCCGGACCGGGTGATCACCGCCGCGACGCTGCCCGACGCGATCGAGGCAGCCACCGCGCTGGTCGAGGAGTCCGGTAACGATGGTGAGGGTTTCTCCGGTAGCGGCATGGTCATCACCGGCTCCGTCGTCACCGCCGGTGCGGCCCGCACCCTGTTCGGGAAGGATCCCGCCTGACATGAGCGACGCTTGCGAGCGAATCGACAGTCGAACATATGACAGCCGAGCCTGCGAGGCAGTCACATGAGCGACGCCGGCGACCGCCCCGTCCCACCCGGTACGCCTCCGGATCCATGGAAGAGCTTCCGGGGCATCATGGCAGGCACCTTGATCCTGGAGGCCATCGTGGCGCTGCTGGCGCTGCCGGTGGTGGCCAACGGCGCGGCCGGGTTGACGGCGGCCAGTGGCGGGTTTCTGATCGGCACCGCCGTGGTGCTGGTGCTCATGTCGGGCGTGCAGGGCAGACCCGGCATCATCTGGGTCAACCTCGGGGTGCAGTTCGTGCTGATCGCCGGTGCGTTGATACACGCCGCCATCGGCTTCATCGGGGTGGTGTTCGCCGCGGTGTGGGCGCTGATCATCTATCTGCGCGCCGAGGTGAAACGGCGCCAGGATCGCGGTCAGCTGCCGTCGCAGCAGGCCGTCCGCCGACCCGATGCCGAGTAGTCGTTACTGCCCGGTAGGCTGTGCGCCGTGACTGAGCGGACTCTCGTGTTGATCAAGCCCGACGGCGTACAGCGGAACCTGATCGGTGAGGTCCTCGGCCGGATCGAGCGCAAGGGCCTGACCTTTGCGGCGCTGGAACTCAAAACGGTCAGCGATGATCTGGCCCGGCAGCATTACGCCGAGCACGACGGCAAGCCGTTCTTCGGATCGCTGCTGGAATTCATCACTTCCGGGCCGGTGGTGGCCGCGGTCGTCGAGGGTCCGCGGGCCATCGCCGCGTTCCGTCAGATCGCCGGCGGCACCGATCCGGTCGAGAAGGCCACCCCGGGCACCATCCGCGGCGACTTCGCCACGGTGACCCAGGAGAACCTGGTGCACGGCTCGGATTCGCCCGAGTCGGCCGAGCGCGAAATCGCGCTCTGGTTCCCCGGTCTGACCGGCGCTTAACGCCCGCTTTCGCCGCCTTGGTCAGATTCGGGCGCGCGATATGGGATACTGACCTCGGGAGACCGGCGCCACACTGGGGCCGGGATCCCGGATGAAGACTTCGACGAGTGCGACCATCGCGCAAGCGGTGCGGCGCCAGAGCGTCCAGCCATCATTCAGCCAGGCGCCGAACGGGTTCGTCATGGATCCCTCGGGGCGAGACCATAACAAGTTCGGGAGAAGTTCCCCGGACCAATAGCGGAAGCCCTCGCGTGGCCGCGTCATCGGACGCGCCCGGGGGCTTGAGGAGAATTCGTGGCCGAAGATGCCCCTAACAAAGACCTATCTGAAAACACCGCACACAGCGAGGAACTGCCGGCGAAGCTGAGAGTCCACTCGTTGGCCAGGGTGCTCGGCACCACCAGCAAGCGGATCGTGGACGCACTGGCCCAACTCGACGGCCGCGCGCGCAGCCCCCACTCGACCGTTGCCCGTGACGAGGCCGAGCGTGTGCGCGATGTGCTCAACGCCGAGGCCGCCGCCGTCGCTGCGGAAAGTCCCGCAGTCGAGGCCCCCGCCGTCGAGGTGACGGAGCCCGCCGGGGTGAGCACGGACGCCGTCGCCGACACCACGGTCGTCGACACCGTCGTCGTGGTCGAGACCCCGACCGAGGTGGTCATCGCCGAGGAGACCATCACCGAGTCGACCATCACCGAGGTGCCGGCAACCGACACCGTGTTCGCCGCACCGGTGGTCGAGGAACCGGAGTCCCGGCTGCTCCTCGAAGCGCCGCCCAGCTCGCCGCCGGCCGAAGAGCCCGCCGCGTACATGCCGTTATTCGTGGCTCCGCAGCCCGTCGAGTTTGCGCCGCGTCCGGCGACAGCCGAACCGGCCGCCGAGAACGCCGACACCGCCGACACCGACGACAGCGATACCGACAACGACGCCGATGATGCCGACGGTGACGATTCCGAACGTCCCGCCGCGCGGCGGCGGCGCCGTGGTCGCCGCGGCCGTGGCCGCGGCCGCGGTGAGCAGAACGCCGAGGACGGCGAGGACGGCGATACCGAGGCCGAGACCGACGCAGAAGGCGAGTCCGCCGATTCGTCCTCCGACGACTCCGACGATGCCGGTGACTCCGGAGACGGCGAAGATTCCGACGAGGACAACGGTGAGGACGGGACCGGCGAAGCGGGTAGCCGTCGCCGGCGGCGTCGCCGCCGCCGCAAGTCCGGCTCGGGGGATTCCGATGACAACGGCGCTCCGGATGATCCGCCCAACACCGTCGTGCACGAGCGTGCGCCGCGGTCCAAGGCGGCATCGTCGCGCGACGGAAAAGACCCCGACGAGATCCAGGGCATCTCGGGCTCGACCCGACTGGAGGCCAAACGGCAGCGCCGCCGCGACGGGCGCGATGCCGGCCGGCGCCGCCCCCCGATCCTGAGCGAGGCCGAGTTCCTGGCCCGCCGCGAGGCCGTCGAGCGCACCATGATCGTGCGCGACAAGGTCCGCACCGAACCGCCGCACGAGGGCGCGCGGTACACCCAGATCGCGGTGCTGGAGGACGGTGTCGTCGTCGAGCACTTCGTGACATCAGCCGCTTCGGCTTCCCTGGTCGGCAACATCTACCTGGGCATCGTCCAGAACGTGCTGCCCTCGATGGAGGCGGCTTTCGTCGACATTGGCCGCGGCCGTAACGGCGTGCTCTACGCCGGCGAGGTCAACTGGGAGGCCGCCGGGCTCGGCGGCGCCCAGCGCAAGATCGAGCAGGCCCTCAAGCCGGGCGATTACGTTGTGGTCCAGGTGAGCAAGGACCCCGTCGGGCACAAGGGCGCTCGGTTGACGACGCAGGTCTCACTGGCCGGCCGCTATCTGGTCTACGTGCCGGGGGCATCCTCGACCGGCATCAGCCGCAAGCTGCCCGACACCGAGCGACAGCGCCTCAAGGAGATCCTCAAGGAGGTGGTCCCGGCCGGAGCGGGGGTCATCATCCGTACCGCTTCCGAGGGCGTGAAGGAATCCGACATCCGCACCGACGTGAACCGGTTGCAGGAGCGGTGGGCGCAGATCGAGGCGAGCGCCGCGGAGGTGACCGCGAAGAAGGCCGGCGCCGCCGTGGCCCTCTACGAGGAGCCCGATGTGCTGGTCAAGGTCATCCGGGACCTTTTCAACGAGGATTTTTCCGGGTTGATCGTCTCGGGCGACGAGGCCTGGAACACCATCAACGACTACGTGAATTCGGTGGCGCCGGAACTTGTTCCGCGCATGACCAAGTACGAGCCGAGCTCGCCGGACGGGCCGGACGTGTTCGCGGTGCACCGCATCGACGAGCAGCTGGCCAAGGCCATGGACCGCAAGGTCTGGCTGCCCTCGGGCGGCACGCTGGTGATCGATCGCACCGAGGCGATGACCGTCGTCGACGTCAACACCGGCAAGTTCACCGGTTCCGGGGGCAACCTGGAGCAGACCGTGACCCGCAACAACCTGGAGGCGGCCGAGGAGGTCGTCCGCCAGCTGCGATTGCGCGATATCGGCGGGATCATCGTCATCGACTTCATCGACATGGTGTTGGAGTCCAACCGAGACTTGGTGCTGCGTCGGCTCACCGAGGCCCTGGCCCGGGACCGTACCCGTCACCAGGTGTCCGAGGTGACCTCGCTGGGGCTGGTTCAGCTGACCCGCAAGAAGCTGGGCACCGGGCTGATCGAGGCGTTCTCGACCACCTGTAGTCACTGCGCCGGTCGTGGGATCGTGCTGCATGCCGATCCGGTCGATTCGGGCGCGCCGAGCGGTAACGGGCGCAAGTCCGACTCCGGCGGCGGCAATGGCGGCAACGGTGGCAACGGTGGCGGTGGTGGCCGCCGCGGTAAACGCGGTAAGAAGACCGGCAAGCCCGAAGAGCCGCAGGAATCCATCCAGATGGCAAAGGTGCCATCGCACGCCTCCGGCGAGCATCCGATGTTCAAGGCGATGGCCGCGGCCGGTCGCGAAGAGGGTGACGAAGACCAGACCGACGAGTCGGTCGAGATCGACGGCACCGAACAGGGTGACGAGCAGGACCGGTCCGATGAGGTGTTGGAGAGCGGACCCGTCGACGACGATCTGGACTCGGCTGATTCGGACGCCGACGATTCCGACGACGATGAGTCGGACGACGATGACGTTGATGATGATGATGATGATGATGACGACGCCGACGCCGACGACGAAGACGACGCCGTGGTGGGAATCGACGACGATATCGAGGTTCTCGACGATGACGACGACGAGTTCGACGACTCGGACGATGACGATTCGGACGAGGACGACGACTCCGACGACTCCGACTCCGACGACGACGAGGATTCGGACGACGAGGACGACTCCGATGACGACGACGCCGATGATCAGCCCGTCGTCGTGGCCGCTGTACGCAGGCCACGCCGCCGCGCCGCGGCACGTCCGGCGGGCCCGCCGGTAGGGGAGGACTGACAGCGAGCAGCCGGTTTGACCCTCTCCACGCTGGTCACGTACCCTTGACCAGTTGTCGCGGGGCTTGCAGCCGCAACTGCTGGCTCGGCCCGCACCCAAGACCCGCACGTGCATCTTCCATAATGCGCGCGCCCAGATGAACGAAGCAGAGGTAGATCCACGATGGCAGCCGAGAACGCCACGTACGCAATCGTCAAGACTGGCGGCAAGCAGTACAAGGTCGCCGTCGGTGACATTGTCAAGGTCGAGAAGCTGGAGTCCGAGCCCGGCGCCTCTGTCTCGCTGCCGGTCGCCCTGGTGGTCGCCGGCTCCAAGGTGACCACCTCGGCCGACGACCTGGCCAAGGTCGCTGTCGCCGCCGAGGTCCTCGAGCACACCAAGGGCCCGAAGATCCGCATCCACAAGTTCAAGAACAAGACCGGCTACCACAAGCGCCAGGGGCATCGTCAGCAGCTGACCGTGCTCAAGGTCACCGGAATCAAGTAAGGGGTCGTCAGACATGGCACATAAGAAGGGCGCATCCAGCTCACGCAACGGTCGCGACTCAGCCGCCCAGCGGCTCGGCGTCAAGCGCTTCGGCGGCCAGGTCGTCAAGGCCGGCGAGATCCTCGTCCGTCAGCGCGGCACCCACTTCCATCCCGGCGTCAACGTCGGTCGTGGTGGCGACGACACCCTGTTCGCCACCGCCCCCGGTGTGGTCGAATTCGGCGCCAAGCGCGGTCGTCGGACGGTCAACATCGTCCGCCTCGTGCGCTCGGAGGCCTGAGTTATCAAGAACGGCCTCCAAGGACCGTACTGCGAACAGTGAAGCTGCTGCGAGTTCTCTAGAGAACACTCGCAGCAGCTTCACTGTTTTCCCGGAAGGATTTTCCCATGCCCCGGTTTGTGGACCGTGTGGTCATCCACGCCCAGGCCGGTAACGGCGGTAACGGCTGCGCCTCGGTACATCGCGAGAAATTCAAACCGCTCGGCGGTCCCGACGGTGGTAACGGTGGTCGCGGCGGCAGCGTCGTGTTGGTCGTCGATCCCCAGGTGCACACGCTGCTCGATTTCCACTTCCATCCGCATGTCGTGGCTCCGTCCGGTAAGCCCGGCGCGGGCAGTAACCGCGATGGGGCCGCGGGCGCCGATCTCGAAGTGCACGTGCCCGATGGCACGGTCGTCCTCGACGCCGACGGCAAGTTGATCGCCGATCTCGTCGGGGCGGGCACCCGGTTCGAGGCCGCGATGGGCGGCCGCGGCGGGCTCGGTAACGCAGCCTTGGCCTCCCGTGCGCGCAAGGCCCCCGGTTTCGCGCTGCTCGGGGAGAAGGGTCAGATCCGCGATCTGACCCTGGAACTCAAGACCGTCGCCGATGTCGGCCTCGTCGGGTTCCCCTCGGCCGGGAAATCATCACTGGTGTCCACGATCTCGGCGGCCAAACCGAAGATCGCCGACTATCCCTTCACCACTCTCGTCCCCAACCTCGGGGTGGTGTCCGCGGGGGAGCACACCTTCACCGTCGCCGACGTGCCCGGGCTCATCCCCGGTGCCTCGGACGGTCGTGGCCTCGGCCTGGATTTCCTGCGTCATATCGAGCGCTGCGCCGTGCTCGTGCACGTCGTGGACTGCGCCACCCTGGAACCCGGCCGGGACCCGATCTCCGATATCGACGCGCTCGAGGCCGAGTTGGCCGCGTATCAGCCGACTCTGCAAGGGGATACGACGCTCGGTGACCTCGCTGACCGTCCGCGGGCGGTGGTGCTGAACAAGATCGACGTGCCGGATGCGCGAGAGCTCGCCGAGTTCGTCCGCGACGACGTCGTCGAGAAATACGGCTGGCCGGTGTTCGAGATCTCGACGGTCAGCCGAGATGGCCTGCGCCCCCTCATCTTCGGGCTGTGGGAAATGGTGGCCGCCTATCGCGCCGCGCAGCCCGAGGTGGCGCCGCGCCGACCGGTGATCCGCCCGGTCGCGGTCGACGAGACGGGCTTCACCGTCACCCCGGACGGTCAGGGCGGTTTCGTGGTGCGCGGCACCCGCCCCGAACGCTGGATCGCGCAAACCGCTTTCGACAACGACGAGGCCGTCGGTTACCTCGGCGATCGGCTCGCCCGCTTGGGTGTCGAAGATGAACTGGTCAAACAGGGGGCCACTCCCGGCTGCGCGGTCACCATCGGGGATGTCACCTTCGACTGGGAGCCGCAGACCCCGGCCGGTATCGACACCATGATGTCCGGCCGCGGCACCGATGTGCGCCTCGAGCAGACCGAGCGGGTATCGGCCGACGAGCGCAAGGCGGCACGGAAGGCGCGTCGGGAGCACCGGGAATGAGCGTGTCCTCGGTGCATCGGGAAGCCATCCGGACCGCGCGCAGCGTCGTCGTCAAGATCGGCACCACCGCGCTGACCACGCCCACCGGCGTGTTCGACGCAGGCAGGCTGGCCGCCCTCGTGGAGGCGATCGAAGGCCGGATGCGGGCCGGCTCGGATGTCGTGATCGTCTCTTCCGGTGCGATCGCCGCCGGAATCGAGCCGCTGGGATTGTCCCGGCGGCCCACCGATTTGGCGACCAAGCAGGCTGCCGCCAGCGTCGGTCAGGTGGCGCTGGTGAATGCCTGGAGCACGGCCTTTGCGCGGTTCGATCGCACGGTCGGTCAGGTGCTGCTGACCGCGCACGATATCGCCATGCGGGTGCAGCACAACAACGCCCAGCGCACCCTGGACCGGTTGCGCGCCCTGCACGCGGTGGCGATCGTCAACGAGAACGACACCGTTGCCACCAACGAGATCCGCTTCGGCGACAACGACCGGCTCTCGGCGTTGGTGGCCCAACTGGTCGGCGCCGACGCCCTGGTGTTGCTCTCCGATATCGACGGGCTGTACGACGGGGACCCGCGAAAAGCGCCCGCCGACAATCCGGCGCGGTTCATCCCCGAGGTAGCCGCCGACGGTGATCTCGATGGTGTCGTCGCGGGTCGCGGCAGCAGCCTCGGTACCGGTGGGATGGCCTCGAAACTGTCCTCGGCGCTGCTGGCGGCCGACGCCGGTGTTCCGGTGCTGTTGGCGGCGGCCGCCGATGCCGCGGCGGCACTGTCCGATGCATCGGTGGGTACGGTGTTCGCGCCCCGTCCGGAACGGATGTCGGCGCGTCGGTTCTGGGTGCGGTATGCGGCCGAGGCGACCGGAGTCCTGACCCTCGACGAGGGTGCGGTGCGCGCGGTCATCACCCGACGGCGTTCCCTGTTGCCTGCCGGAATCACCGCGGTGTCCGGTCGATTCCACGGTGGTGACGTGGTGGAACTTCGCGGACCCGATGGCGCCGTCGCGGCGCGCGGGGTGGTGGCCTACGACGCGGCCGAGCTGGCCGCGATGATCGGACGGTCAACCCCCGACCTCCCTCCTGAGCTGCGCAGGCCGGCGGTGCATGCCGATGACCTGGTCGCGGTGTGACCGGTCGCCGACGCACCGGTCCCGGATTCGGGTTCGCGCCCAGCAGCTAATTTCGTCCAGCAAATAGTTCACACGTCAATTACTTCATTTGCTGGCACTTTTGGTCAAAATTGTCGTTTGGTGAAATCGAGCCATCAGACGCCGCAAATGCTTTCCTTCGAGCTAAGTCGGACATCCCGATCCGCGCCGGGGTATGCTCGCACAAATTCGGTGTCAGCAAAGGGGAAGCTGGGGGCATGGCGCGTCGTTCGGTTCTCGCGGTCGGGGCGCATCCCGACGATATCGAGCTGGGCTGCGGGGGCGCGCTGGCCAAACATGTTGCTGCGGGGGATCAGGTGACCATGCTGGTCGTCACCCGTGGCGAAGAGGGCCCTGGTAGATCGACGCAGCGGGTGGCCGAACAGCAGGCAGCCGCCGACGCGCTCGGCATCGACAGGCTGATCTGGGGCGAGGGTTTCCTGGACTGCCGGGTTTCGCTGCAGGAATTCGAGTTGGTGCACCTGATCGAGGACGCCATCGACAAGGTTTCGGCCACGGTGGTCTACACCCACATGGCCAATGACAGCCACCAGGACCATCGCGTCGTATCACGCTGCACCATGGGTGCCGCGCGCTGGGTGTCGACGATCATGGCCTACGGCGGCCCGTCGGCGGTGGGGTTCAACCCGACCGCGTTCATCGACATCTCCGATTGCCTCGACAAGAAGATCGAGGCGTTGATGTGCCATGTGTCGCAAGCGGAGGCAAGTGAGAAGGTCAGCGCCTCGTGGGTGCGCAGCGCGGCCGAGCACTATGGATTCCTGTGCAGGCGCCCCTTCGCGGAGGGATTCGAGCCGATCCGCCAGGTCGTCGATTTCTAGTCTGTGCCAACATTTCTCATCATCGGTGCCGGGAGCACCGGTATCGGCGCCGCGGTCAGGTTGACCGAACTCGGGATCGACCACCTCGTCGTCGATGCCGGACCTCAGGTCGGCGGGATGTCGGCGTCTATCACCGATGATGCCGGATTCACCTGGGATCTCGGCGGACATGTGCTGCACAGTCATTTTCCCGATTTCGACCGGGCGGTGCAGGCCAGCGGGATCGCGCTGAACCATGTGACACGCAACGGCTGGGTGTGGGTGCGCGGAGACAACCCGCAAAGTCTGGTCCCGACTCCCATCCAGCAGCAACTCACCGCGCTGCCAACGGATCTGGACCCCGATGGACCGGTCGAGAATCTGGCCGACTACTACCGCAACAACTTCGGTCGACGGCTGTACGACGAGTTCTTCGAGCCGTACAACCGCAAGATGTGGACGCTGCCGTTGGATCAGATCGACGACCAATGGACCTCGTTGCGCAGCGGTAGCACCGCCCGCAATGTGCCCGCGCTGGCGCTGGCCGGCGCCACGACCCCGGCGGCCGCGTCGACGTTCCCGTATCCCGTCGGCGGAACGGGCGCGTTATGGCAGGCCGTCCACGACCGCATGATGACACCGAATTCCGTGCGGCTCAATACGAGAGTGCTCGACGTGAACCCGGCGGCGCGCAGCGCCCGGCTGGACGACGGGAGCACCGTCGATTTCCGGTACTGCATCAGCACCGCGCCGATCACCAGCGCGCTCGGGTGGATCGGTGCGACCGATCGCGGGAAATCGCTGCGGGCCAGCCGGTTGCATGCGGTCGGGATCGGCTTCACCGGTGAGCCGCCTGCGGCACTTGCCGACAAGACGTGGCTGTATTGCCCCGACGAGACGGTGCCGTGGTACCGCGCCACGATGCTGAGTAATTACGACCGCTCCAATGCCGGTCCGGGGCGGTGGAACATCCTGTGTGAGGTACCGATTTTCGGGCACTCGCCGATCTCGGCAGAGGCCGCGGTCGACGGTGTGGTGGCATCCCTGCGCAACCTGGGCGCGGATCCTGCACTGATCGCCGGACGATTCGTCAGAACACTGGATTTCGGCTATCCGGTGCCGACGCTGGGGCGCGATGATCTGCTGCGTGCGGCGGACGGGCAGCTTCTTGCACATGGCATCTACAGCCGCGGGCGCTTCGGCGGTTGGCGTTACGAGTCGTCGAACCAGGACTACGCCTATGTGCAGGGCCGCCAGGCTGTCGACCACGCCGTGTCCGGCACCGCAGAGGATGTCTACTGGCACCCCGAGCGCTTCTGATGCTCAGCCCTCCAAATACAAGGCGCCCCTGATGATTTCGGTCAGTGCGGTGGCCAGCTGGGGGTCGTATTCCAGCGGTTGGTTCGGCAGGTTCTGCTGGCACGCTCGCTCGACCATCCACACCAGGCTGCTCGCGGTCGGGCCGGGGAGCAGGTTGGCGCGGATGGCACCGTCGGCCTGGCCTTCTTCGATGACAGCGGTGAACTGCGCGGCGATGCCGGTCAACAGTTCACGGTAGGTGTCGCCGACCTGGGCGTCGTAGGCGGCCATCTCGCTGAGCGCCACCAGGACCGGTTGGTGGGTGCGATAGCTGCCGATCAGGCGGGTAATCGATGCGTGGATATCGGCCGGGTCGCGGCGGCTGGCCACCACCCACCACTGCGCCGCATCGGCGGTCAGATCTCCGAACACCTGGGTGGCCAACCGGCGCAGCAGGTCGCCCTTGTCCTCGAAGTAGATGTAGAAGCTGGCGCGCGAGATACCGGCCTCGGTGGCCAGCTTGTCCACGCTGAGCTCGGTGAAGCTCGCGCCATCGGCCATCAGCCGGTCCGTCGCCTCCAAGAGCTGGCGCTCGATCTGTTCGCGGCGTTCCTGGCGTTTGACCTGGGGTTTGCGACCCGCCCGCGTCACCGATGCCATGGGTCCAGGGTATCGGCTGTGTCGCCTTGTTGACTAGGCACACCGTCTAGACTTATTGTCGCGGACATGACTGTGTCACCGATCACAACGACCGAGCGTGCTTTCGACCCCATTGACCTGTCCTCTCGCGCGTTCTGGGCCACCACGGCGTCCGATCGCGAGATCAAGTTCGCCGAGTTGCGGGCCCAGCGTCCGGTGAGCTGGCACCCACCGGTCGAGGACTCGCTTATGCCCGATCCGGCCGACCGTGGGTACTGGGCGGTGACCCGTCACGCCGACGTGGTCGAGGTCAGCCGCAACAGCGAGGTGTTCTTGTCCGGGCAGGGCGTGCTGTTCGAGAACGTGCCCCAGGAGCTGTTGGAGGCCTCGCAGTCCTTCCTGGCGATGGATCCGCCGCGACACACCCAGATCCGCAAGGTGGTGCATTCGGCGTTCACGCCGCGTCAGGTGCGCCGCATCGAGGACTCCATCAAGGCCAATGCCGCCGATATCGTCTCGGAGTTGCGGGCTGCGGGCAGCGGCGCGGATTTCGTGGACCTGTGCGCCAAGGAATTGCCGATCCGGACCCTGTCGGACATGGTCGGCATCCCCGAGTCCGAACGCCATCAGGTCGCCGAGGCCGCCGACGCATTGGTCTCGTGGGCCGATCCGGAGTATCTGGCCGGCCGTCACCCGCTGGAGGTCCTGGTGGCCAACCAGATGTACCTACACCAGGTGGCGCTCGCGCTCGCCGCCGAGCGGCGGGAGAACCCGGGTGATGACCTGCTCAGCGCCTTGGTCTCGGCCGAGGTGGAGGGGTCGCGCCTGACCGATCAGGAGGTCGCCGCGTTCTTCGTGCTGCTGGCGGTCGCCGGTAACGACACGACCCGCCAGACCACCAGTCATGCGATGAAGGCGCTGACCGACAACCCGGATCAACGCGCCTGGCTGATGGATGATTTCGACGACCGCATCGGCACCGCGGTCGAGGAGTTCGTGCGCTGGGCGAGCCCGGTGATGACCTTCCGCCGCACCGCCGCCAGCGATTACGAACTCGGTGGGCGCACCATCTCCGCCGGAGACAAGGTCGTCATGTTCTACTCCTCGGCGAACTGGGACAGCGACGTGTTCGCCGATCCGCACCGGCTCGACCTGGGTCGTCACCCCAACCCGCACGTCGGGTTCGGCGGCGGGGGTCGACACTTCTGCCTCGGCGCCCATGTCGCCAGGGCGCAGCTGCGGGCCATCTTCGGCGAGCTGCTACGCCAGATTCCTGGTCTCGAGGTCGGTGAACCGTCTTATGTCGCGGGCAACTTCGTCCACGCGGTCCGCTCGCTGCCCTGCAGCTTCTAGCCGCCGGCGGCGCGCTGGGTGAGCGATCGTCAGCGCGCCGTCATCGTCAGCGGGAGCTCTCCGGCCAGCAGCGTCAGCAGTTCGGAGCACCCGCCGTCGATCTTCACGGTGGCAAGAGCGTCACCGCGGGTGGGTCCCCGGTTGATGATCGCGATCGGCATCTGGGCGGCCGACGCGTGTCGCACGAAGCGGTAACCGGAGAACACTGTCAGCGAGGAACCGGCCACCAGTAACGCGTCCGCCGCATCGACCATCGAGAACGCTTGTGCCACGCGTTCTTTGGGCACACTCTCGCCGAAGTAGACGATATCCGGCTTGAGCATGCCGCCGCAGCGCGGACAGTCCAGGTATCGGAAGCTCGATGTGTCGGCAACGATGGCATCGGCATCGGGCGCCACCGCGATGCCCCCGACCTGTTCGGCGCGGTCGGCGAAACCCGGATTCAGCGCCTCCAACTCGTCGGCCAACGCCGCGCGGCTCATGGTGAACCCGCACTGCAGGCAGATCACCTGCCGATAGGTGCCGTGCAGGTCGACCACGGTGCGGCTGCCCGCCTTGGTGTGCAGCAGGTCCACATTCTGGGTGATCAATCCGGTCACCACCCCCGCCGCCTCCAGCGCGGCCAGCGCGCGGTGGCCGGCATTGGGCGCCGTCCGGTCCATATGTCGCCACCCGACGTGGTTGCGTGCCCAGTAGCGCTGCCGGAAGACCGCGTCCGAGCGGAACTGGGCGATGGTCATCGGGTTGCTCGGCGGTGAATCCGGCCCGCGGTAGTCGGGTATGCCGGAGTCGGTCGACATCCCTGCCCCGGTGAGCACCGCGATCCGACGACCTGCCAGCGCGGCGACCAGTTCCGGGGCTTCCATGGATTCGAGGATAGGCCGCCGTGGCAGGGTGGACCCATGACGGCAGGATCAGCCCCGCAATCAGGGCGCAGGCTTTCGGCCGACCAACTCGCCGACCGCACCCGACGCGCGGCCGACGCCGCCCTGGCGGCCGGCCGCGAGGCGGGGCTGGAGGTCGAGCGGGCCACCATCCTGCATGACGTCTTCTCGGTCGTGGTGCATCTGGAGCCCGCCCCGGTGGTGGCCCGTGTCCCGGTGGTGCTGCCGCCCGGCTACACCCCGGCGCTGCAGACCGCGCGCCAGCAACGCGAACTCGATGTCGTGGCCTGGCTGGATTCCCACGGCGTGCCGGTCGTGCCGCCCAGCCCGTTGGTGCCGCGCGCCCCGGTCCGGTGCGGCGGATTCGGCATGACTTTCTGGGCGCTCGC
Organism: Mycolicibacterium sp. 22603; assembly: GCA_052044345.1. Classification (GTDB taxonomy): domain Bacteria; phylum Actinomycetota; class Actinomycetes; order Mycobacteriales; family Mycobacteriaceae; genus Mycobacterium. The sequence continues at coordinate 49,284 of JBQEMX010000011.1, forward strand.
CGATGTCGCACCCGATCACCAGCCGTATGCCGGCGTACCGATCGCCGGGAGCGCCGAACTGCATGCCGGGCTAGCCGGTTATCCTGCGCCGCTGCCCTTTCTGGCGCCCTTCACCGAGGCCGCGCCCGGCATGTTCGACCGGCTGGCGCCCTCGGACTTGCTGAGCAGCAAGGACATCGACCGGGTCCGTGGCCAGTTCGCCGATGTGTCGGCGGTGTTGGGCAGTGCCGCCGCCTTCGCCGCCCGGCACCCCGATATCGGGGTCCAGGCGCTTCAGGGAGATGCGCCGTCGCACAACGTCATCCGCACCACCACCGGAGTCAAGTTCGCGGACTTCGAGGACGTCTGTGTGGGCCCGGTCGAGTGGGACCTGGCCATGCTCGGGCCCGAGGCCGTCGCCGAATACGACGAGGCCGCCGAGGCGCTCGGTCTGCGCAGGACCGACCCGGCGGTGCAGCACCTGATGGACACCGCGCGCACACTGCAGTTCATCAGCTGTGTGGTGCTGGTGCCGCAACTACCGGTTTTGGCCGAGGGCCTGGCCACCGTGATAGCCGACTGGCGCACGCAGCCCACGATGTGAGCTCCGGTTTTGCCGGCAATGCCAGAATGGGAGGGTGGACTTCTACTCCGCCTACCGGCACGGGTTCGTCCGGGTGGCCGCCTGCACGCACCACACCACGCTCGCCGATCCCGCCGCCAACGCCGAATCGGTCCTGCGGCTTGCCGGTGAGTGTCACGACGACGGTGTGGGGTTGGCGGTCTTCCCAGAGCTGACGCTGTGCGGCTACTCGATCGAGGACATCCTGTTGCAGGACACCCTGCTCGACGCCGTCGAGGAGGCCCTGGCCACGGTCGTCGCCGCGTCCGTGGATCTGCTGCCGGTCCTGGTGATCGGTGCGCCGCTGCGCCACCGCAACCGGGTGTACAACTGCGCGGTCGTGATCCACCGCGGTGCCGTGCTCGGTGTGGTGCCGAAGTCCTATCTACCCAACTACCGCGAGTTCTACGAGAAACGTCAGCTGGCCCCCGGTGACGGGCTCGGCGGTCTGATCCGGGTGAACGGCGCCACCGCGCCGTTCGGACCCGACCTGCTGTTCCACGCGGCGGATCTGCCCGATGTCGTCCTACACGTCGAGATCTGCGAGGACATGTGGGTGCCGGTGCCGCCGAGCGCGCGGGCCGCGCTGGCCGGCGCGACGGTGCTGGCCAACCTGTCGGGTAGCCCCATCACCATCGGCCGCGCCGATGACCGCAAACTGCTCGCCAAATCGGCGTCCTCGCGGTGCCTGGCGGCCTATGTCTACGCCGCCGCGGGCGAGGGGGAGTCCACCACCGATCTGGCCTGGGACGGGCAGACGATGATCTACGAGAACGGGGTGTTGCTCGCCGAGTCGGAGCGCTTCCCCAAGGGGGAGCGGCGCAGCACCGCCGACGTCGATGTGTCGCTGTTGCGTGCCGAACGGTTGCGGATGGGCAGCTTCGACGACAACGCGCAACACGAAGCCCGGCGCGGCGGAGCGGACTTCCGCCGCATCGAGTTCACCCTCGACCCGCCGACCGGTGATATCGGCTTGCTGCGGCGGGTGGAGCGCTTCCCGTTCGTTCCCTCCGATGCCGCACGGCTGCAACAGGATTGCTACGAGGCCTACAACATCCAGGTGTCCGGGTTGGAGCAGCGGCTGCGCGCGTTGAACTACCCCAAGGTCGTCATCGGCGTGTCGGGCGGGCTGGACTCCACCCACGCACTCATCGTCGCCGCCCGTGCGATGGACCGGGAAGGCCGTCCGCGCAGCGATATCCTCGCCTTCACCATGCCCGGCTTCGCCACCGGCGACCGCACCAAGGGCAACGCCATCGCGCTCAGCGAGGCGCTCGGGGTCACCTTCGCCGAGATCGACATCCGCGATACCGCCCAGCTGATGCTCACCGAGATGGACCACCCGTTCGGTCGCGGCGAGAAGGTTTACGACGTCACCTTCGAGAACGTGCAGGCCGGCCTGCGTACCGACTATCTCTTCCGGCTCGCCAACCAGCGTGGCGGCATCGTGCTGGGCACCGGCGACCTGTCCGAGCTCGCTCTCGGGTGGTCGACCTACGGCGTCGGGGACCAGATGTCGCATTACAACGTCAACGGCGGCGTGCCGAAAACGCTGATCCAGCATCTGATCCGCTGGGTCATCTCCTCCGGTGAGTTCGAGGACTCCGTCGGCGAGGTGCTGCAATCGGTGCTGGATACCGAGATCACACCCGAGCTGGTCCCGGCCGGTGAGGACGAGGAGGTCCAGAGCAGCGAGGCCAAGGTCGGACCCTATGTGCTGCAAGACTTCTCACTGTTCCAGGTGCTGCGTTACGGTTTCGGCCCCGCGAAGGTGGCGTTCCTGGCCTGGCATGCCTGGCATGACGCCGAGCGTGGACACTGGCCGCTGGGCTACCCGCTGGACAAACGCCCCGAATACTCCCTCGGTGAGATCCGGCATTGGTTGACCGTCTTCGCCCAGCGGTTCTATTCGTTCTCCCAGTTCAAGCGTTCGGCACTGCCGAACGGGCCGAAGGTCTCCGCGGGCGGCGCACTCTCCCCACGCGGGGACTGGCGGGCGCCGTCGGACATGTCGGCGCGGATCTGGCTGACCGCCATCGAACGCGACATCCCGCAGCACTGACGGACCGGCGGTCAGCCGAGCACATCCTCGATGGCCTCGGCGGTGGGGGCGCAATCACCTGCGCCGCGCACCGTCGTGGCCAGCGCGCCCGCCGCGCAGGCCCACCGCAGCGCGCGTTCCGGGCCGTCGGGCCAGGCGGTGGCCAGCACGCCGGCGAACACATCGCCTGCGCCGGTGGTGTCCACCGGTTCCACCGCCGGGGCAGGCACCTGGATCTCGCCCGACCGGCTGCGCAGGGCCGCGCCCCGCGATCCCAGCGTGGTCACCAGAGTCGGGACCGGCCAGTTCCATTGTCGCGCTTCGGTTTCGTTGACTATCACGACATCGGTCAGCTCGGCGAGGCCGGCCAGCAGATCCGGGTCGGCGCCGGCTGGAGAGGCGTTCAGCAGCACCGTCGCACCGCCCTCCTTGGCCAACCGGGCGGCCGCCAGGGCCGTCGCCGGTGGAATCTCCAGTTGCACCAGCAGGACCTCGCAGCCCGCGACGAGCTCGCGGACCTGCGCCGAATCCAGCGTCAGATGCGCGTTGGCGCCGGACGCGACGACGATCATGTTCTCCGCGCGGGCGTCGACGAGAATGCCTGCCGTCCCGGTGGGCATCGGCAGGCGGACCACGCCCGTGGTGTCGACCCCGTTGCGCCCCAGATGAGTCAGCAGATCGGTGGCTGCGGCGTCCTCGCCGACCGCGCCGACGAAGCTCACCATCGCACCGGCGCGGGCCGCCGCGACCGCCTGATTTCCGCCCTTGCCGCCCGGCGAGTGTGCCAGCGCCGACGCGAGGACCGTGGCGCCGGGCTCGGGGAGGGCGTCGACGGTGAAGACGAGATCCATGTTCACGCTGCCCACCACGCACACCCGGGTCATGAGCTCACCGTAACCCCAACCGCTCCATCTCGGCCGATGCTCGATACGCTGGCTCAATGAGCGCGCAGGTCCTCGATCTCAAGCAGCAGGTCCACGATGCCGCCACCGCGGCCCGTGTCGCATCGCGCCGCCTGGCCACCCTGAGCACCGCCGAGAAGAACCGCGCCCTGCACGCGGCGGCCGACAGCGTGCTGGCCCAGGTCGAGGTGATCCTGGCGGCCAACGCCGAGGACCTGGAGGCCGCCCGCGCCGCCGGGACCGCCGAGGCCATGCTGGACCGCCTCGCCCTCAGCCCGCAGCGGGTCGAAGGCATCGCCGCCGGCCTGCGACAGGTGGCCGGACTGCCCGACCCCATCGGCGAGGTGCTCCGCGGCAGCACGCTGCCCAACGGGCTGAAACTCCGTCAGCAGCGGGTACCGCTGGGGGTCGTCGGGATCGTCTACGAGGGTCGGCCCAACGTCACCGTCGACGCCTTCGGTCTGACCCTCAAGTCCGGTAACGCGGTGTTGTTGCGCGGGAGTTCTTCGGCGGCGCGTTCCAACGCCGCACTGGTGGGTGCCCTGCGCGAGGCGCTGGTGGCCGAAGGCCTGCCCGCCGACGCCGTCCAACTCCTGCCGAGCGCGGACCGCTCGAGCGTCACCCACCTGATCCAGGCCCGCGGCCTGGTGGACGTGGTGATCCCGCGCGGAGGGGCCGGGCTGATCGACGCCGTGGTGCGCGACGCCACCGTGCCGACCATCGAGACCGGCGTCGGAAACTGCCATGTGTTCGTGCACGCGGCGGCCGACCTCGACGTGGCCGAGCGAATCCTGCTCAACGCCAAGACCCGTCGGCCCAGTGTCTGCAATGCCGCCGAGACCCTGCTGGTGGACCGCGCCGTCGCCGATACCGCGCTGCCCCGGCTGGTGACCGCTCTGCAGGACGCCGGGGTGACGGTGCACCTGGACCCCAGCGAGGAGGAACTGCGCGCGGAGTTCCTGTCGATGGACATCGCCGTGCAGATCGTCGACGGCGTTGATGGTGCCATCGACCATGTCAACACCTACGGCACCGGACACACCGAGGCCATCGTCACCACCGAACTGGCTGCCGCCCAACGCTTCACCGGGCAGGTCGATGCCGCGGCGGTCATGGTCAACGCGTCGACGGCGTTCACCGACGGTGAGCAGTTCGGGTTCGGCGCCGAGATCGGTATCTCCACCCAGAAACTGCACGCCCGCGGCCCGATGGGGCTGTCCGAACTTACCTCGACCAAATGGATCGTCTGGGGTGACGGTCAGACCCGTCCGGCCTGATCACACGGACCAGACAGAAAAGAGACCATGTTGAGCGTTCCCGCCCGCCCGGTGCCCCTGTTCGCCGATATCGACGACGTCGCCAAGCGACTCGCCGAGACCGGATACCTGCCCGACAAGGCCACTGCCACAGCGGTGTTCCTCGCCGACCGGCTCGGCAAGCCGTTGCTGGTGGAGGGACCGGCCGGTGTCGGCAAGACCGAGTTGGCCCGTGCCATCGCGCAGACCACCGGCAGCGAACTGGTTCGGCTGCAGTGCTACGAGGGTGTCGACGAGTCCCGCGCGCTCTACGAGTGGAACCACGCCAAGCAGATCCTTCGCATCCAGGCGGGCACCGCGGGCGGCACCGCGGCCGAGGACTGGGATCAGACCAAGACCGATGTCTTCGGTGAGGAATTCCTGCTGAGCAGGCCGTTGCTGACCGCCATCCGGCGGACCGAGCCCACCGTGCTGCTGATCGACGAGACCGACAAGGCCGATATCGAGATCGAGGGTCTGCTGCTGGAGGTGCTCTCCGACTTCGCGGTCACGGTGCCCGAACTGGGCACCATCAAGGCCGAGCGGGCACCGCTGGTGGTGCTGACCTCCAACGCCACCCGCGAGCTCTCCGAAGCGCTCAAGCGGCGCTGCCTGTTCCTGCACATCGACTTCCCCGACGCGGAGTTGGAGCGGCGCATCCTGCTCTCGCGTGTCCCGGAGCTGCCCGAAACCATTGCGGCCGAACTGGTCCGGATCATCGGTGTGCTGCGCGGCATGCAGCTCAAGAAGCTCCCCTCGGTGGCCGAGACCATCGACTGGGGCCGCACCGTGCTGGCACTCGGTATGGACACCATCGACGACGAGATGATCGCGGCCACGCTCGGGGTCATCCTGAAGAACCAGTCCGACCAGATCAAGGCGGCGGGAGAGCTGAGGCTGAACTGATGTCCCGACGCACCCGCCCGCCGCAGCCGCTGGCGCCACACGGAATCCCAGGGCACCTGGTGGATTTCGTCGAGGCGCTGCGCGGGTCGGGTATCGCGGTGGGACCGTCGGAGACCGTCGACGCCGGCCGGGTGATGAACGTGCTCGGCCTCGGTGATCGCGGGGCGCTGCGCGAGGGACTGGCGTGTGCGGTGCTGCGCCGCCCGGACCACCGGGACACCTATGACGCGTTGTTCGATCTGTGGTGGCCCGCGGCGCTCGGCGACCGCACCGTGCTCGACGACTCCGATACCGACCCGCGCGAGGCCAAGGACCCGAACGGCGCACCCGAGGCGGATATCGAGCGCATGCGGCAGGCGCTGGTCGACATGCTGGGCTCCGATGCCGATCTGGAGAACCTCGACGACCGGCTGACGGCGATGATCGCCCGCATCGTGGAGGCCTACGGCCGGTACAACTCCAGTCGGGGACCGTCGTATTCGTCGTATCAGGCGCTCAAGTCGATGGCCCTCGACGATCTGGAGGGGCGACTGCTTGCCGGGCTGTTGGCGCCCTACGGTGAGGAACCGACTCCCACTCAGGAGGAGATCGCCAAGGCGTTGGCCGCACAACGTGTTTCCCAGCTGCGGCGCATGGTGGAGGCCGAAACCAAGCGCCGTACCGCCGAACAGCTCGGCCGCAACCACGTGCAGATGTACGGGGTGCCGCAACTGTCCGAGAACGTCGAGTTCCTGCGGGCCTCCGGCGAACAGCTGCGCCAGATGCGCAAGACGGTGCAGCCGCTGGCCCGCACGCTGGCCACCCGGTTGGCTGCCAAACGCCGCCGCTCCCGCAGCGGTGAGATCGACCTGCGCAAGACGCTGCGCAAATCGATGTCCACCGGTGGGGTACCGATCGATGTCGTGCTCAAGAAACCGCACCCCGCCCGGCCCGAGCTGGTGGTGCTCTGCGATGTGTCAGGTTCGGTGGCCGGTTTCAGTCACTTCACCCTGATGCTGGTGTCCGCGCTGCGCCAGCAGTTCTCCCGGGTGCGGGTGTTCGCCTTCATCGACACCACCGACGAGGTCACCCACATGTTCGGTCCGGAGGCCGACCTGGCCGTGGCGGTGCAGCGCATCACCAGGGAGGCCGGCGTCTACACCCGCGACGGGCATTCCGATTACGGCCATGCCTTCGTCTCGTTCACCCAGAACTTCCCGAACGTGCTCTCGCCGCGGTCGTCGTTGTTGATCCTCGGTGACGCCCGCAACAACTACCGCAATCCCGAGACCGACCTGCTGACCCGGATGGTGAATGCCAGCAGGCATGCGCACTGGCTCAATCCCGAGCCCAAGCACCTGTGGGGCAGCGGCGACTCGGCCGTGCCCCGCTATCAGGACCTGATCCCGATGCATGAGTGCCGGTCGGCCAAACAGCTGGCCACGGTGATCGACGGCCTGCTGCCCGTCTGACCCGCCCCTCCCATTTCGGCGAGTGTGCGTGTCTGCGCCCCGACACGCCGGTCGGTCGGTGGAGTCCGCGCACGCTCGCCGTGTTCGGGCCGTCATGATCACTCCCGTAAGCTGCCTGTTCGTGGCCACGCGACGCAGATTGGGAGTGATGGGCGGGACGTTCGATCCCGTGCATCACGGCCACCTGGTGGCCGCCAGTGAGGTGGCCGATCAGTTCGATCTCGACGAGGTGGTGTTCGTTCCCACCGGTCAGCCCTGGCAGAAGCGTGACCGTGCCGTGACCGCGCCCGAGGACCGCTATCTGATGACGGTGATCGCGACCGCGGCCAACCCGCGTTTCTCGGTCAGCCGTGTCGACATCGACCGCGGCGGCCCCACCTACACCAAGGACACGCTGCGCGATCTTGCGGCGCTGAACCCGAACACCGATCTGTACTTCATCACCGGTGCCGACGCGCTGGCCTCGATCCTGTCCTGGCAGAACTGGGAGGAGCTGTTCTCCCTTGCCCGGTTCGTCGGGGTGAGCCGACCCGGCTACGAACTCGACGGGGAGCACATCGCTGCGGCGATGAAGGAGCTGCCCGACGACGCGCTGTCGCTGGTGGAGATCCCGGCCTTGGCGATCTCGTCGAGTGACTGCCGATTGCGCGCCCAGCAGTCCCGCCCCATCTGGTACCTGGTGCCTGACGGGGTCGTCCAGTACGTATCCAAACGCAAGCTCTACACACCCACCGCCGAGGAGGCCAGGTCGTGACCGCAACGGCAGAAGCAGTACAGATGGCCACCATCGCGGCCCGTGCCGCGTCGGACAAGCTCGCCGACGATGTCGTCGTGATCGATGTCTCCGAGCAGCTGGTCATCACCGACTGTTTCGTGATCGCCTCGGCGTCCAACGAGCGCCAGGTCAACGCGATCGTCGACGAGATCGAGGACAAGATGCGCGCGGCCGGTCACAAGCCTGCCCGCCGCGAAGGCACCCGCGAGGGGCGTTGGACCCTGTTGGACTATGTCGACATCGTGGTGCACGTCCAGCACACCGAGGAGCGTGAGTTCTACGCCCTCGAGCGGCTGTGGCGGGACTGCCCGACGGTCCCGGTCGATCTCGGGGAACCGCAGGACGGCGCCCAGTGACGGTGCGTCGTCTTGTCCTGTTGCGCCACGGGCAGACCGAGTGGAATGCCGGCAGCCGGATGCAGGGTCAGCTCGACACCGACCTGACCGATCTGGGACGCAATCAGGCCGCCGCGGCGGCCGAGGTGCTGGCCAAGCGGCAACCGGTGGCCATCGTGTCCTCGGATCTGCGTCGCGCGTTGGACACCGCGACCGCGTTGGGGGATCGTGCCGGGCTACCGGTGCGGGTAGACCAGCGGTTGCGAGAGACCCACCTCGGGGATTGGCAGGGGCTGACCCACCTCGAGGTGGACGAGCGCGCCCCCGGTGCCCGGTTGGCCTGGCGTGACGATGCCCGGTGGGCGCCACACGGCGGCGAGAGCCGGGTCGATGTCGCCGCCCGCAGCGTGCCGCTGGTCGACGAGCTGCTGGTCGCCGAATCCGACTGGGGCGCCGACGGTTCCGACCGGCCCGTGGTGCTGGTGGCGCACGGCGGCCTGATCGCCGCTCTGACCGGGGCGCTGCTGGACCTGCCGGTGGACAACTGGCCGGTGCTCGGTGGGATGGGCAACGCCAGCTGGGCGCAGTTGTCTGGGCATCCCGTGGACGGCAGGCTCACCTGGCGTCTGGATGTCTGGAACGCCTCGGCGCAGGTGGCCAACGATGTCCTCTGAAACCGGGCGTAAGACCCTTCTGGTCTTCTGCGATTCGCTGTCCTACTACGGACCGACCGGTGGGCTGCCGGCCGACGACCCGCGAATATGGCCCAATATCGTTGCCGAGCAGCTGGATTGGGATGTCGAACTGATCGGCAGGATCGGCTGGACCTGCCGTGACGTGTGGTGGGCGGCCACCCAGGACCCGCGTTCGTGGGCGGCGCTCCCGCGCGCCGGCGCGGTCATCTTCGCGACGTGCGGGATGGACTCGCTGCCATCGCCGCTGCCGACCGCGCTGCGGGAGCTGATTCGCTATGTGCGCCCCCCGGCGCTGCGGCGCTGGGCCCGGGACGGCTACGGCTGGCTGCAGCCGCGGTTCTCACCGGTGGCCCGGCCGGCGCTTCCTCCGCACCTGACCGTCGAATATCTCGAGCAGACCCGCTCGGCGATCGACTTCAACAGGCCGGGAATCCCGGTGGTGGCGACGGTGCCCTCGGTGCACATCGCCGAGACCTACGGCAAGTCGCACCGCTGGCGAGATGCCACCGCTGCGGCGATCACCGGATGGGCCGCGCAGCACCGAGTTCCGGTGGTGGATCTCAAGGCCGCCGTGGGTGAGTACGTGATGAGCGGGCAGGGCAACCCGGACGGCATCCACTGGAATTTCGAGGCGCACGCTGCGGTCGCCGAGTCGATGCTCAGTGGGCTCGCCGAGGCCGGCGCGTACCAACCCGAAATCCGTTCCCGTCCATGACTGTTCAGGTGGTCACCGACTCCTCGGCGCGTCTGGAACCCGATGTGCTGACGAGGTGGTCCATCCGCCAGGTGCCGCTGCATGTGCTGGTCGACGGCAGCGACCTCTGCGATGGTGTCGACCAGATTCCCAACGACATCCACGAACGTCACCACGTGACCACATCCGGTGCCGCCCCTGCGGAGCTGGCGCAGGCGTACCGGCAGGCGCTGGCCGACAGCGATGGTGATGGTGTCGTCGCGGTCCATCTTTCTGCGGCATTGTCGAGCACGTTCTCCACCGCGGTGGCTGTGGCGCGTGAGTTCGGTCCGGCTGTCCGCGTGGTGAATTCGCGGTCGGCGGCGATGGGTGTCGGATATGTCGCACAGGCCGCGGCTCGGGCGGCGGCAGGTGGCGCCGACCTCGACGCGGTGGAGTCCGCCGCCCGAGCGGCGATCTCACGCGGGCACGTGTTCATCGTGGTGGACCGTCTGGACAATCTGCGACGCAGTGGCCGGATCGGTAAGGGTGCATCGTGGTTGGGTACCGCTTTGTCGTTGAAACCCCTGTTGCACCTGGACGTCGACGGCCGGCTGGTGCTGGCACAGCGGGTGCGCACCGCGTCCAAGGCACACGCCGCGATGGTCGACGCGATCGCGGCGGTGGTGGGGGAGCGGCCGGCGACCGTGGCCGTGCATCACGTCGACAATCACGATGCGGCCGCCGCATTGGGTGCGGCGCTGACCGACCGGCTACCGCAATTGCAGGGGTTGACCGTCACCGATATGGGCGCGGTGCTCGCCGTGCATGTCGGCGGTGGTGCGGTCGGGGCCTGCGTCAGCCTCGCGGATTGAACCGGCCCGTCACCGGCGGTAGATCCTTGAGCGTGGCGATACCGGGAGCCGCCGCCACGACCGCGGGCACCGCATTGGTCACCGGCAGTGCGGTGTAGATCATCCCGAGTCCCATGAAGCCGGGTTCGGTCCAGTCCCTGGGCGGCAGACAATGCAGCACGGTCCGCATGTTGGGCATGCCGAAGACCTGGATGACATGGCCGTGCTCCAGCGGTTTGGGCGGGGTGACCTGGTCGCCCATGGTCCAGTTGAAACCGACGCTGACCACGTTGTGGTCACCGACCCAACCTCGGTGGTAACCGTAGACACTGCCGACGGTGCCCTTGGGAATCGTCATGAAACCCAGATCCGAGTCACCGGTTGCGGCGGTGAAGGTGACGTCGAAGGTCATCCGGTCGAGCTTCGCACCGATGGCGTCGGCCATCATGGCGGCGGATTCGGCGAAGACCTCGCTTTCGCGGCGCACGCTCTCGGCCAGGCCCGGGGTGTCGGGGTCCTGTGCGAAGCCCATCGCGGTCTGGGTTTCGGCGGATTCGTAGGTGGAGCAGTCCACCGATTCGGTGATCCGGATCTCGTCGACGCGTTCGCAGGAGCCGGAGAGCACCATCCCGACCATATTGGTCATCCCCGGGTGCGCACCACTGCCGAAGATGGTGGAATTGCCGGTGGCGCAGGCCTTCTTGATCCGCTCCAGATCGTGTGGTGTCTGCTTGCCGCCGGTGATCCACGCGGCGCTGGAGCAGACGTTGATACCCGACTCGAGCAGGGCCACCAATTCGTCGATATCGGGCCACAGCGGGTTGTAACAGCAGGCGTCGGGCCGCAGGGCGATCAGCTCGCCGATGTCGTTGGTGGCCTCGATACCAGTGGGGGTCGGCCAGCCGGCGAGGTCGGCGGCGTCGACGCCCACCTTGTCGGCACCGTGGGCGTACACGCCCACCAGCTCCATATCGTCGCGGCCGATGATGGCGTGCAGCGAACGGCGGCCGATGTTGCCGGTGGTCCATTGGATGACGCGCAGGGGATTGTTGGCGACGGGTGCTGAGTCGGACATGGGGTGAACACTATTGCCGATGTGTTCAGCGATGTGCCGGATCTGCTGAGTTCGGCGGTGGATGTTGTCGAAACGTATCGTTTCCCGACCGCCGACGCCCGTCACTCCGGACCGCAGAGCTTGCGGGGCCAGATCGCGCATTCCTTGCACACACCGTCGGGCCCTACGCCTTAACCTGTCTGCATGGCAATGGATTCCGCCACAGTGCAGAAGTGGTTCGACCGCTACCTCGACGTGTTCGCCGCCGCCACCCGCGGTGAGCGGCCGATGGGCGAGCTGCTGGACTGCTACGCCGTACCGTTGACCCTCACCACCGACGAGGGGGCGCTCAGCCTCACCTCCCGCGATCAGGTCACGGCGGTCATCCAGGGTCAGGTCGACGGGTTGCGGGGCCGGCGATATCACACCAGCACCCTGCTCAGCGCCGCGGTGACGGAGCTCAACGCGGCTTCCGCGCTGTACCGCGGTGCGTTCGTACGCTGCGACACCGATGGGGCCGAGCTGGGCCGGATCGCGGTGACCTACCTGGTCGTGGCGGGCCAGGACGGACCTCAGATCGCGGTGCTCGCATCGCACGGCGGGTGAGGCGCTCATGCCGATCAAACTGGAGAATGTCGCCATCGCCGTCGAGGACCTGGATGCCAGTATCGCCTTCTTCACCGATCTCGGCCTCACCGTGATCGGCCGCGACACCGTCCGCGGCGAGTGGGCCGACACCGCGGTAGACCTGGACGGCAACCACTGCAAGATCGCCATGCTGCAGACGCCGGACGGCCACGGCAGGCTGGAGCTGTTCGAGTACATCCATCCCGCCGCGATCCCCACACATCCGACCCGTCCGAACGAGATCGGCATGCATCGTGTCGCGTTCTCGGTCGACGATATCGACGAGGCACTGGCGATCGCCGCGCGGCACGGTTGTCATCCGCTGCGCGGTGTCGCGACCTATGCGGACGTGTATAAGCTGACCTACATCCGTGGACCCAGCGGGATCATCGTCATGCTCGCCCAGGAACTGACACCGGCTTGACCGGGTTATCCACAGTCTCGAATTTGTGCACAGGCACCCGCGACTGAGCCGCTGTCGGCGCGATCGGATCGGGGGCAGTGCCTACCGTCAGGCGCATGGACACCGAATCGCCGGCGCAGCGACTCTCCCGACGCATCGGTGCCGGCCATGATCGCGGCACGGATCCGCCTGAGGTAGCGGACGCCGATCAGCCCACCGATGCCGCGTTGGCCCGCTGGCTTCCGGAGGGTCCCGCGCCGCGGACGTTCGCTGATCGGGTGGCCGCGTTGCGCGCCGATCCGGGGCGGGCGGGAGTCATGGCGCTCGTCGCCGTCGGTGTCATGGCGGTGCTGGTGACGGTGTTCACCGTCGTGCGCAGTCCTAACCATCCGGTGAGCGCCGCCAACCTGCCGCCGGTCCAGATGGTGTCGACTGCGAGTTCGCCGCCGGCGGCACCCCAGGGGCCGGTCGTGGTCAGTGTCGTCGGTCTGGTGCACAAGCCGGGGTTGGTCACCGTCGAGGCCGGCGGGCGGGTGGCCGACGCGGTGGAACTCGCCGGTGGGGCGCTCGACGGCGCCGATCTGGTCGGCCTGAACATGGCCCGGCGGGTGGCCGACGGAGAACAGATCATCGTCGGTCTTGCGGCACCGCCGGGATCGCCTTCACCGATGGGCAGTTCGGTGAAATCGGCCGCCGAGCCGTCCGGGCAGCCCGGACCGGCATCCACCGCCGCGACGACGGGTTCGGCGGGTTCTCGGGTGAACCTCAACACCGCGACCGCCGAGGATCTCGACGCACTGCCCGGTGTTGGACCCGTGACCGCCGCCGCGATCATCGCGTGGCGAGATGCCAACGGGCCGTTCGGCAGTGTCGACCAACTCGGCGAGGTGGACGGCATCGGCCCCGCCCGCCTGGACAAGCTGCGTGACCTGGTGGTCGCGTGAATGGCCACGGCGAACGCCCAGGAGCGTCCGGTCGATATCCGGCTGGTGCCCGCCGCACTGACGGCCTGGGCCGTGACCGCGGCGGGGATCGTGTGGCCCGGGCTGGTGCCGTGGGCGGTGGTGTTGGTGGCCTGCGCCCTCACCTGGGTGCTGACCCGCAGAAGCGCAATTCGTATGGGCGCGGCGGGTGTCGCCGCTGTCGCGGTGATGGGTGCCGCCTTCGGGGTGGTGGTCGCGCTGCGCAGCGCCGAGGTGCGCCACCATCCGATCGCCGAGCTTTATGGCGACCGTGCGGTCGTGACGATCGCCGCCACCGAGTCGCCGCGCGCGTTGGGCCGCGGCCGGATGATGTTTCGGGCCGCCCTGCGGGAGGTGGACGGCATCCCGTCGTCGGGGATGGCGATCGTGTTCGCCCCGGTGTCGGAGTTCACCGGTCTGGCCGTGGGCCGCCCGGCCACCTTCACCGCCCGGATCGGACGGCCGCTGCGCGCCGATCTGACAGTGGCGGTGCTCACCGCGGCGGGCCGGCCCACTCTGGGGGAGACACCCGCGGTTCGTCGACTGGCCTGGCATGTCCGGGATCGTTTCTCCGCTGCTGCCCGCCGGGTACTGCCCGCCGAGCAGGCCGCGATGCTGCCCGCTCTGGTGCTCGGGGACACCTCGGCCGTCACGGCCACCACGGCCGCGGCGTTCAAGATTTCCGGCCTCACCCACCTGACCGCCGTGTCCGGCGCGAACGTGACGATCGTGTGCGGTGCGGCGCTGCTGTCCGCGGCGCTGGCGGGTCCGCGGACAGCAGCGGGATTGGCGTTGACGGTGCTGATCGCGTTCGTCATCGTCGTCGAACCGTCGGCCAGCGTGTTGCGGGCCGCGGTGATGGGTGGCATCGGCCTGTTCGCTGTGGTGTCGCACCGCAGGCGGCAGGCGATCCCGGTGTTGTGCTCGGCCGTGATCGCGCTGATGATGGTGGCCCCGCAGTTGGCGGTGGATGTGGGCTTTGCGCTCTCGGTGGTGGCGACCGCCGCGCTGGTGGTGATCGCCCCGGGTTGGTCGCGCCGGCTGGTCGACAGGGGCTGGCCCAAGCCGCTTGCCGATGCGGTCTGTATCGCCGCCGCCGCGCAGGCGGTCACCGCCCCGCTCGTCGCCGGGATATCGGGCAATGTCAGCGTCTTCGCGGTTCTGGCCAATGTGCTTGTCGGCGCGGTCATCCCACCGATCACGCTGATCGGTACCGCGGCCGCCGCGCTATCGGCGGTCTGCGCTCCGGTGACCGAGCTGATGATCCGGTTCACCGGCCCCGAGCTCTGGTGGCTGCTCGTCGTCGCCGACCGGATCGCGGCGCTGCCCGATGCCACGGTGCCCGTTCCGGCCGGTGTGCCCGGCATGATCGTGGTCGCCGCGGCCACCGCCGCGGTGATCGTCACCTGGCGGTGGCGGTGGGGCCGGAACCTCTCGGTCGCAGCTCTGTGCGCTCTGCTGGCGTGGACCGTCTCCGGCATTGTCGGGTCGGCGTGAAACGATCACCGGGTGAGCGAGGGATTGCATCTGATGCTCGGTGACGAGGAACTGCTGGTCGAGCGGGCGGTGGCCGATGTGCTTCGGGCGGCCCGCAAGCGGGCGGGCACCGTCGACGTCCCGGTGGACCGGCTCCGGGCCGGGGAGGTGAGCACCAGCGAGTTGGCCGAACTGCTCAGCCCCTCGCTGTTCGCCGAGGAACGCGTGGTGGTGCTGGAGGCCGCCGCCGAGGCGGGCAAGGACGCGGTTACGCTGATTACCAGCGCGGCCGCCGACCTGCCGCCGGGCACCGTGCTCGTCGTCCTGCACTCCGGTGGCGGCCGAGCCAAGGCGATGGCCGATCAGCTCAAAAAGCTTGGCGCCGAAGTGCATCCGTGCGCCAAGATCACCAAGCCTGCCGAGCGTGCCGATTTCGTCCGGCGCGAGTTCCGGGTCTTGAAGATGAAGGTCGACGATGCCACCGTCACCGCGATCCTCGACTCCGTCGGCTCGGATATCCGCGAACTGGCCGCGGTCTGCTCGCAGCTGGTCGCCGATACCGACGGGCAGGTCGATGTCGCCGCGGTCCGCCAGTATCACAGCGGTAAGGCCGATGTGAAGGGCTTCGAGATCGCCGACAAGGCGGTCGCCGGTGACGTGCCGGGTGCCGCCGAGGCGCTGCGCTGGGCCATGCACAGCGGGGAACCCCATGTCGTGCTCGCCGACGCGCTGGCCGAGGCGGTGCACACCATCGCCCGCGTCGGCCCCATCACCGGTGACCCCTACCGGCTCGCCGGTGAACTGGGCATGCCGCCGTGGCGCATCCAGAAGGCGCAGAAACAGTCCCGGCGCTGGTCGCGGGACCGGGTGGCCGAGGCGATCCGGGTCGTCGCCGCGCTCAACGCCGATGTCAAGGGTGCGGCCGCCGATGCGGATTTCGCCCTGGAGCGGGCGGTGCGCAGGGTGGCCGAGCTGGCCGCCGACGGCTGACGGTTCCGGCGAGTCCGGAAACCGCTACCCGGACACGCAAAAACCCGCGCGTGACGCATGAGCGTCGACGCGCGGGTCGGCAGAGACTGTCAGAGCTTGTTGACGGCCAGCGCCAGCGCGGACTTCTTGTTCGCGGCCTGGTTCTTGTGGATGACGCCCTTGCTGGCAGCCTTGTCGAGCTGGCGGTTGGTCGACACCAGCAGCTCGCCGGCCTTGTCCTTCTCGCCGGCCTCGATGGCCTCGCGGAGACCGCGGACGGCCGTACGCAGGGAGGACTTGACCGACTGGTTGCGCAGACGACGGCGCTCGTTGGTCTTGATGCGCTTTTCCTGCGACTTGATGTTGGCCACGCGTGTAGTTCCTTCTCACCGTCGGTGTGATTACTAAGTATTTGGCGCCCGGCGCAGCGATGCAGGCTGGGCAGCAGTGGTTCAGGTTACCAGCGGGTGGACCAATCCCCCAAAAGCGGCCGGACCAGCCTGCCGAAACGCCCGACTTACGGCAGCATGTGCACGGTGAGCCTACGAACCCTGCCCAACGAGACCGTACGCCCGCCACGTTCGACCTCGCGATCCAAAAAACAGCAGGTGGGGATCTTCGACGGTTACAACGAGCTGGCCGGTTACGGTGCGGCCTTCGATGAGATGTTCGACGGCTCCGGTAGCGTCCGGCCGCCCTACAAGGGAATCTTCGCCGAACTTTCGCCGTCGGATGCCGGTGAGCTGGAGGCCCGCACCGAAGCGCTGGGGCGTGCGTTCATCGACCAGGGCATCACCTTCTCGCTATCCGGTCAGGAGCGGCCCTTCCCGCTGGACCTGGTGCCACGGGTCATCTCGGCAGCCGAATGGACGCGGCTGGAGAAGGGCATCGCCCAACGCGTGAAGGCGCTGGAGCTCTATCTGGACGACATCTACGGCGAGCAGGAGATCCTGCGCGACGGAGTGATCCCGCGGCGGCTGATCACCTCGTGCGAACACTTCCATCGCGAGGCGGTCGGCATCGTCCCGCCGAACGGTGTGCGCATCCACGTCGCCGGGATCGACCTGGTCCGCGACGCCCAGGGCACCTTCCGGGTGCTGGAGGACAACCTGCGTTCCCCCTCGGGTGTGTCCTATGTGATGGAGAACCGCCGGACCATGGCGCGGGTGTTCCCCAACCTGTTCGCCTCACACCGGGTGCGGGCAGTCGGCGACTACTCCTCGCACCTGCTGCGTGCGCTGCGCAAGGCGGCGGCCACCAACGAGGCCGATCCGACCGTCGTCGTGCTCACCCCCGGGGTGTACAACTCCGCCTACTTCGAGCACTCGCTGCTCGCCAGACAGATGGGTGTCGAGCTGGTCGAGGGGCGTGACCTGTTCTGCCGCGACAACACCGTCTACATGCGCACCACCGAAGGCGAGCGTCAGGTCGATGTCATCTATCGCCGGATCGATGACGACTTCCTGGACCCCATGCAGTTCAAGCCGGACTCGGTGCTCGGTGTGGCCGGCGTGCTGAATGCCGCGCGCGCAGGCAACGTGGTCATCTCCAGCGCCGTCGGCAACGGCGTGGGTGATGACAAGCTCGTCTACACCTACGTGCCGACCATCATCGAGTACTACCTCGGCGAGAAGCCGCTGCTGGCCAACGTGGACACCTTCCGCTGCTGGCTGGACGAGGAGCGCGAGGAGGTCCTCGACCGGGTCGACGAACTGGTGATCAAGCCGGTGGAGGGCTCCGGTGGGTACGGAATCGTGTTCGGGCCCGACGCCTCGTCCAAGGAACTCGCCGCGATCTCGAAGAAGATCCGCGCCGACCCGCGCGGCTGGATCGCCCAACCTGTGGTGCAGTTGTCGACGGTGCCGACCAAGATCGGTGACAAGCTTGCACCCCGCCACGTGGACCTGCGTCCGTTCGCGGTCAACGACGGTGACGACGTGTGGGTGCTGCCCGGCGGGCTGACCCGGGTGGCGCTGCCGGAAGGGTCGCTGGTGGTGAACTCGAGCCAGGGCGGCGGTTCCAAGGACACCTGGGTGCTGGCCTCGCGTACCTCGGCGGCCGATCGGGAGCTGGCCGCCGCCGAGGTGGTGCGTGCGCTGCCCGAGGCGGCAAAGAACGGCCAGGCTTCGGTCGCCGAGAAGGTTTCGCGCAGCACCAAGGCGGGCCGGGACACCAAAGGCGAGGGCTTGACCCAGACCCAGCAGCAGGCCCGCGAGATCCGTACCGCTCCGGAACAGCAACAGCAACAGCAACAGCAACAGCAGCAAAAACAACAGGCGGTGGTCGACTGATGCTGGCCCGTAACGCGGAATCCCTGTACTGGATCGGCCGCTACGTGGAGCGCGCCGATGATACTGCCCGCATCCTCGATGTGGTGGTTCACCAACTGCTCGAAGACTCCAGCGTCGACCCTGACCAGACGTCGCGGGTCCTGCTGCGGGTGCTCGATATCGAACCCCCCGAACAGCAGCTCGACGTGTGGTCGCTGACCGACCTCGTCGCGTTCGGCCGGGACACCCAGGGCGGCTCCTCGATCGTCGAATCGATCACCGCCGCCCGGGAAAACGCCCGCGGGGCACGTGAAGTCACCTCCACCGAAATGTGGGAGTGCCTCAACACCACCTACAACGCACTGGCCGAGCGGGAGCGGGCCGCCCGAAGGCTCGGGCCGCACGAGTTCCTCGCCTATGTCGAGGGCCGCGCGGCGATGTTCGCCGGTCTCGCCGATTCGACGCTGTCGCGCGATGACGGCTACCGCTTCATGGTGCTCGGCCGCGCCATCGAACGCGTCGACATGACGGTGCGCATGCTGCTCTCGCGGGTCGGCGACAGCGGTTCTTCGCCGGCCTGGGTGACGGTGCTGCGTTCCGCCGGCGCCCACGACACCTACCTGCGCACCTACCGCGGTGTTCTCGACGCCAGCCGGGTGGTCGAATTCCTGTTGCTGGACCGGCTTTTCCCGCGGTCGATCTTCTACTCCCTACGCCTTGCCGAGCACAGTCTCGATGAGTTGTTGCACCGCAGGCACAATCGGGTCGGGGCGACCGCCGAGGCGCAGCGTCTGCTCGGACGTGCCCGCAGCGAGCTGGAGTTCCTGCCACCCGGTGTGCTCCTGGAGTCGCTGGAAGATCAGCTGGCGGCATTGCAGCAGACCTGTGTCATGGTGGGGGAGGCGTTGGCACTGCAGTACTTTCACTCAGCACCGTGGGTTGCCTGGACCGACGCCGGTCGGGCCGGCGGCACCGTCATCGAAGAGGGAGAGATCTGATGTGGCGTATGCGGGTGGTCCACGCAACGGGCTACGCCTACAAGTCGCCCGTCACGGCGTCCTTCAACGAGGCGCGCCTGACGCCGCGCTCGGATTCTCGGCAGAACGTCATCCTCAACAGGGTGGAGACGGTCCCAGCGACGCGTCAGTACCGCTATGTCGACTATTGGGGCACCGCGGTCACCACGTTCGATCTGCACGCGCCGCACACCGAACTGGAGGTGACTGCGTCCTCGGTGGTGGAGACCGAGCAACCGGTCATCCCGGAGTCTTCGGTCACCTGGGAAGACCTGGAATCGGAGGCCGTGGTCGACCGCTTCGACGAGTTGCTGACCCCGACGGTCTACACACCTGCCAGCAAGCGCATGGAGCGGGTGGGCCGCCAGATCATGAAGAATCACGATCCTGCGCAGGCGGTCATCGAGGCATCGCGTTGGGTGACCGGTGAACTCAAGTACGTGCCCGGCACCACCGGCGTGCACTCCTCGGGCCTTGACGCGTTGCGTGAGGGCAAGGGTGTCTGCCAGGATTTCGCGCACCTGACGCTGATCCTGTTGCGAGGCATGGGAATACCGGCCCGTTATGTGTCGGGTTACCTACATCCCAAGCGCACCGCCAAGGTGGGTGACACCGTCGAAGGGCAGAGCCATGCCTGGATTCAGGCGTGGACCGGCGACTGGTGGCATTACGACCCGACCAACGACAAGGACATCAACGAGCAGTACATCAGCGTCGGTGTGGGCCGCGACTATGCCGACGTGACCCCGCTGAAGGGCATCTACTCGGGCGAGGGATCCACCGATCTGGACGTGGTCGTGGAGATCACCCGGCTGGCTTGAGTCAGGCGGTGGGAGTGCACACCCCGGGGTGCACCTGAACCCGGTGCAGATCGTTGCCGAGTTCGATCTGGCGGTCGAACGCGGTGGCCGCCAGTGCCCGCCACTGATCCTCGGTACCCGCCGCCATGGCGGGCACGTAATGGGTCAGGATCAGGATGCCGACCCCGGTGCGCGCGGCTGTATCGGCGGCTTGTTCCACGGTGGAGTGATAGTCGCAGATGTCGCGGACCCGTTGCAGGGGCACCGCATCGATCAGGTCGCGGCGAATGGCGGTGTGCACCAACGCTCCTGCGCCCGAGGCCAGGGCGTCCAGGGTGGGGCACGGCACGGTGTCGCCGGCGATCACCACCGAGGCGCCGGCGTGATCGATGCGGAAGGCGATGGTCGGCGCCACCGGTCGGTGGTCGGTGGGCGCGACGCGCACCTGCACGCCGGCCTCGTCCCACACCACCCCGTCGGTGTACTCGTGCACCTGCACCCGCGGTGGTCCGGTCAGATCGGCATGGTGCTCCAGCCGGTAGGAGATGTCGTGGCCGAAGGCGGCCAGCATCGCCTGGACGACGTCGGCGGTGCCGGGCGGCCCGATGATGGGCAGCGGTGTGGGGTCGGGGTCGAAGGTGCCGATCCACCGGGTGATCAGGACATCGCCCAGATCGGCGATATGGTCGCTGTGCAGGTGGGTCAGGAGCAGCGCGCTGAGCTGGGGTGCGCCGGAGCCCGCAGCGGCGAGTCGTTGCAGTACCCCACGGCCGCAGTCGACGAGGAACGTCTGGTCCCCGGCACGGATCAGTGTGGACGGGCCCGCCCGGTCCGGGTCGGGGATAGGGCTGCCGGTTCCCAACAGAGTCACCTCGATCATGGCTCACATATACCGCCGCAACGGTCCACACGGGGCCGATCCGACGTAGCCTGAATGTGGCGGAAATCACATATCGCGGGAGGGCGTCATGCGGATAGCCGACGTGCTGCGGAACAAGGGGTCGTCGGTGGCCACGATCGCACCGGAGACTTCGGTGGCCGATCTGCTCGCGGGCCTGGTCGGGCGGAACATCGGCGCGATGGTGGTGGTGGGTCCGGAAGGGCCGGTCGGCATCGTCTCCGAGCGCGATGTGGTGCGCCGTCTGCATGATCTGGGTGCCGATCTGCTGACCAGACCGGTCGGCGAGATCATGACCACGCATCTGCTGTTCTGTGCGCCCGAGGATTCGGTCGACAGTCTGAGTGCGGCGATGACCCATCATCGGGTGCGGCATATCCCGGTACTCCAGGACGGCCGGCTGTCCGGGATTGTGAGCATCGGCGATCTGGTCAAGAGCCGCATGCAGGAACTGGAGTCCAGCACGGAGTACTTGCAGGCGTACATCACGCAGGGCTGAATGGACGGGTGCGTGACCCACAGGTACGACCCGCCGCCGGTTCCGATGTCGACGCCCTGTGTCGGGTGCTGGGCCGGGCGTTCTTCGATGATCCGGTGATGAGGTGGATGCTGCCCGACCCGCAGGCGCGTCGGCGCAAACTGCACAGGCTGTTCGCCGGACTGACCCGGTATCACCATCTGGCCCGTGGCGGGGTGGAGGTTGCCTGCGCGGAGTCCGGCATCGCGGCCGCGGCGCTGTGGGACCCGCCGGGTCAATGGCGGCACACCGCGGCCGAGGAATTGCGCGCGGCGCCGTCGATGCTGCTGACCTTCGGCGCCGCGGTACGCCGCGGGATGCAGGTGTCGGAGTTGATGAAGCGGTCGCACCCCGACGAGCCGCACTGGTATCTCGCAGTGATCGGCAGTGATCCGCAGATACGTGGTGGCGGCTTCGGGCATGCCTTGATGCGCTCGCGCCTGGACCGTTGCGACGCCGAGTTCGCGCCCGCGTACCTGGAGTCCAGCAATCCCGACAACATCGGCTACTACGAGCGGTTCGGCTTCGAGGTCACCGGTGAGATCGCCCTCCCCGGCGGGGGACCCATCATGTATCCGATGTGGCGGAACCCGCGGTGAACCCGTCAGCCGCGCCATACCGGTAGAGTTCGGTGCTGACCTGCAGGGGAATCCGGTGACAATCCGGAGCTGACGCGCAGCGGTGTGAGGTACGGCCTCGAGCCCGAATGCCTGCGGTCGCGCAATCGTCGACGGCTCCGCGTTTGGGCCCTGTACCGAAGGAAGCACCACCGTGCGTGTGATCGTCACGCTGCTCTGTCTTGTCCTCACCGTCACCGCCTGCAGCAAGGCGGAAGCGCCGGCCGCCGCACCCGCTACCGCCGCCGCAGAAGCCGGCCACACCAGCTATCCGCTGACGCTGCAGAACTGCGGCGTGCAGGTCACCTTCGAGCATGCGCCGCAACGCGCGGTGTCGCTGTATCAGGCCTCCACCGAGGTCCTGCTCTCCCTCGGCCTGGCCGACCGCATGGTGGGCACCTCCACCTGGTTCGACCCGGTGCTGCCCGCGTTGGCCGCCGACAACGAGCGGGTGCCGCGGATCGCCGACAACGACCCGAGTCTGGAAGCGGTGCTCGACCTGGAACCCGACCTCATCACCTCGGCCAGCGCCCATACGTTCACCCCCGCCGTCGTCGGTGAGCGCACCCGCCTTGCCGAACTCGGCATCCCCACCTACCAGTCGCCTTCGGTGTGCACCGATGCCATCGTCGACGGCGAGACGGTGACGCGCACCGCACCGCTGCAGATGGACACGCTGTTTCGCGAAATCACGGAACTGGCACAGATTTTCGACGTACAGGACCATGGCGCGGAACTGGTGAGCCGACTCAAGGAGAGGCTCGGCGACGCACCGCGGATCGAGGCGCGCGATGCCACGGTGGCGTTCTGGTTCTCCGGGCTGCGCACCCCCTACCTGGCCGGTTGCTGCTCGGCGCCCGGCCTCTACGCGCGCGAGGTCGGCGCCACCAATGTCTTCGCCGACGCAGCCGAGGACTGGCCGGAGATCAGCTGGGAGGCCCTGGCCGACCGCAACCCCGACGTGCTGGTGCTGGCCGATCTGAGCCGCAAACGCATCGACGGAGATGCACTGGACACCAAGATCGCGTTTCTGGAGTCCAATCCGGTGACCAGGAACATGACCGCCGTCCAGCAGAAGCGCTACGTCGTGCTGACGGGTTCCGAGCTCGACCCGGGTATTCGACAGATCGATGCCGTGGAGAAACTCGCCGAGGGCTTCGCGACGGTCGGGGAACCGAAATGATCGTGCGCGGCGTGATCGGGGTCGCCACCGTGTTGGCGCTGACCGCCTGCGGACAGCCTGCGATCAGCGCCCGAGACGACGGCGCCGGCGCCGGTTATCCCATGACGGTGAGCAATTGTGGCCGCGACGTCGTCATTGCAGCGCCGCCGCAGCGCGCGGTCTCGTTGAACCAGGGTTCTACCGAGATCCTTTTGTCGCTCGGGCTTGCCGACCGGATGGTCGGCACCGCCACCTGGACCGACCCGGTGCGGGAGAACCTCGCCGCCGCCAACGCCTCGGTGCCCAGACTGGCGGAGAACAAGCCGTCGCTGGAGACCGTGCTCGATACCGAACCCGATTTCGTGTCGGCATCCTTCGCCGGGACGCTGGGGCCCGGCGGCGTGGCCGACCGCGATCAGTTCGGATCGCTGGGTGTGCCGACTTATCTGGCACCCAGTGATTGCGTGGGCAGGATGTCTGTGGACACCGACGGACCGCGTGACGAACCGTTCACCATGGCCGCCATCTACCAGGAGATCCGGGAGCTGGCACGCATTTTCGACGTCTCCGAGCGTGGTGAGGAGCTGGTCGCCGAGTTGGAACAACGGATGCAGGCCAATCGGTTGCAGGTCGATGCCGATCTCGGGTACTGGTTCTCAGATATCCGGGCGCCCTACTTCGCCGGGTGCTGCGGTTCGCCGGGTGTCATCACCGACACGGTCGGCGCGCGGAACATCTTCGTCGACACCACCGATGAGTGGCCGCAGGTCAGTTGGGAGGTGATCGCCGACCGCGATCCCGACGTCCTGGTACTCGCGGACCTGAGTCGGCGCACCATCGACGGTGACGCGCTGGATGCCAAGATCGCCTTTCTGGAGTCCAATCCGGTGACCTCCCGGCTGACCGCCGTCCAGCAGAAGCGCTACATCGTGGTCAACGGCGCCGACCTCAACCCGTCCATCCGCACCGTCGACGGCACCGAGAAGGTCGCTGATGGACTGCGCCGCTTCGGATACGCCGCCGAACGTTGACGCTGCGCACGCCCTCGCTGGCCGTCCTCTGGGTACTGGGACTGGCGCTGCTGGTCGCTTCGGCGGCGGTCGCCATCACCATCGGCCCGGCGGCCCTGTCCGTCCGTGACGTCTATGGGATCGTCGCCGAACATCTGGGTGCCGGCCCCTCGGGCGCGACCAGGATCCAGGACGGCATCGTGTGGCAACTGCGATTACCGCGGGTGCTGCTGGCCGCCGTTTGCGGTGCGGGGCTGGCACTGTGTGGTGCGATTCTGCAATCGCTGCTGCGTAATCCGCTGGCCGACCCGTTCGTGCTCGGGGTGTCCTCGGGAGCCTCGACCGGCGCGGTGTTGATCGCGGTGCTCGGTGTCGGCGCGGGTGCCCTCACGCTCTCTGGCGGCGCGTTCGTCGGAGCGGTGCTGTCCTTCGGGGTGGTGCTGCTGCTGGCACATGCCGCGGGCGGCGGCACCGACCGGGTGGTGCTGGCCGGTGTCGCTGCCACACAACTCTTCTCGGCGCTGACATCGTTCATCGTCTTGTCATCGGCCGACGCCGAGCAGACCCGTGGTGTGCTGTTCTGGTTGCTCGGTTCGCTTGCCGGGGTGTCCTGGAACGATGTCGCGGTCTGCGGTGTGGTGGTGGGCGCCGGGCTGGTGTGCTGTCTGGCCTACGCGCGGGCGCTCGACGCCTTCGCCTTCGGTGACGATGCCGCGGCCACCCTGGGGGTATCGGTCCGGCAGGCCCGCATCGTGCTACTGGTGATGACCGCGCTGATCACCGCCGCACTGGTCAGCGCCGCCGGGGCGATCGGATTCGTCGGGTTGGTCCTGCCGCACGCCGCCCGGTTCGTGGTGGGGCCCGGGCATCTGCGTCTGTTGCCGACGGTGGCCATCTTCGGTGCGGTGTTCATGGTGTGGGTCGACACGTTGGCCCGCACCGTATTCGCGCCGCAGGAGCTGCCCACCGGGGTGGTGACCGCTCTGTTGGGCGTGCCGGCGTTCGCATTGATCCTGTTGCGCCGCCGGGGGATACCGGCATGAGCCTGCGCGCGGACCGGGTCGGTTGGACTCGCTCGGGCCGACTGGTGCTCGACGGTGTCACCCTCGAGCCCGCGCCGGGCAGCACCGTGGGCCTGCTCGGGCCGAACGGATCCGGTAAGTCCTCGCTGCTCAAGCTGCTCGCCGGGGTCGACCATCCCGACGACGGCAGGGTAGAACTCGATGGTCGTCCGATATCGCGGATGTCGCGGCGCACCCTGGCCCGTCGGGTGGCGATGGTGGCTCAGCACGCCGAGACCGAATTGCACATCACCGTGCGTGATGTGGTGCGGCTGGGCCGGATCCCCTACACCGGCATGATCGGGACCGACACCGAGGGCGCGGCGGTGGTGGACCGCGCGTTGGCAGCGACCGGGCTGACGGACATGACCGAACGGTTCTGGCACACCCTGTCCGGCGGTGAGCGCCAGCGGGTCCAGATCGCCAGGGCGCTGGCTCAGGATCCGGATCACCTGCTTCTCGACGAGCCGACCAACCACCTCGACATCGCCCACCAACTGGAGATCCTGGCACTGGTCCGCCGGCTGGACATCACCACCATCGTCGCGCTGCACGACCTCAATCTGGCGGCGATGTTCTGCGATCACATCGTGGTGCTGTCCGGCGGGATCGTCGTGGCGACGGGTATACCCGCCGAGGTGCTGACCGAAGACCTGATCGAGATGGTCTACGGGGTCCGATGCCGGGTCACGGTCGAGGACGGCCTGCCGCATGTGCGGTTCGCCCCCGGCTGATCAGGCGACCGGTTGGGTCTGCCGATCGGCCAGTGAGTTGTCGGCGAAAGCGCCGCGGTAGCGCGCGGCCGGATGACTGTCGGGCAGCCGGTCACCCTTGCCGAGCAGCTTGTGGCGCAACGTCCCCGACTTGTCGGTGCCCAGCAGGCCGCGCTCGCGCAAGGTGGGGAACAACCGGTCGGCGACCTCGCGGAAGGATTGGGGAACGGTCGCGTGATAGACGTTGATTCCGTCGACGCCGGCCTCCCGCCACTCTTCCAAGCGATCCGCAATCTCATCCGGGGTGCCCACGACCCGGTTGGCGCCCTCCAACACCCATGCCATATCGCGGATGGTGGGCTCCTCGTTTCCCGACACCTCGGCGGCCCAGCGCGTGAAGCTCTGGATGCCGGTGAACTCGCCGAGTTCACTGATCGGGGTGTCCAGCGGCAGGCCGCCCGCATCGATACCGGCATCGCCGAGTGCATGCAGGGCTATACCCTCCAGATCCAGGTAGCGCTTGAGTTCGTCGTTGCGCCGGATCGCGTCGGCGTGAGTGTCACCGATGACGAACGACAGCCCCTGGGCGAAGGTGATATCGGACGGATCGCGCCCGTACTGGGCTGCCAGCGAACGGGTTTCACTGATCAGCCGGTGCGCATCCGCGGGCGAAGGGCTGCCAATGTAGACCCCTTCGGCGTTACGGGCCGAGAAGAGCTGACCGGCCGGTGAGGAACCGGCCTGGAAGAGTACCGGTGTGCGTTGTGGGGTCGGCGAGGTGAAATGCGGTCCCTCGACGCGGTAGCGCGGACCGACGTGATTGATCCGGTGGATCTTGGCCGGATCGGAGTGCACGCTGCGCTCCTTGTCCTGAACCAACGCGTCCTCGTCCCACGAGCCCTCCCAGAGTTTGTAGGCGACGTCGACGTACTCGTAGGCCCATTCGTAGCGCTCGTCGTGGGCCAGCGTGCCAGCATGTCCGAAACTGCGGAACATGTTGGCGTTGAAGCTGGTCACAATGTTCCAGCCCAGCCGGCCTTCGGTGTAATGGTCGAGCGAGGACATCCGCCTGGCGAAGTTGAACGGGTGATCCTGGATGATCGAGCTGGTGAACACGATGCCGAGGTTCTGCGTTGCCGCGGCGAGGGCTGAGGCCAGCACCGAGGGATCGTTGACCGGGATCTGGATGCCCGCCTCCACGGACTTGCGCCAGTTGCCGTTCCACGGCGCGCGCAACCCGAAGACATCGGCGAAGAACAGCAGATCGTAGCCCGCCTTGTCGACCTCGGCGGCCAGTGACGTCCAATGCCGCAGCGAATTGAACTTATGGTTCTGCGCCTCCGGTGCCCGCCACAAGCCATGCAGCATATGGGATGCGGTGTTCATCACGAATGCCGAGTAATACAGCGGTTTGGTACGTCGGTCCGTCATGAGCTGGTCTCTTGTCCTGCGGAGACCGATTCGCCGATCGGGCCCAGGGTGTCGCGGATGAGGGCGTTGTCGGTGGTCTGCAGGAACGCGGCGATCTTCGGGTCGGAGAAAGTGGCGATCAGTTTGCGGACGTTCGGGTCGTCGAGGTGCTTGTTGCTGACGACCAGCCCGCCCTCGCTGCCGGGAGGTGCGGGATGGCGGTCCAGGATCTGATCCTCGCGCAGTCCCGCGGCATACACATCGGAGATGTGCACGACCACGGCATCGACATCGGCGAGGCTGCGGGCCAGCTGGCCGATCGGCACCTGGACGAACTCGTAGTTCTTCGGGTTGGTGGCGACATCACCGAGCTGGGGCAGCCCCTCGACGGTGTCCTTGCCCGGCGCCAAGGTGATCTGGCCGGCCTCGGCGAGGTCGAGTAACGCGATGGCCTGGCCGGCGGGATCGTCGCGCAGGGCGATCTTGGCACCGGCGGGCAGTTGGTCCCAGCTGTCGTACTTGTCGGAGTAGGTGGCCTGATCCCAGGTGAATGTCGGTGCGGCCAGCGTCAACTGGAAACCGTTGGCGGCGATGGCGTCGTTCAGGAATGGCTGGTGCTCGAAGAAGTTGCCCGCCACCGTTCCGGCATCGACGGCCCGGTTGATCTCGATCAGGTTGTCGATCTGGACTGGTTTTATGGTGATGCCGTGCTCGGGCGCCACGTTCTCGCTGATGTAGGCCAGTAGATTCTCGGCCGCGATATCGGTGCTCCAGGTGGCCACCTCGAGTTCGGTGCCGAACGGTTGGTCACGATGGGCGGTCTGGCTGTAGACGATACCGCCGACGACGACGGCGACTATGCCGGCGGCCGAGGCGATCCATGGCCATCGCTTGCGCTGTCTGATCTCGATGTCTGCCACTTGGCTGTGCTGGTCCGTCATGTGTTCCTCTGCTCTCGTCGGGTCAGCGGGTGAGTGCTTTGACCGCACGGTCGCCGGTGAACTGCACCAACTGGATGGTGAGGATCAGCGCGATCACGGTGGCGATCATGATGTTGTCGTCGAAACGGTTGTATCCGTAGGTGATTGCCAGATGACCGACGCCTCCGGCGCCGATGGACCCGGCAATCGCGGAGTATTCGATCATCGCGATGGTGTTGACGGTCAGGGCGCCGGCGAGTGCGGGGAGCGCCTCGGACAGTTGCACCGACCGGATCACCTGGACCGGCGAGCCGCCCGACACCAGGCCCATGTCCGCGACATCGGTACGGACCTCGCGCACGGCGTTCTGCACCAGTCGGGCGAAGAACGGTATCCCGGCGACGGTCATCGGCACGATCGCGGCGGCGATGCCGATGGTGGTGCCGACAATGAATCGGGTGATCGGGATGATCGCGGCCATCAGAATCAGGAACGGCAGCGATCGGCCGATGTTGACGATCGTGTTCAGCACGGTGAACACACGTGGGTCTGGGAACAGTCCGAACGATGACGTGTTGTGCAGCACGATGCCCACCGGTGTACCGATCAGCACCACAAGAGTCATCGTCACAACCACCATCACCCAGGTTTCGCCGTAGGCGGGCAGCAGCAGATCGGGGACTCGGGACCATGGGGTGTCGAAGTCTTCGGCGGCCAGCAGGGTCATGCCGCTTCCTCGCCGCGGACGGTGCTGACGGCGCGCACGTGCAGGCCGCGGTCGCGCAGGTGATCGGCGAAACCGGCCGGTGCGGTGGGGGAGATGGCGAGCACGGCGCGGCCCACTGCGACACCGCGGATCGCCTCCACGCTGGCGCTGAGCACACTGACCTGTGCACCGGCCAGTCCCGGGGAGGACTCCAGGGAGGTCAACCAATCCAGCGGGACATCGCGGGAGGCGTACGAGACCTCCCACACGTCACCGTCGCCGCGCAGCGGCACGCTGGGTCGGTCCGGCAGCAGCTCGTGTGCCAGAGGGGAATTCGGGTCGAGGATGACGTCCTCGACGGAGCCACTCTCGATGATGCGGCCGTTGTCGATCCGGGCCACCGAGTCGGCGATCTCGCGAACCACCTCCATCTCGTGGGTGATCAGGATGATCGACAATCCGAATTCGTCGCGCAGGTGGCTGAGCAGGACGAGGATCGACTTGGTGGTGGCCGGGTCGAGCCCGGAGGTTGCCTCGTCGGAGAGCAGGTTGGACGGGCCCAGGGCCAGCGCCCGCGCGATGCCGACCCGCTGCCTCTGCCCCCCGGAGAGCTGGGCGGGGAAGAACCCGCGCCGGTCATCGAGGCCCACCCGGTCCAGCAGCTCGTCGACCCGCTTGCTCACCGACGCCTCGGTGGCGTGCAGGTATTGCAGTGGCAGAGCGATGTTCTGGGCCACGGTGCGGCGGCGCAGCAACGGGGCGGTCTGGAAGATCACGCCGACACTGCGGCGGGCGGCCAGGAGTTCGGCACGGTCGAGGCGGGTGAAGTCCTTGCCGTCGACGCGCACGGTGCCGCTGGTGGGCCGTTCCAGGAAACTCACGCAGCGCGACAACGTGCTCTTTCCGGCGCCGCTTGGTCCGACGACGGCCAGGATCTCACCGCTGCCGACCGATAGGGAGATATCGTCGAGGACGGTGCGGTCGCCGAACCTCTTGGTCAGATTCTCGATCTCGATCACGTTGACTCTCTTGATTGATCCGCCCGGGGCCGGACGGCACGGAGCGCTGGCACGCGTCTGCGCGAATCCGCTCAAGATACGTACTGTGCCGTCGCCGCGGAACGGTAGCGATCTGATTGATTCGAAGTACGTCACAATTGTCGAAAGTGCCTGTCGCTGAGTAGATTTGTCGGATGCGAGTTGAGGGCAGTCCGGTATCTGCGACAAGGATCGTCGGCGAGGTACCGGCGTCGTGACGGTGAAGTTTCATTGGTATCTGCCGACGCACGGCGACACCACGACGATCGCCGACAACCGCGGCGATTCGGCGAGCCGTGCGCGCTCACATCTGCAGCCGACGCTGGAGAACCTGACCGCGCTGGCGCGCACTGCCGAAGATCTGGGGTTCGAGGCCGCCCTCACCCCGACGGGATCCCATTGCGAGGATTCGTGGTTGGCCACCGCGGCGTTGGCCCAACACACCGAGCGGCTCATGTTCCTGGTGGCGTTCCGTCCCGGCGTGCTCTCACCGACGCTGGCCGTCCAGCAGGTCAGTACCTACCAGCGTTTCACCGGAAATCGGTTGGCCCTCAACATCGTCACCGGTGGTGACGATGCGGAGATGCGCCGCTATGGCGACGCGATCGACAAGGCCGCGCGGTACCGGCGGACCGCCGAGTTCCTGACCGTGGTCCGCGGGGCTTGGAGCAACCCGGAGTTCACCTTCCGCGGCGAGTTCTACGACGTCGAGAACGCCAGGACGGCCTATCCGGTGCAGCAGGTGCCCACGGTCTACTTCGGTGGCTCCTCACCCGAGGCGATCGAGGTGGCTGCCGAACATGCCGACGTCTACCTGACGTGGGGTGAGCCGCCGGATCAGGTCGCGGAGAAGATCGACCGGGTGCGCGTCGCGGCGGCGCGGCACGGCCGGCAATTGCGGTTCGGCCTGCGCCTGCACACCGTCGCGCGGCCCACCGAGGAGCAGGCCTGGCGGCGTGCCGATGAGCTCATCGCGGGCCTGGATCCCGACGCCGTGCGCCGTGCTCACGATCGCTACCTGGCCAGCGGCTCGGAGGGGCAGCGCCGGATGGCGGCGCTGACGACCGGCCGGCTGGCCGACGCGCGCAGCCTGGAGGTCCATCCCGGGCTGTGGGCCGGTCCGAGCCTGTTACGCGATGGGGCGGGCACCGCGGCGATCGGCAGCTACGAGCAGGTCGCCGCGGTGTTTGCGGAGTACGCGGGGCTGGGCATCAGCGAGTTCGTGCTCTCGGGCTACCCGCAGGCAGACGAGATCCGCCATGTCGGCCACGGCGTGCTGCCGCTGGTGCGCGCGGGCGTGCCGGCCTGATTCAGGACGCCTCCGCGGCAGCGAACATCAAGACCACGAGAACTCGGCGCGCAACCGGGTCGCGACCAGTTCGAACTTCTCGCGCTCCAGGATCGCGCCCTCGCGCCGAATCCCGTCCTCGGGCACGTCGAGCACGCGGTCCAGCCGCACCCAGCTGGGCCGGCCCTCGTAGTCCCAGCTGCCGGTGCCGATGCCGACCCAGTCGCCGTCGGTGGCGTGCCGGTCCTGACTGGACAGCATGAGTCCAAGCAGCACGCGCTGGTCGCGACCGACGACGAGGACCGGCCGGTCCTTACCGCGGGTGGGGTCGTCCTCGTAGACCACCCAGGTCCAGACGATCTCACCGGGATCGGCCCGGCCGTCCAGGTCGGGTGAGTATTCGATGCGCCTGGCCCGGTGCGCGGTCGGGACGCTCGCGCTGGTCACCGGGCGTCCGGCGGTGATCGCCGTCGGTGGGCGCTGGGCGGCCTGAGCGCCGGCCAGCGCGTCCAAACCGATCTTCAGACCCTGTTGCAGGACCCGTTCGGGCTTGGGTAGCTGCCGGATGAGCTTGGGTGCTTCGTTGAAGACAAGGTGCTCCGCGAAGCGTTGGAAGGTCTTCCACTGCGACGCCATGTGACGAGCATAGGTCGCGATTGTGAGGCGACGGCCTGCTGTCGATACGCTGGACCCATCTATCGCGCTTCGACCAGGAGATTCCCATCAGTAGTTTCGCCGACAAGACGTTCACTGCGCCGGCGCAGATCAGGAACTTCTGCATCATCGCCCATATCGACCACGGTAAATCGACCCTGGCCGATCGCATGCTGGGCATCACCGGCGTCGTCGCGGACCGCGACATGCGGGCCCAGTACCTGGACCGGATGGATATCGAACGCGAACGCGGGATCACCATCAAGGCCCAGAACGTGCGGCTGCCGTGGCAGCTGGACGGCGAAGATTACGTCCTGCATCTGATCGACACCCCTGGCCACGTCGACTTCACCTACGAGGTGTCGCGCGCCCTGGAGGCTTGTGAGGGGGCGGTGTTGCTCGTCGACGCCGCCCAGGGCATCGAGGCGCAGACGCTGGCCAACCTCTATCTGGCGCTGGACCGGGACCTGACCATCATCCCGGTGCTCAACAAGATCGACCTGCCCGCCGCCGACCCGGACCGGTACGCCGGGGAGATCGCGCACATCATCGGTTGTGAGCCCGAGGACGTCCTGCGGGTTTCCGGCAAGACCGGTGTCGGCGTGCGTGAACTGCTCGACGAGGTGGTCCGGCAGATCCCGGCCCCGGTCGGGGATGCCGATGCCCCCGCGCGGGCGATGATCTTCGACTCGGTCTACGACATCTACCGGGGTGTGGTCACCTACGTGCGCGTCGTCGACGGCAAGCTCAATCCCCGCGAGAAGATCAAGATGATGTCCACCGGCGCGACGCACGAGCTGCTGGAGGTCGGCATCGTCTCACCCGAGCCCAAGGCCTCCGACGGCCTCGGGGTCGGCGAGGTCGGCTACCTCATCACCGGCGTGAAGGACGTCCGTCAGTCCAAGGTCGGCGATACCGTCACCACCGCGCGTCATGGTGCCACCGAGGCGCTCACCGGCTACCGCGAGCCGCGGCCGATGGTGTACTCGGGCCTGTACCCGGTCGACGGCTCGGACTATCCGGTGCTGCGTGAGGCGCTGGACAAGCTACAGCTCAACGATGCCGCGCTGACCTACGAGCCCGAGACTTCGGTGGCGCTGGGCTTCGGTTTCCGCTGCGGGTTCCTGGGCCTGCTGCACATGGAGATCACCCGCGAGCGCCTGGAGCGCGAGTTCAACCTGGACCTGATCTCGACCGCCCCCAACGTGGTCTACCGGGTGGTCAAGGAAGACAACACCGAAATGGTGGTGACAAACCCGTCGGACTGGCCCGAGGGCAAGGTTCGCGCCGTCTTCGAACCAGTGGTCAAGACGACGGTCATCGCGCCCAGCGAGTTCATCGGCACCATCATGGAGCTGTGCCAGACCCGCCGCGGTGAGCTCGGCGGGATGGACTACCTGTCCCCGGAGCGGGTCGAGTTGCGCTACACCATGCCGCTGGGCGAGATCATCTTCGACTTCTTCGATTCGTTGAAGTCGCGCACCCGCGGTTACGCAAGTCTCGATTACGAGGAGGCCGGCGAGCAGGAGGCCGACCTGGTCAAGGTCGACATCCTGCTGCAGGGTGAGGCCGTCGACGCGTTCAGCGCGATCGTGCACAAGGACGGCGCCGCGGCCTACGGCAACAAGATGACCACCAAGCTCAAGGAACTCATCCCGCGTCAGCAGTTCGAGGTGCCGATCCAGGCCGCGATCGGCTCACGGATCATCGCCCGCGAGAACATCCGAGCCATCCGCAAGGACGTGTTGTCCAAGTGCTACGGCGGTGACATCACCCGTAAGCGCAAGCTGCTGGAGAAGCAGAAGGAGGGCAAGAAGCGAATGAAGACCATCGGCCGGGTCGACGTCCCGCAGGAAGCCTTCGTCGCGGCGCTGTCCACCGAGGCCGTCGCGGACAAAGCCAAGAAGTGACTCGCAGGCGCGTCATCGGTCACAATGACGCGGTGAACACCGCAGCCGCGTCACGCGTGCGATACGCCCGCCATGCCGTCCTGGCCGCTGCCGTCGGCTGCGCGCTGTTGACCGGGTGCACCAGCACCGTGAGCGGCCAGGCGGTCCGCGACCCGAACGCCACGCCCGCCGATGTCGCGCCGCTGCGCGAGCGCCAACTCGACGATGTCTTGCTGCCCATTAGCAAGATCAACGCCATCATGGGCTCGGACACCATGGAGGTGACCGGTGAGCTCGACCAGATGGTGGACCACTCCAGGGATGTGTCCAACCCGAAATGCCTCGGTGCGATCTTCGGCGCCGAGCAACCGGTGTACGGCGACAGCGGTTACACGGCGGTCCGCGACCAGGTCTCTCGCGAACCCGATGACGACAACGCGCACTGGGTCGAGCAGACGGCGGTGCTCTATCCCTCGGCCGACGACGCGCAGCGCTTCTTCGACGACTCCCGGTCGATGTGGCAGAACTGCGCGGGATCCTCGATCGATATCGACGACGGCACCGACAGCTACACCTGGCAGATCCAGGATCTGACCGACGGGAGCACCGTGCTCACTCAGGTGACCGCGCAGGAGGACGCGGACGGGTGGGAATGCCAGCACGCGTTGTCCTTCGTCTCCAACCTCACCGTCGAGGCGTGGGCGTGCAGTTACGGTGCGGGTGACGAGGCGGCGGAGATCGCCGCGCAGATGCTGGAGAACGCCGCCAAATAGGTCCGCGTCCTAGGGTGTGTGGGATGAGCACTGAGGACCGTGCCCGCTGGGACGCGACGTACACCGGGATCGACGTTGAGCCCGTGGTCGCGCTGCCCGCGGTGTTCGGCGATGTGGAGGATGCGTTCCCGCGCACCGGTGTTGCCCTCGACATCGCCTGCGGCACAGGCGGTGCCGCGGTGTGGCTGGCGCGGCGCGGGCTGCGGGTGCATGCCGTCGACGTCTCGGCGGTGGCCATCGGCCGGGCGCGTCGGCTCGCGGAACAGTCCGCCGTTCCGGTCGACTTCGGCGTGGTCGATCTCGACGCAGGTCTGCCGCCGGGCGAACCGGTCGATGTGCTGCTGTGCAACAAGTTTCGCGATGCCTCGCTGTATGGGTCGATGCTGGCCCGACTCAAACCGGGCGGGCTGCTGGCGATCTGCGTGCTCAGTGAGGTCGGTGCCGCCCCCGGTCGATTCCGGGCCGTCGCCGGTGAATTACGTTCGGCTTTCGGTGATCTCGATGTGATCGC
Source organism: Mycolicibacterium sp. 22603 (assembly GCA_052044345.1). Lineage (GTDB taxonomy): Bacteria > Actinomycetota > Actinomycetes > Mycobacteriales > Mycobacteriaceae > Mycobacterium. The sequence continues at coordinate 84,555 of JBQEMX010000011.1, forward strand.
CGACGCCGAAGGTGGGGGACAGGCCTGGCTGGTCGGGCGTCGCTGAAGTTTGCGTGAATTGTCGTACCCCGGTGGGAAGATCAGGTGTATGAGCGAGAAGCGGGGTGTGGGGGTCCACCTCGATGCCGCGCGCGATCAGTTGCTCGCCGAACGGGTGGCGGTGGCGGCGAAGATTTTGGCGGCGGGCCGGTTCGCGTTGGCCCGGATGGCCGAGTTGGGGCATGGGTTCGAGGATCTGATCGTCGATGACTGGGAACTGGTGGCCGCCGAACTGGGCGCGGAGCTGGGCATCAGCCGGGGCCGGGCCTGCACGTTGATCACCCAGGGCCGCGACCTGCTCACCCGCCTGCCCGCGTTCGCTGAGGTGTTCGCCGGCGGCGGGGTCGATCTGCGGGTATTGCGGGTCATCCTGCATCGGTGTGCGTTGATCACCGACCCCGACATCATGGCCATCGTCGATGCCCAGCTCGCTGCGGCTGCACCGTCATGGAATGCGCTCTCTGATGAGCGGGTCGGCGAGCTGATCGACTGGATGATCGTCGAGGTCGACCCCGTCGCGGTGCGTCGGGCCCGGGAGACCCGGCGCTCCCGCCACCTCAGTCTCACCCCGGTCGGGGACGGGATGGTCGAAATCTACGGTGTGGTCGATGCCGCCAAAGGGGCGGTGTTCGAGCAGGGTGTGGAGGCGTTGGCGCGCACGGTGTGCCCGCACGATCCGCGCACCCACGCCCAGCGCCGCGCCGACGCGGTCGACGCACTGGCCCTGCGGGCGACCAGCATCGCGTGCTTGTGTGGGCGTGAGGACTGCCCGGCAGCAGGCAACGAGGTGCCGAGCGGTCAGTTCGTGATCCACGTGCTCGCCGAGCAGCCTACGGTGGCCACCGCGCAGGGCTGTCCCGAACAGGGCGGCAACACCGGTGCGCCGGTGGCGACACCAGCCCGCGCGTTGATCCCCGGGTACGGGCCGATCACCGTCGACCACCTGGCCGACCTACTACCGGCGGCCCGGGTCCGGCCCGTGCCCGACCCAGCCGACCTGGGCGCTGAACCCGGCTATCAGCCGTCGCACAAGCTGGCCGATTTCGTCGGCCGCCGCGACCTGACATGCCGGTGGCCGGGCTGCACCACGTCGGTGGCGCGCTGCGATATCGACCACACCACACCCTGGCCGGCCGGACCGACGCATCCGTCGAACACCAAGCTGTACTGCCGAATCCACCACCTGATCAAGACATTCCACTGCGGGCCCGGCGGCTGGACCGACCACCAACACCCCGACGGCACCCTGACCCTCACCGCCCCCAATGGCCGGGTGTACACCACCAAGCCCGACGGCGCGCTGTTCTTCCCGCAGTTCACCGTGGCCACCGCCGAACTCGGCGCCATCGACATGCCACCACCGAGCCCGCACCGAGAACGGGCCGCCCCCACCCGGTCGCGTACCCGCATCCAGAACCGGGCCTACCGAATAGCCCACGAACGCGCACACAACCGCGACCACATCGACGCCCACCCACCGCCGTTCTAGGTGGGATGGCGCGGTTCAGAAGATGAACCCCGCATACGGCGCCTGCGGCACTGCGAACAATTCGTCGGCTGCGGTAAGCGCCATCGGGTCGTGCACACTCACCAGGCCCGCCGATGCGAGGTCACGCCACGTGGTGCCACCGAGCAATGCGGCCCCGAGGCCGGCGACATCGGCGACGAGTTGCGCCGGCGCGGATGTGGTCTGAACACCGTCCGCCGAGATCGCATACGTCGCACAGTTCTCGGCCAGCAGCGGATCGTCGACACGTAATGTCACGGTCCGGGTTCCGGCATAGGTGCGTCGACTCAGCGCCTGCGCCACATCGACCACCCGCAACCAGGTTTCGTCATGCACGCCGGTGACCCGGGCGGCACGTCGGTCGCGCAGCAGCCACGGCAACGGACTGTCCACGGGGGCTTGGGTGAACACCAGCCGATCGACGAGATCGAGATCCAGCAGGAAGCGCAGCAAGCCCGCATAGGCCTGCTCGGTCGGGGCGAACAGATCATCGACGACGACGGTCCGCTGATCGCTGGTGAACCAGGTGTCGGTGCCCACCGGGTGGTAGCGGACGAACCCGGTCTCCTCGCCGGCCGGGCCGTGCACGGCGACGAACCGCGCACCGGCAGTACCCTCGGCGCGCAGCTGCTGATTGAGCCACCAGTGCGGGTCGCGGTCGATCGACCCCGGGCGCACGCCGCGATGGGCGGCATAGATCCGGGGCAGCATGTCCCACTCCCTGCCCGGCTCGACCAGTTGCACCGGTCCGCCCACCGTGACCCCGGCACGCAGTGCGGCCCGGGCGGTGCGCACCTCGATGGTGGCCGTCGAGCTCGCGACGGAGTAGCCGAAGCGCTCGTAGATGGTCGCTTCCGATGCCCGCAACGAGGCCAACACCTCACCGCGGTCGGCGATATCGCGCAACTGATGCCGCAACAGCGCCGTCGCGATACCGCGGCGGGTGTACGAGGGCAGCACGCCGACATGGGTGACCGCGGCATGACCGACCCGTGCACCGCCGGGCAGGGTCATGGTGCTGGTGGTGGAATCGGCGGTGGCGGCCAGCCTGCCCTCGACAAACACGCCGAGCGTGCGCCCCGGCTCCAGCAGCTTTCCGATCAGACCGCGCTGTTGCTCGTTGAGCGGCGGGAAACCGATCATCGCGGCGCGGAAGATGTTACCTGCCTCGATCAACTCGTCCTCGGCGGTCAACACCCGGATGTCATGGCTCACCCGTCGATCATCCCAGGTCCGGTCTGCTCGCCGGCTGCCTAGTCGGAGCCCTCCGCGATGCGGCGGACCGCATCGATGAACACGTCGATCTCGTCGAAGGTGTTGTAGAACGCGAACGACGGCCGCACCGTGGCTTCCAGGCCCAGCCGACGCAGGATGGGCTGGGCGCAGTGGTGCCCGGCCCGCACCGCGATGCCCTCGGCATTGAGTGCCTTGCCGACCTCCAGGGGCTCGTGACCGGCCAGCACGAACGACAGCACGCTGGCCTTCTCCTCGGCGGTACCGACCAACCGCACCCCGGCGATATCGGCCAGCCGCGGTGTCGCGTAGTCGAGCAGCGCGTGCTCGTAGGCCGCGATCCGCTCGATACCGACCCGCTCCACGTATCGCAGCGCCTCGCCCAGTCCGACGGCATCGGCGATGTTCCCCGTGCCCGCTTCGAACTTGTTCGGAATGTCTTGGAAGATGGCGCGTTCCAGGGTGACATCGGCGATCATGTTGCCACCACCCTGCCAGGGCGGGGTTTCCGCGAGCGCCTCCTCGGTGCCGTACAGCACGCCGATCCCGGTGGGACCGAAGATCTTGTGCCCGGAGAACACCACGAAGTCCGCGCCGAGCGCCTGCACGTCGATGGGAATGTGCGGGACCGACTGGGCGGCGTCGATGAGCACTCTGGCGCCGTAACGGTGCCCGAGTTCGACGATCGTGTGCACCGGTGTCACGGTGCCCAAGGCGTTGGAGACCTGAGTGGCCGCAACCAGTTTGGTCTTCGGACCGAGCAGTCTCTCGAACTCATCCAGCAGCAGATTGCCTGCATCATCGACCGGGGCCACTTTCAGCACCGCGCCGGTCTGTTGCGCAAGTAGTTGCCACGGAACGATATTCGCGTGATGCTCCAGATGCGTGATGACGATCTCATCGCCGGCGCCCAGGTGCTTACCGCCCCACGACTGGGCCACCAGGTTGATGGCCTCGGTGGTTCCGCGCACGAAGATGATCTGTTCGCTCTTGCCGGCGTTGAGGAAACGCCGCACCGTGTCGCGGGCGTCCTCGTAGGCATCGGTGGCTCGCGCGGCCAACTCGTGTGCCGCCCGGTGGATGTTCGAGTTCTCGTGGGTGTAGAAGTACGCCAGCCGGTCGATGACCGCCTGGGGCTTCTGCGTGGTCGCCGCGTTGTCGAACCAGATCAGCGGTTTGCCGTTGACGGTCTCCCGCAGGATCGGGAAATCGGCCCGGATCGCGTTGACATCGAAGATCTCGTGGTCGTCGCGGATTACCGGAACAGGCTGCAGCGCAGGAGATTGCAGGAAGTAGTAGCTTTCCGCGTTCTCCGACGCGGGCGCCGCATCCGTCCACCCCAGATGCGGGACGTCCGGGACGGTGCCCGGCCATACCGGGGCCGAGAACCTCGGCGCGGGGGGTGCCGACGGGGGAGCCGCGAGCACACCCGGTGCCGTCGGGACCAGACCGGACGGCACCGCGAAACTGTCGAACCCACCGAACGGCACCACGGGACTCACCGTGCTGCCGCGCGGCGCCACCGGCGCCGCCCCGGGCGGGCTCGCCTCCGGGCCGGGCGAGCTCGGTGCCGGGATGTTGGCCTCCGGTACCGACACGAACTCCGCCGGCGTGCCCGGATGCGCGGCCCCGGCGGCGGTGGCGCCGGCCGAGGTCGCGGTGGTGACATCCGGTGCGACTCCACGTCCCTGGGGCGAGCGAAGCGACGGGGAAAGGTGCGGGGCCACCGCGCTGGTAGCGGGCGGGCTGTCCGGGCCGGGCCGCAGGCTCGTCGCGAACAGCCGGCTTGCCAGCGCCGACAGTTCGGCTTCGCTTATCGGAAGGTCACTTGTACTCATGGAAGTGGTCCACTCCGACGTCCTCCAGGACCGCCAGCGCATCGTCGGTCAGCACCGCCAGCGACGAGTACAGCGTGACCAGGTACGAGGCGATCGCCGAGCGGTTGATACCGGTGAAGCGCACCGACAACCCCGGGGCCTGCTCGCCGACGAGGCCGGGCTGGAACAGGCCCACCACACCCTGGCGCTCCTCACCGGTGCGGACCAGGATGAACTTCGTCTTCCCGTCGGTCACCGGCACCTTGTCGCTCGGCACGATCGGGATGCCGCGCCAGGTGATGAACTGTGCCCCGAACAGGCTCACCACTGGCGGCGGAACCCCGCGGCGGGTGGCCTCGCGACCGAAGGCGGCGACGCCCAGCGGATTGGTCAGGAAGAATGCGGGGGTCTTCCACACCTTCGTGATCAGCGAGTCCAGGTCATCCGGGGTGGGGGTGCCGTGCAGGGTCTGGATGGTCTGCTCCGGGGTGACCTGCGACAGCAGGCCGTACTCCGGGTTGTTGACCAGTTCGTACTCCTGGCGTTCCTTGATGGTCTCGATGGTCAGCCGCAGCTGCTGGGCGACCTGATCATGCGGGCTGGAGTACAGGTCGGACACCCGGGTGTGCACGTCGAGCAGGGTGGAGATGGACCGCAGCGTGTACTCACGCGGGCTGGTCTCGTAGTCGACGTAGGTCTCGGGCAGCGGATCGTCGGTGCCGACGCCCTCATCGGCGTGGATGGCGACCCGGTCGGGGTTGACGACGCGGTTCACGCGATAGATGCCCGCTTCCACCGGCACCCAGGACAGCAGGTGCAGCAGGAAACGCGGCGTGATGGTGGACAGCTGGGGAACGGTCTTCGTGGCGTTGGCGAGTTGCCGCGCGGCGAGATCGCCGAGTGCCTGCGATTCGTTCTGGGCAGACGTCATGGGGTGCTACCTCCGACGGGTTCTGTTGTGATCATGCGGCGGCCACGATACGGCCCGAAAACGAATCCGACAGCCTTGGCGCGCACGGTGAAGTTAAACCCACCACTGGCATTTCCGCCGGTTTGGCGTATCGTTTCGGTCATGTCCTACGACGATTCGCTGCGCCCCGCCATGGCGCGCTGTGTCGTCGTGCCGTGTTGTTGTTGTTGATTTTCTGACGCCGGCCCCCGCGTCTGTGCCCGCCCATTCTCGGCGGTGCGCGGATTCGCGCAGTTCACAGCCTTCAGAAAGCTCACAGCAATGCCCGTTCTCGCTCTGCATCCCGTCTCCACCGCGCCGGTGTCGGTCCGTCGTACCGTGCGTCGCACCGCCGATATCCCACGGATGACCCGATACCGCGGCGGCACCTACTCGCCGACCGTGGATACCGTGGTCTTCACCGACGGCAGCGTCGCCCGCACCGATCTGATCCGGCTCAATCCCGGGATCGACGCCTACTCAGTGGATTTCATGGGCGTTGCGCCGACGCACCCGTCGCGGTATCGGCCGGCGAACTGGTCGGCCGTGCGCAACTCGTCGGCGCGTGCCTACGAAGCCGAGGTGGACTGGATCATCAGGAACTCGTTCCCCACGCTCGGCACGGTCGAGCTGAGTCGCCGGTTGTCATCCGTCGAAAACCTGGGTGCGACAGCGTATCTGGCCGAGCATGAGGCCATCGCGGCCACCCAGGCCGCGATCTGGCATTTCACCAACGGGTTGCGGTTGGACAACCGGCCGCTCAACGTGCCCGTCGCGGTGAGCGAGCAGCCCGGCGCCCTGATCTTCGAGTTCGATGGTGCGCCGCAGCTGTCCGAGTACACCGTGGACCTGGCGGCCGATCGGGCGGTGTCGATGCAGCTGCAGAAGTCCACCGACGGCATCACCTGGCGCGATGTGGCGGCCTCCGGGCTGAACGTGCCTGCCGGCCGCGGCACGTACCGGCGTCGACTCGGGCTGGGAGCGACCACCTCGGATGCCGTGGCAGGGCGGGCGCACCGCGGCTATCGGTTCTATCGGCTGCAGCTGGTGACCGAGGCCGGTTCGGTGGGTGAATCGGTGGAGATCGATGATGTCAGCTTCGCGCTGCACGGTTCGGGGAAGTATCGCAACGCCGACAGGGTCGTCGCCCTCTACGACTACCTGATCGCCGGTGCGGAATCCGCGCGCCGGGCCACTGTGGCGCCGCGACTGACCACCGATCGGGTGATGGTGCGATCAGATCTACTGGGACCGTTCGGTTTTCACGCCACCGATGCCGCGGCGCTGAGCGCGTCGGCCGGACAGATCGTCGATGCCGCCGGTGTGCCGATCGCAGGTCCAGTCGCACCGGGCGCCGACATCTACCTTCGTCGCACCGGGAACGCGGCCGTCACGATCACCGCGAGTGTCCCCGCCACCCGGGACGGTTTCGGTGGGCGGGTGCTGACGGGTATCGCCTACGAGGACGAGCGGCTGACCCCGGTGGCGCTGGCCATCCCCACCCCGACCGTCATCGAATTCGAGATCACCGTCACGGCGTGAACGGGCACGCTACATCGGCGCGTTGGCCGGCTGGAAGGTCCCGGTGCTGTCGGCTTCCTCCTCGGCGCGAATCACATGCACCACCGCGTTGATCAACGCCAGATGGGTGAACGCCTGCGGGAAGTTACCCAGATGCCTGCCCGTGCGGGGTTCGATCTCCTCGGCGTAGAGATGCAGTGAGCTGGCAAAGGACAACAGCCGCTCACACAATCTCTTCGCCCGGCGCACCTCGCCGATCTCGACCAGCGCCGACACCAGCCAGAACGAACAGATGGTGAAGGTGCCCTCCTCGCCGGACAGCCCGTCGTCGGTCTCCTCGGTGCGGTAGCGCAGTACCAGTCCGTCCTCGGTGAGCTCCTCGGCGATCGCCATCACGGTGGCCCGGATCCGCGGGTCGTCGGGGGGCAGGAAGCGGGTCAGCACCGCCAGCAGCAACGACGCGTCCAGCGCATCGTCACCGTAGCGCTGGGTCAGCACCCCGCGGGAATCCACACCGTGGGCCAGGATGTCGGCCTTGATCTCCTCGGCGATCTCGCGCCACTGCTGGGCATAGGACTTCTCGCCCTGCAGCTCGGCCAGCTTGGATCCGCGGTCCATGGCCACCCAGCACATGATCTTGCTGGAGGTGAAGTGCTTGGGTTCCCCGCGCACCTCCCAGATGCCGCGGTCGGGTTCCTTCCAGTGTTTGATGGTCTCCTCGACCTGGTTCTTCAACACCGGCCACAGCGCCTCGGGAATCTGCTCACGCGATTTCGCGTGCAGATACACCGAGTCGAGCATGGTGCCCCAGATGTCGTGCTGCATCTGGTTGTAGGCGCCATTGCCGATCCGCACCGGTCGCGAATAGTCGTACCCCGAAAGGTGATTGAGCTCCTCCTCGACCAGACTGCGCTCGCCGCCGACGCCGTACATCACCTGCAGCGGGTGGCGTTCGCCGTTGGTGGCCCCGGAGACGTCGGCGATGAAGGAGAAGAAATCGTCGGCCTCCCGGTCCAGGCCCAGGGTGTAGAGCCCCCACAGCGCGAACGTCGAGTCCCGGATCCACGAATAGCGATAGTCCCAGTTCCGTTCGCCCTGAGGGGTTTCCGGTAGCGATGTGGTGCTGGCGGCCAGCAGCGCGCCGGTCGGCGAATAGACAAGGCCCTTCAGGGTCAACGCGCTGCGCTGCAGATATGCCCGCCACGGGTGATCCGGGAAGTCGCCGATGTTGATCCACTGCCGCCAGGACTCACTGGTCTTCCACATCTTGTCCGCGGCTTCCTCGAAGTTCTGCGGGGCGGGATGCTTCGACCAGCTCAGCGCGACGAACACCTTGTCGCCCTCGGTGAGCCGGGTTCGGGCACGCGCCTCGTGTCCCTCCAAGCCGATGCGCAGGTTCGTGGTCAACCGCAGGGTCGGATTGGCCTCGGGATCCTTGCTGGCCCGCGCGATCGCCTCCCCGTAGGCGGACGAGGAGTACTCCCAGGTGGCCGGGCTGCGGCCGTAGTCGAAGTTGGGCTCACAGTTCATCACCAGTTCGACGACGCCACTGACGCAGCGCACCGTGCGCAGCAGGATGTGCTCGGCATCCCAGTCGGTGGGGGTGCGGCGATGGGTGCGCGACCGAGTCTCGGTGTCATGCCACGGTCCCATCACCAGCGCGTCGCGCACGATCATCCAGCCGGTGTGGGTCTGCCAGGTGGTCTCCATGATCAGACTGCCGGGCAGATAACGGCGCGCCGAGGGCACCGAGACGCCGTAGGGGCTCAGCCGGAAGTGGCCTGCGCCACGGTCCAGGATGGCGCCGAACACGCTGGGGGAGTCCGGGCGCGGGACGCACAACCATTCCACCGAGCCGGCGGAGGACACCAGGCAGGTGTTCTCACAATCGGAGAGGAAGCCGTAATCCGCGATGGGCGGGAACGGGTTTCGCAGGGCTCCGGTGGGCGCGTAGGCGATGGGAGCTGTCGCCGTGAACGGCGTCGGCATCGAATCGTTCTCGGTGTGTTCCAGAACCATGCCGCCCATCATCGGTCCAGATCGCGCACACGTCTAGTCGCGCGGTCCCCGGCGTCAGCGCCGTGCGAAGTCGGGGATGTGCTCGGGAAGGGGCCCGATGGCGACCCCGTAACCGATGACCCTGCGCAGCATTGCAACCCGGCTGACCAGCCGAACGGCGGCCGGCGGCCGCGCGGGGCCGGTTCCGGAGACGGCCACGGCGATCACCCGGTTGTGCACCATCCGCTGCACGCTTTGCACGATGACGGTCGGCAGCCACCGGCGCATCTGCACCCGCCGGAGCGCGCTGGCGGGCACCGAGCCGGTCCGCAGGGGGCCGGCGAGCAGGCGGGCGGCCGCCACCGCGTCGGCGACCGCCAGGTTGATCCCGACCCCGCCCACCGGGGACATCGCGTGGGCCGCGTCACCGATGATCAGCGCGCCGTCGGAGTACCACCGAGGCAGCCGATCCAGCTGTACGTCGAGCAGTTTCACATCGTCGAACGAGGTGACCGTCCGGATGCGATCGGCCACCCAGGGCACCACACCGGTGACCCGCCGGTGCAACGACGCGATTCCTTCCGCCCGCAGTGCGGCGTCGGATCCCTTGGGGATGACGAAGGCGCACTGAAAATAGTCCCCGCGGTCGATCATCGCCACCATGTGGCCGCGCCCCATCGCCCCGGCCAGTCCGGCCGGATCGTTGTCGTGACGCGGGACCCGGAACCACCACACGTCCATCGGCGCGCCAAAGCGCTTCGGTGTCAACCCTATTGCGTCGCGCAATGTCGAACCGCGGCCGTCGCAGGCCACCGTCAGCGGTGCGCGCAGCTCATGGATTTCACCGGCGGCGTCGCGGTAGCGCACCCCGGCCACCGTGGTGCCGGCCATCAGTGGCCCGAGCACCTCGCAGCTGCGCAGCAGGGTGAAGGTCGGCTCCTGCGCGGCGGCAGCGGCCAGCAACTCCAGGAAATCCCACTGCGGCACCAGGGCGATGTGCTGGTGTGTACCCGGCAGGTGGCGCAGATCGACCTGGACAGGGACATCCTGGACCTTGAGCTCGAGTGAGTCGATCATCCGGTGCGGCACCGCCGCGAAGCGTGCTCCGAGACCGAGTTCGTCGAGCATGCGCAGCGTGCTGGCGTGCACGGTGTCGCCGCGGAAGTCACGCAGGAAGTCCTCGTGTTTCTCCAACACCGTGACCTGCACGCCGGCCCTGGCCAGCAGCAGACCCAACATCATCCCGGCGGGGCCGCCGCCGACGATCGCGCATCCGGTGGTGGGGGCATGCTGCGGGGCCTTCGGCACCGTTTCATCCTGGCACTACTGTGGGACGGGTGGGCGATTTTCTGAGTTGGTGGGACGGTGTCGAACTGTGGCTGTCGGGTCTCGGGTTCGTCGCGCAGACCGCCATCGTGATGCCGGTGGTCCTGCTCCTGGCCCTGGGCATCGCGGTCGTGCTCGACGGAGCGCTCGGCAACGGCATCAAGGTGCTGCGCAAGGCCCGCCACGAAGATCAGGAGCCGTCGTGAATCAGATGCCCCGGTCACGGGTGACCCTGGCGCTCGTGGCGCTGGTGATCCTGGTCATCGTCATGTGGTTCATCGCGCGCTAGCTGCTCGGCGGGCGGTACCGGCCCATTCTGATACTCTTCCCGCCATGCGCGCAGCGTCCGGCAACAAGAGCGGCCACGTCTTGGCCCTCATTGCCGTGGGTTTTTCCGCTGTTGCCGATGTCTGTTGTTGTCGCTGACACCACACCCGTCTGCGGTTCGGCGTTGGTAGCGGCATGAGGTCCCCGTCGCGCACCCCTCCATCACCTTTCCGTGTAGACGGCAGCCCTGCCCGAATCCCGCCCTGGAAAGGTCAACGATGCGCAACCCCGGAAGAACCGCCAAACGTCTGAGCGCCCTCACCGCGCTCGCCCTGTCCACCACGCTGCTCGCCGCCTGCGGCGGTGGTGCCAGCGATGTCGCCGGTGGCGACAGCGGCCCCGCCGCCGACACCACCCTGACCCTGGTCGCCTATGCGGTACCCGAGCCCGGATGGTCCAAGGTCGCCCCCGTCTTCGCCGGTACCGAGGAAGGCAAGGGTGTCGGGGTCACCGCGTCCTATGGGGCTTCGGGAGACCAGTCCCGCGGTGTGGAGTCCGGCAAGCCCGCCGATGTCGTCAACTTCTCCGTCGAACCCGATATCACCCGGCTGGTGAAGGCCGGGCTGGTCGACGAGGACTGGAACGCGGGCGCCCAGAAGGGCGTGCCCTTCGGATCGCTGGTCACCTTCGCCGTCCGTCCCGGCAACCCGAAGAACATCCGCGACTGGGACGATCTGCTCAAGCCCGGGGTCGAGGTCATCACGCCGAGCCCGTTGAGCTCGGGATCGGCCAAGTGGAACCTGCTGGCCCCGTATGCGGCCAAGAGCAACGGCGGTCAGGATCACGCCGCCGGTATCGCCTACGTCCAGGAGTTGGTGACCCAGCACGTCAAGTTGCGTCCCGGCTCCGGACGTGAGGCCACCGATGTGTTCCGGCAGGGCACCGGCGACGTGCTGTTGGCCTATGAGAACGAGGCGCTGCACTACGACCTCGAACACGTGAACCCGCCGCAGACCTTCAAGATCGAGAACCCCGTTGCCGTGGTCAACACCAGCAAGCACCTGGACAAGGCCACCGACTTCGTCAACTTCCAGTACACCCCGGAGGCGCAGAAGGTCTGGGCCGAGGCGGGCTTCCGACCTGTCGACCCGGCCGTCGCCGCGGACTTCGCCGACAAGTTCCCGGCACCGGAGAAGCTGTGGACCATCGCCGACCTCGGTGGCTGGTCGAAGGTCGACCCGCAGCTGTTCGACAAGGACAATGGCGAGATCACCAAGATCTACAAGCAGGCCACCGGGTGACGACCCAGCATCAGGAACAGCTCGCGACGACGGGCCGGCGGGTGCCGGCCCGTCCCAGCGGTGCCACCCTGCAGATCGGCGTGGCGGTGCTGTGGCTGTCGCTGATCGTGCTGCTGCCGCTGGCCGCCATCCTGCTGACCTCGGCGGAGGGCGGCTGGGATGCGTTCTGGACGGCGGTGTCCTCCCCGTCGGCGCTGGCCTCGTTCCGGGTGACCCTGACCATCTCCATCGGAGTCACCCTGGTCAATGTCGTCTTCGGACTGTTGATCGCGTGGGTGCTGGTCCGTGACGAGTTCCCGTTCAAACGCGTCGTCGACGCCATCATCGACCTGCCGTTCGCGCTGCCGACGATCGTGGCCAGCCTGGTCCTGCTCTCGCTGTACGGGCCGGGCAGCCCGGTCGGTATCCATATCCAGCACACCGCGTGGGGTGTCGCGCTGGCCTTGGCCTTCGTGACCCTGCCGTTCGTGGTGCGCGCCGTGCAACCGGTGCTGCTGGAATTGGATCGCGAGGTGGAGGAGGCCGCGGCATCGCTGGGTGCCAACAACGCCACCATCTTCTTCCGGGTGATCCTGCCCGCACTGGCTCCGGCATTGTTGTCCGGCGCCGGTCTGGCGTTCTCCCGCGCCATCGGCGAGTTCGGCTCGATCGTGCTCATCGGCGGTGCCATCCCCGGTGAGACCGAGGTGTCCTCGCAGTGGATACGCACCCTGATCGAGAATGACGACCGGGTCGGTGCGGCGGCGATCTCGATCGTGCTGCTGTTGATCTCGTTCGTGGTGTTGTTCGTGCTGCGCTACTTCGGGGCCCGGGCCGCGAAACGGGAGGAGTCGGCCTGATGACACTGTCCCGGTCCACCCGGCTGATCCTGCGACTGATCGCGTCGCTGTACATCGTGGCGCTGCTGGTGGTGCCGCTCGGGGCCATCCTGTGGCGGGCGTTCGCGCCGGGCATCGGCGAGTTCTTCGCCTCGATATCGACCCCGGCGGCACAGTCCGCGCTGTCGCTGTCCCTGCTGGTGGTGGCGATCGTGGTGCCGCTGAACGTCGTGTTCGGGGTGCCCACGGCAATCGTCTTGGCCCGGCGTCGGTTTCGCGGCAAGAGTGCCCTGCAGGCCGTGATCGACCTGCCGTTCGCGGTGTCGCCGGTGGTGATCGGTGTGGCGCTGATCGTGCTGTGGGGCAGCGCCGGGCTGTTCGGGTTCGTGGAGAACAGCTGGGGGCTGAAGATCATCTTCGGGTTCCCGGGCATCGTGTTGGCCAGCCTGTTCGTGACCATCCCGTTCGTCATCCGGGAGGTCGAGCCGGTGCTGCACGAGGTGGGCACCGATCAGGAGGAGGCGGCGGCGACCCTGGGTGCCGGCTGGTGGCAGACCTTCTGGCGGATCACCTTGCCCTCCATCCGATGGGGACTGACCTACGGCGTGGTGCTCACCGTGGCCCGCACCCTGGGCGAGTTCGGGGCGGTGCTGATGGTGTCGTCGAATCTGCCCGGGCAGTCGCAGACCCTGACCCTGCTGGTGCACGATCGCTACACCCTGGGCAATCCATATGGTGCCTACACCATCTCGGTGGTGCTGATGGCCGTCGCGCTGATCGTGCTGGTGGCGCAGATCGTGTTCGACGCCCAACGTTCGCGCGTCAAGACCGAGGACTGATCGTTGATGAACTTTCGAGGAGACCGAGCCCGATGAGCCAGACCGCTATCACGGTGAAAGGCGCGAACAAGCATTACGGCGACTTCGCGGCCCTGGACAATATCGACTTCGTGGTGCCCAAGGGGTCGCTGACCGCGCTGCTGGGGCCGAGCGGGTCGGGCAAGTCGACCCTGCTGCGTGCCATCGCAGGCCTTGACCAGCCCGACACCGGGACGATCACCATCAACGGTCGCGATGTCACGGGCGTGCCGCCGCAGAAGCGCGGTATCGGGTTCGTCTTCCAGCATTACGCCGCGTTCAAGCACCTGTCGGTGCGCGACAACGTCGCGTTCGGGCTGTCCATCCGCAAGCGGCCCAAGAACGAGATCAAGGAGAAGGTCGACAACCTGCTCGAGGTCGTCGGTCTCGCCGGTTTCCAGAACCGCTATCCCGCACAGCTTTCCGGTGGGCAGCGCCAGCGGATGGCGCTGGCCAGAGCGCTGGCCGTCGATCCCGAGGTGTTGCTGCTCGACGAGCCGTTCGGCGCGCTGGACGCCAAGGTTCGCGAGGATCTGCGGGCCTGGTTGCGCCGGCTGCACGACGACGTCCACGTCACCACGGTGCTGGTCACCCATGATCAGGCCGAGGCGCTCGACGTCGCCGATCGCATCGCGGTGCTCAACAAGGGCCGCATCGAGCAGGTCGGTACGCCCACCGAGGTCTATGACGCCCCGGCCAACCCGTTCGTGATGTCCTTCCTCGGCACGGTATCGCTGCTCAACGGAATCCTTGTGCGGCCGCACGATATCCGCGTGGGACGCAACCCGGACATGGCGATCGCAGCCGGGGACGGCACCGCCGAATCCACCGGCGTCACCAAGGCGACCATCGACCGGATCGTCACACTGGGCTTCGAGGTGCGGGTGGAGCTGACCAGTGCGGTCAACGGCACTCCGTTCACCGCGCAGATCACCCGTGGTGACGCCGAGGCGTTGGGTCTGCGTGCGGGGGACACCGTGTACGTGCGCGCCACCCGGGTACCCGAGATCGCCGGTGCGACGCAGAGCGCCGAGGTGCCCAGCGAGGCGCTCACCTAGCGTTCGGCCTCACAGCGGGGCCACCCGGTCGGCCCAGGGCATCGCCCGCTCCAACTGGGCGGCCAGTGTCAGCAGCAGTGACTCGCCGGCCAGTGGCGCGACGAACTGCACACCGAGCGGCAGCCCGCCGGCGGTCCAGTGCAGCGGCAGCGTGATCGCGGGCCGGCCGGTGATGTTGGCCAGCTGCGTATAGGGCACCCAGCCGAGGTTCTTGTCGACCATATCGTCCACGATCTTGGTGTAGCGCAGCAGTTTTGCGGTACGGGTCTTGAGCAGCAGATCGGCGCCACGCTGCAATGCGACGGGCAGATCGAACTCGCCGATGCGCGGCGGCGGGGTCGCCAGCGTCGGCGTCAGCAACAGGTCGTAGCTTTCGAAGAAGGTGCTGAGCCGCCGGGTGTGCTCGTGGCGGCGCTGCACCGCGTCCACATAATCCACGCCGTTGGTCGCGTGCCCGAGTGCGGCCATGATCAGGGTGTCCCGCTCGAACATCTCGTCACCGCAGCCGGTGACACGCTTGGCCTCGTCCACCTCCCAGGCCAGGTAGACGAACCAGGTCAGCAGGAAGTCGCGGGCCAGGGCGGCATCGTCGAAGGGCGCCTGCGGCAGCTCCTCGACATGGTGGCCGAGTTCGGTGAGCGTCGCGACGGTTCTCTCCACCGCGGCGTACGCCTCCTGGTCCGGATGAGGGGTGATGGCGGCGGGGACACGCACACCTATCCGCAGTCTGCCGGGATCCTGACCGACGGCCGATGCGTACGGTGCGGCGGCCGGGGCCGGCGAGTAGGGCCCGAACGGTTCCCCGCCGGCGATGACGTCCAGCATCGCCGCGGTATCGCGGACGCTGCGTGACACCACACCCTGCACGGCCGAACCATGCATCGATTCGCCGCTGGTCGGGCCCATCGGGGTGAGGCCGCGACCGGGTTTGAGGCCGACCAGTCCGCAGCAGGCGGCCGGGATACGGATCGATCCGCCACCATCATTGGCGCCCGCGCACGGCACGATGCCTGCCGCCACGGCGGCCGCCGAACCGCCGGACGAGCCGCCCGGGGTCCGGTCGAGGTTCCACGGGTTGCGGGCCGGACCCCACAGTCGGGGCTCGGAGATGCCCTTCGCGCCGAACTCGGGAAGATTGGTCTTGCCGAAGATGACCAGCCCGGCGTCGAGCCAGCGCGCCACGATGGTGGAGTGTTCGGCGACCGGAACATGCTGCAGTGAGCGGGAACCGGCGGAGCTGGGCAATCCGGCGTAGTCCTGGGCGAGGTCCTTGATCAGAAAGGGCACGCCGGCGAACGGGCCGCTCAGCTCGTCGGTGGGCCGCGCGGGCACGTCCCGCACGATCGCGTTGATCCGCGGGTTCACCGCCGCCGCCCGCTCGGTGGCCAGCTCCAACAGTTCGGTTGCCGTTATCTGCTTGTCCGCCACCAGTTTCGCCAGGCCGGTCGCGTCATGGCTGCGGTATTCGTCGAACCTCATGGGCCAAGACTAGGGGCAGGCGGTCGCCGTCGAAAGCTCTTTGGCCGGGTTTGCGGTGTGCTCGGTCCATCCCGGCGGGCGTAGCAGGTAGCCGATCCGAGCCCGCCAGGTGGTGGCGTGCCAGACATCGCGCACCAGCAGGACGAACTCGTGATAGTTGACCTTGACCGGGTTGTAGGTGTCGATGTCATGGGTGAGCCCGTAGCGGATCTTTTCGGTCTCCTCGGCGTAGCTGCGGAACAACCGGTCCCACAGGATGAATATGCCGCCGTAATTCTTGTCGAGGTAGGGATTGTTGGCACCGTGATGCACCCGGTGATGCGATGGCGTGTTGAAAACGTACTCGATCGGCCTCGGCAGCTTGCCGATGCGCTCGGTGTGTAGCGGGTACTGGAAGAGCAAAACAATCGCCTTGCTCAGGAAGAGCATCCAGACCGGGATACCGACGAGTGCCAACGGTATGTACACCGTCGCGGTCAGGAACCGGCCGGGGATGAGCCAGGGCAGCCGCAGCGCGGTCGACATGTTGAAGTGACGGCTGGAGTGGTGCACGCTGTGCGCCGCCCAGAACAGTCGGACGCGGTGTTGCACACGGTGGTCGGCGTAGTACGCCAGGTCGGTGCCGACGATGGCCAGCACCCACACCCACCAGTCGCCTGCGGACAGCGTGATGGGCGCCAACAGCGATGCCAGCACGATGATGGGGAGCTCGATGAAATCTTCGACCAGATTCGCGACCCGGCCGAGCCCGTACACACCCAGGCTCGCGGAGGTATCGCGGGCCGAAAAGCCCGCCTTCGTGCGGGGTTCGGCCCCGCGGCCGGCGCGCCGGTCCCGACGCCGCTCCAGATGATCGCCGAGAAACTCGATGCTCAGCAACAACGCGAACGCCGGGATCGCATAGAGTCCGATACTGCCGATCCATTCCATGCGCTACGCCCTGCTCTCGTTCTTCTTGGGCATACCGGCGATCTGCCAGCGCAAGGCCTGACCGAACATCTCCTCGGTGACGCGTTCCGGTTCGATGCGCCGTTGCCGGATGAGGCCGCCGAACATGGCCAGGGTGGTGGTTGCGAAATCGTCCACCGAGACCCGGTCGATGTCGACACCGTTGCGTTGCAACATATTCGACAGAATCTCGCGGACTGAGTCGAGGGTCTTCGCCGAGGCTTCGGCCTCGATCTTCATCAGTTCGGGGTTGCGCACCGCGTGCAGCCAGAACTCGGTGCGCAGAACCGCAATGTCGATCTCCTTGTCGGCCATGGCGATGAGCATTTCGCCGAGGGCGCGCAGCGGATCCTGCGATTGGGCGTGCGCGTCGCCGATGATCTCGGCGACGACGTCCATGCGATTGACGGCACGGTCGGTCATCAGTGCGGAGAACAGTTCGTCTTTGCCCGCGAAGTTCGAGTACACCGCACCCACCGAGAATCCGGCCGTCTCAGCGATCTCCTCGACGGAGGCGCTGGCATACCCGCGACGCGCGAACACGGTCGCGGCGGCGTCGAGCAGGCGCCGTCGCGTCTGCTCCTTGCTCTCCGCGCGGGTCAGCCGGCGCGGCTTAGGATCATCGACCATATTCAGATAGTATCCGTTATTTGAATTGGTGCCACTATCTTAAATTCTGGCAGCACTCGACCCGGTGAAGACTCGGGACGTGTCGGTATCAGGCGGCGACGGACAGGGCTGCCACCGCGTCGAACCGGTCCAACACGGTCTCGGCGACCAAACGGTGCGCACCCAGGGGAGCGGACATCGAAATACCCTGTGAGGCAGCGAATTCCGCTACTCGGTCGGTGATCTTTCCCGGCGCCAGGAACCATGGGGCGATGAGGATGCGCTGCGCGCCGCGCAGCCGCAACCCGCGCACGGCATCGGGCAGCGAACGCTGTGACCCGGTGGCGAAGGCGGTCGTGACCCCGGCCCACTTGCTGTTGAGTGCGACCGAGGTGGCCACCGTGGCGGTGCGCGCGTTCGCGTCCTGTCGGGACGACCCGACCGCGGTCACGATCACGCCGACATCGCTATCATGCACGGACACACCGGCTTCGGCGATCCGCCTGCCCAGCACGGCCAACAGCTGGTCGTCCTCACCGAGGGTGTCGGCCTGCCGCGCCGCGGTACCGCTCTCGGCGATCATGGCCGGGATGTCCACCCGAGCGTGATAAGCGCTGGCCAACAGTAGCGGCGTCACCACCGCACGATCGCCGACCTCGCGCAGCACATCGGCCAAGCCTGGCGCGTTCTGCTCGCAGAAAGCGGGCACGACCTCCAGCCCGGGACGCAGCCGTCGGATGGTCTCGGCGACCGCGTGCGTGTTGGCGGCCGAGCGCGGATCGGCGCTACCGTGCGCGGTCAGCACGAGAACCGGTGCGGGCACCGACGCGGTCATGACGCGTGCAGACCGCACTCGGTCTTGGACTGGCCCGCCCACCGCCCGCTGCGCGGATCGGCACCCTCGACGGGCTTGCTGGTGCACGGCGCACAGCCGATGGAGGGATAACCCTCGTACACCAGGGGGTTGACCAGGATGCCGTTGGCGTCGATATAGGACTGCATGTCCTCGTCGGTCCAGGCGGCGATGGGATTGATCTTCACCAGCCCGAATGCGGCATCCCAACTGATCAGCGGGGCATTGGCCCGAGTGGGCGCCTCGACCCGGCGGATACCGGTCACCCAGGCCGAGTAACCGCTCAACGCCTTGCCCAAGGGTTCGACCTTGCGCATCCGGCAGCACGCACCGGCGTCACGGGCGAACAGATCCTTGCCGAACAACTCGTCCTGACGGGCCACCGAGTTCTCCGGGGCCACGTTCACCACGCGCACGTCGTACACGGCCTCCACGGCATCACGGGTGCCGATGGTCTCCACGAAGTGGTAGCCGGTGTCCAGGAACAGCACGTCGACGCCGGGTCTGACCTTGGCGGCCATCTCCACCAGCACCGCGTCCTGCATGTTCGACGCGACGATATAACCGTTGCCGAAGTTCTCGTCGGTCCAGCGCAGCAACTCCTCGGCGCCGGCGCCTGCCAGCTCGGCCGCGCCGCGCTCGGCCAGCTCCTGCAGTTCGGTCTCCGAACGTGTCACCGCTGTCATGTCACATCACCTCAAGTCTGCTTCGTCGGCGCGCACCGCCCACTGAGCGAAACGCTCATCGGGCTCGCGTTGTTTCACGAAGTTGCGAACGACCCGCTCGATGTAGTCGCCGAGCTCGGTGGCCAGCACCTTGTGCTGGCGCAGCTTGCGGCCGAAAGCGCTGTCCAGGCCCAGACTGCCGCCCAGGTGGACCTGGAATCCCTCCTCGGGACCGTTGCCCTCATCGACCATCTGGCCCTTGAAGCCGATATCGGCGATCTGGATGCGGGCGCACGAGTTCGGGCACCCGTTGATGTTGATGGTCACCGGCACGTCGAGCTGGGCGTTGAGGTCCTCAAGACGCTTTTCCAGCTCCGGCACCAGGGTCTGGGACCGGCTGCGGGTCTCGGCGAAGCTCAGCTTGCAGAATTCGATACCGGTGCAGGCCATCAGATTGCGTCGCCAATGCGACGGGCTCGACGGCAGGCCCAGGGCGTCCAGGCCCGAGCGCAGTTCCTCGAGCTTGTCGTCCGGGACGTTGAGGATGATGAGCTTCTGATACGGCGTGAAGCGCACCCGATCCGAACCCGCGGCCTCGGCCAGATCGGCAACCTTGGTCAGGATGGTGCCGGTGACGCGCCCGGCGATCGGGGACACCCCGACCGCGTTCAGACCGTTCTTGAGCTTGGTCACACCGACATGGTCGATGGGCCGGGTCACCGGCGTCGGCGCCGGCCCGTCGATGAGCGGGCGCTTGAGGTACTCGGTCTCGAGAACCTCCCTGAACTTCTCGACGCCCCAGTCCTTGATCAGGAATTTCAGCCGCGCCTTCGAGCGCAACCTGCGGTACCCGTAGTCCCGGAAGGTCGACACGACCGCTTCCCAGACATCGGGCACCTCGTCGAGGGGCACCCACACGCCGACCCGCTTGGCGAGCATCGGGTTGGTGGACAGTCCGCCGCCGACCCACAGGTCGAATCCGGGCCCGTGCTCGGGATGCACGACCCCGATGAACGCCACGTCGTTGATTTCGTGCACGACATCCTGCAGGCCCGAGATCGCGGTCTTGAACTTGCGCGGCAGGTTGGAGTACTCGGGCTTGCCGATGTAGCGCTTGACGATCTCGTTGACCGCGGGCGTCCCGTCGATGATCTCGTCGGGGTGCTGGCCCGCCAGCGGTGACCCCAGCACGACGCGCGGGCAGTCACCGCAGGCCTCGGTGGTCTGCAGCCCCACCTCGTCGAGGCGACGCCAGATCTCCGGCATATCGCGCACGTCGATCCAGTGGTATTGGACGTTCTGGCGGTCGGACAGATCGGCGGTGTCGCGCGCGAACTCGGTGGAGATACCGCCCAGGGTGCGCAGCGCGGCCAGACTCAGATCACCGGCATCGCTGCGCACGCGCAGCATGAAGTACTCGTCTTCGAGCATGTCGGTGTTCTCGTCACCGGTCCAGGTGCCGTCGAAACCGGGCTTGCGCTGGGTGTAGAGGCCCCACCAGCGAAAACGGCCGCGCAGGTCGCCCTTGTCGATCGATTCGAACCCGTTCGGGGCATAGATGCTCTCGATGCGCTGACGCACGTTGAGCGGGTTGTCATCCTTCTTGGCCTGCTCGTTGGCGTTGAGCGGCTCGCGGTAGCCGAGCGCCCACTGGCCCTCGCCGCGGGGTCGCTTCACAGGCTTGGGTGTGTTGGAGACCGTTTCGGTCATGTTGTCGAGGCTCCTTGTCGGGGAGCGGCTCACCGATCGCGCGGAATCGCCGGGGGCTGGCCGGCGGCGCAGATCCGGCGGCCGGCTCATGGGTAGGGCAGGCTGATTCCGATATCGACGCGGGTCAGGGCAGACAACAACAGCTACAGATGCGCTTCAGGTCGACATGCCGCCGGACCACCAGCGCAATGCGGGTGGTGCTGTCAACGGCGGCGGTCACGTGCGACATTCTGCCACGACGGCCGCAGACGCCCTAACCGGGCCAGATTTGGACTCAGGGTGAGCAAAACGGGTTCTGGGACAATCTCGGGTATGAGCAGGCCTGAGCCGGACACCGCCGGACCCTTCGGCATTTATGTCCACGTGCCGTTCTGCGCCACGCGCTGCGGGTACTGCGACTTCAACACCTACACCCCGGCCGAGCTCGGGGATGCCACCCCGGACGGCTGGTTGGCCGCACTGCAGGTCGAACTGGAACTCGCCGCCCGCCGCGTCGGAACGCGACCGGTCGACACCGTCTTCGTCGGCGGCGGCACGCCGACGCTGCTCGGCGGTGACGGGCTCGCGGCCGTGCTGGCTGCGGTGCGGACGAACTTCACCCTCGCACCGGGCGCCGAGGTCACCACGGAGGCGAATCCGGAGTCCAGCTCACCGGCGCTGTTCGCCCGGCTGCGCGAGGC
Organism: Mycolicibacterium sp. 22603; assembly: GCA_052044345.1. Lineage (GTDB taxonomy): Bacteria > Actinomycetota > Actinomycetes > Mycobacteriales > Mycobacteriaceae > Mycobacterium. The sequence continues at coordinate 106,190 of JBQEMX010000011.1, forward strand.
CGGCTACACCAGGGTGTCGCTGGGCATGCAATCCGCGGCGACGCATGTGCTCAAGGTGCTCGACCGGGTGCACTCGGCCGGGCGGGCGCCGGCGGCCGCCCGCGAGGCGCGCGCCGAGGGTTTCGAGCACGTCAACCTCGACCTGATCTACGGCACGCCGGGGGAGAGCGACGACGACCTGAAGCTGTCGGTGCAGACGGCATTGGACTCCGGCATCGACCACCTCTCGGCGTACGCGCTGATCGTCGAGGACGGCACCGCGCTGGCCCGCCGGGTGCGCCGCGGCGAATTGCCCGCCCCGGACGACGACGTGCTGGCCGATCGTTACGAACTACTCGACGCCGCCCTGTCGGGGGCGGGGCTGCACTGGTACGAGGTGTCCAACTGGAGCACCCCCGGCGGGGAGTGCCGGCACAATCTCGGCTATTGGGACGGTGGGCACTGGTGGGGAGCCGGCCCGGGTGCGCACGGATTCCTCGGGTCCACCCGGTGGTGGAACGTCAAGCACCCCAAGGCCTATGCGCAGACGCTCGCCGAAAGGCGGCTGCCGGTCGCCGATTCCGAGGAACTCGACGACACTGCGCGGCACATCGAAGACGTGATGCTGCGGCTGCGGCTGCGCAGCGGGGTGCCCCGGACGGTGCTCGACGACGCGGAGTCGCTGCGCGCCGGGATCGCGGTGGCCGACGGCCTACTGGACGACACCGGTGACCGGTTGGTGCTCACCGACCGCGGCAGATTGCTCGCCGACGCGGTGATCCGCGATGTGCTCGCCGACTGATCAGGGGCAGGCGCCGATCTCTTCGCTTATCGCCTGATCGACCGAATCCTGCTGCCCGGAAAGCAGTTCCACGATCCGTGCGGTGACGGCCGCGGCGGTGGGATGCTCCCACAACAGGGTGGGTGGAAGCGCAAGACCGGTCGCACGCTCCAACTGTTTGCGCAACGCCACGGTCATGATCGAGTCGACCCCGATCTCGGCAAGCGGTAAGCGGGGATCCACCGCATCGTCGGACAGGCCGAGCTCGGCGGCCACTGCGGTGGTGACCAGTTCGGCCACCCGTGCCGGGGTGGGCACCCCGTCGCGGCCCGGACCCCCTGCCGGCTCGCCGGTGTCTTCGGCATCGGCCGGGGCGATATCGGCCAGCATCGGCACCGAGGCGGCGTCGGCGTCGACCGGCAGGACCACCACATGCGGCTGGTCGGCGCGCATCGCGAGATCCAGTGCGCGCATGGCATCGTCGGGGCCGACGACACCCATACCGAGCGCGCGCAGTTGCGCGGCCACGAAGCTCGACGTCGAACCCATGCCCAGTCCGCGCCAAGCGGTCCAGGCCACCGCGGTGGTGCGGTCACCCAGACTGCGACGGTGCTGGGCGAAGGCATCCAGGAAAGCGTTGGCGCAGGCATACGCGCCCTGACCCGGGAAACCGGCCAGGTAGCCGCAGGATGAGAACAGCACCAACCAGTCCAGTTCGCCCGGTGCGAACACCTCGTGCAAGGTCAACGTGCCGTCGACCTTGGGGCGCATGGCGGCGGCGAAATCCTCGGCCGTGGTGGTCGCGAGCAGGGCGCCGGCCTCGACACCGGCAGCGTGCACGACCCCGCGCACCGGTGGCAGATCGCGCAGCACCGCGCGTAACTCGTCGGCGGCACCGGGGGCGGCGATATCGACCGCGGCCACCCGTACCGTCACCCCGCGCTCCTCCAACGCCACGATGGTGCGGGCGGGCTCGGCGTCGGTGTCCCATGCCGGCCGATCGGCCATGCCGCGCCGCGACAACAGCACGATGCGCCGAGCGCCCAGATCGGCCAACCGGGTCGCCACCCTGGCGCCCAGCGCGCCCGTGCCACCGGTGACCAGGTAGCTACCTGCCGGTGAACAGCTCAGTGGCAGGCCACGATTGGGTTCGGCGCGGATCAGCCGTGCGGTCAGCGCGATATCGTCGCGGACGACGACGACGCCGTTGCCTGCCAATTCGGCCAGGACGCCGAGCGGCAGGCAGTCGTCGGCCACGTCGATGACCCCGCCCCACAGGCCGGGGTGCTCGGCCGCGGCGATCCGGGAGAACCCCCACAGCGGTGATCCGCTGATATCGCTGCCCTCGTAGACACCTCGGGTCAGCGCCCACAGCCGAGCGGCGCTGGAACGCTCCAGCAGTGTGGCCAGCGTGCGGTGCACTGCGGTGACGCCGTCCAGGGGGGTGTCACCGGCCCGCGGCAACACCAGCACCACCGCACCCGGTGCCAGCGTCGCAGGTATCTCTTCGGGTGATGTGCAGAGCCGGTGCGCCACATCGGCGGCCGCCAGATCCCGCATGCACCAGGCCAGCGTCGGTGCGTCGCCGCCGACCAGGATCACCTGCGGCGGAAGGGCACCGGTCTGCCACGGCGTGGGATGCCAGGCCAGCTGCTGCATCATCCGGGTCACATCGTTGCCGCCCGGGTTGGCCAGTTCATCGAAGTACATGCCGGTGATGGCGCCCAGCACGGTGCCGTTCTCATCGGCGATGCTGACATCGGCACGGGTGCCCGCTCTGCGGTGGATGTGCAGCATCGCGGTGCCGATCGGATTGGCATGCAGCGCAACCCGATCGATGCGGGCCGGCATCCGCAGGCGCAGCGGGCTGTCGAAGATGATCGAGGCCGCCGAGGTGGCGGCATCCAGGAGCCCGGCCCAGGTGGCGGGTGTGCCGCCATCGGGCTCGGCGCGCACGACGGCCAGATACTCTCCGTCCAGTTCGTCACCGCCGCGGCGCAGTTCGGTGACCTCCCAGCCGAAACCCATCGCGGCGACACCGAGACCGGCAAGCGTGTCCACCACATGACCGGCGGGCAGCGTCTCGACACACCGGGCGCGCACCGCGGCCAGGTCGAGATCGGCAGGCAGCGGCGCCGGGTCGGCGATGCCCGCGGTGCAGTGGGTCAGCCACCCGTCGACCGCATCGTCGCCATCGGTTCGGATGCTCGATGCCAGCGTCAGCGTCCCGTCCTGCCGAACCACCTGGATGTTGCGAGCAAGCCCGGGCGCCACCGGCGTCCGCAACCGGACGTCGACGATATCGCTGCCCGCAGCGGTGTTTGATTCGCTGCCCGCAGCGGTCAGCAGCGTGTTCAGCAGCACCGCGGCCGGGACGATCTCGGTGTCCTGCACGGGATGATCACCGGGGTAAGGCCGGGTGGACTTGTCCAGCTGGGTCTGCCAGACCGTGGCGGGCACGCCCGCGGACACCTCCAGCCGGCCGCCCAGCAGGGTGTTGGTGTCGCGATCGTGCAGCCCGCCACCAATGGGCGGGGTCGCCGGGGTACGCCAGAAACGGCGATGCTGCCACTGGTTGCCGGGCAGGCCGGGCGCCCAACGCGAATGGCCCGGCGCCAGCGCCACGGGTGCGCCGTGACAGTGCAGCGCGGCGATCGCCGTCGTCACCGACCGCACCTCGGGCATCTTGCGCCGGTGCAGCGGAAGCACCCCGAAATCGTCGATGCCGGTGTGGGTCAGCGTGTCCACGATCGAGTGGGAGACCACCGGATGCGCGGCGACCTCAAGGAACAGTCGGTGACCGTCCTCGGCGGCGGCGGTGACGGCCTCGGCGAAGCGGACCCGTCCACGCAGATTGGCCACCCAGTAGTCCGATCCGCGCCGGGCCGTCGACCTCGGATCGGCCAACGCCGTGGTGTACAACGGCACCACCGGGTCCTGCGGGTCCAACTGTGCGGTGAGTCTGCCCAACTCGGCGGTCAGCCCGTCCATGGCCGGGCTGTGGAATGCCACATCGGTGTTCACCGTGCGCATCACGATGCCCAGTGCGGACCACTGCTCGACCACCCGGTGCACCGCATCGGCGGCACCGGAGATGACCGTGGATTCGGGGGCCGCGCTGATGGCGGCGACCACATCGGGATGATCGCGCAACCGGAACTCGGCGTCGGTGAAGGACACCGCGGCCAGGGCCATCGCGCCGCGGCCCTGCACGGCACGGAACCCGCGGGCCCGATAGCAGGCGACCTTGGCGCCGCTGACCAGATCGAACACCCCGGAGATGACACAGGCGGCCACCTCGCCGACGGAATGCCCGATCACGGCGGCCGGTGCCGCGCCGCGAGATCGCAGCACCGCGGCAAGACCGACCTGCATGGCGAAGGTCAGCGCCTGGACCTGGTCGGTGCCGCCGTGCTCGCCCGAGGCCAGGGCGTGGCGCGCGGAGAATCCGAGCTCGGCGGCGAACACCGGCTCGATCTGATCGATGATCGCGGTGAACGCCGGTTCCTCGCGCAGCAACTCCGCACCCATGCCCGCCCAGTGCGAGCCGTGCCCGGAGCACACCCACACCGCTCCGCGGTCGGCGCCGGGTACCACCGATCCCGTTGCCACCGAGCTGTGCTTCGCACCGGCGGCCAGTGCGTCCAGCCCGAGCACCAGTTCCTTGTGATCCTCGGCGATGATCGCCGCACGCACCGGCTCGGGGGAGCGGCGGTTCCACAGGGTGCCCGCGATATCGGTCACCGCATCGTGACCGGAACGCAGATGGTCGGCCAGCGCACCGGCATTGGCAGACAGACGTTTCGCCGACCGCCCCGAGACCGGGATGACATGCAGCGCAGGATTTTCCCACTCCGGGCCGGGGGAGTTCTGCGGTGCCTCCTCCAGCAGGACGTGGGCGATGGTGCCGCCATAGCCGTAACTGCACACCGCGGCCCGGCGCGGGGTCTCGGTGTGTGGCCACGGCTCGGTGTCGGTGTTGACCCGCAGGCCGTTGGTGTCCCAGTCGACCGCGGTGGTCGGGGTGCGCACACCGGCGGTCGGGGGAATCATCCTGTGCTGCAGCGCCAGTGCCGCCTTGATCAGACCCACCACACCCGCCCCGCCCTCGAGGTGTCCGGTGTTGGGTTTCACCGATCCCACCAGGCACGGCGCGCCGGCGGGCCGGCGGTGACCGTAGACCCGCGACAACGCGGTCAGCTCCACCAGGTCGCCGGTCGGCGTACCCGTTCCGTGGGCCTCCACATAATCGATGGTCGCCGGGTCGATACCCGCGGTACGACAGGTGCGGCGGAACATGTCCTGTTGGGCAACGCCATTGGGCGACATGATGCCGACGGTTCTGCCGTCCTGGGCCACCGCACCGCCGCGGATCACCGCGATCACCCGGTCGTTGTCCCGTCGTGCGTCGGCGAGCCGCTTGAGCACCACGACCGCGGCGCCCTCGCCGCGGCCATACCCGTCGGCGGAGTCGTCGAACGATTTGCACCGGCCATCGGGGGCGGTGGCCCCGGCCACGTCGAGCACCCTGGTCAAACCCGGGCCGATCAGCGCGCTGACACCGCCCGCGAGAGCCAACGAGGTCTCACCCGTGCGCAGGAGTTGACAGCCCTGGTGCACTGCCACCAAGGAAGCCGCGCAGGCCGCGTCGAGCGCCACGCTGGGACCCCGTAGGTCGAGCAGATGCGATACCCGGTTGGCGATCCCGCACAGCGCGGTGCCGATCCCGGTCCAGGCCTCGATCCCCGGCAGGTCCTCCATGACGAGCTTGCCGTAGTCATCGGAATTGACACCCATCAGGACCGCGGTATCGCTGCCGGCCAGGGCACGCGGTGCGACACCGGCATCCTCCAGCGCCTCCCAGCTGACCTCGAGGGCCAACCGCTGCTGGGGGTCCATCAGTTCGGCCTCGCGCGGTGACACACCGAAGAACTCGGCGTCGAAACCGGCGAGGTCGGACAGGAAGCTGCCCTTGGTGGTGGTGGCCCTCAGGATGGCGGCATTACGCGGATCACGGCGCAGATAGGGTTCCCAGCGTTCGGCCGGGACCTCGCCGACCGTGCTGGCCCCGTCGAGCAGGAACTGCCAGAACTGTTGGGGGGTGGTGACATCCCCGGCCAGCCGGCAGCCGATACCGATGATGGCGACCGGCTCCGGGGCGGGTTGCTGGTCAAGCGTCACGGCTGTAGATCCTTCACGTGGTGTGTGTTTGGACCGATCGTGGCACGCATCGTCGCCCCGCGGCGGGCTACCTTGTGTGCTGCGCGGCACATCTGCCTTCGGAACGGCAAGTGGCCCAGCGCATTGCCGGTCACGACGCGCTCAGCTGCGCGATGATCTGCTTCTTGTCGACTTTGCCGACCGCGGTCTTGGGCAACGTCGGCAACGCGGCGAGCACATCCGGTTTGGTGTGGGCGGACACCCCGCGCGAATCCAGAAAGCTGTGCAGTTCGGCCAGTGTGATCGGCGCACCCGAAAAAACCACAGCGGCGCAGATCTTTTCACCGAGGTACTCATCGGGCATCGCGACCGCGGCCGCGGCGTAGATCCCGGGATGGGCGAACAGATGCTCTTCCAGGTCCGAGGCAGACACCGTCTCACCGCCCCGGTGGATGACATCCTTGATGCGGCCGGTCACCTCGACGTAGCCGGCCATCGGGCCATCGGTGAAGATCCGGACCCGGTCCCCGGAGCGGTAGAACCCGTCGGGGCTGAACGAGCGGGCGTTGGCCTCCTCGGCGCGGTAGTAGCCGTTGATGGTGTACGGACCGCGCACCAACAACTCGCCCTCCTCACCGGGTGCGACGTCGACACCGAACTCGTCGACGACGCGCATCTCGTCGTGCGGTGACATCGGCCGGCCCTGGGTGTGCAACAACACCTCGACCGGATCGCCGGGGCGGGTGAAGTTCAGCATGCCCTCGGCCATACCGAAGATCTGGCTCAGACCCGGTGTCAGGTTGTCCAGGATGAACTTCGCCTCCTCGGCCGTCATCCGGGAACCGCCGACCTGGACGACCCGCAGTGACGTGGGCAGCACCGGTTCCCAGTCGCAGGCCTGCGCCCACACCTTTGCCAGCGCGTTGACCAGTCCGGTGACGGTGACCTGATGTTGTTCGATCAATGCGAAGGTGTTCTCCGGGCTCGGGTCGGTGGTGAAGACGGTGGGGGCGCCGACCGTCATCGCACCGAGCAGCCCGGGGCAGGCGAGCGGGAAGTTGTGCCCGGCCGGCAGCGCGACCAGATAGGTGTCCGCGCTGGTCATGCCGTAGGCCTGCGCCGAGGCGACCGCGGTGTAGACGTAGTCGTCGTGGGTCCGCGCGATCAGCTTCGGTAGTCCGGTGGTGCCGCCGGAGACCAGCAGCAGGGCGGGACCGGCCGGGTCGATCTGTACCCGGTGCGCGGGGGCCCGCGGCGGCCCGGGCTCGGTCAGGGTGGTGAAGGCCACATACGGTCCGGGATCCCCGTCGACGATCACGTGCTGCAGCGCCGGATGCTCGGCCTGCAGCGCAGCGGCCATCTCGCGGAAGTCGAAACCACCTGCGGTATCAGGGATTATCAGCCCGACCGCACCACTGACCTCGGCGAAATGGCCCAGCTCGGCGGCGCGGTGGCCGGACAGGCACATCACGGGTACGACACCGGCGCGCAGTAGACCGAACAGCGCGACGGCGAACTGGGTGGTGTTGAGCAGTTGCAGCAGCACCCTGTCACCGGGCCGCAATCCCAGTTCGCCGAGCCTGGTGGCCACCACATCGGCGAGGGTGTCCAGTTCGGCGAAGGTGTAACTACGCCGGGTATCGATGACCGCGCGGGCGGCGGGCCACCGGGTCGCGGCGTCGGTGAGGATGGAGTCCAGGGGGGCACCGGTCCAGTAGCCGGCCGCCCGATAAGCGGCGGCGCGATCGGCCGGAAACGCCACGAAACCATCGGTGAGATCGTCGCGTTCCTTGGGGAAAACCGTGCTCATGCTGGATAAACCCTGCCTTTGGGTAGGTGCGATGTCGATACGAATATAGGGTAGCCTCACTGCAGTTAGGGAAGCCTGTACTAAATTTTCGGAGGCACGGCGTGGCGGTCGCTGGGACCACAGCAGAAACGGTTCGGAACGAGGTGGCCGAACTACTCGGAATCACGGCCGAATCGCTGGACCCGAACGCCGACCTCATCGCCTCCGGGCTCGACTCGATCCGGATGATGTCACTGTCCGGGCGCTGGCGTAAGCAGGGTATCGAGGTGGGGTTCGCCGCGCTGGCGGCCAATCCCACGGTGGCCGCCTGGCAGGACCTCGTCGCCGAGCACGCTCCCGCCGCGCCCGCGGCCGATCCCGCCGCCGAGTACGTCGGTGACGACCCCGACGCGCCCTTTTCCCTGGCACCGATCGCCCACGCGATGTGGGTCGGCCGGCACGGTGAACAGGAACTCGGCGGAGTGGCCGCGCACCTGTACGTCGAATTCGACGGCGCAGCTGTGGACCCCGAGCGGCTGCAACGTGCGGCGACGAAACTTGTTGCTCGCCATCCCATGTTGCGTCAGGAAATCCTGCCCGACGGCACCCAGCGGATCGGCGATCGTGGTCTTCCGGTCACCGTGCACGATCTACGCAACGCTGCCGACGCGGACGAGCGCCTGGAGCGTATCCGCGACGACAAATCCCATCAGCTGCTCGATGACGAGGTGCTGCAGATCGCGTTGTCACTATTGCCCGGGGGAAAGACCCGGCTGCACGTGGACATGGATATGCAGGCCGCCGACGCGGTGAGCTTCCGGAACTTCATGGCCGACCTGGCCGCGTTCTACCGCGGTGCCGACCTGCCCGCGCTCGGCTACACCTACCGCGAGTACCGCAATCGGTTGGTCGCATCCACCCCGCCGCCCTCGGAAGCCGACCGGCAGTGGTGGGCAGAACGCATACCGGATCTTCCGGAACCGCCTGCGCTGCCGTTGGTTCCGCGCGATCAGCAGGAGAACCCGTTGCGCAGCATAAGGTTGTGGCACATCTTCGACGTGCCGACCCGGGATGCGCTGTACGCCAACGCGCACAAGCGCGGCATCACGCCGGCGATGGCCGTGGCGGCGGCCTACTCGAATGCCCTGTCCCGCTGGTCCACCGATTCACGCTTCCTGCTGAACCTGCCGATGTTCGGCCGCGAGCCCTACCACCCCGATGTCGACAAGTTGGTCGGCTGTTTCACCTCCTCGCTCATGCTCGACATCGACCTCGGTGCGGCGTCCACCCCGGCAGCCCGCGCCCGCGCCGTGCAGGAGGTGCTGCACACCACCGCGGCGCACTCGTCGGTGTCCGGGCTCGACGTGTTGCGCGATATGAGCCGTCATCGCGGTACCCAGACGCTGGCGACCATCGTCTACACCAGCGCACTCGGCCTGGGCGACCTGTTCGCCGGTGATGTCACCGACCAGTTCGGCGAGCCCGTCTGGACCATCTCACAGGGCCCGCAGGTGCTCATCGACGCACAGGCCACCCCGCTGGCCGATGGACTGATGATCAACTGGGATGTTCGCGTGGAGGCATTCCCGCCGGGCGTGCCGGAGGCGATGTTCGCCTACGAGGTGGCCGAACTGGCGCGACTGGCCGCCGATGACACGGCCTGGGACGCCCCCGACCCACCCGCGCTGAGCGAGCGGTCGCGGGCCGTGCGTGCCGCCGCCAACTCCCGCACCGCGGCCTCCAGCGGTGACAACCTCGTCGACGGTTTCTTCCGCCACGCCACGGCGACACCGGACGCGACGGCGCTGATCGCCTCCGCGGGAACGCTGACCTACGGCCAGCTCCGCGACCGGGTGCTGGCGGTCGCCGGGTCGCTGCAGGCCCGCGGTGTAGGTCGTGGCGATATCGTCGCGGTGCTGGGACCCAAGGGCGCCGAACAGATCCCGGCCCTGCTGGGCATCCTGGCCGCCGGCGCGGCCTACCTGCCGATCGGGGTCGACCAGCCGGCCGACCGCGCCACCCGCATCCTGGGCACCGCGGGAGTTTCCTGCGCACTGGTCTGCGGCGCCGAGACGCCCGCGGTGCTGGCGGCGGCCGGCCTGCCGCATCTGTCGGTAGCGCAGGCCTGTACCGCCGCGGTTCCCTTCGAGCCCGTCGACGGCTCGCTCGATGATCTCGCCTACGTGTTGTTCACGTCCGGGTCGACCGGTGAACCCAAGGGTGTCGAACTGACCCACGACGCGGTGATGAACACGCTGGAATTCCTCTACCGGCACTTCGACATCGGCGCCGATGCCCGCGCGCTGGCGCTGTCACATCTGGAATCGGACATGTCGGTCCCCGATGTGTTCGGCACCCTGCGCGTCGGCGGCGCCATCGTGATGGTCGACGAGGAACACCGCCGCGATCCGGACACCTGGGCGCGGTTGATCGCCGAACACAAGGTGTCGGTGGTGAACTTCCTGCCCGGGTGGTTGCAGATGCTCACCGAGGTTCCCGGTGACCTGTCCTCCCTGCGGGTGGTACTCGCCGGCGGTGACTGGGTGCGCCCGGACATGGTGCGCGCGCTGCGCGCGCGGGCGCCGCGGATGCGGTTCGCCGGCTTGGGCGGTGCCACCGAGACCGCTGTGCACGGCACCCTGTTCGAGATCGGGCCGGAGGCGGGCGAGGATCTGGGGATTCCGGCGCATGCCGCCGCGGTGCCCTACGGTGTGCCGTTCGACAACAACGCATGCCGGGTGGTCAGCCCGTCGGGTGCCGACTGCCCCGACTGGGTGCCCGGCGAACTGTGGTTCGCCGGGCGCGGCATCGCCCGTGGCTACCGCGGCCGACCGGACCTGACGGCCGAGAAATTCGTCGAGTACGACGGCCGGACCTGGTATCGCACCGGCGATCTGGCCCGGTACCGGCCGGACGGCACACTGGAGTTCATCGGCCGCACCGATCACCGGGTCAAGCTCAGCGGCTACCGCATCGAACTCGGTGAGGTCGAGGCCGCGCTGGCCCGCGTTCCCGGTGTGACTTCCGCGGTCGCCGCGGTGGTCACGGCATCGGGTGCGGACCGCCGGGCCGGCGATCTGCTCGGCGCGCTGGTGCGCGTGGAGGATCCGGCGCTGGATCCCGACGCCATCGCGTCCGCATTGGCCGATCTGGTTCCCGCGCACATGATTCCGCAGCTGATAGTGACCTGTGACCGGATCCCGTACACGATCGGCGGCAAGATCGACCGAAAGGCCGTTGCACGGCGACTGGCCGAGGCAGAACTACCCGCCGAACGCGGCTACCGTGCACCNGCACTGGAGATCGCGGTGGCCCGCATCATGGGCGAGCTGCTCGGCCGCGACACCATCGGCGTCGACGACGACTTCTTCGGTCTCGGTGGTGATTCGGTGATGGCGACACAGGTGGTGGCGCAGGTGCGTGACTGGCTCGATACGCCCACGATCATGGTCCCGGACGTCTTCGCCACCCGGACCGTTGCCGCGTTGGCGCGGCGGCTGACCGAGCGCGAGGCCGACGGTGCCCGCCTCGACCAGGTTGCCCAGCTGTACCTGGAGGTCACCGCCATGGACGACGCCGCCGTGCAGTCCGAGTTGCACACCGCGGGAATCTCGTGACCGCCCCCGATCTGACGTTCGCACCCTGGATCAAGCGGTATCCGGCGGCCGGGCCCGGTGCGGGTGCCACGCTGGTGTTCCCGCATGCCGGCGGGGCCGCGCTGGCCTACCGCTCCTTCGGTACCGCACTGGCCGCCGCCGGATCGGATGCCTACGTGCTGCAGTATCCGCAACGCGGCGACCGACTTACCCATCCCGCGCACGCCACGGTCGGGGAGTTGGCCGCAGACCTCTTCAGCGCGGGCGACTGGGCGGGTATCGGACCGCTGCGATTGTTCGGGCACTGCATGGGCGCGGTGGTGGCGTTCGAGTTCGCCCGCGTGGCCGAACAGCGCGGCGTCACCGTCGATGCGCTGTGGGTGTCGGCCAGTGAGGCACCGTCGACGGTGGCCGACGCCCCCGACCTGCCGATGGCCGAGAGCGAGATCCTCGCCGAGATGGTCGATCTCGGCGGTACCGACCCGCAACTGCTCGCCGACGACGATTTCGTCGAACTGTTGTTGATGGCGGTGCGCGCCGACTACGCCGCGTTCAACCGGTATGTCTGCGCCGCCGATGTCCGCATCACCGCCGATATCCACACCCTCGGCGGTGACCGGGACCACCGCATCGACGCAGACATGCTGCGACGCTGGCAGGCACACACCGGCGGGGCCTTCACGGTCTCGATGTTCGACGGGGGCCACTTCTACCTCGACGAGCACGCGGGCGAGGTGGCCGAGCTCGTGAATGCGTTGTGAGATGAGCCCGTGCGATGAGCGCTGAGGACACCGATCCGGTGGTGATCATCGGGATGGCCGTCGAGGCCCCCGGTGGTGTCGACTCGTGCGACAGCTACTGGGATCTGCTGGCCGAAGGGCGGGAGGCACTGACGCCGTTCCCGGACGACCGCGGCTGGTCCATCGCCGAACTGTTGGACGGATCGCGCCGCGACGGTTTCAAGAAGATCCACGATCTGGGGGGGTTCCTCACCGGCGCAGCAGATTTCGACCCCGCGTTCTTCGGCATCTCGCCGCGCGAGGCCATCGCGATGGATCCCCAGCAGCGGGTGGCGCTGCGGCTGGCGTGGCGCGCCCTCGAACACAGCGGGATCAACCCCGACGATCTTGCCGGGCGGGAAGTGGGCTGTTACATCGGCGCCTCCGCGCTGGAGTACGGACCCGATCTGAGCGAATACTCCCAGCACAGTGGGCATCTCATCACCGGAACCTCGCTCGGTGTCATCTCCGGCCGGATCGCCTACACCCTGGATCTGGCCGGACCCGCGTTGACCGTGGACACCTCCTGCTCCTCGGCACTGGCGGCCCTGCACACCGCCGCCGCAGCTATCCGCAACGGTGATTGCGAGGTGGCGCTCACCGGTGGTGTCTGCGTGATGGGGAGCCCGGGTTACTTCGTCGAATTCTCCAAACAGCACGCCCTGTCCGACGACGGGCACTGTCGGCCCTACAGCAGCGCGGCCAGTGGAACGGTATGGGCCGAGGGCGCGGGAATCTTCGTCTTGGCCCGCCGATCCGCGGCGTTGCGTGACGGCCACCGCGTGCTGGCCGAACTGCTGGGGGCCGGTGTCAACTCCGATGGTCGGACCGTCGGGCTCACCGCCCCGAGCGGTACCGCCCAGCAGCGGCTTTTCGCCCGCACGCTGCGACGAGCCGGTGTGCGCCCCGACGAGGTCGGGATGGTCGAAGGGCACGGCACCGCAACCCGGCTCGGTGACCGCACCGAATTGCGCGCGCTGGCAGAGACGTACGGCGACACCGCACGCCCGGGCACCGGAGCGCTGCTCGGCTCGGTGAAATCCAATATCGGGCACACCCAGGCAGCGGCGGGCGCACTCGGGCTGGCCAAGGTGATCATCGCCGCCCAGCACGGTGCGGTTCCGCCCAGCCTGCACACCGACCAGGCCAGCCGCGAGATCAGCTGGGGCGCCCAGGGTCTGCGACTGGCCACCCGACTCACCGAATGGCCCCCGCGCCAGGGCCGTCGGATCGCCGCGGTATCGGCGTTCGGTATGAGCGGCACCAATACCCACATCCTCGTGGCCATGCCCGACGAAGGCGAGGCCGCCTGATGGCCGGGCCGCGCACCGTCGCAGGCAACACGCTGCCGGACGGCCGGATCCCGGTGCCGCTGAGCGCGCACGCCGAGGGCCTGATCACCGCCGACGCCGCCGCCATCGCGGCGTACCTGCAGCGCAGACCGGAGATGACCGACGTCTCCCGGGTGGCCGCGACGCTGCTGCGCACCCGCCGGGTCCGCAGGCACCGCACCCTGATCCGTGCCGGCGATATCGGCGAACTCACCGACGCGCTGCGGGCGGTGGCGGCCGGCGTCGAGCATCCGTTGGTGACCGACACCGACGGCAATGACGCCGGCCGCGTCGCCTTCGTGTTTCCCGGCCAGGGCAGCCAGTGGCCGTCGATGGGTGTGCAGGCGTACGCCGAACTGCCCGACTACGCCGCCGAGGTCGACCGCTGCGCGGCCGCGTTCCGCGCCGCCGGCCACGCCTCGCCGACGGACTACCTGATGGCCCGCGCGGGCGCCCGCACCAACGATTTCAGCCAGGTGCAGATCCAGGGCGCCCAGTTCGTGCACGGTGTCGCGCTGGCCAGGGTGTGGCAATCGATGGGTGTCACAGCGGATCTCACCGTCGGTCACAGCCTCGGCGAGATCGGTGCCGCCTATATCGCGGGAACCGTCACCCTCGCCGACGCGGTGGCCATCGTGCACGCCCGCGCGACCCTGCTGGACAGGTTGACCGGCCCCTATCGGGTCGCGGTGCTCGGCGTCGGCCCGGACCGGGCACAGGCCGAGATCGACGCCACACCGGGATGGCTGGAACTGTCGGTCGTCAACTCCGCCTCCTCGGTGGCGGTGTCCGGTGATACCGACGCCGTGGCCGCGGTGGTCGGCCGCCTCGCCGCGGGTGGTGTGTTCGCCCGCGAGATCGAGATGTGGTTCCCGGCCCACACCACCAAGCTCGACCCGTTACGGGAAGAGCTCGAAAATCTGCTGCCGGTCGGCGTATTCGGAGACGGGATCATTCCCTTCATCGGGTCGGCCACGGCGCGCCCCGTCGAGGCCGGCACCGATTTCGCCGAGTACTGGTACACCAACCTGCGCAGCACCGTCCGCTTCGACGAGGCGATCCGATCCGCCACCCAGGCCGGTGTCGGCACCTTCATCGAGATGTCGGCCCATCCGGCGCTGCTCTTCGCGATCGGGGATACCCTCGACAGGCTCGGGGCCGGGACTGCACTGGTGCTCGGTACCGGACGCCGCGACGAACCGCTCGCCGACCGGCTGGCCGCCAACCTCGCGGCGGTGGCGATCTCCGATCCCGGGTATCGCTGGCTGGATCTGCTCCCGGAGAACACCGCCCTGCTGCCGGACTTCCCGTTCGCACCGATGCAGGCCCGACATCACTGGGCCACCCCGGATCCGTTACCTGCGATACCCGGGCTGCGGGTGCTCTCCGAGACCTGGGAGCGGGAGCAGGCCCGGCCGGAGGCGACCCGGGCCGCCGCGGTGATCGACCTCGGAGATTCTCCCGAACTCATTGCCGCACTGGTCAAAAGGTTGCCGGCGGTCGACGCCGACGATGTCGACCTGCTGATCGTGCTGGCCCCGGACGGTGATCAGCTCGACGCCGCCGGCGCCGGACGCGAACTGGCCGACCGCGTCGACCGCGGCCTGCTGCGCTACGCCGACGACGCCGGGCCCTGGGTACGCGATATCTGGCTGGTCACCGTGGGCGGTGAGCAGGCGCGTGCCGGCGAACCGGGCCCGCTGCCCGCGCAGGCCGCGCTGGCGGCCATGCACCGCAGTATCGGGTGGGAACATCCGGATCACGAGTTCGGGCATCTCGACCTGCCGTCCCGGCACCCCGATGCGGCGACCGCCGCCCTCGCCGTCGACGCGCTGCTGGGTGCGCCCGCCGAACTCGCCGTGCGCGACACCGCCGACGGGCCGATACTGTTGCGGCGCAGCTTGACCGCAGCCGCACCGCACAGGCCCCACCGCGATGCCGCTGTGGCGCGACGCAGTCCCATCCGGTTCGACGAGGTCGTCATCACCGGCGGTTCGGGCTCGGTGGGCATGCAGTTCCTGCGCCACCTGGCCGCCCGCGGGGCGCGACGCATCGTGCTGCTCGGTCGCACCCCGGTCGATGTGCCGTCCGTCGATGGGGTCGAGATACTGGCCCCGCGCTGCGATATCACCGATTCCGCCGCGCTCACCTCGGTCGCGGCCGAGTTCGGCGGTGGCGGAGCCACATTGGTCATCCATGCCGCCGGCACGGCGCGCATCGCCGCCCACCGCGACCTCACCGGCGCCGATATCGAGGCGACGACGGCGGCGAAGGTCACCGGGCTGGTCAACATCGCCGGCATCTGGCCCATGCAGGCCGACGCCCGCATCATCGTGTGCTCGTCGGTATCGGGGCTGTGGGGTGGTGCCGGACACGCCGCCTACGCCGCCGCCAACCGGCTCGCCGATGTGCTGACCGCGCAACTGCGGGCGCAGAGCAGGCAGGCCACCGCGGTGCGGTGGGGGCTGTGGCCGGGGCACGGGATCATCGACGCTTCCGAGATCGCCCGCGTGCAGCGATCCGGCCTGCTGCCGATGGACCCCGACCGGGCCATCGAATCGGTGTTGCGCGATATCACCGACGATCCCCTGGTGTTCACCGCCGACACCGAACGACTGCACCGGTTTCTCGGCACCCCCGCC
Source organism: Mycolicibacterium sp. 22603 (assembly GCA_052044345.1). GTDB lineage: Bacteria > Actinomycetota > Actinomycetes > Mycobacteriales > Mycobacteriaceae > Mycobacterium. Next base: position 122,247 of record JBQEMX010000011.1, read on the forward strand.
CCGGCGCCGGTGCCGGCGGGCCCGGCCGACGACGGCATTGCCGAGCCGCCGGTGGCCGGTCTGGATGCGGCGGGCGTGCTGCGGGTGGCACTCACCGCGGTGCTCAAACTGCCCGACGAGATCACCCCGGAGCCCACGGCCTCCCTGCTCGACCTGGGCGTCGACTCCCTGTTGGCGCTCGACCTACGGAAGAAGCTCAAGAACGCCGCCGGCGCGAACGTCCCGCTGGCCGCGATCCTCGGCGGCGCGACCGTCGCCGAGGTCATCGAGCACATGCAACGAACGACAGAAGGCACGCCTCAGTGACTGACACCACATCTACCCCGTCGCTTCGCTCGCCCCGGGAAACCACCCCGTCGCTTCGCTCGCCCCGGGAAACCACCCCGTCGCTTCGCTCGCCCCGGGAAACCACCCCGTCGCTTCGCTCGCCCCGGGAAACCACCGATCCACGCCTGGAACTCATGCGGCGCAAGCTCGCCGAACGCGGCTTGACCAGCACGCCGGCCGGCCCGGTGCAGACCGGGCTGTCCGACGGGCAGCGCCGCATGTGGTTCGTCCACGCCGTCGATCCGACCGGGCTGCTGCTCAACATCAGCCTGTCCTACCGGCTGACCGGCACCTTGGACGCCGACCGGCTGCATACCGCCCTGCAGGCCGTCGCGCGGCGGCATCCGCTGTTGCGCACCACCTACAGCGCCGACGCGGACGGTGAACCGCGGGAGACCCTGCACGCGGATCTGCAGCCGGGCTGGGCGTTCCACGACCTGTCCGGGATGTCCGAGCGTGCCCGCGGCCTGCGACTGGAGGTGTTGGCCCAGCGCGAGTTCGGCACCGCCTTCGACCTGACCGCGGACTCGCCGCTGCGCATCACGCTGGTGCGTTTGCGCGCCGATGAGCACGTGATGTTGCTGGTCGCCCATCACATCGCCTGGGACGACGGTTGCTGGCGGATCTTTTTCACCGATCTCACCCAGGCCTACGAAGGTGCCGCGCTGGGCCCCGCCCCGGCAGCGACGGCGGTCCCCGCGGGCAGCGAAGCCGAAGATCTGGACTACTGGCGTCAGGTGATGGCGGAACCGCCCGAGCCCCTGGAACTTCCGGGCCCGACCGGCTCCGCGGTGCCGACGGCCTTCCGATCCCAGCGCAGCAGCATCACCCTCGCCCCGGCGACCGTGGCGAAGGTCACCGAACTGGCCCGCGACACCGGATCGACGCCGTACATGGTGCTGCTGGCCGCCTTCGGCGCGCTGATCCACCGGTACACCCACACCGATGACTTCCTGGTCGCTACGCCGGTGCTCAACCGTGACTCCGAGGACACGCTCGGCTACTACGGCAACACCGTCGTCATGCGCCTGCGACCGCAGGGCCGCAACGGGTTCCGCGATCTGCTCGCGGCAACCAGGGACACCGCGCTCGGTGCGTTCGCACACCAACGCATCAACCTCGACCGCGTCGTGGCCGAGATCAATCCCGACCGGCGCCACGGGGCCGAGCGGATGACCCGCATCAGCTTCGGGTTCCGCGAACCCGACGGTGGCGGCTTCCGTCCCGAGGGCGTGAGCTGCGTGCGCGGTGAACTGCGCGGCCACGTGACCCAGCTGCCACTGGGTTTCATGGTCGAATGGGACGGCCGTGAGAACGGCACGGTCACCGTCGAAGCCGAGCACCTCACCGAGATCATCAGCGCCGACCTCGCCGCCCGGATGCTCGACTCGTTCGCCGTGCTGCTCGAGGATGCGCTGGCCGATCCGAACCGGGCACTGGCCCGACTGGATCTGCTGTCACCCGACGGCGCCGAATGGTTGCGCGCGGTATCGACCGGCGAGGATTTCACCACACCGCCGCTGACGCTGACCGAAGCGGTGGAGAATCAGGCCGCCGCGACCCCGGACAACATCGCGGTCGTCTACGAGGGGCGGCACTACACCTACCGGGACATCAACGAAACCTCGAACAGGTTGGCGCACTGGCTGATCGCGCAGGGTGTCGGCGCCGAGGACCGGGTGGCGGTGCTCATGGACAAGTCGCCGGACCTGGTCATCAGCGCGCTGGGTATCGTCAAATCGGGTGCTGTCTATCTGCCCGTGGATCCCGACTATCCCGAGGATCGGCTGACCTACATCCTGGCGGACTCCGATCCCAAGGTCGTCCTGCGCGCACTCCCCGCGGAGCTGACCGGCGCTCGCGATGACAATCCCACCGACGCCGACCGGGTGCGTCCGTTACGCCCGGAGAACACCGCCTACCTGATCTATACCTCGGGTTCGACCGGTCTGCCCAAGGGTGTACCGGTGCCGCATCGACCGGTGGCCGAGTACTTCGCCTGGTTCGGTGCGGAGTACCAGGTGACCGAGGCCGACCGACTGCTGCAGGTGGCCTCGCAAGGTTTCGACGTGTCGATCGGGGAGATCTTCGGCATGCTCGCCGCCGGTGCCCGGCTGGTGATCCCCAAACCGGACGGCCTCACCGATATCGGCTATCTCACGAATCTGCTGCGCGACGAGGGCGTCACCTCGATGCACTTCGTGCCCTCGTTGTTGGGACTGTTCCTGTCCCTGCCCGGTGTGAACGAATGGCGCACCCTGCAACGGGTCCCGATCGGCGGTGAGGCGTTACCCGGCGAGGTCGCCGACAAGTTCCACGCCATGTTCGACGCATTACTGCACAACTTCTACGGTCCCACCGAGACGGTGATCAACTGCTCCAGGTACAAGGTCGAAGGTAAACAGGGATCACGGATCGTGCCGATCGGCACCCCCAAGATCAATACCACCATCCACCTGCTCGACGATCACCTGCAACCGGTGCCCGTCGGGGTGATCGGCGAGATCTACATCGGCGGAACACATGTGGCGCGCGGATATCACCAGCGCTGGGGCCTGACGGCCGAACGGTTCGTGGCCGACCCGTTCAATCCCGGTCGGCGGATGTACCGCTCGGGCGACCTGGCCCGCCGAAATGCCGACGGGGATATCGAATTCGTCGGTCGCGCCGACGAGCAGGTCAAGATCCGCGGATTCCGTATCGAGCTCGGTGAGGTGTCCGCGGCGATCTCGGTCGACCCGTCGGTCGGGCAGGCCGTCGTCATCGCCGCCGACGTCACCGGCCTCGGCAAGAGTCTGGTCGCCTATGTCACCCCGGCCGCCGATGGCGCCACCGTCGAGATCGACCGCATCCGCAGCCGCGTCGCGGCGGCCCTGCCGGAGTACATGATCCCGGCGGCCTATGTCGAGATCGGCGAGATCCCGATCACCGCGCACGGCAAGATCGATCGCAGTGCCCTTCCGGAACCGGAGATCTCGGTGGCCACCGCATTCCGTGAGCCCGCCACCGACACCGAACAGCGGGTCGCCGACCTGTTCGGCGAGTTGCTCGGCCGCGAGCGGGTCGGCGCCGACGACTCGTTCTTCGAATTGGGCGGACACTCGCTGCTGGCCACCAAGTTGGTCGCTGCGGTGCGGTCGCGCTGCCGAGTCGACATCGGCGTGCAGGACATCTTCGAGCTGGCCACCGTCGGCGCCATCGCCGGGCACATCGACACCGTGATCGCCGCGGGCGGCGGCTCGGATCGTCCACCGATGGTGGCGGTACCGCGCGGGGAACCCCTGCAGATGTCGGCCGCTCAGCTGCGCCAATGGTTCCAGTTCCGCATCGACGGACCCAACCCGGTCAACAACATCCCCTTCGCCGCCAGGCTCACCGGGCCCGCCGACCCGGCAGCCTTCGTCGCAGCCATCAACGACGTGGTCGCCCGACACGAGATCCTGCGTACCACCTATCGCGAGATCGACGGTGCCCCTTACCAGATCGTCAACCCGGTCGCGGACATCCCGGTGCGCCGGGCCCGCGGCGACGGTGAGCAGTGGCTGCAGGCCGAGCTGACCGCCGAGCGCCGGTACTGCTTCGACCTGGAACACGACCGGCCACTGCGCGCGGCCGTGCTCAGCACCGCTGATGGTCACGTGCTGTCACTGGTGGTGCATCACATCGCCGCCGACCACTGGTCGGCCGGCGTGCTGTTCACCGACGTGCTGACCGCCTACCGAGCCCGCAGCGCCGGCCAGTCACCGGATTTCGCGCCGCTTCCGATCCAGTACGCCGACTACGCGGCCTGGCAGGCGCAGCTACTGGGCGGCCAGACCCCCAGCATCGAGGCCCAACGCGACTACTGGGTCGAACAGCTGGCCGGACTGCCCGAGGAGAACGGGCTGCGCCCGGACTTCCCGCGGCCACCGGTACCCGATGGTGAGGGCGCCGCGCTGCCGTTCACCATCGACACCGACACCCGTGCCCGGCTCACCGAGCTCACCAGGGAACTGGGCATCACCGAGTTCATGCTGCTGCAGGCCGCCGTAGCGGTCGCACTGCACAAGGCAGGCGAGGGCACCGACATCCCGCTCGGCACCCCGGTGGCGGGCCGGACCGAGCCCGAACTCGACGGTCTGATCGGCTTCTTCATCAACATCCTGGTGTTGCGCAACAACCTGGACGGCAACCCGACCGTGCGAGAGGTGCTGCGCCGGGCCAGGGAGATGGCCCTCGGCGCCTATGCACACCAGGACCTGCCGTTCGACCGTGTCGTGGAGGCGGTGGCGCCGGTGCGTTCGCTGTCGCGCAACCCACTGTTCGGGGTCGTCGTGCACGTCCGCGAGGAACTGCCCGCCGACCGGGTCATCGCCACCGGACCCGAAGGTGGCGGTGAAACCCGTTTCACCGCATTGGAACCGACGTTCGACGTCGCACACGCGGACCTGTCGCTGAACTTCTTCGCCGAGACCGCCGACGGCGAGCCTGCGGGATACCACGGCACCGTCATCTACCGCACCGAGCTCTACCGGCCGGATACCGCGGCACGCCTGATCAGCTGGCTGCAGCGGGTCATCGAGGCGTTCGCCGACAACCCCGATGCCACCCTGCGCGATATCACCATCGCCGGAGACGATCAGACCGTGACGCGATTGCGCCGCGAGGTCGCGCCGCGGACCGGATTACCGCAGACCGCAGGTGCAGAACAGGTTTTCGTGCTCGACGAGTGGCTGAGCCCGGTGGCCGTCGGTGTCACCGGTGATCTCTACTACGCCGGTGGTGCCATCGACACCGCCGCCGAGGCCGCGTCGCCCGCCGCGTCGTCCCGGTATCCGGCCAACCCGTTCGGCGACGGATATCTCTATCGCACCGGTGATCGCGCACGTTGGACCGCCGACGGCGAACTGCAATACCTGCAGAGCGGCGATCCCGAGGTACAGGCCGCCCTGGAGGCGGTGCCCGGGGTGGCCGCCGCGCTGACCAGGACCTGGGAGACCCGAAGCGGCTCGGTGCTCGGCGGGTACGTGGTGCTGTCGGATCCCGGTACCGAGTTCGACCGCGGCGCACTGCCCGCACACCTTGCCGCGCTGCCGGTCACCGTGCTGGAGGCTCTGACCGATACGTTGCCGCGCCCCGTCGTCACCACCACCGCACCGAGCGAGCCTGCCCGCACCGACACCGAGCGTGTGCTGGCGGGCATGCTGACCGACCTGCTGGCGGCGGCCGAGGTCGGCAGGCACGACGACTTCTTCACCCTCGGTGGCGACAGCATCCTTGCCGTGCAACTGGCTGCGCGCGCCCGCGACGCGGGTGTACCGCTGACGGCCAGGATGGTGTTCGAGCACCCGGTCCTTGCCGAGCTCGCCGCCGCCGTCGACGCGAAGTCGCGGGAGGCTGCCGACCCCGGGATGAGCAACGACACCCACCACGCGCCGATGACCGCCTCCGGCCTGTCACCCGAGGAACTGGCCGCCCTGACCGCGGGATGGGGAAGCGAAAAGCCATGAGTGACAACGATGAGTGATAGTGATGAGTGATACTCCGGCCATCATCGACGTGATGGCACTGAGCCCGCTGCAACAGGGGTTGCACTCGCTGTCCGGACTGACCGACAGCGAGGCCGGCGCCGACCCGTACGTCATCGCGATGGCCGCCGACGTGTCCGGTGCCCTGGATGTCGAACTGCTGCGGACGTGTGCCGAGGCGATGCTGGAGCGCCATCCCAACATTCGGGTCAGCTTCTTCCAGGGCAACCTCAGCAGGCCGGTCGCGGTGGTGCCCGCGACCTTCGACCTACCCTGGCAGCATGTGGTGGTCGCCGCCGCCGAGGAGGCCGATGCGGTGGAACTGCAGGGCCGCGCAACGCCGTTCGATCTGGCGCACGGACCAGCGATCCGGTTCGTGTTGATCGAATTTCCGGACGCGCAGTGGCGGCTGGTGGTCGTCGCCCATCACATCGTCATCGACGGCTGGTCGCTGCCGGTGTTCGTCGGCGAGTTGGTGGCGCTCTACGGTGCGGGCGGCGATACCGCGGTGCTGCCGCCGGTCCGGCCTTACCGCGACTACATCGGCTGGCTGGCCGCCAGGGACCCGGGGGTCAGCAGGCAACGCTGGAACGCCCATCTGTCTGGACTGGACGGGCCGACGATGCTGACTCCGGCATTGTCCGGGACCGCCGCGGGCGGGTTACCCGAGCGCACCGAGGCCGACCTGGACGAGCAGACCACCGAGCACCTGTTCGAGGCCGCCCGCGCCCGCGGCGTCACCGTCAGCACTTTGTTCCAGATGGCCTGGGCCACCATACTTTCGGCGTTCACCGACCGCGATGATGTGGTCTTCGGGGTGACGGTGTCGGGGCGACCCGACGAACTGTCCGGTGTCGAGTCGATGGTGGGCCTGTTCATCAACACCGTCCCGCTGCGGATCCGGCTCGACCCGGGTGAGCGGGTTGGCCGGCAGTGCCTCGCGGTGCAGCGTGAAGCCGCCGAGCTGCGCGAGCACAGCTTCCTCAGTCATGCCGAGCTGCGCAGCGCGGGCGGCGTCGGTGAGCTGTACGACACCCTGCTGGTCTACGAGAACTTCCCACCCGGCGGTCTCGTCGGTGGCGGTGATTTCGCGATGGGTGACGCGGTGATCCGGCCCGCGGCGTTGGAGAGCCTGTCGCATTTCCCGGTGACCATCGCCGCGCACCCGGCCGATGGCCGGCTGACGGTGCTTGTCGAAACCCTGCACGGGGCGCTGGGTCTGCTGGAGCCGGCCACGCTCGCCGAGCGGGTGCTGGTGGTGGTGCGTCGGCTGCTCGCGAGCTGGGACCGTCCGCTGCGCGATATCGCAGTCACCCTCGACGGTGAGGTCGATACGACCGAATCCGGTTACCTGCCGGTCGATGGCGGTATCGACGCCGCGATCACCGCGGTCGTCATTGCGCGTCCCGACGCGCCCGCACTCAGCTGGGATGACGGCAGCCTGACCTATCGCGAACTCGACACTGCCGCGGAAAGATTGGCCGGGGAACTGCAGCGCAGGGGAGTGCGCGCCGAGACGCCCGTACCGATCCTGTTGGCCCGCGGACCCGATTACGTGGTGGCGATGCTCGCCGTGCTCAAGGCCGGTGGGGTGATCGTGCCGTTGGACCCGGCCATGCCAGCGCAACGCGTGCAGGAGATCATCTCCCAGACCGGTGCCGAACTCGTCGTCGACGATGCAATGCTGGCCGGTGCCGGCGATTCGCCCGCCGAGTTCACCGCCGGAGCGGTCCGCCCCGGCCAGGGCGCCTACATCATCTTCACCTCGGGCACCACCGGAAAACCCAAGGGTGTCATCGGAACCCACCAAGCGGTACTGGCCTACGGTGCCGATCACGCGGCCCGGATGTTGCGCCCGGCGCGGGAGCGGCTCGGTCGAGACCTGCGGATCGCGCACGGATGGTCGTTCACCTTCGACGCGGCCTGGCAGCCACTGGTGGCCCTTTTCGAGGGGCACTGCGTGCACATCATCAGCGATGCCGTGCAACGGGATGCCGAGGCGCTGGTCGCCGAGATCGGCCGGTTCGCAATCGATATGATCGACACCACCCCGTCGATGTTCAGCCAGTTGCGTGCCGCCGGTCTGCTGTCGACAGTGCCGCTGGCCGTGTTGGCGCTCGGCGGGGAGAACATCGACACCGCGGCCTGGCAGGGCATCCGCACCGAATGCGAACGCAGCGGGATGCGCGCGTACAACTGTTACGGGCCGACCGAGACCACCGTCGAGGCGGTGGTCGCCGCGATCGCCGACCACCCGCAACCGTGTATCGGCGGGACCACCGCGTCGACCACCGCCCATGTGCTGGATTCCTGGCTTCGGACGGTGCCCGACGGGGTGGCCGGCGAGTTGTACCTCAGCGGTGGGCAGCTCACCCGCGGGTACCTCGGCAGGCCGGGGGAGACCGCGGCGCGGTTCGTCGCAGACCCGGCCCATCCGGGCCTGCGGATGTACCGCACCGGAGACGTGGTGCGCCGCCTCCCGGGATCGGGTGCGCTGCAGTACCTCGGGCGCAGCGATGACCAGGTCAAGATCCGCGGTTTCCGGGTGGAGCCCGGTGAGGTGGTCGCCGCGCTGTACCGGCACCACGAGGTGCGCCACGCCCATGTCGCGGTGCGAAAGCATCGCAGCGGGCCGCGGCTGACGGCGTATGTGGTGTCGGGCGTGGCCATCTCCGAACTACGCAGGATGCTCACCGCGACGCTGCCCAAGTACCTTGTCCCGCATCACATCATCGATGTCGACGAGATCCCGCTGACCGCCCACGGGAAGGTCGACGACCGGGCGCTGGCCGCACTCGACGCCGATCGCGGTGTCGGGGTGGCCGCGGACTTCGCTGCGCCGAGCACCGAGACCGAGATCGCGATCGCCGAGGTGCTCGGCGATCTGCTCGATGCCCGGACCGTCGACGTCAACGCCGATTTCCTGGATCTCGGACTGGACAGCATCGTGGCGTTGTCGGTGGTGCAGGCGGTACGACGGCGCGGAATCCCGCTGCGGGCCAGGCTGATGCTGGAATGCGCGACCGTGCGGGAGCTGGCGAGTGCCATCGACGCCGATGGCGTCGGGGATCTGGTCGACGCCGACGACGCCGGACCGATCCCGCTGCTGCCCGCCGGCCACTGGCTGCTGGCCCACGGGGACGCCCGCCGACTGGCCCAGACCGAGGCGATCCGGCTGCCCACCGATGTCACCCGAGAGCGCCTGGAGGTGCTGCTGGGCAATGTGATCGACGGTCATGAGGTGCTCCGATGCCGACTCGACCGGGCCACGATGAGCCTGGTCGAGCAACCGCGCCGGCGGGATCCGCTCACCGAGGCACGTGCGACCGGTGATCTGGCGGCCGCCGTGGCCGAGCACACCGACTCCTCGATCCAGCGCCTCGATCCCGAACGCGGTGTGCTCTTCGACGCGGTCTGGCTGCACCACGACAGCGGGGCCGAGGTCCTGGTGTTGACCGCGCACGTGCTGGCGGTGGACCCGGCCTCTTGGCAGATCGTGCTCGGTGAACTCGAAACCGGTTGGCACGCACTGGCCGCCAGTCACAATCCGGTGCCGGTCCGCGAGCACACCTCGCTGCGGCGATGGTCGACGCTGTTGGCCGAGCGGGCACTGAAACTGGACACCTGCGATTTCTGGGAACGTCAGCTCGAGGGCCCCGATCCCGATCTGGGTGCCCGCCGGGTCCGTCCGGACACCGACCGGGCCGCCGACGCCGAGATCAGCATGGCGTTCGTCGGCAGAGCGCTGACCGCGCGAGTGCTGGCGGCTCCGGTCGGGGTGACCGAGGTGCTGGCGGCGGCGACCGCGCGCACGATCACCGCATGGCGGCGCCGGCACGGGCATGCCGAAGGCACACCGCTGTTGGCCATCGAGACCCACGGCCGGGCCGATATCGCGGTCTCGGCGGGATTGGCCGACGACCACCGGCAGGTCGACACCGGCGATACCGTCGGACTGCTCAGTGCGATCTACCCCGTGCGGTTGGCCTCCGATCATGCCATCGGGGTGGCCGCCGAGCTGGCCGCCATACCGGGTGACGGCATCGACTACGCCCTGTTGCGGTACCTGCGCACCGATACCGCCGAACGCCTCGGCGGTCACCGCGAGCCGCAGGTGCTGCTGAACTATCTGGGAAGGCTCCGCCAGGTACCCGGACGGTCGGCACTCACGGTCGACCGTGCGCTGCTCAACGATGTGTCCCGGATTCCCGAGCCGAATCTGGCCATTCGCCACGAGATCACGCTCAACGTGCTGATCGTCGAGAAGGACGGGGCGCCCGTGCTCGGAACCCAATGGCGCACACTGCCCGACATCTTCACCGTCGAGGACGTCGCGACCTGGCAGGAGCTGTGGCAGGAAGAGCTGACCGAGGTGATCTCATCGGAAAGGGTGATCTCATGACCAAGACCCTTGCCGTCGTCGGTGCCGGGGTGAAGGCCATCGCGGTGGCGGCCAAGGCCGCCGAACTGCGGGCGATGGGTGTGCCCGCCCCCGAGGTGGTGGCGATCGAACGCACCGCGGTGGCGGCCAACTGGCAGGCCGCCGGCGGCTGGACCGACGGCCAGCACCGGCTGGGCACGGGTCCGGAGAAGGACATCGGTTTCCCGTATCAGTCCGCACTCGTCGCGCGGCGCAACGCCGAACTCGACGAGCGGATGATGCGGCACAGCTGGCAGTCCTATCTCGTCTCGTCGGGGCAGTTCGCCGAATGGATCGACCGCGGCAGGCCCGCCCCGACGCACAAGCGATGGAGCCAGTACCTGACCTGGGTGGCGAGCAATATCGGGATGCGGGTGCGCACCGGTGATGTCACCGAGATCGGGCTGCAGTACACCGACGACGCGACCCGTTGGGAGCTGGGCACCCGCGAGGGCGTGGTGCATGCCGACGCGCTGATGATCACCGGACCGGGGCAGGCCGAGCGATCCCTGCTGCCCGGTAACCCGCGGGTGCTCTCGATCGCGCAGTTCTGGCATCGGGCCGCCCAGAACGAGCTGATCTCGGCCGACCGTGTCGCCGTCATCGGTGGCGGCGAGACGGCCGGCACCATGCTCGACGAGCTTTTTCGGCATCGGGTTTCGACCATCACGGTGATCTCGCCGCAGGTCACGCTGTTCACCCGCGGCGAGGGCTTCTTCGAGAACTCGCTGTACTCCGATCCGATTCACTGGGCCGGGCTCACACCCGCCGAGAAACGCGACGCGATGAACCGCACCGACCGCGGGGTGTTCTCGGTCCGGGTGCAGGACGCGCTGCTGGCCGATGACCGGATCCGGCACCTGCGCGGCCGGGTGGCGCATGCGGTGGCCCGCGACGAGCGGATCCGCCTCACGCTGCAGACCGAGCGCGGCGGCGAGCGACTGGAGACGGTGCACGGTTTCGACCTGGTGATCGACGGGTCCGGCGCCAACGCCATGTGGTTCGTCCCGCTGCTGCGTCAGGAGGCCCTCGACGTGCTGGAGCTCGGGCTCGGCGGCCCGCTGACCGCCGACAGCATCGCCGAATCCATCGGATACGACCTTTCGGTCGATGATGTCGACCCGAAGTTGTTCCTGCCGGGTCTCGCCGGATTGACCCAGGGCCCCGGCTTCCCCAACCTCAGCTGCCTGGGCCGGTTGTCCGACCGGGTGCTGGGATCCGATCTTTTCGCCATCCCCGCAGGACAGAACGACAACAGGAGGAAAAGCCATGAGCAACAACCCGTTCGATGACGAGGACGGCGTCTTCTTCGTGCTGATCAACGACGAGGAGCAGTACAGCCTCTGGCCGACGTTCGCCGATGTGCCCGCGGGCTGGCGCGTGGTGTTCGGCGAGAGCACCCGCGCCGACTGCCTGGCCTACGTCGAGGAGAACTGGAACGACCTGCGCCCCAAGAGCCTGCGCGACGCCATGTCCTGACGGTCACCTTTCTCCCGCGAGCTGGTGGCACCTCCCGCTGGCGAGCAGACGCATGTACCCCCGCACGGCTGGGCATTAAGGGGTACATGAGACTGCTCGCGCGTCATCGGATGCAGCCTGCCGCGGCGTTGTGGGTCCTCGGCGCCGCCGGATACTTCGCCGCCGAGGCGCTGGCCGCCGCCGCGGTGCCGGGATACCGCTACGGGGCCGACTACATCAGCACCCTGGGCGACCCGGCCGTCTCACCGCGCGCAGCGTGGATGAACGCGGCGTTCGCCCTGCAGGGGTGCTGTTTCGCCGCGGCCGGCCTGCTCGCCATGCACGGATCGCGGCGACGTCGCTGGTTCTGCGCGTTCGCGGCGGCCAACGGTATCGGCAACGTCCTGATCGCGGTCGTGCACAGCGGGCAGGGCAATACCTGGCATGTCATCGGGGCGGGGTTGGCGATCATCGGCGGTAATGCCGCGGCCCTCACCGGCGCCGGGTGGACCGCCCCATGGTGGTACCGCGGTGCCTCGGTGCTGCTCGGCCTCATCGGACTGGTATCCCTGCTGGTCACCCTCGCCGGACCGGCATCGATCGGGGCATGGGAACGCGCGGCCGTGTACCCGATCTTCGCCTGGCAGCTGATGGCGGCCGGTTACCTGCTGAGCCGATCCGGTCAGGCCGGCAACGGGCCGTCCATATCGTAGACGCGCGCGTGCAAGACGGTCCGGTTGCGCAGGGCCGCGCGCACGGCGCGGTGCAGCCCGTCCTCCAGGTAGATGATTCCCTGCCAGCGCACGGCATGGGGGAACAGGTCGCCGTAGAACGTGGAATCCTCCGACAGCAACCGATCCAGGGCCAGCACGGTGGTCGTGGTCACCAGCTCGTCGAGCCGGATCTGGCGGGGCGGGATCTGCGCCCATTGCCGGTAGGACAGGCCGTGTTCGGGATACGGCTTCCCGTCGCGGACACCTTTGAAGATCACCGGCGGGCTCCCATGAAGGTGAGGTTAATCGCAAACGACCGGTGATGTCGGCAATGTCTTTGCCTTCTCAACCACGCATCGGCGGAGGAAACCGGCGTACCCCGCCGTCGCTGCGAATCCGTGCAGCTGATGCCCGTAAAATGACGGCATAACCGGCCCACATCGAGGGTACGCACAGGTGAACTTCCGGAGGTGAATGTATGGGTAGTGCCGATGACCGTCGCTTCGAGGTGTTACGAGCCATCGTCGCCGACTTCGTCGCCACCAAGGAACCGATCGGCTCCAAGACGCTCGTGGAGAGGCACAACCTCGGCGTATCGAGTGCTACGGTGCGCAACGACATGGCCGTGCTGGAAGCCGAGGGCTACATCACCCAGCCGCACACCAGCTCGGGCCGGGTGCCCACCGAGAAGGGCTACCGCGAGTTCGTCGACCGCCTCGACAACGTGAAACCCATGTCGTCCGCCGAGCGCCGGGCGATCCTGAGTTTCCTGGAAACGGGTGTGGACCTCGACGATGTGCTGCGCCGGGCCGTGCGGCTGCTGGCCCAGCTCACCCGGCAGGTGGCCATCATCCAGTACCCCACGCTGTCGACGTCGACGGTGCGCCACCTCGAGGTGGTGGCGCTGACACCGGCCAAGCTGCTGCTGGTCGTCATCACCGACAGCGGCCGCGTCGATCAGCGGGTCGTCGAACTGGGTGATGCCATCGACGATCATCAGCTGTCCCAGCTGCGTGAGCGCCTCGGCGCGGCACTGGAGGGCAAGCCGCTGTCGGCGGCCTCGGTGGCGGTCGCCGATCTGGCGAGCACGCTGGACGGTCACGGTGGCCTGGGCGATGCGGTGGGACGCGCGGCGACGGTGCTGGTGGAGACCCTCGTCGAACACACCGAAGAGCGTCTGCTGCTGGGCGGTACCGCCAATCTCACCCGCAACACCGCGGACTTCGGCGGCTCGCTGCGGTCGGTGCTGGAGGCACTGGAGGAGCAGGTGGTGGTGCTGCGGCTGCTCGCAGCTCAGCAGGAGGCCGGTAAGGTCACCGTGCGTATCGGGCACGAGACCGAGGCCGAGCAGATGCTGGGGACGTCGGTGGTCAGCACCACCTACGGCAGCTCGGGCAAGGTGTTCGGCGGTATGGGTGTGGTCGGTCCCACACGGATGGACTATCCGGGAACGATCGCCAATGTCGCCGCAGTTGCTCTCTACATAGGTGAAGTTCTGGGCACCCGATAGTCGGGGCGTCGACAGCAGTGGCATGCCGCCGGTGGCGGTACGAGAGAGGTTTCAAGCGTGGCACGCGATTATTACGGCCTGCTCGGAGTGAGCAAGGGCGCCAGTGATTCGGAGCTCAAGCGCGCCTACCGCAAGCTGGCCCGTGAACTGCATCCCGATGTCAATCCCGATGAGGCCGCGCAGGCGCGGTTCACCGAGATCCAGCTCGCCTACGAGGTGCTCTCCGATCCGGAGAAGCGGCGCATCGTCGACCTCGGCGGCGATCCGATGGAGAACGCGGCCGCCGGTGGTGGCGGGTTCGCGGGCGGCTTCGGCGGCCTCGGCGATGTCTTCGAGGCCTTCTTCGGCGGCGGCGCCGGATCCCGCGGGCCGATCGGCCGGGTTCGGCCCGGCTCGGACTCGCTGCTGCGGATGCGCCTGACGCTGGCCGAATGCGCGACCGGCGTGACCAAGCAGGTAACCGTGGACACCGCCGTGTTGTGCGATCTGTGTCAGGGCAAGGGCACCCACGGCAACTCCAAACCCCAGACCTGCGGAACCTGCCACGGTCAGGGCGAGGTGCAGTCCGTGCAACGCTCCCTGCTGGGTCAGGTCATGACGTCGCGCCCCTGCCCGGTCTGCGGCGGTGTCGGCGAGACCATCCCGGATCCGTGCCATCGCTGCGGCGGTGACGGTCGCGTGCAGGCCCGCCGCGAGATCAGCGTCAAGATCCCGGCGGGCGTCGGTGACGGGATGCGCGTGCGGCTGGCCGCCCAGGGCGAGGTCGGCCCCGGCGGTGGCCCCGCCGGTGACCTCTATGTCGAGGTGCACGAACAGCAGCACGAGGTGTTCGTCCGAGACGGTGATGATCTGCACTGCACCGTCACCGTGCCGATGTTCGACGCGGCACTGGGCACGACGGTCACGGTGGACGCCATCCTCGACGGGCCGATCGAGCTGGAGATCCCGGCCGGCACCCAGCCCGGCGCGGTGACGACCCTGCGCGGGCACGGAATGCCGCACCTGCGCTCCGGGGTGCGCGGCAACCTGCACGCCCATGTCGAGGTGCTGATCCCGACCAGGCTCGACCACACCGATACCGAACTGCTGAACAAGCTCAAGGAACACCGGCCGCGTGATGTGGCGGAGGTGAAGTCGGCCAACGGCTCCGCCGCCGGTGCGGCCGGCGGGCTGTTCAGCCGGCTGCGCGAGACCTTCTCCGGTCGGTGACCGGGCGGGATCCGGCGGGCTGAACTGCGATGCGGAGTCTGTTCTACGTCGATGCGCTGCCCGATGTCGGGACAGTCGTGGTGGTCGACGGTGACGAGGGTCATCACGCCGCCACCGTGCGCCGCACCCGCGTCGGCGAGGAACTCGACCTCAGCGACGGCATCGGCACCATCGCCCACGTCGTCGTCGAGGAGGCGACCAAGGGCCGGCTCGCGGCCCGGGTGCTCGCCGTCACCGAGATCGCACCCGCGCGGCCGACGGTCACCGTCGTGCAGGCGCTGCCCAAGTCCGAGCGTTCGGAGCTGGCCGTCGAACTCGCCACCGAGGCCGGCGCCGATGCCTTCCTGGCCTGGCAGGCCGGTCGGTGCGTGGCGCGCTGGGAATCACCGGCCAAGATCGACAAGGGCCTGGCCAGGTGGGCGGCGGTGGCCCGCGCGGCCGCCCGGCAGTCGCGGCGCCCACACATCCCGGCCGTCGAGGCGATGGCGTCGACCAAGGACCTGCTCGCCAGGGTGGCCGGCACCCCGACCCTGGTACTGCACGAGTCGGCGACCGTCGGCATCGCCGCGGCACTGCCGGCCGGTATCGAGAAGTTGATGCTGGTTATAGGACCAGAGGGTGGGATAGCCCCGGAGGAGTTGGCCGCATTGACCGAGGCCGGTGCGCAGCCGGTGCGGCTGGGGCCGTCGGTGCTGCGCACCTCCACGGCCGCGGCCGTCGCGCTCGGGGCGATCGGTGTTCTCAGCGGCCGCTGGGACCTGCAGAACTAACCATTGGGTCACGTCGGTGCCCGGCGGTAAACTCAGTAGAGCACCACTCGAGAAACCAGAAAGCAGGCACGAAACTCCACGTGACGCCCCGCGAGACGACCGCTGGCCCGATCACCGGACCGGTACGAAGCAGCATCACAGTTCCGCCCGACACCATCGTGGGCCTGCTCGGCTCGGCCGACGAGAATCTGCGTGCCCTGGAAGAACTGCTCACCGCCGATATCCATGTCCGCGGTAACGCCATCACCTTCAGCGGTGAGCCCGCCGACGTGGCGTTGGCCGAGCGTGTCGTCGGCGAGTTGGTCGCCGTGGTGACCCGCGGCCAGCCGCTGACCCCCGATGCGATCAGGCAGAGCGTGTCGATGCTCACCGGCGGATCGGATGCCTCCCCGGCCGAGGTGTTGACGCTGGACATCCTGTCCCGGCGCGGTAAGACGATCCGGCCCAAGACGCTCAACCAGAAGCACTATGTCGATGCGATCGACTCGCACACCATCGTGTTCGGCATCGGGCCCGCCGGCACCGGGAAGACCTACCTGGCGATGGCCAAGGCGGTCGCCGCGCTGCAGGCCAAGGATGTCAACCGGATCATCCTGACCCGGCCCGCGGTCGAGGCCGGTGAGCGGTTGGGCTTCCTGCCCGGCACGCTGACCGAGAAGATCGACCCGTATCTGCGTCCGCTGTACGACGCGCTGCACGACATGATGGATCCGACGGCGATCCCGAATCTGTTGGCGGCCGGGGTCATCGAGGTCGCGCCGCTGGCCTTCATGCGCGGCCGCAGCCTCAACGACGCGTTCATCATCCTCGACGAGGCGCAGAACACCACGCCCGAGCAGATGAAGATGTTCCTGACCCGGCTGGGTTTCGGCTCCAAGATGGTGGTCACCGGTGACGTCACCCAGGTCGACCTGCCCGGTGGTGCGCAGTCCGGATTGCGCGCCGCCTCGGACATCCTCGCCGGTATCGACGATATCCACTTCTCCCGCCTCACCAGTGCCGATGTGGTGCGCCACCGGCTGGTGTCGGAGATCGTGGACGCCTATTCACGCCACGAGGGGCAGCCCGATCTGGTCAACCGTGCGCAGCGGCGCTCCTCGGCCGGTCGGCCGCGACGATGAATGACGGAAAACAACTGACATGAGCATCGAAGTCTCCAACGAGTCGGGCATCGACGTCTCCGAACAGGAACTCATCAGCGTCGCGAAGTTCGTGATCGCCCAGATGGATGTCAATCCCGCCGCCGAGCTGTCCATGGTGCTGCTCGACGAGACCGCGATGGCCGATCTGCACATGCGCTGGATGGACCTGCCCGGGCCCACCGATGTGATGAGCTTCCCGATGGACGAGCTGGAGCCCGGCGGTCGTCCCGACGCGGCCGAGCCGGGACCGTCGATGCTCGGCGATATCGTGCTGTGTCCGGAGTTCGCCGCCAAGCAGGCCGAGAAGGCCGGGCACTCGCTGGGTCAGGAGCTGGCGCTGCTGACCGTGCACGGCGTGCTGCACCTGCTCGGTTACGACCATGCCGAACCCGATGAGGAGAAGGAGATGTTCGCCCTGCAGCGTCGACTCCTCGAGGAATGGGTGGCCGACCAGGTCGAGGCATATCGCCAGGATCTGCAGGACGCGAAGGATCGCCGGCTGCTGGACCGGTCGCGATACTTCGATCAACAGTGACCGGGATCGCACCGTTGATCGGTGCCGTGCTGTTGATCGGTCTCGGTGGGCTCTTCGCCGCCGTCGACGCGGCCATCGGCACCGCCTCGCTTGCCAGGGTCGAGGAGATGGTGCGCGATGAGCGCCCCGGTGCCATCCGGCTGGCCCGGGTGCTGGCCGACCGGCCTCGCTATATCAATCTCGTCGTGCTGCTGCGTATCACCTGCGAGGTGAGCGCCACCGTGCTGCTGGTGTCCTATCTGGACGGCCCGCTCGGGGTGGAATGGGGCCTGTTCACCGCCGCGGCCACCATGGTGGTGGTCAGCTTCGTGGTCATCGGAGTCGGCCCGCGCACTGTGGGTCGGCAGAACGCCTACACCATCGCGTTGGCCGCGGCGCTGCCGTTGCACGCCATCTCGGTGCTGCTCACCCCGGTCAGCCGACTGCTGGTGCTGATCGGTAACGCACTCACCCCGGGGCGCGGTTTCCGCAACGGCCCGTTCGCCTCCGAGATCGAGCTGCGCGAGGTGGTCGATCTGGCCCAGCAGCGCGGCGTGGTGGCCGACGACGAGCGCCGGATGATCCAGTCGGTCTTCGAACTCGGTGACACCCCGGCACGCGAGGTGATGGTGCCGCGCACCGAGATGGTGTGGATCGAGAGCGACAAGACCGTGGCCCAGGCGACGTCGCTGGCGGTGCGCAGTGGGCATTCCCGTCTTCCGGTCATCGGGGAGAACGTCGACGATGTCGTGGGCGTCATCTACCTCAAGGACCTGGTGCAGCAGACCCGGCTGGAACGCTCGCGGATGGACATCCGGGTCGGCGACCTGATGCGCCCCGCGGTGTTCGTGCCCGACTCCAAACCGTTGGACACCCTGCTGCGGGAAATGCAGCGGACTCGCAACCACATGGCCCTGCTGGTCGACGAGTACGGCGCCATCGCCGGGCTGGTCACGATCGAGGACGTGCTGGAGGAGATCGTCGGGGAGATCAACGACGAGTACGACGCCGATGAAGTGGCGCCATGGGAGGAGCTGGGGGACAGCACCTTCCGGGTGTCGGCCCGGGTACCGATCGAGGATCTCACCGAGCTCTACGACGATCTGCGCCTCGACGAGGACCTTGAGGTCGACACCGTCGGCGGCCTGCTGGCCCACGAGTTGGGCCGGGTGCCGTTGCCCGGCGCGCAGGTCAGCTGGAACGGGCTGCGGTTGCGTGCCGAGGGCGGCCCGGACCATCGTGGCCGGGTGCGCGTCGGCACCGTGTTGATCAGCCCCGAAGAACCCAGCCCCAGCGAGGAGAGCGGTACATGATTGTGCAGGACGAGGACGCCAAGCTGGTGACACTGGCGCGCGGGGCGATGGGCCGCGCCGAGGCGCCCGAGGGGGCGGCGGTGCGCGATCTCGACGGCCGCACCTACGCCGGCGCGCCGGTCCGGTTGGCGGCGCTACAGCTGACCGCCCTGCAGGCGGCGGTGGCGGCCGCGGTGTCCAGTGGCGCCGTCGGGCTCGAGGCCGCGGTGCTGGTCGGCGGATCGTCCGAGGATGCCGGGATCGCCGCGGTGACCGAGCTGTCGCCCGGGGCCGTGGTCATCGTCACCGACCGCGCGGGTACCCCGCTGGAGTCCCGGTGAGCGTCGAATTCCGGTCCGGTTTCGTCTGTTTCGTCGGCCGCCCCAACACCGGCAAGTCCACCCTGACCAACGCGCTGGTGGGGCAGAAGGTCGCGATCACCTCCAACCGGCCGCAGACCACCCGGCACACCATCCGCGGCATCGTGCACCGGGAGGACTTCCAGATCGTCCTCGTCGACACCCCCGGCCTGCACCGGCCGCGCACCCTGCTCGGCAAGCGGCTCAACGAACTGGTGAAGGACACCTACTCGGAGGTCGACGTGATCGGCTTCTGCATCCCCGCCGACGAGGGCATCGGCCCCGGCGACCGCTGGATCTTCGAACAGATCTGCGCCGTCGCACCGCGCACCACGCTGATCGTGGTGGTCACCAAGACCGACAAGGTGTCTCGGGAGAAGGTGGCTGAGCAACTGGTCGCCGTGCAGGAGGAGTTCGGCGCCAAGGCCGCCGATATCGTCCCGGTCTCGGCGACCGCCGGGCAGCAGATCGACGTCCTCACCGATGTGCTGGTCTCCCATCTGGAACCGGGTCCGGCGTTCTACCCCGACGGTGAGCTGACCGACGAGCCCGAGGAAGTCCTGATGGCCGAGCTGATCCGCGAGGCCGCATTGGAGGGGGTGCGCGACGAGCTACCGCACTCGCTGGCCGTCGTCATCGACGAGGTCGAGGAACGCGAGGGACGCCCCGAGGACGATCCGCTGTTGGACGTGCGCGCCATCCTCTACGTCGAGCGGGACAGTCAGAAGGGCATCGTGATCGGCAAGGGCGGGGCGCGCTTGCGTGAGGTCGGTACCGCGGCCCGTCACCAGATCGAGAAGCTGTTGGGCACCAAGGTCTTCCTAGAGCTACGGGTCAAGGTCGCCAAGAACTGGCAGCGCGATCCCAAACAGCTTGGCCGCCTTGGGTTCTGAGCCTTACGGCGTCCAGCCGGGAACCTGCCCGAAATCGCGGATGTTCGAGGGCACCGGCGGTGCGCCGTCACCCTTGCCGTACACCGCGACCACCACGGTGCGGTCCAGCACGCTCTCCGACCACACACCGATGTCGACGTTGGTGCAATCGGCCATGATCGCGTAGTAATCGGGCCGGTGGTACCACTGGTTGATCAGCTCGATACCGCTGATCGCCAAGGCCGGGTTGATCGCCACCGTCTCGGCCACCGCACCGGCGTACCCGGCATTGCGGGCGCGGTCGGCGACCGTCGTGCCGTCGGAACCGATATCGGCGTTCAGCGCTCGGTTGTTGAGCACATCGTTGGTGTGCCACTGGGCGGCCAGCCGCAGCTTGGGGTTGATCTTGACATCGTTGCTGCAGCCGGCCTGGTGCTGGACGGTGTAGACGTTGGCGACCACTCCGTCGTTGAGTCGGCGGTTGTCGGCATGGGCGGTCGGTGCGGTCAGCACCGCACCGGCGGCCAGGGCCACCACCGGCAGGGCGGTCACCCAGCGGCGGGACGGTATCAACGGCGACGGCAGCAACGACGACATGAACGAGCACCTTACGTGAGTGCCTGCTCCTGCCACCAGGGTTCGGGCTGCTGGGCCATCCATCCGTTGACCGCCTCCAGTTGGCCGGCCAGTGAGATCAGCAACGGTTCGCTGTCGGCAGGTCCCATCAGCTGGACCCCGATGGGCAGGCCGTCGGCGGTGAATCCGGCGGGGATGTTGATCGAGGGCCAGCCGAGCAGATTCCACGGCCAGGTCAGCGGGCAGGCCCGGATCATCGCCCGGTCGGTGGCCACCGGTCCGCGGTCGTCGTACTCGTCGACCAGTGGCGGTGGCTGCGCGGTCGTCGGGGCGAGCACGACATCGGCGATGTTGAAGATCCAGCCGATCCGGCGCTGGGCATCGGCCTCGGCGGCGCGGGCCTTGCGCAGGGTGTTCTGGGAAAGCGCCCAGCCGGTGCGGATATTGCTGACGGTGCGCTTGTCCAGGTCGACATCGGAGCCAAGCCGCTGTGCCCACTCCACCAGGCCTGCGGTGGAGCGGGACAGGAAGTTCCACGACATCTTGAGGTGATAGTCCGGGTCCGCCCGCACCGTGTGATGGCCGAGCTGTTCGAGCTGACCGGCGACGCGCTGCAGGGCCGCGGTGATCTCCGGGTGCAGGCTGGACCGGAAGAAGGTGAACGGCAGGGCGGTGGATACCGCCACCCGCAGCGCCCCCGGCGCCCGGCCGACATGGTCGGACACCCGCACCGGAGCCGGTGTGTGCAGATCGCCGGCCGTGTTGCCGGACGCCGCGTCCAGCACGATGGCGGCATCGGTGACGGTGCGGGCCAGCACGCCGTTGACGGTGATCCCGTTGAATGCCTCGGGCAGCGGCCAGGTCGATATCCGGCCGCGCTGGGGTTTGATGCCCACCAGATGGGTCCAGGCCGCCGGGATGCGCACACTGCCCGCGCCGTCGGAACCGATGGCCGCGGTGACCAGTCCGGCAGCCACGGCGGCGGCGCTGCCGCCGGAGGATCCGCCCGGGCTGTGCCGCGGTGACCACGGATTGTAGGTGTGCCCGAAACCGGGCCCGCTGGTGAACGGCCACTGGCCCAGCTCACAGGTGTTCGTTTTGCCCACGATGACCGCCCCGGCGGCGCGCAGCCGGCGCACCACCTCGGCGTCGGCGGTGGCGGGCGGCGGGTTGCCGACGGTCCCGAAGCGGGTGGGCACGCCGGCGACGTCCACGTCGTCCTTGACCGCGATCGGGATCCCCAGCAGCGGAAGCTGTTGTCCGGCAGCGCGTTTGCGGTCGGCTTCGGCGGCGTCGGCGAGGGCCTGCTCGGTGAGCACGACGCGGAACGCGTTCAGGCGGGGCTGGCTGGCCTCGATGGCGGCCAGGGACCGGCGTACCAGTTCTTCGGAGGTGGTCGCGCCGCTGGCGAGCCGGTAGAGCTGTTGGGTGAGGGTGGGAAATGCGGGGGTTGAGCGCATGCGAACGGGATTCTTCTGGGTGACAGACATACGACGTCCAAGGATATCCGGCGTTGCGATGGCGCCGATGTCACCGTGCAATGGGAGACTGGGCGGATGCGGTTGTACCGGGATCGAGCGGTGGTGCTGCGCCAGCACAAGCTCGGCGAGGCCGACCGGATCGTGACGCTGCTCACCCGTGAGCACGGCGTGGTGCGCGCGGTGGCCAAGGGGGTGCGCCGCACCCGCAGCAAGTTCGGGGCGCGGCTGGAGCCGTTTGCGCACATCGACGTTCAGCTGCATCCCGGCCGCAACCTCGACATCGTCACCCAGGTGCAGTCCATCGATGCCTTCGCCGCCGACATCGTCAGCGATTATGGCCGGTACACCTGCGCCTGCGCGGTGCTGGAGACCGCCGAGCGCCTCGCTGGCGAGGAACGCGCCCCCGTCCCGCAACTGCACGGTCTGACCGTGGCGGCGCTGCGGGCGGTCTCCGAGGGGCGCCGGCCCCGTGAGTTGGTGCTCGACGCGTACCTGCTGCGGGCGATGGGCATCGCCGGCTGGGCGCCTGCGCTGACCGAGTGCGCCCGCTGCGCCGCACCGGGCCCGCACCGGGCCTTCAACGTGGCCGCCGGGGGCAGCGTGTGTGTGCACTGCCGGCCGTCCGGCTCGGCAACCCCCGCCCAGGCTGTGCTGGAGCTGATGTCCGCGCTGCACGACGGGGACTGGGAGTTTGCGCAAGCCTCCACCACCTCGCACCGCAGCCAGGCCAGCGGCCTGGTGGCCGCGCACCTGCAATGGCACCTGGAACGTCAGCTGCGGACATTGCCGCTGGTGGAGCGGGTCTACCGGGTCGATAGTGCGGCCGTTGAACGCCGGACAGCGGTGTTCGGGCAGGATATGGCGCATGGCAATCAAACGGGGCAAGGTCACCTACCCGCAGCTGCCCCCGGCGCCTGAGGACTATCCGGAATTCCCGGACACCTCGACGTGGCCGGTGGTGTTCCCCGACCTGCCGCCCAAGACCAACGGCCGGTTCTCCCGGCCGCCGCAGCACCCCTCCAAGGCCATGCCCCCGCAGATCCCAGCCGACCAGGTCCCCAACCATGTCGCGGTGGTGATGGACGGTAACGGGCGCTGGGCCACCCAGCGCGGACTGGGCCGCACCGAGGGCCACAAGATGGGCGAGGCGGTGCTGATCGACATCACCTGCGGAGCGATCGAACTGGGTATCAAGCACCTGTCGGTGTACGCGTTCTCCACCGAGAACTGGAAGCGCAGCACCGAGGAGGTGCGCTTCCTGATGGGCTTCAATCGCGAGGTGGTGCGTCGCCGCCGGGAGAACCTGGACGCGATGGGCGTCAACATGCGCTGGGTCGGATCGCGCCCGCGGATGTGGAGCAGCGTCATCAAGGAGTTCGACATCGCCGAGCAGATGACGGTCGGCAACGATGTCATCACCGTCAACTACTGCGTGAACTATGGCGGACGCACCGAGATCGTCGAGGCCGCACGGCAACTCGCCGAAGAGGCGGCCGAGGGCAAGATCAACCCCGGCCGGATCAGTGAGGCCTCGTTCGCCAAGCATCTGCACCGGCCCGATATTCCCGACGTCGACCTGTTCATCCGAACCTCCGGTGAGCAACGCGCCAGCAACTTCCTGCTCTGGCAGGCTGCGTACGCCGAGTACGTCTTCCAGGACAAGCTCTGGCCCGATTACGATCGCCGCGATCTGTGGGCTGCGTGCGAGGAGTACGTGAACCGCAATCGTCGCTTCGGACGAGCCTGATGTCACTACAGGACCGACTGGCAGCCGTTGTCGAGGCCCTGCTGCCCGCCACCCGAGAGGAGGACGGCGCGCTGACCGTGCACCACGACGGAACGTTCGCCTCGCTGCGGGTGGTCAGTGTGGGCGAGGGGCTGGACATGGTGTCGCTGAACCAGATGCTGGTCTGGGACCGGCCGCTCGACGACGCGCTGCGCGGGCTCGTCGCCGCGCACACCCGGGACACCCTGCTGGGCACGGTCTCGCTCGTCGAGAAGGATGCGTCGGCAGATGTGTTGCTGCGCTACAACTTTCCGGCGTCGGGGCTGGCCGACGAGGCGCTCGGCACATTGATCATGATGGTGCTGGCGACCGGCGCCGATGTGCGTCGCACGTTGGTGGCGTGAGCGCCGCCATCCGGGTGGTCGCCGCGGTCGTGCTCGACGCGCGTGCGCACGTGCTGGTGGTGCGCAAGCGTGGGACGACGGCCTTCATGCAGCCCGGCGGCAAACCCGAGCCGGGGGAGACGCCGCTGCAGGCCCTGCATCGGGAGATCGCCGAGGAACTCGGGGTGGGTATCGTCGCCGCCTCGGTGCGTGATCTCGGGCATCACGATGCGGCCGCGGCCAACGAGCCCGGTCGCCGGGTGGCGGCCGACCTCTTCCTCGTCGAACTCGACGGTCACCCCACCCCAGCGGCCGAGATCGCCGAGATGGCGTGGATCGATCCGCACGCACCAGGAGATATCGAACTCGCCCCGCTGACCAGGGACACGGTGCTGGAGTTCGTGCGGCTCAGCTGACTGCGCAGTCCGAGGATCCCGACGCTGTGCAGGCTGCCGACGCCGTGACGGTTCAGTGTTCCTGCAGCGCCGGCAGGGCTACGAAGGCGGCGCGGATGTGCTGTTCGGTGAGGTCGGCCGCCCGCACCGCGTCACGCGACGCGATCGCGTCGAAGATGCCGTGATGTTGCGTCTGCAACGTCTGCGACAGCGCGGCCCAGTCGGGGATGTTGCGCATGGCCACCAGGATGGGGTGGCGCAGCGAGGCCCGGATCGCCACCGTCATATCGGCGACCAAGCGATTGCCACTGGCTTCGGCGATCGCGACGTGGAACTCGGTGTCGGCGTCGTTGAACACCTCGCAGTCCAACCCGGGAGTGTCCATCTGCGACAACGGGATCCGGATGGCTTCGAGTTCGGCCTCGCTGGCGTGCGCCGCGGCCAGGGCGGCGCTGTTGCGTTCCAGCATCACTCGCGCGTCGACGATGTCGTCCATCGGGAAGTTCGACAGCGCAACGTGTAGCCGCAGGAAGCGGGTCAGCGCGGCGCTGGGCATGGCGGCGATGAAGGTGCCGGCATCGGGCCCGGCCCCGACGTTGGCGGTGACCACGCCCTGGGCCTCGAGGACCCGGATGGCTTCGCGGACGCCGGCGCGGCTCACCTGGAGGCGAGCGGCCAATTCACGTTCGGAGGGCAGCGGATCGCCGACGGTGAGCGCCCCGTGCATGATCTGGTCCTCGATCGCGGCGATCACCAGCTCGTGGGACCGCACCCGCGCGACGGGATTCCACTGCGGTGTGGGCTGAGCGAGGTTGGTCATGGATCACTCTCTATCACGGAGTAGCGGATCGAGCGGGTGGCCGGCAGAGCCGGTGTGGAGATTCGCGACGTGAACGGATCTTGACTGTGAGCGGGCTCACGCTTTAGTGTACCAACCACAGTGTGGTCAGACCACTAAGAGGTCGGCCCTTAAGTAATGTTGGGCTAGCTCATGTACACACCGAATGTGGCCCCGATAGCCGGCAGCCTCTTCTATTCCTCGCTGGCGGCGCTGCTCCCGCTGCTGGCGGTGTTCATCACCCTCGGCGTCCTGAAGTGGAAGGCGCACTGGGCGGGCCTCACCGGACTCGGCACGGCGCTGGCCGTCGCCGTCGCCGTCTACGGCATGCCCCCCACCCTGGCGCTGATGTCGGCGACCGAGGGGTTCGCGTTCGGCGTCTTCCCGATCATGTGGATCGTGCTCAACGCGATCTGGCTCTACGAGCTGACCGTGACCAGCGGGCGGTTCGAGGATCTGCGCCGGGTCATCGATCGGGTGTCCGATGATCCCCGCGTGCAGGCGATCATCATCGCGTTCTGTCTCGGTGGCTTACTGGAGGCGCTGGCCGGATTCGGGGCACCGGTCGCGATCACCGGCGTGATGCTCATGTCGGTCGGATTCACGGCCATCCGCGCCGCCGTGGTGGTGCTGTTGGCCAACACCGCACCGGTGGCTTTCGGTGCCATCGCGATCCCGATCATCACCGCGGGCAACCTGACCGGCATTCCTTTCACCGAGATCGGTGCCGTCGTCGGCCGCCAGACGCCGTTGCTCGCGCTCTTCGTGCCGCTGATCCTGGTGCTGCTGGCCGACGGCACACGTGGGTTGCGGGACACCTGGCCCATCGCCGCGGTCGTGGGGGTCGCCTTCGCGCTGGCCCAGTTCGTCTCCGCCAACTGGCTCTCGGTCGAACTGACCGATGTGATCGCCTCGTTGGTCGGCCTCGCGGTCGCAGTCCTGATGCTGCGGGTGTGGCGGCCGGCCAACACCGAGCAGGCCCGCGAGCGGCTGCTGTCCGAAGCGGCCGTCGACGGCCCCGCCGCGCCCGAAGGTGGCGGCGGTACCCGGACCGCGACGGCCGTCGGCCAGCGCGCCGACGAGACTCTCACGAGCTCCCGGGTGTTCCTGGCGCTGTTCCCCTACCTGCTTGTCATCGTCGTCTTCGCCCTCGCCAAGCTGTGGGCTCCGGTCAAGAAGTGGCTCGCCGGAACCGATCTCAAGTTCGGCTGGCCCGGATTGGACGGCCAGGTCCTCACCGTCGCCGGCACGCCCTCGGCCTCCACCGTCTACACCCTTGGCTGGCTGTCCTCACCGGGATCGCTGTTGTTGATCGCCGGCGTCGTCGTCGCTGTGGTGTACCGCATCTCGCTGGTGGAAGCGGCCAAAGTGTACGGGCGCACGGTGCTGAAGCTGAAGTTCTCCATCCTCACCGTCGCCTCGGTGCTGGCGCTGGCCTACGTGATGAACCAGTCGGGCCAGACCATCACGGTGGGAACCTGGATCGCCGGCACCGGTGCGCTGTTCGCCTTTCTCTCACCGGTTCTCGGGTGGCTGGGCACCGCGGTCACCGGTTCCGATACCAGCGCCAACGCCTTGTTCGCCACCCTGCAGCAAGCGGCTGCCACCCGCGCCGGAATCGATCCGACACTTCTGGTGGCGGCGAATACCTCAGGAGGGGTTGTCGGCAAGATGATCAGCCCGCAGAACCTCACCATCGCGGCAACCGCCGTCGGGCTGGTGGGCCGTGAGTCGGAGATCTTCCGCAAGGTGATCTGGTGGAGCCTGGGAATGCTGGCCGCGCTGTGCCTGCTGATCGGCCTGCAGTCCACTGTCCTGTCCTGGATGCTGCCATGAGGAAGGTGGCTGTCTTCGCGACCTGTTACAACGACACGATGTGGCCCGAGACCCCGAAGGCCGTGGTCCGGTTGCTACGCAGGCTCGGCTGCGAACCGGTGTTTCCCCCCGAGCAGACCTGCTGCGGACAGATGTTCACCAACACCGGATACGCACCGGAGGCCGTTCCCTCGGTGCGCCGGTTCGTCGATGCGTTCTCCGACTGCGACGCGGTGGTGGCACCGTCGGGATCGTGTGTCGGTTCCGTGCGCCACCAGCATCGCGATATCGCGGCGCGCTCCGGCGACGCCGGCCTGCAGGCGGCCGTGTCCGATCTGACCCCGAGGGTGTATGAGCTCTCGGAGTTCATCGTCGACATTCTCGGGATCACCGACGTCGGGGCCTACTTCCCGCACCGGGTCACGTATCACCCGACCTGCCACTCGCTGCGGATGCTGCGGGTGGGGGATCGGCCGCTGCAGCTGCTGCGGGCGGTGCGGGGTATCGACCTGGTGGATCTGCCGGACGCGGAACAGTGTTGCGGGTTCGGGGGCACCTTTTCGGTCAAGAACGCCGATGTGTCGGTATCGATGGGCGCCGACAAGGCCCGCAATGTCAAGGACACAGGAGCGGAAGTGCTTGCCGCAGGCGATAATTCGTGTCTGGCGCACATCGGCGGAATGCTGAGCCGGCAGCGCAGCGGCGTGCGAGTCATGCATCTGGCCGAGATTCTCGCGGCCACCGAAAGGAGCACGTTATGAGCGGGCACCCGCACGTCGGGGTCACCAAGGCATTCCTGGGTGTGCCGAAGTTCCCGACGGCCGCCAAAGCGGCACTGCAGAATTCGGTACAACGACGCAACCTGACCCATGCCACCGGCATCATCCGCGACAAACGGGCAGCCGTGGTGGACGAGGTGGAGAACTGGGAGCAACTGCGGCTTGCCGCGGAGGCGGTCAAGGACCGCACCCTGGCCCGCCTCGACGAGTACCTGGAACAGTTCGAAGCCAACGCCATTGCGGCCGGGGCCACCGTGCACTGGGCCCGGGACGCCGAGGAGGCCAACCGTATCGTCGTCGGCCTGGTCACCGCGGCCGGCGTCGACGAAGTGGTCAAGGTCAAATCGATGGCCACCCAGGAGATCGAGCTCAATGAGGCGCTTGCCGCGGCCGGCGTCAACGCCTGGGAGACCGACCTGGCGGAGCTGATCGTGCAACTCGGTGACGATTGGCCCAGTCATATCCTGGTGCCCGCGATTCACCGCAACCGGGCCGAGGTACGCCAGATCTTCCTGCGTGAGATGGGCAAGGTCGGCCGCCCCGCACCGGCCGATCTGACCGACGAACCGCGCAGGCTTGCCGAGGCCGCCCGGTTGCATCTCCGGGAGAAGTTCCTGCGGGCCAAGGTGGCGGTATCGGGGGCGAACTTCGCGATCGCCGAGACCGGCAGCCTGGTGGTGGTCGAATCCGAGGGCAACGGCCGGATGTGCCTGACGCTGCCGGAGACGGTGATCTCGGTGGTCGGTATCGAGAAGCTGCTGCCGAGTTGGCGTGACCTCGAGGTGTTCCTCCAGGTGTTGCCCCGCAGCAGCACGGGGGAGCGGGAGAACCCCTACACCTCTATCTGGACCGGCCCCACCGACGGCGACGGTCCGCGCAACATGCACATCGTCCTGCTGGACAACGGACGTAGCGACGTGCTGGCCGACACCGTCGGGCGCCAGGCACTGCGCTGTATCCGCTGTTCGGCCTGTCTGAATGTGTGCCCGGTGTACGAACGGGCCGGCGGCCATTCTTACGGTTCGGTCTACCCGGGGCCGATCGGCGCCGTGCTGACACCCCAATTGCGAGGCACGGCAAGCGAAGTCGACAAATCCCTGCCGTACGCCTCGAGCCTGTGCGGAGCATGTTTCGACGTCTGCCCGGTGCGGATCGACATTCCATCCCTGTTGGTGCATCTGCGTACCCGGGTCGTCGACGAGGCGCGCGGCGGGATGCCCTCGGCCGAGGGGTTGGGCATGAAAGCGGCCAGTTGGATGTTCGCCGACCATCGCAGGTTGGAGGCGGCCCAGGGCGCGGCGGCGCTCGGCGGCCGGGCGTTGCGCAGCCGCGCGCTGGGGAGCAAGGAGGTGTTGCGTTCGCTGCCGGGGCCCGGCGCCGGTTGGTCGAGTGCGCGGGATACCCCGGTCCCGCCCGCCGAGTCGTTCCGGGCGTGGTGGGAGCGCACCGATGGTGGGCGCAACGAGGAGCAGCGATGAGTAACGCACGGCAGGAGATTCTCGGGCGGGTGCGCGCCGCCCTCGCCGACCGACCGGAAGTGCCCGAACCCGAATGGGTCTACGGAGCCGCCGTCTCGACCGGCGAGCTGGACGTCGTCGAGCGCTTCGTCGAGCGTGCGGCCGACTACCGCGCCACGGTGGTCAGGGTCGCCGCCGACGCGGTCGGCGCGGCCGTCGCCGAGGCGCTCTCGGCGACGCGGGCGACGACGGTGGTCGGTGACGCCCTGGTCCGATCTCGCTGGGGCGCGGGCGCCGCAGTCACCTGGATGTCGGAGGACGGGCTCACTGCGGACGCGCTCGAGGGTGCCGACGCCGTCGTCACCACGGCCACCGTGGCGATCGCCAACACCGGCACGATCGTGCTCGACCACGGCCCGGGGCAGGGGCGTCGCGTGCTGAGCCTGATTCCCGACGTTCACGTATGCGTGGTCGAGAGCGGCCAGATCGTCACCGATGTGCCCGAGGCGGTCAGCAGGCTGGTCGACATCGGCAGTCACACCCGGCCATTGACCTGGATCAGCGGCCCGAGCGCCACCAGCGATATCGAACTCGACCGTGTCGAAGGGGTGCATGGTCCGCGCACCCTGTACGTGATCGTGGCGGGCTAGGCGCGGTACAGCTAGGACCGCTTGCAGTCCGTGCAGGTGCCGAACAGCTCGATGGTGTGGCTCACGTCGGAAAAACCGTGGTCCTCAGCCACTTCGGCGGCCCAGGTCTCCACCTCGCGGCCGCTGACTTCGACGGTGGCGTTGCAGCTGCGGCACACCAGGTGATGGTGGTGATGTTCGGAGCACAGTCGGTACACCGATTCCCCGGTGTCGGTGCGCAGCATGTCGACCTGGCCGGCGGTGGCCATCGACTGCAGGGTGCGGTAGACGGTGGTCAGCCCGATGCCCTCGCCCTGCTTGCGCAGCTCATCGTGCAGTTCCTGGGCGGACCGGAAGTCGTCGATGTTCTCCAGCAGGGCGGCGATGGCCGCGCGCTGTTTGGTCGATCGCACCGGTGCGTTCATCGGTCGTCCTCCGAGGCGTGGGTCACGGCCGCGATGACGATCTCGGCGAGGTGATGATCGACCAGGCGGTACATCACTTCGCGACCGCTGCGCTCCCCGGCCACCACGCCTGCGGATTTCAGGATCCGCAGGTGCTGGCTGACCAGGGGTTGGGGTACGTCGAGCGCGTCGACCAGCTCGTGCACGCAGCGCATCGACTCGCGCAGCTGTAGCACGATCGCGATGCGCAGCGGTGCGGCCAGCGCGCGTAGCAGGTCGCCGGCGTTGTCCAGGATCTCGCGCGCGGGCAGCTCGGGAAACGGCGCGCTCGGATGGGAGTGCGCGGAATGGTCCTGGGCCGTGGCAGAATTGGAAATGATTTTCATTACGAGTCAGAATACATGCAGATCCATGCATGTCAACGCCCGGTTGGCACCGGCCCCGGCACAACCCGCCGCAGGTCGTCGCTACGCTGTTGACCCGTGGCTTCGTCTCCTTCGATCATCGACACCGTTGCAAACCTGGCGAAACGCCGTGGCCTCGTCTACCAATCGGGCGAGATCTACGGCGGTACCAAATCCGCCTGGGACTACGGGCCACTCGGCGTGGAACTCAAGGAGAACATCAAGAAGCAGTGGTGGCGGTCCGTGGTCACCGGCCGCGACGATGTCGTGGGCTTGGACTCGGCGATCATCCTGCCGCGCCAGGTGTGGGTGGCCTCCGGCCACGTCGCGGTGTTCAACGACCCGCTGGTGGAATGCCTGAACTGCCACAAGCGGCACCGGCAGGACCACCTGCAGGAGGCCTACTTCGAGAAGCGGGGCGCCAAGGACGGGCTGGCCGACCCCGACGCGGTGCCGATGGCCGAGATCGTCTGCCCCGACTGCGGCACCAAGGGGCAGTGGACCGAGCCCCGCGATTTCAACATGATGCTCAAGACCTATCTCGGACCCATCGAGTCCGAGGAGGGCCTGCACTACCTGCGTCCGGAGACCGCGCAGGGCATCTTCGTCAACTTCGCCAACGTGGTCACCACCTCGCGCAAGAAGCCGCCGTTCGGCATCGGGCAGATCGGCAAGAGCTTCCGCAACGAGATCACGCCGGGCAACTTCATCTTCCGCACCCGCGAGTTCGAGCAGATGGAGATGGAGTTCTTCGTCGAACCGTCGACCGCGCCCGAGTGGCACAAGTACTGGATCGAGACGCGCCTGCAGTGGTACATCGATCTCGGAATCCGGCCGGAGAATCTACGCCTCTACGAGCACCCGCTGGAGAAGCTCTCGCACTACAGCGCGGGCACCACCGATATCGAGTACAAGTTCGGTTTCACCGGCAACCCGTGGGGTGAGCTGGAGGGCATCGCCAACCGCACCGATCACGACTTGTCCAGTCACGCAAAGTCGTCCGGGGTGGACCTGACCTATTACGACCAGGCATCGGACACCCGGTACACGCCGTATGTGATCGAGCCGGCGGCCGGCCTGACCCGGTCGCTGATGGCGTTCCTGGTGGACTCCTACCGCGAGGACGAGGCGCCCAACGCCAAGGGTGGGGTGGACAAGCGCACCGTGCTCAAGCTCGACCCGCGGCTGGCCCCGGTCAAGGCGGCGGTGCTGCCGTTGTCCCGGCATGCCGACTTGTCGCCCAAGGCAAAGGATCTCGCCGCCGAGCTGCGTCAGAGCTGGAATGTCGAGTTCGACGATGCCGGTGCCATCGGCCGTCGGTACCGCAGGCAGGACGAGATCGGCACCCCGTTCTGCGTCACGCTGGACTTCGACTCGCTGGAGGACCACGCCGTGACCGTGCGCGAGCGCGACGCCATGACCCAGGAGCGGGTGGCGATCTCCGAGGTGTCGAACTACCTCGCGGTGCGCCTCAAGGGCTGCTGAGCCTTTCAGTTTCGTTCCCGGCGAGCGTGCGTGTCTGCGGGTCGACACGCCGCCCCGTACGGAAGTTTGCGCACGCTCGCCGCGGCTGTTTGTCCACATTCTGCGATTCGTCCACAGATTGACCGCGCGGCATGGCCGTGCCGTGTGCCGCTGATCGACGATCGGGAACATGTCCGATCAGATGGCCGAGCTGGTTATGCTGGCCGAGCGCCAGGGTGGCGTTCTGAGCACTGCGCAGTTGCTTGCCGAGGTCAGCCGCAGCCGTCTCGACACGATGATCCGCACGGGTGCGCTCATCAAGGCCTGGCCCGGGGTGTACTCGCTCGTGGAGCCCGATAACCACATCCGGCTCAGTGGGCTCGACCTGCGGGCAGGCGAGCCGGTGGCCATCTGCCTCGGCACCGCCGCCGCAGCATACGGTTTCGATACCGAGGACACCAGTGACCTACACGTGCTCACCCCGGTGGGTCATCAGCTCCGGGCATCCGACGGCCTGATCGTCCACCGGCGGGAGGGTGCACCGCTGTCCGTTGTCGACGGCAGGCCTGCGACGAGCGCGGCATGGACGGCGGTGGAAGTCGCGCGGTCATTGCGTCGTCCGAGGGCTCTCGCCACGCTGGATGCCGCGTTGCGCAGCGATACATGCACTCGCCATGAGCTTGTCGACGCGGTCGTGCAACAGTACGGGCGACGGGGGATCGTGAACGTCCGGGAGCTGGTTGCGCACGCGGCACCGCAGGCGGAATCGCCGATGGAAAGCGAGGCCCGGCTGGTCATGATCGACGCGGGTCTGCCGATGCCGGTTCTGCAGTATGAGGTGGTCGACTTCGGTGGCAGGCTGTGGCGCCTGGATTTCGCCTGGCCGACGTGCGGACTGGCGGTCGAGTACGACGGATTCGACTGGCACAGCGATCCGGTCAGCTTCGCCAACGATCGCCAGAAGCGCGCCGCGTTGCAAGAGATGGGCTGGACCGTCATGACGATCGTGGCCGATGATGTGCGCCGTGCGCCGGATGCCCTTGTGCGACGGATCGAGCGCAGTCTGGCGCGGTCCCGGGCGGCCTGAGCGTGCGCGAACTTTGCAGCTAGGGCGGTGTGTCGGGGTGCAGACACGCACGCTCGCGGGGGAATCAATCTTGACATATTCCTTGACGGGAATATGTGGGGCGCCCTATGGTGGCTGACATGCAGGCGGCGGTGTTCGTGGCGCTGGGGGAGCCGAGTCGCCTGCGTATCGTCGATTTGCTCAGGGCCGGACCGCTTTCGGTCGGTGATATCGCCGAGGCGCTCGGCATCCGTCAGCCGCAGGTGTCCAAACACCTTCGGGTGCTTGGTGATTCGGGGATCGTCAGCAGCCAGGCGGTGGCGCGGCGGCGCATCTACCAGCTCGAAGCGGCGCCGTTCGAGAGCATCGGCCAGTGGGTCGCGTCCTTCGAGCAGTTGTGGGACGAGCGACTCGACTCTCTCGGCGAGTTCTTGAAATCAATTGCACACGAGGAGAAATAATGATTCTGCAACTCTTCAAGAAGAAGAAAGAGTTCTCTCTGGAACGCAGCTACCCGGCGCCGATCGCGACGGTGTGGGACGCCTGGACCAAGGCCGAAATGCTGCAACAGTGGTGGGGGCCGAAGGACACGTTTGTGCCCGAATGTCGCATCGATGCCCGAGTCGGCGGTGAGGTGTACGTCGTGATGGAAGCCGGCGAGGGCATGGGCAAATACGCGGGCACCCGCTGGCCGATGACGGGCACGTTCACCCGCGTCGATCCCGTCACCAGGATGACCTATGACGCACGATCCTGGACCGACGGGCAGGAGGCGACCTCGACCATCGAGCACACCAACGACATCACGCTGACCGAGCGCGACGGACAGACCACGCTCACCCTCGATGTCACCATCACCAGGATCGGCGACAAGGCCAAGATGGCGGCGTTCGGCATGAAGATGGGTTACAAGGCCCAGCTGGACAAGCTCGCCGAGCAGCTGGCGGCGCCGAGCGACTGACCCGTTCGCGGGGCGTGAGCGTGCGTGAACTTCGCGGCGCGGCGGCGTGTCAGGCTGCAGACACGCACGCTCGCCGGGAAATCGGGCTGCTAGAAGCGGCCGCCGCCACCGCCGAAGCCGCCGCCGCCCGATCCGCCGAACGATGTGGACCGCCAGCTCCCGCCGCCGACGCTGCCGCCGATACCGCCGCGCAGCGCCCCGGACAGGATGTTGCCGATGATGATGCCGCCCAGCACCGCACCGGAATTCGACCCGCCGCCATAGTGCTGGGAGTTGTAGGCCTGATGGGCGTAGCTGACATCGTTGTTGGCCAGCTGCTGGGCCTGCATGGCCAGCGAGGTCGCACTGTTGGCGTGCGCGATGGCCGTCGGAAGGCTCTCGGTCGAGTTGTCGGCGGCCTTGTCCTGTGCGGCCTGCAGCTGACGCACCGCCTCGGCCAGCCGGGTACGCGCCTCGGGCCCGACACTCCCGCGCCGGGTGTCGATGAAGTCGCCGACCCCGCGGACCCGGGACTGCGCCGCGGTCAGGGCCTGCTCATAGGACCGTCGCAAGCGCTCTTGGGCCTGGCGTTCCTCGGCGATGAGCGCGAGCAGCCGGTCCAGATCGGCGTCGGCCTGGGTCAGTGCGCTGAAGGCGCCCAGCGGATCGGTGTTCCCGGATTCCTGCGCTGTCGCGACCGCCTGTGCGGCGGCATCGCGGGCGGCCTTCAGCTCGGTGGGCTCGTCGACGCCGCCGCGACTCAGTTGCGCATCGGCGGCGGCGATACCGGCTTGCACATCGGCGATCTCCTCGGGCAGCGTCGCGATGGCCCGATTGATGTCATCGGCCGCGCTGTCGATGGCGTCGAGCATCGTGCGCGCCTGCCCCAGTGCGGATTCGGCCGCCCGCACGGAATCGACCAGGCCGGCCTGCTGTCCGGCCGGCCGGGCCACCAGAGCGCGGGCGTTGGTGATGTTCTGGTCGGCGAAGGCCAGGCGCTGCTTGGCGGTGTCCACGTTGTCGGCCACCGAATGCAGGGCGGTCGGGGCGAACTGCCGGCTCAGGTCCGCCAGCGCCTGCTCGGCGGGCGCGATCCGGGTGGTCAGGTCGACCATCTTTTGGGTCAGCACGTCGAGGCGCGCGGGTGCGTTGATGACCAGATCGCGCAGTTGCGCGAATGCCTCGCGTTGCGTGTCGAGTTCACGATCGGCCTTGGCGGCGGCAACGATCACCCGGGTGAGCAGGTCGCGGCGTTGGGCCGGGGTCTCGGGCACCGTGTCGTCGAGGATCTGCCGTGCGTTGAAAGCCTGGGTCAGTGCGGTCCGTGCCGCGGTGACGGCAGCGGTGAACGGCGCGGTGCGCTGTTCACCGAATTCCTCGACGGCCAGTGTCAATTCGTTGTCACTGGTGCGCACCGCGTTGTCCACCTCGACGACCACCGACCGGGACAACTCGTCCAGCGTCTCCAGCGGCACGGCGGCCAGCGCGGTCGGATCGGTCGGGTCGACGCGCTGTGCGGCGGCGAGATCGGCCTCGCGGCGCTTGCGGGTGCGCCGCCGCGCCCACAGCAGCAGGCCGAGCACGCCGAGCCCGAGGACGGCTACGATGGCCAGCACACTGGACCAGCTCATGCCCGACGACGAGCTCGTGGACGTGGCGTCGAGCCCGTCGGCGGCCGCGACCGCCGCCGCAGCCCAGTTCCCATCGCGCAAGGCGGGCTCGATCTGGTTGCGTCGCAGCGTGTTCGCCTCGGAGTTGCTGGCCGCCGCAGACCCGGTGAGGAACGCGTAGGCGCGGTCGGCGGTGGCGACGGCCAGCAGCGCGTCATACTCGCCGAGGTCGCTGGCGCGCAGGGTCGCCTGCGCCCACGGCTCGGCGTTCTGTCCGGAGAAGCTGTCCACGTAGACGACCCACAACCGCACCTGGCGGTTCTGGTAGAGCCGGTCGATGGCCTGGCCGACCTGCTCCTTGTCTGCGGCGCCGAGCACGTTGGCCTCGTCGACGATCTGGCTGGGTAGCCGCAGCGGTGGCCGCGCCGCCGCCTCGGGTGCGGCGAGCAGCGCCGCGGGTGCGATCGCCAGGACCGCGGTGAGGGCCACGAGCAGCATGCTGAGCAATCGGGCTGGGCGCATGCCCGTCAATCTAGTGACTCGCGCGCCGATGTGGCGGCAGTCATGTCCGAACCGCGGATGTGGTGCTGGCAGACTGTCGGGCGGTGGCCACGCAACGCAACACATCCGATTACGACGACTTCGACCGGCAGCGGCTGGTACCGGAGTCGCCCAAGGGTGCGGGTCTGGGATCGTCGAAGCTGGCCGACACCACCACCGAGCACCGCACCGACTTCGCGCGCGACCGGGCCAGGGTGTTGCACTCGGCGGCGCTGCGCAGGCTGGCCGACAAGACCCAGGTGGTCGGGCCCCGCCATGGTGACACCCCGCGCACCCGTCTCACCCATTCGCTGGAGGTTGCACAGATCGGACGGGGGATGGCCGTCGGCCTCGGGTGTGATCCCGATCTGGTCGATCTGGCAGGCCTGGCCCACGATATCGGTCACCCGCCCTACGGACACAACGGTGAGCGCGCGCTCAACGAGATCGCGGCCCCGTTCGGCGGCTTCGAGGGCAATGCCCAGAACCTGCGGATCCTGACCCGGTTGGAACCCAAAGTCCTTGCCGACGATGGTCGTTCGGCCGGTCTGAACCTCACCCGCGCGGCCCTGGACGCGGTCACCAAGTATCCCTGGGCGCGCTCGCAGAACCCGAAGAAGTTCGGTTTCTACGATGACGACATGGCCGCCGCGGACTGGCTGCGCGACGGCGCACCGGCCAACCGCCCGTGCCTGGAGGCGCAGGTGATGGACTGGGCCGACGATGTCGCCTACTCGGTGCACGATGTCGAGGACGGTGTCATCTCCGGGCGTATCGACCTGCGGGTGCTGGCCGACCGCGATGCCGCCGATGCGCTGGCCCGCCTCGGCGCCGGGGCGTATCCGGCCGTGTCACATGACGATCTGCTCGCCGCGGCGCAGCGACTCTCGGAGATGCCGGTGGTCGCCGCGGTGGGCAAATACGACGGCACACTGGCGGCCTCGGTGGCGCTGAAGAACCTGACCAGTGAGCTCGTCGGCCGTTTCGCCAACGCGGCGATCTCCCAGACCCGCGCGGTGGTCGGCGGCGCGCCGGTACTCAAGCGCTTCGATACCGACCTGCACGTGCCCGCCGAGGTACGTGCCGAGGTCGCGGTGCTCAAGATGCTGGCCCTGCAGTTCATCATGTCCGACCACCGCCACCTGCAGATCCAGACCGATCAGCGGACCCTCATCCAGGAGGTCGCGCTGACGCTGTGGGCGCAGGCCCCCAGCAGCCTGGACCCCCAGTTCGCCGCGGAGTTCACCCTCGCCGAAGACGACGGCGCGCGGCTGCGGGTCGTCGTCGACCAGATCGCCTCCTACACCGAGTCCCGGCTGGAAAGGGTCCACGAGGTGCGCTCGCCCCGGCCCCTGTGACGGGCCGATAGACTGCGCCGATGGCCAATGATGCGATGCGGGGCGGTCGGGGCCGCATCCCCGATCGTGATATCGCGGCCATCCGGGAACGGGTCCGCATCGAGGACATCGTCGGTGACTACGTGCAGTTGCGCCGCGCCGGGGTCGACTCGCTCAAGGGCCTGTGCCCGTTCCATGACGAGAAATCCCCGTCGTTCCATGTCCGGCCCAACCACGGGCACTTCCACTGCTTCGGTTGTGGTGAGGGCGGTGACGTCTACGCGTTCCTGCAGAAGATCGAGCACGTCAGCTTCGTCGAGGCCGTCGAGCTGCTCGCCGACAAGGTCGGCTACACCGTCACCTATACCGGTGGCGCGGCAACCAATGTGCAACGCGACCGCGGTAGTCGCAGCAGGTTGATCGCGGCGAACGCGGCCGCGAGCGAGTTCTACGCCGAACAGTTGCGCTCCGAGGAGGCCGCACCGGCCCGCCAATACCTGATCGACCGGAACTTCGACGCCGATGCCGCCGCCCGGTTCGGGTGCGGGTTCGCCCCGTCCGGTTGGGACAAGCTGACAAAGCACCTGTTGCGCAAGGGCTTCGAGTTCAAGGAGCTCGAAGCGGCCGGGCTGAGCAAGGAGGGCAAGCGCGGACCGATCGACCGCTTCCATCGCCGCCTGCTGTGGCCCATCCGGGTGTCATCCGGTGAGACCATCGGGTTCGGGGCACGTCGGCTCTTCGACGACGACCATATGGAAGCCAAGTACGTCAACACCCCGGAAACCGTGCTGTACAAGAAGTCTCATGTGCTCTTCGGGCTGGACTTGGCCAAGCGCGATATCGCCAAGGGGCATCAGGCCGTCGTCGTCGAGGGATACACCGACGTGATGGCGATGCACCTGGCCGGGGTGACCACGGCGGTGGCCGCCTGTGGCACCGCGTTCGGCGACGAGCACCTGTCGATGCTGCGTCGGCTCATGATGGACGACAACTTCTTTCGCGGCGAGCTGATCTACGTGTTCGACGGTGATGCCGCCGGCCGCGCCGCCGCGGTGAAGGCGTTCGAGGGTGAGCAGAACCTGGCCGGGCAGTCCTTCGTGGCCGTGGCGGCCGACGGTATGGACCCGTGCGATCTGCGGTTGCGCTCCGGTGACGGTGCGCTGCGCGATCTGGTGGCCCGCCGCGCGCCGTTGTTCGAGTTCGCCATCCGCACCGCGTTGACCGATCACGATCTCGACAGCGCCGAGGGCAGGGTCGCCGCGCTGCGCCGGTGCGTACCGATGGTGTCGCGGATCAAGGATCCCACCCTGCGCGACGAGTACGCCCGCCAGTTGGCCGGCTGGGTCGGCTGGGAGGACGTCGGGCAGGTGCTGGGCCGGGTTCGCGAGGAGGCGGGCCGCAAGGGCCCCCGCACGGGCCGTGCCGGCCAGCAGGCCAACCGCCGCGCCGCCCCTCCGCCGGGGGACCGGGCGCAGGCGTCGTCCCTCGCCCGACCCAACCCGATGGACCCGACGCTGCGTCCGCAGCGGGAGGCCTTGAAGTCCGCGCTGCAGTACCCGGGATTGGCCGGCCCGGTGTTCGACAGCCTGGGCCCGGAGAGCTTCACCCACCCGGCCTATGCGGCGGTGCGGACGGCGATCGCGGCGGCCGGCGGCGTGTCGTCGGGGCTGACCGGCGCACAGTGGATCGAGACGGTGCGCGACCTGGCGGGCGAGGCCGGCGCGCTGGTCAACGAACTCAGCGTGGACGCCATCAAGATCGACGATGACGAACGGCTTGCCCGCTACATCTGCGGCGTGCTCGCCCGGCTGCAGGAGGTGTCGATCGGACGGCAGATCGCCGAGGTCAAGTCCAAGTTGCAGCGCATGTCGCCGGTGGACAACAGCGACGAGTACCACGCCCTGTTCGGCGACCTGGTGGCGATGGAGACCTACCGGCGCAGTCTGCTCGAGCAGGCCAGTGGCGACGACTTGACTGCATGATCGCGACACAACCGTTATGGTGAGAGCGCAGCTAACTGTCCAGAAAGGTCCCACCGTGTCATTCCTGAGCAATCGGACACGCACGATCCTCGTCGCAGGCACCTTCGCGGCGGCCGTCGCCGCGGCGCCCTTGGTGGCTTTCTCGACCACGCCCGCCCCGGCTGCCGAGGCGGCCCCGGCCTGCCTGGCCTGGTTCGGCAACAAGGATGACGGCAACTGCCTGTCCTACTCGAACGGTAACGGCGTCGGTGTCGGTACGCCGCGCATCGGAATCGGCCCCGGCGGCCTGTACTCGGGTCCGGTGCTGCCGGGCACCAGCTGGAACACCAGCATCCCGATCGGCTAGCTCAGCCTCTGCTTCTCACCTGGCCGGGTCCCGGAAGATACTTCCGCGACCCGGCCAGGCTATTTCTGGGCGTCCGCGGACCGTGTGCGAATGGTCATCGTGTCGCGTCTCTTTCGTTATCTGGTGACGCGAGACTCAAGACTCGATCTGCACCAGGGGTACGCGACAGGAAGGCGTCGATTGTGAGCGCTGAGGACGGCTACCGTGCGATCCCGGCGACCAAGGGGGTCGGCGTCCTGGCAACCGCGGTGGTCACCACGCTCGGCATCGCGCTCTACGGCGGCACCCTGGAGAACGACGAGTGGCGGGCACCGCGGGCGGCGTTGGAGCTGACGCCCAGCGAAACACCGATCGGCACCGCAGAGGCCCCTGTGGATGGCGCGCCCGCCGATATCGCCGCCCTGCGGTCCGAGGGCGGCACTCCCTAGCCTGAGTCAGTCCCTGGCGCCGTTGCGGGGCCGGACGCCGGTCTCCTCGGGCGCGAGCACCGAGGTCTCGGCGTCGATGGCCGTCAGGCGCACCAACTGCGGATCCGGGGACACCCGATCGGCGACCTTGCGGCGCCCGGCATCCAGGACGGCCTTGGTGGCCGGGTTCTCGGTGACCGCCTTGTACGTCGCGGTGATCTGTTCGTAGCGGCGACGGCCGGCTTTCGCGCCCAGCACGTAGCCGACCCCCAGGACGAAGACGATCCGGAACACGAGGCTCCCTCCACGGTGACAGCAGGACTCTCACCATCCTGCCTCACGCGCCGTAGAAGGTGGTGACGGGG
The DNA here is from genome assembly GCA_052044345.1 of Mycolicibacterium sp. 22603. Lineage (GTDB taxonomy): Bacteria > Actinomycetota > Actinomycetes > Mycobacteriales > Mycobacteriaceae > Mycobacterium. The sequence goes on from JBQEMX010000011.1 coordinate 163,284, forward strand.
CTTCTGACCAGTCGATTCTTCGCCCGCGGGGTGTATGCGCTAAAGTCTGTCCTCGGTTCAATCCCCTGTAGCTCAATTGGCAGAGCTCCCGACTGTTAATCGGGCGGTTATTGGTTCGAGTCCAATCGGGGGAGCTTTTCATCTCGGTCGTAAGCTCGTCTCATGTCACTGACGAGCCCGCACCCGCCGACAGCGACGCAATGGTCGCGATCGCGCCGAAATCACCGCCGTAGCGTCGCTTTCGCGGCGGCAGCATTGGCTGCGCTCGCTGTTCCGACGGTGGCCTCGTGCGGTTGGAGCCCCAAGAACTCCGCGCCGCAGACCTCCGCGGATTGCCCGGCCCAGGACACCCCGACCGCCGAGACCGTGCGGACGGCCATCGAAGGTGTGGGGGAGCGCTGGACCGAAACGTCGCGCGGTCACACCGGCGATTGCCGGCTGCACTGGGTTGTCATCGGCACGGGCGACAAGGCCCCCGACGCGGCCGTGCAGGTGCTCTTCTTCGACCGCGACACGCCACTGGGCCCGCCGACGCCGCGGCCCCGGCCGTACACCACGGTGGTGGCCATGGGCGACAGTACGGCCGCGGTGCAGTACCAGTGGCTACAGGGTGAGGACAAGCCGTGCTGCCCAACCGGGATCGGTCAGGTGCGCTTCCAGATCGGCGACGACGGCTCGCTCAAGGCGTTGGATCCGATCCCCGGCCCGTGAGTCGCGCGCCGTGCCGGGGATCGGGTACCTGCGCTATGTGGGTTCGATCGTCCCGGAGCTGACGGCGTCCTTTTCCTGGTGCTCGTCGGCGTCCGGGATGTGCTCGGGATGCAGCATCTCGGCGTAGCGGAGTTGCTCGGGGATGCCGAATCCGTCCACCAGGAGCTCGGCGTGCGGGCGCAACCGGCGGCAGCGGTCGTTGATACCGCGGGTGACGGCCTTGGCCCGCTCGGTGGACAGGAAGCGGTGCTCGACGAACCAGGCCTTGTCCTCTTCGATCGCCGAGAGTGCGTACAGGTCGCACACCATGCCGAGGATCTCGCGGGCCTGCTCGTCCTCACAGGCGTCGATACCGGCGACGAACGCCTCGAGGATGATGCGGTCGATATGCGCCTGCGCGGTGTGCAGCACGTGATCCTGCACGGAGTTGAAGGCCTCGAACGGTGACATCTCCTTGGCCTTGCTCTGCAGCCGGCGGGCCACCGAGGCCAGCATGTACTCCTCGCGGTCCTCGAACATCTTGACCTGGGTGCCGCGGTTGAACAGTGAGCCCTCTTCCTCGTTGTCCTCGCGGGTGTCGATGATGGTCTGCATGATGGTCTGGGCCGCGGTGCGCTTGAGCACCCGCTCGCCGGCGAAGTTGGCCGCGAACCGCACCCACTCGACCGGGCTCATGCCCTTGATGTCGTCGGCGTAGGAGGTCAACAGCTCCTTGGCCACCAGCTGGGTCAGCACGTGGTTGTCACCCTCGAAGGTGGTGAACACGTCGGTGTCGGCCTTCAGCGCGATCAGCCGGTTCTCGGCGAGATACCCTGCGCCACCGCATGCTTCGCGCGCCTCCTGGATGGCCCGGGTGGCGTGCCAGGTGTTGGCGGCCTTCAGTCCGGCGGCGCGGGACTCCAGCTCGCGCTGTTCCTCGGCGTCGGGATTCTCCGCGGTCTGCAACTCGTGACACTTGGCGACCAGCTCGTTCTGCGCGAACTGCAGGGCGTAGGACTTGGCGATCAGCGGGAACAACCGCCGCTGGTGCACCAGATAGTCCATGACCAGCACCTCGTCATCGGATCCGGGTGCCCCGAATTGCCTGCGCTGCAGCGCATATCGGGTGGCGATATCGAGTGCCACCCGTGCCGCGGCACCGGCGCTGCCGCCGACGGTCACCCGGCCCCGGATCAGCGTGCCGAGCATGGTGAAAAAGCGGCGACCCTTGTTCTCGATCGGCGAGCTGTAGGTGCCGTCCTCGGCCACGTCGGCGTATTTGTTGAGCAGGTTCTCCCGCGGGATGCGGACCTGATCGAATTGGATGCGTCCGTTGTCGACGCCGGGCAGCCCGCCCTTGTAGTGACAGTCCGAGGTGGTGACGCCCGGCAGGTCGTTACCGGCGTCATCGCGGATGGGCACCACGAAGCAGTGCACGCCGTGACCCTCGCCCTTGGTGATGAGCTGCGCGAACACCGCTGCCACCCTTGCCGTCTCCGCCGCACCACCGATGTAGTCCTTGCGGGAGGACGGGGTGGGGGAGTCGATGACGAATTCCTGGGTCTGCGGATCGTAGGTGGCCGTCGTCTCCAGGGACTGCACATCGCTGCCGTGTCCGGTCTCGGTCATCGCGAAACACCCGAGCAGCTCGAGATCGATCAGCTTGCGCACGTAGGCGTTGTGGTGCCGTTCCGTGCCGAGGTTCTCGATGGCCCCGCCGAACAGTCCCCACTGCACACCGGCTTTCACCATCAGCGACAGATCGCTCATCGCGAGCATCTCGATCTGGGTGACGGCGGCGCCGACGTCACCGTTGCCGCCGTGCTCCTTCTTGAACCCGTCCTCGGCGGCGCCGCGGGCCGCCATGATCTTCAGCTGTTCGGCGACCTTGGTCCGGGCGATGACGGTGTTCGGTGTGTAGTGCGGGCGGAACACCTCGCTCGAGAGTTCGATGCGGACCTGGTTTTTCACGTCGCGCCAGCGGCCGTCGAGGGCGTTGCGGAGGTGATCAGCGGTAGTGGTCATAGCAGACGGTAACGTGCCCGTTCTCCCGGGAAGGCAAACCTGAGTAAGACCTCAGGAAATACCAAGCGTTGAATGACGGCATGTCTGATCCTCAGTCGCCGACGGGACTGCCGCATGTGCCCGACCACAAGCACGCCGATGTCACGGGCGGGTGGCTGCGCGCGGCCACCTTCGGTGCGATGGACGGTCTGGTCAGCAACACCGCGCTGATCGCCGGTGTCGCGGCCGGGGCGAGCCCCGACACGGTGGTGCTGGCGGGTGTGGCCGGGCTGCTGGCCGGCGCGTTCTCGATGGCGCTGGGTGAATACACCTCGGTCACGACGGCCAACGAGCAGATCGACTCCGAGGTACGGGTGGAACGCCGCTCGTTCCGCAATCAACCGGATGCCGAGCGCGAAGAGCTCACCGCGATGCTCGTCGAGATGGGGATGACCCCGCAGACCGCGGCCAGCGCGACCGAGGAGATCCACCGCGACGAGAATCGCGCGCTGAACTTCCACCTGGTGCAGGAACTCGGTGTCGACCCGCGCGAGAAGCCCTCCCCGTGGGTGGCCGCGATCTCGTCGTTCGTGATGTTCACCATCGGCGCCATCGTGCCGTTGATCCCTTACCTGCTGGGCTTCGCCTCGTTGTGGGCCGGGTTGGCTTGCGGCGGATTGGGTTTGGCGATCACCGGCGCGCTGGCGTCGAAGTTCACCCGCACCCCGCCGCTGTTCTCGTCGCTGCGCCTGCTGCTGTTGGGTGGGGCGGCGATCGCGGCCACCTATCTGGTGGGGTCCGTCGTGGGGGTCGCCGTCAGTTAGTGCACTGTGCCAGTGAGTGCACTGCCGGCTGACTCAGTTGCCGACGGTGACGGCGGTGGCCTCATCGGTCAACTCCTCGATCTCTTCCTCGGGGGCGTCGACGCCGGTCAGGTGTCCGCGTGCGGCGAACAGCAGCGCGGCACCGACGGCCACCGCGCCCGCGCCCACCCAGTAGGGCAGGTGGATGCTGACATGCTCGCCGAGCGTGCCGGCCAACCACGGCGCCACCGCCGCGCCGCCGAAGCGCAGGAAGCTGTAGGCCGCCGAGGCGACGCCGCGCTCCACCGGGGCCGCCTTCATGACGGTCTCGGTGATGAGGGTGTTGTTGACACCGATGAACAGGCCGGCCACCACCACGCAGGTCGCCAGCACCGCCTTGTGGTCGGTGCCGACGGCCATCACGGCCAGCGTGACCGTCATGGCCAGCAGGTTGACCACCAACGTCGGGATGGTGCCGAACCGGTGTTGCAGGCGCGGGGCGACCACCACCGAGGTGAAGGCCAGTGCGACACCCCAGCCGAAGAAGATCAGCCCGATCTGGTGGGCGGTCATGTCCAGCGGGAAGGGGGTGAATGCCAGCAGCGTGAAGAAGCCGAAGTTATAGAGCAGCGCGGTCACCGACACGGCCAACAGGCCGCGGTGGCGCAGCGCCCGGAACGGATCGATCAGGCTGGTGGCCCGTTCCGGGCGCGGGGTCGAGGGCAGCAGGAAGACGGTGACGACGAGCGCCACGGCCATCAGCGCCGAGACCCCGAAGAACGGGCCGCGCCAGGAGAGGGAACCGAGCACACCGCCGACGAGCGGGCCGATCGCGATGCCGAGGCCCAAGGCCGCCTCGTAGAGGATGATCGCCTGCGCCACCGATCCACGGGCGGCGTTGACGATGGTCGCCAGTGCGGTCGCGATGAACAGGGCATTGCCCAGCCCCCACAGCGCCCGCCAGCCGACGATCTCCATCACCGTCTCGCTCATCCCCGCCAGGCCGGCGCCGGCGATGATGATCACCAGGCCGATCAGCAGGGTGTTCTTCGGGCCGATCCGGCTGGACACCACGCCGGTGATCAGCATGGCGACACCCATCACCGCCATGTAGCTGGTGAACAGCAGGGAGACCTGCGACGGGGTGGCGTTCAGATTGTCGGCGATGGGCTTGAGGATCGGGTCGACCAGGCCGATGCCCATGAAGGCGACGACGGAGGCGAAGGCAACGGCCCAGACGGCTTTCGGTTGACGCCACATGGCGGGAAACTCCTTACTTCGATCGGCGGTCCTGCTGGGCGTCGTCGAGCAGCCCACGCAGCACCTGTATCGCGTCGACGAGCGCGCCGCGCTGGGCGTCGTCGAGGTGTTCCAGATAGGGATTGATCGCGGCACTGCGATCGGCGCGCACCCGGTTCAACATGGCCCGGCCCGCGTCGGTGATCTCGATCAGCACCACCCGTGCGTCGGCGGCGTCCTCGGCGCGCGAGACCAGCCCGGCGTCTTCGAGCCTGCGCACCTGAGTGGTCATCGTCGGTTGTGAGCAGTGGTCGATGGCCGCCAGGTCGGAGATCCGGGCACGGCCCTGGTCTTCGATCGTGGCCAGCAGTCGTGCCTGCGCGAACGGCAACGGTAATTCGATCCGCTGGTTTGCCAACCGGTTGATCCGCGCGACGACGGCCAGCAGGTCGGCGCCGAGTGCGACAGGGTCTTGGCGATCCACTCGGACAAGGTTACATAGATTTACTATGCATCTGCAAATCGGTCGGCGTGGGCACCGTCACAGTCGGCGGATCCGGAGTGCCGCCGTCGACTGGCAGAATCGGGTGATGCCCCCAGGTCCGCCGCACCCTCGCCGGGCCGGTTCGTTGCTTCCGGGGGAGTTGGCACAAGCCTCCGTCATGGCCGCGTTGTCGGCGGCCATCGCGATCATCGCCGTCGTCGTCCCGTTCGCCGCGGGGCTGTCGCTGCTGGCCACCGTGCCCATGGGGCTGCTCGCCTACCGCTACCGGTTGCGGGTACTGCTGGCCGCGACCGTCGCCGGGGCGCTGGTGGCTTTCATCATCGCCGGTATCGGCGGCCTGATGACGGTGCTGAACTGCGCGTATGTCGGCGGGCTGGTCGGCTTTGTGAAACGCCGGGGTCGCGGCCTGCCCACCGTGCTGGTGGTGTCCGCGGCCGCGGGCGCGGTGTTCGGCGCGGCGGTGGTGCTGGTGTTGCTGGTGGCGACCCGCATGCGCGAACTGGTCTTCTCGGCCATGACCGCCAATGTGGACGGCACCGTCGCGATCCTGAGTTACATCCCCGACCTGCAACCGCTCGCCGACAAGGTGCGCGAGATCTTCGGTGTGCTGTTGGACCACTGGCCGGTCCTCATCTTCGCCTACGGCCTGATCGCGATCGTCGTCGTCGGGCTGGTCGGCTGGTGGGCGTTGTCACGGGTGCTCAGTCGGCTGGCGGGCGTTCCGGATGTGCACAAGCTGGAATCCCTCGATGAGTCCGACCCCGTCGCCCCGACACCGTTGCACCTGCGCGATGTCGTGTTCCGGTACCCGGGTACCGATCGCGATGCGCTGGGCCCGGTGTCGATGAGCGTGCAGTCCGGCGAGCACATCGCCGTCACCGGCGCCAACGGCGCCGGCAAGACCACGCTGATGTTGGTGCTCTGCGGCCGTCCGCCGACCGAGGGTGTCGTCGAACGCCCCGGTGCGGTGGGCCTCGGTGCGCCCGGCGGGACGGCGGTGATCATGCAGCACCCGGAGAGCCAGATCCTGGGCACCCGGGTGGCCGATGATGTCGTCTGGGGCCTGCCCGCCGGCACGACGGTCGACGTGCCCGCGCTACTGGCCGAGGTCGGCCTCGACGGACTCGACGAGCGCGACACCGGCAGCCTGTCCGGCGGTGAGCTGCAGCGCCTCGCCGTGGCGGCGGCGTTGGCACGCAAGCCCGCGCTGCTGATCGCCGACGAGGTGACCAGCATGGTCGACCAAGAGGGCCGCGATGGGTTGATGTCGATGCTGGCCGAGCTGACCCGGCGCCGGAACATGGCCCTGGTGCACATCACCCACTACAACGGCGAGGCCGAAGCCGCCGAAAGGGTGGTCAACCTCGCCGGCGGATCGGCCATGGTGGAGTCCGCCGAACCGCCGGAGCCGACCGGGGAGCGACCCAGCGATGTCCCGGTCCTGGAACTGTCCGGGGTGGGGCACAGCTACGGCGACGGGACTCCGTGGGCCACCACCGCGCTGCACGATATCGACCTGACCGTGTACGAGGGCGACGGCGTGCTCATCCACGGGCTCAACGGTTCGGGCAAGTCGACGTTGGCCTGGATCTTGGCGGGGCTGACCGAGCCCACCACCGGTACCTGTCTGCTGGACGGCCGGCCGGTGGCCGAACAGGTCGGGGCGGTGGCGCTGTCGTTCCAGGCCGCCCGGCTGCAGCTGATGCGCAGTCACGTGTTCCGCGAGGTCGCCTCGGCCGCCGGGTTCTCCGCGCGGGACCGGGCCAAGGTCAATGCCGCGCTGGCCACCGTCGGCCTGGAACCCGAGCTGGCCGATCGGCGCATCGACCAACTCTCGGGCGGACAGATGCGCCGGGTGGTGCTGGCGGGTCTGCTGGCCCGCTCGCCGCGGGCCATCGTGCTCGACGAACCGCTGGCCGGACTCGATGCCACCAGTGCCCGCGGTCTGTTGCGGCTGCTGGAGGAACTGCGCCGCGACGGGCTGACGATCATCGTGATCTCGCACGATTTCGCGGGGCTGGAAGAGCTGTGCCCGCGCACCCTGCATCTGCGCGACGGGGTGTTGGTCCCGGTACCGGCGAGCACATCGGGGACGCCGTCATGACCCGAGCCTGCGAGGGAACCGCATGAGCGAACAGAAGCGGCCGCTGGTCCTGCTGCGCCCGGTGCCCGGGGACACGGTCATCCACCGGCTCTGGGCCGGAACGAAACTCATCGGTGTCGTGGCACTGGCGGTGTTGATGGTCTTGTACCCGGGCTGGATTCCCATCGCGATGATCACCGCTCTGCTGGCTGTCGCGATCGGGCTGGCGCGGGTGCCGCGCGGTGCGCTGCCGAGCATCCCGGGGTGGATCTGGCTGCTGCTCCTGCTCGGTGGGGTGACCGCCGCCTTCGCCGGTGGAACGCCGATCGTGTCGCTGGGCGGCTGGGAACTGGAGCTCGGCGGGCTGTTGAAGTTCCTTCGGGTGACGGCGGTGTCGATCGTCCTGTTGGGCATGGGCCTGCTGGTTTCCTGGACCACCAACGTCGCCGAGATCGCCCCGGCGGTGTCGACGCTCGGCCGACCGTTGCGCTGGCTGCGGCTCCCGGTCGACGACTGGGCTGCGACCGTGGCGCTGTCACTGCGCGCCTTCCCGATGCTCATCGATGAGTTCCGCATCCTCTACGCCGCGCGGCGGCTGCGTCCCCGCGAGCTGCCCGAAGGCCGCCGCGATCGCATGAGGGCGCAGGTGTCCGACCTGATCGACCTACTCGCCGCCACGGTGACGGTGTCGCTGCGGCGCGCCGACGAGATGGGTGACGCCATCACCGCGCGTGGCGGTGCCGGACAGCTCTCGGCGCACCCGTCGCGGTTGCATACCGCCGATGTGATCGCGCTGATCGTGTTGGCCCTGGTGTGCGGGGTCGCGGGCTATATCGAGAGGTTCACCTTCCTGGCCACCACCTAGGCTGCGGTCGTGATCACCTTGGATCGCCTGGTCAACGTCCTGGGCGGATATGGCGTGGTGACCCGGCTGTGCGCGGTGCCGCGCAGCACCGAACTGCGCAGCGTGGTGCTGCCCGAGACCGCCGGTGGCGCGCCTGTGCTCGGTGACGTGCTGCTGGCCATCGGCGCCGATTCGGCGCACCAGGCGCTGGGCTGGGCGGTATCGGCGAGTGCGGCGGTGGTCCTGGTCCGTGGTGCCGACGACGAGGTTCCCGCGCAGCTTCCCGACGGTGTCGCGGTGCTGCTGGTGGACGATGCGCTGCCGTGGAGCGAACTGGCGGCCGTGGCCTACGGGCTGGTGCTGGAGGGCCGGGAGACCGAATCGGGTCGTGGTCCCACCGATCTGTTCGCGCTGGCGGACAGCCTGGCCGCGGCCATCGGTGGCGCGGTCATCATCGAGGATCGCCATGCGCAGACGCTGGCCTATTCGCGGTCGCAACAGACGGCCGACGCGGCGCGCGTGGAGACCATCCTGCGGCGCGAACAACCCGCGCAGGTCCGTGAGGCGTTGGCCGGCCGCGGTGTCTTCGCGCATCTGAGCACCTCCGACGAGCCGCTGTTCGTCGAGCCGGACCCGGCGCTCGGACTGACCGGTCGGATGGTGGTCGCCGCCCGGGTCGGCCGGGAGCTGTTGGGCTCGGTGTGGGTGGCCTGTCCGGAAGCGCTGCAGGGGGCGGCCCTGACCGCGCTGCGTACCGGTGTGCGCACCGTCGCATTGCACCTGCTGCGCTCGCGCGCCAGCGCCGATCTCGAGCGCCAGGTGGAGTCGGAGTCCGTTCAGCGCCTGCTCGAGGGCGCCGCCGACGCGGTCGCGGTCGCCAGCCGGGTCGGTCTGCCGTTGGGTCCGCTGCGCGTCATCGCGCTGCGCGCCCGGTTGGAACCCGATCGGCACACGGCGCTGCTGGTGACCTTCGAGAAGGCGACGGCCGGCTTCGGGTGGTCGCGTCCGGGGCGTAGCGCGCTGGCGGAGAACACCGTGTACACGGTGTTGCCGGGGGAGCAGGCCGATACGGCGCGGGCCTGGCTGGACGAGCTGCGCGCGGTGCTGCCGGGACAGGCGACACTGATGGCCGGTATCAGCGGGGTCGCCGAGGCGGGCGACCTGGCGGCCGCCCGCTGGGAGGCCGACGAATGCCTGGCCCTGCATGAGGCCGGGGCACCGGATCTTGCCCCGCCGGCCTATGACGAATCCTGGGATGACCTGGTGCTGCAGCGGCTTCGCACCGCGGTGGACAACGGTCGGGGCCCGAGCCGGGGTCCGGTCATCGATCTTCAGCGCCACGACCGCGAACACGGCACCCCTTATGTGCGGACCCTTCGGGTGTGGCTGGAGTGCCAGGGTGATCCGGTGCGCACCGGTGCCGTTCTCGGTGTGCACGAGAACACCGTGCGGTACCGGTTGCGCAAGATGGCCGAGGTGGCCGCGGTACAGGTCGACGATCCGCGCAAGCGGTTGGCCATGATGATCGAGCTGGCGACCCTCGACCGCGCCTGATTGTCGGATCGCCACAATCAGCTCACGCTCAACTGTCGGATACCGCAACGCTACGCCCTCTGGTCCGCCGCATGATGGCCCTGTACGGCGTCGGAACACGACGCCGGACCGAAGCATCGGAATCAGGAGGGCGTGCCATGGTCGAGGGGATGGCCGGGGTGGATCGCATCGACGGCGGTCCGCGGCAGGTCGTGGTGGTGGGCGCCGGCATCGTCGGGCTGTCCACCGCGTGGTTCCTGCAGGAACGCGGTGTCGAGGTCACCGTCATCGATCGCACCGGGGTGGCGGCCGGGGCGTCGTGGGGTAACGCAGGCTGGCTCTCGCCGGCGCTGACCATACCGCTCAACCAACCCGCGGTGCTGCGATACGGGCTGAAGTCGCTGTTCAATCCGTCTGCGCCACTGCATATTCCGCTGCGCGCCGACTTCGGTCTCGCACGTTTCCTCGCGACCTTCGCCCGGCACTGCACCACGTCCTCGGCCGAGCGCGCGGTACGGGCCAACCAGCCCTTCAACGCCGAATGCCTGGAAGCCTTCGACGTGCTGTCGGGTAACGGGGTCGATGTGCCGGTCACCGAATCGGCGATCACCGCCCTGTTCGAGACCGATGCCCAAGCCGGTGAACTGCGCGACGAGATCGCCGTGCTGCAGCGGGCAGGCCTGACCGTCGAGGTCGACGAGTTGCGTGGTGCCGGGCTGCGCGAGGCCGTGCCGCTGACCTCGGGCGTGGCCACCGTGGCCGTCGCCGTCGATCGGCAGCGCTACATCGATCCGGGACGGTTCGTGACCGCTCTCGGTCAGGCGGTGGCCGAGCGCGGCGCGGCAATGCCGATCGATCGGGTCATCGGGGTGAGCCCGCAGGGCAGTCGCGTCATCGTGCGCGGCGCCGGAGGCACCGATTACACCGCCGACGCCGTCGTCGTGGCCACCGGGGCCTGGCTGAACGAACTGACCCAGCCGTGGGTGCGGGTCCCGGTCCGGGCCGGTCGCGGGTACTCGTTCACCGTGCCCATCGACCGCCCGATGCCGGGGCCGATCTACCTACCGACCGAGCGGGTGGCCTGCACGCCCTACCAGGGGGCCATGCGGGTGGCGGGCACCATGGAATTCCGGGAACCGGAGGCACCCATCGCGCCGGCCCGGGTCCGCTCGATCGTCAGGTCGGCCGCCCGCCTGCTCGACGGTGTGCGGTGGGACGAGGCACGCGACGTGTGGGTCGGCCCACGGCCCGTCAGCGCCGATGGTCTGCCGGTGATCGGTCAGGTCAATCCCAGCGTCTATGTGGCCGGCGGGCACGGCATGTGGGGGCTGGCGCACGGTCCGGTGACCGGCCGGCTGCTCACCGAGCAGATCACCACCGGTAAGCGACCCGAGGCGTTGCGTGCGTTCGACCCGCTGCGCTGATCCGACTTTCACCCTGTCGTCAGGGGCGGCGGGAGATCCCCGCCCCTGACGACCAACCACCGATACGAGGAGTGTTCCCATGACCACCGCCGCGACGCCTGTCTGGCTCACCCCGGAGGCCCATGCCCGATTGCTCGAGGAGTTGGAGGTGCTGCGCACGTGGTCGATCACCGGGGTCGATGGTGACGACAGCGATGCGGCCGACAGCAACGCCGTCGCGGTGCGGCGGGCGCAGCAGGGTCGCATCCAGCAGATCCACGACATGCTGGCCGCCGCGGTCGTCGGCGAGGACCCGCCCAATGACGGTGTCGCCGAACTCGGCATGGTGCTGACCGTGCGCTTCGAGGACGGCTCGGCGACCCCGGAAACCGAGACGTTCCTGCTCGGGGTGCGCGGCGCGGACTACGGCGATATCGAGGTCTACTCGGTGAATTCTCCTCTCGGCGAGGCGATCTGCGGCGCGCGCTCCGGTGAGAGGCGGGAGTATCGACTGCCGACGGGGCAGCTGCAGGCGGTGACGCTGGTCTCGGCCGTGCCCTACGGGATGCACACACGCTGACCGACGGCCCGCTACGGTGGGGGCCGTGACTGCCCACTCGGTTGACTCCGATTTTCTCGCGTTACCTCGCCGGGCACTGGCCGACGCCGCGCTCTCGGCGGCGTTGGCCGCCGGCGCCAGCTATGCCGACCTGCGGATCCACCGACTGACCACCGAGATCGTCCAGTTGCGGGACGGCAGCCTGGAAACCGCCGATATCAACCACGAGGTCGGGTTGGCGGTCCGGGTCATCGTCGACGGCACCTGGGGTTTCGCCGCGCATGCCGAGCTGGCCCCCGAAGTGGCCGCCGAGACCGCTCGCCGTGCCGTCCGGGTGGCCACCACGCTGGCGCCGCTGAACGCCGAGCGCATCGAATTGGCCGAGGAGCCGGTCTACGACGATCTGCGCTGGGTGTCGAGTTACCGGATCGACCCGTTCGCGATCCCGACAGCCGACAAGATCGCGGTGCTCGGTGACTACTCGGAGCGGCTGCTCGCCGCCGACGGCGTGGACCACGTATCCGCCAGTCTGCAGGCGGTCAAGGAACAGACCTACTACGCCGACAGTTTCGGCACCTCCACCACCCAGCAACGGGTCCGGGTGCAACCCCTGCTGGACGCTGTGAGCGTCGACGCGTCGGCGGGTTCGTTCGAGACGATGCGGACCCTGGCGCCGCCGATGGGGCGTGGCTGGGAAGCCGTCGTCTCCGACGACGTGTGGAACTGGAGCGCCGAACTGGCCGAACTGCCCGCGCTGCTCGCCGAGAAGGTCAAGGCGCCCAGCGTCACCGCCGGGCCGTGCGACCTAGTGATCGACCCGACCAATCTGTGGCTGACCATCCACGAATCCGTCGGGCACGCCACCGAATACGACCGGGCGATCGGCTACGAGGCGGCCTATGCCGGCACGTCCTTCGCGACACCGGACAAGCTGAACAGCATGCGGTACGGATCGTCGGTGATGAACGTGACCGCCGACCGGACCGTCGAACACGGCTTGGCCACCGTCGGTTTCGACGACGAGGGGGTGCGCGCCCAGAGCTGGGACCTGGTGCGCGACGGTCTTTTCGTCGGCTACCAGCTGGACCGGGTGTTCGCGCCGCGGCTCGGGGTGGGCCGGTCCAACGGATGCTCCTACGCCGATTCGGCGCAGCATGTGCCGATCCAGCGGATGGCCAATGTGTCGCTGCAGCCGGGCACCGAGGACCTCACGACCGCCGACCTGATCTCCCGGGTGTCCGACGGCATCTACATCGTTGGCGACAAATCGTGGTCGATCGACATGCAGCGCTACAACTTTCAGTTCACCGGACAGCGATTCTTCCGGATCCGCGACGGCCGGCTGGACGGTCAGCTGCGCGATGTCGCCTACCAGGCCACCACCACCGACTTCTGGGGTTCGATGGAGGCCGTCGGCGGACCGTCGACATGGCGCCTCGGGGGCGCGTTCAACTGCGGTAAGGCCCAACCCGGGCAGGTCGCACCGGTCAGCCACGGCTGCCCGTCGGCGCTGTTCCGCGGTATCAACGTCCTGAACACCCAAGCAGAATCGGGCCGCTCATGATCGCGCCACAGCAGGTCGTCGACCAGGCTCTTGCCGAGGCCGCGCGGCGGGGCCGCGCCGAGGAGACCATCGTCATCGTGACCGACCGCGCGGATGCGTCGCTGCGGTGGGCCGGCAACTCGATGACCACCAACGGCGAGACCATCGGGCGCAGCACGACGGTCATCTCGGTGATCCGACGCGGCGAGCAGGCTCATGTCGGATCGGTCAGCAGCACCGAGGTCGATCCCGCGGCGATCACCGCGCTGGTGGCGGCCTCGCAGGAGGCGGCCGCCGCGGCGCCCGCGGCCGGTGACGCCGCCTCGGCACTGCCCGCCGACGCGGCTCCGGTCGACTGGGATGCCGCTGTGCCCAGCACCGGGGCCGATGTGTTCGCCGATGTGGCAACGGGTTTGGTAGACGGCTTCCGTGCGGCCAGGGGCTCTGGCGATCAGCTCTATGGTTATGCCCGCCACGTATTGGAGACGACGTTCGTGGCGACCTCGACCGGTCTGCGGCGGCGCTACACACAGCCGACCGGTTCGGTGGAGATCAATGCCAAGCGCGGCGGTGCCAGCGCGTGGGCGGGTGTCGGCACACCCGATTTCGCCGACGTGTCCACCGATGCGCTGCTGGCCGATCTGTCACTGCGGCTGGGTTGGGCCGAGCGCACCGTCGAGTTGCCCGCCGGCCGCTATGAGACCCTGATGCCGCCATCGACCGTCGCCGACATGCTCATCTACCTGTCGTGGAGCATGGACGGCCGCGGGGCGCAGGAGGGCCGCTCGGCGCTGTCGGCACCGGGTGGGACCAGGGTGGGGGAGAAGCTCACCGACCTCGGGTTGACCATGTATTCCGATCCGGCTGCGCCGGGGCAGGAATGCCGGCCGTTCGTCGCGGTGCCGACGTCCTCGGACCAGGCCTCGGTGTTCGACAACGGGATGGATATCGGCCGGGTGGACTGGATCCGTGACGGCGTGATCAACGCGTTGGCCTATCCGCGCGCGGCGGCCGCGGAATTCGCTGCGCCGGTGGCGGTTCCGGCCGACAATCTGTTGGTCACCGGGGGTGGCGCGGCGCTGGCGGACATGATCGCCTCGACCGAACGCGGGCTGTTGCTGACCACGTTGTGGTACATCCGGACCGTCGATCCGACGGTGTTGCTGTTGACCGGGCTGACCCGCGACGGGGTCTACCTGATCGAGGACGGCGAAGTGACCGCTGCGGTGAACAACTTCCGGTTCAACGAGAGCCCGCTGGATCTGTTGCGCCGTGCCACCGAGGCCGGTGTCAGCGAACCGACGCTGCCCCGGGAATGGGGTGATTGGGCCACCCGGGCGACCATGCCGTCGCTGCGGATCCCTGATTTCCACATGTCCTCGGTCAGTCAGGCGCAATAGCACCCACTCGGTCGCGCGTTCCGGCCCGGCGTTGCTGGTCGCCGACCGATTCCGCCCTCCGGGAGCGTGCTCGGTCACAATAGGTTGACACGTCAGTCAGCTATATGTGAACCTATCGCTACGCGCGGCTGAGATGGGGTATTCGAATCCCGGGCCGTGCGTAGCAAACGGGGGGTTTGTTGCATGGTCGTCATGGTGGGCTTCGTGGGGCGACGCCGTCGCGTGGTGCGGGTGTGTGCGGTGGTGTCCGGTGCTGCGCCGCAGATGGTGCCGGATCGGTGGGCGCGGTCCGGCGCCGATGGCGGGTCGCCGGTGGATGTCAGAATTGGTGGCCGCGAACCCATCGCACGGCGCGTCGGGCGGTCATACCGTGTCGTCGGTACGGCATTCCGGCTGCCGAGGGATATGTCCAGACCCGGATCGGTGTTGTGTGAGATCGGCGACGGGATGGACGGCGCCAGCGTCATCGCCGAAACACCCTGCGGGACAATGGTGATAGTTCGCGGCGCCGGCTTCATGACGCGCAGTCGCGGTGGGAGGGCTCAGCCGCATCTGCGCTGCGCGGCGGGGCGGCTCTGAAGCCCGCCACCACTGCTCGTGGTATTCGGCGAAGAACTGGAGGTCACCATGTCCGATGATGTCGAGCAACGGCAGCACGCCGGGATATCGGTGCGCACCGAAGCGGCTGGGAACGGATTGGTGGTCCGGGTGGCCGGCGTGGTCGACATGCTGACCGCGCGCACCCTGGTCGATCAGCTGGACCGCGCGCTGGCGACAGGCCCGTCGTCGCTGATCATCGACCTCACCGAAGTCGAGTTCCTGGCCACCGCGGGTATCGCGGCCCTGACCAACGCGCACCGTGTCGCCGGACATGGCTGCACCGTTGCGGTGGTGGCCGCCAACTACGCGACGAGCCGACCCCTCACCGTGACGAAGGCTGATCGAGAAGTAACCCTCTGTGCATCGATGCCGGACGCACTCACGCTGCTCGACAGGGCCGCGGGATAGTTCGGTCGGGTTCGACGTCGACTGGTTCAGGACACCTCATCGCCTGACTGGATCAGCGTGTCCGCGTTCCAGCTGTGCCAGATCGGCGCGGGTGGGGTTGGCCTCCCAGTCGCCGCGGGCCGTACATGCCAGTGCGCCGCAGGCGTTCGCGGTGGCGAGCCGCACCCGCAGGCCGGCACCGCGGGCCTGTTCGGCCAGCCACCCGGCGACAAATGCGTCGCCGGCGCCGACGGTGTCGACCACCGGCACCTCGACGGCCGGCATCGATGCATAGTCGCCGTCGCGGGTTGCCGCGACGGCGCCCCGATGACCGCGTTTGACGACGGCCTGTCGGGCACCCCACTCCAGCAGGGTGTCCAGTTGCGCTCGTAGATCGTGGCTTTCGGTGATCAGCGCCGCTTCATCATCGCCGGCGAACACGATATCGGCGCGCTGGGCAAGCGTCCGATACGTCCGGGCCGCGAGTTCCACGTCCGCCCAGAGGGAGCCACGATGATTGACATCGAATGACACCAGCGTGCCCGAGTGCTTGGCCTCGTCGATCGCGCGATGGACCGCTCCCAGCGGGCCGGCGCCGAGCGCCGCCGAGATACCGGTGACATGAAGGATCTTCGCCGCGGCGACCACACCGTGGGGCACGTCATCTGCCGTCAGCCGGCTGCCCGCCTGCACCTGCCGGTAGTAGCGCACTCGGCTGGACCCGGGCACCGGCAGCTCTTTGAGCATGATCGCGGTCGCCGCCACCGGATCGATGGTGGCATGCGGCTGCACGGATTCGGCGCGTAACTCCCGCAGGATCAACACGCCGACGGCGTCGGCGCCGAGGCGGCCGACCCAGCCCGCGGTTCCGCCGAGTCTCGCGACACCGATGGCGACGTTGCTCTCGGCACCGCCGAAGGTCAGTCGCATCCGGCTTCCGTGCCGAAGTGCCCCCGCTTCCTCGCTGCTGAGCAGGCCGAGACTCTCGCCGACGGTGACGACGTCGAGTGTGCGGGAATCGGTCACCTGGGTAGATCCGCAGTCTGACACGCAGCGAGGGCAGCGCGGGCGGCCTCGGTCACGGCCGCCGCTCCCGCCTCGGCCGCCGCGGTGATCCAACTGCCGCTGACCGCGAATACCGATGGCAGGCGCGCGAACTCACCGATACTGTGCTGGTTCACGCCCGACGACGGCATGAATCGGATGTCCGGGAACACGTCGGCATAGGCGCCGAGCATCACACGGGCGTCGACGGCCGATGCGGGAAACAGTTTGAGGTGCGTGAGCCCGAGCCGGGCGGCGGCCGCCACTTCGGTGGGGCTGAGCACCCCGGGTATCACCGGGCAGCCCGCGGCGGTCACCCGCTGCACGACCTCGATGTCCAGACCGGGCGCCACGATGAATCCGGCACCTGCGTCCAGCGCCTCGTCGGCCTGCTCGCTGGTCAGAACCGTTCCGGCGCCGACCAGCAGATCGCCGCGCGCCGCGAGGCGCCGAATGGCTGGGATGCCATGCGGTCCGCGCAGCGCCACCTCGACCACCGGCAGGCCCGCGGCGACAAGACCGTCACCGATGGCATCGATATGGTCCTCGGCGCGCACCGTCGCCAGGGGGATGACGGGATGATCGAGCAGTGGATGTCCGGCCGGCGTTGGCATCACGCGACCGCCGCGAATGTGGGGTTGGTGCCGTAGCGGTTCAGTGCTTCGGGACACAGCGCGATACCGAGGCCCGGCCTGTTCGGCACCGCGAGCAGACCGTCGGTGTCCAGTTCCCAACCGCCTGTCACGAGTTCGTCGATGTAGGCCGCTCCGGTCTTGTACTCCACCAGATCGGTGCCCGACAGCGCCGAGGCCAGGTGCAGATCGGCGGCCAGTCCCACCGCGGTGTTCCAGCCGTGCGGCACCAACCGGATCCCGCGATCCTGTGCGGCCCAACCGATACGTCGTGATTCGCTGAGCCCGCCGCCCTTGGTCGTGTCTGGTTGGACGATATCGAAGGCGCCGGCGGCGAGATAGGGCGCGAAGGACTGTCGACGGGTGAGTACCTCGCCGCCGCTGATGGGTACGCGCGAGTGTGCCCGTAGCGCCACGAATCCGTCGATGTCATCAGGGTCGAGAGCCTCCTCGAACCAGGCCACCTCGTAGCCGGCGAGCATATCGGCGGTGCGCTTCGCCCACGACAGCGTCCCGGGGAAGAAGGCCTCCGAACCGCCGGCATCCACGGCCAGTAACCGGTCACCCACCGCGGCCCTGGCGGCCGCGACCGTGCGTTCGTCGGTCGAGAAATCCACCCGGCCGAACTTCCACCATCCGATCTTGAACGCCGAAAAGCCCTGTTCCACAAGATCGGTGAGGTTATCCGACATCACCGGTGCCTCATCCATCAGCACCGATGCGTATGGGCGCACCCGGTCGCGGTAACGCCCGCCGAGCAGGCGGCCGACAGGCTGGCCGAGTGCCTGTCCGGCGAGATCCCACAGTGCGATGTCGATGGCGCTCGTGGCGTGGGTCAGGGTGCCGCCGCGGCCCATCCAGAATGCGCTCTGATGCAGGGTTTCGGTGAGCCGTTCGACCTCCAGCGCGCTCTGCCCGACAAGTTGCGGTGCCAACAGGTCCAACGCGGCTCGGATCAAACCCTCCGAGGTGAAGGCGCTGCCGATCCCGACGTGTCCGGTGTCGGTGTGGACGGCGACGAGCGTGTGGACCACGTCATCGGGTCGCAGTTCGTTCGACCATCCCCCCTCCGGGGTGGCGCCGCGCAGGCCGCAGGTCTCGATTCGGGTGATCTTCATTGGTGAACGTGCTCCTCTTCATCGTCCGCGTCGGCGGACGTCGTGTGATGGTGCGGGGGATCAGGTATGCCGTGCCAACAGCTGTCCGGGACGGCTGCGGGTGTGCACGGCGTCGGTGACAACCGCGACTCCGTTGACCCAGACATGGCGGGCCGCATCGGCGTAGCCGTCGGGCAGCGACCAGGTGTCGGTGCGGGCGAGAATGCCGGGATCGATCAGCACCAGGTCGGCGTAGTGCCCCGCGGTGATGCGACCGCGTCCGGTGATCCCGAAGTGGTCGGCGACCTTGCCGGTCATCCGGTGAACGGCATCCTCCAACGTCAGCGTTCCGGCCGGGACATGGTGGGCCAGATAGTGGGTGTGGCCGTAATAGAACAGCGGATGCCGGGTGCGGGCGGCCAGCGGTCCGGTGCATCGGGCGCTGAAGGCGTCGACGCCCAGGAGGAAATGGTCGTGCCCGATCGCCTCGGCAAGGTGCTCCTCGGTGAAGAGCTCACCGAGGAGCTGGACTGATCCGAGATCCGGTCCGGCGGCGGACAGGACGTCGAAAAGGCAATCCCATTCGTCTTTTCCGTGCAGCTCGGCGATGCGCGGGAAGCTCAGGCCCTCCCACTGAGGGTGCGTCGCGCTCACTCCGAGCCGGACCCGATCCCACTGCCCGCGGTGGATGAAGCGCCAGTAACGATCGGAGTCCGCGCGTACCCGCCTACGGATGTCGGAGTCGCCCAGCAACTCGGCGATGTCGGTGGCCGGTCGATCCGCGAGCCATGGCGGCAACAGGCCTGTCGCCATGCCGATACCGTCGGGGTACGGGGTCATGTCTGCCAGCACCGCGCATCCGCGTTCGCGTTCGGTGATCACGCGCTCCACGGCGTCCTGCCAGGCTCCCTCCGAGGCACCGGTTTCGTGCCGCACGTTCAGGTGTGAGATCTGCGCTCGCACGCCGCCGCGGTGCACGACGTCGAAGAATTCGTCCACCGCCGCACCCAGTCCGGTATCGCGGTTGCGGATGTGGCTGGTGTACATGCCGTTCCGCTTACCGCAGACCGATGCCAGGTCGGCCAACTCGTCGGTATCGGCGAAGCGCCCGGATCCGTACTCCAATCCGCTGGAGAATCCGGCAGCCCCGGCCTCCAATGCCTCTTCCAGCAGTCGGATCAGCTCGCTGCGTCGGTCGACACCGTCGTGGGCGGCGCGGGATGCCGCCGCGGTGCGTAACGCGGTATGCCCGACGAACCAGAGCAGGTTCTGGGTGGTACCCGCGCCGTGCACGGTGTCGAGCAGTTCGCCGAAGGTACGCCAGCCGATCTTCTCGGCGTACCCGAGGGAACCAAGCGCACTCTGTGCCGCGGGCACGTCGGCATGGTGCAGTGGTGCGTAGGTGACCCCACAGTTGCCGACCACCTCGGTGGTGACGCCCTGCCGGATGGTGCTGTGCGCCTCCGGATTACCGAGCACCGACCAGTCGGTGTGGCTGTGCGGATCGATGAAACCCGGTGTCAGGAGCATGCCATCGGCATCGACGGTGACGGTCGCCTCGTAGTGCGGGGATGTCCCGACATGGACGATACGGTCGTCGAGAATTCCGACATCGCACAACCGACCGGGCGCACCGGTACCGTCGATGACCCGTGCTCCTGTGATGAGGGTGTCGAGCATCGATATCAGAGCACCTTGCTCAGGAATTCACGTGTGCGGTTCATCTGTGGCGCACCGAACAGATCCTGGGGAGCGCCGGTTTCGACGACTCTGCCGTCGTCCATGTAGATGACGCGATCGGCCACCTCGCGGGCGAAGCCCATCTCGTGGGTCACGACGACCATGGTCATGCCGTCCTGGGCGAGGCCCTTCATGACCGTGAGCACCTCACCCACGATCTCCGGGTCCAGTGCCGAGGTGGGCTCGTCGAACAGCATCACCTTCGGTTGCATTGCCAGGGCTCGGGCGATGGCGACGCGCTGTGCCTGCCCGCCGGACAGCGAATCGGGATAGGAGTCCGCCTTGCCTGCCAATCCGACCCGCTCGAGCAGCGTGTGCGCGCGGTGGGTTGCCTCTTTCCGATCACAGCCCAGGACACGCTGGGGTGCCAACGCGATGTTCTGCGCGGCCGTCATGTGCGGAAAGAGATTGAAATGCTGGAAGACCATCCCGACATCGCGACGGACGACCGCGAGATCGGTCCGCTTGTCCTGCGGGCCCAGTGCGTGCCCGTTGACGACCACACTGCCGTGCGTCGGGCGTTCCAGCCCGTTCATGCAGCGCAGCAGGGTGCTCTTGCCGGAACCGGAGGCGCCGATGATGCAGACGACCTCACGAGGCGCGACGCGGCACGATACGCCGTGGAGAACTTCGTGATCACCGAAACTCAGTCTCAGGTCGCTGATCTCGATCATGTCGGCGGTCATGAGTGTGCTCCTGTCGGGGTGAGGGCATCGGTTACTCCGGGGGGCTGCACCCGTATGCCGAGGCGTCGTTCGTAGCGGCGGCCGGCGGCCGAGAGGGCGTAGCAGATGACGAAATAGCAGGCGCCGACGATGAGATAGGTCGCGATGGGTTCTGCCGTCAGTGAGCTGACGATGTTGCCGGCGCGAGTGAGTTCGACAAGGCCGATCACCGCCACCAGCGAGCTGTCCTTGACCAGGATGACCAGGAATCCCACGCCCGGTGGCACCATGATGCGGGCGGCTTGGGGAAGAATGACCCAGCGCATCCGGGCCGGGTAGGACAGTCCGAGTGCGTGTGCCGCCTCGAACTGGCCGCGCGGGATCGCCTGGATGCTGCCGCGGACCAGTTCGGCGATATAGGCCGAGGCGAAGACCGACAGGGCGATGACGCCGGCCCAGTAGTCGGGCAGGCTGGCCCCCGGAACCAGCAGGGGGACGCCGAAATAGACGAAGAAGATGATCAGCAGAACGGGTATGCCACGGATCAGCGCGACGTAGAGGGTGCTGACAATCCGCAACACCTTGATGCTGCTCGTCGACATCAGGCCGAGGAGTAGTCCCAGGATCGATCCGAAAAGCAGAGATAATAGGCAGATTTGGATGGTGACGACAGCGCCGTTGAGGATCAACGACAGATGCTGTAGGCCGAGTCCTTCGAACATCACGCCACCTTCCACTTGATGAATCGGGTCTCGATGAGCCGAGAAGAGCTCGCGATCAGCAGGGCGACGGCGAAGTACATCAGGCCACCGACGGTGAACGTCTCGATGGTGCGGAAGGTCGTCGACGTGATGCCCAGCATGGCGTGCATGAGGTCGGGAAGGGCCACCACCGACGTGATCGACGAGGCGAGGAACAACAGGATCGTCTGGTTGGTGATGGCGGGCAGCACGTTTCGCATGGCCGGTGCCAGCTGCACCTTCCAGAAGGTGTCCCGTCGGCTCAGGCCCAGGGCGGCGCCGGCCTCGGCAAGGCCCGCGGGCACCGATTCGAATCCGGCTCGGTAGATCTCGGCCATGTAGGCGGCATTGTTGAGGGAGAGCGCCAAGACTCCGGCCGCCACCGGGTCGAGGTTGACGCCCGCCTGGGGGAGGGCGAAGTAGATGAGGTAGAGCTGCAACAGCAATGGGGTGTTGCGGATGATCTCGATATAGGTGGCCGCCGCGGCGCGCAGGGCCCGGACCGTGGATGACCGACCCGCGTAGAGCACCAACGCGAGGCCGCCGCCGCCGACCACCGCGGCCGCACTGACCGCGATGCTGATCAGCAGGCCGAGTAACAGGGGATGCAGATAGGGGATGAGGTCGCCGTAGTAGAGCTGCATGGCGGTCGGCTACTTGATCAGGTCCGGCACATCGACCCCAAGCCAACGGTTGTAGGAGTCGTTGGCGGACTTGCTGATGTTGTAGTTCATGATGAAGTTGTTGAGGTAGTTCAGCCACAGCTGATCACCCATCTTCGCTCCGAACGACACCAGCGACGGCGAGAGCGCCGGGGCGTCGAGTACCCGGACGGCGTCGCCCTGGCTGCGGCGGATATCGGCGACGACGGCGGTGCTCTCCATGAGGGCGTCGACCTTGTTGCTCCGCAGCGCCTGAATGGAGTCGGCCACTGCTTCGAAGAGACTTGCGCGCGCTTGCGGGAACTGGGTCTCCAGAATGGTGGCCGGGACGCTGCCGCGGGTGGCGGCGACGGCGCGGCCGTCGAGATCGTCGTACGTGCGGATATCGCTGTCGGCCGGCACGACGACCAGCTGGCCCTCCGACGCGTAGGGGCGGGTGAGCGCGACGACCTGCGCACGCTCGTCGAGGTTGGTCAGGGCGGCGATGATCACGTCGACCTTCTGCGTCTCCAGCATGGGGATGCGACTGGCGTTGGTGGTGCTCACGTATTCGATTTCGGCGCCCAGTGATTCGGCCAGTGCGGTGGCCTTGTCGATGTCGAACCCCTCGTACTGGCCAGAACTGTTGAGCACCGAGTACGGGGGAGCGTCGGCGAAGACTCCGATCGAAATCCTCTTGGAGGTAATAACTTTCGTCAGTGTGCTCTCGCCGGCCTGCACGGGTCCGTGCTGGCCGGACGAGGTGCATCCCGCAGCGGTCAGCGTGAGGGTGGTGGCGAGAACGGTGATCGCGACCCGAATGCGACGACGCATGACTCTCCTCTGATGGGTGTCGGATGGGAAGGCGACGGCCTGTGATCGGCAGCACGTCTGGGAACAGATTGGAGATTATCTATAATCTGTGATCGCCGCAACCCTGCGGTGAGCGGATTAGGATCTGAGTGCGCGGGACGACGGCCCGCGGAGCGGAGTGACGTCTAGTGATCGAGGCTGTGCAATCGTTGGCCGTAGCGGCGCCGGTGGTGTCATCGCGTCGTCACCAGGTGGCGGACTGGCTGCGTGAACAGATCGTCAAGGGTGCACTGGCGCCGGGGGCCCAGCTCAAGCAGGATGTGTTGGCTGCCCATCTGGGGGCCAGCCCTGGACCGGTCCGAGAAGCGTTGCGGCAGTTGGAGAGCGAAGGGCTGGTCCATCACATCCCGAATCGGGGAGCCTTTGTTGCCTCGGTGAGCCCGGCGGAGTTGCTCGGCGTGCTGCTGCCGGTGCGGCTGGCGATCGAATCCTTCGCGGTCGAGGCAGCCAGCGCTGATCCCACGGTCGTGGCCGAACTGGAGCGTGTGGTCGCCGCCATGGCCGACGCGGCCGAGGCGGGCGATCTCGATGCACTCAACGAATTGGATGTCGCCTTCCACGAGGCGATCGTGCGCAGCGCTCGGTCAGAGCATGCGATGCAACTCTGGGCCAGCGTGCAGCCGCGCATCAGGATGCAGATTCACCGGTTGGCCAAACGGCACACCACGCCCTTTGCGATCTTGGAGGAGCATCGGGTGCTGCTGGATGCCATCACGACTGCGGACGCGGCGGGACGTGTCGCGGCGTTGGACACCCATATCGTGGCCAGCGCCCGTGATCTGTTGGCACGCGAGGAGTCCGACGGTGTCAGCTCGGCGTCGTCGTCTTCTTGAGAAGTAATGCCGGCAGAACGACCGTCGCCACCGCGGTGACTAGCCAGACGACCACGGTGGCCGCGATCCACGAGCCGATGCCGGTGATACTGATGCCGCTGGAGAACAGCGAGGCCAGGAACAGCGCGGCGAAGGTGGAGACCAGCCCGATTCCGCCGAGGAAGGCCGAAGCGTAGCGGTTGGCCATCTTGAGGAAGAACGGGGACAGGATCGCCTGGGCGACGGTGAAGATCACCACCGCGGTCAAGAACCCGAGCGGGCGCAGCGTCACGCCGGAGACCAGCCAGGATGCCACCAGCAACCCGATGGCCGACGAGCCCAGGAAGATGGCGATGCGCAGCAGGAATCTGACCACTCGCTGAGCCTAACCGCGGTGGGAGCGTTCCGCGGGCGCTGTGCGAACATAGGTGCCGCGCAGTGCGCCGGGGCGGTAGCTCAGTTGGTTAGAGCCGGGGACTCATAATCCCTTGGTCGCGGGTTCGAGCCCCGCCCGCCCCACGTCAGAGGGTGTATTACCTCGGTTGATGGGTGACTTTTCTACTCCGGCTGATGGTTGACGTTGTTTCGGCTGATGCTTGTCAGTTGCTTCGGTTGATCCTTGACACTCTCTAGATGAGGGAGTTGAGCGTGGCTGAGCAGCGGTATCAGGCTGTGTTGGCGGTGATCAGCGATGGGTTGTCGATCTCGCAGGTTGCCTCGAAGGTGGGGGTGTCGCGGCAGACGCTGCACTCGTGGTTGGCCCGGTATGAGGCGCATGGTCTTGAAGGACTCGTGGATCGGTCGCACCGTCCTGAAGTACCCCGGGTTTTGTTCCTACATGGTTGCGAGGGCCGGGGTCGGCTGGTTCGCAGTGTGTGAGGTGCCGTTGAGGGCGGCCTCGTACTCGGCTGGCGGAACGTAGCCGAGGGCTTCGTGCAGGCGTTGCTGGTTGTACCAGGCCACCCATTGGGCCGTCGCTAGTTCGACCTCGTCGACACCGCGCCACGGCTTACCGCGGTGGATTAGCTCCGTCTTGTAGGCAGCGTTGACTGCCTCGGCGAGGGCGTTGTCGTAACTATCGCCTCGAGACCCCACCGACGGTGCGATCCCGAGCTCGACCAGTCTGTCGGTGTATGCCAGCGACAGGTACTG
>JBQEMX010000012.1:0-185759 GCA_052044345.1 Mycolicibacterium sp. 22603
GTGGCTGAATACACCCTGCCCGACCTCGATTACGACTACGGCGCCCTGGAACCCCACATCTCCGGCCAGATCAACGAACTGCACCACAGCAAGCACCACGCCACCTACGTCAAGGGTGTCAACGACGCCGTGGCCAAGCTCGAAGAAGCCCGCGCCAACGACGACCAGTCCGCCATCTTCCTCAACGAGAAGAACCTGGCCTTCCACCTCGGCGGCCACGTCAACCACAGCATCTGGTGGAAGAACCTCTCCCCCAACGGCGGCGACAAGCCCGAAGGCGAACTGGCCGCCGCCATCGACGACCAGTTCGGCAGCTTCGACAAGTTCCGCGCCCAGTTCACCGCCGCAGCCAACGGCCTACAGGGCTCCGGCTGGGCCGTCCTGGGCTACGACAGCCTCGGTGCTCGCCTGCTGACCTTCCAGCTCTACGACCAGCAGGCCAACGTCCCCCTCGGCATCATCCCGCTGCTACAGGTCGACATGTGGGAGCACGCCTTCTACCTCCAGTACAAGAACGTCAAGGCCGACTACGTCAAGGCCTTCTGGAACGTCGTCAACTGGGCCGACGTCCAAGACCGCTACACGAAAGCCACCACCAAAACCGGCGGCCTCATCTTCGGCTGACGGTTTCGCGCGCGTCAAAAAGGGGGAACCCCGGGCCATCGAAGGTGGGAATCGGCGGCACGGGGAGACACCATGAAGACGAGCGGGAGCCCGATCCACGGCGCGGTGGACCGGGCCACCGACAGCGACGCATTCCAGTACGGTGCCCGCGCCGGTTTCGCGGCCAGCGGCGTGCTGCATCTGTTGCTCGGCTACATCATCCTGCGGCTCGCGCTCGGCAGTGCCGGCAATGCCGATCAATCCGGTGCGCTGGCCACCCTGGCCGGCCAGACCGGCGGCCAGATCATGCTGTGGATCGCAGCGCTGGGATTGTTCGCCCTCGGCCTGTGGCACCTGGCCGAGGCCGTGGTCGGATCGAAGCCCACCGAACGATCCGGAGATGACGACTCGCCGGCCTGGAAGCGGGCCAAATCCGTCGGACTCGCGGTGGCCAACATCGCCATCGCGTTCTCCGCATTGCGTTTCGCCACCGGTGGTGGCAAGTCCAGCGGCCAGCAGAACTCGGGTATATCGGCACAGCTGATGCAGTCCGGTTGGGGCAAGGCCGTGCTGATCGTCGTCGGGCTCGGCGTCCTCGGAGTCGGCGGGTACCACGTGTACAAGGGCGTGTCGAAGAAGTTCTTCAAGGATCTGCGGGTCTCCGGTGGCACCGGTATCACCGCGGTGGGTATCGCCGGGTACACCGCCAAGGGACTCGTGCTGGCCGGTGCCGGGATCCTCGTCATCGTCGCCACCCTGCAGGCCGACCCGGCGAAGGCCTCTGGTCTGGACGCCGCGGTCAAGACACTGGGCCAGGCCCCGTTCGGCAAGTTCCTGCTCATCATCGCGGCCGTGGGCATCGCGGCCTACGGCGCCTACAGCTTCGTGCGCAGCCGGTACGGACGACTCTGAGCCGCCCGCACCGCGCTCGTCAGCTCAGCGCGTCGATGAGTGCCGCCAGTTGACCGGGTGAGACCGCCATCCCGCACGAGCGGCGAAGGTCGATCAGCGGCCTGGCGATGTTCTGGAGATCCAGGAACTCGCCCGGGTGGGTCAGGAAGTAGCCGCGGATCGACTGCTCGGCCTCATTGGTGGGCTGGTTGGCCGCCGCGGTCAACACATCGTTGGCCGACGGATGTGTGTCCAGATAGCCACCGGCCTGGGCCAGCACACCGCTGGCGACGGTGGCCAGATTGCTCGCCGAGCACGGCGGAGCGGCCTGCGCGGCAGGGGCGCCCGAGACGGAGACGATGGACGCGGCGAGGCCGGCGAGCGCGAGAGTGGCAATCTGTTTCATGCCGTCGATCCTGCGCGATCGACGGCACCGATGTACCCGGTTGTCGCGAAATGGACATGTCGGACCCCGTCGCTAGCGTGACGCGCATGTCCAACCCCACCCGCGTGCTCCGGTCCGATGTCACCGCGCCCACCGGGTCGTTCGATGACGACGCGGCCATCGCATTGGTCTCGCAGTTCTGTGTCACCCACGATGTCGGCCGCGCGACGGGTTACACGATCGTGCCGGCGCTGGATCGTGCGCTGCGGATCGCCTCGGTCATCGGACCGGATCCACGTTGGCGCCGGATGGAGCGGTGGTCCGGTAACCACGATATCGAGGACACCCCGGGCACCGTGCGGCTGGGCGACGAGCGCGACACGCTCTACAACCACTTCGTGGCGACCATGCCCGAGGCGGAGTGGCTGCCGCCGAACACCATCGTCTCGGCGCGCCGTTGGGCACGCTTCGGCGAGCCCATGCGTCGGGCGGTGCAACTCGGTCTCGGCTGGATCCTGCCGATCCACGGCGAGGTCCTGCTGGTGCCGATGCCCATCACCCGTTACGAGAGTGCTGCCACCGATGTCGTGCACTGCGATACCGGCCGGCCGGCGATCGAATGGTCCGACGGCACCGGGAGATTCCACCTGCACGGGGTCGAGTTCGAGGAGTCCCTGTACCGGTCCGTGCTCGCCGGTGAACTGTCCGTGCGCATGATCTCGTCCCGATGCACCCGCGAGCAGCGGCCCGTCGCGTTGCGTTATCTGCGGTTCGACGGCGCCCGTCAGGCGGGCGCCGCGCCGATCGGCGGCGGTATCCACCGGCTGCCGCTGCCCCCGCGACTGACCCGAGATCGCGCCGCGGGACCGGGCCGGTGTCTGTACTTCCGCCGGTTGGGCGACAGCCAGTCCATCCAGTGGGTCGACCCGCGGTCGGTGTTCGACGATCCGGAGGCGTTGTTGCGGGCCGAACGGGACGCCTTTCCGTTGCGCTGCCTGTGAATAGTGGGGGAAGGCAAACCTTACCTAGGTAGGGATGTAAGGATTGCCTCATGGGTATCCACTTCCGACGGGTCATGGCACTGCTGTCCGTCCTCGCAGTCGTATCGGCGGCGACCGCATGCTCGTCCAGCGAGCAAAGCGACGAACTGCTCATCTACAACGCTCAGCATGAGTCGCTCACCAAGGAGTGGATCGACGCCTTCACCAAGGAGACCGGCATCAAGGTCACCTATCGCCAGGGTGGTGACACCGAGCTGGGCAACCAGCTGATCGCCGAGGGCGACTCCTCCCCGGCCGACGTGTTCCTCACCGAGAACTCACCGGCGATGGCCGCCGTCGAGGACGCCGGGTTGTTCGCCGACGTCGACCCCGCCACCGTCGAGCAGGTGCCGGCCCAGTACCGCCCCTCGACAAACAAGTGGACCGGCGTCGCCGCGCGTTCGACGGTGTTCGTCTACAACACCAGCAAGGTGCAACTGGGGCAGCTGCCGCGGTCGATCATGGACCTGGAAAAGCCCGAGTGGAAGGGCCGCTGGGGCGCTCCCCCGGCCAAGCCCGACTTCCAGGCCATCATCGCGGCCATGCTGCAGCTCACCGGCGAGCAGGCCACGTCGGCATGGCTGTCGGCGATGAAGTCCGACGCGACCCTGCTCCAAGACAACATCGCCACACTGCGCGCGGTGAACGACGGGGAGATCGACGGCGGGATCATCTACCACTACTACTGGTTCCGCGACCAGGCGAAGACCAAGGAAATCAGCGGTAACACCGCGCTGCACTACTTCCGCAACGAGGATCCGGGCGCCTTCATCAGCATCTCCGGCGGCGGCGTGCTCGAATCCAGCAAGAAGAAGGATCAGGCGCAGCAGTTCCTGAAGTTCATCACCTCCAAGGCGGGCCAGGAGGTGCTGGAAAAGGGCACCTCGTTCGAGTACCCGGTCGCCAGCGGTGTGCCCGCCAACCCGGCGCTGCCACCGCTGGACACCCTGCAGGCGCCCGCGGTGGATCCGTCCACCCTCGACGCGGCCAAGGTGACGGACCTGATGACCAAGGCTGGCCTGCTCTAGGTGGTTTCCACGCACACCGACCGCCCGACACCCGGACCGCAGCCCGCCGCACGGCCCGGCCCGGCACTCACCGGCGCCATCGGCGTGCTGGTGGCCGCCACCTTCATCCCGCTGGGCTACGTGGTGTGGGCGGTCATCAGCACCGGACCGGATCGCATCTACGAGCTCGTGATGCGGCCCCGGGTCGGTGAGCTGCTGCTCAACACCGTCGGGCTGGTCGTGGTGACGGTACCGCTGTGCGTCGTGCTCGGTGTCGCAGCGGCCTGGCTCGTCGAGCGCACCGATGTGCCCGGCGCCGCGCTGTGGCGACCGCTGCTGGTCGCACCGCTGGCGGTGCCCGCGTTCATCAACAGTTACGCCTGGGTGAGCGTGTGGCCGACGCTGCACGGTTTCGGAGCCGGTGTCCTGGTCGCCACGCTCTCCTACTTCCCGTTCGTGTTCCTGCCGGCGGCGGCGACCCTGCGCCGCTTGGACCCGGCCATCGAGGAGTCCGCACAGGCGCTGGGGTCGGGTACGGTCGGCGTCTTTCTGCGGGTGGTGCTACCGCAGCTGCGGCTGGCCATCCTCGGTGGTGGGTTGCTCATCGGGGTGCATCTACTCGCCGAGTACGGCGCCTTCGCGATGCTGCGCTTCTCGACCTTCACCACCGCCATCTTCGAACAGTTCCAGGCCACATTCGACGGTGCGGCCGGGGCAACCCTGGCCGGAGTGCTGGTGGTGTTGTGCCTGGTGCTGCTGGCCACCGAAGCGGTACTGCGCGGCCACGCCCGCTTCGCGCGGGTCGGCTCGGGCGCCCCCCGGGTGGTGACTCCGATCCGGTTGGGCCGGTGGACCATTCCCGCGCTGGCCGGGCTGACGATCTGCGCGCTGCTGGCGCTGGGCGTTCCGGTCTACACGCTGCTGCGCTGGTTGTGGATCGGCGGGGTGGCGGTGTGGGATGCCGTCGACCTGACCCAGGCCATGGGGCAGACGGCAGTGTTGGCGGCCGTGGCCGCGGTGCTGACCACGCTGGCGGCGTTCCCCTTCGCCTGGCTCGCAGTGCGGTATCGCGGCGCACTGTCCCGGGCGGTCGAAGGGGCGAACTTCGTCACCAGCTCCATGCCGGGGATCGTCACCGCCCTGGCCTTGGTCACCGTCGCCATCCGCTTCGCTCCCCCGCTGTATCAGACGGTATCCCTCGTGCTCGGCGCGTATGTGCTGATGTTCCTGCCGCGCGCACTGGTCAGCCTGCGCTCCGGGCTGGCTCAGATTCCGCCGGGGCTTGAGGAGGCCTCACGGTCGCTGGGACTGTCGCCGACCCGCAGTTTCGTGCGGGTGACGTTGCGGCTGATCGCCCCGGCCGCCGGAGCGGGGGCGGCTCTGGTGTTCGTGGCAGTGGCCACGGAGTTGACCGCGACCCTGCTGCTCGCGCCCACCGGTACCCGCACACTGGCCATGCGGTTCTGGTCGTTGTCCAGTGAGCTCGACTATGCCGCCGCAGCGCCGTACGCCCTCGTGCTGGTGGCGCTCTCCATCCCGGTGACGGTGGCACTCTTCCGCGAGGTGACGCACTCATGACCGATACGCTGGCCGTCCAGGATCTCTGCAAATCCTTCACCGGCACAACGGTTCTCGACCAGGTGAACCTGACGCTGCCCACCGGGAGCATCACGGCCGTGGTCGGGGCGTCCGGGTGCGGTAAGACCACCCTGCTGCGGCTGGTCGCCGGATTCGAGAAACCTGACTCCGGCACCATCGACATCGCCGGCAGCCGCGTGGCCTCGGCGCAGTCCTGTGTTGCCCCGCATCGCCGTTCGGTCGGCTATGTCGCGCAGGACGGCGCATTGTTCCCGCACCTGACCGTCGGAGCGAATATCGCCTACGGGTTGGACGGCTCGCTCCGCCGCGCCGAGGTGCGGTCCAGGGTGGCCGAGCTACTCGAGACCGTCTCGCTGGAGCCGTCTTTCGCGCAACGTCGCCCCCATGAGCTGTCAGGTGGTCAGCAGCAGCGCGTCGCGCTGGCCCGTGCGCTGGCACGCAAGCCCGCCCTGATGCTGCTCGACGAGCCGTTCTCGGCACTGGACACGGGACTGCGTGCCGCCACCCGGCGTGCGGTCACCACGGTCCTCACCGACGCAGGGATCACCACCCTGCTGGTCACCCACGACCAGGGCGAGGCCTTGTCGGTCGCCGATCAGGTCGCCGTCATGCGGGCGGGCCGGTTCACCGGAGTCGGCACCCCACAACAGGTCTATCGCGCCCCGGCCGACCGTTTCACCGCAGAGTTCCTCGGCGACTGCATTTTTCTGCAGGCGACGGTCCACGGCGGAGCGGCCGACTGTGCGCTCGGCCGGATACCGCTGTCGGGGGCGCCCGCCGCACGCACCGGCACGGTGCTCCTGCGCCCCGAGCAACTGGTCGCCGCCCCGGTCGCCGATGCCGGGCCACACGCCCAACCCGGGATCGGCACGGTGCTGGCCACCGAATTCCTCGGTCACGACGTCCTGCTCACCGTCGACATCGGCGAGACCGCCCCGATCACGGTGCGCCAACACAGCATCGACCCGCCGGCGGTGGACACCAAGGTCCGCATCACCGTCCTGGGTAGCGCGCTGATGCTGTCATGAGAGATCTCATCGCTCATCTGCGCGGGCACGGTGAGCGACCGGCAGTGCACACGACTGAGACCACGGTGAGTTATCTGACACTTGCCGGTCTCGTCGAGGCCGCAGCCACCGAGCTCGGCAGCCCCCGGAAACTGGTGCTGTTGGAGACCCACAACGATATCGACACGCTCACCTGGTATCTCGGCGCACTCGCCGCGGGCCATGTCGTGCTGCCGGTGCCTGCCGGTGGAGACCACACCGATCTGCTGGACATCTACGGTCCCGATATCGTCATCGATGCGCGCGGTGCACACCCCCGCCGGGCGCCAGAGCGTGAGCTGCATCCCGATCTGGCGCTGTTGATGTCCACCTCGGGCAGTACCGGTTCGCCCAAGCTGGTCAGGCTGTCGACCGAGAACCTGGTCGCCAATGCGCATTCCATCGCCGAGTACCTCGATATCCGCGATACCGATTGTGCGGCAACGACGCTGCCGATGTCCTACTGCTATGGCCTGTCGGTCGTGCACAGTCATCTGCTGCGCGGTGCGGCCCTGCTGCTGACCGAGCTCTCGGTGATCGACGGACAGTTCTGGGAGTTGTTCCGCGCCCACCGGGCTACGACGTTCGCCGGGGTGCCCTATACCTTCGACCTGTTGGACCGCATCGGGTTCGACTCGATGGATCTGCCGCACCTGCGCTACGTCACCCAGGCCGGCGGCGCCCTGGCTCCCCAGCGGGTGCGTGCCTTCGCCGAACTCGGTCGCCGAGACGGCTGGCAACTGTTCGTCATGTACGGCGCGACGGAGGCCACCGCTCGGATGGCCTATCTGCCACCCGAATTCGCCGTGGAGCGTCCCGAGGCGATCGGGCGCGCGATTCCAGGCGGACATCTGCGCATCGTCGGAGACCTGCCCGGCGATGACGAAGATCGCGTCGGCGAGCTCGTCTACACCGGGCCCAATGTGATGATGGGTTACGCCCACGATCGCGCGGACCTCGCCACCGGCCGTGTCGTCACCGAATTGCGCACCGGAGACCTGGCGCGAGTCGGCCCCGACGGTCTGTTCGAGGTCGTGGGTAGGGCCAATCGCATTGCCAAACTGTTCGGCCTGCGCATCGACCTCCAGCGGGTCGAATCGACATTACGCGAGCGCGAGCTCCCCGCACTGTGCGCCACCGTCGGCGAGGTGTTGGTCGTCGCGACCACCGCACCGGCATCGGCGGCGCGGAGCGCGATCACCGAGATCACGGGTCTGCCCGCCGGGTCGCTCGACGTCGTCGCCGTCGAGCAGTTGCCCATGCTGACCTCGGGCAAACCCGACTATCCGGCGGTGCAGGCGCTGCACCGTGAGCAGACCACCGCGCCCACCCCCTTGCGCGCCATCTTCGCCGATGTCTTGCATCTCGACCCCGCGCGTATCGACCCGCAGGCCAGTTTCGTCGACCTCGGCGGGAACTCGCTGAGCTACGTGTCCATGTCGGTGCGCATCGAACGCGCCCTGGGAAGGCTGCCCCGGCAGTGGGCACAGCTGCCGCTGGCCGAGCTGGAAGCGTTGCAACCGCGGCGGCGCCGGTGGACGGCCACCATGGATACCAGTGTGGCGTTGCGCGCCGTGGCGATCGTGCTCATCGTCGGGTCACACGCCGAACTGTTCGAGATGTGGGGCGGTGCGCACATCCTGCTGGGTGTCGCCGGCTACAACTTCGGGCGGTTCTGCCTGACCGGCGTCCCCCGTTCCGAGCGGATCCGCCAGCTCCGCAACACGATCGGATGGATCGCCGCACCGACCATCATGTGGATCGCGGTCACCATGTCGTTCAGCGATGATTACGGGTGGACGAATCTGTTGCTGGCCAACAAGATTCTCGGGCCGTTCGACAGCATGACCGCGGGCCGGTTGTGGTTCATCGAAGTACTCGTCTGGATCCTGGTGCTGCTGACGCTGGCGCTGGCGCTACCGGTGGTCGACCGGATCGAACGGCGGCACGCGTTCGGGTGTGCCGCGGTGTTCCTGGTCGCCGGGCTCATCCTGCGCTACCTGGTGACCGGGGAGGCCGCATGGTTCAGCATGGCCGCCTTCTGGTTCTTCGCCGTCGGTTGGGCGGTGTCGAAGGCGACCGCGGTATGGCAACGCGCCGCGGTCACCGCGGTGACCGCGGTCGGTCTGTACGGCTACTTCGCCGACCCCGGCCGGGAGGCGTTGGTTCTGGGCGGTCTGGCATTGCTGATCTGGCTACCGTCACTGCGGTGTCCGATACCGGCAGCGGGCGTGCTCGCGGTGTTGGCCGATGCCTCGCTCTACATCTATCTGACGCATTTTCAGGTCTATCCGCTGTTCGGTGAGTACCGGTTGGCGGGTGTCGTGGCCGCGCTGGTGGTCGGAGTCGGGGTGGCCCAGGCGATCCGCTTGCTGCGTCAGCGGTTGGCGGCCAGCCCCTCCTGGACCATCGTGGCGGCAACGGCACCGTCGGCGCGCACCAGCGACGCGGTGACGACACCGCGCCCCTGGGCTGCGGCCGGGGACCGCGATTCCAGCAGATTCCACTGATCGGCGAAGACGGGCCGGTGGAACCACATCGCCGTGTCGGTCGTGCCACCGCGGTAGGTGCGATCGCTCATCGAGTGCCCGTGTACTGCGAATATCGGGTCGACCCCGTAGAGGTCGGTGATGTAGACCGCGACCAGGGTGTGCAGCACGGGATCCGCGGGCAACGGAACAGTGGTGCGCCACCAGAACCGCCGCACGAAATCCGTTCCGTCGCCCCGATCGTCGACCCGGATGTCGAATTCGTGCAGTGGCACCGACGGCGAGGGGCCGAGTGACCGGTCAGGGTCCAGCGCGTCCGGATGCGTGGGCATCGGATGGGTGCCGTGCTCGGGCCCGGCCATCGGGGTCGAGAACGACACCGTCGCCGTGTTGAGGAGGCGGTCGTGTTGGCGGCATTCGACCCGACGTGCCGCGGCGGTCCTGCCGTCATACACCCGCTCGACGCGGTAATCCGCGCCGTCACCGGCCTCCCCGCCCCGCAGAAACTGCAGATGCATGCTGGTGATCCGCTTCTCGGCGGGCACGGTCGCGATCGCCGCCGCCAGGCTCTGCGCGGCGAACAAGCCACCGAAGGATCGTTTGCCGTCGGGGCCGGCACCGGGTCCGTGCCACCGGTCGGCCCCGGTCTCGTGCAGGGTCAGCAGGTCGGACAATGCGCTCACGCAACGACTCCCGACCCGGCCAGCGCCTCGATCTCTGTGTCGGAAAGACCCAGTGCCGAGAGCACCTGGGTCGTGTGATCGCCGAGCGCCGGTGCGGGTACCGCCGGTGGATAACTGCCATCGGTGGCGATGGGCAGACCGGGTGCCAGGTGCCGGCCGATCCTGGGCTGATCCACCTGGGTGAACAGTGGGTTGTCGGTGACACGCGGATCGGCGGCGATCTCGGCGAAGCTGCGGTACCGCTCCCAGAGCACCGAGGTGGGGGTCAGGGCGGCGATGATCTCCGCTGCGCTGTGTTGGGTGAACCAGAGGGTGAACACACCGGTCAGAGCGTCCCGATGCCGATAGCGCTGACCCTCGTCGGTGAAATCCGCCCCCAGCGCGGTACCCAGCGCGTCGACCGCCGCGCTGGTTCCGGTGACGTCGGCGAGATCCCGAAAATGCCTGCCGGTCAACGCGACCACCATGAACACCACACCGTCGCTGCTGGTGAAGTTCTGACCGTACTGGCCGTACAGGGAGTTCCCGAGGCGTGGGCGTTCACCTGCCCCGAGCAGCACCTCGGTGAGAAAGCTCAGGTTTCCCGCCGTGGCGAGCGCGACATTCTCCAACGGTATCGCGATGCGCTGGCCGCCGGCACCGGCATCGCGTGCCCGCAGCGCCGACATCACGGCCAGCGCGGTATAGAGCCCGCAGGACACATCCCATGCCGGCAGTACGTGGTTGACCGGGGTAGCCAGCTCGGCGGGCCCGGTGACCAGCGGGAAGCCGACCGCGGCATTGACCGTGTAGTCGACACCGGTTCCTCCGTCGGCGCGCCCGGAGATCTCGACGTGGATCAGATCGGGACGCAGAGAAACCAACTCGTCATAGGAATGCCATTGCCGCCCAGCGACGTTGGTGATGAGGATGCCGGCATCGGCGATCAATCTGCGGATGATCTGCCGGCCTTCGGCGGAGCGCATGTCGACCGCGACGGACTGCTTGCCCTTGTTCAGCCCGGCCCAGTAGATGCTGTCACCGGCATCGGTGACCGGCCAGCGCCGGTAATCGGCGGCACCGCCGACGGGATCGACACGGATCACCTCCGCACCCAATTGCGCGAGCGTCATACCCGCCAGCGGCACCGCCACGAAACTCGATATCTCGATGATGCGCACCCCGGCCAGAGGTCCGTGCGCCACGCCAGTCATCCGGTCAAGCTATCAACCCTGGATCAGCACAGCCCGATCCCGGCTGCCGGTGAGCAGTGCACCACGGCCGTTGTCGATCAGCACACCCCGCACCCGGCGCGAGCTCGGCGGCGCGTCGTCGAGCTCGCAGGTGACCTCTTCGGCCTGCACCGAACGGCCCCGGTCGGTGAACAGATAGCGGTAGCGGGTCTCGGTTTCACCGTGGCCGAGTTTTGCGGATTCGACGTCCAGTTCGACATCATCGGGTTTGTCGATGCCCAACGCCGCCAGGACACCCTCGACGGAGAAGCGATCCAACGCGATCTCGCGGCAGCTCTCGGAGGGCAGCCGCACCGCCTCGGGGCGTTCGGATGCCGACAGGAAACGGACCAGGCGCCAGCTGTCGTCGACACCGCGCAGGGCGATCCGCCGGCCGTCCGGACGTAACTCGGCGATCAGGACACCATCGTCGACGGAGAGCACGATCGCACCGTCGACCGGACCCAGGCCGACCGCCACGCGCCGCAACGCGGAGAGATCCCACGGCCGTACCCGGGCGCCGAGATCGTCGGCGACCAGCGCGTGCACCGCGGCCGCGACGGCCGCTCGGATGGGGCCCTTGTTACAGCGCAATGGCACGTCGTCACGCTCACGCATGCGCTGCAGCGCGACGACGACCTCCGCTGCCAGGTCAACGGAGTCGGACACGACAAGCGACATTACGGCCTCTAGGTTTGGGTGATGAGCACCATCACCCTGGAAACCCCCGCGGGGCCCATCGACGCACTGGTCGGCACCCCCGCGGGTGCCGGACCGTGGCCCGGCGTGGTGATCGTTCACGACGCCTTGGGCTACCGTCCCGACAAGGAGGCCATCTCCGAACGGGTCGCGGCGGCCGGTTACCTGGCCATCACCCCGAACCTGTACGCCCGTGGCGGCCGCGCCCGCTGCATCACCGCGGTGATGCGGGCAGCGCTGACCAAGCAGGGACCGGCCATCGACGACATCCTGGCCGCCCGCCGTTATCTGGTCGAGCGTGCCGACTGCACCGGCACCGTAGGAATCGCGGGCTTCTGCATGGGCGGGCAGTTCGCGCTGATCCTGTCGCCCGAGGGCTTCGGCGCGGCAGCTCCGTTCTACGGCACACCGCTACCGAAGAATCTGGCGGACACGCTGCGCGGCGCGTGTCCCATCGTGGCGAGCTTCGGTGCCAAGGACCCGCTGGGCCGCGGTGCTCCTGCCGCTCTGAACAAGGCGGTGGCCGCCGAGCAGATCGACGCCGATATCAAGGTCTATCCGGACGCGGGCCACAGCTTCGCCAATCAACTGCCCGCCCAGGCGCTGTTGCGGGTGACCGGCTTCGGCTACAACGAGGCCGTCGCCGAGGACGCGTGGAAGCGAGTGTTCAGCTTCTTCGACGCGCATCTGCGCGGTTAGGACCGCACCAGCTCCACCACCGGGATCACCCGGTCGGTCTTGCGCTGGTACTCCCCGAACTGCGGCTGCTGCGCAACCTGTTTGGCGTACACCTCGTCGCGTTCGGCACCGTCGAGGACGCGGGCCGAAGCCTGGTAGGTCTCGGTGCCGCGTTCGACCGTGACCTGCGGGTGAGCGACCAGGTTTCGGTACCAGTCGGGGTTGGTGTCGGCACCGCCCTTACTGGCGAAGATGTAGACCTTGCCGTCGTCGACGAGAGGTACCAGCGGCGCGATGCGCTCGGTTCCCGATTTCGCACCGATGTGGTGCAGGAGGATCAACGGCTTACCGGTGAAAACCCCGCCCGCCGTGCCGCCGGTGGTGCGGAACTCCTCGATGACGGCCTGGTTCATCGCGTCGATGGCTGCTTTGTCCATGCCGAGTACATACCCGAGCGGCCCGGCGCATATTCCCGGACGTCAGTCGGGCAGGCGCAGCTCGGGCTTCTCGACCTCTTCGATGTTGACGTCTTTGAACGTGATGACCCGGACCTGCTTGACGAAGCGCGCCGGGCGATACATGTCCCACACCCACGCGTCGGCAAGGCGCAGCTCGAAGTAGACCTCACCGTCGGCGTTGCGGGGCACCATCTCGACGCTGTTGGCCAGGTAGAACCGTCGTTCGGTCTCCACCACGTAGCTGAACTGCCCGACGATGTCCTTGTACTCGCGGTACAGCGAGAGCTCCATCTCGGTTTCGTACTTTTCGAGATCCTCGGCACTCATCTGCTCTGCTGTCCTTCGTCTAGGTTGGCATCCATCATTCCCCACCCGGCGCCACCATCAAAGCTGCGCACCGTGGCACCCGGGCCCGCGACCCGCCGGACGTTCGCAAACGAGTACCGGTGTTCGGCACACGGCCCGAGCGTCTCCAGTGCGGCGGTGTGCACCGGTGTGCTGTAGCCCTTGTGTTCGGCGAAGCCGTAGCCGGGATGTTCGCGATCCATCGCGACCATCAGCCTGTCCCGGCTGACCTTGGCCAGCACGCTGGCCGCGGCGATGCACGCGGCCGCCGCATCGCCGCCGATGACCGGCAGGGACGGCATCGGCAAACCGGGGACCCGGAAGCCGTCGGAGAGCACGTAGCCCGGGCGCAGCGGCAGCCCGGCCACCGCTCGCCGCATGCCCTCGATGTTGGCGTGGTGCACCCCGCGGCGGTCGACCTCGACCGACGGTATGAACACCACGTGGTAGGCCAGCGCGTACCGACGGATCAGCGGGAACAGTCGTTCCCGCTCGACCTCGGTGAGCTTTTTCGAATCATCAAGAGCAGCGAGGCTTTTGAACTTGTTCGGCCCCAAGACGCAGGCTGCCACCACCAGCGGACCGGCGCATGCGCCGCGGCCGACCTCGTCGACCCCGGCCACCGGGCCCAGCCCACTGCGGTAGAGCGCCGATTCCAGGGTGCGCAGGCCGGACCTGCGGATCACGGTTCGGGGCGGCCAACTCGCCGGCACAGCACCGCTCCTAGTCGACCTGCGGGTTCACGCTGTCCACGCCGCCCCACCGGCCCGGCGGCCAGGCGATGAACCGGGCCTTGCCGATGACGTTGGCGACCGGAACGGTGCCGGCTTCCGGATCACCGGTGCAGATCAGCCCACGCTGGGCGTCCTGTGGCAGGTTCGCACAGCGGGAGCGCGAGTCGGCCGAATGGGTGCGGTTGTCACCCATCACCCACAACTTGCCCTCGGGCACGGTGACCGGCCCGAACTCGTTGCCCAGGCACGGGTAGACCGCCGGGTCGGCGTTCATCGTGGTGGGGTCGAGGTAGGGCTCGTCGAGTTTCTTGCCGTCGACCGTGAGACCGGTGGCCGCGCGGCACTGGACGGTCTGTCCGCCGACCGCGATCACTCGCTTCACCAGGTCGTTCTCGTCGGGCGGGACGAAGCCGATGAACGAGAGCGCGTTCTGCACCCAGCGGATCGCCGTGTTGTCCGACCGGATCGACTTGTAGCCGATGTTCCAGTTCGGCGGGCCCTTGAAGACCACGACATCGCCCGGCTCGGGTTCGGTAAACCGGAAGGTGAGCTTGTCGACCATGATCCGGTCACCGACGCAGCCGGGGCAGCCGTGCAGCGTGGGCTCCATCGACTCCGAGGGAATCAGATACGGACGGGCCACAAAGGTCAGCATCACGTAATAGAGGACGAGCGCGATGGTGACCAGGATGGCGCCCTCACGCAGGGCGCCGCCCTTCTTCTTCGGCTTGCGCTCCTCGTCGCCGTCGGTATCGGTACCCGATTCGGGCGCGGCGTTTTCCTCGGCGTCGTCGGTCACGGCATCAGGGTAGCCAGCATGGCTGGGAGCAGCCGGACCGGCGGGCGTGTCGGCATGACCGGACCGGTCAGCGTCAGCGCTTTTCCTTGATCTTGGCCTTCTTGCCGCGCAGCTCGCGCAGGTAGTACAGCTTGGCGCGACGCACGTCACCGCGGGTGGCGACGTCGATGTGGTCGATGTTGGGCGAGTGCACCGGGAAGGTCCGCTCGACACCGACGCCGTAGCTTTCCTTGCGCACGGTGAAGGTCTCGCGGGCGCCGCCGCCCTGGCGCCGGATCACGACACCTTTGAAGACCTGGATACGTTCCTTGGAACCCTCGATGACCTTGACGTGCACGTTGACGGTGTCGCCGGGGCCGAATACCGGGATGTCGTCGCGCAGCGACGCCTGGTCGACGAAGTCAAGCGTGTTCATCGGTGACTCTTCCTTGCTGTGAGCGGCTCTTCGCGGGCGGCGCAACGTTCGCGCAACCGAGCCGACGTATTCGGGCGGATCTGACTGGATGTGCCGGGCAGCAGGGACTGACCCTGCGCAGGCAACTGCTCAATTGTGCCAGACGAGGCGCGACAGGCGAAATCGCGCATCGGTCGGCCCGGGCTGCGGCACCCATCGGCGGTGATTAGGCTACTGGCGACCGGGGTAGATGACGTGCACCGAGCCATCGTGGCAGGCATCACCCGCCCCTTCGAGCATCTGGAGGACTCCATGCCGCGGCCGGCGACCGCCTTCCATCTGGCCTTGGCGGCGGCGTGTACGACGGTTCTGGTCGCCGGGTGTGAGGCCAAGGGATACGGGGCACCCGCGGTATCCCCCGAGGCGCCGCAACTCACCGTGGTCGCCCCGTTGGCGACGGCGGCACCGCTCCCCCAGGCGCCACCGGATCAGCCGGCGGCGACCTTCGACGGGCTGCAGGCCCGGGTCAACAAGGCCAGTGCGGATGCCGCCGCGGCGGGAGCGGACCTGACGGTCGCCATCCTGGACCGCGACACCGGCCAGATCGTCACCAATGGCGCTCCGGGCACCGTCGCGATCGCCTCGGTGGTGAAGCTGTTCATCGCCGACGATCTGCTTCTGCAGGAGTCCGAGGGGCGGGCCGAACTCAGCCCCCAGGACCGGGTGATGCTCGACGTGATGCTGCGATCCTCCGATGACAGTGCCGCCGAGGTGTTCTGGAACCGCAGCGGGGGCAGCGACATCATCGATCGGGTCGTCGCGCGATACGGCCTGACGACCACCAGTGCGCCGGGCAACGGGCGGTGGTTCAACACGACCAGCACGGTGACCGACCTGGTCCGCTATTACGACGAGCTGCTCGCCGGCACGGGCGGGCTACCGCCGGAGCGGGCGAGCATCATCATGGCCAACCTGTCGCAGTCCACCCCGACCGCACCCGACGGTATGGTGCCCGGCGGTGTCTATCCGCAGCGCTTCGGCATTCCGGAGGGAATTCCCGGCGAGCCGGTCGCGGTCAAGCAGGGCTGGATGTGCTGTGTCGGCGCCGACTGGATGCACCTGTCCACCGGTGTCATCGGCCCGGATCGCCGTTTCGTGATGGCCATCAGTTCCATGCAGGCCACCGGTGACGACGCCGCGCGCGAGACCATCACCGATGCCGTCCGCACGATCTTCCCCGGCGGGCACCTCTAGGGGTGAAACGCGCCGTGGGGATGACCTGTCGGTCACCCCCACGGACACGGCCCTCATCTCGGTGCGGTCGAGATCACTCTCCGCTGTCGGATCCGGATCCGCTCGGCTTGTTGTCGCCGCGATCGGTGTCGCTGGAATCCTTGGCTCCGGCGGACTCGTTGGAATCCTTGGCACCGGTCGAGTCCTTGGACTCCTTGGCGCCCGCGGACTCCGTGGACTCGTCGGAATCCTTGGCGTCCTTCTCGTTCTTCAGGTCGTTCTTGAAGTCGTTCAACAGGTCATCCTTGGAACCCTGGGAATCCTCGTCATCCTTCAGGCCGTCGGCCAGCTCGCCGGCATCCGCGGCAGCGTCGGTGTCGGCAGCGTCGCCATCGGTCAGCTCGGTCACCTCGTCGACGAGCTCGACGCTGTCGGCAACCTCGTCGACGACGGTCGACTCCTCGGAAACCGGTTCACCGACAACGGGATCCGCCACATCCTCGTCGGATTCGGACGTGCCGCCCGCGGCCTCGACGGAACGCGCGCCCGTCTGCAGCACCAGCGCGGCGGACGGATCGGATTCAAGCTCGGCCGCCGCCTCGGGCGCCGGTTCGGGCCGGGGGAAGTTGAGGGCACGGGCAATCTGTTGCGGCAGCTGCGCGAAGAAGAAGTCGAAGGTGCCCTGGGGGGAGAGCAGACCGGGGAAGGTCTGACCGCTGCCCGGCTCCCAGATGGGATCGTCGCCGCCGAGGAAGCCCGGCACGTAGCCGTTGACGAAGGCACTGATGATCTTGACCGGCGCATTGACCAACTGGCTGACCGCGTCCACCAGGTTGCCGCTCAGCACGGCCGACATCGTGGCCTGGATGATTTCGACGGTCTGGAACGTCGCCGTCACCGCGGGCGCCAGCATGGCCCTACCGAAGTTGCCGATCACACCGCGCGACAACAGGCCGGGGCCGTCGAGTTCGCCATCGGGTCTGACCGTGGTCATCCATGACGTACCGAGAATCCGACCGAGCGCGCCCAGCCCCAGATCATCGAGGAAGTCGCCCGGGATGCGCAGCAGGTCCAGCGAGGCGGCACGGCCGTAGACCAACCCGTCCACCAGGAACCAGTAGTTGAGCTCGCCGAAGGCCTCGACGACCTTGCCCTGCGCCAGCAGGCCCGCGACCAGCGGCAGCACCGCCGGGCGGATCACCTGCTCACCGGTCTCCGGATCCAGGATCGGCCGACCCGCGGTGTCGAAGGACGGGCGACTGACCACCAGCGCTGCCAGCGCGTTGAATGCCGCGGTGCCGAGGTCACTGACGCCCTCGAGAATGCGCGGGCCGTACCTCCCGGGAGCCGCGATGGTCGCGCCGATGGTGCGGCCGGGATTGAAGACGTTGCGGACGGTGTCGGCGAGTTCGGCCTGGACCGCCGGCGTGCCCAGGGTCGCACCGAGCGTCGTCCACTGGGTGTTGATATTGCCGCCGAGGGTGTTCAGGTTGTTGCCGGTGGTCTGTAATGCGTTCTGCAGCACCACGAACGGGTTCTCGAAGGCCGCCAGTTCGACGGCCTGGTGACGGGCCTGGGTGCTGGCCGCAAGCGCTGCCGGAGCCGTCGCCACCGGGGCAGCGACGAGGGCGCCTGCGGTCGCCATCGCAACACCGGCTGCAAGAAGTTTGCCAGGACGGGGAGCCGAAGCCGAAAATTTCGGGGAGCCGAAACTGCGCTCCGATGAGTCGGCAGGTAGAGACATTGGCACGAATTCTCCTTTTTTGACAGCGGTGTCAGCTAGACGCGTCGGAACGTTAGCTGCACTGTACGGAGAACACAATAGGTATGCCTAACCTTTGTTGAGAGATCTCTCAGCTTTCTCAGAGTGCGCTTCCCGCCCATCGGTCGGCAACGACGAAACAGGTGAGAAGCGAGTTTCGTTGCGCCCCTAGGTGGCCGGACATCACTCACGGCGGCTCGCCGTCGGCGGCGGGTCAGCCGAGAAGGTCGGGCCGGCGTTCCCTGGTGCGTTGCAACGACTGGTCGTGGCGCCAGGCCGCGATCTTCGCATGGTCGCCGGACAGCAACACCGGTGGAACCTCCAGGTCACGCCAGACCGGCGGCCGGGTGTAGCTGGGCCCCTCGAGCAGTCCGTCAGAATGCGAATCCTGTTGATGCGACTCGGGATTGCCGAGTACTTCCGGAATCAACCGAACCACGGCCTCGATCATCACCAGTGCGGCCGATTCGCCGCCGGCGAGCACGTAGTCACCGATCGACACCTCTTCGACCCGCATCCGCCGAGCGGCATCGTCGGCCACACGCTGGTCGATTCCCTCGTAGCGTCCGCACGCGAACACCAGGTGTTGCTCGGCGCTCCAGCGTTGCGCGGTGCTCTGTGTGAACGGCCGACCGGCCGGGGTGGGCACCACCAAAAGCGTTTCGGGCGTGCAGATCTCGTCGAGCGCCGCGCCCCACACCGGTGCCTTCATCACCATGCCGGGACCGCCGCCATACGGTGAATCGTCGACCGACCTGTGCACATCGTGGGTCCAGCGTCGCAGGTCGTGCACCGCCAGCTCGACGATGCCGGCCTGTATTGCCTTGCCCGGCAGGGCTTCATGTAGCGGGTTGAGATAGGCGGGAAAGATCGTGATGACGTCCAGCCGCATATCAATCCATATCGAGCAGGCCGTCGGGCGGATCGACATCCACGGTGCCGTCGGCCAGCGACACGGCGGTGACGATGGCACTGACGAACGGGACCAGCACCTCACGACCCTCCGGAGTTTTGATCGACAACAGCTCCCCGGCCGCGGTGTGCAACACCTCGGCGACGGTGCCGATCACCGTGCCGTCGACGGTGCGCACGGCCAGCCCTTCGAGCTGGTGATCGTAGAACTCGTCGGGATCGTCGATGGGTGGCAGCGCCTCGGTGTCGACGAGGAACAGCGTGCCGCGCAGCGCATCGGCCGCGTTGCGGTCGGAGACGCCGGTCAACCGCATCAGCAGTCGACCGGCGTGCTCTCGCACCGTCTCTATGACGAAACTTCGTTCCGGACCGCCCCGGGCCGCGCGACCACGCAACTGCGCACCAGGGACGAACCGCTGGGCCGGATCGTCGGTACGGATCTCCACGACGACCTCGCCGGTGACACCGTGTGCCTTGGCGACCCGCCCGATGACCAGCTCCATGACGCTATTGGTCGGTGTCCACCACGTCGACACGGATCCCGCGCCCGCCGATCCCGGCGACCAGGGTCCGCAGCGCAGTGGCGGTGCGCCCGCCGCGGCCGATGACCTTGCCCAGATCGTCGGGGTGCACATGCACCTCGACCGTGCGACCACGACGGTTGGTGACCATGTCCACCCGGACATCGTCGGGATTGTCGACGATCCCGCGCACCAGGTGCTCTACGGCGTCGACGACGACGGAACTCATTCGGCGGCGGGAGCTTCGGCCGCGGCCTCTTCGGCGGGAGCCTCAGCAGCGTCGTCGGCCTTGGGGGCCTTCTTCTTCTTCTGGGTCACGGCCTGACCGGTCGGCGCGTCATCGGCGGCGGCCAGTGCGGCGTTGAACAGATCGAGCTTGGAGGGCTTGGGCTCCTT
This sequence comes from Mycolicibacterium sp. 22603, assembly GCA_052044345.1. Taxonomy (GTDB): domain Bacteria; phylum Actinomycetota; class Actinomycetes; order Mycobacteriales; family Mycobacteriaceae; genus Mycobacterium. The sequence continues at coordinate 19,886 of JBQEMX010000012.1, forward strand.
GACCTTCAGGGTGCCCTCGGCGCCCGGCAGGCCCTTGAACTTCTGCCAGTCACCGGTGATCTTCAGCAGCGCGAGGACGGGCTCGGTCGGCTGCGCGCCGACGCCCAGCCAGTACTGTGCACGCTCCGAGTCGATCTCGATCAGGCTCGGCTCTTCCTTCGGGTGGTAACGGCCGATGACCTCGATGGAGCGGCCGTCGCGGCGGTTACGCGCGTCGGCGACGGAGATGCGGTACTGGGGGTTGCGGATCTTGCCCATACGGGTGAGCTTGATTTTGACAGCCATGAATCACTCCTGTGCATTGCCACGCTGCAATTCGGCGATCTCCGGCGGGATGCCGGGATCCGGTTTTGCCTTACGTGTGTGACCGCCGCGCGGCGCATCTAACGGGTCGCGAACGGACAGCGGACCATTCTGCCAGAGCAGCCATGGCCCGCCCAAATTCAGACGACCCGGTGGCGGAGCCGACTCAGACGACCCGGTCGAAACACTTCTCCTCGACGCGCTTGGTCATCCGCCAGCCCTCGGCGGTACGGACGAATTCGTCGTCGTACCAGAGCCCGCAGAAGAGAACCTGCCCGTCCCCTCCGAGCACCATCGGGTTGAAGCACAGCGTGCGCGATGTCGCGGTGTCGCCGGTGATCCGCACGTCGACGTTGCCCAGCATGTGCGCGTACGCCGGAAAGTTGGGTAGTACTTCCGACAACCACGCCTTGACCTCTGGGTAACGACCGTCGACACCACCCATGGCCCGGTAGTCGATATAGGCGTCGGTGGTGAACACCTGGTCGAGGTCATCGAACCGCCGCGAGTCGATCGCGGTGGAGTAGGCGATGAGCAGTTGCTGTATTTCGAGACGGTCGGAGATCTCTTCGATGCTCAGCACGACTCGATTGAACCACTCATCACTGCTGGCCGGCGGGTCCTTCGGCGGGTGGCCAGTGCTCCCCCGACCATTCGCCCGGCTCGGCATGGTCACCACGGGACAGCGGCACCCACTGTTCGGTGGGTGCCGGCTGCTTCGACGACGGGAAGTCGCGCAGTTGGCCGGATGGTTTGGCATCCCATTTCGCGAACGTCAGCGGCGTCTGCAACCAGGCGAACAGCAGGTTGTAGACCCCTTCGAGGGAATCGATATGGGTGCGCTCCCAGCCGTGGCTGCCGTCCAGGCCGAACCCGACCAACGCGGCGCGGGTGTTGGCACCGGCCTCGATGGCCGCCGCCGCATCGGAGCGGTAGTAGCGGAAGACGTCGCGCGCATGCGGTATCTGCCGTTCCTCGGCCAGCCGGCACAGCTTGCGGGTCAGGTGGTAGTCGAACGGTCCGTGCAGATCGGCCATCGGGATGGTCACGCCGTCCTCGATCGAATGCTGTCCGGGGGCGCATACCGCGTTGTCGACCGACACCAGCTCGGCGACGTCGGGATCCAGACCGTGGCTGGCGCCGTGACCGACCTCTTCGGTGATGGTGACCATGATCGTCGTCGTGTGCGGCAACACGATCTTCTGCTCGGCGACGGTCTTGGCGAGCGCGAGTGCCACCGCGACCCCGGCCTTACCGTCCAGATGCCGGGAGACGATGTAGCCGTCCGAGGTCAGCTCCGGGGCGGCGATCAGTGCGACGAAGTCGCCGACCCGAAACCCGAGCCGTTCCAGCTCGGCCCGGTTGGTCACCTTGCGATCGATGCGCACCTCGACGTGTTCCCATTCGGTGGGCTGGGTGTCGATCTCGTCACCGAACGCGTGCCCGGAAGCCTTGAGCGGCATCACCGTTCCGGTGAAGAACTCGTCGGCGTCGTCGGTGAAGATCCGCACCCGGGCGCCGGTGGCAAAACGGGCCGAGAATGTGCCCACCGGAATCAGCTCCAGGCGCCCGTTGTCCTTCAGATCGCGCACCATGCAGCCGATGGTGTCAGCGTGCACGACCACTGCACGATCGGTGGTGCTGGATTCACCGGGTAGCACCGCGGTCAACGCGCCCCGGCGGGTCAGGGTGAACGGCACGCCGATCTCGTTCAGCGTGTCGCCGATCAGCTGCATGACCGCGTCGGTGCGACCCGACGGACTCGGCGTCTGCAGCAGACCCAACAGCGTGTCGATCATCCACGCCCGGGTCTCTTCCGGCATCACCGCACGTTCGGACACCATGCCTCCTTCTCAAGCATTGATTACGGGACGCCCGATCAACCGAAGCGTCCCCGTGGGACCACTAACCCTGGTCGACAGGATCGGGCTGCCACGCCCAGGGTGTCGCCGCGGTCCGGGGAAAGAGTAGATCCACGAAGGCCTGCGCCGTCGGGCGCGGCTCGTGGTTGGCCAGACCGGGACGCTCATTGGCCTCGATGAACACGTATTCCTCGCCGTCGACCGCCGGCACCATCAGATCGATGCCGGTCACCGGGAGGCCGATGGCATCGGCGGCGTCGACCGCCACCTTGGCCAGCAGCGGGTTCAGGTCATCGGTGACGTCGACGATGGTCCCGCCGGTGTGCAGGTTGGCGGTGCGCCGCACGACCAGCCGCTCGTTGGCGGGCAGGACATCGTCCATCTCCCAGCCGGCTTCGCGCACGGTGTCCTCGGTCACCGAGTCCAGCGGGATGCGCGACTCCCCCTGGGTGGCCGCCGACCGGCGACGGCTCTGCGCCTCGATGAGCGACCGCACGGTGTGCTTACCGGTGCCGATGATCTCCGGCGGGCGGCGGACCGCCGCCGCGATGACCTTGCCGTTGATCACCACGATGCGCAGATCTTCTCCGGCACAACGTTCCTCGATCAACACATCGGGGCAGTGCTTGCTGGCCAACTGCAGCGCGCGATCCAGCTCGTCGTGGCGGGTCACGCCGACGGTGATACCGGCACCCTGTTCGCCGCGGGCCGGCTTCACCACCACCGAGCCGACCTTGGCGAGGAATCGATGGTCCTCTTCTCCGAAGGTGGCCGTGACACCCTGTGGCACAACGATTCCCGCCTCGCCGACCACCTTGCGCGCGATGCGTTTGTCGTCACACCTACTCATCGCCACCGCATTGGTCAGCTCCGACAGCGACTCCCGAGTGGTGACGGTGGTGCCCCCGTGTGTCAGCTGCAGGTAGCCGCCCTGGGCATCGAGCACCTGAACGGCGATACCGCGCAGGATCGCCTCGTCGGCGATGATGCGCGCGTACGGATTGAGTTGATCGAGCTCTTCCTCGGGTTGCGCCGGCGCGAAGAGCTTTTCATTGATCGCGTTCTTGCGTTTGACGCCGAGTTCGGGGACCCGCTGGAAGCCCATCCGCTCGTAGAGGGCGATGGCCCCTTCGTTGTCGTGCAGTACCGAAAGGTCCATCTGGGCGCGTCCGCGGGCGATGAACTCCTCCACCAGCGAGCGCACCAGCAGCCCGCCGGCACCGGGCCGACACAGCGTCGGGCTGACGGCCAGGCACCACAGGCTGGAACCGTTCTCCGGGTCGTCGAACAGTTGAGCGTGATCGATACCGGTGACGGTGCCCACCACCGATCCGCTCTGGTCGTCGACCGCGACCAGATAGATCATGTGCTCTTCTGACTGGCTGTTGTGCCACATCAGGTCGACGTCGGCGGGAACCATCCGGCACTGCAGATAGATCTCGTTGATGGCGGCACAGTCGGCCATGGACTGCACCGGCCGCACGGTCACACCGGGGAGGTCAGCCGGCCGGTAGGCCAGCGGGGTCGTGAGGTCCAGCCGATAGGTGAAGCTCGGGTCGATGAAGAACTCTTGCGGGTTGAGTGCCACGAATACGTGCGGCGCCTCGAGGTACATACCAATATCGCGACGGCCGCTCGCCTCGGCGCGCAGCGCGGTGCCCAGCTCACCCGGATCGTCGAAGGTCTGCCCGAAGACCAGCCGGCCCCAACCGAGGTCCTGGACGACCTCTTTCGCCGATGCCTCGCCCTCTGGAGTCGCCTTCTCCAGGGTCATCTCGTCATTACCCCATCCACGTGGTGCGCCAGCCAGAGTTCCAGCAGCCCTAGCTGCCAGAGGGGATTACCCCGAAGCGGGGTGTGGTAACCGTTCGGATCGGCCAGCAGTCGGTCCACTTCGGCCGTCTCGAACAGCCCGCGGGATCTGGCACCGTCGCTGTGCAGCGCATCACGCACCAGGCCCAGGTAGGGCCCGGAGAGATGCTTGAGCGCCGGCACCGGGAAATACCCCTTGGGCCGGTCGATCACCTCGTGCGGGATGACCTTGCGGGCCGCCTCCTTGAGCACACCCTTGCCCTCGTGGGCGGTCTTGAGGTGCGGCGGGCAGGTCGCGGCGAGTTCGACCAGTTCGTGGTCGAGGAAGGGCACCCGCCCCTCCAGCCCCCATGCCATGGTCATGTTGTCCACCCGCTTGACCGGGTCGTCCACCAGCATCACCGTGGTGTCCAGGCGCAGCGCGCGGTCGGTCGCCGTCGCCGCACCCGGGTGGGCGAAATGACTCCGCACGTAGTCACCGGCGATATCGGCGTCGAGGCGCCAGCTCGGTTGCAGCAGGGCGTTCAGCGCGTTGTGGTCGCGGTCGAAGAACGCCTTCCGATAGCTGGCCAACGCCGCGCCGGGATCACCGTCGGGAGCATGGGCCATCGGCGGGTACCAGTGGTAGCCGGCGAAGATCTCGTCGGCGCCCTGCCCGGACTGCACGACCTTGACATGCTTGCTGACCTCTTGGGAGAGCAGATAGAAGGCCACACAGTCGTGGCTCATCATCGGCTCGCTCATCGCCGCGATGGTTCCCGACAGCGCGGGCAGCATGCGGGCGGAGTCGATGCGGATCTGGTGGTGGTCGGTGCCGTAGTGGCGGGCGATGATGTCGGAGTACTTGAACTCATCGCCCTCCTCACCGCCGGCCGCCTCGAAACCGATCGAGAAGGTCGCCAGCCCGTGCTGGCCTGCCTCGGCCAACAGCCCGACGATCAGGCTGGAGTCCAGTCCGCCGGACAGCAGGCAGCCCACCGGCACATCGGCGACCAGCCGACGCTCGACAGCGGTCCGCAGTGAGGCCAGGATGGCCTCTTCCCACTCGGTGTCCGACCATCCCGATCGCTCGGCCGATCGCTCGAAGACGGGCTCCCAGTAGGTGCGCTGGGTCCGCTTGCCGTCCGGTTCGATCCGCATGACGGTGCCCGGCGGCAACTTCTTGACACCGGCCACGATGGTGTGCGGTGCAGGCACCACCGAGTGGAAACTCAAATAGTGGTGCAGCGCAACGGGATCGATCGAGGTGTCGACTCCACCCGCGGCGATCAGGGCCGGCAACGACGATGCGAACCGCAAGGCGTCGGGGGTATCGGTGTAGTACAGCGGTTTGATCCCGAGCCGGTCGCGGGCCAAGAGCACCCGACCGCTGTCGACCTCGGTGACGGCGAAGGCGAACATGCCGTACAGGTGGTCGACCACGTTCTCGCCCCACTCGCGGTAGCCCTTGAGGACCACTTCGGTGTCGCTGTGGGAGAAGAATCGGTAACCCTTCCCCAACAGCTCCTGACGCAACTGCGGGTAGTTGTAGATGCAACCGTTGAAGGCGACCGTCAGGCCGAGTTCGGGGTCGTGCATCGGCTGTTGGCCATGACTGGACAGGTCGATGATCGCCAGTCTGCGGTGTCCGAAGGCGATACCGCCCTGGGACCAGAAACCTCCGCTATCGGGGCCCCGCGGCACCATGGTTTCCGCCATTCGGGCAATGGCTCCGAGATCTGCCGACCGGCCGCGAGCAACCTCGCCGGCGATGCCGCACATTGTTTTCGTCCCCCTCGATGGTCGATGGCCACTCTGGTTCGCGCTGGTCTTACGTTACCGGTCAGGGCACCTTCCAAACCTCTGGGTGCGAAAGGTAGTTAGGGTCACAAGCCATGCGAAGGCTTGTCGCCGGTGTCGTGTCGGCCCTGTTTCTGGTGAGCATCGGGACCGGTTCGGCGAATGCCGACATCGGGGTGAACCAGCCCGTCGGATCACTGCCGATACCCGACGGACCTGCACAGGCATGGGTGGTCGCCGATCTGGATTCGGGTGCGGTGCTGGCGGCCAGGGACGAGTACGCCCGGCACCCACCGGCGAGCACGATCAAGGTGTTGCTGGCCCTGGTCGCACTCGACGAACTGCCGCTGGATGCGACGGTGGTCGCCGACCAGGCCGACACCGAGGTGGAGTGCAACTGCGCGGGCGTGGCACCCGGGGTGACCTATACCGTGCGTCAGCTGCTGGAGGGCCTGCTGCTGGAGTCGGGCAACGATGCAGCAAACACCCTGGCGACGATGTTGGGCGGCAGGCCGGCGGCACTGGCGAAGATGAACGCCAAGGCCGCGGCGATCGGCGCGCGCGCCACCACCGCGGGCTCCCCTTCGGGCCTGGACGGCCCCGGTATCGACATCTGGTCCTCGCCGCACGACCTGGCGGTCATCTTCCGGGCCGCGATGGCCAATCCCGCGTTCGCGGCGATCACCGCGCAGCCGACAGCCGTTTTTCCCGGTCGCACCGGTGAACGGGTTCTGGTCAATCAGAACGAGCTCTTGAGCCGCTACCCCGGCATGCTCGGCGGCAAGACCGGGTTCACCGATATGGCGCGGAAGACCTTCGTCGGCGCAGCCCAGCGGGACGGCCGCCGCCTGGTGGTGGCGATGATGTTCGGCCTTGTCCGTGAGGGCGGTCCGACCTATTGGGATCAGGCATCGGCGCTGCTGGACTGGGGCTTCGCCCAGAACCGGGCAGTCAGCGTCGGCGCCCTGTAGGTCCGCACCGGCGGCGCAGTCGAGACCGGACGGAGACCGGTTCGAGTCCTGCCGACCGTACGCTCACGCGGGTGCGGCATCTGCTCGCGGCGACCGCGCTCGCCCTCAGCACGGTCATCGCGGCGCCCGCCCACGCCGCGCCCGCCGTAGAACCCGTTGGCGCCCAGACGTTCACCAACGGTCCGGCCAAGGCCTACCTGCTGGCCGATCTGGATACCGGTCGGGTCCTGGCCGCCAACGACCCCTACGGTTCCTACGCCCCGGCGAGCACCATCAAGGTGTTGTTGGCCATGACGGTGCTCGACAACCTGCGGCCGGACAATTTCGCCAGAGCCAACACCTCGCACACCAAGGTCGAATGCTCGTGTGTGGGACTCACTCCCGGACAGCCCTACACCGTGTCCCAATTGCTCAGCGCCCTGCTCATGGTGTCGGGCAACGACTCGGCGAACATGCTTGCCGACATGCTGGGTGGCCAGCGCAATGCGGTCGCTGCCATGAACCGCAAGGCCGCCAGTGTCGGTGCCCGCAACACCCGAGCGTCCTCACCCTCGGGGCTGGACGGCCCGGGCTGGGAGTCGGTCACCACACCCCATGACCTGGCCGTCATGTTCCGGGCCGCGCTGCGCTATCCGCTGATCGCCCAGATCATGGGTGCCAAAAGCGCGGGATTTCCCGGGCGCACCCTGACCAATCAGAACGAGTTGCTCAGCCGCTACCCCGGTGATCTGGGCGGCAAGACGGGTTTCACCAACCTGGCCCGCAAAACCTACGTCGGCGCCGCCCAGCGCGGCGACCGCAGGCTGGTGGTGGTACAGATGTACGGCTCGGGTGATCTGTACGGCCAGGCGATCAGCCTCCTCGACTGGGGTTTCAGCCAACCCTGACCGGGGTGGCTCGCACAATCGGCGGCCAAACAAGTAAGGTCACCCTAATTTGAGCGTCGGACAGCCGTCCCACGCACGACCGAAGGGGACTCGTTGTCCGGCCAAGCTGATATCTCGTTGATCGTCGCGTTCGGCACCGATATGGGTAACGCCGAGGACGCCGCCATGACCTTCGCCGAATCGGTCGCCGAGATCGGCATCGAGGTCGAAGCCGTGGAGCTCAACCAGGTCGAACTCGGCCAACTGCAGGACGCCACCCATTTCGTCGCGGTGGTCTCGACGTTCGGCGAAGGCGAGTTCCCCGACTCGGCCACCCTGTTCTGGGAGGCCATCAGCGCCGACACCGACCGGCTGGAGCATCTGCACTTCTCGGTGCTGGCGCTCGGTGACAGCTCCTATGAGTTCTTCTGCAACGCCGGCAAGCTGCTCGACGAACGACTGGAGGCCCTCGGCGCCCAACGCATGGTCGACCGCGTCGACGTCGACGGCTTCTACGAAGAGCCCGCCAAGGCGTGGACCGCCGACATCATCAAGGTGATGGCCGCCCAACAGGGTGGGACGGCACCACAGCCGGTGGTCTCGGCGCCCGAACGCGGCGAACCGCGCGAGCGCAACGTCCCGGTACGCGCCCGTCTCGCGGTCAACCGGTGGCTCAACTCGACGGCGTCGGACAAGGAGGTCCGCCACTACGAGGTCGACCTGTCCGGGACCGGGATCACCTACCAGGCCGGCGATTCCCTTGCCGTGCACGCCACCAACGACCCCGCTTTGGTCCAGGCGCTGCTGACCGCGTTCGGCGTCGGGGCCGACCATCCCGTCAGCGGACACGAGCAGCCGCTCGGCACGCTGTTGACCGAACACTTCGAGATCCGCACGCCATCACGGGCGCTGCTGAAACTGGCCGCCACCCGCACCACCGATGCCGAGGTGACGGCGGCCCTGCAGTCCGGCGACACCCACGGCGGAACCGAGAACTCGTGGCTGTACGGCAAGGATGTCCTCGATATCGTCACGCTGGCCGACCTGAACGTCGACGAGGTGCTCGACACCCTGCGTCCCCTGCAGTTCCGCGACTACTCGATCGCCTCCAGCCCACTGGAACATCCCGACACGGTGCACCTGACGGTGGCCAGCGTTCGCTACGACCTCGACGGCCGCGCCCACGGCGGGGTGGCGTCGACGTTCCTGGCGGATCGTTGCCAGGACGTCCTGGTGCACCTGCGTCCCAACACCCACTTCCGGCTGCCTGCCGGCGACGTCCCGATCATCATGATCGGCCCGGGCACCGGCATCGCACCGTTTCGCGCCTTCCTGCAGGAGCGTCGCGCGACCAACGCCGGCGGGCCGGCGTGGCTGTTCTTCGGCGACCGTCGCCGCGACACCGATTTTCTCTACGGCGAGGAGCTGCAGCAGTTCGCCGACGCTGGTGTCCTGAGCCGGCTGGATCTGGCGTTCTCACGCGATCAAGAGGCCAAAGTCTATGTGCAGCAACGGATGCAGGAGAACGCCGAGGAGTTCTACCGCTGGCTGACCGACGGTGCGTACGTGTACGTGTGCGGTGACGCCGACCGGATGGCCAAGGATGTCGATACCGCGCTGCACGATATCGTCGCCCGCTGCGGCGGTCTCGACGCCGCGGCGGCGCACGCCTACGTCAACGACCTGATCAAGAGTCACCGCTACGTGCGCGACGTGTACTGAGACCAGGTAGCCCACAACGCGGAAATCCCTACCTGAGTGCAGTCTGATCGACGCGGGCCGCACCAGACTGAAACCGCGGAGGCGGAGCCAAGCTCTAACCCCAGACCTGGCCGCGCAGGATCACCAGGTCCGGGTTCGCGACCCCGACCTCGCGCGGGTCCTCGGCGAAGCACAGCAGGTCTGCCGACGCACCGTGGGCCAGGGCCGGGCGGCCCAGCCAGGCCCGCGCGTCCCAGCACGCCGCGCCGAGTGCCTCTGTCGCGGTCATCCCGACCCGGCGCAGCGCCTCGATCTCGTCACCGATGCGGCCGTGGGCGACCATCCCGCCGGCGTCGGTACCGGCGAAGATCGGCACACCCGCCTCGTGCGCGGCCCCCACCCGTTGGTGGCAGGAGGCGTAGAGATCGCGCATGTGCTTTTCGTAGGTCGGGTACTTGGCCGCCTTGTCGGCGATACCCGGGAAGTTCTCGATGTTGATCAGCGTCGGGACGAGCGCGGTGCCGTGCTGCAGCATCAGCTCGATGGTGTCCTCGGTGATACCGGTGCCGTGTTCGATGCAGTCGATGCCCGCCTTGATCAGCCCGGGCAGCGCCTCCTCGCCGAAGACGTGCGCGGTGACCCGGGCACCCTCGGCGTGGGCGGCGGCGATCGCCTCGACCAGCACGTCGTCGGACCACAGCGGGGCCAGATCCCCGCCGCCGCGGTCTATCCAGTCCCCGACCAGCTTGACCCAGCCGTCGCCCCAGCGGGCCTGCTCGGCGACGTAGGCAGGTAACTGCGATTCATCCTCGATATCGATCGGCAGACCGGGCATATAGCGTTTCGGTCGGGCCAGGTGCTTGCCGGCCCGGATGATGCGCGGCAGGTCGTCGCGGTCGTCGAAGCTACGGGTGTCCACCGGCGAGCCGGCGTCACGCAGCAACAGCGCGCCGGCGTCGCGTTCGGTCTCGGCCTGTTCGACGGCCTCCTCGACGGTCGTCGGCCCACCGGGTCCGAGCCCGACATGACAGTGCGCGTCGACCAGTCCCGGGATGATCCATCCGTCGGCGCCATCAACCCCGAAGACCGTGTCCGCGTTGCTGATCGGCTCGGCCGACAGCACGCCCCCGTGCACCCACCACTGCACCTGCTCGCCATCGGGTAACCCTCGGCCTCGAATATGCAGCGGCTGCACGGACTACTTCTGTCCGGGGAACTTCAGCTTGGACAAGTCGAAGTTGGCCAGCCCCGGCGGCAGCTCGTCCAGGCCCTTGGGCATGTTGGACAGGTCCGGGAAACCGCCGGGCATACCGGCACCCAACGGGTTCTTCGGCTGGGTCGGCCCCTTGGCGCCGCGGCCCTTCTTCTTGCCGGCCTGCTTGTTCTTGCCCTTGGCGGCCTTACGCTGAGCATTCTTGCGCCCGAACGGCATTCCCATCTGACCGGCCATCTGCGACATCATCTTGCGGGCCTCGAAGAACCGGTCGACGAGCTGGTTGACTTCGGAGACGCTGACGCCGGATCCGTTGGCGATGCGCAGGCGGCGGGAGGCATTGATGATCTTCGGATCGGCCCGCTCGGCGGGGGTCATCCCGCGGATGATGGCCTGCACGCGGTCGAGCTGGCTGTCATCGACGGCGGCCAGGGCATCCTTCATCTGGCCGGCGCCGGGCAGCATGCCCAGCAGGTTGCCGATCGGGCCCATCTTGCGGATGGCCAGCATCTGCTCGAGGAAGTCCTCCAGCGTCAGCTCCCCGGAACCGATCTTGGCGGCGGTGGCCTCGGCCTGCTCGGCGTCGAAAACCTGCTCGGCCTGCTCGATGAGGGAGAGCACATCGCCCATCCCGAGGATGCGGCTGGCCATCCGGTCGGGGTGGAAGACATCGAAGTCCTCCAGCTTCTCGCCGCTGGAGGCGAACAGGATCGGCACACCGGTGATCTCGCGGACCGACAGCGCGGCGCCGCCGCGCGCGTCGCCGTCGAGCTTGGTCAGCACGACACCGGTGAACCCGACTCCCGAGCCGAACGCCTCGGCGGTGGTGACGGCGTCCTGGCCGATCATGGCGTCGAGGACGAACAGGGTCTCATCGGGGTTGACCGCGTCGCGGATCGCGGCGGCCTGGCCCATCAGTTCCTCGTCGATGCCGAGGCGGCCTGCGGTGTCGACGATGACGACGTCGAAATGCTTGGCCTTGGCCTCGGCCAGTCCGGCGGCCGCGACGGACACCGGGTCGCCGGTGGTCATCTGGTCGATGGTCACACCATCGGGAGACACCCCGGGGTGCGGCGCGAACACCGAGACACCTGCTCGTTCGCCGACGATCTGGAGCTGGTGCACCGCGCCGGGACGCTGCAGATCGCAGGCCACCAGCAGCGGCGTATGCCCCTGCGCCTTGAGCCATCTGGCGAGCTTTCCGGCCAGCGTCGTCTTACCGGAACCCTGTAGACCGGCGAGCATGATGACCGTCGGCGGGGTCTTGGCGAAGGCGAGCTGGCGGGTCTCGCCACCGAGGATGCCGATGAGCTCCTCGTTGACGATCTTGACGACCTGCTGGGCCGGGTTCAGCGCCGCGGAGACCTCCGCCCCCTTGGCGCGATCCTTGATGCGACCGACGAAGGCCCGCACCACGGGCAGCGAGACGTCGGCCTCGAGCAGGGCGAGGCGGATCTCGCGCGCGGTGGCGTCGATGTCGGCGTCGGTGAGCCGGCCGCGGGCGCGCAGCCCCTGGAGAGCACCGGTCAACCGGTCAGACAGCGATTCAAACACCTGGTAAGCCTAACGGTCAGCCATGATGAACTCACGGCGCACTCTGGCCTCGGGCGACAGCGGGCGTTAATCTGTCAACGCCCGCTGACAGAAACGGCCGGAGGCCCCCATGACAACCGTTGACCTCCCCCTCCCCCAGCGCGCCGCACCGGCCGAGCCGGCCAGCATCACACATGTCAGTCAATGCACGCTGTGCGAGGCGCATTGCGGTATCCACGTCACCGTCACGGACGGTCGGGTCAGCCGCATCGCCGGCAACCCGCACGACGTCTTCTCCAGGGGCTACATCTGCCCGAAGGCGACCGCGATGGGCGCCCTGCACGACGACCCCGACCGATTGCGGACCCCGATGCGCCGGGTCGGCGATCGGTTCGAGCCGGTCGGCTGGGATGAGGCGTTCAGCGAGATCGGCCGTCGGCTCCGCGCGGTCCGCGATCGCCACGGCTCCCAGTCGCTGGGCATGTACCTGGGCAACCCGGCCGCGCACAGTTCCGGTGCCGGCTACGGACTGCTGCTGCGGATGGCGCTGCGCACGCCGAACTTCTTCACCGCGTCCTCCATCGACCAGATGCCCCACGAGTACGCCGCCTGGCAGGTCTTCGGTTCCAACTTCCTCATGCCGGTGACCGATATCGACCGCTGCCGGCGACTCGTGGTCATCGGCGCCAACCCCGCGGTGTCCAACGGATCGTTGTCGATCATGCCGGGGGCCAAGCGACGCATCAAGGCCATCCGTGAGCGCGGCGGCACGGTCGTCGTCATCGACCCGCGCCGCACGGAAACCGCCAGGCTGGCCGATCAGCACGTGTCGGTACGCCCGGGCGGCGACCTGTTCCTGCTGCTGGGCATGCTGCATGTGCTGATCACCGAAAACCTCTGTGACACAGCGGCCGTCGCACGGATTGCAGCGGGCTGGTCCGAGCTGACCACATTGGTCGAGGAAGCAACTCCGGAGGCCATGGCGCCGCGCGCGGGCGTCACGGCGGCGCAGATCCGGGCACTCGCCCGCGATCACGCCGCGGCCGAATCGGCGGCCATCTACGCACGAATCGGCATCTGCCATCAGGAAACCGGCACGTTGGTCAGTTGGCTGGTGATGGTCCTCAACACGGTGACCGGGAACCTGGACCGCCCCGGCGGCACCATGTTCGCGACGCCCATCATCGATGTTCCAGGTCTGGCCAAACGCCTTCCGATCAAGCACGGCACCTATACCGACCGCTCGGGACGATATCGTTCGTTCCGGTCCGAACTGCCGGCCATCGTGATGGCCGACGAGATGCTCGCCGACGGACCCGGCCGGATCCGGGCGATGGTCACCTACGCAGGCAACCCGGTGTCCTCGATCCCACAGAAGGGACGACTCGACGAGGCGATGGCGCAGCTCGATTTCTATGTGGCCGTGGACATGTACGTCACCGAGACCAGCAGGCACGCCGATTTCATCCTGCCGCCCGTCTCCCCGCTGGAGCGCGAAGACGTCAACCTGCTCACCACCGTCTACAGCGTGCGCAACAACGTCCGCTATCAGCACCGGTCCTTCGAGCCACCGGCCGGGGCCTTGGAGGACTGGGAGATCCTCACCCGACTGGCCCTGGAGCTGGCGCCGGCGCCGCTGCGTCGGATGCCCGCCGCGCTGCGCACCACGCTGATGAAAGCCATCGACCCGATGCGCACCGCGGCCCTGGTGCTGGCCACCGGCCCGTACGGCAGACTGCGCCGACGGCGCAACGGCATCACCTTGCGCGCGCTGCGCGACAGCCCGGGCGGTATCGACCTCGGCCCGCTGCAACCGCGGCTGCGGGAGGTCATCGCCACCGCGGACGGCCTCGTCCAGCTGGCACCGGCGGCGTTTGTCGCCGATGCGGCGGCGCGGTTGGCCACTGCGACCGACGTTCCCGGCGCGGGTCGCTTACAGCTGATCGGTCGGCGCAACCTGCGCAGCAACAACTCTTGGCTGCACAACGCGCCGACCATGACCGGCGGGAACAACAGGTGCACGGTGCTCATGCATCCCGACGACGCCGCCGCGCTTGGGCTGGAGCAGGGTGCGCTGGTGCGCGTCGCGTCCGACGTCGGCAGCATCGAGATCCCGGTCGATATCAGCGATGAGATGCGCCCGGGCACGGTTGCGGTGCCGCACGGTTGGGGACACCGCAACACGGGATGGCAACACGCCAACAGCTTGCCGGGGGCCAACGTCAACGAGCTGCACGATCCGACGCGGGTGGACACCTACACCGGAACGGCGGCGGTCAACAACACCTGGGTGACGGTCTCGCCGGTCGGCTAACTGGCTTCGGGCACCTTGCGCGGCGGGGTCGGCAGCACGGCGTAGAGCTCGCGTTCCATCTCGGCGCGCACCTCGTCGAGGTTCGTCTCGCCCAGCGCCGGCACCACGATGTTGAACACATCGATGACCACCGAACCCAACGTCGTCACCTTCGCCCAGGTGATATCCAGCCCGCGCCGCTCGATGACCGCGGTGAGCCGCGACAGCAGGCCGGGTCGGTCACCGGCGCGGACCTGTAGCACCAGTTCACCGGGGGCGTCCCCGGTGAACCACAGGATGCGTGGCGGCGCTGTGGCACTGATCGCCGGCACCGAGGCCGGCGTTTCGCCCACCCGAGCCGGCCCGGCGGCGGCTTCCAGGTCCCGGCGGGCGAGCGTGTCGGCGACGTCCAGGCCTCCGTCGAGGGCGAGGATGAACTGTTGGCGCAATAGCTCGGCGGCCGGTGGCGTGCCGAAATGCGGTGACACCGCAAAGGTGTTGATGGCCATGCCCTCGTGGCTGTTCACCGACGCCGAGTGCACCCGCAGGGCATTGAGGGCCAAAACCCCGGCGGCCTTGGACAGCAGACCGCGCCGATCCGGGGCGATCATCGTGACGTTGTGGATGTGTGGCCCCTCACCGGCGGCCATCTCCACGTGCACGCCCGCCTCGGCTGCCAACTCCAGATAGCGCGGAGCCACCGGATCCGGGGTGGGCAGCGGTTCACCGGCCATGACGAGCCGGCACCGTCGCACCAGATCGCCGATGAGCGAGGACTTCCAGTCCCCCCACACCCCGGGCCCGGTCGCCAGGGAGTCCGCCTCGGCCAACGCGTGCAGCAACTCCAGTAACTGCCAGTCACCACCGAGGGCCTCGGCCACCGCGGCGATCGTGTTGGGATCCTGCAGGTCTCGCCGGGTCGCGGTGTCCGGCAGCAGCAGGTGGTAGCGCACCATCTTCGAGAGCACCTCGACGTCGGAGGGCCACAGACCCAGCCTGGTACCGATCTGGGTGGCCAGCTCCGCACCGATGATGCTGTGGTCCCCGCCGCGGCCCTTGCCGATATCGTGGACCAGCGCACCGAGCACCAACAGGTCGGGCCTGGACACGCGGGTGGTCAATGCCGCGGCGCGGGAGACGGTTTCGACCAGGTGCCGGTCGACGGTCCAGATGTGCACGACATCGCGCGGGGGCAGGTCACGGACGGCTCCCCACTCCGGGAACAGCCGACCCCACAACCCGGTGCGGTCGAGTGCCTCGACGGTGGCCACCGCGGTCGGGCCCGCCGAGAGCAACACCAGCAGGTCCTTGAGGGCTTCCCGCGGCCATGGCGCGCGAAGTTCGGGCGCCGCACCGGCCAGGCGGCTCAGCGTGGGTGCTGCGATGGGCAGTCCGGTGATGGCCGAGGCCGCGGCGACCCGCAGGATCAGGCCGGGATCACGTTCGGGCCGGGCGTCGCGGGCCAGGATGACCTCGCCTGCGAACTCGATGACCCCCTCGTCGAGGGGCCGCCGGGTCGGGCGTCGCAACGCGGCGAAACCGCGGCGCGGCAGGGCATTTCCTGCGGTACGGATGCCGGCGTCGACGTAGTAGCTGATGGTGCGGGCGGCATCGGAGATCGCGCGGGCCAGGTCGAACCGGTCGCCGATGCGCAGGGCGGCACCGATCTCGTCGGCATACTGAGCCAGCACCTGCTCACGTCCGCGGCCGGAGACGCGGTGCAACTCGGTGCGGACGTTGAGCAGCGACAGGTGCGCCCCGCCGAGTGTTCCGGTGGGCGAGGCGAGAAGCCGGCTCGGGTACACATCAGCCAATTGGGCGATGGCAAGAGCATTGAGCAGCTGCACATCGCGGATGCCGCCGCGACCGTTCTTCAGGTCGGGTTCGGCGCGGTGCGCGATCTCCCCGCTGCGGTCCCACCGCGCCTTGGTGTGCTCGACGAGTTCTTCGAAGCGACCGGCGATGCCGATCCGCCACTGGCGGCGCGCGCCGCCGGTGAGCAGCGCGGAAAGCTCGGCGTCCCCGGCGATATGGCGGGCGTCCAGCATCGCCATCCCGACCGCGATGTCCTCACCGGCGACCTTGAGCGCCTCCGGAACGGTTCGGACACTGTGGTCGATGCGAATATTGGCGTCCCACAACGGATACCACAGAAGTTCGGCAACACGACTGACCACATCGGCGGGCATGTTGTCGTGTAGCAGCGTCAGGTCCAGATCCGAGTAGGGCAACAGTTCGCCGCGTCCCAATCCCCCGGTCGCGACGATCGCGAAACCGCTGGTGGCGGTGATGCCGATCTCGGTTGCCTTGGTGGACAACCAGAATTCGTGCAGGTCGAGCAGGGCGTCACGCAGACCCGCCGAATCCAGCTGCTTACCACCGGTATTGAGCAGTTGCGCGGTGGCCTTGGCCAGATCGGTGGCCGGACGCGGCGATCCCGCCGCCGGGGCTTCCCATCGGGCTGCCCCTGCGGCGGGATCTGGTGTCTGATCAGTCATTTCGGTCCTCCCCCGGCCCTACGTTGAACGGTCTTGCATACATGGCCGGGAAACGACCTCTATCACCAGATGATCAGAGGGCGTCGACTCCGCGCTCACCCGTGCGCACCCGCACGACGGTCTCCACCGGGCTCACCCACACCTTGCCGTCTCCGATCTTTCCGGTGCGGGCGGCCTGGACGATGACGTCCACGACCTTGTCCACGGCCGAGTCGTCGACGACGACCTCGACGCGCACCTTGGGCACGAAGTCCACGGAATACTCCGCACCGCGGTAGACCTCGGTGTGGCCCTTCTGGCGGCCGTAACCCTGCACCTCGCTGACGGTCATACCGAGGATGCCCGTCTGCTCCAGGCCGGTCTTGACGTCTTCGAGAGTGAATGGCTTGACGATCGCGGTGATCAGTTTCATTTGGTCGATCCTTCCAGGACTGGAGTCAATTGTTCCCGATCAGGCGAGTTCATAAGCTGTTTCTGCGTGCTCGGTCTCGTCGATGCCGGTGGCTTCTTCCTCTTGACTGACTCGCCAGCCTAGTGGCTTGACCACGAAGGCGATGATCGTCGTCAGCACAGCGGTGAACAGCAGTGCCACAACGGCGATCACGATCTGGACGACCAACTGCTTGTAATCACCGCCGACGAACAGTCCGGATTCGGTGGCGAAGAAGCCCAGCGAGACGGTGCCCCAGAGGCCGGCGATCAGGTGGACGCCGACGACATCGAGCGAATCGTCGTAGCCGAACTTGTACTTCAGGCCGATCGCCAGGGCCGACAGGATGCCTGCGATCGCACCGACGACCAACGACCAGACCGGGGTCAGATTGCCGCAGGCCGGGGTGATGGCGACCAGACCGGCGACCACACCGGAGGCGGCGCCGACGCTGGTGGCGTGCCCGTCCCGCAGACGCTCCACGAGCAACCAGCCGAGCATCGCGGCCGCGGTGGCGGCGGTGGTGTTGACCCACACGAGACCGGCCACCATGTCGGCGCCACCCTCGGATCCGACGTTGAAGCCGAACCAGCCGAACCACAGGATGGCCGCACCGAGCATCACGAACGGGATGTTGTGCGGACGGAATGCGGTCTTGCCGAAGCCGGTCCGCTTGCCGAGGAGGATGGCGAGCACCAGCGCGGCCATACCGGCGTTGATGTGCACCACGGTGCCACCGGCGAAGTCGATCGGTGCGACGTTGGCCGCACCTTCCTCGTCGACACCGAACAGCTTGGCCGCCAGACCCTGATCGCTACCGGAGAGCAGGCCGCCGCCCCAGACCATGTGCGAGAGCGGGAAATACACGAAGGTGACCCACAGACCGCCGAAGGCCAGCCAGGTGCCGAACTTCATGCGCTCGGCGACCGCGCCGCTGAT
The DNA here is from genome assembly GCA_052044345.1 of Mycolicibacterium sp. 22603. Taxonomy (GTDB): domain Bacteria; phylum Actinomycetota; class Actinomycetes; order Mycobacteriales; family Mycobacteriaceae; genus Mycobacterium. Next base: position 38,086 of record JBQEMX010000012.1, read on the forward strand.
CAGGGCGACGGTGATGACGGCGAAGGTCAACTGGAAGGCGACCCAGACGATGGCCGGAACGGTACCGAAGCCGCCGAGGACATAGGACTCGGCTCCGTTGATCTCGCGCACCTCGGTCAACTGGTTGACCCCGAAGAGCGAGAACGGATTATCGAAGAACAGGCCGGGCGTTTCGCCGGTGTGTGCGGAGGCGAAGGACATCGAGTAGCCCCACAGCACGTAGATGACGCTGACCAAGCCGAGCGAACCGAAAGACATCATCATCATGTTCAGCACGGACTTCTGCCGGGACAGACCGCCGTAGAAGAACGCCAGGCCCGGGGTCATGAACAGCACCAGGGCGGCGGATGCGAGCACCCATGCCGTGTTGCCGGAGTCCAAGCCTCCGGGACCGAACGGCAGGAAATTTTCGTCGGGTATGGCCAGGGCCACATCGTGCAAGCCAGGAACCACTTTGTATGAACCTCCTTGGGAAATGCGCCGCTGTAATCGGCCTCCCGAAGAGACTCTTTCGCCCTCGTTTCATCGGTGGTTCACCGATGTTTCGCGTGCGTGAACGGATTCCCGTTGTCTGTTACACCTGTGTTTCCGGGTTGCGCAGGCGCTATCCGAGCAGCGCGTCGACGAATGCCGAGGGCTCGAACGGGGCCAGATCATCGGGTCCCTCACCGAGACCGACCAGCTTGACCGGGACACCCAGTTCCTGCTGCACGCGGAAGACGATGCCACCCTTGGCCGTGCCGTCCAGCTTGGTCAGCACCACACCGGTGATGTCGACGACCTCGGCGAAAACCTTGGCCTGCGGCAGACTGTTCTGACCGATCGTGGCGTCGAGAACCAGAAGCACCTCGTCGACCTTGGAACGCTTCTCCACGACGCGCTTGACCTTGCCGAGTTCGTCCATCAGACCGGTCTTGGTGTGCAAGCGGCCGGCGGTGTCCACGACGACGACGTCGGCGCCGGTCGCAATGCCCTTGTCGACGGCGTCGAAGGCCACCGAGGCAGGGTCGGCGTTCTCGGGTCCGCGCACGACATCGGCCCCGACGCGCGCGGCCCAACTCTGCAGCTGGTCGGCAGCGGCGGCGCGGAAGGTGTCGGCGGCACCCAGGACGACCCGACGGCCATCGGCGACGAGGACACGGGCCAGCTTGCCGACCGTGGTGGTCTTGCCGGTGCCGTTGACGCCCACCACGAGCAGCACCGAGGGCTTGTCGGCATGCGGCAGTGCACGGATGGAGCGATCGAGGTCCGGGCGCAGTTCGGCGACCAGGACGTCCTTGAGGACGGCGCGGGCATCGGCTTCCGTGCGCACCGACGAGCTGGCCATCTTCGCGCGCAATGCGGTGATGACGTTCTGGGTGACGACCGGGCCGAGGTCGGCGATCAGCAGGGTGTCCTCGATCTCCTCCCAGGAGTCCTCGTCGAGGTCGCCGCCGCCGAGCAGGCCGAGCATGCCGCGCCCGAGGGTGCTCTGCGATTTGGCGAGGCGGCCACGCAACCGCTCGAGGCGGCCCTCGCTGGGTGCGATCGGTTCGATGACCGCGGCCGGCTCTGCCTCGGCAGTCGGCTCCGGTTCGGGCACGGGTTCTGGCTCAGGTTCAAGCTCTGGCTCTACAGCCGGCGTGGGCTCTTCGACCGGGGGCTCGACAGGAGTCTCGACGGTCGGTTCGGGCAGCGTGACCTCGGAGATCGTGCGTTTGGGCGCGTCCCGCGGCACGGCCGCGTCGTCGCCGACGCCCGGAAGTCCGGTGGTGTCGATCCGTTCGGCCGGCGGTGCGGCTGTCGAGGAGCTGAACGTGATGCCCGTCGAGGCCTTGTAACCACCGGACTTGTCGATCTCGGTGGTGGTGTCCGGAGCGGACAGACTGATCCGACGCTTCCGGTAGCGCACCAGTCCGACGACCAGGGCGACGAGGACCAGTACGGCTACGACCGCGAGCGCGATCCACAAGGCATCAGACACTCAGCCATTGTCTCAGGGACCGGCCGCCGGGTTCATGGCGCACTCCGCCACGTGAGGGCGGATGTGGCAATGTCGATCCGGTGAGCATCGGCCCCGGCTTCGACGACCGCATGCAGGTGCGTAAGCGTCGGCATATCGACGTGTGCCTGTCGGAGGCCGTCCAGTACCAGACGGTGCGCACCGGCTTGGAGCGCTACCGGCTGCCGTACAACGCACTCACCCAGACCGACCTGACCCGCATCGACCTGGGCACGCAGTTCCTAGGCAAGCGGCTCACCGCGCCGGTGCTCATCGGCGCCATGACGGGCGGCTCGGAACTGTCGGGCACGATCAACCGCCATCTGGCCGCGGCCGCGCAGTCGCTCGGTGTGGGGATGATGCTCGGATCGCAGCGCATCATGCTCGGCGATGAGTCCGTGACCAGTTTCCACGTGCGCGATATCGCTCCCGATGTGCTCCTGATCGGCAATATCGGACTGGCCCAGGTGGATGTGGACGTGGTGCCGTCGTTACGCGACGCGCTGGGGTCGGTGGGTGCGGACGCGCTCGCCGTGCACACCAATCCGCTGCAAGAGGCGATGCAGTATGACGGGGACACCGACTTCACCGGATCGCTGAACAGGTTGCAGCAGGTGGTCGCGGCGATCGGGTATCCGGTGTTGGTCAAGGAGGTGGGCCACGGCATCGGCGGGGTCGCCGCGCGTGGCTTGGCCGATATCGGGGTGGCCGCCGTCGACGTGGCCGGGGCCGGCGGGACGTCGTGGGCGCGCGTCGAACAGTTTGTGCGGTACGGCTCGGTGAGCGATCCGGATGTGGCCGAGTGGGGCATTCCGACCGCGCAGGCGCTTGTGGAGGTGCGCGCTACGCTGCCGTCGATGCCGCTGGTCGCCTCCGGCGGCATTCGTACCGGGATGGATGCGGCCAAGGCGATCGCGCTGGGCGCCGATGTCGTCGCCGTGGCGCAGCCGTTGTTGGTGCCGGCGATCGAGTCCGCCGCCGCGGTCGAGGATTGGCTGGGGCGTTTCATCGCCGAGCTGCGCGTGTGCTTGCACGGGTGCGGCGCCCCCGATCTGGCGGCATTGCGCGCCTGCGGGATCACCGCGGTCTAGAGCCAGAGGTAGAGCGCCGACAGCAGCGCCCACATCCCGACGCAGTACGCCTCGAACGCCACTCGCAGCGCGATCGGCGCGTGGCGCAACTCCATGAAGTCCAGCCCGACCAGGCGCACCTTGATGGCGGCGATGCCCAGCACCAGCACCGCCACCAGTGATCCGGTGCCGTGTTCGGCGCCGACCGCCCAGGACAGCACGGTCGCGGCGACCAGGAACAGCCAACTGGCGCCCGCCCGATTGGTCAGTAACTTCAGTGCCGTCATCAGCTCACCAGGTAAAGCAGCGCGAACAGGAAGATCCACAACAGGTCGACCAGGTGCCAGAAGCAGGCGGCCCCTTCGACCAGCGCGGTGCGGGTGTCGCTCAGGTCGTGTCGGCGGGTTTGACTCAGCACGAACGACAACGCGCCCAGACCCAGGCACACGTGGAACAGGTGCAGGCCGGTGAGGATGAAGTAATACAGGTAGAAATCGTTGGCGCCCGGCCCGTGTCCCGCGGCACCCAGCGAAACGTATTCGTAGACCTTGAGCGCGATGAAGGTCAGGCCGAGGACCATCGCGGCGACTGCAGCCCTTGTCGCCAGGGCCCGTTGGTCGGCGCGCATCGCATTGATGGTCAGTACCACGCAGAGCGAACTGGTCAGTAGCACAAGGGTATTGGTGACGCCGACCCCGATGTGCAGGGTGGTGCGCGCGGTGTCGAACACCTCCGGCGCCGTGGCGCGTTCGACGAGGAACGTGACGAAGAAGGCGCCGAAGACCAGCATGTCGCCGAACAGGAACACCCAGGTGCCGCTTTCACCGGGGATGCGCCTGCCCTGGGCGGGTGCCACCGTGGTGGTCATGTGTTGGCCGGCGCGTCTTGTTCGGCGCTGATCGACTTCAGCATCACCGCGGTGGTGCTGAACAGCCACACCACCAGGACCAGGCCGGGGATGTAGAAGGCGAAGACGCCGTCCCAGGCCAGCGGGCCGTCGTTGAAGACGACCACGGCACAACCGGGTAGCGAGAGCGTGGCGACCCAGAGGTTGAGGTAGCCATACCAGCGCGGGAACGTCGGCGGGTCACCTTTGTCGATGAATGCGGCGGCGGCCAGGGTGAGGTTCTGGATGATGATGGTGCCGACGATGCCGATGAACCACAGCCAGAACACATCATTGAGGGCTTGGGTGAGTTCGGCGGATCGTTCCTCGGGGCGGAAGGCGGCGACGCCGAGGAAGAACTGCGGGAACAGCAGGGCGGGCACGAATACGGCGGCGGCCATCAGCTGGGTCATCGACAGCATCCCCCAACCGCCCTCGGCGCGTCGGATCCGCAGGATGATGGTGGCCAGGAAGGGCAGCGCCAGAACTGCGCTGAGCAGTGCGCCCGACACACCGAACCGGATCCAGAGCTTGTGGTCGACGAAGAAGGCGGCGATCTGATCGGCGGAGGCGGCCGGCGACAGGGGCGGGAACAGTTGGGCTATACCGGAAAAGCTGGCGCCGTAGAGCAGGATCATGATTGTTCCGCACCAGGCGCCGATGCGTTGCAGGGTCAGCTCCACAGCGGCAGGGTACCGAGGGAGCAGTCCCGGTTTTGTCATTTTTGCCGTAATTTTGGTTCGGCAAGCCTCTCCCAAACAGGTGCACTTTCTGGCATCGTCCGGCAAATAGACTCAAAGGGCTGGATCGGGGGACGGAGATCAGGTGGGTGCGCTCGAGGGATTCTTGTCGACGTGGGACAAGGCTCGCCAGACGTTCGGGTCCGGGGTGCCCCAGAGCGGTGAGCAGTTCGACCAGAGCACACAGTTGCAGCAGCTGCAGTCCACGGTGCAGACCGCCGCGCCGGGGTCGGCGTGGTCCGGCACGGCCGCCAACGCCTACGGCGAGGTGAACAAGGAGCACGCCCGGGTGCTGGGCGAGCTGGCCGTACTCGACAAGCGGTTGGCCGGTCACGTCAACGAGTCGGCCAGCGTGGTCGCCACCGGCCGGCAGAACCTCGACAATCTGCGCCAGTGGGTGGTCGACGCCGCCGCATCGGTGCCACCCGGCAAGAACCGCGAGCAGTTGATCCTGCCGATCGTGCAGAAGGGCCTCGGCGAGCTGTCCGGGATCGTCAGCACATCGAATTCCGAACTGAACCGGGTGGCCGGTGACATCACCAAGCTGGGCAACGAGTGGGATGCGTTGCAGGATCAGAAGTTCGGCGGTGCGGGCAAGGAGGACAAGCCCGAACAGCGGGACGATGACGTGCAGTTGGTGAGCAACGAAGAAGAGATGACGGCGCCCCCGCTTGAGGAACAGGCTGCCCGTGATGTCGAAGATGCGCTCAGCGGTGACGATCCGGGATCAGCCGAACGCGTCGGCGACGTCCTGGATTCGATTCAACCCGGTACTCCGCTTACGCCGGAACAGAACGCCTACTTGTCACAAATGCAGAAGCAACAGAAGGGTATGAGTATCGACGAGCTGACAAACGCTCGTGACTCACTGGGCGACAACAAAGGAATCCTCGCCGATTCATGGCAGCTGATGAGCAATGACGATGTCGTCATCGACGGAGCCGACGGTCCGATCAAAGGCTCGGCCGAGCAGCTACCCGACAGCGTGCAGAACGCCCTCAACAACGCGGGCTCCAGCCTTACCGGCGACTATGGCGGCCACGGCACCACGCTGCAGCACGGCAAGGACATCACCGACATTGCCAACATCGTCAAAGACGGTGACCCCAGGTTCCAGACCGGCACCGAGCTGGATCGCAAACTCATAGTTGCTGCCGACAAGATTATGGACGTGCCCGACCAGCCGGGGACGTACGACGATCGAAAAACCACGGCGCAAGCCATTTTCGAGGCGATCGACGATGACCACCAGATCATCGATGATCAGCTCATGGGTAGAAACGGGGTGGACGTCAACGACTTCCTTCACGACATCAACACCACCGAGTGGGAGGACAACGGGAAGGCCGCCGGCTACCTGTTCAGCTGGACGGGTGAGGTAGGACCCGATGGCCAACCTTCGCAGATGGCTGCCGAGGTTGCGGATGTCTACGCCCAGTACCTCGGCGAGCACAGAGCGGAGCTCATGGATATCGACGGCCAGACGCTCGGGCAACTCAATCCTGAACTAACAGAACGCTACGCGCATGGACTTGTGCCGTTTGTCCAGGAAATGGGAGGACTTCAAACGTCCGACTACTTCAAGATCGATGACGATATTCTTCGCCGCGAGGGCCAGATGCCCAACGCCAAAGGGGTTTTTGCCGTTCTCAACACGGATGAGTCCGCTGCCGGAGTAATCAACGAGGCCGCGTACAGAGAAGCAATCAAACATGAGACCGCGTTCGCGCTGAACCCGAAGGATCCGGGCGCCCAGTCGCACATGTACTCGGCAGCAACCATGCGCGGTTTGGTCGATGTCGGTGCTCACGAGGCGTTCCAAGCTTTCGAAGCGAACGACCATCGGTCGCAGGTTAGCGAAACCCAGTGGAAAAAGAACGGATTTGATGCTGCTGTCGCCGGCTTGAGCACGGGTGCGTCGGCCATCCCAGGGGCGGGAATGGTCGCCGGGCCAATCGTCGGCCAAGTGGGATCGATCTTTGGCCAAGAACTCTTTGACACGTCTGAAGCTCCAGGCGAGCGTCCACTGCCAACTATGTCCGCATCGAGATCAAGCGAATACATACTCAACGCGATGTTGGCCACCGGACATCCACTGACGCTGCCTGACGAATGGATCGACCGCTCCGATCCCTTGCACCCTCGCGTGGTTCAACCAACTGGACCAGACGGCGAGAAATCGGTCGATGACGCCACCTTCGTTTCGACACTCAATGAGCAGGTGGGTGAGCAGACCACGGTCGTGAACGCAAAAGGGCCGGATGAGGTTTACGCAGACCGGTACAACAAAGTCATTCAAGATCCCGACAATCAGCCAACTCCCGAAAAGGACGATGAAGGTTGAGACGAACGCGGCACGTTATTGCTACTACGTCGGTACTGATACTGCTCTGCGCCACTGGCTGTTCCCCCCGGCCAGCCGATACGCAGCCAGATTCGCCTGCCGCGGGTTGGCCAGAGATATTGAAGGACTTCACCATAACGTGGAGCGCTGAACCGGGGATAGACTTGACCACAGGCCCCGCTGTCGCAGTGAGGGCGTATGTCGAGTCATACTATCTCGCCTACCTCACCACGGACGAAAAGTACCTGTATCCGGGATTTCAAAACTCAGTTGAGCCCAACACTCCCGACGGTCCAGACGGCACCGAAAAGCTTTGGCCTGTGCCCTTTCATTCTCAGAAGTGGGTGGGTACCGCCCGCCATCACATCCTTCGAATCGATACCTCGGGTCTCCAAGCTACAGCTGTTGGTTGTGTATTCTCCTACGGTTCCGCGTCGGAAACAGACTTCGGACTGCAACCAAACATTGGCGGTCCAGGGCCGAATGGCGGTATTAGCGCCTTTCGGGTCCAGCTAACGGCCCCCGAAAACGCTACAGATCTGTCAGCGCAACGAGGGCCGTCGCGTTCACCGTTCAACAACGTGTTCGCTGGCTGGCGAGTTTCTAACTATCAGGGCGGATTCCTGTTACTGGCGGAGTGGACTAACAACTCGGCAGACGTCATCGAATGTCAGTCACGAGCCGACCAGCCGCCTGCCGACCGCGACTACAAGCCGGGGAACTCCTATCCGAGGTCCAACTTCCCAACGCTGCCAGCGTCCCCAGGGTGGCCGGCTGACCAGGTATCTCAATGACGGCTGGCCCGCCACATCGCCGCCGCGCTCAACGTCGACATCACCGACCCCAGCCTGTTCTGGATCGCCGGCGTCACCGGTGACGGTCAAATCCTGATCGCCAACAACTACGGGCTCGCCTACATCCCCGAGCACGTCCAACTGCCCCCACAGGTCAAGATGGTCTCCGCCGACGAATCCATCCCCGCATCCACCCGAGGCACCTGGGCCACCTATCCCCTACTCGCCCTCCAGGAATGGACACGCCACCACAACCTCACCCTGCAGGCCGTCATCGGCACCGAAACAAGCCTCAAAGGCTTCGACCTCGGCGCCGCCCGCGACATCCTCACCCCAGAGGACCTGCCCGACACCGGAAAGATGCAGGGCCGCAACCGACTTGAAGTCATCGCTCCAGATGTCGCCAGATAGACCCGCTTCCGGCACTCATGGGCAATGTCTTTGGCAAGGGGCACATAACCGGTCGCAGTTCAGGGCTACGGGGGCGTTCCGGAAGTTGTCGCTACACCTGCAATGCGAAAGCAGTGCCGGCACCATGTCTGATAACGCTGCCACTCGCGAAGCGATGGCAAACGGATCTCATCAGAAGCCGCCACCCCACGCCGATGCGATCCCCGGTTGGCCCGCCGCGGTCAAGTGACAAAGCCATGGCGCGGACGCCGACGCATCCATAGGTACTGACCGAACCTCGTCCTGCGGGAAAGAAGTGCACGTGACGCACTCCGCCTCGGCTTAAACTGAGGAACAGGCCAGAGTGGCTAGCATCGGTTCGGTGAGACTCGACAGCGATGGGGGTGGGTTCGTGACGGCGCGCGATTCTCAGAGGTGGCGCCAGTGACGAATCCTCCGCCGCCCGGTTGGGAACCTCCTCACGCAGGTCCTCAACATCCTTTTGGTCAGCAACCGCAGCATGAGTTTGGACGTACACCTGCACCACCTGGGTGGCCACAGCCGCCGGCGCCATCCACGAACAACGGTCTGAAGTGGTCGCTAATAACTGTCGCAATACTGCTGGTCATCGCCATGTCAGTTGGCGCCACGCTGCTGTTCACCCGCGACATCAACGCTGACCACACCCCGAATGGAGCCGATACTGCCGCCAACGGCTTCGCGAGTATCCGAGACTCCGGACCAGTTCGGGTCATAACGGAGGATCCGTCGTGCGCACCGTCGCGTCCAATCCTTGACACTTTGTCGAAGGAGGAAAGCCAGGGATGGCACACCCGAGACCCATCAATCCCAGCTTCATCCTGGACGGCAACGGAACGGGCAACTCATGAAGCGGTAGCCGCCGCCATGCGTCGCGCGGCAGATCAGTCCGTCGCGCTTGCCAAGATGACGACGAATCGTGTTATGCGCGAACTGTATGAGCAATCCATAGCTTACTGGCGCGCATACGCGGATAGTGTTCCTACTTACACGCCAATCGACAATGAGCTCGCTAGGGTAGCGACTGCATCCTCAAGCGCAATTGTTGCGATATGCGCAGCAGTAAATAACCGCTCTGCAGCCGCGCGCAGCCCACTCGTGAAGCAAGCTGCGCCGCCGTCGATTCCGAGCGAACCACTTGCGACTGAGAATCCGGCCATCTTCATGGATTCTGAAGCGAACAGCGAGTGCGACGAATGGAAGGACAGATTAGATCAGTTCGATGTCGACGCAGCCAGTTGGTTCAGCTTGGATGCCAATATCCCGGCGAGCGAGTGGACACCCGAGCAGCGAAGTTCGATGGGACACATTGCTTCAGTCATGTCCAAGTATGCAGAGGATCTGGAACGCATAGGCAAGGACAGTGGCGACGCAATATTTGATGACTTTGCCAATCTCGCGGGACAATATTGGCGCGCTTTTGTGGAAGCCATCCCCTCGTATACGACCGATGATAGCTATCTATCAAGTGCAGCGTCTCAGGCTGGCTTCATTTTGTACAACGCCTGCGCCTACGCGGACGGCAGATAGTTGACCTTCGCCAGGCCTACAGGCAACTACGCCGACCAAATGACCAGCGATGGCGGATGGCCCGACGTTGACGAGCAGGATTACCTGAACCGAGCGGAGGCTCTCGGTGAAATACTGCAGGGGCTTTCACACAGCACCGATCTATGGTCGCGCGAGGGAAGCGAGTTATCTGCTGGCGTAGTTTGGTACGGAACTGGCGCTTCCGCTGGTTCCGATGCTGTACAAGGCCGAATTCGGTCAATGACTCGGACCCAATATGATCTAGCGCGTGCAATAGCCTGGATGAACTTTATATATGGCGTGGTTCTAACAACTAAAGTCTCCATTTTTGATCGCGTTATTACCGCCCAGAGCCAGATTGCAGCGCTGGACGGTGCTGATCTAAGACCTGAAGTCCGACAAAAAAGAATAGATGAGATAGTAAATAAAACACGCCAAGAAAACATTGCGGCTGTCGCCTCAGCAGCAGCCGAATCTAAATATTCGAGTTGGAATCTCACGGACGAGCAGATCAGAGCTGGCCTTGAGGGACTTTCACGCAACAACGCATCTGCGCCAGTCACGGCGTCATCAAATGCGGCTGCCGGACGCGAGCCCGCTAGCAACACTAGATCAAATTTCGTGAATCAAGGAGGTCCAGCGGCGGCGCCGCAGAAGGCCGGGCAACAATCTAGCAGCATGCTTTCTCCTCCAAACGAACAGTCTCAAGGCTCCCCCCCGTCCGAACAGTCACAATCCGCGGGACAGCCACAGCCTGTAGCGAATCAAAGCGGATTCACTGCTCCGCCTCCACCTGAAGACACGCCGACGCCGGCACCCGCGCCGCAACCTGTCTCCGCTCAGGGCAACATCACAGCGCCGTCCGCGGGTCCGCCTACGCCAGCTGGCATAGGCGGAACTCCTGGTACTTCGACTGGAATCAGTACTACGGCCCCAGTCGCAGGCCCTCGTGGCACCTCAGGATCTATGCCTAGTTCGACAGGCAGCGGTTCGTCATCCGGCGGTGGCTTGGGCATCGAGGGTACTTCAGGCACGGGTGGTGGAGCTTCCGGCGGCAGCCCCCAAGCCCCCGCAGCTTCGGCCGGCAATGCCGCGGGATCCGGTGCCGCGCCTGTCAATACGCCCCAGCAGGACTTCCAAAAGGGCTTCAGCGACATCACCAAGGCCGCTGGGTCGACACAGCCCCCGCTGACCCAGGCACCGTTGGGGCAGCCGACCCCGGCACCCTCAACACCGGCACCGGCGGTCTATCAACCGTCCGACACGTCGAGTGCCACCTCGCCTGCCGCTGCGGTCAACCACACCAGCGGACCCGTCGCACCCAGCGCGCCCGCACCCGCGGCACCCGCCGCGCCACCGGCCGGCGCCCCGCCCATGCCACTGGCACCCCCATCGACGCCGGCTCCTGCCGCACCGGTCGCACCAACAGCCGGAGCCGCCGGCCCCGCAATCGCACCGACCTCGACCAGCCAAGGCGCCGCGGGCGCAGCGGCCGCCCCGGTCCCCATCTCCGCTGCGCGCGCCGAACGCGATGCCATCGCCACCGCGGCGACCGCAGGAGCCCTGCGCCGCAAAGGAAACAACCCACGCCAACTAGCCCGGCACATCGCCGCCGCGCTCAACGTCGACATCACCGACCCCAGCCTGTTCTGGATCGCCGGCGTCACCGGTGACGGCCAGATCCTGGTCGCCAACAACTACGGGCTCGCCTACATCCCCGAGCACGTCCAGCTGCCACAACAGGTCAAGATGGTCTCCGCCGACGAATCCATCCCCGCCGCCACCCGAGGCACCTGGGCCACCTATCCCCTACTCGCCCTGCAGGAATGGACACGCCACCACAACCTCACCCTGCAAGCCGTCATCGGCACCGAAGCAAACCTCAAAGGCTTCGACCTCGGCGCCGCCCGCGACATCCTCACCCCAGAGGACCTGCCCGACACCGGAAAGATGCAGGGCCGCAACCGACTTGAAGTCATCGCTCCAGCTGTCGCCACCAAACTCGCCACGGTGGGACCGGCCGGGTTGGCCGAACTCCTTCCGCCCACCCCCGCAGACGCCACCCCGCCCCCGGACAACCGGATCAACCTGCTGCTCGAAGTGTGCAAGCCGCTACTGAGCGCCAACCCCGACCGCGCAGGCGCACACCTCAAAGCGATGATCACCTATGCCGATCATCTCCAGGCCGTCGCCCTGCACAAAGCCCAGACAGCGCTCGACCCCGAGGTCCAACGCGCCGCCATCACCGACTGGATCTACTGGCAGCACATCAGCGTGCTCACCTCCGACGCCCTACCGGCAATGGTCAGCTGACACGCCGCAGTACTACAGGCAGTACCAGTACTACCGGCAGTACTACGTTTGCGGAGGCATTGTCACCTGGCCTGCCGACAGCACGCCTAGAGATTGATCGCCGCGTTGTTTTCAGTGGAACGCGACGGCTTGTCGATCGGGGCACGCTCCCCGCGCTCGCCGGCCTCTGACCGTTCGTCGGGCTTCGACTCGGCGTCCTTCTCCGAAGACTCCTTGTCGGAGAACTGCTCGACGATCTGTTGAACCTGCTCCCCCACCTGCTGGGCGCCCTGCATGGCCGACTGCGGCAGCGACGCCACCATCCCACCAACCTGCTGGGGAATCTGCGCGGCCTGCTGGGCCATCTGCATGGGCATTCCGAGCATGCCGCCGAGCTGCCCGCCGGCCCCGGCAGCCGCGGCCCCACCACCGGAACTCGGCGCACCGGCAGACGGCGTGAACGCCTCTTCGATCTTGCTCTTGAGGTGCGCATCGCCTTGCCCGTACCGGCGGGCCGCCTCGATCACCGACTCGGCCGTTCCGGTCGCCGCGGTCTTCAGCGGGGGCAGTCCCTCGATGATGGGCCCTTCGGCCTTGGGGATATCGGCGGACAGCGCCTGGGAAAGCGCATCGGACCCGAACGAAGGGGTGAACGGCTCGGGCGCATCCGGCAACCCTTGTGCCGCGGCGAGCAACCGCTCACCCGCAGCGTTGAGCAGTTCGGCATCAACTTTCAGATCCATCGCCCCACCTCCAACCCCAAAAACCCTACCGGAGGTCCCCACCCCGGACACACACCAAAATCAGCCGGTCCCGACCAGGTCCTGACCACGCATCCGCTGCGAGATCACCTGGGTGATGCCGTCGCCCTGCATGGTGACCCCGTAGAGCGCGTCGGCGATCTCCATCGTCGGCTTCTGGTGCGTGATCACGATCAGCTGCGACTTCTCCCGCAATTGCTCGAACAGGCCGAGCAACCGCCGCAGGTTCACATCGTCGAGGGCGGCCTCGACCTCGTCCATGATGTAGAACGGTGACGGCCTGGCCCGGAAGATGGCGACCAGCATGGCCACCGCGGTCAGCGACTTCTCACCACCGGACAACAGCGACAACCGCTTGACCTTCTTACCCGGCGGACGCGCCTCCACCTCGATACCGGTGGTCAGCAGATCGTCGGGGTTGGTCAGCAGCAGCCGTCCCTCACCACCGGGGAACAGCGAGGCGAACACCTGGGTGAACTCGCGCTCCACATCGGCATAGGCGTCGGCGAACACCGTCAGGATGCGCTCGTCGACATCGGCGATGACGTCCATCAGATCCTTGCGGGCCGCCTTGACGTCCTCCAGCTGCGTGGACAGGAAGTTGTAGCGCTCTTCCAGCGCCGCGAATTCCTCCAGCGCCAGCGGATTCACCCGGCCCAGCTCCGAGAGCTCCCGCTCGGCCTTCTTCGCCCGGCGCTCCTGGGTGGGCCGGTCGAACGGCATCGGCGCCGGCGCGGTGACCTGCTCCCCGCGCTCGCGTGCCTGCTCGTACTCGGCCATCTCCAGCTCCGTCGGCGGCAGCGGCACATCCGGCCCGTACTCGGCGATCAAATCTGCTGCGGCCAAACCGAACTGCTCCAGCGCCTGCTGTTCCAGTTGCTCGATGCGCAGGGCCGCTTGGGCTTTGGCGACCTCGTCGCGGTGCAGCGAATCGGTCAGCGCGGTCAGCCGCGCACCCAGTTCGGTGACCTCGGCGCGCACCCGGTTCAACGCCTCGGCCTGCGCACTCCGCTTGACGGCAAGCTGATCGCGGGTCCGCGACGCCAACGCCACCGCCGACGCCAACCGGGCGGCCACCGTACGGCCGGCATCGGCGACGGCCGCGGCCACCGTCGCCGCGTGCTCGCGCGCCTCCCTGGCCCGCGCCGCGCGCAACCGGGACTCGCGCTCGGCCGCGGCGGACCGGCGCAACGAATCCGCCCGACCACGGACGGCATTCGCGCGTTCCTCGGCGGTGCGCACGGCCAACCGCGCCTCCACTTCGGTCGCGCGGGCGGCCTCGGCCGCCATCGTGAACTCCTGGCGCTCGTCGGAATCGTCGACCTCGAACATCGGCGCCTGCTGCGCATTGTTCAGCCGGGATTCCAGCTCGGTGAGCTCCTGCACGGTGGCGGCGCGACCGGTCTCCAGGTCATCGCGTTGCTTGAGCAGCCGCTGCCACTCGGCGTCGGCGTTGCGCGACTCCTGCCCCAGTCGGCCCAGCTGTTCATAGACCGACGAGATCGCCGCATCGGACTCGTTGAGCGCGGCCAGCGCCTGTTCGGCAGCGTCCTGGCGGGCCGCCTGTTCTTCCTTCGCACCGGCCAGCGCGGCGGCAAGCTCGCCGGCCTGACGCTCAGCCGCTTCCAATTCGGTGCGGGCCTTCTCGATCTCGGAGGCGATCTCCAGGGTCGACACCTTACGATCGGAACCGCCGCTGACCCATCCGGCACCCACCAGGTCGCCTTCCAGGGTGACCACCTGCAGATGCGGCCGGGCCGCCACCAGATCCAGTGCCGCGGAGAGCTCGTCGACGACGACCACACCGGACAACAACGCTGCGACGGCACCACGCAACCGCTCCGGCGCCTCGACCAGGTCGGCGGCCCACCGCGCACCTGCCGGCAGGACCTCGACATCACCGCTGGCATGTACCGGCCAGTCCCCCAACAGAATTGCCGCACGCCCGCCGTCGGCCTCCTTCAGCGCGGCGACGGCGGCACGGGCGGTGCCGACGTTCTCGGCGGCCAGCGCATCCGCTGCAGGGCCGAGCACCGTGGCGACTGCGACCTCGTAGCCCGCGCGCACCCGAAGCAACTTCGCGACCGACCCGAACAGGCCTGAATCCGAGCGGTTTTCGAGCAACCAGGCCGCGCCGTCCTTACGCTCCAACCCCACCGACAACGCGTCGATTCGGGCCTGCAGCGACACCGCGGAACGCTCGGCACTGCGTTCGGCCGCCTGCAGTTCGGCGACCCGCTCGTCGGCAACCCGCAGCGCGGAGACCGAGCGATCGTGCTGATCGTCGAGGCCCACCTCACCCTCGTCGAGCTCGCCGACGCGGGCCTGGACGGTTTCGAACTCGGCCTGCGCCTTCTGCACGCGTGCGGCGGCTTCCTCGATACGGGCCACCAATGTGGCGATCGTCTCGTCGGTCGACTCGACACGAGCACGCAGGGTGTCGACCTGTCCGGCCAGCCGGGCCAGCCCTTCACGACGATCGGCCTCGGCGCGCGCCGCCGCCCGATGCGCACGTTCGGCCTCGGCGGCCAGGTTCTCCCGCTCGGCGAGCTCGGCGCGGGCGTACTCCAGGGTCTCCCGCGCGGCCTCGAGCTCGGCCAGCAGCTCCTGCTCCAGCTCGGCAATACGATCGGCCTCGGCCTCCAGCGCATCGGGGTCCCTGCCCGAATCGACCTCGGGCTCGGCGTCGAGCAACTGGGTGCGCTCGGTGGCGATGCGCACCGTGGCGCTGACCCGCTCGGCCAGCGCCGACAACCGGAACCAGGTCTGCTGAGCGGCCTCGGCCCGCTCGGTCAGCTCGGCCACCGCACTCTCGTGGGCGGCCAGCTCGACGGTCGCCACCTCGAGACGGGATGTCACCTCGTCGTGCTCGCGACGCAGCGTGGTCTCGGCCTGGTTGGTGTCGTTGAACTCGGTCTGGCGGCGCAACAGATCATCGGCGGCCAGTCGCAGCCGGGCGTCGCGCAGGTCGGCCTGGATGGTCTGGGCGCGGCGCGCCATCTCGGCCTGGCGCCCCAAGGGCTTGAGCTGGCGGCGGAGCTCGGTGGTCAGGTCGGTCAACCGGGCCAGGTTGGCCTGCATCGAGTCGAGCTTGCGGACCGCCTTCTCTTTGCGCTTGCGGTGCTTGAGCACCCCGGCGGCTTCCTCGATGAACGCGCGCCGATCCTCCGGCCGCGATTCCAGGATCTCCGAGAGCTTGCCCTGACCGACGATGACGTGCATTTCGCGGCCGATACCGGAGTCGGAGAGCAATTCCTGCACATCGGCGAGCCGGCAGCGGCTGCCGTTGATCTCGTACTCGCCGGCGCCGTCGCGGAACATCCGGCGGGTGATCGAGACTTCGGAGTACTCGATGGGCAGCGCGTTGTCGGAGTTGTCGATGGTCAGCGTCACCTCGGCGCGGCCCAGCGGCGCCCGCGAGGACGTCCCGGCGAAGATGACGTCCTCCATCTTGCCGCCGCGCAGCGTCTTCGCGCCCTGCTCACCCATCACCCAGGTCAGCGCGTCGACGACATTGGATTTACCCGAGCCGTTGGGGCCGACCACGCAGGTGATGCCCGGTTCGAAGCGAAGAGTCGTCGACGCAGCGAAGGACTTGAAGCCCTTCAGCGTCAGACTCTTGAGATGCATGCCGAGTTACCCTACCGGCGGGGCGATCAGCGTTCGCTGAAGCCCGTGATCGGGTCGCCCGCCTCGGCCCAGTCTGCCACCACATTGTCCACTGTTCCCGGTGTGCCGCCGGACTGCAGCAGGTCCAGCAGGCGCTGGCAGTCATCCCTGGCGCCCTGGGCGACGACATGCACCCGCCCGTCGGGGCGGTTGGACGCGTACCCGGTCAGCCCCAGTTCGAGCGCCCGCGCGCGCGTCCACCAGCGGAAACCGACGCCCTGCACGTGACCGTGCACCCAGGCGTTGAGACGGACGTCAGGACTGGCCGACATCGGTCACCGCCAGCGTCACCTCGGCACCCGCCTTCAGGGTGTTCCCGACGGTGCAGACCTTGTCGATGGAACGACGGACGATCGTCAACAGTCGAGCGCGTTCGTCCTCGGTCAAGCTGGAGAGGTCGACTTCGAGACGCTCCTCCAGGTGCGGGTAGACCTCACGCTCACGGTCGGCGGCACCGGACACCTTGATGGTGGCCCGGTAATCGTCACCGAGGCGAGTGCGCAACGGATGATCACTGCTCATACCGCTGCACGCGGCCAGCGCGATCTTGAGCAGCTCGCCGGGGGTGAACACACCCTCGACGTCCTCGGAGCCGACCAACACCTCGGCCCCGCGACTGCTCCGTCCGGTGTAACGGCGAACGCCGGTCCGCTCAACCCACAATTCGGTCATCGTCTGCCTGATCTCCTCGTATCCGACTGGTATCCGCCGGCGAGTGTACGGACGCGGTGTTGGTTGCCACGGGAGTTAGTGTTGAAAGACACCAGCTGAGGAGCCATCGCAGTGACGCAATACCCCCCGCCGCAGCCGGGACCTCCCGGCCCGTGGGGCCCACCGGGGCCGCCCAACACCCAGCCGCCGACCTTCGAATATCCGGAATATCCGGGCTACGGTGGGCAGCCCTACGGGTATGGCCTTCCGCCGCAGGGTTACCCGGCTTTCTATCCCCCGCCGCCACGTACGAAGAACAAGACCGCGTGGTGGATATCCGGCGGGATCCTGGGCGTCATGCTGGTGGCCGCGTTGGTGATCGGTGGGGTGTACCTGGTGCGCGGTGGTGGCGACATCCTGGTGTCCAGCGACGAAGCCGAGATCACGCAGCTGGTCGAGGATTTCGGCGCGGCGGGCAACACCGGGAAGTTCTCGGAATTGGGACAGTACTTCTGCGCCAACGAAGCGGCAATGTTCGGCGCTCTCGGTGAGCTCGGTCAGATCCTGGAGGGTATCGAGCTCCCGCAGACCGCGCCGACAACCGATATGCGGGCCACCAACATCAAGGTCAAGGGTGATGTCGCGTCGGCGACGGTGGAGCCCAGCGGCCCGTTCGAGACCGCCTACTTCCGCAAGGAGAACGGCCAGTGGAAGGTGTGCATGTCGGCGGCGGTGGAGTTCAACCAGCGCTAGCGGTACGCCGGATCCGCGGCCGAGGTTGGCATTTCGGGCAGTAGAACGACGACCGGTTCATGAACTTGTCGCGCTGCATCGGCGCACCGCAGCGCCGGCACGGTTCGTCGACGCGACCGTAGGCCTCCAGCGACCGGTCGAAGTACCCGGACTCGCCGTTGACGTTGACATACAGCGAATCGAATGACGTGCCGCCCTGACCGAGTGCTCCGGTCATGACCGCCGTCGCGGCGTCCAAAATCTCGGCCAGTTGCCGGCGCGTGAGCGCCGAGGCCAGTCGCGCGCCGTTGACCTTCGCCCGCCACAGCGCCTCGTCGGCGTAGATGTTGCCGATCCCGGACACCACCGTCTGGTCGAGGAGCTGGCGCTTGATCTCGGAATGCTTGCGCCGCAACACCGTGACGACGCCATCGCGGTCGAAGGCCGGGTCCAGCGGATCCCTGGCGATGTGGGCGACCGGTTCGGGGATCACGGCGCCGTCGATGGTCACCAGGTCGGCCAGCATCCAGCCCCCGAAAGTGCGCTGGTCGACGAAGTTCATCGAGCTGCCGTCGGTGAACGTGGTGGCGATGCGCAGGTGGGAGGGGTTGGGCACCGCACCGATCAGCATCTGACCGCTCATCCCCAGGTGGACGACGATGGCCTCGCCGCTGCTCACCGTCAACCACAGGTATTTGCCCCGGCGTCCGGTGCCGGTGATCTGGGTGTCGCGCAGGCGCGCGGTCAGGTCCAGCGACCCGGGCAGGTGCCGACGGGCCGCGCGCGGATGCAGCACCTGCACGTCGGCAATGGTGCGGCCGAGCACATGCGCATCCAGTCCGCGCCGCACCACCTCGACCTCAGGGAGTTCCGGCACCGTCGGTCTCGTCGGTTCCCGCCGCGTCCAGCGCGCTCCACGCCGACGCAGCCGCTTTGAGCTCGGCTTCCTTCTTCGTCCGGCCCACACCCCGACCGTACTCACGCTCGGCCACGGTCACCACGGCCGTGAATTCCTTGTCGTGATCGGGCCCCTGGGCCGTGACGGTGTACGTCGGCGGCCCGAGGCCGCGTGCCACGGTGAGTTCCTGCAGGCTGGACTTCCAGTCCAGGCCCGCCCCCAGCGTCGGTGCGGTGTCGAGCAGTTCGCTGAACAAGCGCAGGATCACCTCGCGCGCGGTCACCGTCCCGAATTCGAGATAGATTGCGCCCAAAAGTGATTCGACTCCGTCGGCCAGAATGCTGGATTTGTCGGCACCGCCGGAGCTCTCTTCGCCCTTACCCAGCAACAGGTGCCGGCCCAGCCCGAGCTTGCGTCCCACATCGGCCAGTGCCTGGGTGTTGACGATGCTGGCACGCAGCTTGGCCAGGTCGCCCTCGGGCCGGTCAGGATGGCGATGGTAGAGCTCTTCGGTGATGGTCAGGCCCAACACCGCGTCACCGAGGAACTCCAGGCGCTCGTTGGTGGGCAGGCCGCCGTTCTCGTAGGAGTAGCTGCGATGGGTCAGCGCGATGGTGAGCAGATCGGCCGGTAGCTGCACACCCAGCGCCTCGCTCAACGCCTCGTGCTCAGCTGTCACTGCTGTCTCCGACCTCGTCGCGCAGTGCGGCGAGTTTGGCCCAGCGCGGATCGATCTTGTCGTGCTGGTGTCCGGGTTCGGCGGCGGCGAGCACGATGCCGCAGTCCGGGCACAGACCCGCGCAGTCCTCACGGCACAGCGGGGTGAACGGCAGGACCAGACCGACGGCGTCGACGATCGTCTGCTCGATGTCCACCCTGTCGTCGACGACGTGGCCCACCTCGTCTTCCTCGGTGGTCTCCTCGGTGGCACTGCCCGGGTAGGCGAACAGTTCGGTCACGTCGATGCTCACATCACCGGTGACGGGCTCCAGGCACCGCACGCATTCACCGTTGGTGGGGGCGGAGACCGTCCCGGTGACCAGGGCACCTTCGGATACCGACTCGATGCGCAGATCGAGCTCCAGCGGGGCGCCCTGCTCGATCCGGATCAGGTCCAAGCCGATACGTGACGGTGCGGGCACCGTCTCGTGAACCTCCATCAGCGAGCCCGGTCGACGACCCAGGCGCGAGATGTCGATGGCGAGCGGACTCTTGGCGGACATGGCTCTAGATTCTACGTGGGGCCCCATACCGCTGACCGGCGGCCGATCCCGGATCACGGAGATTTTTATGTCTTCGGCCACGCCGTGCCCGGTGAGGTCGGTTGCGCGGTCGCGCTCTCCTCTCGACGGCCCACCAACCCGACGATCCAGCGCCGATACTCGACGCCACGATAATGTCGGCTGCTTAAGGACTGATTCTGTGACCGTGAAGTTGCACTGGTTTCTGCCCACCTACGGCGACAGCCGACTGATCGTCGGCGGTGGCCACGGCACGCCGGCCGGCGCCGCCAGTGGTGACCGGGATGCCTCGATCGACTATTTGGCCTCGATCGTGCGGGCCGCGGAGCGCTTCGACTTCACCGGCGCGCTCATCCCGACCGGGGCATGGTGCGAGGACGCGTTCATCACCGCCGCCTTGCTGGCCCGCGAGACGACATCACTGGCCTTCCTGGTCGCATTCCGGCCCGGGTTGGTCAGTCCGACCCTGTCGGCTCAGATGGCGGCCACCTTCGCCCGGCACGCCCCGGGACGGATTCTGCTCAATGTCGTGGTCGGCGGCGAGGCGCACGAGCAGCGTTCCTTCGGCGATCATCTGGACAAGGACGCGCGCTATCACCGGGCTGACGAGTTTCTCGATGTGGTGCGCCGGTTGTGGGCCGGTGAGACCGTCACCCGCAAGGGCACCTACATCGACGTCGAGGAGGCGGCCCTGGCGCTGCCGCCTAATCCGATCCCCCCGCTGTACTTCGGTGGAAGCTCCCAGGCCGCCGGACCGGTCGCCGCGCGCCACGCCGATGTCTACCTGACCTGGGGTGAGCCGCCGGCCGCAGTGGCCGAGAAGATCGCCTGGATTCGCGCCGAGGCCGACAAGGAAGGCCGGAAGGTGCGCTTCGGGATCCGGTTGCACACCATCTCCCGTGACACCGCCGCGGAGGCGTGGGCCCAGGCCGACAAACTGATCGCCGCGCTCGACGAGGAGACGGTGGCGTCCGCACAGGCCGGTTTGGCCCGTAGTCAGTCCGAAGGGCAGAAGCGGATGTTGGCCCTGCACGAGAGCAACCGCGCCAACGGAACCTGGAGCGATGCAAGGAGTCTCGAGATCGCACCCAATCTGTGGTCGGGTGTCGGCCTGGTCCGCGGCGGGGCCGGAACCGCACTGGTGGGCAGCCACACCGAGGTGGCCGAGCGCATCGCCGAGTACGCCGCCATCGGCATCGACGAATTCATCTTCTCCGGTTACCCGCATCTGGAGGAGCTGTTCTGGTTCGGCGAGGGCGTGGTGCCGATCCTGCGCAGGCGCGGGTTGTTCAATTCCGGCTCGGAAGAGGCACCCAGTGTGGCGATTCCGTTCGTCGGCGCGCGCTGAAAGACGGCCGCGCACGCTGAAAGACATGGTTCGGGAGCCCTAACGTCGGCGTAATCTCGCCGAAATCCTCCGATGGTTTCCTCTCATCAGACCGAGTTTCATGAGAGAGATCACGATGGAGGTCCAGTGACGAGCACCGCCCCACCCATCTTCCAGGTGACGTCCGGTTTCTGGCAGACACTTCCGCAGATGCCGGACGAGCAGTACCCCGGAACCGAAGGATTCATCGACGACGTCTACGCCAACCCCGATGGCGTGCCGATGTGCTCGGGATACTTCGAACTACGCAATACCGATGCGCCGCTGGACTATTACTACGCCTACGACGAGATGAAGGTCGTCCTGGAGGGCGAGTTCCGACTGGAGAACCCGGATACCGGGCAGGTGCAGATCGCCGGCCCCAAGGACGCCATCTTCTTCCCGAAGGGCTCGCGCATCCTGTTCTCCACCCCGGATCGCGCCCTGGCCTTCTACGTCGGCTACCGGTCGTTCGCACCCTGATCACGTTGCCGGACAGCATGATCGAACGCTTCCGGGTGGGCCCTGGGTCGGTCACAGCGTTGACCGTGGCCGGCGGAGACCGGTTCGAGATCATCGATCGGCACGGTCGGCAGCCGGCAGAGCTCACGGTGCTGTCCTCCGATCCGCGGGCCGTCGCCGGGGCGATGCCGGACGCACCGGCCACCGTCCTGCGGCGGTTGGTCGCCGGCCCCGACGAGGACGGCTACGCGGCCGGTCGCATCCTGGCCCTGCTGGACGGCGACCAGCGCGACGCGAGGGCCACCCGGTTGTTCGACTCCGACTCCCCGCCCGGCGCCCGGCACGCGTTCTCCGTCGACGCCGACGCCGTGGTCCTGGTGGCGGCCCCGGCGTCGCCGATGGATCTGGGCAGCGATGATCCCAACCCACCTTCGGAGCTGATGCTGGAAGTCCGACGCGCGCAGCCCAGACCGACCACCGAGTACGAGCCGCCCGCACCATTGGCAGAGCCGTTGTGGGATAGGCGCATCGATGCCTCGACGGCATCGGCCTACCAGATCCGGGCCGGGCAGTTCATTCAGATCATCGATGTGCAGGGCAAGCAGTGCTCGGATTTCCTGGCCTTCGACGCCCGCGCCCTCGACGAGGGGCGGGAATACGGGCTGGACGCCACCACCACCCGCACCATCGGTGGTGGCGCCTACCCCCGGCCCGGGCTGTTCGGGAAGTTCTTCGATGGACGCGGCCGGCCGCTTGTCGAGGTCGTCCGCGACACCGTCGGCCGCCACGACACCTTCGCGCTGGCGTGCACGGCAAAGTACTACGCCGATGCCGGCTACCCGGGTCACGTCAACTGCACCGACAACTTCAACCACGCGTTGGCGCCCTACGGGGTCACCGCCAAGACGGGGTGGCCGGCGCTCAACGTGTTCTACAACACCAGCTTCGACGCGGCGCACCAATTGACCTCCGACGAACCCTGGTCCCGGCCCGGAGATTACGTACTGCTGCGGGCCGTCACCGATCTGGTGTGCGCCTCGTCGGCATGCCCTGACGATATCGACCCGGCCAACGGCTGGTTGCCCACCGACATCCATGTGCGCATCTACGATTCGACGAGGAGGTTCTCCGTGGCGGTGGGTCGCCGGCTGACTCCGGACACCGAACCGGTACTGACACAACGCAGCTCGTTCGACGACCGGACCCGAGCACTGACCTCCAACTTCGCCGAATACCAGGGCTACTGGTTACCCAACAGCTTCGATGCCCACGGTCCGCACCAGGAGTATTGGGCCTGCCGTGAACGCGCCGCGGTGATGGACCTCTCGGCACTACGCAAGTTCGAGGTGTTGGGCCCGGACGCCGAAGCACTGCTGCAGACGACACTGACCCGCAACATTCGCAAGCTGTCCCGCGGCCAGGTGGTGTACTCGGCGATGTGCAACGAGGCCGGTGGTGTGGTCGATGATTGTACGATCTTCCGCCTGGATGACAACAACTTCCGCTTCGTCGGTGGTGATCCGCACGACGGGCCGTGGTTGCGCACGCAGGCCCGGCAGCTGGGCCTCGACAAGGTCTGGATCAAGGACTCCACCGACCAGTTGCACAACATCGCGGTGCAGGGTCCCGCGGCGCGGGACACGCTGGCGGCGGCGATCTGGTCCCCACCGACCCAGCCATCGTTCTCGGAGCTGGGTTGGTTCCGCTTCCTGATCGGTCGGCTCGACGGGCCCGACGGGCCGCCGGTGGTCGTATCGCGCACGGGCTACACCGGTGAGCTGGGCTACGAACTATGGGTCCACCCCGACAATGCCGCGCAGTTGTGGGACACCGTGTGGCGGGCCGGCGCACCGCACGGGTTGGCCCCGCTGGGATTGGAGGCGCTGGAGATGCTGCGAGTCGAAGCGGGTCTGGTCGCCGCCGGTCATGAATTCGACGACCAGACCGACCCGTTCGAGGCGGGGATCGGATTCACCGTCCCGTTTCAGAGCAAGGCCGATGATTTCATCGGCCGCGACGCGCTGGTGGATCGCAAGGCACACCCCCAGCGGGCGCTGGTCGGCCTGGTTCTCGACAGCAACGAGACGGCCTCCCACGGTGACTGCGTCTACGTCGGGCGATCACAGGTCGGCGTGGTCACCAGCGGTGTTCGGTCCCCGGTCCTGGCCGCCAGCATCGCGATGTGCCGCATCGCCGTTCGATACTCCCGGCCCGGTGCCCAGGTGGAGGTGGGCAAGCTCGACGGCCACCTCAAGCGCATTCCGGCCACCGTCACCACCCTGCCGTTCTACGACCCCGACAAGACCCGCCCACGCTCGTGAGGAGATTCGTATGACCCGAACCGCCGTGATCGGCGCCGGCCCGTGCGGCCTTGCCCAGTTGCATGCCTTCGAACAGGCCCGTCTGAACGGCGCGGACGTCGGCGAGGTGGTGTGCTTCGAGAAGCAGAGCGATTGGGGCGGCCTGTGGAACTACACCTGGCGCACCGGCCTGGACTCCCATGGTGATCCGGTACACGGGAGCATGTACCGCTACCTGTGGTCCAACGGCCCCAAAGAGTGCCTGGAATTCGCCGACTACAGTTTCGATGAGCATTTCGGTGGTCCCATCCCGTCGTTCCCACCGCGTGAGGTGCTCTACGACTACATCGTCGGCCGTGCGAAGAAAAGTAGTGTGCGCCAGTACATCCGGTTCGACACTGCGGTCCGCGACATCTCCTTCGTCGATGATGTCTTCACCGTGACCGTCGAATCCTGGGAGACCGGCACCGGCGAGTTGCGCACCGAGATCTTCGACAACGTCATCGTCGCCACGGGGCATTTCTCCACGCCGTTCGTGCCCGAGTACCCCGGTTTCGAGACGTTTCCGGGTCGGATCCTGCACTCCCACGATTTCCGCGACGCCGTGGAGTTCGCCGGCAAGGACATGTTGATCCTGGGCAGCAGCTATTCCGCCGAGGACATCGCGCTGCAGTCGTTGAAATACGGCGCGGCATCGATCACCATCGCCTATCGGCACGCCCCTATGGGATTCGGATGGCCGGCGGGCATCACCGAAGTCCCGGCCTTGCGCCATCTCGACGGCCGCACCGCACACTTCGCCGATGGCACGAGCCGAGAGGTCGATGCCATCGTGCTGTGCACCGGCTATCGGCACCATTTTCCGTTCATCGAGCCCGCGCTGCGTCTGGAAACCGTCAACAACCTCTATCCGGCCGGTCTGTACAAGGGCATCGTCTGGACCGGCAACCCCCGATTGTTGTATCTGGGCATGCAGGACCAGTACTACACGTTCACCATGTTCGACGCGCAGGCCTTCCTCGCACGCGATGTGGTGCTGGGCACGGTGACGCTGCCCTCCGCGGAGGCCATGGCCGCCGATGTCGATCTGTGGTTGACCACATACGCAGCGGTGGAAAGCATTCCGGGACAGATCGACTTCCAGACCGACTATGTGCGCGATCTGATGGCACTCACCGACTATCCGTCCTTCGACCTGGACATGGTGCGAGAGCACTTCGTGACCTGGGAGCACGACAAGGACGACAGCATCACCGGCTACCGCGACAAGTCGTTCGTCTCGCCGTGCACGGGCACCGCGGGACCGGTACCGAGCACCACCTGGTGGGAGGAACTCGACGACAGCCTGGCTCGCTTCCTGCAACGCTAGAATCCGGCTGAGCCGAACGGGTGCGACCCAACGCGGCAGCGGGCACGATCCCGTGGTGACTCCACGTCTTCACTCGATTGTCGGCGCACCGGCCGCCCGCATCACCGACTCCACCCACGCGCTGACGGTGGCCGCCGAGCTCTCCGCGTCATTCGCCGAAGAGGCCGCGGCCCGGGACGCCCACCGGGAACTGCCACATGCTCAGGTGCGGGCCCTCAAGGACTCCGGACTGTTGGCGTTGTCGGTGCCGGTGGAGTACGGCGGGATCGCCGCCCCGGCCACGGTGCTCGCCGAGGTGTTCCGGCTGCTGGCCCACGGCGACCCGTCACTGGCCCAGATCCCCCACTCGCACTTCACCTTTCTTGAGGCGCTGCGCTTGCAGGGCAGCGATGCCCAGCGTGCGTTCTTCTACGAGAAGGTGCTCGCTGGGGCACTTTTCGCCAACGCCCAGTCCGAAAGGGGTCCACATCCGATCGACGTGGACGCGACCACCCTGACCCGCGCTGGGGACGGTTATGTGCTCCGTGGCCGCAAGTACTACTCGACCGGCGCGCTGTTCGCCGACTGGGTGATCGTGCGGGCGTCACTGCCCGACAGTCCCGGTGAGACACCGACCTCATCGACCCCGAAAGCGTTGGCGTTCATCGCCGCCGATACCGAGGGCCTGCAGGTCGTCGACGACTGGGATGGGATGGGCCAGCGCACCACCGCTTCAGGCACCGTCACCCTCGACGAGGTGTGGGTGCCGATATCGCAGGTGGTGCCGTTCACCCCGATCTTCTCCCGGCCCACCACCTATGGTGCGCGCGCGCAGCTGCTGCATGCCGCACTCGATGTCGGCATCGCCACCGCTGCCCTTGCCGAAGGCGTTCGGCAATCCGCCAAGGCCCGACCACATTTCGAGGCAGGCGTCGAGAGCGCGGCCGATGATCCGACGGTTGTGCAGATCGCCGGTGAGCTGACGGTGACGGTGCGCGGCGCTCAGGCGCTGCTGGTCGAGGCCGCTCGCGCGGTGGATGCGGCGACTGCCGAACTCGACGAGGACAGCTCCGCGGCGGCCTCGGTGGCGGTCGCGATCGCCAAGGTGGCGGCGACCCGGGCATCACTCGACGCGTCGAGCACGCTGTTCGAACTCGGCGGGACCCGCAGCGCGTCCGGTGCGGCCAACCTGGCCCGCTACTGGCGCGATGCGCGCACCCACACCCTGCACGACGCGACCCGCTGGAAGGTGCAGCACATCGGCCGCTACACGCTGTCGGGCACGAGGCCACCCCGGCACGGGCAGCTCTGACATACCGGCGTTGGGTTACCGCGTGGCGTAGTCGTGGGTGCCGGCGGCGGTGCGCAGCTGATGGCGGCCGCGGCTCACCGACCGCAGCGTGCCGTTGAGGTAGTCCTCGAACTCGGCGAGCTTGCTGTCGACGTAGATATCGCATTCGCCGCGCAGCCGGTCGGCTTCGGCATGCGCGGTGTCGACCAGTCGGGTCGCCTCGGCGGTCGCGGTCTGCACGATCTCGGTCTGCGACACCAGGCGCTGCTGCTCCTTGATGCCCTCCTGGACGGCCTTCTCGTAGGACAGGTTGCCGTTCTCGATGAGGCGGTCGGCCTCGGACTTGGCGCGGCCGGTGGTGGCCTCGTATTCGCGCTTGGCGGTGGCCGCGATGCGCGCGGCCTCCTCGCGCGCCTCGCCGACCATCCGCTCGCTGTGCGCACGTGCCTCGGCGACCATCCGGTCCGCCTGCGCCTTGGCGTCGGCCAGCAGTCGGTCCGCCTCACCGCGGGCATGGTTGACCAGCGAGTCCGCCTCGGCTGTCGCAGTGGCGACCATCGACTGGGAGTGCTCACGGGCCTCGTTGAGCATGCCGTCGCGGGCGTCGAGCACATCCTGGGCGTCGTCGAGCTCGCCGGGGATCGCGTCCTTGATGTCGTCGAGCAGTTCCAGCACGTCACCGCGCGGCACCATGCACCCGGCCGTCATCGGCACACCACGCGCTTCTTCGACGATCGCGCTCAGCTCGTCAAGGGCCTCAAAAACTCGGTACACGGCAGCACCCTCCAGGCGTCGTTGTTAGTGACCAGTGTGCCTGGTGTTACTCGTGTGACTCGGCTTTGCCGCCGGTGTGTCGCGGAACGCTACTTCTTCAGCTTGTCCCGAAGCCGCGCATTGACCGGTTCTGGCAACAGGTCGCTGACATCGCCACCGAGCGCGGCGACCTCCTTGGCCAGCGAGGACGACACGAAGGCGTACGCCGGAGTGGTCGCGACGAAGAACGTGTCAACCCCGGCGACGTGCTTGTTCATCTGCGCCATCTGCAACTCGTATTCGAAGTCGGTGCTCGAGCGCAGTCCCTTCACGATGGCAGTCAGCCCCCGCTCCTTGACGAAATCGACCACCAGTCCGGATCCGGATTCGACGCGCAGGTTGGGCAGATGCGTCGTCGAGGCCTCGATCAATTCGATCCGCTCCGCCGCGGTGAACATCCCCTTCTTGTTCGGGTTCACCAACACCGCCACCACCACCTCGTCGAACTGGGCGGCTGCCCTTTCGAAGATGTCGACGTGGCCGAGGGTGACGGGGTCGAAGGATCCGGGACATACAGCGCCACTCATGACCCGAGACGCTACGCGATGACGCCGAACTCCAGCCGGGTGTCACCGTAGCGACGCGCGTCGTCGGCTTCCCAGCCCGTCGGCCACGTCAGTGCTGCCGCTCCGGTGGGCCGTTCGATCACCGCGAGGGCACCGGCACGCACCCAGCCATTGGTGTGCAGGGCGCTCAGCACTTTCTCGACGGCCGTGGTGCTCACCTCATAGGGCGGGTCGGCGAACACCAGATCGACCGGCCGGCCGCTGGATTGAACGACCTTGTCCACGGGGGCGCGGCGCACCGCGGCCCCCCGCGCACCGAGGGTGTCGATATTCGCTTCGATCACCGCAGCGGCCCGCCGATCCGACTCGACGAACAGCGCCGAGGACGCACCGCGGGACAGCGCCTCCAAGCCCAGGGCTCCGGACCCGGCGTACAGGTCCAGCACCCCGATACCGTCGAAATCCAGCCGAGCGGTCAGCACGCTGAACAACGATTCACGCACCCGATCGGTGGTCGGCCGAGTCCCGCTGGCGGGCACCGAGATTCGGCGCCCACCGAAGACTCCGGCGATGATCCGGGTCAGTTCGAACCCCCGGTCGCTTCGCTCCTACCCGCCGAACCCACCACCACCAGCAGGTCGCCGCCTTCGACTTGGGCGGTGCCGGTGACGGCGATGCGGGTGACGGTGCCGGCTTTGGGTGCGGTGATGGAGGCTTCCATCTTCATGGCTTCGATGGTGGCGATGGTCTGTCCGGCCTGCACGGTGTCGCCGCTGTCCACGCCGATGGTGACGACCCCGGCGAAGGGGGCGGCGATGTGGTCGGGATTGGTCTTGTCGGCCTTCTCGGCTGCGGCGACCTCACCGGCAACGCTGCGATCCCGCACCAGGGTGGGGCGCAGTTGCCCGTTGAGGATGGCCAGCACGGTGCGCATGCCACGCTCGTCGGCTTCGGACACCGCCTCCAGCCCGATGAGCAGCTCGACCCCGGGTTCGAGTTGCACACGGTGTTCCTCGCCCTGGCGCAGACCGTAGAAGAACTGGTTCGCGCTCAGCATCGAGGTGTCACCGTACTGATCGCGGTGGGCCTGGAATTCCTTGGCGGGCCCGGGGAACAGCAACCGGTTCAGCGTCTCCTGACGCTGCCGCCCGCCGACTGTCAACGCCGCCTCGTCCTCGGCCGACAGCGGGGTTTCCGGTTTCGCATCGGCGCGGCCCTGCAATGCCTTGCTGCGCAACGGTTCCGGCCATCCCCCGGCCGGATCCCCGAGCTCACCGCGCAGGAACCCGATCACACTGTCGGGAATGTCATAGCGATCCGGATCGGCGGCGAACTCATCGGCATCGGCACCGGCACCCACCAACGCCAACGCCAGATCCCCGACCACCTTCGACGACGGGGTCACCTTGACCAACCGGCCCAACACCCGATCCGCCCCGGCATAGGCGTCCTCGATCTCCTCGAACCGATCCCCCAACCCCAGCGCCACGGCCTGAGTCCGCAGATTGGACAGCTGCCCTCCCGGGATCTCATGGGTGTACACCCGCCCCGTCGGGGCCGGCAGACCGGCCTCGAACGGCGAGTACACCTTGCGCAGCGCCTCCCAGTACGGCTCCAGATCACACACCGCCTTGAGGTCCAGACCGGTATCGCGATCGGTGTGCGCAGTCGCGGCCACGATCGCCGACAATGCCGGCTGGCTCGTGGTGCCCGCCAACGGCGCCGACGCCCCGTCCACGGCGCTGGCACCGGCGGTCCAGGCCGCCAGATAGGTCGCCAGCTGGCCACCCGGGGTGTCATGGGTGTGCACATGCACCGGCAGATCAAACCGCTCCACCAGCGCACCCACGAGCTTCGTGGCCGCCTGCGGACGCAACAGTCCAGCCATGTCCTTGATGGCCAACACGTGCGCGCCGGCCGCCACGATCTGCTCGGCAAGGCGCAGGTAGTAGTCCAGCGTGTACAAATCTTCGGCCGGGTTGCTCAGGTCCCCGGTGTAGGACATCGCCACCTCGGCCACCGCCGATCCGGTCGCGCGCACCGCATCGATCGCCGGGCGCATCGAATCCACATTGTTCAACGCATCGAAGATCCGGAAAATATCCACCCCGGTCGCGGTCGCCTCATCCACAAACGCGCTCGTGACCAGTTCGGGGTACGGCGTGTAGCCCACGGTGTTGCGCCCGCGCAGCAGCATCTGCAAACAGATATTGGGCATCGCCTCCCGCAACGCCGCCAGCCGCTCCCACGGATCTTCCTTCAGAAAGCGCAGCGCCACATCATAAGTCGCCCCACCCCAGCACTCCACCGACAACAACTGCGGGGTCAACCGTGCGATATACGGCGCCACCAACAACAACCCGTTGGACCGCACCCGGGTCGCCAACAACGACTGATGGGCATCCCGGAACGTGGTATCGGTCACCCCCAGAGCCGGTGAGTCCTTGAGCCACTGCGCAAAACCCTGCGGGCCCAGCTCGACCAACTTCTGCTTCGAACCGGCCGGCGGCGGCACCGACAGATCACACGGGGGCAGCTTGTCGGCCGGGTACACCGTCGAGGGGCGTTCCCCGTTGGGCTTGTTCACCGTCACATCGGCCAAATAGTTCAAGATCTTGGTGCCACGGTCGGCCGGGGTGTGCGAGGTCAACAGTTGCGGACGCTCGTCGATGAACGACGTCGTCACCCGACCCGCCCGGAAATCCGGATCATCGATCACCGCGAGCAAGAACGGGATATTCGTCGTCACACCACGAATCCGGAACTCCGCCAGCGCGCGCCGCGCGCGAGCGGCAGCCATCGTGAAATCCCGGCCCCGACAGGTCAACTTGACCAACATCGAATCGAAATGCGCGCTGATCTCCGCGCCGGTGTGGGTCCCACCATCCAGCCGGATACCCGCACCACCGGGTGAGCGATAAGCCGTGATCCGCCCGGTATCCGGGCGGAATCCGTTGGCCGGATCCTCGGTCGTGATGCGGCACTGCATCGCCGCACCGCGAATGACCAAGCTGTCCTGGCTCAACCCCAGATCGGCGAGCGTCTCCCCCGCCGCAATCCGCAGCTGGCTCGACACCAGATCCACATCGGTGATCTCCTCGGTGACGGTGTGCTCCACCTGGATCCGCGGATTGCACTCGATGAACACATGATGGCCACGCTCATCGAGCAGGAACTCGATGGTCCCGGCACAGAAATAATCGATATGCCGGGCCAACGCCACCGCATCGGCGCAGATCTTCTCCCGCACCGCCGGGTCCAGATTCGGCGCCGGCGCGAGCTCGATGACTTTCTGGTGCCGGCGCTGCAGGCTGCAGTCGCGCTCGAACAGATGGATCACGTTGCCGTCACCGTCGGCCAGGATCTGGACCTCGATATGGCGCGGATTTATGACGGCCTGCTCCAGATACACCCGGCCGTCGCCGAACGCCGACTCGGCCTCCCGCGAGGCCGCCTCGACCGCCTCGCGCAGCGCGGACGGCTCGGCGACCCGACGCATACCCCGGCCACCGCCACCGGAGACCGCCTTGACGAACAACGGGAACTCCATCGACTCCGCCGCAGCCAGCAGATCCTCCACCGAATCCGACGGCTCCGAGGACGCCAACACCGGCAGCCCGGCCTCCTTGGCCGCCGCGATCGCGCGTGCCTTGTTACCGGTCAGCTCCAACACGTCGGCCGATGGACCCACGAAGGTGATCCCGGCCTCCACGCACGCCCGCGCCAACTCCGGGTTCTCCGACATGAACCCATAGCCGGGATACACCGCATCCGCGCCGGCATGCTTGGCCACCCGGATGATCTCGTCCACCGACAGATACGCCCGGACCGGATGGCCCTCGTCACCGATCTGATAGGACTCATCGGCCTTCAACCGGTGCAACGAATTGCGATCCTCGAACGGATACACCGCCACCGTGGCGATGTTCATCTCCGTCGCCGCACGAAACGCACGGATAGCGATCTCGCCACGATTGGCCACCAAGAGTTTCGAAATCATCGAACTCTCACTCCTTCGTCTTCGGATCGCGACGGCCGTGGCGCGCGAGTCGGTGTGGGCGTCAGATTCGGCGCGCACGGCGACACCAGAAAACCGGCTGATGCGCAGGTATGAGGATACTGACCTGCGGATAGCTCACCGCGTCATATCCCCCGACTGTGAATCGTCGGTTACAGCAGCGTCGACCAGTAGTTCCAGAACCGGACGAGGATCAACAGCAGGACGGCGGTGAACCACAGCGCCACCAGTGACCATCGCCAGTCATAGAGGATGCGGCCGGCACCGGTGGCGGTCTCGGCGCGCAGCGCGATGGACGCGACCATGACCAGCAACGGGATGGTGACCGCCCACACAACCATGCAGTAGGGGCACAGCGCCCCGATCCGGTACAGGCTCTGGAAGATCAGCCAGTGCACGAACACGACGCCGAGTGCGCTGCCGACCGTGAGGCCGACCCAAAACCAGCGCGGCAGCGACACCCTGCCCACCGCCAGCACGCCGGTGACGAGCACGACGGTGAACGCGACGATGCCGATCAGGGAGTTGGGGAAGCCGAAGGCCGAGGCCTGCGGGGTGATCATCACCGACCCGCAGGACAAAACCGGGTTCAGGCTGCACGACGGGACGTAGCTCGGATCGATCAGGATCTCGATCTTCTCGATGGTCAGCGCGCCGGCCGCCGCCAGACCGAGCACACCGGCGATGAGAACCCCGATGGCGCTGGATCTACGCACGCCGCTCGGCTCGACCGGAGTCCCGGCCGCGTCGAGATCGGCGGTGGCGGTCACGATGCCGCGGCCAGACCCGGGACGTCGCCGACGATCTCCTTGATCTTGCCCACCAGCGCTTCGGGGGTGCTGTACTGGTAATCCTCACCGTTGATCCGCACGGTGGGGGTGGCATTGATCTTGGTGGCCGCGGCCATGCCGCCGGCCATCTTGACGTAACGCTCCTTGTCGATGCACTCGGGCACCTTGCCTGCGGCGCCGGCCTGCCGAGCGGTTTCGATCAGCTGTGCATTGGTCGGGTACGAGCCGCCGACCTCCGAGGGCTGCTGGGCGTAGAGGGCGCCATGGAAGCGGCGGAACGCCTCGACGGATTCGTCGGCGACGCAGTAGGCGGCCCCGCTGGCCCGGGAGGAATAGTTCTGGTTTCCGGCGCTGTCGAGGATGCCGACCATGTAGTAGTCGACGGCGATCACGCCCTTGTCGATGAGCTGGTTGATCGTCGAGCCGAAGGCCTTCTCGAATGCCCCGCAATGCGGGCAGAGCGGATCTTCGTACACCGAGAGGACGACCTTGGGGTCGACGCCATCGTCATTGCGGACCACCTGGCTGGATTCGACGCGGACCGCCCGCGCTTCACCGGCCTCGGGGTTCGTCTCCCCGTTCAGCACGATCCACAGCACCAGTGCCACCGCGAACAGGACGACCACCGAGGTCAGCCCGATCTGGACGAGAAGGTTGCGCTTGCGGTCAGCGGCCTTCAAGTCGTAACTGGCCTGCTTCTTCGGTTTGTTCGCCACGGATGCAGCCTACCGGCTCAGATGCGCCCGCAGCGCCGAGGTGAGGTCGACGACGGCGAGTTCACTGTCCCCGCCGAGGGGAAAGAAATTGATGAACGCGTGCACCAGCGAGCCGTACTCCCGATGATCCACCGGCACCCCCGCGGCGGTGAGCGCGCGGGCATAGGCCCTGCCCTCATCGCGCAGGGGGTCGAAACCGGCCGTCACCACCAGGGCGGGCGACAGGCCGGTGAGGTCGGTGGCGTGCAGCGGTGCCACCCGCGGGTCGTCATGGGCCACACCCGAACCGGCGACGTAATGGTGGTCGAACCAGTCGATATCGGCCTTGGTGAGGAAGAAGCCATCGGCGAACAGCGAGCGCGAGACCGTCTCCCCCACCGGATCGACCATCGGATAGATCAGCAGTTGCAGCGCAGGCATCCTGGTGCCGGTCGTGCGGGCGGTCTGGGTGACCACGGCGGCCAGATTGCCACCGGCGCTGTCGCCGCCGACGGCGACCCGCTCGGGGTCCGCACCGAGTTCCGCGGCATGTTCCAACGCCCAGGTATAGGCGGCGAAACAGTCCTCGGCCGCGGCGGGCGCCTTGTGTTCGGGTGCGAGCCGATAGTCGACGGCGAGCACGTGCACGCCGGCATCACGGCAGATGCGACGGCAGAACCCGTCATGGGTGGCCAGGCTGCCGACGACAAAGCCGCCACCGTGAAGGAAAACCAGCAGCGGTGCGCCCGCTTCACCGCGATAGTGCCGCAGCGTGATCGGGCCCGCCGGTCCCGCGATGGAGAAATCGTCGGTCGGCACCACGATGTCGGTCTTGAACGCAGCGGATGCCGCATCGAGCTGGGTGCGGGCGACGGTCACATCGTCGCAGGCCACAAGGCCACCGATACCCGAGGCCCGTTGCGCGTTGAGGAGCAATTGGAGGCTGGTGTCCAGGGTGTTGCCGTCGATGACGACGCTGCGCCGGCCCATCAGCAGTCTCTTGACGGGATCAGGGATGCGCGCCAGCAGCGGTACCGACACCCGGCTGGCCACGGTCGCGGCCTTCAGTCGCAGCGGGCTCGGGTTCGGCCGCGCTGGCAGACTCGTTTCCATGACTGCCCCCTCATATCCCACACGGTTGCTCAACGACGGACATTCCATCCCCGCGGTCGGGTTGGGAGTCTGGCAGACCCCGCCCGAGGACACCAGACTTGCCGTCGAGAGTGCGCTGCGCACGGGCTACCGCCACATCGACACCGCCGCCGCATATCAGAACGAGACCGAGGTCGGCGAGGGTCTGGTGTCCTCGGGCGTGCCCCGCGCGGACATCTACCTGGTCACCAAGTTGTGGAACTCCGAACAGGGCTATGACAAGGCGTTGCGGGCGTTCGACGCCAGCGCCCGACGCCTCGGCGTGGACTATGTCGATCTCTACCTGATCCACTGGCCGCTGCCCGAGATCAACCTGTACGTGGAGAGCTTCCGGGCGTTGGCGAAGCTTCGCGAGGAGGGCCGCGTCCGTTCCATCGGCGTCAGCAATTTCCAGCCCGAACATCTGCGCACGCTCATCGACGCCACCGGGATCGTGCCCGCGGTCAATCAGATCGAACTGCACCCCCGACTTCCCCAGCAGGAGCTGCGTGACCTGCACGCCGAGTTGGGGATCGCCACAGAGGCGTGGAGCCCACTGGGCCAGGGTGGTCTGCTCAGCGACCCGGCGGTCACCGCCATCGCCGATACACACAGCAAAACACCAGCCCAGGTGCTGATCAGATGGCATCTGCAGCTGGGTAATATCGTCATCCCGAAGTCGGTGAACCCCGATCGGATAGCGAGTAACTTCGACGTGTTCGACTTCGAGTTGACCGACCAGGACATCGCGTCCATCGGGTCTCTCGATGACGGCACCCGGTTGGGTCCCGACCCACGCACCTTCAACTTCACGGGATAGGCAGGACATGACAGCGGCAGCAGCAGTGCCCAATATCGGCTTGAACGACGAGAACACGATTCCGGTTCTCGGTATCGGGGTGGGCGAGCTGACTGACGACGAGGCCGAGCGCGCGGTATCGGCGGCGCTGGAAATCGGTGTCCGGCTTATCGATACCGCCGCCGCCTACGGCAACGAGGCCGGCGTGGGGCGCGCCATCGCCGCATCGGGGATCCCGCGTGCCGAGATCTTCCTCACCACCAAGCTGGCGACTCGGGATCAGGGCTTCCAGGCTTCTCAGGACGCCGCGAAGGCAAGCCTGGAACGGCTCGGCCTCGATTACCTGGACCTCTATCTGATCCACTGGCCGGGTGGGGACACCGGCAAGTACGTCGACAGCTGGGGCGGATTGCTGCGGGTACGTGAGGACAAGCTGGCCACGTCCATCGGTGTCGCCAACTTCACACCGGATGACCTGACCAACATCATCGACCTCTCCTTCGTGGCGCCCGCGGTCAACCAGATCGAATTGCACCCTCAACTGGTGCAGACCGAACAGCGTGCCGCGCACGCCGAGCACAACATCGTGACCGAGGCCTACAGCCCGCTGGGTGTCGGCAAACTGCTGGACAACCCGACCGTGACCGCGGTGGCCGCGCAGTACGACAAGACCCCTGCCCAGGTGTTGATCCGGTGGAACCTGCAGTTGGGCAACGTGGTCATCCCGCGCTCGGCCAAGCCCGAGCGCATCGCGGAGAACTTCGACGTACTGGACTTCGAGCTGGCCGAGGAGCATCTCGCAGCCCTGACCGGGCTCGATGACGGCACCCGGTACCGCCCGGACCCGGCCACCTACACCGGGACCTAGTCGTCTCTTGCGATTTCGGCGNCCGAAGTCGTCAGGTCTCTGGCCGGCTGGACCGTCGAAACCGTCAGCGCTGCAGCGGCACTGAGCCCGGCGATGACGAAGCACAGCACTGTGTAGGTGAGGCTGCCCACCGGATCACCGTTGGCGGTGACGCCGTCGACTGCCGAGAAGTACGCGGGCAGCGCGGTTGCCCACAACACCGCCATCACCGTCAGATACAGCACGCCGTAGCGAATCATCGGCGGATTGACGTAGCGCGCTTCGGTGGCCGAGTCCACCGTGTTGCGCAACCGCCGCCACTGCTTGTAGAGCACCGGGACCGCGACAACGGTGATCACCAGCAACTCCAGTGCGTACACGACGCCCAGCACGGTGACGTTCGTGAACGATCCGGCGACAGTCGCCGGCGCAGGCAGCAAAACCGTGCCCACCGAGGCGAGCAGACCCACCACGACGGTGCGCCAAACGATCTGACCGCCGCTGAAGCGTCGGCCGCGGTCGACATGCCTGCCGACGAAGAACTGCACGCAGAACGCCAGCGACATGGGCCAGAGCGCGGCGAAGACCACCACACTGGGCAGCGGCACCGAGGCGAAGAACGGCTGGTTCATCGGGTGCTCCAGAGTCCATTCCCACCAGCGCAACTGCGGTCCGAGATGGTCGAAGATCTCGTAGAAGGCATGGTGGACGAAGCCGACGCACACCGCACCGACCAGCGTGCCGTAGCGGCGGAACACTCCCAGGTTGCGCACGATCTCGAAGGCGATGGTGGCCATCATCGGATAGATCGCCACGATGTAGAGGGGCAGTCTGCCCCAGAGGAATTCGACGGTGAAGACGTTGTGCGCGAACATCGTGTCGATGTGTTCCTCGATGCCGAAGGCAGCCGGGAAGTAGAGCGGCGGCTCGATGATCAGCAGGTAGGCGATGGCGCCGAACCACAACACGAGGTTGGTGGCATCACCGTGGCGGCGCAGCCGGATCACCGCATATGCCAATGCCAGCACGGCCCCGATGATGATCGTCAGCTCCAGTACCGGCAGCGTCCAGTTCTCCAGCGCCAGCGGGTTACGCACCTCGACCAGACCGCCGGCCTCCCCGCAGCTGAAGCCCAGCCGCTCGGCGAGCTGCTCGAAGGTCGGTCGACACAGATCAGACATCGGCGGACACCTTCTGATTCGTGTACCACTGCGTCACGTCGTAGCCCTCGTCGTAGCGTCTGAACCATTCGTCGGCAAGCACCGGCAACTTCTCGTGTGTGGGATCGTGGCCAGGAATCTGACTGCGGACGATACCCACCAGGGCCGCCAGCTGTTCGCGAAAACCCAGATGCGGGAACGGCGCTTGCAGCGGACCGTAATCCGGTCGGCGGCCGATGCGCCTGAGCAGAGCATTCTTTCGCCGCTCCAGAGCGAAGGTCGACACCGCATCGACCTTGCGCACCTCCAGCGGCAGATGTCGGTTGAAACCGTCGCACGCCATCCGCACCACGTCCATCACATGCTTGAAGATCGACGGTGCCACCCGTGCGCGGTACCACGGATCGCCGACCAGGTCGTTGTAGATGATCAGCGCCGAGCTGCGGTGCTCGACCTCCTCGACGAAGTGCCACAGAAACAGCGAGGCCACCCGGTCGTCGCCGGGTGCGAACAGGGTGTCGTCGTTGTCGAGCATCAATTTGAAGACCGGGGTGAACGTGGCCTCCAGATCGGCGGTGTAGGCAAGCCGGTACTTCAGCGGCTTGTTCTCGACGAGATCGTCGAAGGCGGCGATGACCTGGTCGAGGGTCTCCTTGAGCGCCGGATACGCCTTGATCAATCCGCGGGCGTGCTGGCGGTGCGCCATCGAGTGTTGACCCTCTTGGCGGACGAACGCATCCGCCTCGTCGGCGATCGGCGAATCGGCGAGCAACGGCTTCGCCTCGGCCATGGTGCTGACGATCATCTTCTCGAAGGCGATGGCGAGAAAGGAGACGGCATTGGCCATCGCCGAGAAGGCGGGGTTCGTCTCATTCCAGAGAAACGGCACGTCGTAATCGGCGAAGGCGAAGCGCATCTTGCGCACCTGGAGATCGGTCACGAGCGCAAGTTATCACACAATCATACGTAGATTTGTCTAACTGTATGTTGACTTGTCCGTGCTAGCGTCGCCATGCCGAGAGGAAGGTGCCGATGGCGCGCAGGCGCGGCTGGGGCGGTGATCCCCCGCACAGTGACGAAGAAGCCACTCGGCGGATCGTCACGACCGCCGTCGAACTGGTCAGCAACACCGGCGCAGCGATCTCGTTGGCCGATGTCGCGAACTCGCTGGGCGTCATCAGGCAGACCGTCTACCGCTACTTCCCCACCTCCGACGCACTGATGCACGCGGTGGCCATGGCGTCGGTGGACGCCTTCCTCGATCGCCTCTCCACGGCCGTCGAAGGCATCCACGATCCGGCCGAGGCCATCACCGAGGGCACCGTGTTCACCCTCGACGAGGTAACCCGCACACCGCATCTGGGCATTCTGCTCTCGGAATCCTATCCGCATGATCACAGCGGTGCGCTCACCTCCGCGGAGGCACGTGCCATCGGCATGCGGATGATCGATCGTTTCGATGTCGACTGGTCCGCGCACGGCTACGACGAAACCAGCCTGGGTGAACTCGTCGAGTTCACCCTGCGCACTATGCTGTCCTTCTTCGTCGCGCCCAACACCGACAGGACACCACAGGAACTTCGAAAGTTCCTGCGCCGCTGGCTCGGCGGAGCGGTCGCCGCCCAACGGTCCACGAACCCGGACTGAACCACACCGCCGTCCTCTAGGGTTATCGCGTGCACGAAGGGACCCCGTTCGGTCGGTATCGTCTGGCGACCATGCTGGGTCGTGGCGGCATGGGCGAGGTGTGGCGCGCCTTCGACACCGCGATGAACCGATGGGTGGCGCTGAAAGTGCTGCCGCCCAGCCTCGCCGACGATGACACCTACCAACGACGATTCCGCCGCGAAGCCCAGGTGGCCGCGGGGCTGGACGAACCGCACATCGTCCCGATTCACGATTTCGGCGAGATCGACGGACGGCTGTACGTCACGATGCGGCTGATCGAGGGCAGGACAGTCCAGGAACTACTCCAGAACGGACCGCTGCCGCCGCATCAGGCCGTCGGAATCACCGAACAGATCGCCGCGGCATTGCATGCCGCCCACACCGTCGGGCTGGTACACCGCGACGTGAAACCGTCGAACATCCTGGTGACACCCGCGGATTTCGCGTACCTCATCGATTTCGGGATCGCTCGGGCCGCCGATGCCACGAAGCTGACCAGCACCGGTTCGACCATCGGCACCCTGGCGTATATGGCACCGGAGCGCCTGTCGACCGACAGCTCCGACGCCCGTGCCGACATCTACGCACTGACCTGTGTGCTGCACGAATGTTTGACCGGCCGCCAACCGTTCCCGGGCGACAGCGTCGAACGTCAGATCACCGGTCACCTCACGCTGCCACCTCCCCGACCGTCGATGATGCAGCCCGGGGTTCCCGCCTCGATGGATCAGGTCATCGCGACCGGGATGGCCAAGAATCCCGAACACCGCTACGCCACCACCGGCGAACTTGCCGCCGCCGCCCGTGCCGCGATCGCCACGCCGGCCGCCTACGGACCGACCGCCGCCCACTGGCCACCGCCGCATCCCGCGCAGCCATCGTGGCCGGCCGGCCCGGCATGGCAGCCCGCCGCCGCGGCGCGGCCGTGGTGGCGCGGACCGGCCGTCCTGATCCCGATCGGACTGGTTGCCGCCATCGTCATCGCAGCGGCGACAGTTCTGGTGGCCACCCGTGGTGACACCATGTCGAACGCGGGCCAGCAGGTGATGTCGCCGAGCGCAACCGATCGCCGTGCCACACCGACGAATACGCCTGCCCCACGGACCGTTGCACCCACGTCGACCTCCACGGCGGCGAGCACCCCGGAACTGCAGACCGCCAAGGGACTGGACGGACTGCTCCAGACGATTCGGGACAAATTCGGTGACACCATGGGCTTCTCGCTGGTGGTGTACACCGGCCACGCGGTCTACGACCGGCCCACCCCGACGAACGCGAACGCCAAAGACAGCTTCACCTATCGCGGCGACGGCTGGGAAGAATGGGGCCCGACGATGTCGACCAGCGCCTTCGACATCCTGGTCGACCTCGGCCAGATCAACACGGCCGCCGTCGCCGATGTCCTCGGCAATGCACCGCAGCACACCGGTGCGCCCGTCGGCTCGGACAGTTACCTGATCATCGAAGGCACGGAAGGCGGCGGCCTGGATCTGATCATCCACTCGACCGAGCCAGGGACCGGCTTCCTGAAGCTGAACCCCGATGGCAGCATCAAACAGGTCTACCCACCGTAACGGCTACGGCGACAGCAGGATTCGCGCCAGATTCGTGGTTGTTTCGACACCGTCGTCGTAGCCGCCCTCGCCGCCGAGGGCATTCATGATCGACAGCGTGTACCGCTGCTGTGGCCCGGCGAAGCCGACACTGTTGACCACCCAGCCGCCCTGCTCCTGAGACCAACCGTTCTTCGCTCCCGGCGCCATCGCCGGACCGGCGCCCCACACCCCCCACCGCTGAGAACCCTCGACACGTTGCATCTCTGCCACCACCGCAGCGGAATTGGCAGCGCTGAGCCTGTCGAGGACGTAGTTCATCAGCGCGTCGAAATCGTCGGCCGTGCCCTTCTGGAATCCCCAATACGGATAGACGTCGCCGAACCCCTGCTGCGGCCGCACCCCGGACATGCCGTACCGGGGGAAGTTGGCATTGAAGACGTTTGCCGTTCCGCCGTACTCGGACCACAGCGCATCGGCGGCGGCATTGTCGGAGTTTCGGAGCATCGCGACCATCTGGTCACGATCGGTGGCCGTCAGGCGCACCGTGCCCGATTGTTCTCGCGACAGCAGGTCGGCCACCATCGCCAGCTTGATCGTCGATGCCGTCCAGATGGGTGTGGCGGCGTTCGCATTGCGGTATTTGGCGCCGGTGGCCCTGTCCCGCAACACGAATCCCACCGTGCCGGGCCGGTCAGCCAGATAGTTTTCGGCGGCGACCAGGCGCTCACGAAGGTCACACCGCGCATCCCCGGCCGGGCAATCCGCCGATGCCACCGCTCGTTGGGTCGAGGCGAAGAACACCAGCAACAGCACCACGATCACCACACGACGCCGCCCCGAGACGGCGCGCGGCGCCCTAGTCAAGGGCGCGCTCCAGCGCTTCGCGGAGATCCTCGGTCCGGTACACCGGGATCTGCTGCCCGTCGATGAAGAACGTCGGCGTGCCGTGCACACCCAGTGCCACACCGTCCTCGACATCCCGACGGACCCGCTGGGCGGTCTCGGGGGCGGCGTAGTCACTGTCGAATCTGGCCATGTCCAGCCCCAATTCCTCGGCGAATCCCCGGAAGACGTCATCGGCCGGTGTACGACGCTCGCCCCACTGCGACTGGGTCTCGTACATCACGCGATACATGGCCTCCAGTCGGCCCTGCCGTGCGGCCGCCTCGACCGCACGCGCGGCCCGTTCGGCATTGACGTGGCCCGGCAGCGGGAAGTACCGCAACACGAATTCGACCCGATCGCCGTACTCGACGCGCAACTGCTCGACGATCGGGTACGCGGCCCGGCATCCCTCGCATTCGAAATCCAGGAATTCGACGAACGTCACCGTGGCATCGGGCGGATCGTCGAGGCGGTGACTGTCGGGGCGGACCACCTGCACCCCACCCGTGGCGGCGGGCAACTGTTCCGGCCCGCGGCCGGTGCGCAGCACCAACACGACGATGCCGATGGCGGCGACGATGATGACCACGGCGGCGGTCGACAACGTCCGGCCCATCGGGGTCTTCAGCACCGCGCCTCCCCCACCGGCACCGGCGCACGCGCCGGACCTGCATCTACGTAGTAAGTCCGTAGGATGGTAACGCAACCCCAGACGAGCGGACGGGAACTAGAGCCATGGGACGAGACCAGGCCACCGGGCGGCGGCGCGGCGTCGTGAGCACGGTTGTCTGCCTACTCACGCTCTGCGCCGTGGTCATCGGCATGACCGCATGCGGCAGCCGGCCGGCACCGGTGGCACAACCGGAGACCATCGCCGAAAAGGGCACGCCCTACGGCGATCTGCTGGTGCCCGAACTACGCCTGTCGGTCACTGACGGCGCCATCGGCGTGCCGGTCGAGACACCGGTCACGGTGCGCGCGGAGGCCGGGGTACTCGACAACGTGACTCTGGTCAACGAGCAGGGCCGCGTCGTCAAGAGTGAACTCAGTCCCGACGGGGTGAGCTGGCGTTCGGCAGAGCCGCTCGGTTACAACCGGCAGTACACCCTGCACGCCGAGGCGCTCGGCCTCGGCGGGCGCACCGGCACCACGGCGAAGTTCGAGACCCATTCCCCACAGAACCTCACCATGCCCTACGTCATACCCGGTAACGGTGAAGTTGTCGGAGTGGGACAGCCGGTTGCGGTCAGCTTCGACGAGCCGATCCCCGATCGGTTGGCCGCCCAGAATGCCATCACCGTCACCACGACCCCACCCGTGGAGGGTGCGTTCTACTGGCTCAACTCCCGCGAGGTGCGCTGGCGCCCCGCCGAGTACTGGAAGCCCGGTACCGAGGTCGAGGTTCAGGTGCGTACCTATGGCGTGGACCTCGGCGA
Source organism: Mycolicibacterium sp. 22603 (assembly GCA_052044345.1). GTDB lineage: Bacteria > Actinomycetota > Actinomycetes > Mycobacteriales > Mycobacteriaceae > Mycobacterium. Next base: position 81,176 of record JBQEMX010000012.1, read on the forward strand.
CGGGCTGTTCGGGCAGAACAATGTCAGCAGCCGGTTCACCATCGGTGACGAGGTCATCGCCATCGCCGACGACAGCACCAAATCGCTGACCGTGCGCGTCAACGGTGCGGTCGCCAAGACGATCCCGATCTCCATGGGCAAGAACGCCACCCCCACCGACAACGGTGTGTACATCGTCGCCGAACGGCTGCCGTTCATGGTGATGGATTCGTCGACCTACGGTGTCCCGGTGAACTCACCGGACGGATACCGCACGGAGGTCAACTGGGCCACCCGGATGTCCTACAGCGGGATCTTCGTCCACGCCGCACCGTGGTCGGTGGGCAGCCAGGGGTACACCAATGTGAGTCACGGCTGCCTCAATGCCAGCACGGAGAACGCGAAGTGGTTCTACGACAACACCAAACGCGGCGATATCGTCGAGGTGGTCAACACGGTCGGACCGACGCTGTCGGGCACCGACGGCCTCGGCGACTGGAACATTCCGTGGTCGCAATGGAAGGCCGGCAACGCCAATCTGTGATCAGTGCTGACAGAGCAGGTTGATCAGCACCGGCGCGCACACGGTCGCCGCGATGACCGCCACCGTCAGGATCTGGTGGCAGCCGGTGGCCAGCGGTCCGGCCGGGTTGCGCAGTCGGGCCACCCTTGCGTGTACCGCGTGGGCGCCGACGGACAACCCGCCCACCGGTGCCGGGCCCGCAAGCTTGACCATCCCGGCGATCAGCGCTGCGCGACCGTGCCTGCGCGCGGCGGTGTCATCGGCACACATCTCCAGCAGCCCGGCAACGGCACCGACGGCACGAGTGAACAGCGGAAGCCGAGACAGACTGTGCGACATCGCCCGCAGGACCATCAGCAGATGGTGATGACGCCCGGCCAGATGCGCCTGCTCGTGCGCAAGGACGGCACCGAGTTGTACCTCATCGAGGGTGCGCACCGCGGCGGTGGTGAGCACGATGGCGTGCGGACGGCCCGCGACGCAGTACGCCGCGGCGCGATCGGCGTCGATGACGAACACATCCTGGCGGTCGGTCGGCGTGCCGATGATGCGGGCGGCCTGGGCATGTTCGGCGCTGCGGGCCCGGAAGCCGGCCACCGCGCGACCGACCCGGATCCCGACCATCGTCGAGATCACGACGCCGGCACCGATCAGCAGGGCCATACTCGCCGCCCCAGGGGTCAGCGACCGCTCGGGTACACCGATCATCTCCAGGCACAACACGATCGTCGCCGACCCGGGTAGCCCACTGACGGCGGCGCTGACGATGACGAGCACCGAGACCGACCATGCCAGCACCACCACCGCGATGGCGGTGAGCCAGGCGGCCACACCGAGCCGAGGATTGATTCCCGCGCCGGTCAGCCTGTGCAGCAGTGCCGGTGCCGCCCAGATCATCACCGCGCCATAGGCCAGCAGGTACGCCGCGATCGTCATCGCTGCCGCTTCGGTGCGTGTCGCAGCGCGGCCCGGAGTTGCGCCGATTCCTCCGCCGACATCTGGTCGACGAAGAAAGCCAGTACCGCCTCTGTATTGCCGCCCGAGTCGAATGCCGCGCGCATCAGCTGTGCCGAACGCTCCTCCCGCGTCATGGTCGGCCAGTACCGGTACGCCTTACCCTCGCGATCCCGGCGGACCCACCCCTTGCGGTACAGGTTGTCCATCGTCGACAGCACTGTCGTGTAGGCGATCTGGCGAGCATCGGTGAGCTGTTCGAAGATGTCACGCACAGTGGCACCGTCCGCGGACGCCCAGACGCGGTCCATCACAGTCGCTTCGAGATCACCCAGACCGCGCTGCTGCATACTCACCTCGTCCCGACTCACCCGGATGGCCGCCTGAATCCAATCTATCCGGACAGACCCTTGGCGTGGTCACCACCGGCGACCACGTCCCCGTCGAGGCCCATCGGCTCGGATGCCGAACCGAGCCGCCCCGGGCGCTACCGCGGGCTGGTCGCTGTCTCGTCCGCGTCGCGGACCGGTTCGGCCTGACGGCGCAGCACGGCGGGCCGCAGCCGATCCGGCAAGGCGCGCAGCGCGAGCACGGTGGCCACCAAGATCGCTGCGGTGCCGCCGGCGACGAGGACCACCGAGGCCGTCGGGAAGGCGTTCTCCAACACCATGAAGGAACCGAACACCAGGAACAGGGCTGCGGCACCGATCTGGATGATGCGCTCCGGCAGGTGCTTGCCCAACACCGCACCGACGATGATCGCCAAGCCGTCGGCGGCCACCATTCCCAGGGTCGACCCGACCCACACGCCCGCCCAGTTGTTGTCCGCGGCCAGGGTGACCGTCGCCAACATCGTCTTGTCACCGAGCTCGGCGAGGAAGAAGGCGGAGGTCACCACGAAGAACGCCGGGGCGGTGGCCCGCTGAGCGACGCTGGCCTCCTCATCGCTGAGCTTGTCGCCACGCAGCGTCCACGCGCCGAAGAAGATGAACATCACACCCGCGATGAGGCCGAGCAGATGCCCGGGGAGTGCGGCACCCAGATAGTGCCCGATCGCGACAGAGAGGACGTGCACCACGGTGGTCGCCGCGGTGATCGCGGCGAGCACGACCCACCACCGGTACCGCAGGGCGAAGGTCATCGCCACCAATTGGGTTTTGTCACCGAGCTCGGCGATGAAGATGACGGCAAAGCTGAGCACCAAGGCGGACAGCACGCGAACCTCCCAGATCACAGGCTGCCGCGGAGAAAAGAGCACTCCGGCCGGCAGCTACAGATGGCTTCATACGGCCGAAGGTCTCGTCCACCGACTGTCGTCGGTCCAGATGACCGGGACGTCCGGCCAACTGCCGGCATGTCCAGTATGTCGATCACCCGATTGGGGGCTACTCCCCTTCGCTGCAGACGAGGTTAGCCCAGCCCTCCGCTATACGCAACCGCTGGCGCTTCAAAGGTGCTCTATAACAACAACTTTGGGTACCGACGTAACCGAATTTGGTCGCCCGAACGACGTGGGCGCGGTTCGCGACAATCTTTGTGGCGGTGCCTGATGGCGTGTTTCGGTCACCCGAAAACGCCGGTTCGGGCAGCTCAGCCGGTGGGACAGGTTCCTGCCGCCTCGCGCAACACCCGCGCCGAGGACGTATCCACCGGCAGTCGGTAGCCGCGCAGCACCTCGGCGAACTGCACCGCGTACTGGCACCAGAAGGCCCGGTTGGGCGGCATCCACACCGCCGGCTCACCATCACCCTTGTCCTGGTTGGCACCACCGGCAACGGCGATCAGGTTCGCGGGGTCGTTGGCGAACCGCAGTCTCAGCTCATCCGGCCAGGTCCGGGCACCCAGATCCCATGCCAGCGCCAGCGGCACGATGTGGTCGATCTGCACCGAGGCGCCGATCTGGTTGCCACGGACGAACGCGATGGTCTCGTTGGTATACGGATCGACCAACGTGCCGGTGGCCACCGCGGTCGGACAACGCTTGATCGAGACATAGGACTTCTCGATGAGATCCCGATCGAGGATGTCGTTGCGGGTGTCGCACCCGTTGCGCCCACCCGGCGCGTCGTTATCGTCATCCCAGGACTCGCCGAAGGCGTCTCGGCGGTAATCGTATCCGCGCACCCGGGACGGAATCTCGGCGATGCCCGCCAGGACATCGGTGCCCACGGGTACCGTCGGCGCGTCCGCCTCGGCGACGAAACCGGAGGATTTCGAGCCTGATTCGGCGCTGACGACCTGCACGGCGACGACCACGGTGAGCGCAACACCCGCCGCGAGCAACGCGACGCGGTTCACGACTTGTCCAGATACTGAACGCGATCGGTGTCGGAGAACGGCGCCGCCAGCACCGCAAGGCCGCCCTGGCTGGGATTGTCCAGATACGCCCGTTCGCAGAAGCTGCGGGCCTCCTGGATGATATCCAGATGCTCGGCCAGCGACAGAAAACGCAGCGTGGTGAGCCGGCCGGACTGGTTGTATCCCAGCACGTCACCTTCCTGGCGCTCCTGCAGATCCAGGTCGGCCAACGCGAAACCGTCGAGGGTTCCGGCCACCGCACGCAGTCGCTCACCGGCCTTGGAGCTCTCCGGCATCCGCGTCACCAGCAGACACAGACTGGGATGCTGACCGCGCCCGATGCGACCGCGCAACTGGTGCAACTGACTGATACCGAACCGATCGGCATCCATGACCACCATCATGGTGGAATTCGGCACATCGACACCGACCTCGATCACCGTGGTGCACACCAGCACATCGATCTCGCCGGCGCGGAACGCCGACATCACCGCGTCCTTTTCCTCACCGGACAGCCGACCATGCATCAACCCCAGTCGCAACCCCGCCAGCGGACCACCGCGTAACCGGTCGAGCAGCTGTAACACCGTGATCGGTGGTGGGCCATGCTCGTAGGCATTCTTCTTATCGGGCTCCTCGTCGATGCGCGAAGCCACCACATAGGCCTGTCGCCCGGCAGCGACCTCCTCGTTGATCCGCGCCCACGCCCTGTCCAACCAAGCCGGTTTGTCCTTGGCGAAGATGACATTGCTGGTGATCGGCTGCCGACCACGCGGCAGTTCACGAAGCGTCGAGGTCTCCAGATCGCCGAACACGGTCAAGGCGATGGTGCGCGGGATCGGAGTGGCGGTCATCACCAGCAGATGCGGGGTGATGCCTCCTGTCGCTTTGGCGCGCAACCGGTCTCGCTGCTCCACACCGAACCTGTGCTGCTCGTCGACCACCACCAGTCCGAGCCGCGCGAACTCCACCGACTCCTGGATCAGAGCGTGGGTGCCGATCACGATCCCCGCCGCCCCTGAGGCGATCTGATCGCGGGCCTGCCGCTTCTGCTGGGCGGACATCGAACCGGTCAGCAGCGCCACCCCGGTCGCGTCGTCGGCGGCGCCGAGCTCACCGGCCATGGCCAACGGCCCCAGAACATCACGGATCGACCGATAGTGCTGCGCGGCAAGAACTTCGGTGGGAGCCAGCAGTGCGCATTGCATTCCCGCATCGACCATCTGCAGCATCGCCAGCACCGAGACGATGGTCTTACCCGATCCGACCTCACCCTGCAGCATCCGGTTCATCGGCCGGGTCCCGGCGAGCTCGTCGGAGATGACGTCGAGCACCTCTCGCTGCCCGCCGGTGAGCTCGAAGGGCAGGCGCTGCTGCAGGGCGGCCAGCAGACCGTCACCGCGGACCGGAGCCGACGGTCCGGTCTCACCGAGCTCGCCGTAGCGCCGTGACACCAGAGCCCATTGCAGGCCGACCGCCTCGTCATAGGTCAGCCGCTCGTGGGCGGCGGCACGCTCGGCGGCGCTCTCGGCAAGATGCACCGCACGCAGCGCGGCATCCTCGGAAATCAGATCCCACCGGTCCAGGACCGATTCGGGCAGCAACTCGGGAACGGGATCCAGGACTGCGAGCACCTGTTTGATACAGGCGTAGATGTCCCAGCTCTGCAGTTTCTTGGTGGCCGGGTAGATCGGGAAGAAGTCCTTCTCGAACGCCGCCAGCACGTCCGCGCCGGACTCTCCCGATGCCTCGGCGATCTTCGCGAACGATCGCGTGCCGATGGTCCGGCCGCTGGGCGAGTCGATGATCAGGAACGCCGGGTGCGACAACTGCACGGTGTTGCGGAAGTAGCCGATCTCACCGGAGAGCATCACCCTGGTCCCCTCGACCAGATTGTTGATCAGATAGTCGGCATTGAAGAACGTCGCGGTGATCGGCGGATTCCGGTCACCGAGGGTGACCCTCAGCAGCTTGCGCGCCCGCTTACCGTGTTGCGATTTCATCGGCCGAACATCGGTTTTGGTGATGGTGTCGACGAAGGTCACATGGGTGCCCTCCTCGAGCTCGAGCTGCTCACCCTCCTCGCGGACATTGATGCCGTCGCTGTATTTGCGCGGATAATGCCGCAACAAATCGTTGACGGTGCGCAACCCGAACGCCTCCTCCAGCGAGGTGGCGGCCTTGGTCCCGAGCACATGGGACAACAGATCTGACAGCGCGACCACCGCTACTCCACCCCGATCAACAGCGCATCACCGTCGTGATCGGTGCGGTAGCTGACCAATTCGGCGCCGAGATGCCGTCGGCGGACATGGTCACGCAATCGGTCACCCACACCATCGTCGACACCGGCGCCGATCAGTATGGTCACCAGCTCGCCGCCGGAGGCCAACAGCAGATCGATCAGACCCGCGGCGGCGGACACCACGTCTCGACCGACGATCAGCACCTCGTCACCGGTGATGCCGAGGCCGTCACCGGTCTTGCACGATCCGGCCCACGTCAACGCATCCTCGGTGGCTATCCGCACCGAACCGTGCCGCGCACCGGCGGCCGCACGAGCCATCGTGTAGGCATCGTCGACGCCGTGGCGGGCGGGATCGTGCACCGCCAGCGCCGCCAGGCCCTGCACCATCGACGCGGTCGGAACCGGGACGACGTCGATACCCCACCCCGTGGCCGCGGTACACCCCGCCACCAGTTCTTCGGCAGCGATGAATCCGTTGGGCAGCAACATGATCTGCGCGGCGTCGGCCTCCACGAGTGCCCGCAGCAGCTGCTGAGCGCTGATCGGGTGGCCATCCTCGGGCCGGAGTACCCGGGCGCCCTCACCGCCGAACAGCGTTGCCGCGCCGTCACCGTCGACCACGGCGAGCACCGCACGGTCCTGACTTCCCGCGGCGACCGGACGGGCGCCCGTCAGCAGAGTCACCTGGATGCCGCTGGGCAACCCCGCAGCCAGGCCGGCCTCCACTGCCGCGCCCGCGTCGTCGGTGTGCACGTGCACCGAGTGCGCACCGTTGCGCCCGGCGGTGATCGCCACCGAATCCCCCAGCGCGTCCAGCGCGGCGCGCAGCGTGTCGATCGCCCCGGCCGTCGAACCGGTCAACAGGTACATCACCTCGAACCGCGGCGGTGCCGGTTCGGTGTGCGCCGGCTCCGCCGTCGCTGCGGGTCGGTAGGTGTCACGGTCGGGAGCGGTTCCGACGAGGATGGCGGTCATCGCGTCCAGCAGTACCAGCAACCCCCGACCACCGGCGTCCACCACACCCGCCTCGGCCAGCACATCGAGTTGACCGGTGGTCCGATCCAGCGCCACGCTCGCCGCACCGGCGCTCGCGGCGACCACATCGGCGATATCGCCCGCCGCGTGCTTTTCGGCGGCCTCGGCCGCGGCGCCCAGAACCGAGACGATGGTGCCCGGGACCGCCTGCCCCATCGACTCGACGACCAGCGCCTCGGCGCGACGGAGCGCCGTCGCGAACGCGGATCCGTCGATCTCGGTGAGAGCGCCTTCGGCGGTGACATCGGCGAGACCACGCAGGATCTGCGACAGGATCACCCCGGAGTTCCCGCGGGCCCCGCGCAATGCACCGTCGGCGAGCAGTCCGGTCAACCCGACCAGATCCAGGTCGTCGCGGCCCTCGGTGCCTGCGACCGCGGCCCGCATGGTGAACAGCATGTTGGTGCCGGTATCGGAATCGGCCACCGGGAAGACATTGAGGCGGTTGATCTCGTCGGTGTGGGTGATCAGGTGCGCGACGGCGGTGTGGGCCCAACGCCGCAACGCCGATGCGTCGACCCGCGCAGCCACCTTCTACACCTCCCGAACGTCCCACCGACCGTGCCGGCCAGAATAGTCATCACCGCTGACAGCGACGGTGATGTGCACAGGTTGTGGACAGCGTTTTGGAGATCCGTTCCCGAGGCCGGTATCCTGGTCAGGTTGTCGGGTCACCCTCCCGGTTGTTGACCCATCAAGTACTGATTACGAGGAGTTCTACACATGGCTGCCGTGTGCGATGTCTGCGGAAAGGGCCCCGGCTTCGGTAAGTCGGTTTCACACTCCCATCGCCGGACCAGTCGTCGGTGGAACCCGAACATCCAGTCGGTGCGCGCCGTGGCGCGCCCGGGTGGCAACAAGCAGCGTGTCAACGTCTGCACCTCCTGCCTGAAGGCCGGCAAGGTCACCCGCGGTTAGTTCCGCACCCCAACTCGATCCATCGTCCCATCGCGTCCCCGGCGCGGTGGGACGATGTCGTGTCTGCGCCCCACACCACCGCTAGGGCAGTCGCCAGTCCACCGGATCGGCGCCCAGCTCGGTCAGCAGCTCGTTGGTGCGACTGAACGGTTTGGAACCGAAGAACCCGCGCGATGCCGACAGCGGTGACGGATGCACCGACTCGATGACCGCGCAACCACCCTCCACCAGCAGTGGCTTCAGGGTGCCCGCATCACGGCCCCACAGGATCGCGACCAGCGGCTGTGGGCGCGCGACCAGCGCCCGGATGGCGCATTCGGTGACCGCCTCCCACCCCTTCCCCCGATGGGAGGCCGGTGCGCCGGGGCGCACCGTCAGCACCCTGTTCAGCAGCATCACGCCCTGGTCGGCCCACGGGCTCAGATCACCGGTCGCGGGCACCGGGTAGCCGAGGTCCGAGCCGTACTCGGTGAAGATGTTTACCAGGCTGCGCGGCACCGGCCGGACATCGGGGGCGACCGAGAAGCTCAGGCCCACGGCGTGCCCCGGGGTCGGGTACGGGTCCTGACCCACGATGAGCACCCGGACCGCGTCGAACGGGAAGGTGAACGCCCGCAGGACGTTCTCCCCCGGTGGGAGGTATTGGTGGCCGGCTGCCAGTTCGGCACGCAGGAACTCTCCGAGTTCGGCCACCTTCGGGGCTACCGGCTCGAGCGCACGCGCCCAACCAGGTTCGACCAGATCTGTCAGCGGGCGCGGTGTCACGAGGCCCAAAACTAGCGTGTCAGCCCGTCAGTAGGACTGCCAGCCCGCGCTTGCAGGCCAGAGCCGACCGTCGACCGATACCGCAGGCGGTCCGTCGGTCGTCTCACCGATGACGCGCCACCCCGCCGGCACGGGTCCGTCGAACACCGCGGCCAGGGCGTGTTCCTCACCGCCGCCGAGCACCCACTCCCAGCCGTCCAGGCCGACCGCCGCCGCTGCGGCCGCCACCCGGTCGTGATCGGCACTCAGCGCCTCCCGCGACAATGCGATGCCCACACCGGATGCGTCGGCGATATGGCCCAGATCCGCCAGCAGCCCGTCGGAGATATCGGTCATGGCGGTGGCCCCCGCCTCGGCCGCGACCCGACCCTGACCGTAGGGCGGCCGCGGCACCAGGTGTGCATCACGCAGCTCATGATGGTCATGGATTTCGTTGTGCCACAACGCATAACCGGCGGCAGAGGTACCGAGATCACCGATCACGGCCACCGTGTGTCCCGGTGCCGCGGTATCGCGCCGCACCGGCGCCCGACCGTCGAGGTCGCCGAGCGCGGTGACCGAGATCACCCACAGCGGCGCGCTGACCAGGTCGCCGCCGGCGATACCGCCACCGCACCGGAGCGCCTCGACCCACATGCCGTCTGAGAGTTCCTGGACGGCAGCGGCCGGCGTATCCGGCGGCGCGGCGAACGCGACGACGAACGCCGTCGGTACCGCACCCATCGCCTCGATATCGGCGGCGTTCTGTGCGATCGCCTTGCGGCCGATATCGTGCGGTCGCGACCAGTCCAAGCGGAAATGCCGATCCTGCACCAGCATGTCGGTGCTCACCGCGGTGGCACCGTGCAGCACCGCGGCGTCGTCGCCGGGACCCAGCGTCACCGCGGGTGGCTGGCGACGGTCGGCGACCAGTCGGTCGATCACCCCGAACTCGCCGACCTGTGCCAGAGTCGGCCCGTTGTCGGTCATCTCACCGTCCTGCCTGACGTTCGGCGCCCTGTTCGACGGCGCCACCTGCGGTACGTTTATTGCCTGCTTGAGTCTAGGGAAACGGAGGGCCGCGGCCGTGGTGGAGGCGTTCATGCTGATACAGACCGAGGTGGGTCGCGCCGAGGTCGTGGCCAAGCAGCTGATCGGTCTGACCGGCGTCGTCTCGGCCGAGTATGTCACCGGCCCGTATGACGTAGTGGCGCGCATCGGTGCCGACAGCCAGGACGAGTTGCAGCGCAACGTCGTCGACCGGGTCCAACAAGTGGCCGGGATCACCCGGACCCTGACCTGCCCGATCGCCGCGATCGGACAGCCATAGAGTTGGCGCTGTGAGTGATCCCGATGACCACGACGGCCCGCCCCGCTCGCTGATCATCGCCGCCGTTGGCGTCGCCGTCGCCGCCGTGATCGTGCTGCTGACCTTCGCGGCCACCAGGCAGGCGGCGCCGGAGGAGAAACCGGTGGCGATCGCCGCGGCGCCGGCACCGCAGGCCGAGTCCGCCGAGTGCACCGCACTGATGGAGGCGTTACCCGAGCAGCTCGGCGATTATCGGCGCGCCGAAGCCGTCGAACCGGTGCCCGCCGGGGCGGCCGCATGGCGGGCCGCACCGTCCGACGATCCCGTCATCATGCGGTGCGGACTGGAACGACCGGTCGATTTCCGCGTGGGCACGCCTGTGCAGGTGGTCGACGAGGTGCAGTGGTTCGAGGTCAGCCAGGACGGGGTGAGCACCTGGTTCGCCGTCGATCGCCCCGCCTATGTCGCGCTGACCCTGCCGTCGGGTTCCGGTCCGACACCGATCCAGCTCATCTCCAAAGCGATAGCGCGGACCATGCCCGCCCAGCAACCCGATCCGGGGCCGGCGCGCTGATCAGCGCAGGCCGGTGCCGCGCGCGACCGCGGTCTCGACCATGGTCGCCAGCAGGGTCGGGTAGTCCAGCCCGCTGGCAGCCCACATCCGCGGATACATCGAGATGGTGGTGAAGCCCGGCATCGTGTTGATCTCGTTGATCACCGGACCGTTGTCGGTGAGGAAGAAGTCCACCCGCGCCAGCCCTTGGCAGTCGATCGCTCGGAACGCCCGGATGGCCAGGGCGCGAAGGGCGTCGGCCACATCATCGTCCACCTTGGCGGGCACGTCGAGTTCGGCCGCATCCTCCAGATACTTGGTGGCGAAGTCGTAGAAGGTGTCCTCGCGATCGCGCACCCCGGCGACCCGGATCTCACCGATCTCACTGGCCTCGACGCGACCGTCGGGGAATTCGAGCACACCGCACTCGACCTCGCGGCCGATGATGGCCGCCTCGACGATCACCTTCGGGTCGTGGCGGCGTGCCTCGGCGATCGCCACGGACAGTTGATCCCATGCCGTCACCCGGCTCACCCCGATCGACGAACCACCGCGCGCGGGCTTCACGAACACCGGAAGGCCAAGCCGCTCACGGTCGTCGAGAGTCACGGTGTCCTGATGGGGGCGCAGCACGACATGGTCCCCGATCGGCAGGCCGTCGGCGACGAGGAGTTTCTTGGTGAATTCCTTGTCCATCCCGGTGGCGCTGGCCAGCACACCGGCCCCGACATAAGGCACCCCGGCCAGCTCCAAAAGGCCCTGGATGGTGCCGTCCTCACCGTAGGGACCGTGCAACACCGGGAACACGACGTCGACGGCGGCCAACACGGCGCCGGCGCCCTCGCCGAGGGACAACAGCTCACCGCGGCGCACCGGGTCGGCGGTCAGCGCGAGCGCGGTCCCGTCGGCAACGGCGGGCAACCTGCCGTCGGTGATGGCCAACGTCTCGGGCCTGCCGTCGGTCAGCACCCACGAACCGTCGACGGTGATGCCGACGGCGACCACCTCGAAGCGCTCTGGATCGAGATTGCGCAAGATGCTGCCTGCGGAAACACAGGAAATCCCGTGCTCGGAGCTGCGTCCGCCATAGACGACGGCGACTCGGGTACGGGCACTCACAACCTGCAGAGGCTACCGGCTCTCGGTCGGGGTCGGCGTCTCAGGTGAGCGCGCGCTCGATGTCGGCGACGATATCGTCGGTGTCCTCGATGCCCAGCGAGATGCGTGCGAAGCCGTCGTCGACCGGGTCTCCCCACCGGGCCCGCCGATCGACACAGGTGTGTAGTCCCCCGAAACTCGTCGCGGCCACCAGCAGCTCGCTGTGTTCGACCAGGGCGTGAACGGCGGCCGCATCGGCCAATTCGATGGCCACCAGACCACCGAATCGCCGCATCTGCTCGACGGCGACGGCGTGCGACGGATCGCCGGGCAGGCCGGGATAGCGCACCGAACGCACCGCCGGATGATCGCGCAGCATCAGCGCAACGGCCTGGGCATTGCGGCACTGCCGGTCGATGCGCAGTCCTGCGCTGCCCAGACTGCGCCATGCCAGCCAAGCCTCGAAGGCTCCGAGCACCGGACCGGCGAGCAACCGATCACGCTCGATTCCGGCCATCAGCTCGGGATGACAACCCGCGACGTACCCGGCCAACAGGTCGCTGTGTCCGGACAGTGCCTTGGTGGCGCTGGCGACGACGAGGTCGGCGCCCAGCGACAACGGCTGCACACCGAAGGGGGTTGCCGCGGTGTTGTCGACCACGAGCGTGGCGCCGCGGGCGCGGCAGATTGCCGCCAGTAGATGCAGATCGACGACGTCGAGGGTGGGATTGACCGGCGTCTCCGCCAGCACCACATCGGCGCGGCCCGCCGCCTCGCACATCTGCTCGGCCGGGGCCTCGATGACGGTGACCCCACGGGGGGCAAGGTATTCCGCGGCATAGCGACGCACCTGGTAGTAACCGTCGGCGGGCACCACCAGGGTGGTCTGCGGTACAGCCAACACCCGCAGCACGGCGCTGATCGCGCCCATACCGGAACCGAAGGTCAGCGCCCAGGTGGCGCCCTCGAGCTCGGCGAGCCCCGATTCCAGGCCGCGCCATGTCGGATTCGACGCCCGCCCGTAGGTATCCAGGGGTGCCGACTCGTCCGCCGACAGGTGATACGCCGAGGCGGGCACCGGCACCGGAGCCACGGGCGAACCTGGAATATCTTGGCGACCAACGGCTTTCACGCTGCGCGTGGAGTCTCCGTAATCCATGGGCGTCCTACTCCGGTTTTGTGCTGCGGCCCAACAACAACATCACGGCCTGTTCCACCGACAGACCCTGATGACACACGCGATAGACCGCATCGGTCAAGGGCATCTCGACGTCATAGCTGGAGGCCAGGGCGAGCACCGACTGGCACGACGTCGCCCCCTCCGCGACATGACCCTGCACCGCCTGCAGCGCCGATTCCATCGTCCCGCCCCGCCCCAACCGTTCTCCGAAACTGCGGTTCCGCGACTGCGGCGAGGTACAGGTGGCCACCAGATCGCCGACACCGGCCAATCCGGCCAATGTTGCGCCTTTGGCGCCCAACGCGATTCCCAGGCGCATGATCTCGGCCAATCCCCTGGTGATGATCGCCGCCGAGGTGTTCTCGCCGAGCCCGGCCCCGGCAGCCATCCCGCAGGCCAACGCGATGACGTTCTTGCACGCGCCGCCGATCTCGGCGCCGACCACATCGGAGTTGGTGTACGGGCGGAAGTAGGCCGTCGACAGCGCCCGCTGCAGGGCGACCGCGCGACCGGAATCGGCACATGCCACCACCGTCGCGGCCGGTTGTTCGTCGGCGACCTCCTTGGCCAGGTTCGGCCCGGTCACCACCGCCACCCGGGACGAATCCGCACCGGTCACCGCGACGATCACCTGACTCATCCGCATCAGGGAGTCCAACTCGATCCCCTTGGCCAGACTCACCAGGGTCGCATCGTCACCGATCAGCCGCTTCCACCCGGTGAGATTGGTGCGCAAAGTCTGCGACGGCACCCCGAGCAACACCGTGCACGCGCCGTCGAGGGCCTCGCCGGCATCACCGGTGGCCCTGATCGAACTGGGCAGGACCACATCACCGAGATAGTCGGGATTGCGATGCGTCGCATTGATCTGTGCGGCCAGTTCGGTGCGCCTGGTCCACAACCGAACCCCATTACCGGCGTCGGCCAGCACCTTGGCCAGCGCTGTCCCCCATGCACCGGCACCCATCACAGCGGCTTCGACCACGACTCAACCCTAGCCGTTGAACCGAAGCTGGCAGGATGACGGTATGAGTGTCGCCGGCGCGGGGTCGCAGGTCGCCGTGGTGATCGCGGTGAAGCGATTGACCGCGGCCAAGAGCCGGCTGGCTCCGGTGCTGCCGGCGGCAGCCCGCGAACAGTTGGTGCTCGCGATGCTGGCCGACACCGTGCATGCCGCCGCCGCGGTGCCCGCGGTGAGTTTGGTCACCGTCGTCACGCCCGACCCAGACGCCGCCGCCGCCGCCCGTGAACTGGGTGCCACCGCGGTGGCCGACCCGACCCCGGCCGGCCATCCCGATCCGCTCAACAACGCCCTTTCCGCGGCCGAGGCCGCCATCGGGACGTCCAATATCGTTGTCCTCCAGGGCGATCTTCCGGCCCTGCGATCCTCCGAACTGTCCGAGGCGGTGGCGCTGGCGCGGCACCGTCGACGGAGCTTCGTCGGCGATCGGCACGGCACCGGCACCGCCGCGCTGTTCGCCTTCGGCGTCCCGCTGGACCCACGCTTCGGGGCGGAATCCACACGGCACCATGCCGATTCGGGCGCCCATGAGCTACACGGCGATTGGCCGGGTCTGCGGTGCGATATCGACACCCCGGACGACCTGGCGGCCGCGCTGACACTCGGAGTCGGCCCGGCCACCCGACGGATCGTCGGACAGCTGTGCCCCACGGGCTGCCAGAGCTGAGTGCACTACTGGAATGAGCGATGTAGATAGGCGATGATCGAACCATGACCGAAGTCGAGACATCAGCAGCCGATCGAACGATCGCCGAAACTCCCGACTCGGCGCCCGACGCCCCGCCGGCGGCGTCGGCCGCAGCGATCGACGACAGCCTGCCCGAAGACCGTTATCTCAATCGCGAGCTGAGCTGGCTCGATTTCAACGCGCGCGTGCTGGCGTTGGCCGCCGACAACTCACTACCACTGCTCGAACGCGCCAAATTCCTGGCCATCTTCTCCTCGAATCTCGACGAGTTCTACATGGTGCGAGTCGCCGGTTTGAAGCGTCGCGACGAGATGGGCCTCTCGGTGCGCTCCGCCGACGGCCTGTCCCCGCGCGAACAGTTGCGCCGGATCGGGGAACGCACCCAGCAGATTTCCAGCAGACACGCCCAGGTTTTCCTCGAGGCGGTGCGACCGGCACTGGCCGAGAAGGGAATCGTGATCGTCAGCTGGGCAGACCTCGGCGAGGACGAGCGGGCGACGCTGTCCACCTACTTTCACGAGCAGGTGTTCCCGGTCCTCACCCCGCTCGCCGTCGACCCGGCCCATCCCTTCCCCTTCGTCAGTGGGCTGAGCCTCAATCTCGCGATCACCGTGCGCCAGCCCGATGACGGTACCCAGCACTTCGCCCGAATCAAGGTGCCTGACAACGTCGACCGGTTCGTCGAATTGCCGCGGAGCGTCGATGCCGATGGCGTGCAGGGGCCCATCCGGTTCCTGCCCCTGGAGGAATTGATCGGTGCGTTCCTCTCCGTGCTGTTCCCTGGTTTGGACATCGTCGAACAGCACGCGTTCCGAATCACCCGCAACGCCGATTTCGAGGTCGCCGAGGATCGGGACGAAGACCTGTTACAGGCGTTGGAGCGGGAACTGGCGCGCAGGCGGTTCGGTTCGCCGGTTCGGCTCGAGGTCGCCGACGATATGACCGAGAACATGCTCGAGCTGTTGCTCCGTGAGCTCGACGTGCACCCCGGTGACGTGATCGAGGTGCCGGGACTGCTGGACCTTTCGTCACTGTGGCAGATCTACGGTGTCGATCGCCCCGACCTCAAGGACCGCCCGTTCGTGCCCGCCACTCCCGCGGCCTTCGGCGAGCGCGAGACTCCCAAGAGCATCTTCTCGACGCTGCGCGACGGTGACGTGATGGTGCACCATCCCTACGACTCGTTCTCCACCACGGTGCAACGGTTCATCGAACAGGCTGCGGCCGATCCGAATGTGTTGGCCATCAAGCAGACGCTCTATCGAACCTCCGGCGATTCACCGATTGTCAACGCCCTCATCGATGCGGCCGAGGCCGGCAAGCAGGTCGTCGCGCTGGTGGAGATCAAGGCGCGCTTCGACGAACAGGCCAACATCAAATGGGCCCGCGCACTGGAACAGGCGGGGGTACATGTGGTCTATGGGTTGATCGGACTCAAGACGCACTGCAAGACGGCTCTGGTGGTGCGGCGGGAGGGTTCGACCATTCGCCGCTACTGCCATATCGGCACCGGCAACTACAATCCGAAAACTGCACGATTGTACGAGGATGTGGGGTTGCTCACGGCCTCGCCCGATATCGGTGCGGACCTGACCGATCTGTTCAACTCGCTCACCGGGTACTCACGCAAGGTTGCCTACCGCAATCTGTTGGTGGCTCCCCATAGTGTGCGCAAGGGGATCATCGGGCGCATCGAGCAGGAGACTGCAGCACACCAGGAGAACGGCCGTGGCCAGATCCGGTTGAAGGCCAATGCGCTGGTCGACGAGCAGGTGATCGATGCGCTGTACCGCGCCTCACAGGCCGGCGTCAGGGTCGAAGTGGTGGTGCGCGGGATCTGCGCGCTGCGGCCCGGCCAGCCCGGCCTGTCGGAGAACATCGTGGTGCGGTCGATTCTGGGCCGGTTCCTGGAGCACTCGCGAATTATTCACTTCCGCGCCATCAACGAGTTCTGGATCGGCAGCGCCGACATGATGCATCGTAATCTGGACCGTCGTGTGGAAGTGATGGCACAGGTGAAGGATCCGCGGCTGACCGCCCAGTTGGACGACATGCTCGAGTCCACCATGGATCCGGCAACCCGGTGCTGGGAGCTACAAGCCGACGGTCGCTGGATCGCGTTGCCGCTGCCCGGGCAGACGGTGCGCGACCATCAGGTGGAACTCATGGCCAGACACCGCGCGCCGTGACACGAAAGCCCCGATGACGACCACGCATAGGAGATGATGTGTCGGACGCCCCGACCCGCCGGACGCAGCAGACAGTCCACGCGGCGGGCGCGGTGTTATGGCGGGATCGAGCCGGGCAGACCGAAGTAGCGGTGGTGCACCGGCCGCGCTATGACGACTGGTCCCTACCCAAGGGCAAGGTCGATTCCGGTGAGACCCATCCGGTCACAGCGATCCGCGAGATCGGCGAGGAGACCGGATACGCGGCACGACTCGGAAGACGGCTGTCGGTGATCACCTATCCCGTCGGCAACACCACCAAACGGGTCGTGTACTGGGCAGCTGAGGCAATCGACGGCGAGTTCCGTCCCGCCGACGAAGTCGACGAGCTGCTTTGGCTACCTGCAGGTGCGGCCCTCGAACGGCTGCAGTACCCCGCTGACCGGAAAGTGCTGCGCCGTTTCACCAAAGCTCCGCACGATACCGAGACGGTGCTGATCGTGCGGCACGGCCGCGCCGGATCGCGCTCGAAGTTCAAGGGTGACGACCGCAAGCGCCCCCTGGACAAGCACGGCCGCGCCCAGGCGGAATCCCTGGTGGCCCAATTGCTTGCATTCGGGGCCACCGCGGTGCACGCGGCACCGCGGGTGCGGTGCAGCCAGACGGTGGAGCCGCTGGCTCAGGAGTTGGGCGTCGAGATCGAACTGGAGTGCGCCTTCACCGAGGAGGCCTACGCCGACGAGCGTAAGGCGGCTCGGCAACGACTTCTCGATATTGCGGGCTCTGGCGGCGTTCCCGTGATCTGCACCCAGGGAGCGGTCATACCCGATCTGATCAGCTGGTGGTGCGATCGTGGGGACGTGCGTCCGGACAAGTCGCGAAACCGCAAGGGCAGCACGTGGGTGTTGTCCTCGGTAGCGGGCAAGCCTGTCGCAGCCGACCATCTGGGCAGTCCGCTGGGCATCGTCGACTGATCCTCCGCCCACGGCAAAAGCACCCCAAACCGGCTGGTTTGGGGTGCTTTTGCCGTACGGGAGTTCCGACTTAGCGGCGACCGCGCTTCGCGGGAGCCTTCTTGGCCGGAGCCTTCTTGGCCGGAGCCTTGGCGGCGGTGGCCTTCTTGGCCGGAGCCGCCTTCTTGGCCGGAGCGGCCTTCTTGGCAGCCGGTGCCGCCTTCTTCGCGGCGGTGGTGGTGGCCTTCTTGGCCGGAGCCGCCTTCTTGACCGCGGTGGCCTTCTTGGCCGGTGCCGCCTTCTTCGCGGCGGTGGTGGTCTTCTTGGCCGGAGCCGCCTTCTTGGCCGGAGCGGCCTTCTTGGCAGCCGGCGCGGCCTTCTTCACCGCGGCACGCTTGGCCGGGGCAGCCTTCTTGGCGGCACCACGCTTGGCCGGAGCCGCCGCGACACCACGCTTGACGGCGGGGCCGTCGGCCGGGAGACGCTGCGCGCCAGAGACAACCGCCTTGAACTGCGCGCCCGGACGGAAGGCCGGAACCGACGTCGGCTTGACCTTCACGGTCTCACCCGTGCGCGGGTTGCGAGCGACGCGGGCAGCGCGACGACGCTGCTCGAAAACACCGAAACCGGTGATGGTGACGCTCTCGCCCTTGTGCACGGCACGCACGATGGTGTCGACGATGTTCTCAACCGCGGCAGTAGCCTGTCGACGATCGGTGCCCAACTTGGTTGTGAGTGCGTCGATGAGCTCTGCTTTGTTCATGCAAACCCTCCGAAGTCCAGTGGTCCACTTTGGACCGACTAGAGGACACGGTAAACCCATTTGCTGCATATTTCCAAGAGCCACGCACAGTTTCAGCGGTAGCTGAGAGAAATTCGGCAATCCGATTGGCCCACTTGGGTAGTGGTACCGGCGTTCGAGAAAGCGGTTGCCGGGCCATATTTGAGGGCCCGGCAACCCCGAATTCAGGCCGGCAGAGTGCGGGGTTTGAAGCTCGGCCGACGCTGCTCGAACGCCGTGATTTCATCCTGTTTCCGCAGCGTGAGGCCTATATCGTCGAGGCCTTCGAGCAGTCGCCACGCGGTGTAGTCATCAATAGTGAACGGCACCATGACCGTTCCAGCGGTGATGGTTCGATCTTGAAGATTCACAGTGATTTCCAGGCCTGGATTCTGCTCGATCAGCTTCCACAGAAGTTCGACGTCATCCTGAGAGACCTGGGCCGCCAACAGACCCGCTTTTCCGGCGTTGCCCCGGAAGATATCGGCGAACCGGGGCGAGATGACGACCCGGAACCCGTAATCCATCAGCGCCCAGACGGCGTGCTCCCGTGAGGAGCCGGTGCCGAAATCCGGACCCGCGACCAAGACCGAACCCTTGTCGAATGGGGCCAGATTCAGGATGAAGGACGGGTCGTTGCGCCACGCGGCGAACAATCCGTCCTCGAAACCCGTTCGGGTGACGCGCTTCAAATAGACCGCCGGGATGATCTGGTCGGTGTCCACATTGGAACGGCGCAACGGGACGCCGATGCCGGTGTGGGTCTGGAATGCCTGCATGTCCTGGTACTCCTAGCGCTTGGCGGAAATCGGGGCCAGATCGGCCGGCGACGACAGGGTTCCACGTACGGCGGTGGCGGCAGCCACCGCGGGCGAGACCAGATGGGTGCGGCCACCCTTGCCTTGCCTGCCCTCGAAATTTCGGTTGGACGTCGATGCACACCGCTCGCCCGGGGCCAGCGTGTCCGGGTTCATACCCAGGCACATAGAACAGCCGGCCTGACGCCATTCGGCACCGGCTGCGACGAAGATCTCACCGAGGCCCTCGGATTCGGCCTGCTCCCGCACGCGCATCGAACCGGGGACGACGAGCATGCGCACCCCGTCGGCCAGCGTGCGACCGTCCAGGATCTCGGCGACCACGCGCAAGTCCTCGATGCGGCCGTTGGTGCACGAGCCCACGAACACCGTGTCGACCGCGATGTCCCGCATCGGCGTGCCCGGCCGAAGGTCCATATAGGTCAAGGCTTTCTCCGCGGCCTGACGCTCGTCGTCGCTGAGCATCATCTCGGGATCCGGGACGTCGGCGGACAGCGGGACACCCTGCCCGGGGTTGGTACCCCAGGTGACGAACGGGCTCAACGAACTCGCGTCCAGGTACACCTCGGTGTCGAATTCAGCGCCCTCGTCGGTGCGCAACTGTCGCCACGCCGCCACGGCGGAATCCCAGTCCGCACCGGTCGGCGCGTGCGGACGCCCCTTCAGAAATTCGAAGGTGGTGTCGTCCGGGGCCACCATCCCGGCGCGCGCCCCCGCTTCGATGCTCATATTGCAGATCGTCATCCGCCCCTCCATGGACAGCGATTCGATGGCGCTACCCCGGTATTCGATGACGTGCCCCTGGCCACCGCCGGTGCCGATCTTGGCGATCACGGCCAAGATGATGTCCTTGGCACTGACACCTGCGGGCAGTTCGCCGTCGACATTGACCGCCATGGTCTTGAACGGCTTGAGCGCCAAAGTCTGCGTCGCCATGACGTGTTCGACCTCGGAGGTGCCGATACCCATGGCGATCGAACCGAAGGCGCCGTGGGTGGAGGTGTGACTGTCACCGCACACGATCGTCATGCCCGGCTGGGTCAGACCCAACTGCGGGCCGATGATGTGCACGATGCCCTGTTCGGCGTCGCCCATCGGGTGCAACCGTATTCCGAACTCCGCACAGTTGCGGCGCAGGGTTTCCACCTGGGTCCGCGAGACCGGATCGGCGATCGGCTTGTCGATATCCACCGTCGGAACGTTGTGATCCTCGGTGGCGATGGTCAGATCGGGCCTGCGCACCGGCCGTCCGGCGAGACGCAGGCCGTCGAAGGCCTGGGGGCTGGTGACCTCATGCACGAGGTGCAGGTCGATGTAGATCAAGTCCGGCTCTTTGGCCGCACCCTCACCGGCACCACCGACCACGATGTGGTCTTCCCACACTTTCTCGGCCAGGGTTCGAGGCCGCGAATTCGACTGCGTCTGCTCCATGGATATCTCTATTCGGCTCGGGCGTACCGCCGTGACGGGCTGGCAATCTCACGATGCGGAACGCTAGTATCTCCCTGTGAGACAGGATAGCGGTATCGGCGTGCTCGACAAAGCGGTGGGAGTGCTGCACACCGTGGCCGAGTCTCCCTGCGGGCTGGCCGAACTGTGCGAACGCACGGGACTGCCGCGGGCCACCGCACACCGGCTGGCCGCAGGCCTGGAAGTGCACCGCCTGCTGGCCCGCGACAACGAGGGCCGCTGGCGGTTGGGCCCGGCGCTGACCGAGCTGGCCGGGCAGGTCAACGACCCACTGCTGGCCGCCGGAGCCGCGGTGCTACCTCGGCTGCGAGAACTCACCGGCGAGAGCGTCCAGTTGTATCGCAGAGAAGGCAATTCGCGGGTCTGCGTCGCCTCCCTGGAACCACCGGTCGGCTTGCGCGACACGGTCCCCGTCGGAACCCGGCTACCGATGACCGCCGGCTCGGGTGCCAAAGTGCTGCTGGCCTACAGCGATCCGGCGTCGCAACAGGCGATCCTGCCCGCCGCCAAGTTCAGCGAACGAACCCTGGCCGAGGTCCGCAAACGCGGCTGGGCACAGAGCGCGGCCGAGCGTGAGTCCGGCGTCGCCAGCGTGTCGGCTCCGGTGCGCGACGGCCGCGGGGCCGTCATCGCCGCCATCTCCGTCTCCGGTCCGATCGACCGGATGGGCCGCCGACCGGGCGCCCGCTGGGCAGCCGACCTGCTCGCCGCTTCCGAGGCGCTCACCCGTCGGCTCTAGCAAACCCACCGCCGTCCGTTTATCGTTGACCGGTGGCGCATATCCGCGCCGAGGGAGGTCTGGACCACGGGTTCACAATCGCTGCAATGGCAGGCTGCCGCACGGATGTTGCGGCGGTCGGGTTTCGGCACCACCGGGCGCGCAGTCGACGCCGTGGTCGGCAAGGACCGGGCACGGCATCTCGACGAGATACTCGGATCGGACCCCGCCGCCGACCCGGGAGCGATGGCGACGCCGATGGGTTCCTACTCGACTCCGGCATTACCGGCCAGCGAAGCCGCAACCGCCTCTTTCGTCAGCAGCATGCTGGCCCAGATGCAAGACCTGTCGAGCTGGTGGATCCGCCGGATGGTCGCGGTGCGCGAGCCGGTACACGAAAAACTGACATTCGTCTGGCACAACCATTTCGCCACCTCGGCCGAGAAGGTGGTCGCCGCCGAATTCATGGCCGCCCAGAATCAGACGCTGCGCATCCATGCCCTCGGCGACTTCCGTGATCTGGCCTACGCCATGTTGACCGACTCGGCGATGTTGCGGTGGCTGGATGGGCTCGGTAACACCAAAGAGGCACCGAACGAGAACCTCTCCCGCGAATTCATGGAGCTGTTCACACTCGGACACGACAGCGGTTACACCGAACGCGATGTGCGCGAAGGTTCCCGGGCGCTCACCGGTCGCTTCGACACCCTGGGGAACGGGACGGTGCTCGTCGGTGAGCACCACGACAGCGGGACGAAGACCATCCTCGGGACCACCGGGACACTCGGGGACCGCGAGTTCTGCGATGTCGTGCTGCGCCATCCCGCCTCGGCGCGGTTCATCACATCGAAGCTGTGGCGGCTGCTGGCCGCCGATGAGAACCCGAGCCGCGCGACATCGGACCGACTGGTGGCCGCCTACGGCCCCGGCCGCAACCTCAAGGCACTGACGAAAGCCATCTTCTCCGACCCCGAGTTCTACGACGCGGCAGGCACCGCCGTGGTCACCCCGGTCGAATGGCTGATCGGGATGCTGCGCTCGCTGTCGGTACCGCTGGACGGCGCGCAAACCCTGACCGCCTGCGATGTCGTTCTCAAGGTGATGGGTCAACGCCCCTTCGCGCCACCGGATGTCGACGGCTGGCCGCAGGGCCGGGTGTGGTTGTCCAATACGAGTGCGGCCGCCCGGGTCTGGGCGGCCGATCAGTTCGTCCCGCTTGGTGACTACTCCCCCGTCCAGGACGCCCCGACCGGAGACCGGATAGACGCCGTCGGGTATCTGCTGGGCGTCGGCGCATGGTCCGATACCACCGCCGCGGCGCTACGGCCGTTGGTGGGCAACCCGCAACGACTGGTCGTCGCGGCCGTCAACTCGCCCGAATACCTGACGGTCTAGCGGAATCGGGAAGGATCGGTCGTGGGCGATATCAACAGACGTAAGTTCCTGCTCGCCAGCGCGGGCGCGGCCGGACTGGCCGCGGCGGCGGGTGCGGCTGTCACACTGCCGCAGATGTTCGATCGCGCACAGGTTGCGCCGTTGCCCGCCGATACCGGCATCCTGGTGATCCTCACCCTCTACGGCGGCAACGACGGACTGAACACGGTGATCCCCTACACCGATGCCGCGTACTACGACGCGCGACCGGAGTTGGCGTTCGCACCCAGCAGCGCGATCGATCTCGATGGCGCGGTCGGGCTCAACCCCGCGCTCGGCGGACTCGCGGAATCGTGGACGGCCAACAATCTCGCCATCGTCCGCGGCGTCGGTTACCCCAAGCAGGACCGCAGTCACTTCCGTTCGATGGACATCTGGCAGACCGCCTCGCCGGACGACCCGACTGCGACGGGCTGGATCGGGCGATGGCTGGACACCACCGGCGACGATCCGCTGCGCGCGGTCAACATCGGCACCGTGTTACCACCCATGGCGATCGGTCAGAACCGCACCGCCGCAGGGCTTTCCCCCACCATCCCGAAGATGCCGACCGATATCTCCGGCGTCCTGGACGCGATGAGCGCGTCCGATGCCGGAGACACTCCGGCCATGGCCGCCGTCCGCGCCGACTACCAGGCCTATCGGGTCACCGATGAGACGTTCCGCGGCTTCACCGACAGCCCGCTGCCCGCCACGGCCACCACCGATCTGGGCAAGCAGCTCGCCGACGATCTCGAATTGGTGGCCCAGTGCGTGCGCGCCGGTGTGCCCACCAAGGTCTACATGGTGTCTCTCGGCGGATTCGACACGCACGCCAACGAGAGAAACGACCAGCAGCGCCTCCTGGCCGCCCTGAACGACGCCCTGGTGCCGTTTCTCAAACAGATGCGCAACAGCGCCTACGGCCGCCGGGTGGTGACGATGATCTATTCCGAATTCGGCCGTCGCGTCGCCGCGAACGCCACCCAGGGCACCGACCACGGCACCTCGGGACCGGTCCTGATCGTCGGCGAGCCGGTGCGGGGCGGGTTCTACGGTGACGCGCCGAGCCTGACCGATCTCCAGGACGGCGACCTCAAGACCACCACCGATTTTCGAGACGTCTATCACGAATTGCTCGACAAGACCCTGGGCGCGGATCCCGAACCCTCTGTGGGTCCGGGCCGCAACGGCATCGGCTTCCTCTGAGGGCACGACCGCCGTCACGCGCAGCGCGCGCACGAACCCGACAACAAAAGAAGTCCCAGGATTGCTCCTGGGACTTCATCTGTACCCCCGATGGGATTCGAACCCACGCTACCGCCGTGAGAGGGCGGCGTCCTAGGCCGCTAGACGACGGGGGCTAGAACAACTTCCGGACGGTCAGCATAGCTCAGGAGCTTGTACCAACCTAATCGCCCGGACAGCTGGGGTACCAGGACTCGAACCTAGAATGAGGGAATCAGAATCCCTAGTGTTGCCAATTACACCATACCCCATTCGATGCCTATCCCTGCAGGTCAAGGCATCTTTCGGACCGTTTCCCACTCGTGAGGATCACTCCAGGGTGGTTACCGGGCCGACGAGAAGACTACCAAACATTTCGGACCGCTTTTCACACCCGGTCCCTGGCGGCCCGCAACCGGGCCATGCTGCGCTCGCGCCCCAGCAGTTCCATGGACTCGAACAGCGGAGGGCTGATGGTCGCTCCGGTGATCGCCACCCGCAGCGGACCGAAGGCCTTCCGCGGTTTGAGCTCCAGTTCCTCCAACAGCGCCGCCTTGAGCGCCTCCTCGATGGCCGCGGTGGTCCATTCGGACAGCGGCTCCAGCGCCGTCAGCGCGGCATCCAACACGGCGCCCGCCTCGGGCTTGAGCTCCTTGGCCGCCGCCTTCTCGTCGATGCCGTAGCTCGCGTCGTCGAAGAACTTCAACAGCTCCCAGGCATCGCCGAGTACCACGATGCGGGTTTGCACCAACGCGGCAGCCTCGGCGAAGGCGGCATCGGACAGACCGGTGTCGTGACCGTGGGCGTCCAGATATGCCCGCAGCCGAGCGGTGAAATCCGCCGGCGCCAGCAGCCGGATGTGCTCGGCGTTGATCGCATCGGCCTTCTTCTGGTCGAATCTCGCCGGATTGGAGTTGACGTTCACCACGTCGAACGCGGCGACCATCTCGTCGAGGCTGAACAGATCATGGTCGTCGGCAATGCCCCAGCCCAGCAGGGCAAGATAGTTCAGCAGCCCCTCGGGGATGAACCCACGGTCGCGGTGCAGAAACAAGTTTGACTGCGGATCGCGCTTGGACAGCTTCTTGTTGCCCTCGCCCAGAACGCTTGGCAGGTGCGCGAACTCGGGTATGAAATCGGTCACCCCTACCCGGATCAGCGCCTGGTACAGCGCCAACTGGCGAGGCGTGGACGGCAGCAGGTCCTCCCCCCGCAGCACATGGGTGACCTTCATCAGGGCGTCGTCGACCGGGTTGACCAACGTGTACAACGGATCCCCGCTGGCACGCGTGATGGCGAAATCGGGAACCACGCCGGCGGCGAAGGTGGTCTCGCCGCGCACCAGGTCGGTCCAGGACAGATCGGCATCGGGCATCCGCAGGCGCAGCACCGGCTTGCGGCCCTGCGCCTCGAACTCGGCGCGCTGGGCATCGGTGAGGTCGCGATCATGATTGTCGTAGCCGAGCTTGGGATTACGGCCGGCGGCCAGATGGCGGGCCTCGACCTCCTCGGGTGTCGAGTAGGCCGGGTACACCTCGCCGGCGTCGAGCAGTTTGGCGATCACCTCGCGATAGATCTCCGAGCGCTCCGACTGGCGGTACGGCCCGTACGGTCCGCCCACCTCGGGACCTTCGTCCCAGTCCATGCCGAGCCAGCGCAGGGCCTCCAGGATGGCTTCATAGCTCTCCTGGCTGTCGCGCGCCGCGTCGGTGTCCTCGATGCGGAAGACGAATGTGCCGCCGGTGTGACGGGCGTAGGCCCAATTGAACAGCGCGGTCCGCACCAACCCGACGTGCGGTGTACCGGTCGGTGACGGACAGAAACGTACCCGGACGGGATGGCTCATCAGCTACTTTCCTTTTCGCACAACGGGATTGGTCAAGGTGCCGATGCCCTCGACGGTGATGCTGACGGTGTCACCGTCTTCGATCGGCCCGACCCCCTCAGGCGTGCCGGTCAGGATCAGGTCACCGGGCAGCAGCGTCATGACCGCGGAGACCCACTCGACGATGGCGCCGACATCATGCAGCAGCAGCGCGGTGTTGCTGTCCTGGCGCACGGTGCCATTGACCTCGGTGCGGATGTCCAGGCCGGACGGGTCGACGTCGGTTTCGATCCACGGCCCGACCGGACAGAAGGTGTCATGGCCTTTGGCCCGCATCCACTGGCCGTCCTTCTGCTGCTGATCGCGAGCGGACACGTCGTTGGCGATGGTGTAGCCGAGGATGTAATCGGCGGCCTTGGCAGCCGGGACGTCCTTGCACGGCCGTTCGATGACGATGACCAGCTCACCCTCATGGTGAACCGGATACGCGTCGGCGGGCAGCTGGATCGCCACATTGGGACCGATGATGGCCGTGTTGGGCTTGAGGAAGATCACCGGATCCTCGGGCGCCTCGCCTCCCATCTCGCGGGCGTGGGCCGCATAGTTCTTGCCCATGCAGACCACTTTCGAGGCGAGGATCGGCGCCAGCAGACGGACGTCGGCCAGTGGCCAGCTCCGCCCAGTGAAAGTCGGATTGCGAGAGAGGTACTGCTCGGCGACCTCTCGGCACACCGCACTGTGAGTCGAGTCGCCCTCGATGACCACGAAGGCAACCCCATCCGGACTGGCAATTCGACCTAGACGCATACAACCAGCCTAATGAGCGGCCCGGATGCCCATCCAGTGGGGACGGCCCATATATCAAGTCTCAAATAATGAGAGGCATGTTCAACATAATGGGATTCGCGTGGCAGCATGATCGCCATGGCCGCGACGATCAGCACCGCCCGCCGATGGTCGATGCTGGCGATCGCACTACTGGCCACCACGTTCGCCAATGTGTTCATCAACGGCGTGGCATTCCTGATTCCCACGCTCCACGACCAACGCGGCCTCGACCTCGCCTCCGCCGGACTGCTGTCTGCGATGCCCAGCTTCGGGCTGGTGCTGACCCTGATCGCCTGGGGTTGGCTGGTGGACAGGATCGGCGAGCGAATAGTGCTGACGATCGGCTCGGCATTGACGGCGACGTTCGCCTTCTGCGCTGCTTCGGCAGATTCGCTCTGGGCCATGGGCGCATTTCTTCTTCTCGGCGGAATGGCCGCCGCGAGCAGTAATTCCGCGAGCGGTCGCGTGGTGGTCGGCTGGTTCCCGCCCGAGCAGCGCGGGTTGGCCATGGGTATCCGGCAGACCGCGACGCCACTGGGGGTCGGACTGGGCGCCCTGGTCATTCCGCGCATCGCCGAAAGCCACGGGGTGTCGACGGCACTGTTGTTCCCCGCCGTGGTGTGCGTGGCGTCGGCGCTGATCTGCGCGGTCGGTGTTCTCGATCCACCCCGGCCGCCCCGGTCGGAGGCACCCCGGGAGCACCTGGCCAACCCGTACCGAAAGTCCTCGGTACTGGTGCGGATTCACGCGGTATCGGTATTGCTGGTCATTCCACAGGGTTTCGTGTGGACATTCATGCTCGTCTGGCTGATGACCGACCGCGACTGGTCGGCCGGCTCCGCGGGGGCTCTGGTGACCTTCGCCCAGGTCCTCGGCGCGGGCGGGCGTATCGCTGCAGGTAGGTGGTCCGACGTCATCGGTTCCCGGCTCCGACCGATCCGCTACATCGCCGCCGCCGCGTCGGCGACGATGGCACTGCTGGCACTGACCGACGCGCTGGGTTCGCCGCTGAGCGTTGCACTGATGGTGTTCGCCTCGTTGGTGACGGTGTCCGATAACGGATTGGCGTTCACCGCGATCGCCGAGATTGCCGGCCCGTTCTGGAGCGGCCGCGCCCTGGGCACCCAGAACACCAGCCAGCACCTGGCCACCGCACTGGCTTCCCCCTTGTTCGGTGCGCTGATCGCGGTGGCGGGTTTTCCGATGGCGTTCGCTGTCTGCGCGTTGTTCCCCGTGGCCGCCTACCCCTTGGTGCCCATTACCACGGAAAAGCCCAGCATCGCGAAATAGCACATCTACAAAGAAGTTTGGGCACTCCCCCGGCTCGGTCGACTGTGTTGACCATCACCCGCGCGGGACTTGTCGTCCCACGTCGCCGCGGGACAGAATGGTCAGTGCACATTGGAATTATTCCAGATTAAGGAGTGTTCGATGCCCTTGCTGACAATCGGCGACCAATTCCCCGCATACGACCTGACTGCGGTCATCGGCGGCGACCTGAGCAAGGTGGATGCCAAGCAGCCCGACGACTACTTCACCCGGGTCACCAGCGCCGACCACGAGGGTAAGTGGCGAATCGTGTTCTTCTGGCCCAAGGACTTCACCTTCGTCTGCCCGACCGAGATTGCCGCCTTCGGCAAGCTCAACGACGAGTTCGAGGACCGCGACGCCAAGGTCCTCGGGGTGTCGGTCGACAACGAGTTCGTGCACTTCCAGTGGCGCGCACAGCACGATGAGCTCAAGAAGCTTCCGTTCCCGATGGTTTCGGACCTCAAGCGTGAACTGGCCACGGCCACCGGCGTGCTCAACACCGACGGGGTGGCCGACCGGGCCACGTTCATCGTCGATCCCAACAACGAGATCCAGTTCGTGTCGGTAACCGCAGGTTCGGTGGGGCGCAACGTCGACGAGGTGCTGCGCGTACTCGATGCCCTTCAGTCCGACGAGCTGTGCGCATGCAACTGGCGCAAGGGTGACCCGACGATCGATGCCGGCGAACTGCTGGCAGAGGCGGTCTGAGCATGAGTCTGGACAACATCAAGGAAGCACTTCCCGAATACGCCAAGGATCTCAAACTCAATCTGGGCAGCATCGCCCGGACCACCGAGCTCACCGAGCAGCAGCTCTGGGGGGCCTTCGTGGCCACCGCGGCGGCAACCAAGTCGGAGCGTCTGCTGCGTGAGATCGCCCAAGACGCGCTCGACATCCTTTCCGGCGAGGCCTACAACGCCGCACTCGGCGCGGCCGCGGTGATGGGGATGAACAACGTCTTCTACCGCACGAAGGGTCAGCTCGATGGTCGCTACGATGATCTCCGCGCGGGCCTACGGATGAACATCATCGCCAATCCCGGTGTGGCCAAGGAAGATTTCGAGCTGTGGTCGTTGGCCGTATCGGCGATCAACGGCTGTGGTCACTGCCTGTCGGCGCATGAGACCGTGCTGCGCGACGCAGGCGTCGAACGCACCGCCATCTTCGAAGCCATCCGGTTGGCCTCGATCGTCTCCGGCGTCGCCCAGGCGCTCTCGACGGCCGATATCTTGGCCGGCGTTTCTTAAGCCCACTCCGCGCGCGAGCAGACAGAAACTCCCCCTTTTCAGCCAGNCTCGCCGGGCTTGGGGCGGCAACAGTGCCGCGGTGAGAAAGCACAGCGCGCCGATGAAGGTGCCCAGATTGGCAAGCCAGGCGTCGGCGGTCACCCCGGCCGTCGTGACGAATGCGCCCGCTGCCGAAACCCCGAAGGCGATGCAGCCGACCAGATTGACCCAACTCACCTGCCAGTCAAGGGATTTCGGGGCCCACCACCCGACCGTGAGGACCGCCAGGACCCCGCTGATCAGGAAGGCCGCCGACCCGGCCGCATCCGGAGCCCAGACATCGTGTCGTTCGGCGTGGATGGTGTGCACCGCGACCGCGGCCCCGGTGCTGAGGTTGAACAGCACGGTCCCGATGAACTGGATGGCCGCCGACCACCACCCCATGCCGCTGTCGGAGAGGCGCAATTGCATCCAGGCCGCCGTCGTGAAGAACCAGGACCCGACAAAACACAGCACATTCGACGGGCCGGCACCCGCTACCGTCGCGAAGCCGGGCATGGTGGCGACGGCGAAGAACGTCGAACCGACCGCGAACAACCGACACTGTCGGCGCAACGTCGCGAAACCGGCCACCCGGACTGCCTTTCGGCGCGGTTACAGCAGCGAGAGGATGCGGTCGCCGACCTCGGCGGTCGACAAGGCCGCCGCACCGCGGGTGGCCAGGTGCTCGGCAACGGCCTTGTCGACGCGCGTCGCGGCGTCGTCCTCACCGACGTGCGCGAGCAGCAGCGCCACACTCATCACCGCGGCCGTCGGATCGGCGATGCCCTGCCCGGCGATATCGGGAGCACTGCCGTGCACCGGCTCGAACATGGACGGATTGGTGCGCGTCGCATCGATGTTGCCGCTGGCGGCCAGACCGATACCGCCGCAGACCGCGGCCGAAAGGTCGGTGATGATGTCACCGAAGAGGTTGTCGGTGACGATGACATCGAAGCGGCCCGGATCGGTGACCATGTGGATGGTCGCGGCGTCGATGTGCTGGTAGGCCACCTCGACATCGGGGTACTCGGCGCCGACCTCGGCGACCACCCGCGACCACAGGCTGCCCGCGAAGGTCAGCACATTGGTCTTGTGCACCAGGGTCAGATGTTTGCGGCGGGTCTGCGCACGGGCGAACGCGTCGCGCACCACCCGCTCGACCCCGAATGCGGTGTTGACGCTGACCTCGGTGGCCACCTCGTGCGGGGTGCCGACGCGCAGCGCGCCACCGTTACCGGTGTAGGGCCCCTCGGTGCCTTCACGCACCACCACGAAGTCGATGCCGGTAACACCCGAGAGTGGGCTATCCACACCGGGATAGAGCCGACCGGGACGCAGATTCACGTGGTGGTCGAGGGCGAAGCGCAGCTTGAGCAGCAGACCGCGCTCCAGGACACCGCTGGGCACCGACGGATCACCGATCGCCCCGAGCAGGATCGCGTCGTACCCGCGCAGCTCCTCGATGGTCTCCTCGGTGAGCAGTTCACCGCTCGCGTGGTAGCGCCGCGCGCCGAGGTCGTACTCGGTGCGCTGCACCCCCGGCAACACCGCGTCCAGAACCCGCAGCGCCTGGTCGATGACCTCGGGACCGATGCCGTCGCCGGCGATGACCGCAAGATTCTTCAGGGAACTCATGTCAGGTCGACCACTTCCAGTGTGGTGGCGCCGACCGCCGAGGCGATCGCGGCGCGCACATCCTCGGGCACATCGGTGTCCACGCGCAGCATGACGGTGGCGCTGTCGCCGCCGGCATCCTGGCTCATCTGCGCGGCCAGGATGTTGACCTCGGCGCCGCCCAGCAGGGTGCCGATCTTGCCGAGCGCCCCGGGCTGATCGGTGTAGTTGACGATCAGGTTGTAGCCCTCGGCACGCAGGTCGAGGTTGCGGCCGTTGATCTGGACGATCTTCTCGACCAGCTGCGGACCCGAAAGCGTGCCCGCCACGTTGAGCGATCCGCCGTCGGCGTAGACCGCGCGCACATCGACCACGCTGCGGTGGTTGGGGCTCTCACTGGCCGTGCTGATCTCCGCGGTGACGCCACGATCCTTGGCCAGCGCCGGCGCATTGACGAACGTGACCTGCTCGTCGACGACGGCCGAGAACAGCCCGCGCAGCGCCGACAGCCGCAGGATCTCGACGTCTTCGGCGGCCAGTTCGCCGCGCACCTGCACCGACAGTGAGACCGGCGCGGCGTCGGACAACGAGCCGACCAGCAGGCCCAGCTTGCGCACCAGGTCCAGCCAGGGCGCGACCTCTTCGCCGACGGCTCCCCCACCGACGTTGACGGCATCGGGCACGAACTCACCGGCCAGCGCCAACTTCACGCTGGCGGCGACGTCGGTACCGGCGCGGTCCTGGGCCTCGGCGGTGGAGGCACCCAGGTGCGGGGTGACGACGACCTGCGGCAGCTCGAACAGCGGGCTGTCGGTGCACGGTTCGGTGGCGAACACGTCCAGACCGGCGGCGCGCACATGCCCGCTGGTGATGGCGTCGGCCAGCGCCTGCTCGTCGATCAGGCCACCGCGAGCGGCGTTGACGATGATGACGCCGGGCTTGGTCTTGGCCAGGTTCTCCTTGCCCAGCAGACCGGCGGTCTCCTTGGTCTTGGGCAGGTGCACCGAGATGAAATCGGCGCGGCCCAGCAGCTCGTCGAGTCCGACCAGTTCGATGCCGATCTGGGCGGCGCGAGCCGTCGAGACGTAGGGGTCATAGGCGATGACATGGGTGCCGAAGGCCGCCAGCCGCGCGGCCACGAGCTGGCCGATACGGCCGAGACCCACCACGCCGACGGTCTTGCCGTAGATCTCGGTGCCCGAGAACGAGGAGCGCTTCCAGGTGTGCTCGCGCAGGGTGGCGTCGGCGGCCGGGATCTGGCGGGCCGCCGAGAGCAGCAGCGCCAACGCGTGCTCGGCGGCGCTGTGGATATTGGAGGTCGGAGCGTTGACGACCAGCACACCGCGGGCGGTGGCGGCCTCGACGTCGACGTTGTCCAGACCGACGCCGGCCCGGGCGACGATCTTGAGCTTGGGCGCGGCGGCCATGACCTCGGCGTCGACGGTGGTGGCCGAGCGCACCAGCAGGGCGTCGGCATCGGCGACGGCGGCCAGCAGCTTCGGCCGGTCCGGACCGTCCACCCATCGAACCTCGACCTGGTCACCCAGGGCGGCGACGGTCGACTCGGCAAGCTTGTCGGCGATCAGTACAACGGGAAGACTCACGGCGCTACAGCCTAGTGCGTGCCCTCTACGTCGAAGACGCCACGGTGGCCCGACACCACGGCAGTCCCCCGCGGTCGGCACCGAAACGAGCAGACACACCGGGCGATGTTGTCTACTGGTGGCGTGGACGTCACCGTCGTCGGAAGCGGCCCCAACGGGCTCACCGCAGCTGTCATCCTGGCCCGCGCGGGCCTGTCCGTGCGGGTCATCGAGGAACAGCCGACCGCGGGCGGCGGCGCCCGCACGCTACCCGACCCCGAGTACTCCGGCGTCACGCACGACATCTGCTCGGCCGTGCATCCGCTGGCGCTGGCGTCACCGTTCTTCGCCGCCTACGACCTACCGGCGCGCGGCGTCCGGCTGGCGGTACCCGAGATCGCGTATGCCAATCCACTCCCGGACGGGCCTGCCGCGATCGGCTACCACGACATCGACCGCACCGCCGCCGAACTGTCCGACGGTGCATCGTGGAAGCGGCTGCTCGGTCCGCTGGCCGCAGACAGCGAGGACGTGGTCGGGCTGATCCTCGGCGACAAGCGTTCCCTTCCGCCCTCGATTCCCGCCGCGCTGAAGGTGGCGCCGCGACTGCTGCTGCAGGGCGGCCCATTGTGGAACACCCTGCAGGGCGAAGACGCCCGCGCGTTGTTCACCGGCGTTGCCGCACATACGATTTCGCAGATGCCCTCGCTGGTCGCCGCGGGCGCCGGACTGATGCTGGCGACGCTGGGACATTCGGTGGGCTGGCCGATACCGGTCGGCGGATCGCAGGCCATCCCCGATGCGCTGATCGCCGATCTGCTGGACCACGGCGGGGAGCTGGTCCTCGGGGAGAAGGTCACCACGCCCCCCGGCGGAGTGGTCCTCTACGACACCGCACCGACGGCGTTGTTGTCGATCTACGACACGTCGATGCCGGCGCGTTATGCAAAGGCATTGCGGCACTATACGTATGGCCCCGGTGTGGCCAAGGTGGACTTCGTCCTCTCCGGTGAGATCCCGTGGCGCGATGCGCGGTTGGCGCAGGCACCCACACTGCACCTCGGCGGTGGCCGCACCCAGATGGCGCTCGCCGAGAAGGAGATCGCCGCCGGACGGCACGCGCAGTGGCCGATGGTGCTCGCCGCGCTGCCGCACCTGGCCGATCCCGGCCGCATCGATATCCAGGGACGCCGGCCGCTGTGGAGCTATGCGCATGTGCCGTCGGGGTCGACGGTAGACATGGCCGAGGCCGTCACCGACATCTTCGAGCGGTTCGCGCCCGGCTTCCGCGACCTCATCGTGGCGGTACGCAGCGTGCCCGCCTCTCGGCTGGCCGATCACAACGCGAACCTGGTCGGCGGTGACATCGGCGTCGGCGGCAACAACATGCGCAGCGCGATCGCCGGGCCCACCCCGCGCTGGAATCCATGGTCCACCCCGATTCCGAAGGCATATCTGTGCTCGTCGGCCGCGCCCCCGGGTGGCGGCGTGCACGGGATGGCCGGGTACTACGCGGCACGCACGGTGCTCAAGCGCGAGTTCGGGATCCGGGAGCTTCCGCCGCTGTCACCGTGAGTGAGACGCAACGCGCCCGGGTACACCGCCCCGTATGAGCAAAGAGTTGAAAAAGGGCGACAAGGTTTCCTGGCAGAGCCACGGCACCACCGTGCCGGGCACCGTGGAGAAGAAGATCACCTCGGATACCGAGACGGCCGGCCGCACAGTGCGTGCCAGCAAGGACGAACCGCAGTACAAGGTGACAAGCGACAAGACCGGCAAGGATGCGGTGCACAAGCCGGAGTCGCTGAAGAAACGGTCGTCGTGAAATCCGTCGACGCGGCGCACGCCCGCCCGGACGGCGCCTCCGATGACACCGTCGAGGCCGTCGGCAAGGTCTCCGAGGCATTGGAGTATGTGGAGCGGGCGCGCGGGCATCTCTACTCGTTCCACCAGTTGATGGGCCACGCCGATCTGCTGCTGGGCGAGGCGGCCGACGCGTTGCGCGACGCCGGGCACGCCGAGATCGCCGACCGCCTCACCGAGGACATGGTCGGGCGAAACGTCCTGCAGGGTCGTTGGACCTTCCAGATCATGGAGGAGTTCGACGACGGCTACTGGTCGCTGATGCGCGACCACGAGAAGCGCGTCCGGGACGAATTGATGGGCGGCCGCCGCCACGTGTTCGAGGCGGAGATGAAGGAGAACCGGCGGACCAAGGGGCGAAAAGGGCACGAGGCCACGCCATGAGCTGGCGCAACGGCCCGATGGCGATGTCGGGTCACCCATGAACGCCGAAAGGCCAGTTATCGCACGCTTTTTTGTGCTAGGCGTGCAATAACTGGCCAGTGGGCGTGTGGCTAGGCGGTTTCGGTGATCGGCCGATCGACCCAGCTCATCAGGTCACGCAGCTTCTTGCCGGTGACCTCGATGGGATGCTCGGCGTTCTCCTTGCGCAGGCCCTCGAGCTCGGTGTTTCCGTTCTCGACATTGGCCACCAGGCGCTTGACGAACGAACCGTCCTGGATGTCGGAGAGGATGGCGCGCATCCGGTCCTTGGTGTCGGCGTCGATGACGCGCGGGCCGGAGATGTAGCCGCCGAACTCGGCGGTGTCGGACACCGAGTAGTTCATCCGGGCGATGCCGCCTTCGTAGATCAGGTCGACGATCAGCTTGAGCTCGTGCAGCACCTCGAAGTACGCCATCTCCGGGGCGTAGCCGGCCTCGACCATGACCTCGAAACCGGCCTTGATCAGCTCTTCGGTACCACCGCACAGCACCGCCTGCTCACCGAACAGGTCGGTCTCGGTCTCTTCCTTGAACGTGGTCTTGATGACGCCGGCACGCGCGCCACCGATGGCAGCGGCGTACGACAGCGCCAGCGCCTGACCCTCACCCTTGGGATCCTGGGCGATGGCGATCAGCGCGGGCACGCCCTTGCCGTCGACGAACTGACGACGCACCAGGTGACCGGGGCCCTTCGGAGCGACCATGCCGACGGTGATGTTCTCGGCCGGCTTGATCAGGCCGAAATGGATGTTCAGGCCATGCCCGAAGAACAGCGCGTTGCCGTCTTCCAGGTTGGGCTCGATGTCATTCTTGAAGATCTCGGCCTGCGCGGTGTCGGGCGCGAGCACCATGATCACGTCGGCCCACTTGGCGACCTCGGCCGGGGTGTCGACCTCCAGGCCCTGCTCTTCGACCTTGGCGCGGGACTTCGAGCCTTCCTTGAGGCCGACCTTGACCTGCACACCCGAGTCGCGCAGCGACAGCGAGTGGGCATGGCCCTGGCTGCCGTAGCCGATCACCGCGACCTTGCGGCCCTGGATGATCGACAGATCCGCGTCGTCGTCGTAGAACAGTTCGATTGCCACGTTGGATTTTCCTTCTGTTTGTTTCTCGTATGAAAGCTATTTGGCCGTACCGATGCCGCGCGGCCCACGCGCCAGCGACACGATCCCGGACTGCACGATCTCCCGGATCCCGTACGGTTCGAGCACTCGCAGGAACGCTTCGAGCTTCTCCGGGGTACCGGTGGCCTCGATGGTCAGTGACTCGGTGGACACGTCCACCACTTTGGCCCGGAATAGATTAACCGCTTCGATAACCTGGCTGCGGGTGGCCGCGTCGGTGCGCACCTTGATCAGTGCCAGCTCGCGGGAGACCGACTGCTCCTCGTCCTGCTCGACGATCTTGATCACGTTGATCAGCTTGTTGAGCTGCTTGGTGACCTGCTCCAGCGGGAAGTCCTCGACCTGCACGACGATCGTCATCCGGGACAGGTGCTTCTGCTCGGTCGCGCCGACGGCCAGGCTCTGGATGTTGAAGCCACGCCGGGAGAACAGCGAGGCGACGCGCGCCAGCACACCGGGCTTGTCCTCGACGAGCACCGACAGGGTGTGGGTGGAGGTCGTCATCGGTCTTGTCTCCCCTTCGCGCAAGCGCTCATCAGGCGTGTCCTTCTTCGGAATCGAACAGCGGGCGGATGCCGCGTGCGGCCTGGATCTCGTCATTGCTGGTGCCTGCGGCGACCATCGGCCACACCTGCGCATCGGCACCGACGATGAAGTCGATGACCACCGGGCGGTCGTTGATCTCGCGAGCCTGCTGGATCACCGACTCGACGTCTTCGGCTCGCTCACAACGCAATCCGACGCATCCGAGCGCCTCGGCGAGCTTGACGAAATCCGGGATGCGACGCGAGTGTGTGGCCAGATCGGTCTGGCTGTACCGCTCTTCGTAGAAGAGCGTCTGCCACTGCCGCACCATGCCCAGGTTGCCGTTGTTGATCAGCGCCACCTTGATCGGTGCGCCCTCAATGGCACACGTCGCCAGCTCCTGATTGGTCATCTGGAAGCAACCGTCACCGTCGATCGCCCACACCTCGGCCTCGGGACGGCCGAACTTGGCGCCCATCGCCGCGGGCACCGAGTAGCCCATGGTGCCCAGCCCGCCGGAGTTCAGCCACGTCTTCGGGTTCTCGTACTTGACGAACTGCGCTGCCCACATCTGGTGCTGTCCGACGCCGGCAACATAGACCGCCTCGGGTCCGGCCAGCTGTCCCAGCTTCTCGATCACGTATTCGGGACTGAGGCTGCCGTCGCTCTGCGGGCCGTAGCTCAACGGGTAGGTCGACTTGATGCTCGACAGGTACTCCCACCAATTGTCCAGCTTCAGCGATGCGGCATTGGTGCCCTCGCGGCGCAGGACATCGAGCAGATCGTTGATCACGTGGCGCACGTCGCCGACGATCGGCACGTCGGCGTGCCGGTTCTTACCGATCTCGGCCGGGTCGATATCGGCGTGGATCACCTTGGCATCGGGCGCGAACGAGTCCAACTTGCCGGTCACCCGGTCATCGAAGCGGGTACCCAGCGCGATCAGCAGGTCGCTCTTCTGCAGCGCCGCGACCGCGGACACCGACCCGTGCATCCCGGGCATGCCCATGTGCTGCGGGTGGCTGTCCGGGAACGCGCCGCGCGCCATCAGCGTGGTGACCACCGGGATTCCGGTCAGCTCGGCCAGTTCCAGCAGTTCGTCGGTCGCCTCGCCGCGGATCACGCCGCCGCCGACGTAGAGCACCGGCTTGCGGGCCTCGGCGATCAGTTTGGCGGCCTCGCGCACCTGGCGGCTGTGCGGCTTGGTGTTCGGCTTGTAGCCGGGCAGATCCATCACCGGCGGCCAGGCGAAAGTGCACTGCCCCTGCAAGATGTCCTTGGGCACGTCGACGAGCACCGCGCCGGGACGACCGGACTGCGCGATGTGAAAGGCCTCGGCGATCACGCGCGGGATCTCGTCACCGTCCCGCACCAGGAAGTTGTGCTTGGTGATCGGCATGGTCATACCGGTGATATCGGCTTCCTGGAAGGCATCGGTGCCGATCAGGCTGCGGCCGACCTGACCGGTGATCGCCACCACCGGGATGGAGTCCATCTGCGCGTCGGCCAGCGGGGTGACCAAGTTGGTCGCGCCGGGGCCCGAGGTGGCCATCATCACACCGACCTTGCCGGTAGCGTGCGCATAGCCGCTGGCGGCATGGCCGGCGCCCTGTTCGTGGCGCACCAGCACATGGCGCAGTTTCACCGAGTCGTAGAGCGGGTCGTAGACCGGGAGCACCGCACCACCGGGGATACCGAAGATCACCTCGACGCCGATCTCCTCGAGCGACCGCACGACCGACTGCGCACCGGTCATCTGCTCGGGGGCAACAACATTGGCCTTCTGCTCCGCCTTGGTCGAGGCCTTGACGCCATTGGTGCGCTGCGTCTGCTCCGGCGGTCGCGTGGTGGGTGCGCTCACTTTTTCCTCTGTGGTTCTGGTTGATACTGCTGGTGGTGGGAAGGTGTTTTGTCCTGTGACAGCAAAAAACCCCCGTCAGCGGAGTCCGCTGTACGAGGGTTGGCGCGTCGATGCTGTTGGCTAAGCCCGGCAGAGAGCTAGCGCGGCATCAACGCGCCAACCAATTACTACGAGCTCGTCCGGGTTGTACATAAGCTGCGACGGTAGTCCCCGCACTGCTCAAAGGTCAAATTGCCCCCGCGCCCCGCGGGCTGCACCGGGGTCGGTGCGAGAATATGCGGCGTGAGTCAGCCCGCCCCGCTTGTCATCCGTATTTCACCGATGGCCCATATCGCCGTCGGTTTCATGACCCTGGGGATCTTCGCGCTGATCTATGCACTGCCCAGCTGGAGCTGGGTGCTGATCGCGGTTCCGGTGCTGGCCTCGGCGGTGATCGCGCGCTACCGCACGGTGGCCGACCGCGACCGGGTGACCGCCCGCACCATTCTGAGCAGCACCACCGTGCCCTGGACCGATATCGACGGCCTGCGGTTCACCCGCTCATCCTGGGCCAAGGCGCGCCTGACCGATGGCAGCGAGATCACTTTGCCCGCCGTCACATTCGCGACGCTGCCGCTGCTGACCGCCGCCAGCGACGGCCGGGTGCCCAACCCTTACCAGTGAGCTCTCGCCTTACCGGCCAACAGACGCGTGTACCCCCGAAAAGATCCANTCCATTTTCGGGGGTACACGCGTCTGTTCGTGGAACGAAGATCAGGCCAGCGGGTTGGCGCCGTTGAGCAGCACCCACATGCCGATACCGAGTCCGACACCGAGCAACAGCGCCAGGAACGAGCCGACGAACGGGCGTCGCGCCCACCCGCGACCTGCGTCGAAACCGTAACGGCCGGGTCCGGTGAGCGTCAGCGCCGCCGCGAGCAGCACCAGCACCACCTGATGCTCAAGGCCGGAGCCGGTCACGAAATCGGCGAAGCCGATGTTCTGCTGCGCGGCGATCGACGCCAGCAGAGCGTTGACGAGGTAGGCCAGGGCGGCCGCGGCGGCCAACGGGGTGAACAGTCCCAGCACCAGCAGGAGACCGGCACCGATCTGCGCACCGGCGCCGACATAGGTCAGCACCCCGGCATGCTGGTAGCCCAGCTCCGAGAGCGATCCCTGGAAACCATCGAGGCCCGACCCGCCCCACCAACCGAACGCCTTCTGCAGGCCGTGCACGATCATCAGCGCGCCGAGCCCCAACCGCAGCAAGAACAACCCGAGGTCGAGGGTGCCGCGACGACCCGCGATGCGGATCTGCTGTTCGGCGTCGTGCGGCCCGATCTCGGTCGGGACCGCGGGCGCGGTGGCATACGGGTTGGGGGTGGCCGCCGGCGACACATAGGGAAGCGGCTCGGGATCGTTGAGTAGCGCAAAGCCGGACTGCTCTGCCTTCGCCCCGCCATCGGTGTCATAACGCGGAATGGCGGTGGTCTCGAAATCGCCCCCGTACGTCGACGAGGGAAGATCGTCTTCGGGGTCGACCAACTGCGCCGACGCGGGCCGTTGCCAGTCGGTCATGTTCTGCGGTTCAGCGGTCACGAAAACAAGCGTAGGGGCAACTTGCTGCAGAACCACGGATTGGCGCGGTCCGCCACGTACCTTATCTGCACTGTTGCCAAGTTGTGATGCTCCGGTCGGGTCGAGAGCGGACACACTCGGTATTGGACCGACCTTCGTGGCGCGCACCGGGCGACGATCCGTAACCTGGCCAGCATGACATTGGGCGGACCGACGCGCATTGCCGTGGTGCTGTGCGCGGTGCTGCTGGCGGGTTCTGGATGCGCGCGGTTCGACAGCGCACAGTCCCAGCCGTTCACCACCGAACCTCAGATGGCGCCCCCGCCCCAGACCAAGCCGGAGCCACCGCCGCCGCTGCCGGGCACCCCGTTCCCGAAGGCCTGTCCGGCACCCGGTGTCATGCAGGGCTGTCTGGAGAGCACCAGCGGCCTGATCATGGGCGGCGACAGCCAGTCGGCGTTGGTGGCCGAGCGCACCACCGGGGTGGTCAAGGAGGTCTCGACCAAGGCCGAGCCGGTGGTCAAACTGACCATCCCGGTCGATCCGTCCGGTGACGGCGGTCTGCTCGACATCATCAAGTCGCCGACCTACGCCCAAGATCGCCTGATGTACGCCTACGTCAGCACCCCGACCGACAACCGGGTGATCCGCATCGCCGACGGTGACATCCCCAAACCGATCCTGACCGGCATCCCCAAGGGCGCCGTCGGGAACGCCGGCGCGCTCAAGTTCACCAGCCCGACCACGCTGTTGGTGCTCACCGGTGACGCCGGCAACCCCGCCCAAGCGGCAGATCCGGCATCTTTGGCGGGCAAGGTCCTGCGCATCGAGCAGCCGACGACGGTCAACCAGGCTCCGACGACCACCGCCCTGTCGGGCATGGGTTCCGGCGGCGGCATGTGTGTCGACCCCTCCGACGGTGCGCTCTACATCACCGATCGCACCCCGTCTGCCGACCGGATGCAGAAGATCACCAAGGACTCGGTGGTCTCGACGGTCTGGACCTGGCCGGACCGCCCCGGTGTCGCCGGTTGCGCCGCACTGGACGGCACCGTGCTGGTCAATCTGGTGAACACCAAGCAGACCGTGGCCCTGCGACTGGCGCCCGAAACCGGCGCGGTCACCGGCGAACCGGAGGTGGTCCGTCAGGACCAGCACGGTCACGCCTGGGCGCTGGCGGTCTCCCCCGATGGCAACATCTGGGGTGCCACGGTCAACAAGACCTCCGGTGACGCCGAGAAACTCGACGATGTCGTCTTCCCACTGTTCCCGTCCGGTGGCGGATTCCCCCGCCAGAACGCGGACAAGACCTAGCGATCTCGGTGCGGTTGCGTGCGATCGGCGCATGCAACCGCGCCGCGTGCACGCTAGGAGCAGGCGGCGAGCACCAGCTCGCGCACCCGCGCGGCGTCCGCCTGTCCCTTGGTGGCCTTCATGACCGCACCGACGATCGCGCCGGCGGCCTGCACCTTGCCGCCGCGGATCTTCTCGGCGATATCGGGTTGGGCCGCGAGAGCCTCATCGACGGCGGCCTGGATCAGGGAGTCGTCGCGGACGACGACCAGGCCGCGATCGTTCATGACCTGTTCGGGCTCACCCTCGCCGGCCAGCACACCCTCGACGACCTGGCGGGCCAGCTTGTTGGACAGCTTGCCGTCGTCGACCAGCTTCACCACCGCGGCCACCTGGGCCGGGGTGATCGGGAGATCGGACACCGACACTCCGCTTTCGTTGGCCTTCTGCACCAGGAAGTTGCCCCACCAGGCTCGGGCGGCTTCGCTGGAAGCACCCTTGGCCACGGTGGCGGCGACCAGATCGATCGCGCCGTTGTTCACCAGATCGCGCATCACCTCGTCGGAGATGCCCCACTCCTGCTGAACACGCTTGCGCGCCAACCACGGCAGTTCGGGGATGGTGCTGCGGAGCCGCTCCACCAACTCGGCAGGTGGAGCCACCGGCTCCAGATCGGGCTCGGGGAAGTATCGGTAATCCTGCGCGGTCTCCTTGCTGCGCCCGGCCGTGGTGTGCCCGTCCTCGTGGAAGTGGCGGGTCTCCTGGGTGATCGTCCCGCCGGATTTCAGTACCGCGGCCTGCCTGCGCATCTCGTAGCGGACGGCCACTTCGACGCTCTTGAGCGAGTTGACGTTCTTGGTCTCGGTCCGGGTGCCGAATTCGCTGCTGCCCTTGGGTTTCAGCGATACGTTCGAATCGCAGCGCATCGAGCCCTGGTCCATCCGCACATCGGATACGTCGAGCCCGCGCAGCAAGTCGCGCAGCGCGGTGACATAGGCACGGGCGATCTCCGGGGCGCGTTCACCGGTGCCCTCGATGGGCCGGGTGACGATCTCGATCAGCGGTACGCCGGCCCGGTTGAAATCGGCCAGCGAGGTGGTCGCCCCCGCGATGCGACCGGTGTCGCTGCCCAGATGGGTCAGCTTGCCGGTGTCCTCTTCCATGTGCGCACGCTCGATCTCGATGCGCCAGGTACTGCCGTCCTCCAACGGGACGTCCAGGTAGCCGTCGACGGCGATCGGCTCGTCGTACTGGCTGATCTGATAGTTCTTCGGCTGGTCGGGATAGAAGTAGTTCTTTCGGGCGAACCGGCCCCACGGGGCGATGTCACAGTTGAGCGCCAACCCGATCCGGATGGCCGATTCGACGGCGGCCTGGTTGAGCACCGGCAGCGCGCCCGGCAGACCGAGGCACACCGGGCAGACCTGGGTGTTGGGCTCGGCACCGAACTTGTTGGCGCAGGGGCAGAACATCTTGGTCGCCGTGGACAGCTCGACGTGCACTTCCATGCCCATCACGGGGTCGAACTCGGCGATGACGTCGTCGTAGTCGGCGAGTTCGGCAACAGAAGTGGTCATGACAGCTGATTTTAGTGTCAGCCCGGCATCGGTCTGCCGCGAGGCTCGGCGCCGGACCTACCCGAAGAATTCGGCCGCGTCGTCGTAGCGGCTCTGCGGCACCAGCTTGAGCTGGCGGGTGGCGTCGGCCAGCGACACCCGCCCGATGTCCTGACCACGCAA
This sequence comes from Mycolicibacterium sp. 22603, assembly GCA_052044345.1. Classification (GTDB taxonomy): domain Bacteria; phylum Actinomycetota; class Actinomycetes; order Mycobacteriales; family Mycobacteriaceae; genus Mycobacterium. The sequence goes on from JBQEMX010000012.1 coordinate 124,086, forward strand.
GGACACCATCATCCCGTACTCCCCCGCGTGTGCGGCGTCGGCGGCGTTGACTCCGAAGCGGGTGGCCAGCACCCGGTCATAGGCGGTCGGGGTGCCGCCACGCTGGACGTGGCCGAGCACCGTCACGCGGACATCCTTCTTGATGCGCTTCTCCACTTCGAGGGCGAGTTGCTGGGCGACCCCGGTGAACTTCTCGTGCCCGAATTCGTCCATCCCGCCTTGGCGGAGCTGCATCGTGCCCTCGGCGGGTTTGGCTCCTTCGGCGACGACGCAGATGAAATGCGAATCTCCGCGCTGGAAGCGCTGTTTGACCAGCCGGCACACCTCTTCGATGTCGAATGGCTGCTCGGGGATCAAGGTCATGTGCGCACCGGAGGCCAGCCCCGCGTTCAGCGCGATCCAGCCCGCATGACGGCCCATCACTTCCACCAGCATCACCCGCTGATGTGACTCCGCGGTGCTGTGCAGCCGGTCGATGGCCTCGGTGGCGATGGTGAGCGCCGTATCATGACCGAAAGTCACGTCGGTGCAATCGATGTCGTTGTCGATGGTCTTGGGCACGCCGACGACGGGCACCCCCTCCTCGGACAGCCAGCTCGCCGCGGTGAGCGTGCCCTCGCCACCGATCGGGATCAGCACATCGATGCCGTTGTCTTCCAACGTCTGCTTGATCTGCGGCAGTCCGGCGCGCAGTGTGTCCGGGTTGGTGCGCGCGGTGCCCAGCATGGTGCCGCCCTTGGCGAGCAGGCGGTCGTTGCGGTCGTCGTTCTTGAGCTGGACGCGGCGGTCCTCCAACAGCCCACGCCAGCCGTCGAGGAACCCGACGACCGACGAGCCGTAGCGCGCATCGCTGGTCCGCACCACCGCCCGGATCACCGCGTTCAAGCCTGGACAGTCGCCGCCTCCGGTCAGCACTCCGATCCGCATGCACATGATCTTGCCAGCTTCGGCGCACCGGGGCGCGGCCACCGTGCAACGTGTGCGATCCCGGCACCGGGGTATCCGTGCCCACCACGCTCCGACCGAAAGTAGCCATGACCGCTGTTCCCCCCGACCCCGATCCCCGCCGGGTGCCCGGCCTCGAGCCAGGCGGTGGGGTCATCCCCGGCGATACACCGCCGGACTCGGCGCAGACCTCCGGTCTTCGCGAGCCGGAGCCCCGGCCCCGCCACCGGCTCACACCGACGGCCGTGGTCAGCATGATCGCCCTCGCGGTGTTCGTCGCGGTCTTCGCGGCGGCGGCGGTGTTCCTGCTGATCGACATGTCGAACTGATGACTACTCGGCGACGAGCCGAATCCCAACCTAGGGTGATGTCATGACGACTGTCGCAGACCACGTCATCTCCACCCTGAACGCCAGCGGTGTCTCCCGGATCTACGGCCTTCCCGGAGACAGCCTGAACGGACTCACCGACGCCATCCGGCGCGCCGAGGGATTCAGCTGGGAACATGTGCGCCACGAGGAGACAGCCGGTTTCGCCGCGGCCGCCGACGCGGCGCTGACGGGCCGGCTGGCCGTGTGCGCGGGCAGTTGCGGACCCGGAAATCTGCACTTGATCAACGGGTTGTTCGACGCCCAGCGCTCCAGGGTTCCGGTACTCGCCATCGCCGCGCACATCCCGCAATCCGAGATCGGCTCGGAGTACTTCCAGGAAACCCACCCGCAGGAGCTGTTCCGCGAGTGCAGTGTGTACTGCGAATTGGTCAGCACTGCCGAATCGGCACCCCGGATCCTTGAGATGGCGATGCGGGCGGCCATTGCCGAAAACGGGGTCGCCGTCATCGTGGTCCCCGGCGAGGTGTTCCTGCACAAGACCGACGCCCGGGTCGCCCCGGTGCTGGCCACACATTCCATCACCCGTCCGACGGATGACGAATTACAGCGCGCGGCAACGATTCTCAACGGATCGGACAAGATCACCGTGCTGGCCGGCGCGGGCGCAGAAGGGGCCCACGACGATCTCGTCCGGTTGGCCGCCACCCTGCAGGCTCCCGTCGTGCATGCCTTGCGCGGCAAGGAATTCGTCGAGTACGACAACCCCTACGACGTCGGGATGACCGGCCTGCTCGGGTTCGCCTCCGGCTACAAGGCGATCAAGGAGGCCGAGGTCCTGCTGATGCTGGGCACCGACTTCCCGTACCGGCAGTTCTATCCCGAGAACGCCGTGGTGATCCAGCTCGACATCCGCGGCCGCAACATCGGTCGACGCACCCACGTCGATCTGCCCCTTGTCGGATCCGTCGCCGATACTCTGCCCGCGCTGACGCCCCTGCTGACCGCGAAGAGCGACCGCACCCATCTGGACCGTTCGCTGCGCCATTACGCCAAGACCCGGCGCCGGCTCGACGAGCTGGCGGCCAATGATCGTGATCGCACCCCGATCCGCCCCGAACACCTTGCCGCCGTTGCCGATCGGCTCGCCGCCGAGGACGCGGTGTTCACCGTGGACGTGGGATCGCCGGTGGTCTGGGCGGCGCGCTACCTCACCATGAACGGGCGTCGCAGACTGCTGGGATCGTTCAACCACGGCACCATGGCGTGTGCGCTGCCGTTGGCCATCGGTGCCCAGACCGTCGATCGCGACAGACAGGTGGTGGCCTTCGCCGGTGACGGTGGCCTGACCATGCTCTTCGGTGAGCTCATCACGTTGTCACAGAACCGACTTCCGGTGAAGGTCATCGTGTTCAACAACTCCTCGCTGAACTTCGTGGAGTTGGAGATGAAAGCGGCCGGGATCGTCACGTTCGGCACCGATCTGCACAATCCCGATTTCGCCGCCGTCGCTCGATCGCTCGGATTGTTCGGTCGTCGGGTCGAGCATCCCGGCGACCTGGAGTCTGCCCTCACCGATGCTTTCGCCCATGACGGGCCCGCGCTCGTCGACGTGGTGACCGCGCGCCAGGAAATGTCCATCCCGCCGGCGATCACCGTCGAACAGGCCAAGGGCTTCTCGCTCTACGCGATCCGCACCATCATGGCCGGTCGGTCCGACGAGTTGCTCGACCTCGTCAGCACGAACGTGGCGCGCCGGATCCTGGACTGATCCCCTAGAGCGCGGTGGGCAGCTCTCCGCGCGCCTGCTCGTAGGCCGCTCCGACGCGATAAAGCCGATCATCGGCATGCGCGGGCGCCATGATCTGCAGGCCGACCGGCAGATTGTCCTCGGCCGCCAGTCCCGACGGCACCGACATACCGCAGTGTCCGGCCAGGTTCAGCGGCAGCGTGCACAGGTCGAACAGGTACATGGCCAGTGGATCGTCGACCTTCTCCCCCAGCCGGAAGGCCGTCGACGGGGTCGCCGGGGTGGCCAGCACGTCCACGCTCTCGTACGCCCTGTCAAGATCGCCGGCGATCAGCGTGCGGACCTTCTGCGCCTGGTTGTAGTAGGCGTCGTAGTAGCCCGCCGACAGCGCATAGGTGCCGATCATGATGCGCCGCTTGACTTCCGGACCGAATCCGGCGGCCCGGGTCAGCGCCATCACCTCCTCGGCGCTGTGCGTGCCGTCATCGCCGACCCGCAAGCCGAACCGCATGGCATCGAAGCGTGCCAGGTTGGAGGACACCTCCGAGGGCAGGATCAGGTAGTAGGCGGCCATCGCATGGTCGAAGTGAGGACAGTCCACCTCGATCACCTCGGCGCCCAGCGCGGTCAGCTGGTCGACCGCGGTGTTGAACGACTCCAGCACACCGGGCTGGTAGCCGTCACCACGCAGTTGCTTGACCACACCGACGCGCACACCCTTGAGGTCGCCGGATGCGCCGGCGCGGGCGGCAGCCACCACATCGGGCACCGGGACATCGACCGAGGTCGAGTCACGCGGATCGTGCCCGGCGATCACCTGGTGCAGCAACGCGGTGTCCAGGACGGTGCGCGCACACGGCCCGCCCTGGTCCAGCGAGGACGCACACGCGATCAGACCGAAGCGGCTCACCGTGCCGTAGGTGGGTTTGACACCGACGGTCGAGGTGAGCGCGGCCGGCTGCCGGATCGAGCCCCCGGTGTCGGTCCCGATGGCCAACGGCGCCTGGAACGCGGCCAATGCGGCCGCGCTGCCGCCGCCGGACCCGCCGGGCACCCGCTCGGTGTCCCACGGGTTGCGAGTGGGTCCGTACGCCGAATTCTCCGTCGAGCTGCCCATTGCGAACTCGTCCATGTTGGTCTTGCCGAGAATCGGGATGCCTGCCGCGCGCAGCCGGGTCGTGACCGTCGCGTCATAGGGCGAATTCCACCCCTCCAGGATCTTCGATCCGCAGGTGGTCGGCATATCGGTGGTGGTGAACACGTCCTTGAGCGCCAGCGGAACTCCGGCCAGCGGGGACGGTAGTGGCCCGCCGGCGGCCACCGTGGCGTCCACCTCGGCCGCAGCCGCCAGCGCCTGCTCGGCACCGACGTGCAGAAATGCGTGGTAGCGCTCGTCGGTGGCGGCGATCTGGTCCAGGTGCGCCTGGGTGACCTCGGTCGAGGACACCTCCTTGGCGGCGATCCGGGCAGCCAGGGTGGCGGCGTCTTCACGAATGAGTTCGGCACTCATGTTGTTGATTCGTCTCCCACTCGCTCCGGTCCTCGCTGCGCTGCGATCCTCACTCGCGCTCGCCTCATCCACATGATTCGGCTCCCACTCGCTCCGGTCCTCGCTGCGCTGCGATCCTCACTCGCGCTCGCCTCATTACTCGGCCTCCCCCAGAATCCGCGGCACGGCAAACCGGCCGTCCTCCGCCCGCGGCGCCGCAGCCAGCGCCTCGTCCTGGCTCAGACCGGGCACCACGGCATCCGGGCGGGTCACGTTGACGCTTGTCAGCGGGTTGTCCGTGGCCTGCACACCGGTGACGTCGACGGACTGGATCTGGCCGACATGGGCCAGGATCGCATCGAGTTGGCCGGCAAAACTGTCCAGCTCACCGTCGGTCAGGGCGAGCCGGGCCAGGCGCGCCAGGTGGGCGACCTCGTCTCGGGAAATCTGGGACACGGCGCTCAAGCCTAGTCGTGACCCTCGGGCCGAATCGCCGCGGCCCGATGCCTGTGACAGGGTGTTCGCCGTGCCGTCTTATCTGCTGCGGGTCCAGCTGGAGGACCGACCGGGCAGCCTCGGGTCCCTCGCCGTGGCCCTCGGTTCGGTCGGCGCCGACATCCTGTCCCTCGACGTGGTCGAGCGCGGGGCCGGTTACGCGATCGACGACCTGGTCGTCGAGCTGCCGCCCGGTGCCATGCCCGACGCCCTGATCACTGCCGCCGAGCACATCAAGGGCGTCTACGTCGACAGCGTGCGACCGCACACCGGGCTGCTGGAAGCGCACCGCGAACTCGAACTCGTCGACCACATCGCCGCCGCCCACGGTCGCCACGACAAGCTGCAGGTTCTCGCCGACGAGGCGCCCAAGGTGCTGCGGGTGGGTTGGTGCACCGTGGTCCGCTCCGACAGCTCGGCCGAGGCGGGGGTGCAACGCGTCGTCGGAAGTTCCGGGGCACCGGAAACCCAGGCGGCCACCGCGCCGTGGCTGCCGCTACAGCACGCCGAAGCTCTCGATGCGACCGCGGACTGGGTGCCGCAGGTCTGGCGCGATATCGACATGGCGCTGGCGGCCGCACCCCTGGGTGACCCGCACACCGCGGTGCTGCTCGGCCGCGCCGGCGGCCCCGATTTCCGCCCGTCGGAGGTGGCCCGGTTGGGCTATCTGGCCGGCATCGTCGCGACCATCCTGCGCTGACCCGGACCGACACAAAAGCTGAGAGTCGGCTGTGCGCCTGGCTGTTACCGTGGAAATGCGTCCCGACTGCCGGTGATCCGATGAAAGGTCTTGCGTGGGAGAACTGCTGATCGTCCTGGCCATCGTCCTCATCCTCGCTGCCGTCATCGTCTTCCTCATCGCGCGCAGTCGGCCCACGACGCCGAAGAAGCCTGCCGCCCGTGAGGATCCGATGCGCTTCGCCTCCCAGACCGAGACGTTCGGCCCGCGACAGCTCGGACCCGGAGCCATCATCAGCCACGGCGGCACCGACTATGTGGTGCGCGGTTCGGTGACGCTGCGCGAAGGCCCGTTCGTCTGGTGGGAACACCTGCTGGAGGGCAAGGCCGACGAACCACCGGTCTGGTTCAGCGTCGAAGAAGACGAGGGCCGGCTGGAACTGATGTGGTGGCACAAGCGGGTCGGGCTGCCCGCCGAACCCGGCAGCAGCGTGACCGTCGACGGCGTGACGTTCACCGTCGACGAGAACGGCCGGGCGTCCTACACCACCGAGGGCACCACCGGACTGCCCGCCGGCGGGGACATGGATTACGTCGACTACACCGGATCCGACGGCGCCAAGCTCGGCTATGAGCGATGGGCACCGGAGATGCCGTGGGAAGTTTCCTACGGCACCAGGGTGCGAGCCGGCGAGCTGACCGTCTATCCGGCTCCCGCCGCCGGAACGTAGGCACTGCATTGCCGTTGCACCGACTCCACGTGCCACCTGCCGATGTCAGCGGCACGAACCTGCGGCTCGCACTGAACACGCCGGCACCGCACGTCCTGGCAAGCGCCACGCTCGCCCATCCCACCGGTTCCGAGCTGGTGCTGGGAGTGCTCGGGGCTTCCCACATCGTCACCGTCGGCACGTTCTCCGAGCAGGTCTCCTGCCACCACGTCGATGACAGCACCCACCTGCCGGCCGCCACGGAGGGCCCGGGTTACCGGATGAGCTCGGACACCGCCGTGCACGACGAGAAGTCGTTCCGACGGATCGCTGCCCAGCTGCGCTCCCGCTGCGAGCTCGAAATCGGCTGGCTGGGTGGCAGCTTCCCCGGCGACGACGCCGCCCTGACGGCGCTGTGCGCCGAACCGGACGGCCCCGGCTGGCGATGGCAGACCTGGCATCTGTACCCCGAGGGCGGTGCCGGCGGTATGATCGTGCACACCGAAAGTCGTTGGCGGCCATGACGCGCAACACCCTTTTCGGCCTCTCCGCGCTACTGGGCACCCTCGGGGTGGTGCTGCTCATCGGTGGAATCACGTTGCAGAACAAGGACGTTCGCCAGCATGTGCGCGAAACCTACCGACAGTACTCGGCCGACGGCGGCAACGGACGCTACGAGTGCGGCGGGTCACCCAAGACCGTGGCCGACGATATCGCCGACTACCACGCGCCCGAGGCGCGGGCATCCGATCGCGGCACCGAGTACCTGCGCTACAACGACGATATCGTCACCGTCGGTCCCGAGGGCCGATACCCGTGCAGCATCCGGGTAGAAGACACCAACGCCCGATACAACGGCGGCGGATTCATTTTCCTTGGACCGGGGTTCACCCCCGGCTCACCAGCGGGCGGCGCGGGCGGTAGCTCAGGCGGACCCGGCGGAACGAAGTAGGAGAACCGATGGGCACGGCATACCTTTCGACGGTGGCACCGTCATACCTTGCAGTCGAGTTCGGCTCCGTCGACGCGACCGGACTGACACAGAACGTCGTCGCGGCGGTGCTGTACTTCATCGTCGGCATCATCGTGTTCGGTGCAGGATTTCTGCTGACCGACCTGTTGACGCCCGGAAGCCTGCGCGAGCACATCTTCGTCCATCACCGCCCCAACGCGGTCGCCGTCGCGTGCGGAATGTACGGGGCGTTGTCCCTGGTGACAGCAGTCGCGATCATGAGCAGTTCGGCCCAGCTGGGACAGGGCCTGCTCGACGCCCTCGTCTACGGACTGGTCGCCGTGGTGCTGCAGGCCGCCGCACTGGCTGTCCTGGAAGCGCTGGTACCCGGGCGGTTCCGCGACCTGATCACCGATGAGAAGCTGCACCCCGGTGCCATCGCCACCGCGGCGATCCTGCTGGCGGTGGGAGGGGTGAACGCCGCCGCGCTGTCATGACCACCACCCGATGGCGCGCATTGCTGCTCGCCGCGGTGGCGGCCTGCGCGGCCTGCGGGCTGATCTACGAACTGGCCCTGCTGACACTGTCCACCAGCCTGCACGGCGGCGGTATCGTCGCCACCTCGCTGATCGTGGCCGGCTTCGTGGCCGCACTCGGCGCCGGCGCGCTGGCGGTCAAGCCGTTCCTCGGGCACGCTGCCATCACCTTCATCGCGGTGGAAACCCTACTCGGCCTCATCGGCGGATTATCTTCTGCCGCAATGTATGTGGCGTTCTCGTTCATCGGCGACGGATTGTGGATCCTGGTGCTCGGCACGGCACTGATCGGCACCTTGGTGGGCGCCGAGGTCCCGTTGTTGATGACACTGTTGCAGCGCGGCCGGACCGCGGCAGCCGCCGACACAGGTCGGGTGCTGGCCAACCTGAACGCCGCAGACTATCTGGGCGCATTGATCGGCGGACTCGCCTGGCCCTTCCTGGTGCTACCGCAACTCGGGATGATCCGCGGCGCCGCGGTCACCGGGATGATCAATCTGGCTGCCGCCGCGGTGGTCTCGGTGTTCCTGCTGCGCGCCATCATCGGCCGTCGCCAGCTCACCGCCGCGTTGGCCGTGTTGACCGCCGCCGCTGTCACGTTGACTGCACTGATCATCTCGGCCGACGGTATCCAGACCACCACCCGGCAGCGGCTGTACGCCGACCCGATCATCGCCTATCAGCAATCGGCCTATCAGGAGATCGTCGTCACCCGCCGCGGCAACGACACCCGGCTGTATCTCGATGGCGGGCTGCAGTTCTCGACCCGCGACGAGTACCGCTACACCGAAAGCCTGGTGTATCCGGCCGTGGACGAGGGCGCGCGGGCGGTGCTGATCCTCGGCGGTGGTGACGGGCTGGCCGCGCGCGAGTTGCTGCGGATGCCCGGGATCGAGACCATCGTGCAGGTGGAACTGGACCCGGCGGTCATCGAATTGGCCCGCGGCCCGCTGCGCGATACCAACGGCGGTGCACTGGACGATCCTCGCGTGCAGGTGATCATCGACGACGCGATGACCTGGTTACGCGAACCCACCATGCGGCCGGCGGGTGGCTTCGACTCGGTCATCATCGATCTGCCCGATCCCGACAATCCGGTGCTTGGGCGGCTGTATTCGGTCGAGTTCTACGCGATGCTCACCGGCGTGCTCGCCCCCGATGCGCTGGTGGTGGTGCAGTCGGGCAGCCCGTTCTCGACGCCGAATGCGTTCTGGCGGACGGTGTCCACCCTGGACGCGGCCGGTTTCGCGGTGACCCCCTATCACGTTCACGTCCCGACCTTCGGCGACTGGGGTTTCGCGCTGGCCCGGTACGGCGGACCGGCACCGGAGCCCAGGTTGCCCACCGATGCGCCGTCGCTGCGTTTCATGACACCGGATGTGCTGCGCGCCGCGACGGTCTTCCCGCCGGACAACGCGCCACAGGTGCTACCGCCCTCGACGTTGGAGAACCCGCGCATCGTCGAGGACATGCGGCAGGGCTACCGCTAGGACCCGTCCGCCGGCTCCGGCCCCTTGGTCAGCAGCGTGACGAACCCGTCCTCGTCGAGGACCGGCACACCCAGCTCTATCGCCTTGTCGTACTTGGAGCCCGGCGCGTCACCGGCGACGACGTAGGAGGTCTTCTTCGACACCGATCCGGCGGCCTTGCCACCGCGCGCCAGGATCGCCTCCTTGGCCTCGTCGCGGGAGAAGCCGGTGAGCGAGCCGGTGACGACGATGGACAATCCCTCCAGGGTGCGCTCGATACCGGCGTCACGCTCGTCGACCATCCGGACGCCGGCGTCCTGCCACTTGTCGACGATGGTGCGGTGCCAGTCGACATCGAACCATTCGATGACGGCGGCGGCGATGGTCGGCCCGACTCCCTCGACGGCGGCCAGCTCCGCCTCGGAGGCCGCCCGGATGGCGTCGAGACTGCCGAACTCGCCGGCCAGCGCGCGGGCCGCGGTGGGACCGACATGCCGGATGGACAGCGCGACCAGCACCCGCCACAGCGGCTGGGACTTGGCCTTGTCCAGGTTGGCCAGCAGCCGTTTGCCGTTGGCCGAGAGTGCGCCGGCCTTGGTGGTGAACAAGTCGGTCTGCAGCAATTGCTCGGCGGTCAGCGTGAAGAGGTCGCCCTCGTCGGTGATGGCCCCCGCCTGCAGCAGCGCGCTCGCCGCCTCATAACCGAGACCCTCGATATCGAACGCACCCCGACCCGCGACGTGAAAAACACGCTCGCGCAACTGTGCCGGGCAGGTTCGGGTGTTCGGGCAGCGGATGTCGGCATCGCCCTCCTTGGCCGGCGCCAGCGCCGTCCCGCACTCCGGACAATGCGTCGGCATGACGAATTCGCGTTCACTGCCATCACGCAGGTCCACCACCGGAGCGAGTACCTCGGGGATGACATCGCCGGCCTTGCGGATCACCACCGTGTCACCGATCAGCACACCCTTGCGCTTGACCTCGGATGCGTTGTGCAGGGTGGCCAGCCCGACGGTGGACCCGGCGACCTTCACCGGCTCCATGTAGGCGAACGGGGTGACCCGACCGGTGCGCCCGACATTGACCCGGATGTCGAGCAGTTTTGTGGTGACCTCCTCGGGCGGGTACTTGTACGCGATCGCCCAGCGTGGGGCCCGCGAGGTGGCGCCGAGGCGGCGCTGCAGCGACACGTCGTCGACCTTCACCACCACGCCGTCGATCTCGTGTTCGACGTCGTGGCGGTGTTCACCCCAATAGGCGATGCGTTCGGCGACCGCCGCGATGCCGCGGACCCGGGTGGTGTGGGTGGACACCGGCAGCCCCCAGCCGCCCAGCGCCCGATAGGCATCGTGCAGCGAGGTCGGGGTGAAACCCTCGGCCTTGCCGAGACCGTGACAGATCATGCGCAGCCGCCGCCGAGCGGTCACCGCGGGATTCTTCTGGCGCAACGATCCCGCGGCGCTGTTGCGCGGGTTGGCGAACGGCGGCTTTCCCTCGGCGACCAGACCGGCGTTGAGTTCCTCGAAATCGGTGACCCGGAAGAACACCTCGCCGCGCACCTCGAGTACCGCGGGAACGGGGAATTCGTCTGTGCCGGTGAGCCGTTCGGGAATATCCTCGATGGTGCGTGCATTCAGGGTGACATCTTCGCCGCTGCGGCCGTCACCACGGGTGGCCGCCCGCATCAACACACCGTCTCGGTACACCAGCGCCAGCGCGACACCATCGATCTTGAGCTCGCACAGATAGTCGATCTCGGTACCGATCTCGGCGCCCAACCGCGCCGCCCACGCCGACAGTTCGTCGGTGTCGAAGGCATTGTCCAGCGAGAGCATCCGTTCCAGGTGATCGGCGGCGGCGAAATCGGTGGCGAAACCGGCACCGCCGACCAGCTGTGTCGGCGAATCCGGGCTGCGCAGTTCGGGGTACTGATCCTCAAGTGCCTCCAGCCGGCGCAGCAGCACGTCGAAATCCGCATCGGAGATGACCGGCGCGTCCTTGACGTAGTACCGGAACTGGTGCCCGCGCACCTCCTCGGCAAGTTCCTGCCAGCGACCACGTGCCTCTGCATCCGGTGAGCTCACTCTGGTCAGATTAGTCCAGGGCACCGACACCCCGACACGATCCGGCCCACCAGCAAAAAGGGCGCAGGCGGCAGGAGCGCCGGCGATTAAACTCCTCAGCTGTGCCACATCCGGTCGTGTTCTCCGACGATGATTTCGGGTTGGCCGAGCTGCGCAGAGTGGCCCTCGGATTCCCGGAGGCCTTCGAGAAGGTCTCCTGGGGCCGACCGGTGTTCTGCGCTCCGAAGATGTTCGCCATGTACGGCGGGAGCCGTAAATCCGACGCGGGGATGATCGGCTACCCCTACTCACTGTTGATCAAGGTCGACGACTCCGACCGGCGCTCATTGGAACAGGACGACCGGTTCTTCTTCCCCGCCTACATGGGCCCCTTCGGCTGGCTGGGGCTGGATCTGACCGCGGCAGAAGTAGATTGGGACGAGGTTCGGGAGTTGGTCGACGCGTCGTTCCGGTTGGTGGCGGCCAAGCGATTGATCCGTGAGCTGGACGCCCGATGACCGGTATCTTCACTTTTCACCTCGCCCAGATGCCCGCGCGCGTGAGCATGCCGCTGCTGCGGCGGCCGCCCGTCGTGGACGGTCTTCGGCACGCCGAATGCCTGGCCCTGATGCGGCTGGGCGCGCCGGCTTTGTCACCCGAGCGGATGCAGCTGCGCCGGATGGCGATGTTCGCTCGCTGGGACGACGAGGAAGCCGTCGAGGCGTTCCTCGACGGCACTCAGGGTTGCTGGTTCGGCGCCGGCTGGCATGTCCGGATGACCTTCCTGCGCCGCTGGTCCACGGTGAGCGAGCTGTCCGATCTGCCTCCGCAGACCACCCGCTGGGAGGATGACGAGCCCGTCGTCGCCGTCACGCTGGCCCGGATGCGGTTGCCGGAACTGCCGCGCTTCCTGTCGTGGGGCCGCCCCGTCGAGCGATTGGTGCGCGATCATCCCGATGCCACGCTGGCGCTGGCCGCGATGCGCCCGCCGCGATCGGTATCGACCTTCTCGATCTGGCGGTCGGTGCAGTCGATGACCGATATGGTCCACGGGCGGGCACCGGCCGGGATCGAGCATGCCGGCCGCCACGCCGACGCGATGACCGAACGGCGCCGCCGCGACTTCCACCGGGAGTTCGCCACCTACCGGTTCCGGCCGCTGTCCGAGCACGGGTACTGGAACGGTCGCACCGGTTACGTCCCGTGGCGTTCCAACTTGTAGTGCAACCGGACCGCGGGCATGTTCCAGATCCGCAGCACGTGATCGGTGCGTAACACCGCCTCGTCGTCGAGGTAGAGATCGAACGTCTCGTGCAACGGCACCCGGCGGGCGAAATGCCGACCTCGATCACGAACCAGGATGTAGGCGCCGTCGGTGCCCCACGATCCGGCCGGTGAGACCAGGCGCATGCCACCACCGGGCCGGTGTTGCGGTTGCAGGAAGACCTGGAGATTGCCGTCCTCCAGCGGAAAGGTGATGTGCACGCTCGGCCGCTGGGCACCGGGAAGCGTGGCACGTGAATAGCATCCGCTGAATACCGTGTCACCGCTGCGGCGCAGGGTGCGCACCCACGCCGCGGCGGCTTGATCGCCGGCGGCGCCGTTGATCACCGACACCCGACCGTCCATCCCGTAGGCCACGTCGAGCGGACGCATCGGTAGCGCCAGTTGCTGCACCCGCCTGCCGAACAGGCGTGACACCGCTTCCCCGGCCGGCCAGAACAGCGGCGACCAACTGCTCCACACCTCCATCCGCCACCGGGCGGTGCGGGTGTAGAAGTCGTGGATCACCGGGTGCACCGCGGCGGGATCGAAGCCGGGGCCCGCGAGCACCGACAGCGACGGCTGCAGGCCCGCGTCGGGATCGTCATCGACGAGTGTTCCGCCGCGCCGGGCTGCATCGGCCGACATCCAGTCCTCGACGCCCATCGGGGCCGCCAGCCAGGACTGGGCACCCTGCAGGTCGACCGCCCGGCCGGTCGCACGCCAGAACTTGCGCGTCGCCAGATCCAGCGCGGACAACCTCACCTGCTCGATCCTAGGTGGTCTTGAGAAACGTCCGTAGGCGGTCGAGGACGAGGTCGGGACATTGCTCGACGATCCAGTGGCCCACGCCGGGCACCAGCTCGAGTTCGAAGTCCGAACAGTGCTCGGGCAGAACCCGCAGCAGTTCCGGTGTCAGCACCTTGTCGTCGGTGCCGTGCAACCACCGCACCGGGATGTCCACCATGTGGTGGTCGAATTCGCCACGGAGCCAACGGATTGCCTCCCGCCGCTGAAAAGTGCGGTACCACCGTGAGCCCGCCTCGGCATAGCCGGGGCGACGCATGCAGTCGACATAGAACGCGATATCGGCGGGCGGGGTCTGGAATTGCCCACCCACCCACGGTCCGAGCAGATTGAAATACCGCGCCTTGCGATCGGCGATGACTCGCGGCCCGATCACGGGCAACATCATCGGCACCTGGTACCACATGCGCCAGAAGTTGAGGATCGCCTCCCGATCGTGTTTGAGCCATGGCACGGCGGTGTTCATGCCCATGAACGCGGCCACCTTGTCCGGGTGACGCAGCATGAAGATGGTGGCCACCGGGCCGCCCCAATCGTGGGCGACGAGCTTGACCGGCCCCACACCGAGACGCTCGCAGACCGCGGACAGATCGTCGGCCATGTCGTTCTTCAGATAGCGATCCCGCGGGGCCGAACTCCAGCCGGCGCCGCGGAGATCCGGGCACAGCACGCGATAGCCGTCGGCCGCCAGCGGAGCGATGAGTTCGCGCCATTCCCACCAGTTCTGCGGGAATCCGTGGATGAACATGACCGGCTGGCCGTCGGCGGGGCCGGCATCGGCAACATGGATCGTCACGCCCGAGCCGAGGTCGACGAAGCGGTGTTCGACGCCGGGAAGGTCGGGCGGGGTGTCTGTGACGACGGGCATCACGACACTGTACGTTATGCGGTACCGCCGGTATCGCACGGATTGACGACCATCCGCGCGAGCCGCCCACACGAGCGGGCGAGTCATGATGAGATAGGCGACACCATGAGTATCGACAGCCCCTTCCCCCAGGTGCAGATTCCCACGTCAAGCGTCTACGACTACCTCTTCGCCGATATCGATCCGGCGGTGCTCGACGAGGTCGCGTTGTTGGACACCAAATCCGCAACCCCGACCACCTACGGCGAGATGATCAGCCGCATCGACGCCTTCGCCGGCGCGCTGGCCCACCGTGGGCTGGGGCCCGGAGACGTCGTCGGCCTGCTCGCGCCCAACAGCGCGGCCTTCGCCGTCGCCTTCCACGGGATCCTGCGGGCGGGTGCCACCGCGACCACCATCAACGCCCTCTTCACTGCCAATGACATCACCAAACAGCTCAAGGACTCCAAAGCCGCACTGCTGGTGACGATCTCGGCGCTCAAGCCGCAGGCAGTGCAGGGTGCCCAGGGTGCGGGCCTCGACCCGTCGGCCGTCGTCGTGCTGGACGGTCCCGGTGCCGATGCCGACGGGCATCCCAACGCCGCCGATCTGCTCGGTGCCGGCCATGCCGCGCCGGCCGTCGAGTTCGATCCGGCCACGCATCTGGCCGTGCTGCCCTACAGCTCGGGTACCACCGGTAATCCCAAGGGCGTGATGTTGACTCATCGCAATCTGGTGGCCAACGTCGCCCAGATACGCCCCTTGCAGAACATGAACGCCGGTGACCGGGTGCTGGCGGTGCTGCCGTTCTTCCACATCTACGGCATGACGGTGCTGCTCAACGCCGCCCTGCACGCACGGGCGCAGCTGGTCATCATGCCCAGCTTCGACCTGACCGAGTTCCTGTCCAACATCGCCGAGCAGAAGTGCACCCATGCCTTCATCGCCCCGCCGGTCGCGGTGGCATTGGCCAAGCACCCTATGGTCGACGAGTACGACCTGTCCTCGTTGCGCGGCATCATGTCCGGCGCGGCACCGTTGGACGAGGAACTGGGCAGGGCCGTCACGGCACGGCTGGGCACCCCGCTGGTCCAGGGCTACGGCATGAGCGAACTCAGCCCGGTGAGTCACCTGACCCCGTTCGACGGCGGTAAGGAGGCGCTGGGCACCAGTGCGCCGATGAGCTCCTGCGGCTGGACGGTACCCAACTCCTCGAGCAAGCTCATCGACCCGGAGACCGGCGCCGAGATCGCGATTCCGGAGTCCGGCTTGTCCGACACCGGCGAGCTGTGGTTCAAGGGTCCGAATGTGATGGCCGGGTACCTGAACAACGAGGAAGCCACCCGACAGACCGTCGACGCCGACGGCTACCTGCACACCGGGGATCTGGCCAGGGTCGACCCCACCGGGTGCGTGTTCATCGTCGATCGGCTCAAGGAGCTGATCAAGTACAAGGGCTACCAGGTACCCCCAGCCGAGCTGGAAGCCGTCCTGCTCGGCCATCCATCGATCGCCGACGCGGCCGTCATCGGTGTCGTCGACACCGAGTCCGGTGAGGAAGTGCCCAAGGCGTTCGTGGTGCGCCAGCCCGATACCGAGCTCACCGCCGAGGCGGTGATGGAGCATGTCGCAGGCCAGGTCGCGGCATACAAGAAGGTGCGCCAGGTCGCGTTCATCGACGCCATCCCGAAATCGGCGTCCGGAAAGATCCTGCGCAAGGACCTACGCGGCAGCTAGCCGGGGCGGGCGGTCAGATCGCTTCGGGATCGGCCGCCAGCCCGTCGGCGGCCTTCTGCGCCAGCCCGACGGCGGCCCGTGCCCAGCCCTCCGTGGCGCCGGCCAGCCCGCAGGCGGGGGTGATGCCGATGCGCTCCCGCAGGATCGTGCGGGCGAATCCGAGCCGGTCGGTCACCGCGNCGGCGTGCTCGGGTACCCAGCGCTGCGTGGGGGCCGTGCCCGGGACCACTCCGAGCAGCACGGTGCGGCCCGATTCGATGAACTCCCCCACCCCGTCCAGATCGGCAGCCCGCAGGGTAGCGGTGTCGACCGCGATCGCGGCCAATGCGCTGCGCTGCAACAACGTCCACGGGAGGTCGGCGGCACAGCTGTGCAGCACAACCGGCGCGCCGACGGCACCGATCACCTCGTCGAGCAGGGCCGCGGCCAGCTGCTCGTCGACCGGGTGCACCGCAGACAGACTGGTCACACCGGTCAACCGGCCGGCCAGCGCGGCCGGCAGAGACGGCTCGTCGAGCTGCACGACGACCTCGGCGTCCAGTCGCCGGGCGACTTCGGCGCGATGGGCAGCCAGGCCCTCGGCCAGCGATCCGGCCAGATCACGCAGGGCTCCGCTGTCGGTGATCGCGCGGTGGCCGTTGGACAGCTCGAGTTCGGCGGCCAACGTGATGGGTCCGGCGGCCTGCACCTTGACGGTGCGGCCCTGGCCGCGCAGTCCGGCCCGCTCCCACGCTTCCTCGAGCGCGTCGAGGTCCTCGTTGAGCAGGCTGACCGCCCGTCGAAGGACCGCGCTGCGGCCACCGGCGATGCGGTAGGCCCGCGGCGCGCTGTCGATGCCGATATCGACCAGCAGCGCGCCCGCACGACCGATCAGGTCGGCGCCGACACCGCGGGCCGGAAGTTCCACGAGATGGGCCAGCGTGTGCAATTCACCGACGATGATCTCGGCGGCCTGATGCGCCGAGACCCCCGGCCAGGAGCCGATCCCGGTGGCGGCGGCGAAAACGCTCACGTGCGCGCGACGGTAGCGCTGGCGATGACCTCGTCACCGTCGGGGTCCGGCCGATAGAGCACCATCGTCTGGCCCGGCGCCACTCCGCGCAGCGGTTCCCGAAGGTCGGCCACCAGCCGGCCGTCCACGACCTCGACGACGGCCGCGGCCAGTCCACCGTGAGCACGCACCTGGACGACACCCTCGACCGGTCCCGCGGGCGCAATGCCTGCGGTGAACACCGGCTTGTCGCCCACGAGTTCGCGGACGTCGAGATCTTCGGCGGGGCCGACACGCACCGTTGCGGTCGCGGCATCGATGCCCGTGACGTAGCGCGGCTGACCGTCGGGGCCGGGGCCGGCGATGCCCAGACCCTTGCGCTGGCCGATGGTGAAGCCGTGCACGCCCTCGTGCTCGGCAAGCACGGTCCCGCCTGCGTCGATCACCGCGCCCGGGCGGATGCCGATCTTGGCACCGAGGAACGCACGGGTGTCACCGGAAGGAATGAAGCAGATGTCGTGGCTGTCCGGCTTCTCGGCAACCGCCAGCCCACGGCGGGCCGCCTCGGCACGGATCTCCGACTTGGCGGTGTCACCGATCGGAAAGACGGCGTGGCGCAACTGTTCTGCGGTCAGTACCGCGAGCACGTAGGACTGGTCCTTGTCCACATCGACGGCCCGGCGTAGCCGGCCGTCGGACAGCCGGGCGTAGTGGCCGGTGGCCACCGCGTCGAACCCGAGCGCCAGGGCACGCGCCGACAGCGCGGAGAACTTGATCGTCTCATTACATTTCACGCACGGGTTGGGAGTCTCGCCGCGGGCGTAGGAGTCGACGAAATCGTCGATCACCTCTTCCTTGAAGCGATCGGCGAAATCCCATACGTAGAACGGGATGTCGAGAACATCGGCGACGCGCCGGGCATCGCCGGCGTCCTCCTTCGAGCAACACCCACGTGACCCGGTACGCAGGGTTCCCGGCGCGGACGACAAGGCCAGATGCACACCGACCACGTCATGTCCGGCGTCGACCATCCGCGCGGCGGCCACCGAGGAATCCACACCGCCGCTCATCGCCACCAAAACCCTCATGCGCGGGTCCCCGCACTGGCCAGTGCGGCCTCCCTGGCGCGCTGCACCGCCGCGGGCAGCACCGCCAGCGCGGCGTCCACATCGGCTTCGGTGCTGGTGTGGCCCAGCGACAGTCGCAGCGATCCGCGTGCGGCCGCCGGATCGGCGCCCATCGCGATCAGCACGTGGGAGGGTTGGGCGACCCCGGCGGTACACGCCGAACCGGTCGAGCACTCGACACCCTTGGCGTCCAGCAACATCAGCAGGGCGTCGCCCTCACAGCCACGAAAGGTGAAGTGCGCGTTGCCCGGTAACCGACCGGCACCGTCGGCACCGTTGACGTCGACATCCTCGATACCGGCGTGCACACCGGCGATCAGCCGGTCGCGCAGCGCCGTCACCCGGGCGCTGGTATCGGCCATGCCCTCCACCGCGGCCTTCGCAGCGGCGGCCATGCCGACCACACCCGCGACATCCGGTGTCCCGGAGCGGACATCGCGTTCCTGACCGCCGCCGTGCAACACGGGTACGCACGCGGTGTCACGGCGTAGCAGCAGGGCGCCGACACCGGCCGGGCCGCCGAACTTGTGGGCGGCCAAGCTCATCGCCGACAGACCGCTGGCCGCGAAGTCGACCGGGATATGCCCGACCGCCTGGATGGCATCGCTGTGGATGGGCACGTCGAACTCGGCGGCGACGGCAGCCAGGTCGGCGATCGGCGAGATGGTGCCCACCTCGTTGTTGGCCCACATCAACGACACCAGCGCCACATCGTCGTGGGCTGCCAGCACCGTGCGCAGATCCTCCGCCGACACCGCGCCCTGGGCGTCGACCGGCAACCAGGTGACGTCGGCACCCTCGTGCTCGACGAGCCACTCGACGGCATCGAGCACGGCGTGGTGCTCCACCGGCGCTGTGACGATGCGGCGGCGGCGTGGATCGGCGTCGCGGCGCGCCCAGAAGATGCCCTTGATGGCCAGGTTGTCCGACTCGGTGCCGCCTGCGGTGAAGATCACTTCCGACGGGCGCGCACCCAGCAGCTGCGCCAGCGTCTCGCGGGCCTCCTCCATCCGGCGCCGCGCGGCCCGGCCGGAGGTGTGCAGCGAGGAGGCATTACCCACCGTGGTCAGCACCGACGTCATCGCCTCGATGGCAGCGGGGTGCATCGGGGTGGTGGCGGCGTGATCGAGGTAGGCGGCGCTCATGGCCCGTCCAGGATAACCGCCGCGGGCGCTTACCCGATCCAGCGCGGTCAGGCCACCAGTACGTCACCGGCCGCGGCGCCGATGCCGGCCGTCCGGGCGGCGCGCCGGTGGCCCGCCACCGCACCGGGGCCACGCACGGCGGCCTCGCAACGGGCGGCCAGCTCCCGGCGGTCGTCCCCGGGTAGCTCCAAGGACTGCACCTGCACGTGCACGACGGTGCGCCGAGCGGTGACCAGGCGACGGATGGAGGCCAGCAGGGTGTCCTCGCCGATATAGGCCGGCACCGTCGACGGGCTGCCATCGCGGTGATGGTAGGTCAACCGCAGCGGTTGCACGGGACGCCCGGCGTCGACGGCGGCCTGGAACATCGCCGGGCGGAACGGCCCGTAGCCCAGGCCACACCAGGTGGTGCCCTCGGGGAAGGCGACCACGGTGTGCCCACTGCGCAACCGCGCCGCGACCGCACCGACCACCGCGGGCAGCCTTCGCAGGTTCTCCCGCTCGATCGGGATCACCTTCATGATCCTGGCCACGATGCCCAGGGCAGGCCAGTCGATCAGATCGGCCCGCGCGACGAACGATCCGGGCAGGACCGCACCGATGCTGAAGATGTCCAGCCAGGACACGTGCCCGCTGACCACCAGGACTCCGCGCAGGTTGCGGATCGGGCCGCCGGACACGGTGATCCGGACCCCGACGCAGCGCAGCATCAACCGGCAGTAGGCGCGTTGCAGGTGCGAGCGGCCGGGCAACGGGACGGCCAGCAGCGGCACCGCGAGAAAGAGCAGCACCGCACCGGTCACCCGCAGCGTGGTGCGGGTCCAGACGGCCGGTCGTGAGCCCAGCGCCGCGGCACCGGCGTGCATGCAACCCTCGTCGCAGGTCGCCTTGGGCAGCCAGGCATTTCCGGTGACGGTCACGGGCGGGCCTCCCCCTCGTTGGCCTGCGCCACCGAGCGCAGGCGCTTCAGGTAGCGGACGTCGGCGTTGCGCTTGCCGAGCAGGGCCGGGAAGTCACCGACGCCGAATTCGGGATCGTGGGCCGGTTCGCCGCAGATCTGGGCGCCGAGGCGCAGGTAGCCGCGCATCAGTGCGGGGACGCCGACCCGCGCCGGTGGCGCGATGTCGTCGAGACCGCGGCCGTCGATGATCACCGGGCGGTAGGGCCGCACCATGTACTCGTCGGGCGCACGGTGGCGGCGCAACACGACATCGCGCACCCCGCGCAGTTCGCTGCCGGGCGGAGAGCCGTCGGTATGAGTGGGCACCGAGACGCAGCCGGTGACGTAGTCGTAACCGCAGCGGTCCAGGTAGGCGAGGATGCCCGCCCACATCAACAACACCACGCCGCCGTTGCGGTGGTCTTCGCGGACCACGGCGCGGCCCATCTCGACCAGTGACGGCCGCAGGGCATCCAGCGGTCGGACGTCGAATTCGGTTGCGGTGTAGAGACTTCCGGCGGCGATGGCACCCGGTGGCGGCAGCATGCGGTAGCAGCCGACCAACTCACCGGAACCGTCCTCACGGACCAGCAGGTGATCGCAATACTGGTCGAAGCGGTCCGCGTCCAGGCCGTCAGGGCTCGCGGTCAAGGCGAAACCAGGCTCGGAGGTGAACACCTCGTGGCGCAGCCGCTGGGCCGCCTCGATGTGCTCGGGATCGGTGGACAGCAGCAAGGTGTAGCGCGGCGTCGGCAGGCCCGAGATTGCCTGCGCGGTGTCATCGGCGGGTATGAGTACTGATGCGGTGCTCATGCGGCTCCCTCGCAGGCTCGGGTCCCGCATGCCACCTGTTGATTCGCTCCGCAAGCGTCGCTCATGTACAGCACGGTCGCGCGTGCGGGTCTCCGGGCGGCATCGGCAGCGTGACGTGTCCGTGCACGAAAAATGAACACCGTGAGCAGACGCAAATCCCCCCATTTCCAGGTGGAAATGGGGGGATTTGCGTCTGTTCGGCGGGAAACTATCCCTTGCGGGCCTTGACCGCCTCGGTCAGCTGCGGGGTGACCTTGAACAGGTCGCCCACGATGCCGAGATCGGCGATCTCGAAGATCGGCGCCTCTTCGTCCTTGTTGACCGCGATGATCGTCTTGGACGTCTGCATGCCGGCACGGTGCTGGATCGCACCGGAGATGCCGAGCGCGATGTACAGCTGCGGGGACACGGTCTTACCGGTCTGGCCGACCTGGAACTGACCGGCGTAGTAGCCGGAGTCCACCGCGGCGCGCGAGGCACCAACGGCGCCACCGAGCGAATCGGCCAGCTCCTCGACGACCTTGAAGTTCTCCTCGCTGCCGACCCCACGACCACCGGCGACCACGACGCTGGCCTCGGTGAGCTCGGGACGGTCACCGGCGACGACCGGCTCGCGCGACGTGATCTTCGTCGCATTCTCGGCCTGGGCCGGCACCTCGACCTCGACGACCTCGCCGGCACCATCGGCCGGTTCGGCGTCCACGGCACCCGGGCGGACGGTGATGACGGGCAGTTCGCCGGTGGCCTGCGCCTCGACGGTGAACGCGCCACCGAAGATGCTGTAGACCCCGATGCCGCCGTCCTTCAGGCCGACGACGTCGACCAGCAGGCCGGAGCCCAGGCGCGCGGCCAGCCGACCGGCGACCTCTTTGCCCTCGGCGCTGGCGGCGATGATCACACCGGCGGGCGATGCGGACTCGACGAGCGCGGCCAGCACGTCGACCTTCGGGGTGACCAGGAAGTTGTCCACGTCGGCCGACTCGGCGACGTAGATCTTGGCCGCACCGGCGGCCTTGAGTCCGTCGGTCAGGCCGGCGGCGGTGCCGGGAGTGCCCACCACGACGGCGGACGGCTCACCCAGCACGCGGGCAGCGGTGATGAGTTCGGTGCTGACCTTCTTCAGTGCACCTTCGGCGTGCTCGACGAGCACGAGTACTTCAGCCATGAATCTGTCCTTTGAGTGTGTGTCTGAGGGGTCAGCTACTAGATCAACTTCTGGGCGACCAGGTACTCGGCGACCTTGGTGCCGCCTTCGCCCTCGTCGGTGATCTTCTCGCCGGCGGTCTTCGGGGGCTTCGGGGTCGACGAGAGCACCTTGGTGCCTGCGTTGGCCACGCCGACCTCGTCGGGCTCGACACCGATCTCGGCCAAGGTCAGGACGGTGACTTCCTTCTTCTTGGCGGCCATGATGCCCTTGAAGGACGGGAAGCGCGGCTCGTTGATCTTCTCGTTGACGCTGACCACGGCGGGCAGGGTGGCCTCCAGGCCGAAGACGCCGTCGTCGGTCTCGCGCTCGGCGGTGACCTTGCCGCCCTCGACGTTGAGCTTGCGCACGTGGGTGAGCTGCGGCAGACCGAGGTACTCGGCGATGACGGCAGGAACGGCGCCGCCGACACCGTCGGTGGCCTCGTTACCGGCGATCACCAGTTCGGTGCCCTCGATGGTGCCCAGCGCGCGGGCCAGCGCCCAACCCGTCTGGATGAGATCGGAGCCGTGCAGGCCGTCGTCCTTGAGGTGGACGGCCTTGTCGGCGCCCATGGACAGTGCCTTGCGGATGGCCTCGGTGGCACGCTCGGGGCCCGCGGTGAGCACGGTCACCGTGCTGTCGCCACCTTCACGTTCCTTGATGAGCAACGCTTCTTCGACGGCGCGCTCGTTGATCTCGTCGAGCACGGCGTCGGCCGCCTCGCGATCGAGCGTGTAGTCACCGTCGGAGAGCTTGCGTTCCGACCAGGTATCAGGGACCTGCTTGATCAGGACCACGATGTTCGTCATGAGTGTGGTTCGTCCTCCTCGATGAGGCCGTCTGCCGGCCTGGCAATATCACGTTTCACGCAACGGCCTCCAGGTTACTCGCCGGTAACTTGAGCGGCACGTACGGACACCATAACTGGTCAATCGCCATCTACCGACCGCACGGTCGGTCGGGCATCCGTTCGCGAACCGGCCGTCACGGGTTAGCCTGCCTTCCAATGAGCACATTCGGTTCGGTCGAGAACTCCGGTGGCCCCGCCAAGGCGGGCACCGATGTCGACCCTTGTCTGCCCCTGACCGGTGAACGGACCATCCCGGGCCTTGCCGAGGAGAACTATTGGTTCCGTCGCCACGAGGTCGTCTACCAGCGTCTGGCCGACCGCTGCGCCGGCCGTGACGTGCTGGAAGCCGGCCCCGGCGAGGGATACGGCGCCGACCTGATCGCGCAGGTGGCCCGCTCCGTGGTGGGCGTCGACTACGACGAGCAGGCCGTCGCCCACATCCGGGCCAAGTACCCGCGGGTGCAGATGACCCTCGGCAATCTCGCCGAGCTGCCACTGGCCGATGAATCGGTCGACGTGGTGGTCAACTTCCAGGTCATCGAGCACCTCTGGGACCAAGGCCAGTTTGTCGGCGAGTGCGCGCGCGTGCTGCGTCCCGGTGGGCTGTTGCTGATGTCGACGCCGAACCGGATCACCTTCTCCCCCGGCCGCGACACCCCGCTGAACCCGTTCCACACCCGAGAGCTCAACGCCGCCGAACTCACCGAACTGCTCACCGACGGCGGCTTCCAGATCGAAGGCGTGTACGGCGTTGTCCATGGGCCCGGACTGGCTCAGCTCGACGCGCGCCACGGCGGTTCGATCATCGAGGCACAGATCGCGCGCGCGGTGGCCGATGCCCCGTGGTCGGCGGAGTTGCTCGCCGACGTCGCCGCGGTGCGTACCGAGGACTTCGATCTGGTCGAGGACGGCCACGACAACCGGGCCATCGACGACAGCCTGGACCTGGTGGCGATCGCGGTGCGCGGTGACTGAGCACCACCCCACCCCGGGGATGTTCACGCTGGTGCTGCACACGCACCTGCCGTGGCTGGCCCATCACGGCCGCTGGCCGGTGGGCGAGGAGTGGCTGTACCAGTCCTGGGCGGCCTGCTATCTGCCGCTCTTCCGCGTCCTGCGCACCCTGGCCGACGAGGGTCGCGGTCACCTGCTCTCCCTCGGCATGACACCGGTGGTCACCGCCCAACTCGACGACCCGTACTGCCTGACCGGTATGCACCATTGGCTGGCCAACTGGCAGCTGCGCGCGCAGGAGGCGACGACGGTCACCAGCGGCCCCGATACCGGCTACGCATCACCGGAAGCCATGCGGCAGTTCGGGATCCGCGAGTACGACGCCGCCACCGCGGCGCTGGCAGACTTCACCACGCGGTGGCGGCACGGCGGCAGCCCGCTGCTACGCCCACTCGTCGAGGCCGGCACCATCGAACTGCTCGGCGGTCCGCTGGCCCACCCGTTCCAGCCGTTGCTCAACCCGCGGCTGCGCGAGTTCGCCCTGCGCGAAGGTCTCGCCGATGCCCGGCACCGCATCGGCCACACCCCCAGCGGCATCTGGGCTCCCGAGTGCGCCTACGCGCCGGGCATGGAAACCGGTTACGCCGCAGCCGGTGTCGGCCATTTCATGGTCGACGGCCCCTCGCTGCACGGCGACACCGCGCTGGGCCGCACCGTCGGCGACAGTGACGTGGTGGCGTTCGGGCGCGACCTCCAGGTCAGCTACCGGGTCTGGTCCCCCAAGTCCGGTTATCCCGGCCACGCCGCCTATCGCGACTTCCACACCTACGATCACCTCACCGGCCTCAAACCGGCCAGGGTGACCGGGCGCAATGTGGCATCGGAGGCCAAGGCACCCTATGACCCCGAGCGCGCCGACCGCGCCATCGACGTGCACGTGGCCGATTTCGTCGAGGTGGTGCGGCGCAGGCTGATCGATGAGTCCGACCGCATCGGGCGGCCTGCCCACGTGGTGGCCGCGTTCGACACCGAACTCTTCGGACACTGGTGGTACGAGGGCCCGCAATGGCTCGAGCGCTTGCTGCGGGCACTGCCCGCCGCGGGTATCCGGGTTGGCACCCTCGCCGACGCCATCGCCGACGGTTTCGTCGGCGAACCGGTCGAATTGCCGCCCAGCTCATGGGGTTCCGGTAAGGACTGGCAGGTGTGGAACGGCGCCAAGGTCACCGATCTGGTCCAGCTCAACACCGAGGTCGTCGACACCGCACTGGCCGCGGTCGACAAGGCGATGATGCACCCCGACGCGGGCGGGCGCGATATGGTCGCCGACCAGATCCTGCGCGAAACGCTGCTCACGGTCTCCAGTGACTGGCCCTTCATGGTGAGCAAGGATTCGGCGGCCGAATACGCCCGCTACCGCGCGCACCTGCACGCGCACGCCACCCGTGAGATCAGCGCCGCCCTGGCCTCGGGGCGCCGTTCCCAGGCCCAGCGGCTGGCCGAGGACTGGAATCGCGCCGACGGCCTGTTCGGGGCACTGGACGCCCGGAGGCTGCCCCAATGACCGCCCCGTTCCCGGCGAGCGTGCGGGTCTGCTGCCCGACACGCCACATTTCGCCTCGAGTCGACGCACGCTCGCGCGCCATAAGAGGTGCCCGCCGATGAAGATCTTGATGGTCTCCTGGGAGTACCCGCCGGTGATCATCGGCGGGCTCGGCAGGCATGTGCACCACCTGGCAACCGAACTCGTCGACGCCGGGCACGAGGTCGTGGTGCTCTCGCGCCGGCCGACCGGTACGGACCCGAGCACCCACCCGTCCACCGACGAGATGTCCGAGGGCGTGCGCGTCATCGCCGCCGCGCAGGATCCGCACGAATTCGCCTTCGGCACCGACATGATGGCCTGGACGCTGGCCATGGGGCATTCCATGATCCGGTCCGGGCTGACCCTGCGGGACTGGCAGCCCGATCTGGTGCACGCCCATGACTGGCTGGTCGCCCACCCGGCGATAGCACTGGCCGAATTCTTCGATGTGCCTTTGGTTTCCACCATCCACGCCACCGAGGCCGGCAGACACTCCGGTTGGGTGTCGGGTGCGGTCAGCCGACAGGTTCACGCCCTGGAATCGTGGCTGGTGCACGAATCCGATTCGCTGATCACGTGTTCGGCATCCATGCGCGAGGAGATCACCGAGCTGTTCGGGCCCGGCCTGGCCGAGACGACGGTCATCCCCAACGGGATCGACACCGACGGTTGGCCGTTCGCCGCGCGGCGCCCGCACGACGGCGCGCCCGAGCTGCTGTTCTTCGGCCGGCTGGAATACGAGAAGGGCGTGCACGACGCCATCGCGGCACTGCCCCGCATCCGCCGGACCCATCCGGGCACCACGCTGACCATCGCCGGCGACGGCACCCAACTGGACTTCCTGAGCGCCCAGGCCCGCAAGCACAAGGTGCTCAAGGCCACCAAGTTCATCGGGCGGGTGGACCACGAGGGTCTGGTCGGGCTGCTGCACAAGGCCGATGTCGCGGTGCTGCCATCGCATTACGAACCGTTCGGCATCGTCGCCCTGGAGGCCGCGGCCACCGGCACACCGCTGGTCACCTCGAATATCGGCGGCCTCGGCGAGGCCGTCATCGACGGTGTCACCGGGGTGTCCTGCCCGCCGCGTGATGTCGCCGCGCTCGCGGATGCGGTGCGGCGGGTGCTCGACGATCCCACCGCCGCACAACAGCGCGCGTTGGCCGCAAGGGACCGATTGGGCGACTTCTCCTGGCCGACCGTGGCCGACCACACCGCGCAGGTGTACCTGGCCGCCAAGCGTGGCGAACGCCAGCCACAGCCCCGCCGGCTGATCGTCGAGCGTCCGCTGCCCGACTACGGTTGATCCTCGCAAGCGAAGACCTTGAATCAACCGGCGCCAAGTCCCGTTCCCGGTCGTAGGCTTGGTGGCATGCCGGTGCACCACGACGACCAGAAGCGCTGGATCGAGCTGGGGTTGACCGTCGACGCCGGCCCCGAACAGGTGTGGCGCGCGCTGGCCACCGGCGCCGGCAACTCGGCCTGGTTCACCCGCACCGAGATCGAGGAGAAGGTCGGTGGGGCAATCCGATTCGACTTCGGGGATGCCGGCGATTCGGCGGGCGAGGTCACCGAGTGGGACCCGCCGCGCCGCTTCGGCTACGTCGAACGAGAGTGGGCCGAACGCGGTCGGTCCGGCGGCGCCCCACCGCTGGCCACACAGATCACCGTGACCCACCGGCTCGATGGACGCTGCGATATCGCCATGGTGCACTCGGTGATCACCGATCGCACCGACTGGGACACCGAGCTCGAAGGCTTCGAATCGGGCTGGACCGGGCATTTCGCGGTACTGGGGAACTACCTGCGCCATTTCGCGGGCCGCCGCGCGGTGAGCTATCACCTCTCCTCGGCATCGCAGGACTCGCCGTACGAGACCTGGAAGCGGTACACCGAGGTCATGCACCTGCACGGTGTCGATGTCGGCGATCTACGCACGGTCGGCACCACGATCGACAACATCAACGGGCAGGTGGAGCGGGTCCAGCAGGACGATCAGCAGCGCCACGTGCTGGTGCGCCTGGCCGAACCGCTACCCGGCCTCGCGCTGTTCGGCATGTCCACACCGGGCGGAAAAGCGACGGTGAGCCTGAACGCGTTCTTCTACGGCGACGACGCTGCCGACGATGCCGAGGTGACCTGCACCGCGTGGCAGCGGCTGCTGGAGCACACCTTCGGCTGATCCGATCGAACCCGCGAGCGTGCGTGAACTCGGCCGCCCGACCGCGTGTCGCACAGCAGACACTCACGCTCGCCGAGGTGGGGCTCTAGCGGGCGGCCTTCTTGCGTTCGATATCGGCCAGGTTGGCGGCCAGCTCGGCACGCTCGGCGGCCGACGCATCCCAGGCGACCTTGCGGTTCTTGACCACCTTGGCCGGGGACCCGACGGCGATCGAGTAGTCCGGGATCTCCCCCTTGACGACCGCATGCGCGCCGAGCACGCAGCCCCGACCGACCGACGTCCCGCGCAGCACGCTCACCTTGGCCGCCACCCAGGTGTCCGGTCCGATCCGGACCGGGCTCTTGATGATGCCCTGGTCCTTGATCGGGAGTTCCAGGCTGTCCATCTTGTGGTCGAAATCGCAGACGTAGCACCAGTCGGCCATCAACACGGAATCGCCCAGTTCGATGTCCAGGTAGGTGTTGATGACGTTGTCGCGGCCCAGGACCACCTTGTCACCGATGCGCAGTGAGCCCTCGTGGCACCGGATGGTGTTCTTGTCGCCGATGTGGACCCAGCGGCCGATCTCCATGGTGGACAGCTCCGGTGTGGCTTCGATCTCCACACCCTTGCCGAGGAACACCATGCCGCGGGTGATGATGTGGGGATTGCGCAGCTTGAACTTGAGCAGGCGCCAGTACCGCACCAGATACCACGGTGTGTATGCCTTGTTGGCCAGCACCCAGCGCAGCGAATCGCGGGTCAGGAACCGAGCCTGGCGCGGATCGCTCAGCCGCGAACCTCGCCACCTCTTGTGCAACGGCGCGCCCCACATCGTCGTCATGGCCGGTCAGCCTACGCGAGACCGTCACGGGCTAGTCTCGGGACTCGATGCCTGCACTTCGAGAATCTGCGCGCCGGCTTGCTGTCGTCCTGTCGACGACCACGCTGCTGGTCTCGGCGTGCGCGAACACCGACTCCTGGGTCGAGGCCCATCCCGCGACCGGATGGTCGGCGCAGTACGCCGACGCCGCCAACAGCAGCTATACCCCGGTCGACGGCGCAAGGACGCTGAGCCCGGAGTGGCAACGCTCGGTCAAGGGCGAGCTGGGCGCCCAGGCCGCGCTGGGTTCGGGTGCCTATCTCGCGGTGAACGGCCAAACCGCCGACGGTTGCTCGTTGATGGTGTGGGAGAACGACAACAACGGCCGGCAGCGGTGGTGCACAAGGCTGTGGCAGGGCGGTGGCCTGTCCAGCCCCCTGTTCGACGGGTTCGACAACCTCTACATCGGCCAACCGGGCGCCATCATGTCGTTCCCGCCCACGCAATGGATCCGCTGGCGGCAGCCGGTGATCGGCATGCCGATGACACCACGACTGCTCGACCCGGGACACCTGCTGGTGTTCACCCATCTGGGCCAAGTGCTGGTGTTCGACGCACACCGGGGAACCGTCATCGGCACACCGCTGGATCTGGTCGCCGGTGTCGATCCCACCGATTCACAACGCGGACTCGATGACTGCGGCACCGCAGGCAGCGGTTGTCCGGTGGCGGCGGCGCCGGCGTTCAGCGCCAACACCGGCATGCTGGTCGCCGGACTCTGGGAGCCCGGCGCCCCGGCGCCGGTCCTGACCGGCCTGAAATATCAACCGGATGCCACCGCGACGGTGGCCACGGCGTGGACCAGCACCGCCGTCGGTGGCGGGCCGATCGCCAGCCCGGTGCTCTCCGCGGACGGCACCGTCGCGTATGTCACGGGCCGCGACCACCGGTTGTGGGCCATCAATACTGCCGACGGCAGCGCGAAATGGTCGGTGGCACTGGACTCCACTCCGCGGACTCCGCCGTCGGTGACCCCCGACGGACACGTCATCGCCGGCGGAGGGCCCGGTTCGCGCCTCGTCTCCGTCACCGACGGCGGCGAGATCGCTTGGAGCCGTGACGATGTCGAACCGTTGACGACGTCGACGCAGAGCGCAGGCGGTACCGGCTACACGGTGGTCCGCGATGGTGACGCCGGGCAGGCACTGCTGGTCTTCGACACCGCCGATGGACACACGCTCAACCAGTACCCGTTACCGGAAGCCGGCGGCGCGCCGCTGGGGGTATCGGTGGGCCATGACGGCCGGGTGGTCGTCACCACCAGCGCGGGTCAGGTCTACGGTTTCGCTCCGGCCTAAGTTCGGGCGCTCAGGCCAGGAGCGGGGCCACCGTCGCGCGCGGCACCGAAACCTGAACGGCGCCTGCTGATTCGGGCAGCAGCTCACCTTGGCTGAAGAAGAAAATCACCGCATCGTCGGTGATGGCGAAATTCTGGTAGTTGGCCGGGTCCAGACCCGCATCGGGTAACACCGGGTCGGGCATTCCGGACTGCCGCGCCAGATCGGCCTGCACCACCGGGAAGATCACCGGCAGCGGGTCGACACCCTCACGGAACAGTTTCTCGAAGGTGATCGGTTTGCGATACGCCTGATCCCAGCTGAACGACTTGTAGAACGTCTGCGGGTGTGCGCCACCGACGTTCTGGTAGGTGGTGAACACCACCGTCTGGGTGCCCCGCGGCGGGACCGCGGAGCTGTACTGGACGGTGGTGGTGTCCAGTTCGTAGGGCATCCCGCGGAAATCCGGGGACTTCGCGACGTTGAGGAAGCCGTCACGGGTCTGCTTGACGTACTCGATCACCGGCTTGGGATCGGGAAAGTTCGCGGGGAATGTGATGTTGAGTGTGTAGGCCGGATCGGTCTGGGCGATGGTGCAGATCGAGTCCGGCCCCAGGACGCCGTCGACATCGCTGCATCCCGGCGGCGCGGCTGCGGCGACCGGTGCACCCGCGATGCCCAGCAGGGCCGTGGTGGTTGCGGCCAGCACGGTGACGGCCAGCGGGGGTACACGCATCTGGGAGATCCTCCGGGGACAGAGCGGCACAGGCGCCGCCGACATCAAGATTACCTGTGGCATTATCGCGACGGACGACAAATGAACGCCACCGCGCGACTGGCCGCTCCGGTGCCGATGCGGGTAAGCACCACCGACAGCGCAGCGGACCCCCGTAGTTTGAGCCGCCGCCGCAGCACGTCGGGGTCGATATCGAGGCCGCGGACCAGAATCTCCACCGCGCCGCAGTCACGGGCCACCAGTTCTCGGCGCAACCGCTTCTCGTCGAATCCGAGCTCGGCGAGCAGCTCGAAGCCGCGGACCCCATCGGGCAGCACGTCACCGGACAGATAGGCGATATCGGGATCGAGTTGCCACAACCGGTGGCGGGTGGCGTACTGGCGCACCAGACCGGCGCGCACCACCGCGCCGTCCGGGTCGACGATCCACCGGCCGGCCGGCGCGACAGCACAGTCGTCGGGATCGGCGTCGGTCAACTCCTCGGCCCTGTCGAGGACAACGGCACGCCGGCGCACCCCCGGCGGGGCCAGACCGTCGGACCACAGGCACGCCTCCCGCACGCTGCCACCCCATGACGTCACCTCGATCTCACCGGTGAACCCCAGTTCGTCGAGCTGGCCGAAATCGATTCCCGGAGCGCACTTCACGACGATCTGCCGATCGCGGTACACCTCCAGCAGGGCGTCCAACGGCGGCGTGTAGGCGCGCGGATCGAATCGCCGACGCCCGCCGGCCCGCCTGCCGGGATCGGCGAGCACCACGGTGTCGCGACTCACCGGGACGAGCGCATCGGCGAGCACCACCGGCGCCTCGGGAACATTGTTGTGCGCCATGGCAAGCCGCACCCGGTCCAGATCGCTGCCGAGGACCGATTCGGCACTCGGTAAGAGCGCGGCCAGTTCGGCGCCCACCGAGCAGGTGACATCGTGGACGCGCATGCCGGCCAGCCGCTGCGCACGATGCAGCGCCACCGGTTCCGCGGTCGCCTGCTGCATGGCGTCATCGGTGAAAAGCCACCACGATGGGTCGGCGAACTTGGTCGCCGCCCGGCGCCGCAGCAGGATGGTCTCCACCAGTACCGCCGTGCGATCGCCGAAACGTCCACGCACCGAAGCAATATCGGCCACCCGTCCGGCATCGCTCAACGCGAGGCCGGCGACCTCGGCCAGCGCTCGACGTCCATCGTCACCGACGAGGTAGGCGACATCGTCGAGGGAGAAAACTACCGCCACATCACAACGGCTTGGTGCCCGTGACCATCACGTTGTAGAACCAGCCCTTGGGCACCACCTTGCGCCAGACGTTGGCGTCCACCCAGCTCAGCGTCGTCCAACTGTTGAAGGCGAACTTCGCCCATCCCCAACCCAAACGGCCGGGCGGCACCGACGCCTCGAAGGTCCTGATCGGCCAGCCCAGCATCGCCGCGGTGAACTCCTCGCTGGCGGTCTCGACCTCGACGGCACCGGCATTGGTGGCCATCCGCTCCAGATCCTCGGGATCGAAGGTGTGCAGATCCACCACGGCCTCCAGCGCCGCTGCCCGTGACGACTCGTCCAGTTCCTCCTGCGGACGACGCCAGTTCTCCAAGCCGGGCAGCTTGGTGATGCTCGTCGACAGATGCCAGGTCAGCGTCGAGAGGTTGCGCGCGTAGACATTGCCCGCGCTGGTCGGCTCACCGGCGAAGACGAACCGCCCACCGGGCTTGAGGATGCGGACCACCTCGCGCAGCGACTTCTCCACGTCCGGGATGTGGTGCAGCACCGCGTGCCCGACCACGAGGTCGAAGGTGTTGTCCTCGTACGGGATGCCCTCGGCATCGGCGACGCGACCGTCGATGTCCAGGCCCAGCCCCTGACCGTTACGGGTGGCGACCTTGACCATGCCCGGGGACAGATCGGTCACCGAACCGCGGCGGGCCACCCCGGCCTGGATGAGGTTGAGCAGGAAGAATCCGGTGCCGCAGCCCAGCTCGAGGGCGCGGTCATAGGGCAGCTCCTGCTGGACGTGCTCGGGCACGATGGCGTCGAAGCGACCGCGCGCATAATCGATGCAGCGCTGGTCATAGGAGATCGACCACTTGTCGTCGTAGGTCTCGGCCTCCCAGTCGTGGTACAGGATCTGGGCCAGCTTGGTGTCCTTGAGGGCGGCCTCGACCTGCTCGGCGGTGGCGTGCGGGTTGGGCTCCGGAGCCGCTCCGGCGGCGACATCGGGCGTGAGTTCTCCGTCGGCGGCGGCAGGTGCCGCAGCGGGAGTGTGGTCCGTGCTCGTCATATGGGCAGCCTAACTGCCGGTCTCCGCCCCGAAGACCTCGACGTAGTGCTCGACGCCCTCACCAGCGCCATCGATCATCGCCTTGGCCCCTGCCAGCACGTGCGCCGGCGCCTCCAGGTAGCGACGCGCCCAGCTCAGCGCGGCGTCGTAGACACCGTCGGGAGCCACCAGCTCATCGACCAGCCCGAGCGCCAAACTCTCCTCGGCACCCACGAACCGGCCGCTGAACACCAGGTCCTTGGCCCGCGCCGAGCCGATCGCCGCGACCAGCCGAGCGGTCCCCGCGGCGGGCAGCAGCCCGGCCAGTACCTCGGTGACGCCGACTTTCACGTTGTCACCGGCCACCCGCCAGTCCGCGGCCAGCGCCAACGCCAGACCCGATCCCAGCGCGTACCCGGTCACCGCGGCCACCGTCGGCTGCGGGATGGCGGCCACCGCGTCCAGCGCCGTGCGGCAGGCTGTCGTCACGCTGCGCGCATCCCCGGCATCCAGGCGGCGCAGCTCCGGGATGTCGTCGCCGGCGCTGAACACCTCGTGACCGCCGAAGAGGATGACCGCGCGCACCTGCGGATGACTGCCGAGCTCACCGGCGACGTCGGCGAGCTCGCGGTACATCTGACGGGTCAGCGCGTTGGTCGGCGGCCGAGACATCACCAGCGTGCCGACGCCGTCGCTGACCGCCGCGGATACGAATTCGCGGCCCGCCGCGGATACGAATTCGCTCATGTACTCGGCGCGCCCTGCCGGCCGCCCGGGGCACGCCGGTTGCGCGCCTCGTTGTAGCGCGCACCGTCGAAGAACTCGATGTTCCAGTCACCGCCTGCCGCATCGGCGGACAGGGTCGGCATCATCGGCGTGATCGTGCGTTCGGTGGCCAGCACCTCGGCCACCGTGCGCCCGTTGAGCGAGTCGAGCTGCGACCACGTCGGCGGCAGCAGGAACGAGTGGCCCTCGGCGAACTCGTCGAGGGCGGCCTGCGGGCTGGACCAGAAGGCGCGGTCACTCTCGGTGTTCTCCCCGTCGGCCCGCTGGCCCGCCGGAAGCGCACCCACGAAGAAATAGGTGTCATAGCGACGGGTCCGCTCCTCGACGGGAGTGACCCAGTTCGCCCACGGTCGCAGTAGATCGGCCCGCAGCACCAGTTGCTCATCACGCAGGAAGTCGGCAAAGGACAGCGAGTTGTTGGCCAGCGCCGCACGCTGCTCCCGGTAGATCGACGCATCGTCGACGAGCACATCGGAATCGTCGGCGGCTCCGGCGAACAACACCCCGGACTCTTCGAATGTCTCGCGCGCCGCCGCACAGACCAGCGCTTCGGCCAGGCCGACGTCGACGTTCATCCGCTCGGCCCACCAGGACGGTTCGGGGCCGTACCAGGCGATACCCGTCCCGCGATCACGTTCGTCGACGCCCCCGCCGGGAAAGACCATCACCCCGGCGACAAATTCCATCGCCGAATGCCGCCGCATCAGGAAGACCTCCAGCGATTCGGCCGACCCTTGATCGCGCAGCAGCATCACCGTGGACGCGGGCCGGGGAACCAGCGGATCCGACTTGTCGCTCATGTGGCGCGCCTCCTGTGTGCGGCGCGGCTGCGGGTGCGCCGCGCGAAGTACCGGCCGTCGATGTAGTCCAAGGTGATGGACTGCCCGAACGCCGCGGACAGATTCTCCGATGTCAACACATCCGAGAGCAGACCGGACCCCACCACGCTGCCCTCCGAGAGCAGCAGACAGTGCGAGAAGCCGGGCGGAATCTCCTCGACATGGTGGGTCACCAGCACGATGGCGGGGGCATCGGGGTCGGCGGCCAGGTCAGCCAGCCGCGCCACCAGCTCCTCACGGCCACCGAGGTCCAGACCCGCGGCGGGCTCGTCGAGCAGCAGCAGTTCCGGGTCGGTCATCAGCGAGCGGGCGATCAGCACCCGCTTGCGCTCCCCCTCGCTGAGCGTGCCGTAGGTGCGGTCGGCCAGATGCTCGGCACCCAGGCTCTCCAACATGTCGACGGCCTGTTCGTAGTCCACGGCGTCGTACTTCTCACGCCAGCGTCCCAGCACCGCATAACCTGCCGAGACCACCAGATCCCGAACGATCTCGTCATCGGGAATCCGTTGACTCAGAGCCGAACTGCTCAATCCCACCCGGGACCGCAGCTCGGCCATATCGGTGCGACCGAGCCGCTCACCGAGCACGAACGCCGCCCCCGAGGAGGGATGATCGATGGCCGCGGCAATGCGCAACAGCGAGGTCTTCCCCGCACCGTTGGGCCCGATCACCACCCAGCGCTCGTCGAGTTCGACGGCCCAGTCGATGGGCCCGACGAGGGTCTTGCCGCCGCGGCGCAGGGTGACCTTGGCGAATTCGATCAGCAGGTCTTCCCCGGGGACATCGGCTGCGGTGGACTCGTCTGCTGGCACCCGCTCATCGTAGTGTCGCCGGGATCGACCACCGGGGTACGCCCCGCGCCCCCGAGAGTTGTTTTCGTATCGCTTCGCTCGACGGCTCGTGCGCCGAAATCATGGAGCAGCAGACGCCTCGGCATCAATCGCAGCATCAGCTGGACCAGCGGGCCGATACCGAAGGCATAGATCACCGTGCCGACACCGACCGTGCCACCGAGCAGGAAGCCGAGCGCCAACACCGTCACCTCGATGACCGTGCGGACCAGCCGCACCGACCGTCCGGTCCGCGTCACCAATCCGGTCATCAACCCGTCACGGGGTCCGGGTCCGAGTCCGGCACCGATGTAGAGCACGGTGCTCACCGCGTTGAGCACCACCGCCGCGAGCATCATGGCGACGCGCACCCGAAGATCGGTGGTTGCCGGCAGCAGGGCGATGCCGATGTCGACGGCCACTGCGATGACGATGACGTTGGCCACGGTGCCCACGCCTGGGCGGTTGCGCAGCGGGATCCAAGCGAGCAACACGATGATGCCGACCAGCGCGGTCACCGTTCCGATGGTCAGGCCGGTGTGTCGGCTGAGGCCCTGGTGGAAGACGTCCCACGGGTCGAGTCCCAACCCTGCCTGCACCATGACGGCCATCGAGAAGCCGTAGCCGACGAGACCCGACAGCAACAGGGCGGCGGGCTGGAGCGCTGAGCACGCCCCCCGCTTACGGCGGACGACCCGCGCAGTTCTGTCGATCCGGTCCGTCATGCGTGGTCGGGGAATCGTGCGCGGATTGCGTCGAGATCGTTGCGCATCCGGCGGGCATCCGCGTTGTCCGCGTCGCCGAGTGAGCGCGGGATGCGGACGCCCGCGCGCAGGTACTTCCCCGCCAGCCGAGACATCCAGTTTTCTCTCATGGAGCGATCTTCCGGCGGCGATGGCTTGCCGATCAATATCCAGTTGCCGAATACTGGCCTCTATGTCCATCGATATGGGGTCCAGAGCGCTGGATGTGGACCTTTTGGCTCGCGAACTCGGTAACTGGCGCACATCCAGTTCGGCCGGTGCCGCATACCTGGGTCTGGCCGATGCTGTCCGGTTGCTCATCGTCGACGGGCGCCTGCCCGTCGGATCCCGCCTACCGAGCGAGCGCGCGCTCGCCGATGCGCTCCGGGTGTCGCGCACCACGGTCACCGCCGCCTTCGCCGCGCTCCGTGAGGACGGATATCTACACGCACGCCGTGGCGCGCGCAGTACAGCCGCCCTGCCGCCGCGCCCCGCGCTGCCCGCCGATCCGAGCACACCGACGGTGAGCCTGGCCGCTGCGGCACTGTCGGCGCCCAGCGCGGCGGTGCGCGAGGCCTTTTCCGAGGCCGCCCGCGATATCACTCCCTATCTGGCCGAGGTCGGTCACGAACTGTCCGGGGTGTACGCACTGCGCGAAGCGGTGGCCGAAAGCTACACCGCCCGTGGACTTCCCACCGATCCGACACAGATCATGATCACCACCGGTGCCCAACATGCCATCGGCCTGATCCTGGCCGCATTCACCCAGCCCGGCGACCGGGTGTTGGTCGAACAGCCGACCTACCACGGCGCACTCGCAGCCATCGCAGCCGCCGGATCGCGCGCCGTCCCGGTGGCGCTCAACGACGGTGGCTGGGAACTGGACGCAGTGCACGCCGCAATCCGCCAGCTGGCTCCCGTGCTGGCCTACTTCGTCCCCGACAGCCACAACCCGACCGGCTTCACCATGCCGGCGGATCAACGAACACGCCTGGGCCACATCATTTCCGAGACCCGCACCCGCACCATCGCCGACGAGTCGATCATGGACATGTGGCTCGACGAAGGGCCGCCGGCCCCCCTGGCCGCGGCAATGCACCAGCGCCGCGATCTGGTCTTGACCATCGGCTCGATGTCCAAATCCTTCTGGGGTGGCCTGCGAGTGGGCTGGATCCGGGCCGAACCCGCCACCCTGGCCGCCATCGCCGCCACCCGTGCGGCGGTAGACCTTGGCACGCCCATTCTCGAGCAACTGGCGGCGGCGCGGCTGCTCCAGATGCGCGACCAGATCCTGCCCGAGAGGCGCGAAATACTCTGCAACAGAAGGCAATTCTTGATCGATCTGTTGGCTCGCGAGCTCCCGGACTGGCGGC
Organism: Mycolicibacterium sp. 22603; assembly: GCA_052044345.1. Lineage (GTDB taxonomy): Bacteria > Actinomycetota > Actinomycetes > Mycobacteriales > Mycobacteriaceae > Mycobacterium. The sequence continues at coordinate 161,622 of JBQEMX010000012.1, forward strand.
CGGGCCCGGGTCGGGGCGGAATGTCGCTGTGGGTGCAGCTGCCGTCACCGATGAGCACCGCGCTCTCGGCCTCGGCATCCCGGCTCGGTCTCGATCTGCCGGCAGGCCCGCGTTTCGGGGTCGACGGCACCCTGGAACGTTTCATCAGGGTGCCCTATGCGCTGCCCGAACCACAGTTGGAGGCAGCCGTCGACCTGATGGCTCGGGCGTGGCGTTCGATCACCGGCGTCTCCGTGGCACCGGAAACCCACGCGGTGGTCGTCTGACTAGCTGGGGATGTCCACGCGCCGCACCGTCCCGTCGACGGCATCGGCGGCCTCGATCTCGCCGCGGGTGACGCCCAGCAGGAACAACACGGTGTCCAGATAGGGATGGCTCAGCGACGCATCGGCGACCTCGCGCAGCGCGGGCTTGGCGTTGAATGCCACCCCGAGGCCGGCCGCGGACAGCATGTCGATGTCATTGGCGCCGTCGCCGACGGCCACCGTCTGGGCCATCGGCACGCCGGCCTGGTCGGCGAAGTCACGCAACGCCTTGGCCTTGCCCGGTCGATCGATCACCGTACCGACGACACGGCCGGTGAGCTTACCGTCGACGATCTCGAGCTCGTTGGCGGCCACGAAGTCCAGTTTGAGCTCGTGCGCCAGCGGATCGATGACCTGACGGAACCCGCCGGAGACGATTCCGCAGTGATATCCGAGCCTGCGCAGGGTGCGGATGGTGGTGCGCGCTCCTGGGGTCAGCTCGATCTGCTCGGCGACATCATCGAGCACCTCCGCCGGCAACCCGGCCAATGTCGCCACCCGCTTGTGCAGCGATTCGGCGAAATCCAGTTCACCGCGCATGGCCGCCTCGGTCACCTCGGCCACCGCGGCCTCCGCGCCCGCGTGCGAGGCCAGCATCTCGATGACCTCACCCTGGATCAGGGTGGAATCGACATCGAAGACGATGAGGCGCTTGGTGCGTCGCGACAGGCTGTAGTCCTCCAGCGCGATGTCCACACCGAGGTCGACCGCGGTACGCGCCATCGCGCTCTGCAGTTCGGTGTATACCGCTCCCGGAGGCACCGAGACACGCAGTTCCAGCCCGGTCACCGGATAGTCCGACACGCCGCGGATGAAGTCGATGTTGACCCCGAGGTCGGCCACCTCGCGCGCCACCACCCCGAACGCCTCGGCGGTGATCGGCCTGCCGAGCACCACGATGGTGTGGGTGGAGGGCTCCACCATCACCGGCTTGTCGTCACTGCGTTCGATGCTGACGTCGAGCCCGACGCCGTGGATCGCGGCGCGGATCTCATCGGCGAACCCAGCCTCGTCGGCGACCCCGGTGTCCACCGACACCAGGACACCCAGCGTGAGCCGGTTGCGGATGACGACCTGCTCGACGTTCAACAACTCGACGCGGTGCCGCGAGAGCACCTCGAACAATGCTGACGTCACACCCGGCTGATCGACACCGGTGACGGTGATCAGCAGCGAGGAACGTCCGCGCGCAGCATCGACTGACTGCGAGGCCGTCGGCACAGTTACCTCCGTTGAGATGCCTCGGATCGGCTATCGGGTCAGCTGCGAACTTCTACGTCATCGATGCGAGTGACATCGCCGTCCGCGGGTCCGTGTGCCCGACCGATGTGCGCCTCGGCACGCATCCGCTCGACCATGTGCGGGTAGTGCAGCTCGAACGCGGGACGCTCCGAACGGATGCGCGGCAGCTCGGTGAAGTTGTGCCGCGGCGGCGGGCACGAGGTGGCCCACTCCAGCGAGTTGCCGTAACCCCACGGGTCGTCGACCACGACGGGCTCGCCGTAGCGCCAGCTCTTGAACACGTTCCAGACGAACGGCAGCGTCGAGATGCCGAGCACGAAGGCACCGACGGTGGAGATGACGTTCAGCGTCGTGAAGCCGTCGCTGGGCAGGTAGTCGGCGTAGCGACGCGGCATGCCCTCGTCACCGACCCAGTGCTGCACCAGGAAGGTCAGGTGGAAGCCGATGAAGGTCAACCAGAAGTGCAGCTTGCCCAGGCGCTCGTCGAGCAGGCGGCCCGTCATCTTCGGGAACCAGAAGTAGATGCCCGCGTAGGTGGCGAACACGATGGTGCCGAAGAGCACGTAGTGGAAGTGCGCGATGACGAAGTAGCTGTCGGTCACGTGGAAGTCCAGCGGCGGGCTGGCCAGCAGCACACCCGACAGACCACCGAGCAGGAAGGTGATCAGGAAGCCCACCGAGAACAGCATCGGTGTTTCGAAGGTCAGCTGCCCCTTCCACATGGTGCCGATCCAGTTGAAGAACTTGATACCCGTCGGAACGGCGATCAGGAACGTCATGAAGGAGAAGAACGGAAGCAGCACCGCACCGGTGGCGTACATGTGGTGCGCCCACACCGCGACCGACAGCGCCGCGATACCCAGCGTGGCGTAGATCAGGGTGGTGTAACCGAAGATCGGCTTGCGGCTGAACACCGGGAAGATCTCCGAGACGATGCCGAAGAACGGCAGCGCGATGATGTACACCTCGGGGTGGCCGAAGAACCAGAACAGGTGCTGCCACAGCAGCACACCGCCGTTGGCCGGGTCGTAGATGTGCGCGCCGAGGTGACGGTCGGCGGCAAGGCCGAACAGCGCCGCGGTCAGCAGCGGGAAGGCCAGCAGCACCAGGATCGAGGTCACCAGGATGTTCCAGGTGAAGATCGGCATGCGGAACATGGTCATACCGGGGGCACGCATGCAGACCACCGTGGTGATCATGTTGACGCCACCGAGGATGGTGCCAAGACCACCGACGGCCAGGCCCATGATCCACAGGTCGCCACCGGCGCCCGGGGAGTGGATGGCATCGGTCAGCGGCGAGTACGCGGTCCAGCCGAAGTCGGCGGCGCCACCGGGGGTGATGAAACCACCCATGGCGATCAGCGCGCCGAACAGGAACAGCCAGAACGAGAAGGCGTTCAGCCGCGGGAAGGCGACGTCGGGGGCGCCGATCTGCAGCGGCAGCACCAGGTTGGCGAAACCGAACACGATCGGGGTGGCGTAGAACAGCAGCATCACCGTGCCGTGCATGGTGAACAGCTGGTTGAACTGCTCATTCGAGAGGAACTGCAGTCCCGGCATGGCGAGTTCGGTACGCATCAGCAGGGCCATCAGGCCGCCGACGAAGAAGAACATGAAGCAGACGACGCAGTACATCATGCCGATCAGCTTGTGATCGGTCGTCGTGATCAGCTTGTAGATCAGGTTGCCCTTGGGCCCCATGCGCTCCGGGAACGGACGCCGTGCCTCGAGTTCTCCGATTGGGGGCGCTTCGGCTACCAACAGATCCTCCAAAATAAAGTCGACGGGTCATATCCCGGCACTGTTATGCCCGTGATCTTATCCCCATCCCGGTCGGCTGCGACATGGGTGTCCTACAAAGTGTCGTATTCGCTTGTCGGGACCGTCCGAGCACGGGTTCTGCCGGGGCGGCCACCGACATTGATACCGTCGGCGGCGTGCTGTTCCCCCCTGCGCGCACCGGCCTGCTCGCCGCGGGTGTCGCCGCCACATTGGTCCTGCTGACCGGCTGCGGTGGCTCCGACCCGGCCCCCACCCCCGGCCCGGATGCCCCCATCACGAGCACGACACGCATCGCCAGCGCAGGTGTCCTAGGCAATCAACGCAAACCGGACGAATCGTGCGCCGCCGAGCCGGCCGCCACCGGGCCGGGCGGCATCGAGGCTGCCCGCCCGGTGCGCAACGTGCCGTCGCAGGACGCCGCGGCGCCGGCCGTACCGGCGACCACCGAGGTTCGTGGGGATCCACAGCGACTCATCGCGCTCGCCCCTGGTCAGCTCGACGCGTTGTGCGCGCTGGGGCTGCAGGGCCGCGTTGTCGGCACCACCGCGCCGCCGCCGTCGTATCTCGGCACGGTGCTGCACAACGCGCCCGTCATCACCGATATGCAGGCCGTGCGCGGCGCCGATCCCGATCTGATTCTCGCCTCTGCAGGTCACAGCCTGGAGGGTTTCGGCGCGCTCAGCGCGATCGCGCCGACGGTGTTCACCGGCCCCGCGCCGGACTGGCAGGAGACCTTGCGGACGGTTGCCGCGGCATCCGGACGATCCGGAGCCGCCGATGCGATCCTCGGCGAGTTCGCGCGGATGGCCGAGGAGGCGGGCCGACACAACGATGCCACCCATTTCCAGGCCTCGATCGTGCAGTTCACCGAGAACAGCGTCCGTGTCTACGGCGTCGACAACTTCCCGGCCTCGGTGCTGGCCGCCGTGGGTGTGGATCGCCCCGCCGCACAACGATTCACCGACCGCCCATACATCGACATCGATATCACCGACCTTTCCGACGACACCGATCTGTCGGCCGCCGACGGCGATATCGTCTACCTGTCCTTCGACTCGCCGGCGGCCAAGGATCGGGCGCCGCGGGTGCTCGACAGCGCCGCGTGGCGCAAGTTGTCGGCCAACCGGGACGACCGGGTGTTCGCGGTCAACAACGAGGTGTGGCAGACCGGCCAGGGTGTGGTGGCCGCGCGCGGCATCATCGACGACCTGCGCTGGCTCAACGCGCCGATCAACTAGTCTTTGCGGCGTGTTCCACGTCCTCAACATCACCTATCTGCAACCCCTCGACGTCATCGATCAGAGCCGCCCAGCCCACCTGGAGTGGCTGAAAGGTCAGGTGGAGGCCGGCAGGATCCTGCTGGCCGGCAGGCTGGAATCGCAGGACGGCGCGGTGCTCGTCGCCGCGGACATGTCGGCCGAAGAGGCCGATGCCATCACTGCGGCCGACCCGTACACCGTGGCCGGTGTCGCCCGCTACGAGCGGGTCAGTTTCAACGCGGGATTCCGGGCTCCCGGTCTCTGACCGGATTCTTTGACCGAATTCACAGCCACCGGCGGGACTAGACCCGGCACGCCTGTCGTTGTCATCCTGCGAGGGCACCTTTCGGTGACCGATTGTGCTGAGTTCACTACTGTCGGGTGAAGATGCACGAATTCGCACGTGACCATATGAAAAGACGCATGTGAAGAGGATGATTCGATGACCACAACTGTTTCCGCATACGCCGCCACCTCCGCGACAGACCCGCTGACCAAGACCACCATCGAGCGCCGCGATGTCGGCCCGCACGATGTGGCGTTCGACATCAAGTTCGCGGGCATCTGTCACAGCGACATCCACACCGCCAAGGCCGAGTGGGGCACTCCGAGCTACCCGCTCGTCGTCGGTCACGAGATTGCCGGTGTGGTCACCGAGGTCGGCTCGGAGGTCACCAAATACAAGGTCGGCGACCATGTCGGCGTGGGCTGCATGGTGAACTCCTGCCAGAACTGCGAGAACTGCGCGGCGGGCCTGGAGCAGTACTGCCTGGGCACCGGCATGGTCGGCACCTACGGCGCCACCGACCGGGACGGCACCGTCACCCAGGGTGGGTACAGCCAGGCCATCGTCGTCAACGAAAAGTTCGTCCTGCGCATCCCGGACAGTATTCCGCTGGACAAGGCCGCTCCCCTGCTGTGCGCGGGCATCACGCTGTTCTCCCCGCTCAAGCACTGGAACGCCGGCCCCGGCAAGGAGGTCGCGATCGTCGGCCTCGGCGGCCTCGGCCACATGGGCGTCAAGTTGGCCCATGCGATGGGCGCCAAGGTGACCGTGCTCAGTCAGTCGCTGAAGAAGATGGAAGACGGGCTGCGACTCGGCGCCGACGAGTACTACGCGACCAGCGACCCCGACACCTTCGGCAAGCTGGCAGGCAAGTTCGACCTCATCCTGAACACCGTGTCGGCCAATCTCGACCTCGGTCAGTACCTGTCGCTGCTCAAGATCGATGGCACCCTGGTCGAGTTGGGCGCACCCGAGCATCCGCTCGAGGTGCCGTTCTTCCCGCTGGCCGGTGGCCGCCGCAGCATCTCCGGCTCGATGATCGGCGGTATCCCGGAGACCCAGGAGATGCTCGATTTCTGCGCCGAGCACGGCGTGACCCCGGAGATCGAGGTCATCGAGGCGTCCTACGTCAACGAGGCCTGGGACCGCGTGCTCTCCAGCGATGTGCGGTACCGGTTCGTGATCGACACCGCCACCATCTAGCACTGCCCGCCGAGCCGCCCCGCCGATGTCGAGTCGGCGGGGCGCTCGCTTTTCCGGTGCGGCCAGGCCGCGCGAAATCACACGCTGAGCATGAGGTTTCGGCCCGCCGGCCAACGCGCCGCCATGGTCGCCGTCACGGGGACCGGCTGGAACTCGGCCGACCGCACCGGCACCGCGGATCCGATCACCGTTCCACGGGTCGGCCCGGCCGGGGTCGTCAGATCCAGGAGCTGGCCCGGGTCCCCGTAGATGCCGGCACACTGCGCGCCGCCGCATCGTCCGGTGAGCGGGTCGATCCGTCCGTCGAGGATGTCTTTGGCCCAGCCGTCGATGATGACCTGTGCAGCCGCCTGGTTCTGGGCCGTCGGGAAGCCCTGGTAGAGGTGCGAGATGAACTGGATGAGCCAGCTGCCGCCGTCCATCGAATCCAGGTGCTTGCCGTTCTCCAGCACGATGCCGTTGAACATCCCGGGCCGATGCGCGTTCAGGGCCTCATCCACCCGGCGAGGCTCCTTGGGTGCGCCGAGCTCCATGACGGGGACATAGCTGCCGATCCCGTCCAGTTTGACCAGCGCATCGGAGAGCACGCTGCCCTGCGGTGCGGCGTCGAGCAGGATCACGCCGGCCAGGTGGCTGGTCTGCCCGCCGGCCGTGACGGCGTCGGCGTAGTAACCGGCGGCGCCCGCCACCAGATTGCCGCCCAGCGAGTGCCCCACCAAGGCGAACCGGTCCGGCAGCGCGACCCCGGCGCCGTAGCGCTCGGCAAAGCCGGCAGCAATTGCACTGGCGGTCAAGGCTTCCCGGTCGCCGAGGAACAGCGCAGCCGTGGCCCGCAGCGCCTCGTCGCTGCCCAGCCAGAATCCGTCCTCGACGTTGCGGTTCGAGGTCAACGTCGGCACCACGACGATGCTGTTGGTGCTTTCGGCCAGATTCGCCGCCGTATAGCTGTACATCGCGCCGACACCGAGAAATCCATGCTGCAGGTAGATGATCCGCTGCGGCGGTTCGTCACCCGCGGGGTAGTACCAGTGGGCGGGCACGGTGTGCTGGCCGTCGATCGCCAACGTCGACGTCTTCACCGTGACAGTGCTGCCCCGCGGAACGACCGGCGGCCCGGCGATGAATGTCACGGCCACCCCGACGAAGTCGAAGACGAACGACGCGATGATGTCCAGCAAGGACCGTTGCGGCACCGCCGCCGCTGAACTCGCCGCCGCGGAGGTCACGGCCGCCGCCATCGATGCCGCCGCGGGCACCACGTTCGGGATCCCTGCCTCCGCCGCGGTGGTCGAGTCGTCACCATCGGATTCCACGACGGCCGATTCTTCGGTGGCGGATACTTCGGTGACAGCAGACCTGTCCTCCCCTGCCTGGCCATCGGCGGGGTTCGCGACAATGACATCGGAGCTCTCGGGCTCCCAGGAGTCGGCAACTCCGCCGTCCGATCCCGACGGCTCGTACCCGCTCGGCCTGTTCTCGACGAGTGCGTCGTCTTCGGTGTGCGCACCTCCCCCGATTCCGCCGGCCTCGGCGCCGCTGTCCGGCGCATCGTCGTTGTCCAGCTCATCGTCGTTGTCCAGCTCATCGTCGTCACCGGAATCGCCGAGGTCGATGTCGTCGTGGTCGGAATCGTCGTTGCCCAGCGCCTCGTCGAGGTCGGAATCGCCGTCGGTGCCGTCATCGGAGGCCGTATCGCCACCCGACGCTTTCTGCGCGGCGTCGCTGCCGGACGCCGCGCGGGAAGTGTCGTCACGTGTCCGATTGCCGTCGGAGGAACTCGCAGACGACTCGGACGAGGCGTCGGCTCCGGTGTCTGCGCCGGCCACGTCCGCCCCGGCGATCATGGCGGCCGAGACCCCCGCCGCGACTACACCAGCACCCATCCACGCCGAAATGTGCGACACTCTGCCTCCAAGAATGACCAGTTGGACACCCGTCAAGTTAGCGCTTTTTGACGCATGTGTAGACAGTTCGGAGAAACTGTTCGCCAGCGGTCGACGACTCCCCCACCGCGCCGATCGTGGTTCCCGCCGAATCACCCTCCTTGGTTGCGCGCGTGCGACGATTCTCGGCGTGAACCGCGTCGTGCACCTGGTCTCCACGCTCGGGGTGATCGCGGTGCCCGTGTTCGGGTGGTTCACCCAGGACTGGTCGGGCGCGACCACGCTGGCGGTGTACTGGTTCGAGACGGTGGCTGCCACGCTGTTCATCCTCGGCCGGATCGCACTACACCAGCGCTGGTCGCCAAAGCGCGGGCACTTCGACTACAACGCACCCGGCAACGAGGACGGCCGTTACCGCTACACGGTCAACGGGCGGCGACGCAGGAGCCAACCGTTGTCGACCTACATGTCCAGCTTCGCGGTCATCAGCCTGAGCTTCTCCGCGGTTCACGGTGTCTTCCTGGGCGCGGTGCTGTTCCTGCTGAACCACAACGGCGTCGGGCACCTGGTTCAGGTGCAGTGGCGCAGTGTCGGTCTCGGCTGCCTGGCCGTGTGCGCCTTCATGACAGTCGACTTCTTGGTTGATCTGACCCGGCTGCGCGATTGGCCGTTCCGGCAACTGGAGGAGATCGGCAGCCAGGTGCTCGGTCGCGTCATGGTCGTGCACATGACATTGCTGATCGGATTCCTCGCCATCGCCGTGACCGATGCCCCCGACGCCCTCTTCGGAGTGTTCGTCGTCCTCAGGACCATGGCACAGTTGAGTTCCGCACTGCCGCAATGGAAACCCGCACGGCCTCCGGCATGGCTGGCCAACGCCCTCGATCGAGTCCCGAATGCGCACCGCGGCAAGAAGTTCGAGGAATTCTGGGCCGAGGAACAGACCGCGGAACGGCAGCGCATCGAGGCCAACGAACGGCCGTGGCAGCCCCAGCCGTAGCGGGATCGCAGCGGCTCATTGTTCAGAAAGCACGGCGTCAGGGAGAACGATCAGAGCTGAGACATCGCCGAAGGCGAGCAAGCACGAGATCACAGCGGCCGACAGCTTGTGCGTCAGGGTGTCGAAGGTGTCTGGCTGAAATCCGCCAGTGGCCAGCCGGCTGCTGCCAGTCGTGCCGCGACCCGCGCGACGTTCTCGGGCCCGGGGTCGTGGTGGGTCTTCTGAGCGATGAACGCCTCGATCTCCTCGCGGGTGATCGGGTCGTCGTTGTCGGCGGGAGCGGCGGCTTCGGCGATGTTGCACACCACCTCTTTGATCTCCTCATCGGTCAATGGCGTGCTGCGCAACAGCGCGAGCAGCGGCACCCGGTCGGGGCCGGGAACGCCGTCGGGATAACCGGCGCGCAACCAGTTCAGTACCGAGGCTATCAACGATGAGACGCTCATCGATCGAGTGTATCGGTGGCCTGTCGCAACGCGCGGACCACGCCGTTGCGGGCAAGTCTGATCTTGAATCCGTTCTGCGCCAGCGGCTCAGCACCGGCGATCAGCTCATCGGCCGCCGCGCCGAACACGCCCTCGGTCGGCGATGCGCCGATCAGCTGTCGCTCCGCAGTGGCCACACGCCAAGGCCTCGCGGCCACTCCACCGAGCGCCACGGCGGCAGCGGCGATCTTCCCGTCGACGAGGTGTATGCCGGCGGCCACCGACACCAGGGCAAACGCGTAGCTGTGCCGGTCGCGTACCTTCAGGTACCAACTGTGCGTGGCGTACGGCGACGGCGGCAGCTCCACACCGGTGATCAATTCACCTGCGCGCACCACATTGTCGCGATCGGGGTGATCGCCTGGCAGCACGAAGAAGTCGGTGATCGCGATCGCCCGCCGTCCATCGGGGCCCTGCACGTGCACCCGTGCATCGAGCGCCGCGAGCGCGACAGCCATATCGGAGGGATGCACGGCCACACACGCGGTACTGGCCCCGAAGAGTGCGTGCTCGCGGTTGAAGCCCGATCTGGCCGCACACCCGCTACCGGCAATCCGCTTGTTGCACTGGGTGAATGACGTGTCCATAAAATAGGGGCAGCGGGTGCGCTGCATCAGATTGCCGCCGACAGTGGCCATATTGCGGATCTGGGTGGTGGCGCCGGAGAGAATGGCCTGCGCGAGCATCGGATACTCGCGCCGGATGTGCCGATGGTTGGCCACCGCGCTGTTGCTCGCCCCGGCACCGATCAGCACGCCGCCGGCCGTCGTGACGGTGATCGACTTCAGGTCAAGGCGGCCGATGTCGACCAGTGTCAACGGTGTCTCCACGCCGAGTTTCATCAGATCGAGCAGGTTGGTGCCGCCGGCGTAGTACCGGCCACCACCGGCACCACGGCGCACCGCGTCGTCGATGGTGTCGGCGTGGGCAAAATCGAAGGTCTTCACCGGGCGGCCTCCTTGATGGCGGCGAGAATGTTGGCGTAGGCGCCACAGCGACAGATGTTGCCTGCCATCCGTTCCCGGATCTCGTCGTCGGACAGGTCTTTCGGTCCGTCGGTGAGCTTGCACCGGGCGCCGATGAAACTGGCCGCGGACAGGTCCCCGCGCGCATGCTCGCGCAGTAGTGCACGCGCCGAGGTGATCTGGCCCGGTGTGCAGTAGCCGCATTGGAAACCGTCATGTGCGATGAACGCCCGCTGCACACCGTCGAGTTCATCGCCGGATTCGATGGTCTCGACGGTGGATCCGTCGATGGACACCGCAAGGGTCAGACAACTCAGCACCCGTTCGCCCTCGACGGTGACCGTGCAGGCACCACACAGTCCGTGGTCACACCCCTTCTTGGTCCCGGTCAGACCCAACTGGTCCCGCAACAGATCCAACAGGGTGATGCGGACGTCGACACACAGCTGTCGCGTCGTGCCGTTGATCGTCAGCTCGAGCTCGGTCATGGCTGTCCCTCCAGCAGCGATTCCACCGTGATAGGCAGGTCGTGCATCCGTTTCCCGGTGGCGTGATAGATGGCGTTGGCGATCGCCGCGGGCACGCCGCAGGTCCCGATCTCGCCGATGCCACGCACCCCGACCGGATCGAGGCCATAGTCCGGGGTGTCGAGGAAGGTGATGTCGAAATCGGGGATGTCGGCATGGGTGGGCACGTAGTACTCACCGAGGGGAACGCCCGAAGCCTCGTCGAAGGGCACCTGCTCCAGCAGCGCCATACCCAGTCCGAAGATGATGCCGCCCATCACCTGATTGGTCGCAAGCTTCGGATTGAGCACCCGACCACAGTCCATCACGGCGGTCCACCGGGTGACGCTCGCGCGTCCGATCTCCTCGTCGACCTCGACCTCGCAGAAGTGCGCACCGAACGACTGGGACAGCGGACCCGTGTCGGCCGGCCCGTCGCTGGCGACCGTGAAGCTCAGCCGGGCGGCAAGTGCCGGTGTGGCCGCGAGCAGGTCACGCAACTCGGCGGCGGATGTGACCGGACGGCCGAGTCGCTGCCGCCACTGCCGCCCGGCAAGTTCCACCGCCGAACCGACCGTCGCGGTCGTCTGGGATGCACCGCTGTAGGGGGCGTCGGCGAAGGATGAGTCGCCGGAGTCGAAACTCACCGCATCAAGGGGTAATCCGGTTGCGTCGGCAGCGATCTGCGTCATCACCGTGCGTACTCCGGTACCGATCTCGTGGGTGGCCGCGGCAAACCGGACGCGACCATCGGCCGTGGTCGTGACCCGGCAACCGGCCGGCATCCGCCGTCCCGGGTAGCTTGCCGTGGCCATTCCCCAGCCGACCTGGACACCGTTGCGCCGCATCGTCCTTGGCGTGGTTGGCCTTTCCGCCCAACCGAAACGTCGGGCACCCTGCAAATAGCAGTCGCGGAGATGCTTGCCCGACCACGGACGACCGGTCGGCTGATCGGTGTCCGGGTCGTTGGCCAGCCGCAACGCGACCGGATCGACACCGAGCGATTCCGCCAGTTCGTCCATGCCGACTTCGAGTGCGAACAGCCCGGGCGCTTCCCCCGGTCCACGCATGAAACACGGTGTCGGGGAATTGATCCTGGCGACGGTGTGCGATACCGCCATGCGCGGCGAGCGGTAGAGGAACCGCGCCGACAGGCCGACGGGCTCACAGAAATGGGCCACCGTGGAGGTCTCGGTGACCGTGTGCTGTTCGGTGCTCAGCAGCGTGCCGTCGTCATCGGCCACCAGCGTCAGTTGCTGCTCGGTGCGCGGGCGGTGACCGGTGGAGGTGAACATCTGGCTGCGGCTGAGGACCAGCTTCACGGGTCGGCCCACCGCCTTGGCGGCGACGGCGCACAACACGACGTGCATCCACAGGAAGCTCTTCGAACCGAACGCGCCGCCGACCAGGGGTGAGAGGATGCGCACCCGGTCTTCGTCGATGCCCAGGTAGGCGGCCAACGCCCGCCGCTCGCCGGTGATCCACCGGGTGGCGTCGCGCACCGTCAGGTCCTCGCCGTCCCACGACGCGATGGTGGCGGCGAGTTCTATCGGATAGTGGGTGTTGACCGGTGTGGTGAATCTGGCGGCCACCCGGACACCGGAGGGTTCCGTGACCGGCCCGCGGTGGTCCTGCAACTTCTCCTCGTCGAGTTTGACGAAGTGGTCGGGTCGATATGTGCCGTGCCGGATCTGGCCGTCCTTCTCGTCGGGGGGCACCGGTTGCGCCATCACCGCGGCGGCACTCAACTGGGCCGGGGCGTCGATGTAGGTGAACTCCATCAGAGCCGCGGCCGCGACGGCGTCCTGCAGGGTCTCGGCCACCACCACCGCCAGGTGCTGACCGACATGTTGGACGGTGAGGTCCGACAGCGGCGGACGCCGTTCCAACGGCAGGTCCCAGGTGAGGTCCTCGGGCAGCACGTGCAGTGGTGGACAGTTCAGCGGTGTCAGGACGTGCAGTACACCCGGCGCCGCGGCNGCGCGCCGCGGCAGCCGCCACCGATTCGGCCGTCATGGTCGCGTGCGCCACGTCCGATTGCACGAGCACCGCGTGAACCAGACCGTCGACGTCGTTATCTGCGGTGTAACGCGCTGCACCGGTGACTTTTTCGCGCCCCTCGACCCGGTCGATGGGGCGACCGATCTGTGCGGTCACCGGTCCAGCGGATTGCTGCGCGGCACGATCAGCGGGTCGGCGGTCGTTCGGGGAAAGTCCGGCAGATCGTCGATATGGGTGTCGAACGCGGCGGCCAGCACCGAACGGGAGTAGGCGCTCACCGAGGCCTTGTATCCGATATCGGCGGGGAACGGTTGGTCGAAGAAGATCAGGAAGTGCCACTCGTCGGCACCGATGTTCTCGATGTGGTGCGGGTAGGCGCGCGGGATGAAGTAGACGTCACCGGCTGCGAGATTCCAGGTGTCGAGGGTCCCATCGGGATTCATGATGGTCATCCGGGCCTCGCCACTCTGCACGTATCCCATCTCGGCGGTCACGGGATGCCAGTGCGGCTCACGCATGCCATCCTCGCCGACGCGAAGCGAGTACATCGAGATGTCCTTGAGTGCAGGCCAGAATTGGTCTCGAGCGAAGCGGGCATTGCCGTAGGCGTAGGTGAGTCCCGGCGGCTGGGCCTCGATGTCGAAACGGTGCGGGTCCTTGAAGTAGGCACTCGGCGGAACATCGGGCTCCCCCGCCACGGCGGCCAGCGTGCGGTCCCGGGTGTCGCGATGGATCTTGGCCATATCCGCGGCCGGCAGATCGTAGGTGTTGCCCAGCACGGCATCGCTGAAGGCGCCCATGGTGGCGCCGAACCCGAAGTCCTCCGGCCGCTCGTTGCGGAAGGCGATGATGAACTCACACGGCTCTGTGCCGATGTTCTCGATGTGATGCAGTGCGCCGGAATCGATGTGGAACATCTGTCCGGCCGTCACGACAAAGCTGGCGAATCGGCTGCCGTTGTCCAGCACGGACACCAGCGCGGTACCGGCGACACAGTAGGTCAGCTCGTTGGCATTGGCGTGCCAATGCGGTGTGCGCATGACACCGGGATTGAGCACCAGCCTCTTGATCGACAGATTCTTCAGAATCGGAAAACTGTCGGCGGTCACTCGCTGGATCGATCCGAGCTCACTGCGTTCAACGTCATCGCTGTCGAGCAGCGAGATGCGGTGGATGTTGCGGCGCGATGCGGTGGTCATGAACGTCAGCATGCCCCTCGACGACGGCATGGTCGACGAAGTTGACCTGCATTGGCGGCAACGGATTTCCCGACAGACACCTACCGGCTAGCCCCCATGTTCGGTCGTCCGGTCGGTGCTCAGCGCCACCGGGTGCGACAATATCGCCGCGCCGCACGGTCGAGCCCGAAAGGACGGCATGAGCACATTGCGAGTAGTCATCGCCGACGACGATGTACTACTGCGGGAGGGGCTTGCCAGCCTGCTGCAACGCGAAGGTTTCGAGGTCGCCGGGCAGGCCGGGAATGCCACCGAGCTGTTGAGGCTGGTCGACGAGGAACATCCGCATCTAGTCCTGGTCGACATCCGGATGCCACCGAACCACGACGCCGAAGGCCTGGACGCCGCCCGCACCATCCGGGAACGCTCACCGGACACCGCGATCCTGGTGTTGTCCGCTCATGTGGACGTCGACCATGCGATGGAACTACTCGCCGGTGGTCGCAGCATCGGATACCTGCTGAAAAGCCGGGTGACCGACGTGTCCGATTTCGTGGACACCGTGCGCCGCATCGCCAATGGCGCATCCGTGGTCGACCCGGCGCTGGTCGCCGAATTGGTGTCGGCGCGCCGCCGCAATGATCCGTTGGCTGCGCTGAGTGCCCGCGAGCGCGAGGTGCTGACGCTGATGGCCGAAGGGTTGTCCAATGCGGGTATCGGCCGGCGGCTGTGGGTCACCGAGGGCACCGTCGAGAAGCACGTCCGCAGCATCCTCACCAAGCTCGATCTGCCGGAGACCGGTGACGATCATCGCCGCGTGCGGGCCGTGATCATGTTCCTGGAATCGCGTTAGCGACCGATCAGTTCCCGGATGCGGTCCGGTGACAGGGTCAACTTGGGCAGGAACCCGAGCGCGGGACTGGCCACGATCAGGTCCGCGAAGTCCTGTTCGTCGTGGGTCGAGGTGAGGATCACCCGCACCCCGTCGAGTTGCCTGGCGACGTCGAACCCGCTGTCGGTTCCCAGGTCGACATCCACCAACGCGATATCGGGACGCAACTGAGCGGTCATGCGGACTGCCTCGTCCGCGTCGCCGGCGGTCCCCACGACCTCGAATCCCCCGCGTTCCAACATGCTGCGCGCGGCAGCACAGAATGCAGCACTATCGTCGACGATCAAACAGCGTGCGGCATCCATGACTCCAGGGTGGCAGGCCGTTGCCGCGCCGGCATTCCTGTTAACGGGAATCTTCTGGTTCCGCCACCTCCAGTACGGTTGCCAACTCCTACGATCATCGGCGTGAACTGGCGAACCCTTTCGAGCCGGGCGTTGGCACAGGTCGTGCGCCCGACCGCGCGACCATTGTGGGTCGGCGTCCTCGTAGCGCTGGGATTCCTGGCGGCCGAGGTCGGCCTGGTTGCGGCACTTCGCATCGTCGCCCCGGAGAACGCCTTCGGGGCACTGTTGCTGCTGGGTGTGCTCGTGGTCTCGGCCGGCTGGGATTTCCCGCTGGCCGTCGCGACATCGCTGGCCAGCGCGGCCGTGTACGCGTACCTGCATCTGGAGGGGCGCGATTCGCTGGCTCCGGCGTTGGCGGTGTTCCTGACATTGGCGCTGCTGACCAACGTGTTGGTGGGACAGGCCCGGCTGCGGGCGGCCGAGGCCGAACAGCGTCGGAAGGAGGCCCTGGGTCTGGCTCGCCAGCAGGCCGCGTTGCGTCGGCTGGCCACCCTGGTGGCCCGGGCGGCCGACCTGTCCGAGATCTACCAGGTCGCAGTGCGGGAGTTGGCGCACAGTCTCGCCGTCGATCATGTCACCCTGGTGCGTTTCAGCGCGGACGGCAGCTGCTTGGTCATGGCCGCGCACGATCTTCCCGAGGTGCCAGGTTTCGGTGTGGGTGAAGAGTTTTCGTTGTCAGGCGACAATATGAGTGGTCAGATCTACACATCAGGAGCGCCGGCACGCATCGATGATTACGCCGGGGCCGGCGGGCCGATCGCCGAGCGGTTGCATCAACTGGGAGTTCGATGCGGAGCCGGTGCGCCGCTGATGGTCGGGGGCGCGGTGCGCGGCGCGCTGCTGGTCGGGGCTCGTCGACCCGCATCGATCTCCCGCAGTTGCGAGGACCATCTCGGAGATTTCGCCGACCTGGTGTCCACCGCGATCGCCAACACCGAGACGCGCGCCGCCTTGACGGCCTCCCGGGCCCGGTTGGTCGCGGCCGCCGACGAGGCCCGGCGCGGTTTCGAACGCGATCTGCACGACGGTGCCCAGCAGCGGATCGTCTCGTTGAGTCTGGAACTGCGCGCCGTCGAAGCGGCCGCCACGGATGCGTCCGTGCGCGCCGAGCTGGGGCGGGTCGTCGATGGGCTGGCCGAACTGCACACCGATCTGCAGGAGCTTTCTCGCGGCATGCATCCGGCAGTCTTGTCGCGCGGGGGTTTGCGCCCGGCGCTGCGGGCCCTGGCGCGCCGGTGCACCATTCCCGTCGAGCTAAATATCGACGTCGACACCCGGTTGCCGGAATCCGTGGAGGTCGCGGCGTATTACGTCGTCGCAGAGTCGCTGACCAATGCCGCCAAGTACGCCGAGGCCGAGGTCGTGATCGTTCGTGTGGCCGCCGCCGACGGAAAGCTGACGCTGTCGGTCAGTGACGACGGCGTCGGGGGCGCGGTCGCCGGCGCCGGATCAGGACTCGGTGGCTTACGCGACCGGGTCGAGGCGCTGTCGGGTCAGCTGGACGTCGACAGCCCACCCGGCGTCGGCACCACCGTCACCGCGGTGGTCCCTGCACCGGTCAGCGGCTGAACTGCAATACCCGACAGGGCGGCGTCGCGGTCCGCTCCCGTGCGAGTTGTCCCAGGTAGGACGGGTGACGACGTTGAGCTTCGCGCAATGCCCGCAGGTTGCGCTGAGCACGCCGGGGGGAAAGCTCGACGACGTTGCTGTCGCTGATGCTGGACGCAGCCATGATGTTCTCCTCGCGCCGGTGTCCGACCGTCACCGTCCACATTTCGCTGCGAACCGATGAAGGACCTCAACGAAAGCCGTGAACTTCGTGAGAATGCCCACCCGGGACCGGCGACAAACCGGGCCGGGCATCAGCGGCCCGGCCGGCGCGGTGCACGCCGTGCGTCTGCGCCTCTAGAAGTCCCAGTCCTCGTCCTCGGTCACCACGGCCTTGCCGATCACGTAGCTCGATCCCGAGCCGGAGAAGAAGTCGTGGTTCTCGTCGGCGTTCGGGCTGAGCGCGGACAGGATCGCCGGGTTGACGTCGGTCTCGTCCTTGGGGAACAGCGCCTCGTAGCCGAGATTCATCAGCGCCTTGTTGGCGTTGTAGCGCAGGAACTTCTTGACGTCCTCGGTGAGCCCGACACCGTCGTAGAGGTCCTGGGTGTATTCGGTCTCGTTGTCGTAGAGCTCGAAGAGCAACTCGTAGGTGTAATCCTTGAGTTCCTGCTTACGCGTCTCGGTCTCGGCGGCCAGACCCTTCTGGTACTTGTAGCCGATGTAGTAGCCGTGCACGGCCTCGTCGCGGATGATCAGCCGGATCATGTCGGCGGTGTTGGTCAG
This sequence comes from Mycolicibacterium sp. 22603, assembly GCA_052044345.1. Classification (GTDB taxonomy): domain Bacteria; phylum Actinomycetota; class Actinomycetes; order Mycobacteriales; family Mycobacteriaceae; genus Mycobacterium. Next base: position 179,292 of record JBQEMX010000012.1, read on the forward strand.
CTTGGCCCGGCTGGACCAGTACATCGGCAGGTAGAAGCCGGAGTAGAACAGGAAGCTCTCCAGCAACGTGGAGGCCACTTTGCGTTTGAGCGGGTCGTCACCCTTGTAGAAGTCCATCACGATCTGCGCCTTGCGCTGCAGGTTCGGATTCTCCTCCGACCACCGGAACGCCTCGTCGATCTCCGCCGTCGAGCACAGCGTGGAGAAGATGTTGCTGTAGCTCTTGGCGTGCACCGACTCCATGAACGCGATGTTGGTGTAGACGGCCTCTTCGTGCGGGGTGAGCGCATCCGGGATCAGGCTGACCGCGCCGACGGTGCCCTGGATGGTGTCCAGCAAGGTCAGCCCGGTGAACACCCGCATGGTGAGCTGCTTCTCATGCTCGTTGAGGGTGCCCCAGGACGGGATGTCGTTGGACACCGGCACCTTCTCGGGAAGCCAGAAGTTACCGGTGAGCCGTTCCCAGACCTCGGCGTCCTTGTCGTCTTGCAGGCGGTTCCAGTTGATGGCCGAGACACGGTCGATCAGCTTGATTCCATCGGACACCGGAAACCCCTTTTACCTGGTCGTATATGACTGCACTATAGGGCCGCTATAGCGATCTAGACACTACCCCTGGTAGCTGAGTTCGCAGTCGATCCGCACATCTAGTGATTGCGTGTCGCGACGTGCGGGATGCTCCTCTAAAAGACCAAGCCACCGTCGGGCAGTCCCATCAGCGCAACTGTGCCGATCGGGAACGCCCCGACCGAATCCTCTTGGCGACCACAACGAGTACCGGTGCAGCCGCGCCCCGGGCGAAAATCTGATCCACCCAGAAACTTCAACTCACGCGACGGGCTGGCTGCCGGGCTGACTGGCGTCCTGACGCCGTACCGCATCGTGGATCGGCTGATCAGGGTCGATCTCGACGCCCATCAACTCGGCGGTCCCGTTGACCGCGCCCATCATGATCGTCGTCATGTGCGCCACGAAGTCTTCGGCGGGCATGCGGCGGGTGTTGTCGTCGTTGCCACCCAGCCACCAGTCGGTTGCCGACGCCGCGGTGCCGAACAGCGCGAACGCCGCCAGTTCGAACACCTCGGGCTTGAGGTTCATGTCCTTGAGTTCGCCGCTGACCATCTCAGCGATCGCCAGCGTGATGTCCCGGCCGCGGTTGACCGTGGACATCGCGGCAGCAGAATGGTCGGCGAACCGGCCTTGCAACAGGAATCGCACCACGTTCGGGTGCTGGTCGACCAACTCGACATAGTGTTCGACGGCCCGACCGATGACCTGTCGCGCCGAATCGGATTCGATATCGATCGAAGGGATGACCGCGGCGTACAACATGTCGCGCATACGCTCCCCGATCTGGGCGAACATATCGGACTTGTCGGTGAAGTGTCGGTAGATCTTGGGCTTCGCGGTGCCCGCCTCTTCGGCGATCTCACGCACGCTGACGTTGGGCCCGAGCCGATCGATGGCACGGAATGCCGCCTCGACGATCTCCGCGCGGACCTTCTTGCGGTGCTCACGCCATCGCTCGCTGCGCGCGTCAACCTTCACCCCGGGCTGCCCGGTGAGCGGAATGGATGGTCTGCGCACCCGACCACTGTACCGGCAGTGCTCGCTGACCTGCTCGGACAGCCCCGCTTCACCCGGTCGGCAGTACCGTCGGAAACTTTGCTCGCGCGACAGTCGGCGAACCTTGCGAGTAGCATCGCCATGTCATGCCCACACCCACCGAGACGAGCGAATGACAGCCCGATATGACGTAGTGATCGCAGGTGGCGGCCCTTCTGGCTCAGCCGCTGCGTGGCAGGCCGCACAAACCGGCGCCCGCGTGGTGGTGCTGGACAAGGCGGAGTTCCCGCGGTCCAAACCCTGCGGTGACGGGCTCACCGCCCGCGCCGTGAGCTACCTGCAGAAGATGGGCCTGGCCGACGAGGTCGCGACCTATCACCGGGTCAACAAGGTCACGGTCTACAGCCCGAGCGCCTGGGAATTGTCGTTCCCACGCCGCCCGGGTATGCCCGATCACGGGCATACCGTGGCTCGCGAGCACCTGGACACGGTGCTGCTCAAGCATGCCGAGTCCGCCGGTGCCGAGATCCGCCAGGGCGCCGAGGTGGCCGGACCCGAGATCGACGCCAGCGGCCGGGTTGTCGGCGTCGTCCTCAAGAGCGGCGAGAAGGTGCTCGGCGATGCGGTGATCGCCGCCGACGGCGCCTACTCCCCCATCAAGCGTGCGCTCAAGATCGACTCGGACTACAACGGCTACTCCGCCATCGCGATCCGATCCGAGATGCATCTCAACCGGCCCGACAACGACAGCCTCGACATCTATCTCAAGCTGTTGTTCCAGGGCGACCAGCTGCCCGGGTACGGGTGGGTGTTCCCGATGGGCAACAACGTCTTCAACATCGGCCTGGGCTATGTGAACAGCTACAAGAACTGGCAGGCCATCAACGCCACCCAGTTCCTCGGCGATTTCCTGCGCAGCCTGCCGGCCGAGTGGGAAGCGCCGCCGATCGAAGAGCTCAAGAAGAACAAGAGCGTGCGCGCGTGGCGCCTGCCGATGGGCTTCACCGCCTGGCCGCCGTGGCGTCCGGGCGTGCTGTTCACCGGCGATTCGCTGGGCGCGGGCAAGCCCGCCTCCGGTGCGGGTATCTCCAAGGCACTGGAATCGGGGCTGGCCGCCGGCGAATGTGCGGTCGCCGCGCTGACCAATGGCGGGCCGGACGATTTCACCAACTACGCCCAGCGCATGGAAGCGGCATGGGGCAAGGAGTATCGCCGGGGCCGCTACATGCACAAGCTGATCGGCTACCCGAAGCTCGCCGAGGCCGGTATCAAGCTCATCGACAACGCCGCATTCCGGGATCGGATGCTCAAGGCGCTGTACAAGAAGGCCCAGGGTCCGCAGCACTCGACCAAGTAGATGTCGGTGGCCTCGGGTAAACCGGGGCCATGGGCTCCGCGCAGCTGACCGCGTTCATCTGTTACCGCGATCTGGAAGCGATGCAGCGGTGGATGTCCGATGTCCTAGGGTTCGACGTGGTGCGCAGCTTCGGTGACGGACGGCAGCTCCTCCACGTCGAGATGCGGCGCGGTGCCGCTGTGGTGTGCCTGCAGCATGACGACCGCGGCTACGACGTCCCTGCACCCAGGGGCGATTGCGTCGGCAGCGGGCTCTACCTCGTGGTCGATGATGCCTCCGACGTGGACGCCGCCCACTTGCGGGCGCTGCGGGCAGGCACCACGGTGTTGATTCCGCCGGAAATGACGGACTGGGGCAACTTCCGGACCGAGCTCCTCGACCCCGAGGGTCGCCAGTGGTCTGTCGGCACCTACGCCCCGGGGCGACCGGACGAACGGTGACATCGGGGGTGTCGGTATCCCTGCGTAGCCTTCGGCGCATGGAACAACGCATCAGCCTGATCACCCTAGGCGTGGACGATCTGGACCGGGCCCGCGGTTTCTACGAGCAGGGGCTGGGCTGGGAGCCCAATTCCGCCCCCGGCGGGGTGGTCTTCTACCAGCTCCCCGGGATCGCGCTGGGGTTGTTCGGGCGCGCGGAGCTGGCCGCAGATGCGCGGCATCAGGTCGACGGCCGGTTCTCCGGTATCACCATCGCCATCAATCAGCGATCCGAGGCGGACGTCGATGCCGTGCTGGAGCAGGCCGCCGCTGCCGGGGGCACCATCCTCAAGCCTGCCGAAAGGGTCTTCTGGGGCGGTTATTCGGGTTATTTCGCCGATCCGGACGGTCACGTCTGGGAGGTCGCGCTCAATCCGGACTGGACCATCAATGACGATGGCACGCTGACCATTTGACGTGCCGTCTGCGGCTGGGCCACGCAGGTCGCAGGGGCAGACCGTCACGCCGACACCACGTACACTTGTCGGCGCCGTCAAATGGCTCTTTCGGCGATCGTCCCTGGTGAACGGAGATATGCAATGGCGCCACCCAACCCGACGATGCAGAGGGCGCGGCTTGCCGACATCCCCAGCGATGTTCACGGTCTGATCTCCAAGCGGACCGCCGAGCTGGACGGTGTCTCGGTCACCGAAGTGACCTTCGCGCGGGGTGCGCGGTGGTCGACCGACCTGAAGGATTACGCGGGCACCGAGTTGTGCGAACTACCGCACGTCGCCCTGGTGCTGGCCGGCCAGCTCGCTGTTCGGATGACCGACGGCACGGAGGACATCTTCTCCGCCGGCGATGTGATGTTGCTACCGCCCGGCCACGACGCGTGGACCGTCGGAGAGCACGATTGTGTCTTCGTCGAGTTCTCCCGAGGCAACGACTACTACTCGGCCTGAACCGTGCCCACGGGTCAGTCGCTCACCGGCGACCTCGCTTGACCGGTTTGCGCGCGGTTTTACCTGCTGCGGCACGCGCGGCCTGCTTGGCCAGCGTCTTCTCGCGTGCGGTGCGCTTGGGTGCCTGTTCGGCGCGACCTCTCGACGAGCTCGATTTACGGCCCCGCACGATACCGATGAATTCCTCCACCAGCGGGGTCTGCTCACCGTCGGGAAAAGCAAGCGCCACCGGGCAGGCGGGCGCGTCCACGATCGGCCGATAGCTGAGGTCCTTGCGGTGGTGCAGCCGCGCCAGCGATTGCGGCACGATCAACAACCCCACCCCGGCGGCAACGAGTTCCGTTGCGTCCTTGGTGGTTTCCGGCCGGTGCTCCATGGGAACACCGGCCGACCAGCCGACGACATCATCGAGCGGTACGACGACGGGTTCAGCGGCCAAGTCGGCGGAGGCGACCTCGTCGAGGGCAGTCAGCAGATGATCCGCGGGTAGCACCACCACCGTGGTCTCGGCGTAGAGCGAGATGACGGCCAGCCCACTGGCGTCCGCGGGCGGTCGCAGTATTGCGACGTCGACGGCCCCGCTTCGCACGGCGTGGGCCGCTCCGGCCGCCTCCACCGCGCTCAGCCGCAATGCGATACCGGGGTGGCGCTCAGCCCACACCCGTGCCCATTTGGCCGGGGTCGCGCCGGGGATGTACCCGACGGCAAGGCTTGGCTGGGTCACCTGGTCAGGCTACCGATACGCTGGATTCATGAGTAGGCAGAACACGCAGTCCATGAAGTCCGCCACCGCGGCCAAGAAGTTGGACGTGTACCTGCCTGCCACCCCGGCGGAGTTCCGTGAGAACACCATCACCCGTGCCGAGCTCGCTGCCCTGCAGGAGGACCCGCCGCAGTGGCTCAAGGATCTTCGCAAGAACGGACCGCACCCGAAGAACCTGGTCGCGGCCAAGCTGGGCGTATCCATCGCCGGCCTCGCGCGCGGCGGTATCACCGAGGCGTTGACCACCGAGCAGATCAACGCGCTGCTGGAGGATAAACCGGACTGGCTTGTCGCCGAGCGCGAGAGCTTCCAGAACGTGCTGACCGAGGAGCGTCGCATCAAAGCACAGCAGGCGCAGCGCACCAGCCGTCGCTAGGTGTACTGACCTGAGAGGTTAGGTACGCGGCTGGCAGGTGGTTGACCGCCGAGCGCGGTGTGGCCGCGGTGGTGATTGTAGGTGTGGAGCCAGCGGGGGTATTCGGCGCAGCGTTCAGCGTCGCTGGTGTAGAGCCGTGCGTAGGCCCATTCATCGGCCAGGGTGCGGTGAAAGCGTTCAACCTTGCCGTTGGTCTGGGGCCGGTAGGGGCGGGTGCGGCGGTGCTCGATATCACCGAGTGCGTCCCGGAAGGCGTGTGATCTGTAGCAGGATCCGTTGTCGGTCAACACTTTCTGTACGGTTATGCCGCATTCGGTGAACCAAGCTTGGGCGCGGGCCCAGAACGCGGCCGCGGTCTCCTTGCGTTCATCGGCAAGTAGCTCGCTGTAGGCCAGTCGTGAGTGTGCATCGATGGCGGTGTGCAGAAAGTGATGCCCGCGTAGCGGATGGGCGTACTTGCTGCGCTGCCCGGAGCTTTTGTCGGCTTGCGCGTTGCGGGTGCCCTTGGCGCGACCCAGCATCCGCCAGCCCCCGCCGGCGGGGATCTTGCCAAGCTTTTTGACATCCACGTGGACCAGCTCGCCCACAGCCGAGGTCTCGATGCGGCGAATGATCCGGCCGGTAGAGCGGTCCAGCCAGCGCAGCCGAGCCACGCCGTAGCGGGTCAGCACCCGGTGAACGGTCGAGGGATGAAGACCCAACAAGTACCCGATTTGGGCTGGGCCCCACCGTCGGATCACCCGTACCTTGATGATGCGGCGTTCGGTGCGGGTCGGTGTCTGGTTAGGGCTTCGATGTGGTCGTGAGCTGCGGTCGGCCATGCCGGCTTCACCCAGTTCGCGGTAGCGGCCGGCCCAGCGTGCAGCCGTACTCACCGCGACTTGAAAGCGTTCAGCAGCTCGACGCAACGGCCAGCCATCCTCGACCACGCAGCGAGCCAGGCGCAGACGACCGGTTTCTGACAAAGGGGCATTACGGTGGGACACGAAGACCTCCGAGGTGGTTGGTGCGTTCCTAGACAG
>JBQEMX010000013.1:0-36855 GCA_052044345.1 Mycolicibacterium sp. 22603
GGTGTGAACGATCGTGGCGACAGGCGAGCGCAGCGCCACGGCGTGATCCAGGGCGGCCACGGCCAGCGTGGACTTCATCCGGGAGTCGATGGAGTAGCCCACGATCCGGTTGGAGTAGACGTCTTTGAGGGCGCAGAGGTAGAGCTTGCCTTCGTCGGTGCGGTGTTCGGTGATGTCGGCCAGCCAGACCTGATCGGGGGCCTGGGCGCTGAACTGACGCTGCACGAGGTCGTCGTGCACCGGCGGTCCGGATCGGCGGTTCAGGCCGCGTTTCTTGGCGAAGACCGACCAGATCCGCTCCTGGGAACACAGCCGCGCCACCCGGTTCTCACCGGCGATGATCCCGCGCCTGGGTAGCTCATCAGCGATGAATCGATAGCCGAAGGCGGGGTCGTCGGCGTGGATGTCGCGGGCCGCGTTGATCAGATGTGCGTCGTCCCAATCCCGCTGCGAGACCGGTGCTTTGCGCCATTTGTAGAACGCCTGAGTGGAGAATCCCAGGACCCGGCAGGTCACCGTGACGGGCACGCAGTCCGCGGCAAGGTCAGCCGACCAGCGGGTACATCATTTTGGGTTGGCGTCCCGCGACAGATATCCGACTGCGCGGCGCATCACCTCGGCCTCTTGCTCGAGGAGTTTGATGCGCTTGTGCGCCTCGCGCAGTTGCGCAGCCATGTCCTCAGCATTGGCCGCAGACTCGGGCTGGCTGCGGCCGTCCTCCCGGTCGGCGATCTTGAGCCAGCGGTGCAGGCAGGCCTCCGAGATGCCGAAGTCCTTCGCGATCTGGCGCAGCGGCGCCTCGCCCTTGCGGGCCACGGCGATGACGTCGGCTCGGAACTCGGCAGGAAACGGTGTCGGCACGAGATTGATCCTTCCAGTAAGGACGAATCCTCACAGGTCAGGAGTCAACCAAACTGGGGTCAGTCCCCTTGATTGGCACACTGTGGTGGAAATTAGCGATTAACGACCCGACCGTTCGACCTCTGGCAGATGGGTTCAGGTTTACTGACACCTATCCCTCAGGTGGCGAGCTCGCCTTCAAGAACTGGAAGCTAAGCGACTTGACTACTCAGCGCACCGTTAACTCTGTTGGACGTGGATTCATCCCAAACTCCGATTGGCAGTATTTGTTTTGATCCGTGCATAGCCGATGCAGCACTCGGCACAAGTCCGCACTTCACGGATGGGGGCGGAAAGTTCTGCATCGCAAGCGAAAACGACGCAGGGAGCGGTGGCGGCAAGCTCTGATTCATCAGACGCAATATGCGGTAGTTTTTACCGGTAACGCTGCGTTCAGAATCGCTGCATATTCCGCCCACAGACCCCAACGTCCAGAGTGAGGAACGATTGGCGCGCATAACCGAACGAGATGGGTTGGACCTGGCGCGGACGCACCCTACAGCTGGTTACCGAGCCAGTGGCGGGGCGACTGAATACATAAACAGCGTTGTCTCGCGGAGGATTGATGCTTAGCAGTTCATCGGGCGCTTAGGACGATTTCTCTATCAGTTCCTTGCGTCGTTCCGACTCGCATAGGCCGAGAAACAGGCTGGTCGCGACCATCACCGTGACGATTGCGTTTTGGTTGGACAGGTGCCGTGGGTCTGGCCAATGGATCACAACGTGGCGTGAGGGCATCGTCGGCGGCGGGCTCCCACTCCTGGGGTTCCATTCTTCCAGCAGTGAGTGCATTGGTCGCCAGGCCAACTCCACCCGAAGCTGGTTCAGCGCGGCCGCAGCATCAAGTGCGTTTTTCCGTGATCTCTTACGAAGAGTCTGGTATTGGAGGTCGCCTTCAGTGCGCCGCAGCAACGAGTCAATGATCACGACGCTCAGAGCGCACGCGGCAGCGGCATGGCCGGCCTCCAGTGTGTCGATGGCTTCCTGCAGGAGGGGCAACATCATCGCAATTGACGCGGGCACTGGCAACGGTTCGTCCCAAACAGGTGCTAGGGCGATGCGACAGTCCGAGACGATGGCAGCTTGTGAGTTGACGAGCAGTGTCAGCCTGTCGGCATGTGATTCGGCATCGACAAGTTCGACAACTATCTCTGGCCTGGGAACGAAAGCGACCGGAATGCCTTCGTCTGCAACTCTCCAAGCGCGTTCGACATCAAGGTTCTCCGGCCAGTTGGGAACGAACCATCGCATCTCGTCAGCGAGCCGCGCGAAGACGCTCGCGATATCCGCGATCGCTGAGAAGGAACTTGTCAGAACTTCGAGGGGTGGCTTGAGTGCATCGATTATCGACTGATATTCGCTTATGACTTCGACCAAAGTGCGCGTGATCTTGTTACGCGTCTCCTCGTCGAGGTCCTCGAATCGCGCCGGCCGAGGACCTCGTCCTCGGCCAAGATTGTAATCCATGCAGTTGCCTCAAGATCTACCCTGCGAAGCGCTGATCATCGCAGCTGTCAGTAATTTGCGGGAGCCAGATTGTACCGGTCTTGCACCAGGCACCAGGCAGATTCTTGTACTTGTGAGTGCCAACAGCGTGGGCAGGAGGCTAACATTCCACTATTTACGGTATTCCGCTAGCAGTTTTACCGCAGCTATTCATCGCCGTTTTTCGCACCAACCGCGGCTTGGTCCACCGTAATTCGTAGATCGGATGGATCTGCAATTCGAAAGGCACTGAACTCATTGTCGAACTTGACAAACGCCTCGGCCTGACCACTGACCAAATGTACCTGGGGATCATCTGACCCTATTGCGAAGTTGAATTTTACCGAAACGACGGTGAAATCGGTCACCTTATACGAAGCGACGATGTGGACATCTGCAAAGCTTACAGTTGCATCCTGTATTTCGTCGCGTGTAACCGAATCATCGAGGGACTGGAGATAGTCGAGGACTTGAATTCTCACTGCATCGCCAAGTACCCGCGGCGCATCCAGCAGGTCTGACGATAATGTGTCGAGTGGGCCATCCGATATTTCCGCGAGCAGGCCGTGCAAGGAGTTCACATATTTGACGTCTACCCCATTTGCGTCCGCTTCACCGCGCAAGTCCATCTTTAGATCCGGCGCCTCTCCGAAATCTTTGGAGTTGTTCGTAACCAAATATACGACGCGTCCTTCTTTCGCTATTCTGAGAACTGTCAGCCAAATAGCGCAGTCGCGAGAGCCCTGGCCGTTCACCTTCGCCGGGGCTATGCGCAGCGCCTCTCGCCGAAGAGCCTCGATTGCGTCAGTTCCGTCGACGGCATAAATTTTAAAGTGCTCTCGGAGCGTTGCGTCCCAAGCGTCGCGTATTGCGTCTACGTCCGGGATGAATGTGTTGACCTCAACAATTTCGCCGAGCATTCTGCTTGCCTTTTCAAGCTGGTTGATTGCTTCACGCGCGGCAGCAACCTGCATATTTATGCTTTCGTGGAGGGTAATATTGGTTATTCCAAGTTCCAACCCTACGGCATCGCAAATTCTTCTAGATGCGCGATATGCGAGTGTGTCAAGTACCCCTGCCTTATGAATTATGTTGGTATCGAGGATAACAACGCCTGCATTCACGGCATGGCTTCCTGAAGGCGCTTTTCAATCTTCGTAGCTAGATTGGTGAAATCTTGGAGGGTATCCTTCGCGCGAATGTATTGTGCTCCACGCGCTTCAGAACCGGATAACTCGAATATTGCAGAGTTCGACTCTTGCGCTCGAGGCACTAGACTAGAGAGATTTCGAAGAGTACCCAGTTGGCCAGGTGGTTTAGGCGTACCAACGCCTAGACCCTTTAGCCGTTCAACGATTTCACGGTCGTAGGTTGCGGGAATTCGGTCATGCCACTTCTTGAATGCGGCTGCGGGCGCACTTCGGTAGCTTGCAAATTGCTGCGATATATAACCGATGGGGACTGGAGAACCAGGCAACATGCTGTCCCTGAACTTCTCGTCGACTTTGGTGCGCGCCGCTTGTTCTTTTGCGATTCTCCATTCTGAAATCCAGTCTTCAAGACTCTTTCCAACACTCGGTAGAGCTGTGAGGGAGAATAGATCAGGCGCTAACGGTACTACGAACCCATCTGACCCAAGAATGATAACTCTGTTGAGCGCACCTACGCTGGGTCCTACGTCAATCAGCACATAATCGCAGTCAAGCGACGACGCGAGAGACTTGATCAAGCGTTGGATAGCGGTCGTCTGTTGGAAGCCGTTGTAGCGACCGGCGAGACTATTGGTCCATCCTTCGGGGAGAATCTCCTCGAACTCACTTAAGCGTATATGCCCAGCGAGCAGCCAAGCGTTGGGGCGAAGCTTTACGGGCTTAACGGGCGTAAAATCTCCGGTCGTATTTATAACCGGAAGTAGACTGTGGTAGATATCTTGCTCTTTATCGAGTACTTCACTGTATTGATCCGGATTAAGTGCGATGCCCGTCAAGTTCGCTTGAGGATCTGCATCGATGAACAGTACCGATTTCCCTGTATTCGCTAGGGCAATGCCAATATTGAATATAAGAGTGGTTTTTCCCACGCCACCTTTGTGATTGAAAAATGAAATTATGTGCATTTGCAAAGATCCCAACCTAGGTGCGTTAAGTCAGACAAGATCTATTTACTTTCAGCTCATGCGCCGCCCTGAGGCATAACGATCCCATTGTGCGGAGACGGCTGAAGCGTGTCGAATTACTATTTGGTCGCTGTAACCAAGCATCTCAGCCACGACCGGCGGCGGTACCTGGGTGACGAGTTCGCGCAGCGCAGCGTTGCGAGCGCCCAGTAGGTTTATACCGAGCCATCGAAGACGATCCATCAGCGTGTTGGGGTGTAAGTGCTCGCCAGGTCGATAACCCGGAAACAGCCAGGGATTGGCTGCTCCTGCTGTACGAAGGTTCGGCCTGTTCGTGATGTGGCTCCTGAGCAACTCGGCGAATGGCTCAGGGACAGGTGAGGGAGTAGAACCGAGTTCGAGCGACAGGCCATCGGGAGCGACGAGCACCTTGCTCATTGGAATGGCTGCGACCTTCACGAGTGGCTGGGCGTAGAGCAGTAGCAGCGTTCCTGCTACGCGATAGGGGAGCGATTCGCTGTCGCCGGACAGAAGCTCGCGGATCCACTCAAGTCGCTGGTCCTGCGTGAGAACCCGGACCGTTTTGGCCTGACGATGTCCGAGCGTGATTGATCGGTTCACCCGCATCTTTTTGCACCAGATGATGAAGGTCCGGATTAGGTGCCGCGTTGTTGGACCTGTGGTGACCCAGAGGTCCACATCTAGCTGTGTGCAGTTGGCTATCGTTCGTCCGTGTTCGGCGCGAAGCCACTCGAGGAACTTTAGTGCTTCTGTGATGTCCTGCTTTGAGGCGTGAACGGGCCCTCGGGTTGAAACCCCAGAAAGTGCTAAGTCGTTGATTCGCCTGAGGTGGTGCCAGGTGGCGAATTGCCTTATTGGCTTGGCAATCTCGGGATCTGAGACTGGCTGGAGCTTGTCTTCGATCCACCGCTCGAAGTAGGCGAGATACTTGTCACGTGCGGGAATTACGTCATGGTGCTGCAGTATGGCCCGTAGGTGGTCGACGTGCCGGCCCGCGGGCTCGTACTGGTCCAGGCCGTCGTGGGTGAGGGGAGTGGTGCCCTCTCCGAGGGAGCGTAGGAGTCCTTGAACCTTGTCCGATCGTTTCCACGTGACGATGCTCTCGGCGCGATCGGCTGCGCACAGGGCGTCGATGAGTCGCGTGAAGCTCGCGGGAGAGTCCGGGTGGAGGAACGCCCGCTCAAGGTCTTCGCGGAGGCTGCTACGTGCGCATACGTTGCCGCGGTAGGGTCGGCGCTCCTCGTTGCACGACGTGCAGTAGAAGTTCTGGCGGATTCGCGCGCAGTCTCGACACACCGGCTGCTCGCCGATGTCCAGCCGGCCGGGCAGGAGGCGGTGAAATCCGCAGCTGGGGCAGTCGCCGTAGAGGCTGGTCGCTTCGTAGTAGCAGGAATTGCAGATGCGGCCGTCTGGCCATGTTGCTGCCGTGCGCCGCATCTCGCGGTGGCAACGAGCACACTCCATTGACCCGTCGGTGACCTTAGGTCGTCCCCGAACGGTGTTCCGGCGCAGCGGTTCAATCGTCATCGCTGAGGATCCGAGCGCGTTTGGGGCGGATGGCCTTGTTCAGTTCTACGACGTTCTCTCGGCCAGCACTGACGGCCTTCTTTCGGGCGTCCGCAGCAGTGACAGTGACGAGATCGTCTGGGCCGCAGTCGAAGATATCACAGAGCGCGGCGATGAGCTTCAGAGAAACCCGTTCGGGTCGTTGGTGGACGAGCCGGTAGACCTGCGGCCGAGACAGCGTGATCCCGCGTTCATTCAGCCGAGGTATGAGATCGGTGCTGTTGTGCATCTGATGACCCGCCATGAGCTCGGCGAGGCGCCATTGGTAATCGACATCGCGTTTCATCCGGCGTCGCCGTTCTGTCTCGGCTGCAGCGCCGCGGCGATAGTAGAGTCGAGCGCGTTTCGTAGTGTCCGGGTGCGGTAGTCGCTGCTGACACAGCTATAGATCGCTGTGGTCGACGCGTGCTCATGACCCATTTGGTGCTGAACGAACATCGCATCCCAGCCGGCTTCGAGCAAGTGCGTGGCATAGGACCGTCGGAACGAGTGGAGATCGAGACCGGGCGAGAGGTCAAGATCGTCACAGTAGCGGCGAAACCGCCTGATGAGTGTGGTTTCCGAGACGAGATTCCCGCGTTCGCTGGGGAACAGGTCGATCCCGTCGTCCATATGGTGCTGACCATTATCCAGCCAGTCGACCAGCACTTCGGGCGTCCAGTCGAAGACTGTCAGGACGCTGCGTCGCTTCGGCGGGGAGCCCTTTTTCGCTTTGCCGTATCGCACATGAACCAGTCCGAACTTTCCGAACTCCTTAGCGTGGGGGTTCCTTGCGAAGTCGACCGTCTGCAGTTGGGCCAGTTCGTTGAACCGCAACCCATACGAGTAGGCGATCTTGAACATCACGGCGTCGCGGTATGCGGGCAGCCAGCCCTTTCTGCCCGAAGCCACGACGGCAGATACCTGCTCGTCGGCATGATCGAAGAAGTCTTGAAGTTCGCGCTTGGTGAATGCGCGTTTCGTGGGTTGGGCCTCGTTCTCCTGGACGTGTCGAGCGGTGTTCCAGTCGAAGAAGACCTGGGATGGTTGGGTCCCGAACAGTGTTTCGCAGACGCGGTCCCAGCCGTAGTCCGGATTGCTGACATAGGAGCAGAACTGTCGTAGGCCGACCTGATACGAACGGATCGACGACTGGGCGAGTCCGTGGATACTGCGAAGATCGCCGAAGAACTCGTCGACCATGGCGACGCTCCAGGTCCATGGGAACTCATTCGAGTGCTCGATGAAGCGCTGCACCCGCTTGATGCGGGCGTCGATAGTCTCGAACTGCAGATTGCGGCTGAGCTGTTGGTTGCGCCAGCCCTGGAGCATTTCTGCGACTGTCTGTTCTTCGGGGTGCAAGGGCCTGACCGCGTCAACGAGATATGCACGTCCGACGTCGTCGACTGCCACCCGAAACTCCTGCCATCTGGTATCAACAGATGAATCATCGATTCATCTGTTGCATCATTAAGTCAAGACCCCAGGTCAGCGTGTCGCCCGAGCGGCCGCCTGAGAAGCCGACTCGGCAGCCGACGCGAGTCCGCACCGCTGGGGCGGTGGGCGGAAAGTCCTGCGACACAGATGAAATCGACGGGAGAGGTGATGGTCGGCAAGCTGCCAGGCCATGATTCATCTGATGCAGTATGCAGTGGTTAAATTGACATAATGTAGATTATCGGCAAACGACATCACACGTGGCCAGGTCTGCCGGGATGTGGCGTCCGTGTCCCAACCCAACCATCCGACGCCCAGGCGCTATCTTCTAGAACTCGAACCCTGACGCCGGCCGGCGTCCCTGTCGATAGCTGACGACCAGAAGCCGTTGCGAGTTCTCGACGGTCCCGAAGCGCCAAATCGACCGAACCACTTCCGGGACTACCCACCGTCGGTCGATACCCCGTCCCGAAAGTCCAGCCGCCCCAACTTAATTTGTCACTGTGACGCATAAGGGGGTGCACCGTACCCGCTCGGTGTGGTGCCCGTTCATATCGGACTTACGATCGCCATGCGAACTTCCGTCGACCGCGCTCGGCGGTAGTCCGCGGTCGCTCCCGCGGACTACCGATGCAGGTAAGTCGGCACCTCCGCGGCCAGACTCAAACAGGCACAGTCCGCACACCCCACTCACGTTATCGTCACTGTGACAAAACGATCATTTGCGGCGGCTCAGACCACGAAGTACATCGTCTAATTCAGCTGTGCCACTTTGACTTCAGTACTCAGAATTAGTCAACGAATCCGGATCCCGGAGATCGCCCGCGAGATCACCAGCCGCTGAATCTCGGACGTTCCCTCGAAAATGGTGTAGATCTTCGCGTCTCGGAACCACCGCTCCACGGGATGCTCGCGGCTGTACCCGGCGCCACCGAGGATCTGCACGGCCCGTTCGGTGGCCCACACGGCCACCTCGCTGGCCTTGAGCTTCGACATCGACCCTTCACCTGCCTCAAAGGACTTACCTGTAGCGGCCATCCATGCGGCACGCCAGACCAGCAGTCGGGCGGCGTCGATCTCGGTAAGCATATCGGCCAACGCAAAGGCGATGGCCTGATTGTCGATGATGGGACGGCCGAACGCATTTCGCTCTTTGGCGTAATCAAGGGCGTACTCGTAGGCGGCCCGCGCGATGCCCAGCGCTTGGGCACCGACGATGGGCCGAGTGAACTCGAAGGTGCTCAATGCGTTCTGAGTGCCGGTGCGCGTGCCCTCCCGCGCACGCGCCAGCCGCTCGTCGAGCCGATCCTTTCCGCCCAGCAGGCAGTGTCCGGGAACCCGCACATCGTCGAGGAACACATCAGCGGTATGTGAGGACCGCAGCCCAAGCTTGAGAATCTTGCGATTGCCGACGAGCCCCCTGGTGCCCTCGGGAATCACGAAGGTGGCCTGTCCGCGGGACCCCAACTCGGGATCCACCGAGGCGACCACGACGTGGACCGCGGCCACGCCCCCGTTGGTGATCCAGGCCTTTTGCCCGTTGAGCACCCATTCGTCGGTGGCCTCGTCATAGCGGGCCCTGGTGCGCAGCTTCGACACATCCGAGCCGGCGTCGGGCTCGGACACGCAGAAAGCCCCGACTTTCGGGTCGGACTTGTCGCCGAGACACTGCGGGCCCCACTCGGCAAACTGCTCCGGAGTTCCCGCGGACAACAATCCACCCAGGGCGAGGTTGGTTCCGAACAACACCATCGCCGAGCCGGCATCACCCCAGAAGAGTTCCTCGGCGACCAGACACATCAGCAAGCCGGTCGGGTCGGCGAAGAACTGGTTGAGCGCATCCCAGCTGTACAGGCCGATATCGGTCGCCTCTTTGAGCACCGGCCACGGAAGTTCCTCGCGCTCATCCCATTCCGCCGCGGCCGGGCGCAACACGTCGGCGGCGAAGCCGTGCACCCACTTCTGCAGATCGCGCTGTTCCCCGGTGAGATCCAGGTTGAAGGCCATGTGGTGTTCCAATCGTCGAGAGTGATGCGGTGCGGGCGGGTCAGTTGCCGGTGTCGCTGGAGGCGGCCCTCTCGGTGAGTGCGTCGTCGGCCATGGCCTCGCGGGTGATGCGTTCGAACTGCTCGGCCATTGCCGCCGAGAGCGCTTTGGCCGCCGAGAGCGGTCGCACCATCACCGTGAAGTCATCGATGAGACCGTCGTCGTTGACGTGGAGAAAATCGCAGCCGGTGATCTGTTTGCCTCCGACGACCGCGTTGAACACCAGCGCCGAGTCACGGCCGCCGGCATCGGTGATCTCTCGGACATAGTGAAAGTCGTCGAACACCCGTAGCACTGCGCGCAGGATCGCCGCGGTGATCGCTTTGCCCGGATACGGGGCAAAGGCGACCGGGCTGGTGAACACCACATCGTCGGCGAGCAGATCGGCGATCGCCTGCTCATCGCGCGCCTCGACCGCCTGACGGAACCGCTGCATGCGGACCCCCTAAATAGTCATCAAGTTGAGTAATCGTTGATGACAGTAACCACATCGGGGTTGGGTTGTCCAGAAGCTACTAATCACTTTGTTGACTATGTGCTGTAAGGTCCAGCCATGGCGCTTCGCGATGCGGTTCTGGCCTCACTCCTCGAAGGTGAGGCATCCGGGTACGACTTGGCCAAACGCTTCAATCGCTCGGTGGCCAACTTCTGGACCGCCACCCCCCAGCAGCTCTACCGCGAGCTGGAACGCATGGACGCCCAAGGCCTCATCGAAGCGCGCGTCGTCGCCGAAGGGCGTCGGCCGGCCAAGCGGCTCTACAGCCTCACCGTGGCCGGGCGTGAAGCGTTCCGCGCGTTCACCCGCGAACAGCCCACGCCCATTGCGATCCGCGATGATCTGTTGGTCATGGTGCAGGGCCTCGACGCCGGTGACGTGACAGCGACGCGCGATGCCATCGCAAAGCAAATTCATTGGGCCACAGAAAAACTCGCAGTCCTGCAAAACCTGCAGGCGCGAATGCTCGGAGACCGTTCCGAGGACGACTACCTGGCCGGCACCGACGCCGCAGTCGGCCCCTATCTGACGCTGCTGCGGGGTATCACCTTCGAACAAGAGAACATCCGGTGGGCTGAACGCGCACTGACGGTGATCGATCGCGAGAAAACGCCCTGATTCATTGGGGCCGTAGGCAACCGCTCCCCTGGCCCGTGACCTCGACGTGATCGTCGAGATAGTCGAAGAGCCGCTGGGGCTGACCCGTGCCCGCACTGCAGCTCACGCAATGCCCCGGCGCCGACCGGTGCAGCGCCGGGGCGAATCCCTGCATCACAGCGGAATCGTGAGCGTGGTGTCGAGGTAGCGGCGCGGATCTCGGCCCGTCCAGGCAACCAGCCGCTCGATGGCCGGAGCATCCTCTGATATCGGGACTGCCTCGCCGAACGGTACGGTGACCTCGTCCAATCCCCTTGCCGCCGAGATCTCCTCGTAGCGAGACAGGCGGTTGTCCACCGGCAGCATGCCCCGCATCGCGTCGAATGCCGCCTGCACCACCACGTCATCCCAATCGGGTTGCTGACCCGTGGCCGCGGCCAGATCCCACGTATGCACGGTCAACTCGCTGATATAGGAGGCCAGTACCTTCGCGCCGTCCCCTTCGATCCACGGTAAGACCGTGTGCCGGTCGAGCGCGGCATCGTCAAACCATGCGGCGGAGGCTCGCTCCGCAGCTTGCCGCCACGCGTCGAGATGGCAATCATCGGCCACCGTACGATCGGTGACGGCCAGCGGATTTGCGCCGTCACCGACTGCGGCGATTCTGTCCAGCACCCCGGTGAGGTGGGCCAGCAGTGCTTGCACCTCCATCTGTGCGCATGGCGTGGGATCGGCAAGCTGATGCGGTAGTACGTCGGCGACGGTTTTTCCTGCAGTGGCAATGGCGCGGTCAAGCAGACGCCTGGGGTCGTTGTTGCGGGACGATGAGATGTTCATGGCGCCATTGTGCGGACCAAAACCGGTCATCTTGTGACCGGTTTTATGTGCCATTGTGATGGCATGCGAGCCGACCGGCTGATCGCCATCCTTCTCCTGCTGCAACAGCGTGAGCAGGTCACCGCGACTCAGATCGCCCAGGAGCTGGAGGTGTCGGAGCGCACCGCTCGGCGTGACCTCGAGGCGTTGTGCACAGCAGGGGTGCCTGTGTATTCCGTACCGGGACGAGGGGGTGGGTGGCGCCTTGTCGGCGGCGCACGCACCGACCTGTCGGGGCTCACTGTGCAAGAGGCACGCGCACTGTTTCTGGTGGCAGGCCCCGCCTCGACCGCTACGCCGGAAGTGAAAGCCGCGCTGCGCAAGCTCATTCGTGCGCTCCCCGAACCCTTCCGGGAAGAGGCCGAGGCGGCCGCGTCATCGCTGATCGTCGATCCACGGCACTGGGGCTCGAGCCAGCTGGAGCCTCGGCCGCCCCGCTTTCTGGCCGAGTTGCACGAGGCGTTGATACGTGGCGTCCAGGTACGGCTCGGTTATGTCGACCGTCAGGGCGCAGAGACCAGTCGGGTCGTGCACCCGCTGGGTATCGTGGCCAAACGACCGACGTGGTACCTCGTGTGCAGTACCGAAAAGGGGCCACGCACGTTCCGTGTCGACCGCGTCTGCGCCGTCGAACTCACCGATGATCCCGTCCAGCGGCCGCCGGGATTCGACCTTGCCCAAAGCTGGCGCGATATTGCCGACGAAGTCGATCGACGGCGCATGCCGCTGGAGGTGCAGGCCTTGTGCTCGCCTGCTGGACTCGACGCACTCCGCAGGATGCTCGGCGAACGGCTGAATGTCGGACGCGGCACTGCCGATGGCCAGATCGAGGTGGTCATCCGCGGCACCGACGAGTACGTACTGGCCGGTGAACTCGCGTGGCTGAGCGAATGGCTCGAGATCATCGGTCCGCCCGGCGTTCGCGCGCACTTGGCCCGGATCGGCGCTACGCTCGTGGCCCGGTACAGCTGACGTCGACAGCCTCATAATCCATGTCGCACATACAGTCTCATGCCTTGCGGTACGTGGCGATCTCGACCAGATTCCCGTCCGGATCGGCGCAGTAGTACGACGTCATGTCACCGCGAGCACCTGTCCGTTGAACCGGGCCTTCGGTGACGGGCACTCCCACGTCGGCCAGATGAGCCGCGATCTGCGACGGTTCCACATCGGCGATCACACACAGATCCAACGAGCCGGGGGCATCCACCGCCCCGGTCGGCCATCCCTGCGAACCGCTGGGGCGCAGGTTGAACTTCTGACCACCGAACAGCAATGCGATGCGATCGCCGCGGAAGATCTCGCGCCGCACGCCCAGCACCCGCTCATACCAGTGAGCGGTGACCTCGGTATCGCGACAGTTGATCACTACATGGTCGATTCGATCGATGGCGAAAGGCATACCTCACGCTACAGTCGGTCTCCTGGATGATGGCGCATCCGAGCGTGCGCCGGCTCCAAGCTATTTGCGCAGCAACACATGTAGTCACAGATGAGGTCTGGTCGAGGCCAGGCTTCAGGGCACCCGTAGGCTCAGCGGATGCATTACGCGACTCTGGCCAGCCCGGCGATGGCCGCGGCGCTGACAGCAGGGCTGACGGTCTATGCGGCATTGATTCTCACCAGCATCGCGCTAGCCATCTACTACGCGCGCAGGCAACGGCGTCGCCCCGCGATCGCCACCGCACTGCTGGTCGGCATACTCACCGTCGGCGGGTTGATCATGGCTATCGTGAGCAGTGTGGCTTGAGCATTTCCGTTATTCGCAATTACACGAACGCCTCGCGGTGAGCAATCGCCCATTCGCGATAGGTGACCGCACCGCGGCCGGTGATCTCCCGAACTGCATCCGTGACGACTGCTCTCTCGGTGGTCTCGAATGCCCACTGGCCCATGAGCAGATCCAGATACTCCGGCGGTAGCACCTCGCCGTAGAGTGCGCGCGCTTCGCGCTCGCAGAGCACCGTGATGCCGATGGACTCCCCCAGCGCCTCCCCGATCAGGCCGATCTGGTCTCGCATGGTCAACGAGTCCGGCCCGGTGAGGACGATCTTCGCGCCGTCGAGGTGTGGGGTGGTGATCGCCCGGACGGCCACCGCAGCGATGTCCTCGTCGGCGATCGGTGCCTGCTGGGAATCGGGGAAGGGCAATCCGACCGTCCGATCCCGGCGAATCTGTGATGCCCAGAAACGGATGGCATTGCGCGCGAACGCCCCAGGCCGTAATGAGACGGTGGTGAACCCACCATCGATGATGGCATTCTCCACGGCGAGGTGCCGCTGCTTGTTGTATTCGACGAACGGCTCGTGCCGGGTGGTGTCGATGGTGGACAGCACCACCACCTTCGTCACGCCGGCCACGCTCAGCGCGTCGACCAGTTCGGGTAGCACCTCCTGCCGGGTGAAGCTGAACAGGAACACGCAGTCGACACCTTCCAGAGCCGGTCGCATGGACGCCGGTCGGTCGAGGTCGCTGAAAACTGTGTGGATACCGGGTATCTGCGCTGACCGCGGATGTCGGCACGTCGCCCAGACCTCCACCTCGTCGTTGCCGCGAAGTTGATCGATGATGGCAGAGCCGATCCCGCCGCTGGCGCCGGTGATGAGTACTCGCATCGTGGTGTCCTTTCCTGCCGAGACAATCTCGACAGTAGAAACGACACGGCATCAGCACCAATAATGATTACTGATATGAGAGATTGATCGTGTGAATCTCGCGGGCGTGGACCTCAACCTGCTCGTGGTCCTGCAGGCGGTCCTGGAGGAGCGCAGCGCGACCAAGGCGGCAACCCGGCTACACCTGACCCAACCGGCCGTATCGAATGCGCTGGCACGGTTGCGGGTGCTCCTCGGCGATCCGTTGGTGGTGCGCTCCGGACGAGGCCTGACCCCCACCCCTGCAGCGCTGGCAATCCAGCCCCGCCTCGACGCCGCGCTGCAGTTGGTGGAGGGAATCGTTCGCGACCTCGACGATTTCGATCTGTCCACGACGACGCGCGAGTGGGTCATGGCCTTCGCCGACCTGTATGGCCCGCTGGTACTACCGGGCCTCGACCGCCTGCTCCAACAGCGAGCGCCACGGTCCAGGATCCGGGTCGCGCCGCTGGAGCGCATCAGCGTGGTCGATGCTCTGGCCACCGGCGAGATCGATCTGTACCTGGGAATACCTACGACGATCCCGTCGGCATGGCATTCGGAACCCGCTTTCGTCGACGACATCGTCGGCGTGATGTCTGCACGCAGTCCTCATGCCGGTACCCCTATGACCCTCGAGCGCTTCGTCGATCTGCCGCACGCACACGTTCAGATCAGCCCGGGCCGGGGTCGAGAGATCGACGATGCCTTGGGGCGAATGGGACACGCACGACACATACTCTTCACGGTCTCGCAGTACAGCTCGCTGTTTCCGATTGTCGAGAACGGTCGGTGCATCGCCGTCGCGCCGCGCCGACTGGCTCGACACCACGCGCAGCATTCACAGATCACGATCTTCGAGCTGCCGTTGACGCTGCCGTCCTACGAGGTGCGGTTGTTCTGGCATGAGCGGGTAGACAACGATCCCGGGATCAGCGCTCTGCGAGCGATTCTCGGCGATGTGTTCGCCGCATCGTCGGCCGACTGCGACGTTCCGATCAGCCCCTAGCAAGCCCTCGACTCATGTCGACGATCAAGCGCACACTGCCGGCGGAGGGCTGGGCCGGATGGAGCACCTGATGGAGAAGCATGCCACGCAGCGCGCCCACGGCAACCGTCGCCATATCCAGCGCGCGTTCGGTGCCGCTGCCCTCCCGTTCGGCCGCCGAAGCCAGCATCTCGGTCAGATCATCGAGTGAATCGATGAACTCACCGAACTCCCCCGGCCGGTAGGCGGCCAGTGCCGCGACATGAAAGAACCCGCGCGTGCGAGACAGCTGCCCCGGGCGGGTGTACGCCCGCCATATGGCAGCGACCAGATCATCGAAACCGCCTTCCTCTGCAGCCTTTTTCAGCGCTCGGTTGTCACGTGATCGTCGTGCGGTGAGCATGGCCGCCAACACTCCCGACAATGAACCGAAGTGATAGCGCAGTAGCGCATGGCTGGTGTCAGCGTGGTCGGCAATTTCGCGCAGCGACATGTCCGGTGATGGGAAGTCGTCGCCGAAGACGTCGAGCAGCGTCGCCAATAGCCTTTCGCGCGCATCACCTTTGCGATCGGAGCTTGACACGGTCATGCGAGTAGTTTATCCATTGGATAAACCAAAAGCCAACGGACAACCGGCGCCGGAGCCGTGAAAGAGGGGCGATGAGTTCGATGTGGCATGGCTGCTTGCCCGACACCGAGTACTTCGAGATCCGTTCCAGCAATGGCCATGACTATGGCGTGTGGGTCACCACCCCACCGGGCTACACCCAGGCCGCGGGTGCACCTGTCGTCTACGTCCTCGACGGGAACTGGGCAGTGGGCATGACGGCGCCGCTCATCGTCACCCAACTGGACCCGCTGCATAAGATTCAGCCGTACATCCAAGTGACCATCGGCTACGCCGGAGACGAAGCGCGCGACTGGGATCGGTTGCGCAACCGAGATTTCGTCCCGCCCGGTGAGCCCATCGCCCCGGAGCTCATCGACGCCGTCGAGATGGGGGTGCGCAACGGCACAAGGACGCGCCAGCAGGCCGACGCCTATCTTGCGGAACTACGCGATACCCACGCTGATGCGTTCCTGGCCTTCATCACCGCGGATCTGCATCCACGCATCGAACGCGAATACGGCACGGCCGCCGGTGGACACGGAATCTTCGGTTACTCCTACGGCGGCCTGTTCGCGTTGTACGCGTGGCTTGCCGACACCGGGTTGTTCGACAGCATCGGAGCGGGAAGCCCTGGCGTCATCGGCGCGGATAGCCAGATCTTCGCCATGCTCGACACCAGGGGAAACACTCGGCCGTCGGCAAGACTACACGTCACAGTGAACGAGCGAGAGTTGTTGGGAGAATTGACCGTTTACCAGAAGCTGGCGAGTAACGTCACAGACATCCTTCATCGACTACTCCCCAGCGACGGCGTCAGTGCCGAGATCTTGCGCGAGACTCATGTCACTGGAATGCAGGCGTCGTTCCTGAGCTACCTCAGGACCTGCCGCCCGCTGTGAGGCCGCGGTGCAGATCGATCAGTTCGACCAGGTGCCGGTGCACATCGTCCAACGGTGCCGTGGAGCGTTTCGCGATCGCCATGACCACCGCTCCTTCGATGGACGCGATGGCCATGGTCGCCAGGCTGGCCCGCGCCTCCTCGGGGATCCCGTTATCCCGCAGAGTCACCGATAGCAACTGCGCCCACTCGGCGAACACCGTCGCGGCAACCTCGGCAGCCTCGGGCGAGTCGCTGCGCCCCAACGCCGCAGCGACGATGGGACAGCCCGCCGCAAAGTCCGCGGCCACCAGCATGGACTTCCATTGGTTCACGAACGCAGACAACGGATCGGCGGCACCGTTGAGCGCGGCAATATAGGACCCGATCGCAGCGCCGGCGCGAGCGGTCGCCGCCGACACCATCTCGGCCTTGCCGCCCGGGAAGGCCAGGTAGATGGACCGCCGGGAGACACCGGCACGCTCGAGGACGGCGGCGATCCCCGTTCCGGCGACGCCGAAGCGCTGGATCATGTGGATGGTGCTCTCGATGAGCTTGTCGCTCGCGGCCATTCGCCGTGACGCCCCCTTTCGTGATGGCCATCACACGTGGCAGGTCGTTGTCACTATACCAATCGGTGTACTAGCGTCCGGTAAACCAATCGTTCTACCAACGGAGGCGCGACGATGCTGGATGGTCAACGATGGCTGGTGGTCACCATCGTGGGGGTCATTGCCGTCTCGGCAGCGGTCATCGGCTCACTGCGGTTGCGCGATATTCCTGACCGCGCCATCGGGCATTCCCCAACACCGCATGCGATGGCCGCACCCCGACACCGGCTCGTCGAGTACCGGCTGGAGGGCGATCCTGGTCGCCACGCCGCGGTGTCCTACCTCGCCCCAGACGGGAGCGTCGTGGATATCGACGTGGCCCTACCCTGGCGCACCCAGGCCCCTGTGCGGACATTGACCGCAGCGGTCGGCCTCGCCGCTCAAACCGGCGGCAGCCGTCTGCGTTGCGAGATCTCCGTCGACGGACATTCACGAGTCCTTCGTGAGGCCTCGGCGAACGCCGCCGTGGTCAACTGCTCGGTGCCGGCGGTCTGACCCGTGACCATTCCCAAGGCTCTCCGCGGTCTCGTCGGCGAATTGCGACACCCCCTGCGCGTGAACGACATCCGCACCGCTGCGAGTGGCCGTCCATGGTGGGCCCGAGTGCTCTACGGAGCGTCACTGCCCATCGTGCTCGGCTGGCTCATCATCGTGGGCACCCTCAACATCGCCGTGCCACAACTGGAAACGGTGATCGACCAGCACGCGAAGTCGTTTCTCCCCGACGAAGCGTCCGCGGTGCAGGCGCTGGTGAAGATGGGCGATCACTTCGGCGGCGGCGGCAGTAACAACTTTGTGTATCTGCTCGTCGAGGGCCAACAGCCGCTGGACGGGCCGGCACGCGACTACTACGACGCGGTGATCCACGGGCTCACCGCCGATGAGCGGCACGTGAGTTCGATCATGAACTTGTGGTCGGATCCCGATCTCGCACCCGCCGCCCAGAGTGCCGACGGCAGAGCGGCCTATGCGCTGGTGAATCTCACCGGAAACATGGGCACCGCGGCCGCCATGGAGTCCACCCGCGCCGCGCGCGACATCATCGCGGGCGTACCCGCGCCCGAGGGCATCTCTGCGCACATCACCGGCCCATCGGCCGTGGTCAACGACGAGTTGGTGGCCATCTCTGATTCGATACTGCGGCTCATCATTCTGTGCTCCGTCTTGGTGACCGCCGTGCTGCTGGCGGTCTATCGTTCGCTGGTCACGGCTTTGGTGCCGCTGATCACGGTCGCTGCAAGCCTCGGCGGTGCCCGGGCGCTGATCGCCCTCTTCAGTCAGATGGAATGGATCAGCGTGTCGATTTTCGCCGCGGCACTGTCGGCCGTCGTCGTACTGGGCGCCGGCACCAACTACGGAATCTTCCTGGTGGGGCGCTACCAGGAGGGCCGCCGTCGCGGACTGGACTCCGAGACGGCCTTCTACGCGGCACTCGGCGGTGTCGCACACATCATCATCGCCTCGGCACTGACGGTGGCCGGCGCGATGGCGTGTCTCACGCTCACCAGGCTGTCGATTTTCAGCACGTCGGGACTTCCCTGCACCATTGCCATTGTCGTAACACTCTGTGCGGCATTGACACTGGGACCCGCTCTGCTCGCGATTTTGATCCGAATGGGATACGTCGAGCCCCGTGGCGACGGCTCTGCCCGCCGATGGCGACGCATCGCCACGACGGTCGTGCGGTGGCCGGGGCCGGTGCTGACCGGAGCCACCGCCGTCTTGCTGATCGCGATCGCCTTCGTGCCGATGTACCGGCCCAGCTACGACGAACGGCGCGCGCAGCCCACCGATTCCCCCGCCAATGTGGGGTTCGCGGCGGCGGACCGCCACCTGCCGCCCAATGTGATGGCGCCCAGCGTGGTCATCGTCGAAGCCGACCACGACATGCGCAATCCGGCCGACCTGATCGCCCTGGAACGGTTGACCGCCGCCATCGCCGGGCTGGACGGTATTGACGCCGTCCAAGGCATGACAAGACCATTGAAGGCGCCGATCGCCCAAGGCACTTTGGCAAATCAGGCCGGCTACATCGGCAGCCGGATCGAGCAGAGCGCGGCACTGCTGAATGCCCGTTTGGGTGACATCGAGGCCGTCGAAGCCGCCCTCGATGGCCTCGACGGGTCGACCAGGGCACTCTCGAGCGCCCTCTCCCAAGGGCAGAGCGGCGCCAGCGCTGTGGTCTCCGCCATGACCGTCCTGAAATCCGACGCCGTGAACCTGACCTCGAAGCTGGCCATCGTGCAGGATGCCAGCCAGCCCGCTGTCGATGTTCTCAGGGGGCTTCCACAGTGCCAGTCGATCGAGGTCTGTCAGGGCGCGTTGACCGGGTTCTCGCTGATCGATGACGTCCGCGGACTCGACGAGTTGTCTGCCAAGGTTGAACAGGGCACCGCCGCAGCCGCCGCTGCGCTTCCGCACGCGGCATCGCAGATCCCGGCCATCACCTCGGCGATCGCACAAGTGCGGCAGGTGATCCAACCGCTCAAGAGCAGTCTGCAAGCGCTCATCCCGCAGACCACCGAGATCACAGCATTTCTCGACGAGGTGAGCCGTTCCTACGCCGCGGGCGCACCGTCCACCGGGTTCTTCCTACCCGCCCAAGCCATCGACAGCCCGCTGTTCCGCAGCGCAGTTCCCTATTTCTTCTCCTCCGACGGCACCGTGACCCGCATGGTGGTGACCCCCGAGATCGAGGGATTCAGCCGTCAGGCAATGGATTTGAGTGAGCGCGTGATACCTGCTGCACTCGGTGCGATCAAAGGAACCTCGTTGCAGGGTTCGACCGTGAGCATCGGTGGCCCCGGCGGGACACTACTGAACATCGAATCCTTCGCACACGAGGACTTCATCGCCATCGCTGTCGCGGCCTTCGCGTTCGTGTTCTGCGTCGTGCTGGTGCTGTTGCGCAGTCTCGTCGCCGCGGTGGTGGTGATCGCGACAGTCGGGATCTCGTATCTGGCGGCGTTGGGGCTGGGCGTGTTCGTCTGGCAGACCCTCGTGGGCAACCCCCTGCACTGGGCAGTGGCGCCGGTTGCATTCTCCTTTCTGGTGGCGGTCGGTGCCGACTACAACATGTTGCTGGTTAGCCGGATGAAAGAGGAGATGGCCGCCGGTACGAGCACCGGTCTGATCCGCGCAATGGTGGGCACCGGCAGCGTGGTCACCACCGCCGGCCTCACCTTTGGGGCCACCATGTTCGCGATGCTCGGCAGTTCGGCCACCAATATCGCCCAGATCGGCACGACCGTCGCGTTCGGACTGGTGATAGACACGCTGATCGTTCGCTCCCTGATGGTTCCGGCCATCGCGCGGTTGTGTGGCCGATGGTTCTGGTGGCCGACGGCATTCGTCAGAATGCCCACGCACGCCGGGTCCGCATCGCCCACACTGGACCCGACAAAATATGTACGGGAGGAACGACTACACACATGACCGGCGCCGCCGAATTCGACTACGTCATCGTGGGTGCGGGCAGCGCCGGCTGCCTGCTGGCGAACAGGCTCAGCGCCAACCCCGATCATCGCGTGCTGTTGGTCGAGGCCGGTGGTAAGGACGACTGGTTCTGGATCAAGATCCCGGTCGGTTACCTCTACACCATTGCCAACCCGCGGACCGATTGGTGCTTTACCACCGAGGCCGATCCGGGCCTGGCGGACCGCAGCATCATCTATGCGCGCGGCCGCGTGATAGGTGGCTGTTCGTCGATCAACGCCATGATCCATATGCGCGGACAGGCCAGCGATTACGTCTCGTGGGCGCAGGCGACCGGTGATGACCGATGGCTGTGGGGCGGTCCGGAATCTGCCGGCCAGACGCTGTCTATCTACAAGCAGCTGGAGGACTACTTCGGCGGCGCCGATGAATTCCACGGTGCCGGTGGTGAGATCCGTGTCGAGCGACCGCGGGTGCGCTGGAAAATCCTGGACGCCTGGCAGGCTGCCGCCGCCCAGGTGGGCATCTCCCCCATCGAGGAGTTCAATCGCGGGGACAACGCAGGAAGCGCGTATTTTCACGTCAACCAGCGCCGGGGACGACGCTGGTCGATGGCCGACGCGTTCCTCCATCCGATCGCCCGCCGGCCGAACCTCACGATCTACACCGAAACGCAAGCAGTGCAACTGCTGACCGACGAGCAGGTACCCGCCAGCATGCGACGTGGCGCGTGGACCACCGCCAAGCATCGGGCCACCGGCGTACGGCTGATCAAAGACGGCCGGTACGTCGACGCACAGGCCCGGCGGGAGGTGATCCTCAGCGCCGGTGCCATCGGATCCCCCCACCTGATGCAGGCCTCCGGCCTGGGTCCGGCCGGGCTCCTCACGGCCCATCACGTTCCGCCGCGCGTCGACCTCCCCGGCGTCGGCGAGAACCTGCAGGATCACCTTCAGCTCAGAACGGTCTACCGGGTCCAGGGCGCCCGCACGGTCAACACGCTCTATCGCAACCTGTTCACCCGGGCGGGCATGGGATTGCAGTATCTGGTGACCCGATCGGGTCCGATGACCATGCCGCCGTCGACGCTCGGGGCCTTCGCCACCAGCGACCCGAGCCGCACGAGTCCGGATCTGGAGTGGCATGTGCAGCCATTGTCGTTGGCTAAGTTCGGCGAACCGCTGCACCGCTTCGGAGCCATCACGCCGTCAGTGTGCAATCTACGCCCCAGCTCTCGCGGCCACGTGCGCCTGAACAGTGCGGATCCCCTGACCTATCCGAAGATCTCGTGTAACTACCTGTCCACCGACGACGATCTGCGCGCCGCCGTGCAGGGCCTGCGGATGACGCGCACCATCATGGCGGCGCCAGCCCTGGCGCCCTACCGTCCGCAGGAGTTGCTCCCCGGCCCGCAACGGGTCAGCGATGA
The DNA here is from genome assembly GCA_052044345.1 of Mycolicibacterium sp. 22603. Classification (GTDB taxonomy): domain Bacteria; phylum Actinomycetota; class Actinomycetes; order Mycobacteriales; family Mycobacteriaceae; genus Mycobacterium. The sequence continues at coordinate 22,103 of JBQEMX010000013.1, forward strand.
CGACCTGCAACAGGCGGCCAGGGAACTGGGCACCACGATCTTCCACCCGGTCGGCACCTGCGCCATGGGCGCCTTCGATGCCCACGGCCGACCGCGGTCGAGCTCCACAGTGCTGGACACCGACTGTCGGGTGTACCGAGTCGCCGGTCTGCGGGTCGTCGACGCCTCGGCGATGCCGACGATCACGTCCGGGAACACCAACGCGCCGGTGATGTTGATCGCCGAGCGAGCCGCGAGAGCCATCCTGGAATAAACCCAGCCGCGGTCGTACTTGGCTCAAGAGTCCTCCTCCCCTGACTCTGGAGTGTTCATGAACCGTCCCGTCCGCGTCGCCGTCCAGGTACAACCCGGTGGTACACCCGACTACCGCACGTGGCGAAACGCCGTGGTGGCCGCCGACGACCTCGGTGTCGACGTGATCTTCGGCTACGACCACTTCCACCGGCCCGCCATGAAGGGCATCGTCGACGGTAAGCCCGTGATGTTCGACGAGCAGCCCGACGTCGCGAACTTCGAAGGCTGGACCGCACTGGCATCATGGGGCGAAATCACCTCGCATGCCGAGATCGGGCTGCTGGTCACCGGCGTCGGATACCGCAACGCCGACCTGCTTGCCGATATGGCCCGCACCGTCGACCACATCAGCGGCGGTCGCCTCATCCTGGGCCTGGGTGCAGGATGGTACGAAAAGGATTACACCACCTACGGTTACGAGTTCGGCACCTTCGGTTCTCGCTTCGACCTGTTCGACGAGAGCCTGATCCGTATCGAACGCCGGCTTGCGGCCTTGGTGCCGCCGCCGGTGCGCGAAATTCCCATCCTCATCGGCGGCACCGGCCCTAAGCGTTCGCTGCCCGCCGTCGCCCGGCATGCCGACATCTGGCACGCATTCCAGGACCTGGACGGCTTTCGCCGGTCCAGCGAGCGTGTCGACGAACTGGCGGCAAGTTTCGGCCGCGACGGTACCGATATCGAACGGTCGACGCTATGGCAGGACCCGGACAGCGCCGATGCCTTCCACGAGGCAGGCGTCACCTTGTTCCAGACCGAACTCACCGCCGATGACGGTTACGATCTGGCGGCACTCAAGCAGGTGCTCGCCTGGCGCGACAACGGGTGATCGCAATCAGCCCGTGATGTCGCGGCCGATCAGTCGCCGCGCGATGATCCACTGCTGCAGCTCGTTGGCACCCTCGAAGATCTCCAGGATCTTTGCGTCACGGTACATTTCCTCGAGCCGCACCGCCTCACCCGTCTCACCGACCTGGCGGGCGAACCCGAGTGCACCATAGATTTGGATCGCCTCTCGCACAACGTCGTTGGCCAGTCGGGTCCCGTAGGCCTTGGCCATCGCAGCCTCCGGCTCGGCGGTTCGGTCACCGCGATCGACCAGCGTCGCGGCCTTCTGGTACAGCGTCCGGGCGCACTCTATTTCGGTGGCGCGCTGGGCCATCACGAATTGCCAGTGCTGCATCGCGCCCAACGGGGCACCGAACACCTGTCGGGTGCGCAGTCGATCAACGGCCAGGTCCACCGCCGCCTGGGCGACACCCACACCGGCGGCACCGATCCCGATGCGACCACGCACCAGGGCCGACAGTGCGACCGCCATCCCGCCGCCTGCTTCGCCCAGCAGCTGCGAACGGGGTACGTATACGTCGGTGAACTCGATGTCCGCGGTGATCTGGCCACGGTGGCCCATCTTCAGATCCGGTGTGCCGATCCGCACTCCCGGTGACGAGAGGTCGACAAGCAGCATGGTGGCCCGATCACTGCCCTCGCCGGCCCGTACGAGCACCGACACCCAGCCCCTGGCGACACTGTTGGTGATCCATCGCTTACGGCCGTTGACGACGAATCCGTCCGACGTTTCCTCGGCCACGGTGCGCAGGCGAGCGGCGGTCAGGTCCGAGCTGGTATCGGGCTCGGTGGTCGCGAAGGCGAATGCAAGGCGGCCGCTGACCAATTCGGGGATCAGGCGGGCACGCAGTTCGGGCGAGGCGAACGTCAGGGTCTGCGGCACCAGTATGCACTGGCCGTCGAAGACGCCCGCCAGCGACGAAGAGTGGTACGCGATCTCCTCGGTCACGGTGCACGTGCCCAGCATCGGATGCTGTAGACCCATACCGAAATCCGCCTCGAACGGGACTCCGAAGAGGCCCTCGTCGGCAAGACCCCGGAAGGCCTGCCACGGGAAGCTCTCCGGCGACTCCTCGCGTTGTCCGATCTCGCGGGCGTACGGCACCACGGCGCGAGCGACGGCCTCGCGGGCCAGTTGGCGAACTCGCACGATCTCCTCGGGTAACCAGACGTCGTGCGTCATGCGGTCTTGAGTGCGTTCGATCACCACATCACAATAACAGTCACAGCTGACCGTTATAAACCGTTACAGCCCTCGGGAATCCATCAGCATCCGAACCGCCATGTCGTTCCACAACCGAAGATGCGGATCAGTATCGGCATTGCGCGCACCGATCGAGTAGGTCAGCGCGACGCCGCGCATACTGCTGAACAGCAGCTCGCGCAGGTCGGGAAACGCCGGGTGACTGCTGTGCACCGGACCGAACATCGTGGCGATGACATGCTCGATGGCCCGCCCTAGCCTGCGCTCGGCGTCCGCCAACCCGTCCCGCAGACCCTCATCCGTACGTGCGGCGATCCAGAGCTCCATCGCCGCCCAGAAATACGGTTGTCGAAAAGTCCGCCAGAGCAACCCGATTGCGTACTCGATGCGAGCGGATCCGCTGGCGCCACCCTCCGGGATGGCGGTATCGAACCACCGTTCCATCTCGGCGATCCGTTCGATGGCCAGGTGCTGAGCAGCGGCTACCAGCAGTGCATCCCTTGAGGGGAAGTAGTGCAGCAGCCGACCACGCGACACGCCCGCCAACTGTTGGATGACGACGGTGGTGGCACCGCTGTAGCCGTTCTCCACCAGGGCGCGCACCGCCGCGTCGAGGATCAACGCACGACTGTCGGCGCGCCGGTCCGGGCGCGAGACGCGCGCCGCCCTTGGGTGTGCCACCACAGGCACAGCGTAGACCAAGCGGTCACTACTGACCGGTTGGGTGGCGGCAACGGCCGGCGTGACCCAAAACGGGACGGAGGACGACCTGGCGTTGGCCCGAGACAGGTTGCTCGCGATGACCGATGTTGTGTGACCATTCTCCGACGCTCATGCGAAGGGCCGCTAATGTCATCCTCGCCCTGCCCCTCCACAGATGAATACGACGGATGAATGACCCGAGCGAGCTAGCGCCGGCCGAGCCCGGCCACACGCCGCGCCGAGTCATGACCATCGCCGGTTCGGACTCGGGTGGAAGCGCAGGGCTGCAAGCCGATATGCGGACCTTCGCCATGCTGGGCGTACACGGGTGCTCGGCCGTGACCGCCGTGACGGTGCAGAACACCCTCGGCGTGAGCTCCTTCCACGAAGTGCCCACCGATGTGGTGGCCGGACAGATCACCGCGGTGGCCGGCGATATCGGGATCGAGGCGGCCAAGACCGGCATGCTGGCCTCGACCGAGATCATCGAGACGGTGGTGGCCACCTGGCGCAGCGCCGGCCTCACCCGGTCGGTCCCGCTCCTGGTCGACCCGGTGTGTGCATCCAATGTGGGCGAGCCGCTGCTGCATCCCAGCGCGCTCGATGCGATGCGTACCGAGCTCATCCCCACCGCGACGCTGATCACGCCGAATCTGGACGAGGTTCGGCTTCTCGTCGGTATCGACGTCGTCGACGCTGCCAGCCAACGCGAGGCCGCGCGCGCCCTGCACGCGCTCGGCCCCCGATGGACCCTGGTCAAGGGTGGTCACCTGCGTACCTCTCGCGTCAGCTCCGACCTGCTGTATGACGGTGTCGAATTCCACGAGTACGCCGCGACGCGTGTCGACACCCGCGATGATCACGGTGCCGGGGACACACTGGCCGCGGCGATCACCGCAGCATTGGCGCACGGCCACACCGTTCCTGAGGCCGTCGGTTTCGCGAAGCGGTGGGTGACCGACTGCATCCGCGCCGCCTATCCCCTCGGCCACGGCCTCGGGACGGTGAACGGGCTCGCCAGGCTGTTGAGCGACGGCGGCGCTTAGGAACCGGGGAAACCGGGTAAATCACCGACGCCAATTTCGCTGGGCTGGACATCGGATCCCGCCCAGCGGCCGTACTAGCAGAATCGAGCCGTCAGATGACCGTCCTTCGAATCGCCCGGACTCTCCCGCTTGCGGCCGCCGTGTCGGGCGCAGTGCTCTTCGGCGGGCTGACCGCCTGTAGCTCCGACAGCGAGGCACCGGACACCACGACCACCACCTCGACCACCGAGTCGACGATGACGACGACGCCGTCCACCGGGGCGGCCACCACCACCCTCGCGCCGTCCTCCCCCATGCCGCCGGCGGGCGGTGGCGCCGATGCCGGCCCGGGCGGAGCGACCGCCAGCGTTCCCGGGGCCAGTGCGGGTGCCGGACCCGGCGGTGCCAACGCCGGTGTCCCGGGAGCCGGTGCCGAAGCAGGCCCAGGAGGCGCCTCGGCCGGTGTTCCCGGTGCCGGAGCGGGCGCAGGACCCGATGGTGCGGGTGCGTGCGTCGGATCGCTCTGCGTCGGAACCCCCTAGCGCAATCGAAACGTGGNCGCCACGTTTCGAACATATGTACGATGGGCATCCGGAGTGCATGAATGACAACACCGCATCAGCGCCGCAAGAGAACGCCCAGAAAGACACCTCGGAGTGGGTCACCGGGGACGAACCGATGACAGGCCCGCAGCGCAGTTATCTGCACACCCTGGCCCAGGAGGCGGGGGTCGAGGTCCCCGACGGCGCCACCAAAGCCCAGGCATCAGACCTCATCGAGGAGTTACAGGCCAAGACCGGGCGCGGCTGACAGCAAGCACGACAAATGTGCTCCACCACCGGATGATGGTGGAGCACATTTGTCGTCGAATCTCAGGACGCCGCGACCTCCGTGGCCAGCCGGGACAGCGTGTCATCGAGTTGCCCCTGCGTGACCAGCGGGAACTTCACCTTCTCCAGCAGCTTCTTGTCGGTCACTTTCGACCAGTCATAGGTGTGGCGCACCAATGTTTCGCCGGGCCCCTGAGATTCCAACTCCCACAACCATTCCCAACCCGGAGGCTCCGTTCCGGCCGGCGCTGTCTGCCAGGCGAGCAGCTTGTCCTTGGCATACCCGGTAACGTGATTGTCGGTCTGGTACTCCCCACCCATGTGATCACCCTGCATGTTCATCGTGAACACTTCGCCCACCTTCTGAATTCGATCGGCGTGATCCACGCTGCGCACGAATCCCGAACCGTCGAGGGCGGGATGACGGTGCGGATTGGACAGCACATCGAAGACCGCCGCCACCGGTGCGGCAATGGTTCGTTCCACAGTGACTTTCTCGTTATCGGTCATAGCTTTCACACTGCCCAAACTCGACCGTTCGGAAACGCCGGATGCAGCATCGCCGGTGCAGATGCCGAACGAACACCGCCGTCGCGCGTGCGACGCACCGGTGAGTTGTACTGTGCTGGCCATGCGCACACCCAGAAATCCCGACGGTGATGCACCGCTGTGGAAGCGGCTGGCGTTCGAACTCAAATGCGCCGTCAAGCGCCAGATCGCACCGAAAGGGGTGCCCGTCACCCCACCGGATGAGCCGTATCTGGTCGTCGCGATCCTTGGCCAATCGAATGCGTACGGAATGGGTCTGCCGCTGGATCGCGAGGGTGCCGACCGGCCCCACCCTCAGGTACATCAGTGGGCCAACAGCGGACCGTCGAAGAACACCGTCGTGCTCGGCGCCGACCCGTTGTTCCACGAAACACCGGCGCGGCGAGTCGGTTTCGGAGTCACCTTCGGCAAGGCTCTCGCGGACGCGACCAACCGGGCCGTGCTGCTCGTTCCGTGCGCCCGCGGTGACACGTCGTTTCATCCGAAGAACGGCTACACCTGGGACATCGCGGACACTCACACCCGACGCAATCTGTATCGCGAAGCGGTGCGCTCCATCGACGCCGCACTGACGCACCGACCCGGCAGTACCGTCGCGGCCGTGCTCTGGCACCAGGGTGAGTCCGATGTACCCCTGATGTCTGCACCGCAGTACCAGCAGCATCTGGACGCACTGTTCGACGATCTGCGCGCCCGGTACGGAAAGGACACCCCCATCATCCTCGGCGGCATGGTCCCCGAGGAGATGGAGCGCAGCGGCAAGGACTATCCGCCCATCGACGCCGTGCACCGCGACACCCCCAACCGCCGACACCGCACGGCGTTCGTGCCCGGAGATCGCGGCATGTTCAACAGCGATACCGACCGGCACTACAACGCCGCGGGGATCCGCGCCATGGGCCACGACATGTGGCTGGCGTATCAGCGCATCGCCGCCGACGCGCTCGCCGGCTACCGACGCTGACTCACGGCGGCGGCTGCGGAACCGCCCGCTGCCAGCGGGCACGGCGTTGCTCCTCGGACTGCTCCCACCACGGCGGCTGACCACGTTCGCCCAATGCCACCTTCGCCGCCTGTACACCGGCCCGAGAGGTGGTCTCGGCCTCGGTGCCCTTGGTGCGGCGCACCTCCCGGCGCCACGCCATCAGCACGGCGACCAGCTCGGCCCGTCGGTCCTGCGGTATCGCCGGATCGGTTGCCCGCCAGCGGCGCCCGTTGACGACGATATGGTGTCCGTCCGCGGTTACTTCCGGGTCTCCCATCGCCTGATGGTAGGGAATCCTGCGGCGAATCAGTCCAGATCGAACCGGTCGTTGTTCATCACCTTGACCCAGGCCTTGACGAAGTCCTCGACGAACTTCGCCTGGTTGTCCTGCTGGGCGTACACCTCGGCGATCGCCCGCAGCACGGAGTTGGACCCGAACACGAGATCGTTGGCGGTCGCCGTCCACTTGACCTCGCCGGTCGCGCGGTCGTATCCGGTGTAGACGTTCTCGGCCGATTCCGAACCCTTCCACTCGGTCGCCATGTCGAGCAGATTGACGAAGAAATCCGTCGTCAGTGCTCCCGGCCGGCTGGTGAACACACCGTGCTTGGTCCCGCCGTGATTCGCGCCGATGGTACGCAGCCCACCGATCAGCACGGTCATCTCCGGAGCGGTCAGATCCAGGAAATAGGCCTTGTCGACCAGCAACTGCTCCAGCGCCGTCTTCTCGCCGAGCCGGACATAGTTACGGAAGCCGTCGGCCCGAGGTTCCAGCACCGCAAAGGACTCGACATCGGTGTTCTCCTGGGTGGCGTCGGTGCGCCCGGGCGCGAAATGCACGGTCACGTCGAATCCGCCGTCCTGTGCCGCCTTCTCGACGGCCGCGGATCCGGCCAGCACGATGAGATCGGCCAGCGAGATCTTCTTCCCGCCATCGGAGGCGCCGTTGAAATCCTGCTGGATCTTCTCCAGCACCGGCAACACCTTCTCCAGCTCGGAGGGTTCGTTTGCTTCCCAATTGCGCTGCGGTTCGAGTCGAATACGTGCACCGTTTGCGCCACCGCGCTTATCGGTACCGCGGAAGCTCGAGGCAGCGCCCCACGCGGTCTTCACCAACTGGGGCACCGACAGCCCGGATTCGAGCACCTTGGTCTTCAAGGCCGCGATATCGGACTCCTCCACCAACGGATGATCGACCGCGGGTACCGGATCCTGCCACAGCTGCGGCTCGGGAATCCAGGGTCCGAGATAACGACTCACCGGGCCCATATCGCGATGCAGCAGCTTGTACCAGGCCTTGCCGAAAGCTGCGTTCATCTCTTCCGGATGATCCAGCCAGCGCCGGGTGATCTGGCCGTAGATGGGGTCGACCCGCATCGACACATCGGTGACCAGCATCGTGGGTTTGCGCGGCGGACCGCCGAACGGGTCGGGAATGGTGGCCTCGGCATCCTTGGCCTCGAACTGCCAGGCGCCGGCGGGACTCTTGGTCAGTTCCCATTCGTTGCCGTAGAGGATCTCCAGGTAGCCGTTGCTCCATTGGGTGGGGGTGGCGGTCCAGACCACCTCTAGCCCGCTGGTGACCGTGTCGTTGGCGTTGCCGGTACCGAAGGGGCACTTCCAGCCGAGCCCTTGCTGCTCGATGGGCGCACCCTCGGGCTCGGGGCCGACATTGACGTCGGCGGCACCGTGGGTCTTGCCGAGCGTATGACCACCGACGATGAGAGCCGCGGTCTCCTCGTCGTTCATCGCCATCCGGCCGAATGTCTCACGGATGTCATGGGCCGCCGCCAGTGGATCGGGCTTGCCCTCCGGACCTTCGGGATTGACGTAGATGAGGCCCATCGTGGTGGCACCGAACGGTTCGGCCAGGTTGCGCCCACCGTCGTTGCTGCCGTCGTAACGCTTGTCGGTGCCCAGCCAGGTGTCCTCCTGCCCGAAGAGCACTTCCTCGGGCTCCCAGATGTCCTCGCGACCGAAGCCGAAGCCGAACGTCTCGAATCCCGCCGACTCGAGCGCGACATTGCCGGCATAGACGATCAGATCTGCCCAGGACAGCGCGTTGCCATACTTCTGTTTGATCGGCCAGAGCAATCGCCGCGCCTTGTCCAGGTTGGCATTGTCGGGCCAGCTGTTCAGCGGCGCGAAGCGCTGTGCGCCCTGACCACCGCCGCCGCGACCGTCGTAGATGCGGTAGGTGCCTGCGGCATGCCAGCTCATCCGGATGAACAGCCCCGCGTAACTGCCGTAGTCGGCGGGCCACCAATCTTGCGATGACGTCATCAGCGCCAGCATGTCGGCCCGCAGCGCCTGAAGGTCGAGCCCTGAGAATGCTTCGCTGTAGGAGAAGTCGGCGCCGAGCGGATCACCCTTCGGGTTCTGTTTGTGCAGCACCGATACGTCGACCTGCCCCGGCCACCAGTCCTGGTTGGTCAGCGGCGCATGGGATTTCGGCTTGGGCGAATCGATGACAGGATTCTCGGACTCACTGCCGCTATCGGTCTTGCTGTCGGAGTGCGGGGGCCGGGCATCAGAGGTGTCGGACATGGATTCGCCTTTCGTCGGATTTCGTGCGGGCTGCACAACGTCGTGGTAGCGATCAGGAAGAGCGCTTTCGTAAACATCCAGGACAGAGACCCCAGTAGATGACCTCGGCCTCGTCGATCTCGAAACCGAGATCATCGGAGGCCGACAGGCATGCCGCCTCGCCGACGGCACAGTCGACGTCGGCAATGGCCCCGCAGGACCGGCACACCAGATGATGATGGTTGTCGCCGACCCGGGACTCGTAGCGGGCGGTCGCGCCCGCTGGTTGGATTCGGCGCACCATCCCGACAGTGGTCAGCGCACCGAGGGCGTCATAGACGGTCTGACGGGATACATCGGAAAGCACGCGCCGGGCCGCATGGAAAATCGTGTCCGTATCCGCATGCGGATTCTCTTGCACGGCATCCATGACCACCAGCCGGGGTCGCGTGACGCGTAGTCCGGCCGCTCGCAGCATCGTCGTGCAATCTCCAGCGTCAGCCATCATGTTTCAGTGTGACCCCTTATGTGGAAGCAATCAAGAAATCAGCGAAAAACGTTGTGTTTTCTGAAGAGACATGTGGTCGGTCAAGACGATCAACGAACACGCAGGTCCGGGCGACGATCATCATCGATGGTGAGCGCCGCCCGGTACCTTTCGAATAAGATGCTGTCCGATAACGAGTTTCGTCGATCAGTCGGTCAGTGCACCTGTGGGTCCGGCGGGTTGTCCGCAGACCGTCCGGTCGCCGCATCGCGAACATGGTCCAGGGTCGCGCTCACCATTCCGACGGTCTTGAGCACTCCCGCGCTCGGCGGGGTGCCGGGATGAGGACGGGTCGGGGCGATCTTCTTTGCCCGCTCCAACTTCTCCCCCAGTTCCCCGAGCCGCTCACGCGAGACGGCAGCTTCGAACTTGGGCCACACCACATCCTGCTCGAAGGCGATGTGCTCCCGACCGAGCGCGACGAACTTCTGGAGCGCCCTCTGATACTCAGGATCGCCGGGTGCACCGTCTTCCAGAATCTGGAGTAGCTGCTTGCCCTCTTGCTCCTGTTCGACTGCGCGGTCGGCCAGTTCGTCGCCGTTCTCGAGCGCCTCCCGAACTGCCGGCCAGAAATACTGTTCCTCGATGGCCTCGTGCTGAGATTCCGCGATCACCAGGTTGGTCACCATCGTCTTCAGGCCACTGCGTTGTGCGCCTTCACCGGACGGCGCCCCGTCGAGCACCTCCAGCATGCCCAGCACGCTTTTGTGGTCTTCCCCTAGGAATGTCAAAGCATCCATGTCCGCTCCTCGCCGATCCGGTGACTCAGTCCGTCGCCGCGTGTTGTTCGTGGGTGAACGGCTTGTCACCCTCGACGGCTGGTTGGCCGTCGGGATTGCGCTCGGCGCCGGTGTTGCCGCGCAGCGACGTCCCCAGCCACTGCCGCTCGGGATCCTCGACGTAATCCCACTCGATGCCCTGCGGCCACGGACCCTGACCTTCGTTCCACGGTCCGCGGACGGATCCATCACCATTGCTCATGTTGAAGGCGACGTTCTGGAACCGCGGATCGCCGGGCAGCTGCCCGGGCGGGAAGTTCACCGGCAGTTCGTTGAGCGCCGCGGTGAACTGCTGGTAGTGCGCGATTTCTCGGGTCATCAGGAACGTCAGCGTGTCCTGTACGCCGGGATCATCGGTGAACTGCTTGAGGTACTCGTAGACGACCTTCGCCCTGGACTCGGCGGCCAGATTGTTGCGCAGATCCACCGTGGGATCACCGTTGGCATCGATGAACGCCCCTGTCCAGTTGTTGCCCGCGGAATCCTTGACATCGGGACCACCCCCACTTAGGACGAGGAACATCGGATTCACCGCGACCTGATGGATGGCCCGCTCCTTACCGGTCTTGCTGGCCACCGCGGGCATCCAGTCACATCGCTCATGGGCGACCTTCAAATTGTCGTTCAGACCGTCGAGCAGCATCGTGATCGTGGTACCGACGATCTCGAGGTGGCTGAGCTCCTCGGTCGCGATATCCATGAACAGGTCGTACATCTTCGGGTTCTTCTCGCGCAGGACGAACGCCTGCGTGAAGTACTGCAGCGCGGCGGTGAGTTCGCCGTTGGCGCCGCCGAACTGCTCCATCAGCAACGACGCGAAACGCGGATCGGGCTCGCTGACCCGGACTTCGAACTGCAGATCTTTGTTGTGGGTGAACATATCGCCTCCTGGCACGATGGACCGTGATCCGCAACCGGGGCAAGCGGTCACCGATATCACTGGCTGTCTGGCCACAGATCCAACTGGGCTGTAGATCGCGGTAGCCGGGTGTACCCGAGGCCGGAGCGCCCAAACAGCGACGCCGGAACCTGACGTGCATCCAGTCAAAGGTGTTGCCCGCCAGGTGACTTGACCGCATTTGCGAACGGGTTCGGCCGACCAATACTGTGTTCCACGTGCAGTCGTGGCACGGTGGCAGGCTCAGTGACCGTCAGGCCGATCTGGTCGAACACTGGCTGTCCGCACCGCGCGTGCTTGCCGATATGAGTTGGGACCAGCGCGGCACCGTCGTACTCGATGTCGACTGCCCGCAGGGCCGGATGGTGATCAAGGCCGCCGGCCCCACCGACCACCACATCGACCGGGAGATCGCGGCCTACCGAACGGTGACCGCGAGTCTGTCCCGCACCGGGCACGCTCCGCGACTGCGGCACCGAGACAGTGCCGCAAAGTTGATCGTGGTCGATCATCTACCGGGAGAACTCGTGCAGGGATCAGCGGTGGAGTTCGCCGCGCACACGCATCGGGACGCCGGTCGACTACTGCGCGCCCTGCATGACGTGGCGCACCGCATCGATGCGGAGTGGGAAGGCAACGAGGTGGCGAAATCGCTTGCCTGGTTGGACAAGCCGCACCGGATACCGCCACGCACCGAGTCGGCGCTGAGGCAGATCCTGCGTGATCACCGTTGCCGACCCGTGGTGGTGGTGCCCACCCACGGTGACTGGCAACCCAGGAACTGGCTGGCGGACGCCGACACCGTCCGCGTCATCGATTTCGGCCGCTTTGCCTGGCGACCGGCTGCCACCGACCTCTGTCGGCTCGCCGCCCAACAGTGGCGTACCGATCCCACCCTGGAATCGGCCTTCCGCTCCGGTTACGGCGGTGATCCCCGCGAACCCGACCGCTGGCCCATGCTGGCGCTCCACCAAGCGATCGGTACCGCGGTGTGGGCGCACCAGGTCGGCGACAGCGATTTCGAACAGCAGGGCCACCGCATGCTCGACGACGCGCTCTCGGCGTTCTGAGCCCACGGCAGGCAGTGCGGCTAGCGCAACGCACCCAAGTTCTGGACCGATCTACGCACATCGGCGGTCAGTATCTTGGCCACCAGCGTTCCGATGGGACCGCTGAGTAGCCCACCGGACAGCTCAGCTCGAAGGTGCAGATCAGAACCGGGCTCGTTATCGGCGACTTCCATGGTGAGCGTGATGTGCACGCCACCACGGCCCGTTCCCCGCATCCCGATCAGCCGTGGCTCGTCGTATTCGGTGACCTGCCAGTGAATGGTGTTGCGAAAGCCCTTGACCTTGATCAACGATGACACCTGGGTTCCGACGTCGATGACCGCGGGCGGAGGGCTGCGCCAACCGCCGAAGATGGTCAACCATTCATCGAAACGCTGCAGGTCGGACGCGAGTTTCCACGCCTGCTCGGGTGTCAGATCCGATGACACCGACACGTCTACTTTCGCCACGTCGACTCCGGGTGGTTGGGGGTGTGGAAACCCCCGGTTACCCGATCTCGCGGCTACCCACCACCGTGTTCTGGATCACACCCGACGATCGGCGTCGGCAGGCACGTCGATGTTCGCCGGTTCTACGTCCACCGGTTCTACATCCACCGGTTCTACGTCGCCACGGCGGACCCGTACCCGGAAGCGTTTGGTGCCCCAGGTGTCCGAAACGGTGAAATGAACCCGCTTCGGATTGCCGAACACCGTGGTGGCCGCCACCGTCCCGATCGTCCCCGCCGGCACCACCGGCACGTCGATACCTTCCAGCCGACGGCACGCCGCCACGGTATCGCCCACGCGAAAACCCGTCATGAGACTCCCCCCCTCGACTATGTGTCCCCACGTACAGACTGGCCACCTGTGCCGGCGGATGCAACCGATTAACGTTCCCTACGAGCATCATTGGCATGCCGACGCCTGAGCTCGACGCGGTGGTTCGGTGCAGGGCCCGGACACCTACGCGTCGCGGTACGGACCACCGCAGGTAGCGTGACCGGGGTGAACATCACCCGTCTGCCCTCCGTTGTCACCCTGACGGCATGCGCCGCGGCCGCCGCCATGACCCTGGCCGCCTGCGGTTCCGATGCCGACGCCCCCGCGGCGAGTTCGTCGACAGCCTCGGATGTGTTCAGCCCGCCGAGTGCACCCGCAGTCCAGCCGACAGCAACGTCCGAGGGATGCCCGAGCACCCCGGCACCGGCCGGCGGTACCCCCGAGTGGACGCTGTCGGGCAGCACGGGCAACATCGCGGTCATCGGGTCGACCGAGACCGCCGCACCCTCGGTGACCGTCGACGGACCGTTCAGCGTGACCGAAACCCAGGTGCAGACGCTCAAGCCAGGCGATGGCCCGGTCGTCGCCCAGAACGCCACGGTGCTGGTCTGCTACATGGGTGTCAACGGCCGCGACGGGTCGGTGTTCGACAGCAGCTACCAGACCGGCGCACCGGTGGACTTCCCGCTCGACGGCGTCGTCACCGGCTTCCAGAAGGCGATCGCCGGCCAGAAGGTCGGATCGACCGTTGCGGTTGCCATGACTCCGGAGGACGGCTACCCCGAGGGACAGCCGGCCGCCGGCATCCAGAAGGGCGACACACTGGTGTTCGCCATCAAGATCCTGGACGCGATGAGCTGACCCGCAGGGTCAGCGGGCGCGTTTGGCCAGCTTGGCCGGTTCCATGACGTAGATGGTCTTGCCCTGCTGGCGGATCCATCCCCGGTTGGCAAATTCCGACAACGCCTTGTTGATGGTCTCGCGCGACGACCCGACCAGCTGCGCCAGCTCGAGCTGGGTGAGTTCGTGATCGACGCGTAGACCGTCGCCGTCGGGACGGCCGAAACGCTTCGTCAGATCCAGAAGTTGTTTGGCCACCCGGCCGGGCACATCGGTGAAGATCATGTCGCACAGGTCGTCGTTGGTGCGCCGCAGACGACGAGCGAGCACGCGGAGCAGCTGCTCGGCGATCTGGGGTCGCTCCGCGATCCAGACGCCGAGCGCCTGCCGCGGCACCGCGGCGACCCGCACCTCGGTCAATGTGGCCACGGTCGCGGTCCGCGGTCCCGGATCGAACAGCGCCAACTCGCCGAAGGTGTCTCCGGGACCCATCACCGCGATCAGACTCTCCCGGCCGTCGGCGGTGCGCCTACCGACCTTCACCTTGCCCTCGACGAGGACGTACAACCGATCTCCCGGCTCGCCCTCGACGAAGATGGTGTGATTGCGCGGGAAGCTCATCCATTCCAGCTCTGCGCTCAGGGTCTCCATCGCCTCGGCATCGACATCGGCGAAGATCGCTGTCCGCGCCAGTACGGCGTTCATCGGCACATATCCGCGGCCGGCATGCCCGGAGCGGCATTGCGCGAGGCGGGGCGAGAGTTATTGCAGGTCCGGGTCAATTCGTAGCTCCGAGTGCTCAGTTGCGGCGCGGCCCGGAACGTCTGGTCGACCCGCGGGGTGATGGCATGATCATATTCATGTTCCCGTGCACCCGCGCCAGCGCAATCGGGCGCC
>JBQEMX010000013.1:36870-47251 GCA_052044345.1 Mycolicibacterium sp. 22603
CACGCCGCGGCGGAGCCGGCCTGCGCCGACGTCGAGGTGGTCTTTGCCCGCGGCACCGACGAGGCGCCCGGCATCGGCAGCGTCGGCACCGCGTTCGTCGATGCGCTGCGGGCACAGGTGCCTGGAAAGGCGGTCGAGAGCTATGCGGTGAACTATCCGGCCAGCAACAACTGGCCCACCGTCGTTCTCGGCGTCAACGATGCGGCCGACCACATCCGGACGGTCGCGGCCGAGTGCCCGGACACCGGCATCGTGCTCGGCGGCTACTCCCAGGGGGCGGCCGTCGCGCAGTTGGTCACCGCCGACCCACCTGCCATTCCGCCCAACTCATTCGCACACGGAACCACCTCGGGATTGAGCACCGATATCGCCCAGCATGTGGATGCGGTGCTGCTCTTCGGCAAGCCCAACGACCGGATGCTCTTCCTCATCGGGCAGCCCAACGTGCCGATCGGTGCCGACTTCTTGTCGAAGACCCTTGACCTGTGCGCGATCAATGATGCGGTCTGTTCCGACGGCCTCGATCCGGTGGCCCACCAGACCTACATCGCCAACGGCATGGTCACCGAAGCGGCAACATATGCCGCAACGCGCGTCTGAACCGGCAGCGCCCGGGTCCCGGCAAGGTGGTGCTAGCCGGTATCGGCTATGCGCGCCTGCGGCAATGTGCATCCGACGGTGATGCGGGATCCTTGATCGACCAAGACGATCGCACCCGAAGGGCCACCATGAACTCCGCACTGTTCGACCGTGTTCGATCACACCGCATTCATCATCTGGCCGTCATCATCCTGCTGCTCTGGACACTGGCGATCAGTCCTCTGGTGGCGGCGCGAGCAGCAGCGGCCCCATCTGCCTGTTCGGACGTCGAGATCGTCTTCGCGCGCGGCACTTTCGAGGCACCCGGCGTCGGCGCCACCGGACAAGCCTTCGTCGACGCACTCACGCCACGACTCGGCGGCGCCTCGGTCGATGTCTATCCGGTCAATTATCCGGCCTCCCTTGACTTCCAGGCAGCTGCCAGCGGTATCACCGATGCCGGTAATCGAATCCAGTACATCGCGAACAGTTGCCCGACAACGAAAATCGTGTTGGGCGGCTACTCCCAGGGAGCCGCGGTCGCCGGTTACACCACCTTCGACGCAGTTCCGGCCGGCCTTGCACTACCTCCCGGCCTGACCGGACCGATGCCGCCGGCGGTGGCGCCGCATGTGGCCGCCGTCGCGCTGTTCGGCACACCCGACAATTGGTTCCTGAATCTGGTGGACCGTAACGCCCCGCCCATCACCGTCGGACCGCTCTATGCCGCCAAAACGATCCAACTGTGCGCGTCCGGAGATCCGGTCTGCGCACCGGGGGGCCTGGACCGTGCTGCCCACAGCGCCTACAAGACCAATGGAATGGCCGTTCAGGCAGCCGATTTCGTCGCTGCCGCACTGGACAGGGCACCGTCGTCGGACTGAGCCCCCACGGTGTGACCCCGTTCGCTCACCAGCCTGTCCCGGACGAGGATCGCGGGTAGGATCCCGCAGATGGGGATTGGGCGTGGGCGAAGCTTGTCGACAGTGTGCGCGCTGGTGGCGGCGGCGCTGGCGACCGGTGCACCCCCGGCCGCGGTAGCCGCAGCCTGTCCCGACGCAGAAGTCATATTTGCCCGCGGCAGCGACGAACCACCTGGCCTCGGAAGCACCGGGCAGGCGTTCGTCGACGCACTGCGCGCGCAGTCACCCGGCAAAACCATCGATGCCTACGCTGTCAACTATCCGGCCACCGGTGACTTCGACAATCGTGCCGTCTTCCCGTCCACGATGTTCGACGGCGTCGCCGATGCCGAGTCCAGGATCAAGGCGACGGCAGCGAACTGTCCGAACACCAGATTCATCCTGGGTGGCTATTCCCAGGGGGCAGCGGTGGCGGCCTATGTCAGCACCTCCGACATCCCGGCGGCGGTCACCGATCGCATTGCCGGCGTGGTGCTGTTCGGCAAACCATCCGCGGGTCTGCTGTCACGGTACGGCGCACCGGCGGCGAACATCGGATCGCAGTACGCGGGCCGGTCGCTGGACCTGTGCGCACCCGGGGACAACATCTGCGACGGGTCATCGCCCGCTTCGCTGCTCGGCTCTCTGGTGCACGTCACCTATCCGGTCAACGGACTGGTGGCGGCGGNCGGGCCGACTTGCCTGACCGGTTCCGGTCCGCCGCTCATCGAGTGACTCTGTTTCGGTAGCAAACAGTACGGGTACAGAGTGGCAGGTCGTCATCTGCCAGCCCCGGCACGGCGAATCAGCGAAGGAGTGCCCGATGAGCCTTGGTCAATCAGTGAGATTTCTCGGCGCGGGCACGTTGCTGGCGGCCGGCCTGGCGGTGGGTGCGGCTCCCGTGGCGGCCGCGGAATCGGCCTGTCCCGATGTAGAGGTGGTGTTCGCCCGCGGTACGTCCGAAGCACCGGGTGTCGGCGGAACCGGGCAGGCTTTCGTCGATGCGCTGCGCGCCCAGACACCCGGCAAGTCGGTAGCGGTCTACGCGGTCAACTATCCGGCGAGCAGCAATTTCAATGATCGAATTCCTTTCGCGCAGAACGTCGTCGACGGCGTGCGCGATGCAGGCTCACATATTCAGGCGACCGCAGCCGCATGTCCGGACACCCGGGTTGTGCTCGGTGGCTTCTCGCAGGGCGCGGTGGTCGCCGGTTATGTGACCGCCGATGCGGTACCGCAGGGCGTTCCGAGCGAATACCTGTCCTACCTCCCGAGTCCGCTTCCCGACGAGGTATCCGATCATGTGGCCGCGGTCGTGCTGCTGGGCAATCCGTCGCAGGCATTCCTCAATCAGTTCGGTGCACCCATCGGGACCATCGGACCGCGGTATGCGTCCAAGACCGTCGAACTGTGTGCCCCCGGTGACACGATCTGCGATGGCACGCCCGCGGCGATGCCGTCCATGGCGCACGCGATGTATGGATTCAACGGGATGACCAACGAGGCCGCCTCCTACGCCGCGGCACGGGTGACGCCCGCGGGGTGAATCACCGATCGGGCTGATGATGCGATCATCGAATCGTGGAATCGACGAGGATCGATCGATGGCTGTGGGCGGTCCGGCTGACCAAGACCCGCCCCGACGCGGCGAGCGCCTGTAGAGGCGGACACGTTCGGGTCAACGATCGCGTCGCGAAACCGTCGACACCGGTGGTGCCCGGCGATCGGGTGCGGGCTCGCCTGGGTGATCGTGACCGCATCGTCGAGGTGGCCCGGGTGATCCAGAAACGGGTGGGGGCCGCCGACGCTGTCACCTGTTATCTCGACCGCACTCCCCCGGCCCCCGCCACCGTCGAGTCCGCCGTCGCGGTACGGGACCGCGGTGCGGGCAGGCCCACCAAACGCGAACGACGGGCTTTGGACAAGTGGCGCGCGGGGCTGCGGTGAGCGCTACTGGTTGGCGATGATCATCGGTGGCGGCGGCGGGCCCACCGGCGCAGGGGGTGGCGGCGGTGCCGCCGGATGCGGCACGTCGGCGGGTGCGGCGCCCGGCGCACCGATGGGCAGGACATCCGCGGGCGGGGCGGGGTCGGTCAGTGACACGAAGCCCGGTGGCAGCGGAGGACCACCCACTCCGGGCGCGCGTTCCAGGGCCGGGGTCGAGGATGCGGGATCGGTCAGCGACGTATAACCGGGCGGCAGCTTGGGTGCCGGTCCGGCCCCGGGGGGTGCCCCGCCGGGCGCGGCGGCCGGATCGGCCACGAGCGCGTTCATCGGGTTGCCGGTCTGGAACGCTCGCCAGAGATCCCTGATGTAACCACCGGCTCCCGGCGTCTGCCCTTGGCCGTAGACCGGATTGCTGATCTCGGGGACCGGCGGCGCGCCGACCGGCGGCGGAGCGGGTGCCGCCACCGGCATCTCGCCGGGACCGAGAACCACGGGCTGACCAGGAGGCGCCGGCTGCCCGGGTGGGATCGGCGGGGGTTCTGCGCCGGCAAGACCTGCCGTCGTCAGGGCCAACCCGGTCAGCGCGCCCGCAACCGCGAGTCGCAGGGCCGACAGCCCTTGTTCGGTGATCACCGCTGTTCGTCCTCTCCGGTCATGCCGCGGCCGCATCGTGACGGCGTCGGGCATGTCTGCGAGAAGGCTAGCGTCTCCAGGCTCACGCGTCACACGATGCGCAAAGGTGCCACCCGGCGTCATCGCGGCTCACGCGGATCCGGATCGCCGTTCTCGTCGACCGGGTCGTCAGCACGGTCCGTGGTTTCCGGCTCCAGGGCGACACTGCGTGCGCGCACGGCGTTGCCGCTCGGTGAGGCACTGTCGGCAGGCTGCAACCGCACCACCCTGCCGACCGCGCGGCGCAGACCCGGAGGCCCTTCGATCCGCACGAAGTCACCGACGCGACCGGCGCGGTAGCGCAACGGTGACCCCAGCAATTCACCCATCACCACTCCGCTACCGATCGCCAGGGCGATGGCCACCGCAGAAAGTAGTTGTGCGATGCCGTCGATATACCGCTCGTCCACGGCAAAGAAGAACACCGACCGGAAGACGGCGAGGCCCGGCAGCATGGGGGTGATGCCCGCGGTGGCGATGACCAATGCCGGGGCCTGCCGCCTGATGGAGATGACGGTGGCCAACAGCCCGACGCCGACCGAGGCGATGCCGGTGGCGAAGACGACACCGAACTGTGCGTGCCCGAGCCCGATCAGCACGGCCTGGGCGGTGCCTGCGGCGGCACCGGCGGTTAACACCGACCGCAGGGGCGCGTAGGACGCCAAGGTGAGAAAGACCCCGGCCAGCGCCGCACCCAACACCGCGATCCCGATTTTCAGCGGCCCGCTGGGCACGATGATCGATTGAGTTGCGTCGATGTGCAATTCGATCTGGATGCCGGCGAGGTTCGCGATCTGCAGACCAGCGACGATTCCGGCGACGATCCCGGCCGTGAGGAACAGCGCGTCGCCCAACCGACCGACGGCGGTCACCATGTGTCCGGTCAGTGCGTCCTGGACGGAACCGACCAGGGTCATACCGGACAACAGCATCACGATGCCGGTGGCCACCAGCGCGGTCGGGTTCTGCTCGGCGAACCGGTATGCGGCCACCGCGACCAAGGTGGCGATGGCCGCGCCGACGGCGTGCTGGAAGAAGAACGGGGTGCCCACCCGGTTCAGCAGCCGTCCGATCCGGTCGATGACCGCGGAGGTGACCGCCGCCAACAAACAGATCTGCCAGGTGCCGCCGAGCAGCATCGCGATACCGAGCGCGAAACCCGACCAGCATGCGGTGGCCATCCATCGCGGATAGGGATGCGGACGTTCACTCAGCTCGTCCATCGCATCATGAGCCTGTTCGACCGTGACACCGCCGGAGGTGATCCGCCGGACCAAGTTGTCCAGTTCGGCGAGCCGCGTGTAGTCGGTCGCACGGTGTCGCACCGCCCTGACAATCGTCAGCGGCGGGCTGTCCGCGGTGGGCAGCGCCGAGACGATGATCGTCGAGAAGGTGATGTCGACGACGCAGTCGGCGAGCTGGTATGCCTGGGCGACATCTTGGGCAGTTGCCACGATATCGGCGGTTCCCGAGCCTGAGGACAGCATGACCTCGGCGAGCCGGATCGTCAGATCGAGCACCTTACGGGTGTGGACATCGCCGACCCTGTTGGTGCTGCGTCGCCGCTGGCCTGCGATCGGGGCTGGATCGCGGCGTCCGCGCAGTGCGCCGCGGAGGCCGCGGCGCAGAAGACGGTTGTGCACGGTGTCTTCCGGGTTATCGGGAGCCATTGTCGACACCATACTGATGTTGCCCGCGGCGGTGAAAACCCCGTGCCGACGCCGGGCGCATGATGTGGGATGCCGGTAACGACAACGGTTTTGCGGTCATGAGCTGCAGAACGCCAGAAACCCCGCGGCCCGGTGATCGGGTACCGCGGGGTCTCTGTGCGAAAGGGTCTAGATAACCGAGACCGAGACGGCCTGCGGGCCCTTGGCGCCCTGGGTGATGTCGAACTTCACGCGCTGGTTCTCCTCCAGGCTGCGGTATCCGCTGGACTGGATCTCGGAGTAGTGGACGAACACGTCCGCCGCGCCGTTGTCAGGAGCGATGAAGCCGAAGCCCTTTTCGCCGTTGAACCACTTGACGGTTCCTTCAGTCATGCTGTTTGTTCTCTCTTCTTCGAACTTTGGCTGCCGTCATGCAGCCAAGAGTGGGGTACGACCGCCGATACTTGTTCTGGTCACGGTCGAAACGGGGTGTGCGATCGCCGGCACAGGGCTGCAATGGGGTGGAACTGACACCCGGCCGCGGCTCGGCCGAACACAGACACGTCACCTTACAGTCGCGACGTACCAGGACAGCGTACCCAGTGCGCCCCGCCATCGCCTAATTTTCGTCGATCATTCGCTCCAGATCAGCGCGGAACCGGCCCGCGGTCAACGTCTGCGCCCCGGCGGCGCGCACCCGGGCCGCCAGTGTTGCGTCCGAGGTGATGACGACGATGTCCTCCGGATGCTCATCGTTATCCAGCAGTCGGATGATCTCGTCGTCGGCGGAGTTGGCTGCCGCCGCCGGGGCGCTCGTCACGGTGATCACCGACGAATGGATGCCAAGCGGACGCTCCAACACGACAGTCACCTCGGCGCGCTCGCGTTCGGCGAAGGCCTCCACACTCCGCACAAGCGCCGTCAACGCGCTCTTCCGGTCCCGCCACCAACCATCGGGTCGGGCCCCGACGACGTTCATCGCATCGACGAGATATCGCACCGCAGTGACGTTACGCGCGAGGGCTCGGCGAGCACGATTGAGCACTTGACACCTGTCAAGTAAACTCGGGGCATGCTTGCTCAGGATGTTCTGACGACGGTGCCGACCTCAACCGACGAGGCGACCGCACTCTTCGATGCTGCCCCGGCAGTGGGGCCGGACTTCATGTTCGGCACGTGGCAGGGTGCCGAATTGCCGACCGCACATCCGATGGACGGGCTCTTGGAGGCCAGCGGCTGGTGGGGTAAGCAGTTCATCGACGAAGAGAACGTGCACCCGTTGCTGTTCCCCAAGGACGGCGGCACTGCGCTGTGGGCACTGAACCCGGTGCTGGCGTTCGGTGGACTCGGTCTCGCGACGAAGATCCCCGCCATCCGGAATCTCTCTATGGTCCAACCCATCTCGGCGCTGCGCCCGGCGTTGCGCACCACATCGGCCAAGGCGCGACTGCGCACCACCCGATACCGCGGCGTCGACAGCGCGACGATGATCTATGACAACCTGCCGATCAACGATGTGTTCCGAAAGATCGACGAGGACACCGTCATCGGCGCCATGGATTACCGGGGCGGACGCCGGCCGTACTTCTTCGTGCTGCACCGAAACAACACGGTGCCGGTGCACTGAGACCTCGCGAGCAGACGCTTCTGCCCCCGTAATCACGNTGCTCGCCGAGGAGCGGAGGGCCGGGCTAGGCGATGATGCGCACGAGATACGGCGTCATGCCCGCGGTACGCACCGGCGACACCGTGACACCGGAATCCCCCGTCTCCAGCATCTGGCCGTTACCGACGAACAACGCGACACTCTGGGTGCCCTCGGGCCCGAAGAAGATCAGGTCTCCCGGCAGCGCCTGTGCGGGCAGCACCTTCTGACCGACCTTGTACATCTCCCCCGATGACCGGGGCAGTTTCACGCCGACACCGGCGAACGCGTAGACGATGATGCCGGACGCATCGAAGCCGACGACATTGGTGGCCGGAGCCGGCACGGCCGGGCTGGCCGGCATTCCGGGAACCGTCGCCGCGGCAGGCGGAGCGAGACCGGGGAAGTTCAGCCCCGGCACGCCACCGGGAATGGGGTTGGCCACCGGGTCGGCCGCGTCGGGAGGCGTCTCACGCACGACGCCGAGGGTGGGCCCGTTGGCGTCGCCGCCGCCGTAGGCGAAAGGCACGCCCCGCTGCGACAGCGCGCGGGCGATCACATAATCCACGGCCTGCTGGTTACGCGCCGGACGCGTGTTGAAGGAATCGGCGGAGGCGACGCCCGGACTCACTGCGAGCATCGCCAGACCGAGCACGAAGGCACAGAAGCTTCTCATCGCCAGTGTCAACTCATTTCCGGACGGCACATTCGTCGACGCCGAATTGACGCCCACTGTCGATCAATCTAGGTGAGCCTTGGGGCGGACACCCAATCCAACTGTGGCACAACGACAATGAGATACGTATCCGTGACCGGACGGTGATTCAGGGCCGCATTTCGTGACCTAACCGGAACTCTTTCGAGGCCGACCGGTGAGCCCGAACAGCAAGCGGCGCCGGCAGGCTCAGCCCGCCGGCGCCGTCGACGATGCCCTCTACTGCAGCGCAGCCAAGGCTGCGTCGTAATCGGGTTCCTGAGCGATTTCGGGGACCAGTTCGGTGTAGGCGACGTTGCCGTCGGCACCCACCACGACCACCGCGCGACCGAGCAGGCCGGCCATCGGGCCGTCGGTGATGGTGATGCCGTAGTCCTCGCCGAAGCTGTCCCGGAAGGCCGAGGCCGTCACCACGTTCTCGATGCCCTCGGCGCCGCAGAAGCGCTTCTGCGCGAACGGGAGGTCCTTGGACACATTGAGCACCGTGGCGCCGGTGGCGGCGGCGCGCTCGTTGAAGGTGCGGACGCTGGTGGCACACACCGGCGTGTCGACCGACGGGAAGATGTTGAGCACGACTGCCTTGCCGCTGAACTGGTCGTTGCCGACCGGTCCCAGATCGGTACCGGTCAGGCTGAACGCCGGTGCCGCGGAGCCGACAGCGGGCAGTTCACCGGCGGTGTTGATGGGGTTTCCCTTGAGCGTTATCTGTGCCATGGCGATAAGTCTGTCACAGTGGCGCACCCCGTTCCGTGGCAGCATCGACAGGGTGATCGACCTGCCCGACGGGGTCCGCGCGATGGCCGTCCGCGGCCCGCAATGGCAACGCTGGATCGATGATCTACCCACCCGGACCAGCGCCGCATTAGCGGACTGGAACCTCGCGGTCGACGGTGCCGCACTGCACGGCTTCTGCTCCCTGGTGCTTCCGGTCCGGACCGCCGATGGGGTGCCGGCAATGCTCAAGGTGGCGTTTCCCGACGACGAGTCCGAACACGAGCATCTGGCGTTGCGTCGATGGGGCGGTGTCGGGACGGTGCGACTGCTCAGCGCCGACCCGCATCGGCGCGCACTGTTACTGGAACGTCTGAGGCAGCAAAATCTCAACGAGGTGTGGGACATCGAGGCCTGCGAGATCGTGGCGGGACTGTACCGGCATGTACATGTGCCGGCCCTACCCCAGCTGCGGCCGCTGGTCGGATTCATCGAGAAATGGAACGCGGAGTTGGCCGAGCTGCCGCGCAGCGCGGCGCTGCCGCACCGGTTGGTGGAACAGGCGTTGAGCGTGGGTGCCGACCTGGTGAGCGACCCGGCCAGCGGCGGCACCCTGATCCACGGCGATCTGCACTACGAGAACGTGCTCGCCGCCGACCGCGAGCCCTGGCTGGTGATCGACCCGAAACCGATGAGCGGCGACCCGCATTATGAGCTGGCTCCGATGCTGTCCAATCGATTCGACGAATTGGACGGTTACGTCCGCGAAGGGGTGCGGCGGCGGTTCTACACGCTGGTCGATGCCGCCGGGTTCGATACCGACCGAGCCAGGGCCTGGGTGATCATCCGGATGATGCACGACGCGATGTGGGAGCTCACCGAGAACACCGTCCCCGACGAGCGCTACGTGACCAAGTGTGTGGCGATCGCCAAGTCGGTACAGGACTGATGCTCGATCGGTCGTCTTGATGCTCCTATCTGCGTTAAAGGTCAAGCGACGTCGATGAGCTGGGTGTTTAGCCATTGGCGGTAGGTGGTTGCGAGAGTGTCGTCGCGTTTGAGGCCGCGTTCGAGTCGGGAGATGGTGTTGGGCCATACGCCGAGGTAAGCAGCGGCTGCGGTCAGGGTGATGTTCTGGGCTTGCCGGGTGGGTCGCAGGTCGCTGTAGTCATCGATGGGGCATGGTGCGGTGAGGTGTTTGAACATCTCTCGGGCGATGGCTGAAGTACCCCGGGTTTTGTTCCTACATGGTTGCGAGGGCCGGGGTCGGCTGGTTCGCAGTGTGTGAGGTGCCGTTGAGGGCGGCCTCGTACTCGGCTGGCGGAACGTAGCCGAGGGCTTCGTGCAGGCGTTGCTGGTTGTACCAGGCCACCCATTGGGCCGTCGCTAGTTCGACCTCGTCGACACCGCGCCACGGCTTACCGCGGTGGATTAGCTCCGTCTTGTAGGCAGCGTTGACTGCCTCGGCGAGGGCGTTGTCGTAACTATCGCCTCGAGACCCCACCGACGGTGCGATCCCGAGCTCGACCAGTCTGTCGGTGTATGCCAGCGACAGGTACTG
>JBQEMX010000013.1:47301-159926 GCA_052044345.1 Mycolicibacterium sp. 22603
TGATCAGATGTGCGTCGTCCCAATCCCGCTGCGAGACCGGTGCTTTGCGCCATTTGTAGAACGCCTGAGTGGAGAATCCCAGGACCCGGCAGGTCACCGTGACGGGAATCCCGTCGGCGGCAAGGTCAAGGACCAGCGGGTACATCATTTTGGGTTGGCGTCCCGCGACAGATATCCGACCGCGCGGCGCATCACCTCGGCCTCTTGCTCGAGGAGTTTGATCCGCTTGTGCGCTTCGCGCAGCTGCGCAGCCATATCGTCAGCATTGGCCGCAGACTCGGGCTGGCTGCGGCCGTCCTCGCGGTCGGCGATCTTGAGCCAGCGGTGCAGGCAGGCCTCCGAGATACCGAAGTCCTTCGCGATCTGGCGCAACGGCGCCTCACCCTTGCGGGCCACGGCGATGACGTCAGCTCGGAACTCGGCAGGAAACGGTGTCGGCACGAGATTGATCCTTCCAGTAAGGACGAATCCTCACAGGTCAGGAGTCAACCAAACCGGGGTCAGTCCCCTTCGACACACGGGAGGACGCAGTGCACTTGGTGGCGATAGCCCTGATTTCCATGCTTGCCGGCGCGTGCACATACTGGCTCTGCGTGGACATCGCGGCCGAGCGTACTGAACGCAGAAGGCATGCATTCCTGCTGCGACTGGTCGAAGACTACGTAGCCGAGGTCAATGACAACGACCGAAAAGTACCCGAGAGCCTCACGATCGGCCGCCCGAAACCGCCTCTCGCATTGGACATCAGAGATCGCGGAGCCGATTTCGCCGATCCACCACTGACAGCGGCTCTACGATCCGCTGTCGACGCGCACGGTCCCGCAGCAGTCGAGAAGTTCACCGTCGAAGCGGTCGGCGAGGCGATCGCCATCGGCCACCTCATCGCTTCATTCTCCGACCTGCAACATCCATCTGAGCGCGGACAGCTCCTTCGTGTCGCCGGCGAGATTGTCTTCAAGAAGGAAGACGGCGATTGGCGAATCAGCGGCACTGTGCTCTGACATCGCTCTGACATAGACGTTGAGGCTTGCTCGCCTCCTCACCGGACGCCTACTGTGACGGCCAGCACACCTCGCGGAAGTCCGCGACCGAGGAGGCCAGCGTGACCGTCGAGAAGAAGACCACCTATTGCCGCATCTGCGAACCGCTGTGTGGCCTGATCGCCACCGTCGAGGACGGCCGTCTGCTCTCGCTCAGGCCCGATAAGGATCACCCGCTCTCCCAGGGACGTGCCTGCCCCAAGGGGATCGCGTTCAGCGACGTCCAGAACGATCCCGACCGGGTGCTGCACCCGCTTCGGCGCCGGCCCGACGGCAGCTTCGCCACCGTCAGCTGGGACGAGGCGCTCGATGACATCGCCACCCGGTTGGCAAGGGTGCTTGACAAGCACGGTGGCGATGCCGTCGGCGAGTACCTCGGAAACCCCTCCGCATTCGGGTACGCAGCCAGCCTGTGGTCGGGGCTATTCATGAAGCGGATCGGGGCCGGCCATCTGTACTCGGCGGGATCGCAGGACATCAACAGCCGCTACGTCGCCAGCAAGCTGCTCTACGGTGCCGCCACCCAGATCCCGTTCCCCGACCTTCCGCGCACCGAGTTCCTGTTCATGCTGGGCGCCAATCCGCTTGTCTCCCATGGCAGCGCGTTACGCGCACCGCGGATCAAAGACGACCTCGCCGGCATCGTCAAGCGCGGCGGGCGCGTCATCGTCGTCGATCCGCGCCGCACCGAGACGGCGGCGGTCTACGAACATGTCGCGGTCCGCCCCGATTCGGATGCCTGGTTGATGCTCTCGCTGCTGAACGTGGTGTTCGCAGAGAATCTTCAGGACAGCGCAGCACTGGCGGCACACACCGTCGGCGCAGAGACCCTGCGCGCCCTGTGCGCGGACTTCCCGCCCGAGGACACCGCAATCCGCACCGGTATCTCGGCGGGCACCGTCCGCACACTGGCCCGCGACTTCGCCACCGCCCGCAGCGCGGTGGCGTACGGGCGGACCGGCGCATGCCTTGGCCATCACGGAACCCTCGTCAGTTTTCTGATCGACGCTCTGAACACCGTGACAGGCAATCTGGACCGCCCCGGCGGCGCGCTGATGTCGCATCAGGTGATCCCGGTAGAGGAGCTCGGGGAGAAGTCCGGTGCGTTCAGCTACAACACCAAGACATCGCGCATCGGCGGGTTCCCGGATGTCTTCGGCTCGTTCCCGGCGGCGCTGATGGCCGAGGAGATCACCACCGGCGGAGCGGGACAACTGCGAGCCTTGTTCGTGCTCGCGGGCAATCCCCTGCTGTCGGTGCCCAACAGCGCCGCCTTGCAGTCCGCGCTGGGCGATCTGGATCTGTTGGTCTCCCTCGATCTGTACGTCAACGAGACCAACAGGCACGCCGACTACATCCTGCCCGCCACCACTTTCCTGGAGCGCGACGACCTGCCGATGGCATACGCGGCCTGCTGTCCGACGGTGTTCCTGCAGTCCGCCGAACCGGTGGTGCCCGCATACGGGCAGGCACGCCCCGAGTGGGAGGTCTTCGAGGACCTAGCCGAACGAATGGGACTGTCGCTCTTCGCCGCCGGTGCCCTCGCGCCACTGAACCCGGTGTTGCGGTGGTTGCGGCGGTGCGGCGTGCGTATCACCCCGCAACGCATGATGCACACACTGCTGCGCATCGGCCCCTACGGTGACAGATTCGGGCTGCGCCGCGGCGGACTCAATCCGGCTCGGCTGCGCGAACATCCGCATGGCATCGTGTTGGCCGAGCACGCACCGCACGGTGTGCTGACCGACGTGGTCGCTCACCACGGCGGCAAGGTCGATCTGGCACCGCCCGCGATCGTCACCGAGGTGGGCAGACTCGGTCAGGCGCCTGGCACCACGGTGGACTTCCCAATAGCGGCCATCGGAATCCGGGAACTGCGTTCCCAGAACAGTTGGATGCACAACAGCCCGATCCTGATGAAGGGCAACCGCACCCAGCGCGCGCGGGTCAATCCGTCGGATGCGGCGGCGGCCGGTCTTGCCGACGGCGGTCGGGTACGCGTCGTTTCGGCCACCGGCGCCATCGAACTGGATGTGTCGGTCACCGATGAGGTCGGGCCGGGAACCATCGCCATCCCGCAGGGGTGGGGACATCATGGAGGCGGCTGGCGGCTGGCGAATGCCCATCCCGGCGTGAACGTCAACGAGCTGACCTCCAACCGGCCAGAAGATCTGGAGACCTTGGCGGGTATGTCAGTGCTCAACGGTGTGGCCGTGCGCTTGGAGCCGGTTCGGCAATTCGCCGAGAACCAGACCCACTACTCGGCGTCGCGGCCCTGACCGCTGCCGCGATAGGCGCGGCGGCGCAACGCCGTCAGCCATTCCGGCATCAGTGTGACTCGTCGCCGGAGAGCTGGGGATGGCCGTCGGCGTCCCTGGTGATGAGGCCGCGCGCCTCGAACTTCTCCAACCAGCCCTGCATGGGTAGCCAGCCCCAGCGCCGCTGGAAGATTCGGGCATTGCGGACGATATCGCGCACATGCTCGACGGGTGGATCGCTCACGAGATGATACTGGTGAAACGCCTCGGCGCCGCCGACCCATCGCAGCGGCACATCGCGCGCAGCAGCTGCCTGGGCGAAATCGGTGTCCTCGCCGCCATAGCCGGAGTAGTCCTCACAGAACCCGCCGATGACGAGCCAGGTGGGTGCGGTGACGGCGAAGGACAGCGACCAGAACAACCGGTGATCGCTGCCGGGCAGCACGGCACCGGCCCGCGGTGCTGGCCGCGCAGGATGCGGGTCGGACAATCGGTCCAGACCGGTCGCCGGGTAGCCGGCCGGCCCTGGGGGCGGGAGGTAGGCGACGGGACCGCACAGCAGCGCACCGCGGTGTGACGGTGTTCCGCCCACGTCACGGTAGCGCTGCACCATCGTGGCGGCGGGGATGCAGTCAACGTCGAGGAAAATGAGCAGCTGCGCCCCATCGGCCAAAGCTGCTGCTGCACCGATATTTCTGGCTCGTGCCAGCGGCAGACCACCCGCTCCGATGGCACACTCGATGACGGCGGTGGGAACCGCCGCGCCAGCGAGACGCGTGTGCACGTCCGGATCATCCATGGCGACCACAACATGGAGGTCGGGCCGAGCCGACCCGGCGGCCAACCCCGCTCGTTGGCGCTGCAGGTGCACGCCCCGGCCGTGGACGGTGGTGACGACCGCGGTTCTCATGGCGACACCGCGGCTCGGCACACCCGCGCCGTCTCCTCGATCGCGGCGGCCGCGCGGCCGGCAGCACCGTGTACACGCCAGCGTCGCCACTGATCGCCGTCGATCCCGCGGGCACGCCGGAAGAGCTCGGCCCAACCGTCGGGAGCCGGCCAATCGAATGCGATGGCCGCCAGGCCATGGCGGTCCAATACCGTTGCAGTGGTGTGCTGTTCGCCGAAAGGGCGCCGCTGGGGAATCACGATCGCCGGACGCCGGGCGGCGGCGGTATCGGCGATGCTGTTCTGGCCGGCATGGGTGATGATGACATCGGCCCCGACCAGGTGCGGCCACGGATCGGATCTCCAGTCGCCGTGCTGCCCGCCCAGCCACGTCCAGTCAGCGGATTCGGTTCCCGCGGACTGCGCAACATCGATGCCTCCGGCTCCCGAGAGCACTACGACGTTTCCCTTCGTGGCATGCGGGGGAACCGGGCGTCCGTCGAATCGGCTGATACCGCCGACGTAGACGGTCTTGTGGTCATGGGGGCGAAGCCATTCCGGAACGCGAAGCTCACGAGGCCACGCCGCGATGATGCGGTCCGCGAGCGTATGCACCAACGTGTGGGGAGCGTCGGTGCGGTGACCGGGCAACGCGATCACCACCACCGGTACCCCCAGCAGACGCGCGAAGGTGGCCACCTCGACCGAGACGTCGACGACCATGGCTTCCGGTCGGGCATCGCGAACCCAGGCGGCGATGGCGTTCATCCTGGCGGTATAGCCGGTGTCGAAGTGAGGTGCCCAATGCAGCGCGCCATGTGCGGTGGGCTCATGCACCGTGTCGGCAGCATCGTCCCGCGGAAGCGCGATCACATCCGTGAACGGATTGTCCTGCGGCACCTCTCGGCTGGTGAGCACCGTGACCGGCCGAGTCATCCGCTCGGTGATGCTCATCGCCCGCGCCAGGTGCCCGTAGCCGTGCTGGTGCACGTAGTAGCCGATCATCGTTCGCATCTCCCGCCGTGGCGATCATGTGTGTGTACAGCGACAGATACGTCCGAGGGATTCGGAGCCGGTAACCGCGAACACCGATACGTGATGACCGTGCTGCCACCGTCCCGAGTTTGTCGGGAGGGCGGCTGCGGATACCCGACCGCCACTGGGTGAAACCAGGCGCGTTGTTCAACTCCTGCTGCGACGAACGTCAGTACCGGACCGCGAGCGATCTGTGTCCCTAGGTTTCCCGGTCGGCGCCCTCGTCTCATGTCACTCGGCGCGACCATCCATGCCGGATGACAACACTGGCATGGATGGGCAAAAATGAGGGCGTGGACTGTGGCGTGGCGCGCGAGGCTCTCTCGGCGCGGTTGGATGGCGAGCGTGAGGCTGTGCCGTCACATCGTGTCGACGAGCACCTCGAAGCCTGCGTATCGTGCGCAGGCTGGTATCGAGATGCGTCCCGGCAAGCGGTCCTATTGCGCACCCTGGCTTCAGAAGCCGTACCGAGTGCATTGGCCGCGCCGGGGAATGTGGCGGAGAATCTGCAACCCGTCGGTGGTCGGCGGCGATGGACCGTTCCCTTCGTCGCACGCTGCATCTTGGCCATCGTGGGCGCTCTGCAGCTGGGGCTTGCGTGTGCCCAGCTGCTGGGAGTGGACTTCGGGGTCGTCGGCGACCACCACGGCGCTGCCAATGGGATGCATCTTCTCAATGAGTCCACCGCATGGTCGACAGCGCTGGGCTGTGCACTGATCGCCGCGGCCATTCGGCCGGTACTCGCGGCCGGGGTGGCGTGTGTTGCGGCATGTTACGCACTCGGCCTGGTCTATTTTGTCGCGGCCGACGCGCTGACTGGTCATGTCACGCCGGGGCGAGCCGCCAGTCACCTACCTGTCATCGCCGGGGCGATGCTCGCGTTCACCGTCTGGCGTGCGACACCCACCTCGGCGCCGGTGCCCGGATCTCACCGGGCTGTCGAAACGAATGAAGAGTCGACGGACGCTCTGTCACAGCGGCGCCGCAGTAAAGATCTGCGAGCAAGCGACGATTCCGCGGCCTGATTCAGGCACCTGCCGGACCGAGATCGGGTCCAACGGCGGTCGGGCGTCCGGCGGCGCAAGTGAACGCGGCGCAGACGCCACCTCGATGAGCCGAGATGACGCTGATGCGGCATCTCGACCGGGTCATGCTGGGCCCCGAGGACTTCTGACGCTACTTTTCGGTGCCGCAGGTGCAGTCGCTACCGCAGGTACAGTCCGGACCACAGGTGCAGTTCGGGTTTCCGCAGGTGCTTTTGTATTCGTTGGTTCGCATATCCGCATGATACCCCAAGGGGGTATCATCTAGTGGATCGGTCCGCCAGCGCCGACTTCCGGCGGGCAGGCCGTGCAGCTACTGCAAAGCCCCTACCGGCACGTCGTCACCATCGATGTCACCCGTCGGACGGGACTCCTGTTTCGTTGCCGCAGAATCTTTCTCGGTGGATATCCCGCGGGCCTGGAGCCGAGCGTCGAGCAAAGCCTCGAATGCGAGCACCAGCAGCAGCGAGACACCGAACACCGGATAGATGACACCGAGCGTCACCGCGATGACCGATACCGCCACCTTGGTGCGTTTCGGCGTAGCGGCCCGAGTGACCGCACTGGCCCGCCCCGGCGCACCGGTCTTACCGGCGGGCCGCCGAATCCACCACATGGCCAACCCGGTACCGATCATGGTCAGGATGCCGAGGCACGCGACGGTCGCCGAGATGCGCGTCAGGATCCCCCATTGGTTGCCCATGTGCATCGCGATGCCGAAGCTCGTCGCCTTGCTCAGTGCGCCATTCTGTTCGGCGGTGGCGTTGGCCACCGTCGCACCGGTGAACTGGTCCAGATACAGCGTGCGCTGCTCGGAGAGCTTCTGCGGCCAGGCGTTGACCACCGCGTACGTTCCGTACGTCGTCTCGCCGTCCGCGGTGGAATCCGACGGACCGATGATTGCGTACCCCGGAACCATGTTCTCGTCCTTGGCGATCCGGTCGATATCGGCAAATGTCAACGTCGCAGGCACGCGGCCGATCGGGGCGGCCGAGGCCGGGATGCTCTCATCCGTTGCAGCCCAGGCGATTCGGCGTCCGAGGCGATCATAGTCCCCCAGCTGGGCAGGTGTGGACGCCGCCTCGACCTCGGCGGACGGAGCGACCGTCGAGGAAAACGCCCGCCAGTTCTCGCCCCAGTACCGCGACCAGGTGAGACCGGACAGCACGTAGCAGATCAGGATCAGCGCGATGACCACGCCGGTGAGGGCGTGCAGGTCGCGCCAGCGGATCCGACCGCCCTTGCCCCAGCGCACCGTGAAGAGAGGCTTTACGCTCTCCAGCGCTCGCGGCCACCAGAGGTACAGGCCGCTGGCCATGAGCACCAGAATCCAGCATGCGGTCAGTTCCATCCAAAGATTGCCTACACCGACGGGGATGGTGGCGTCCGGGTAGGCCTCGGCGTCGAGCAGGTGTCCCAGGGACGGCAACTGGATCTGCGGCCCGTCGTTGCCGAACATCCGGTGCACATTGTTGGCGAAGCCGACCAGTCCCGACAACGCATCACGCTGGCCCAGGTATGTCCCGGTGTACGGGTCGACGAACACCTGCCGCAGGTTGCTCTCGCCGTGTGGATACGACGGCGCATCAGGATCGAGGAAATCCACCCGGGTAGAACGGTCTGCACCTGCCGGCGGTGTGACCGCGTCGAATAGGTATCCGGTGGGCACCTGCTCCTTGGCGACCGCGATCTGCTGATCCAGCGGCACGGTCTGATCGCCCTGGGAGACATGCACCAGGTTGCGGTTCAACAGCGAATCCAGCGGTCCGGTGTACAGGATGATCAGGCCCGACAGCGCCAACACGAGCAGTGTCGGCGCCGTGAACAGCGCCACCCAGAAGTGCAGCCGCCAGATCCGTCGCAGGATCGCGGAGTCGCCGCGTCGTTTGGTTGCCACAGGAATAGCCATGTAAGACCCCTCGATGCCGAGCGGTGGTCCTCATGGGCTGACGAAGCACCGCGTTCGTCGCATTGGTCGCGACGCGCGGTGAAAAGTTCCCGCAGACCTGTCAGCCGGCGCGTTCGGCGCGCTGGGCGGCCGCCACCAGATCCTCGCGGGCACGAGCGACCCGCGACCGGATGGTCCCTACCGGGCAGGCGCACACCTCGGCAGCCTCCGCGTAAGAAAGCCCGAGGACCTGGGTCAACAGCAGCGCCTGGCGACGATCCTCGTCGAGTCCGTCCAGCAGCATCCGGATCTCGACGAGGTTCTCGAACCCCTCCACCGGCCGGTGACACTCCAGTAGTTTCTCGACGTCGACGGCATAGTGAGCGCGCGGCCGCGCCTGGTTGCGCCTGATCTGATCAACGACGACGCGGCGGGCAATCGACAGCAGCCAAGTGCGTGCCGAGGACCTACCGGAAAACCGAGGCAATGCCGACAGCGCCCGCAGGAATGTCTCCTGGGTCAGGTCATCGGCCATTCCGGGGTCGCCGAGATACGCCACCGACCGCCAGACGTCACGCTGAGTGGCCTTGACGAAGCTCTCCAGCGCGACAGTGTCACCGCGGCCGGCGGCCAACGCCAGCCGCGTAACTTGGTCCTCGTCGCCGGTGCTCACCCGCAGAACTTTAGGCGAAGGTATGCGGGAACTCACCCGCGGGACGAACCGACTATGAATCTGGTGGTCTCAACCATCAGAAATCGCGAGGAACACCAGAGAATGACCCTGACCAGTGCGGTAGCACCCGATACCCCCCGGCAGTTCCAACTCGATGTCGACGGGATGTCCTGTGGCGCATGCGCTGCCCGCGTCGAAAAGACCCTGAACAAGGTGGACGGGGTGCGCGCCTCTGTGAACTTCGCCACCCGAGTGGCCACCGTCGAGGCCCGCGAGGGAACCGAGGTGGCCGAGCTGTGCCGACTGGTGACCGACGCCGGCTATCCGACCACGCCTCGCCAGGATGACGCTGAGCCCGAACCCGACCCCGACGCCCACTACGCGCGGAGCCTGCTGGTCCGGCTGGCGGTCGCCGCCGTGCTGTTCGTTCCGCTGGCCGATCTGTCGGTGATGTTCGCCGTGGTACCCGACACCCGGTTCGCCGGCTGGCAATGGGTACTCACCGCGCTGGCCGCCCCGATTGTGACCTGGGCGGCCTGGCCGTTCCACATCGCCGCGTTGCGCAACGCCCGTCGCGGCACGGCCACCATGGAGACGTTGATCTCCGTTGGGGTGACCGCAGCCACCGTGTGGTCGCTCTACACCATCCACTTCGGAACCCCGCCCGCCGAGACAAAGGGCATCATCGATGCCCTACTCGGCAGCGATTCCATTTACCTGGAGGTCGCCGCCGGGGTGACGGTGTTCATCTTGGCCGGGCGCTATTTCGAGGCCCGGGCGAAGTCCAAGGCCGGTAGCGCGCTGCGGGCTCTGGCCGCCCTCGGCGCAAGATCGGTATCGATTCTGCTGGGCGACGGAACCGAGATGGAGATCTCGGCGCCGCAGCTGAAGGAGGGCCAGCGGTTCGTCGTCAGGCCTGGTCAGACCATTGCCGCCGACGGCCTGGTGATCGAAGGTGCGGCGGCGGTCGATATGAGCGCCATGACAGGCGAGTCACGCCCCGCGGACGTCACCGTGGGCGGCAGCGTGATCGGCGGGACCGTGGTGCTCGACGGGCGGCTGATCGTGGAGGCCGCCGCCGTCGGCGCGGACACCCATTTCGCCGGCATGGTGCGGTTGGTCGAGGAGGCGCAGACCCAGAAAGCCAATGCGCAGCGCCTTGCTGACCGCATCTCGGCGGTCTTCGTGCCCGTCGTGTTGGGTCTGGCCATGCTGACGGCCGTGGGCTGGCTGGTCGTCTCCGGCGATGTCGATCGTGCCGTTGCGGCCGGGCTTGCCGTGGTCGTGATCGCTTGCCCGTGTGCACTGGGCTTGGCGACACCGACGGCGATGATGGTGGCTTCCGGCCGTGGCGCCCAGCTGGGGATCTTCTTGAAGGGCCATCAGGCACTCGAGGCGATCCGCGATGTGGACACCGTCATCTTCGATAAGACCGGAACCCTGACCACTGGGCAGGCTGCTGTCACCTCGGTCATTCCTGCGGCGGACTGGGCCGAGTCCGACGTGCTGGCACTGGCCGCAGCGGTGGAATCCGGGTCCGAGCACACCATCGGGCGGGCGATCGTTGCGGCCCATGCAGACCGAGAATTGCTACCGGTCAGCGATTTTCACGCCGACGCCGGCAGCGGGGTCACCGGAATGGTCGGTGATGTCCGGGCAGCCGTGGGTCGGCCGCCGTGGGTCGGCCGCGGCCGGGTGGTACCGGCCGAGCTGGCCGCCGCCCGCAAGAATGGTGAATCCCGCGGTGAGACCGTAGTTTTCGTGGCGGCCGGCGATCTGGTCTGCGGGGCGTTGACGATAGCCGATGCGGTCAAGGATTCCGCGGCCGACGCCGTCGCCGCACTGCATGTCGCCGGCATGCGCACCATGCTGGTGACCGGCGACAACGCCCGTACCGCCGAGGTCATCGCCGCGCAGGTCGGCATCGACGAGGTGGTGGCCGAGGTGCTTCCCGAGGGCAAGGTGGAGGTCATCGACGGGTTGCGTGCGCAGGGCCGGGTGGTGGCGATGGTCGGTGACGGGATCAACGACGGGCCTGCCCTGGCACGCGCCGACCTCGGGTTGGCGATCGGGCGTGGCACCGATGTCGCGATCGGTGCCGCCGACATCATCCTGGTGCGTGACGACTTACTGTCGGTACCGATGGCGCTGGGGTTGGCGCGGACCACCATCCGCACCATCCGGACCAATATGTTCTGGGCATTCGGCTACAACGTTGCGGCGATCCCGATCGCGATGGCCGGTCTACTCAACCCGCTGATCGCCGGTGCCGCAATGGCGATGTCATCGTTCCTGGTGGTGTCGAACAGCTTGCGGATCAAGAAGTACCCGCGGCGCCGCGGAGTAGCTCAGCGCTCTTCGTAGGTGTACCGGCGCATGTCCGGCTGGGATCGCTCGAGTGGAACAGTCAGCAGCCATACCCAACCGACGGCGAGCACGATCACCACCACACAGCACACTGTGGTCTGCCACGGTATCGGGACGGCACCTGTGCCGGTGCGGTACCACCAGAACGCTCCGACCGCGCAGACAGCCGCCAACGACGATCCATACGCCGCAATACACACCCAGACGAATCGCCGGAAAAGCAGGCCGCCGACCGAACCCAATGCAGCAACCACCGACACGAGGTGGGCTACGAACGCCACACGATACTCGGCGTAGAAGGCCGCTTGGGCACCCAGAACTGCGGCGGCACAGAGCACCGCGGTCAGTGTCGCGCCAGTCACACGAGGCACCGGCCCGATCCAGACATCGTGGACCACTCGTCGTTCGATGGCACGCAACGTCGCATCCATCGATCTGTCGCCCAGGTTCATCACTGCGCGACCTTTCGCCGCTCCTGCGTGGTCAAGCCGCCCCAGATGCCGTAGCGCTCGGCATGCGTCAGAGCGTGATTGAGGCATTCGGTCGCGACCGGGCACCTCCCGCACAACCGCTTGGCCTTGGCGATCCGCCGAGCGCGCACTGGAGGATCCTCGACCTCCGCTCCGAAGAACATGATGCTGCCCACGTTGCGGCACAACCCATATCGCTGCCATTCCCACCTATAGGCCGATGGTCCGATATCGGGGCTTGATACCGCCACGCGTTGCCACTCGGTCCGCGGAGTTATCGGTCGCACGCCTACTAAGTCGGCGGTCGAGCGCTCAGAGTTCCCGTCTGCTCGGTCTGCGCAGGTGCGCGCCGGGTGTTCTGATATACGCCAACCGCGGTATCGACCAACACGAAAGCGACCAGGCTGCAACCCAACAACGGCACGAACCAGCCGATGCCGATCGCGGCGGCCACCACGACGACTGCGGCAGTCGGCGACAGAGAGGACAGCGCCCCCCGTCGCGGAGCCCTGCCCACAACTGCGCCGCCGCGGGTCGGGCGTCGCCGCCACCACATCAGATAGCCGCGAATGATGACAGTGACCAGGGCGACGGCCAGGACCACCAGCACCAGTTGATTGAGCACCCCGAACAGCAGGCCCATATGCAGCTGTATGCCCCACGCCGACAGTTTCGCCGCCATCGGCCACTCTTCGAACCAACTGGTATCGGTGATCGCCCCCGTGGCGCCGTCCACCGCGACAGAATTGTTCGACAGCACCCAGGGCTGCCTGGTCTGCGCGACAGTGAACGCGGTGTCGGGATCCGACGGGATGGAGATCTCAACCTTGCCGCCGAGGCCGGCCGCACGCGCGGCATCCAACACCCGGTCGAGGTCTGTGACCCTGGGGATACCGCCTTCGGGCGCCGCAACCGCACCGTGATCGTGTCCGCCGGGAGCGGTGCTGTCGACGACGGTCGCACCGGGCAGCGTCGTGGATACCGCCGGAGTGGTCCACGACATCGCGCTGCGCAGCTCGGTGATGTTCTCACCCGCGTACGCCGACCAGGTCAGGCCGGTCGCGGACAGGAACAGCAATCCGGCGGCAATCCAGATGCCTGTCACACCATGCCAATTCAGTGTCCGCCGGCGACCGGTCGCTGCAGGATCCACGGTCAGCAGTCGGGCCCGCCCGGACTGCTGGGCCCGCATCCGGCGGTACCGGCTGATCCACAGGTAGAGTCCGCCGATGGCGATGATGCCCAACCACGATGCGGCGAGTTCGCTGTAGACCCGACCCGGTTCACCGAGGTGCAGGTGGCGGTGCAGCTGGCTGATCCAGGTTCGCAGCGGCAGCGCTCCGCTGCTTCCGTAAACGGTCAGTTCACCCGTGGATGCCGCGGTGGCAGGGTCGATGAACACAGCGTGGCGCTCGGAAGGCCCGAGCGCAGGATCGGAGAACATCACCCGAGTCGTCTCACCGGGATCTACGGCC
Source organism: Mycolicibacterium sp. 22603 (assembly GCA_052044345.1). Classification (GTDB taxonomy): domain Bacteria; phylum Actinomycetota; class Actinomycetes; order Mycobacteriales; family Mycobacteriaceae; genus Mycobacterium. The sequence goes on from JBQEMX010000013.1 coordinate 60,439, forward strand.
GGCCGGACTGCGACCACCGACAGATCCGACCGGATCTGTTGCGCGGCACGGACCTGATCGGTCAACGGCAGCGCCGGGCCGGTGTTCTCGACCGTCAAATAGTCGCGGTACACCCACTGCTCGAGTGACGGCGCGATGGCGTAGAGACCGCCCGTCACGGCGGCAATCAGCAGGAACGGCCCCACGAAGATTCCGGCATAGAAGTGAAGTCGCAGGAAGAACGGACCGAAGCCGCCCGACCTCTTGGTTGCAGGGCTGTCGGTGGACTCGGTTTCGGTGATCGACATTGCTGCCTTCTCATCAGGTCGCGGCCAAGAATACGAAAGGCACGGTCGCACAAACGTACTGAGCAGTGCAAACGCAGAACTGTCGGGAACTTTCGAGCAGAGGGCCGCGACTAATACCGTAGGGTTCAGCCTACTTACGGGTGCGCGCCAACTCGGCCAACATCGCGTTGTAGGCATCCAGATCGTCGTCGTAGCCGGTGTCCGCGTGCCGGTCTTGGCGTGCGCCCGCCCGACGGTCCTGGCGCGCCCATTGGGCTACCAAAGCGATCACGACGATGACCACCGGTACTTCGCTTGCGCCCCAAGCGATGGCGCCACCAAGATGCTGGTCATCGTTCAGGCCCGCCAGCCACGGCAGTGCGACATGTCCATAGAAGGTGCCACCCATGACGCCGGTCATCGTCATGGCCGCGATACCGAAGAACGCGTGAAACGGCATCACGGCGAACAGCAGACCGAGCCTGCCGAGGAACGGCAGCCGCTTGGGCCCGGGATCAATACCGATGATGCCCCAGTAATACAGGTACCCGACCAGCAGGAAGTGCAGGGTCATCAGTTCATGGCCCCAGTGGTAACGCACGAAAGTGTCAAACAGCGGAGTGAAGTACACCAGGTACAACGACCCGACGAACAGTATGAAAGCGACGACGGGGTGCGACAGGAACTTCGTGACCGGCGAATGGACGAACCACTGGATCCACTCGCGCGCACCCGGGGCCTGGTCGCCGGTCGCGGCCGGCAACACCCGCAACGCCAACGTCACCGGCGCTCCCAGCACCAGCAATACCGGGATGAACATGTTCAGGATCATGTGCTCGGTCATGTGGATGCTGAACATCGCCGACCCGTATGCCCGCAATCCTGAGCTGGTGGCCAGCAGCAGCGTCAGGCTGCCGATCACCCAGGCGACCGTGCGGCCCATCGGCCAGAAGTCGCCGCGGCGACGAAGCCGTATGACACCGATCAGATAGGCCACCAGCATGATCAGCGCGGCGACCCCGAAGAGTGGATCGAACCGCCAGAAGGTCAGCAGGTTCACCGGCGAGGGCGGCCCGGGCAGTTCGTAGCCGAGGAACACGTCCCAGGAGGTGAATGTCTCGACGAGGAACCGGGGAGCGGGTTGGACCGCCATCACCGACAACCCCCCGATGACGCCGACAAGGGCGAGCGCGCCCGCCGCCGCAAGCGATCGGCTCAACGCTCTGCCGGTGACCATGAGGAAGGCGTCCGAAAGCACGATGGCCGTCAAGACTCCCATCACGACCAAGGAGATGCGGCCATAGCCCGTGGCGAGCAGCGACGTGCCGGCGGTCATCATGGTGACCAGCCCGAGCCCATAGACCACCGCGGCCACGCCGGCTGCCACCGACAGCAGCTGAACGCGGCGGCGGATGGCTTCGGGCAGGGTGGCATTCACCGCCGCCGCGATCTTGATGCCGAACACTATGGCGACGGCGACGGCGAACACGATGACAGCGCTGGTCGCGAAGTCGTGGTCAGGGCCCTCGCCGGAGTTCCCGGTGACCGGGGCGCCTATCAGTCCGATCAGGGCGGGGATGAGCAGAAGAACATGCCCCATCCAGCGCACGGTGATCCGCGACCCGACCGTCACGACCAGCGCCGCCAACGCCACCGCGCACCAGCCCCGGCCTGATTCCGACGCTCCGAGCGCGTCGCCGATGCCGCCTTTGGCTATCAGTTCCGACACGGCGACGCCCGCGGCGTTGGCCGCGTCGACCACGATCATGCCGGCCGACAGAAAGAACCAGATGATCGCCGAGCGCTCCAACCACAGGTGCATGCGGTAAGCGGAGGCATCGATGCGGCCGTTGGCGTCGGGAACGGCTGTGGTGACGATGTAGACGAGCGACCCGGCAGTCAATGCGCCGGCGAGAGTGGCGGCGAAGTACCCGATGAACTCGGCGGTGCTGGTCGCGGTACCAGGGAACGGCAGTCCGGCCGCGTCGAAGCGAGCCCGCGCTGTGACGAGGGAGTACGCGGCGACCAGGGCACCGACGGTCACGACCGCGAACCCGAAAGCCGGTGCGAACCAGCGCGAACGGGGTCCCGGCGATGTTGCCGTGATGCTCATATCGGCCTTCCACTGAACTGCGGGTCAACGACCCCACTTCCGCGGAGTCTACGACTGTCTGTCGTAGCCGGGAACTCGTCCACGACGACAACCGACCAATGAACGACCGCCTAAAGACCTCTACCGGAGCACCATGCCAATGCCAGCCGAATCGACTTACTCGTGATCGCCGACCTCACGCTTCGCTGGGTGGTCACACTCCTGTTCGCCGCCGCGGCGGGCGAATGCCTACTCACGCTCGTCGTCGCGCGGCACCACCGTGCCGCGGCCATCGGCCACGGCCTCCACCTGCTGATGGCGATAGCCATGGCCGTGATGGCCTGGCCGNGCCCACCACGGGACCGATGGTGGTGTTCTTGTTCGCCACCGTGTGGTTCCTGGCAGTGGCTGCCGTGGTTGCCACGACGGCAGAAGGCCGCCTCGTCAACGGATATCACGCGGTGATGATGTTCGCCATGGCGTGGATGTATGCCGTCATGAACGGATCCATCCTGCCCGGGCATGCGGCTGGCATCAGCACGGGCAGCGGCCACGGAGGGGGCGGCGGGCATGCCGGTCACGCCGGCCACGGCGGCGGTAGTTCGAACATGCCGGCCATGGAGCACTCCGCGGGCGCCGTATCGGCACCCGCATACATCGATGCGGTGAACTGGTTCTGGACCGTGGCTTTCGCAGTCGCTGCAGTCTTCTGGACCTACCGGTACTTCGTGACGCGGCGCGCCGATGCGGGCACCACGCTTAATCTGGTGCATTTCGGTACGTTGTGCCAGGCCGCGATGGCGGCCGGCATGTCCATCATGTTTGGCGTCATGCTGTGAGCAGATGGCGTCTTTCGACTGCCGCCATAGCAACCCGTAGGGCCGCCATCTCGCGGTCGCCGACCTTCTCTACGAAACGTAGCAATGCAGAGTGGCGACCGCCGTCATCACCGACCTGTGCCAGAGCGTCGACCATGAGCGCGGCCACCAATTCGTCATGAGTGTGTGCCGCGGCATACCGGTGTGCGCGATCGTCACGGAACTGTCGGGCGAAACCCTTGTCCGCCAGCCGACGTAACACCGTCATGACGGTTGTGTAGGCGAGCGAGCGCTCAGCCGACAGCGCATCGTGCACCTGACGGACGGTCAAGGGTGCGTCAGCGCTCCACAGCTGATCCATCACAGACCGCTCCAGGGTCCCCAGCTGCCTCATGGTCGTCATCGCTATCCCTTCCGATGCTTCGCTCTGAGTAGAGAGTCGCGGGCAAGCTGAGTGAAGTTCCAGCAATCCGAGACGTTTTCCGTCGCGCTCGCCAGCGCGGAAGGAATGCTGATGCTGATGCTGGCACAGCTGTCTCACATCCTCGATCCAGTGAGCTCTGCGATCACAGTCCGGTCGCACCGAGAATGGACAGCAGCAGAATCGACTCGCCCGTCAGCTTTGCTCGACGTTGGCCCTTGACGGAGCCTCAGAGGGCACGCACCCAACCCTCTGGGCGACGCGGATATGCGCCAACTGGACGATTGAACGCGAGGCGCCGCGGGGTATTCACCTCGCGTGACCCTCGCATCTCCTCGCATCGAACCTCTCCTCCCCCTGCCTCGGGGGCCGCTCTCGTTGGCGGTCATCGAGTTGCTCAACGAGCGTGCGCCGGTCAACCACCTGTCACGAGTCGAAGCATCGCTGGGAGACGCCGACCCATACGGTCTGGACCTGCACCTGGCGTTGTACGTGTGTTACGAGTTGCACTACCGGGGCTTCGACGGCGTCGACCCCGGCTGGGAGTGGGATGCAGGTCTGCTGCACTTGCGCGGTCGATTGGAGAGCCTGTTTCTGGCCGAAGTGCAGCGCGAGGTCGGTCCGATCGGGCCCGAGGAGTCCGCCTTGACGGAGATGGACGCACTTTCGGTCGAACCCGTTGATGGCGAAGGGCTTTCCTATCATCTGCGAGACAAGGGCACCTGGGATCAGATGCGCGAGTACTTCGTGCACCGCTCGCTCTACCACCTGAAGGAGGGCGACCCCCACGCGTGGGCCATCCCGCGGCTCATCGGGCAGGCCAAGGCAGCGTTCGTGGCGGTCGAGTTCGACGAGTTCGGCGCCGGGAACGGCACCCGCCTGCACCAGCGGCTGTTTGCCGACCTCATGGACGCCGCGGAGCTGGACTCCGACTATCTGGGCTACATCGATATCGTTCCGGCGGAGGCCCTTGCCGCCGTGAATCTGATGTCACTGTTCGGCCTGCACCGTCGCCACCGCGGAGCTGCCGTCGGACACTTTGCTTCCACCGAGATCACCTCGCCTCCCGGTTCCCGCCGGCTGGTCGACGCCCTTCAGCGATTGGGCGCGCCACAGGAATGTGTCGCGTTCTATGCCGAGCATGTCGAAGCCGATGCGGTGCACGAGCAGGTGGTTCGCACGGACGTGGTGGGTGACCTGCTGTCCCGCGAACCGCATCTCGATCGGGATGTGGTCTTCGGGATCCGTGCCCACGCCTTTGTCGAGGACAAGCTGGCCGACCACATGATGCGTTCCTGGGAACAGAATCAGAGTTCGTTGCGGCGTCCGCTCGACTGAGCGGGGACTGACCACCACGAAGCGGGCCGGATTCATCCTCCGGCCCGCTTCGTGTGGTGGTCAGCCGTTGTCGGCAGACGTTTCGGTTGTCGGTGCCTTCTTCGCTCCTGACGTCCGGCAGCGTCGCCGGTGGCTGGTGTCACACAGCGGATAGTCCTTGCTGCGTCCGCAGGCGCAGATCGCGACCATGAACCGATCCGATTCGATTGTCGAGCCGTCGGCCAGCTCCACCGACACCGGCCCCTGCACCAGAACAGGCCCGCCACGCACCGCCCTCACGGTGCGAAAATCTTTATCGCTCACGGCTTGTCGGCCCTGATCACCAACAACTCCTCTTCACGCCGCCCCGGTTGCAGCCGACCCGTATCTTCCAACCACTGGGCTCGAGCGCTCAGGACCGGCCCGAACGGAATCCACTCCCACGCAACGACATCGGCGTCGAGGCCGGCGGCCGACAACGCCTCCAACGTCCGTCGCGGATCCGCGAACTCGGACTGCACTATCAGCACGCTGCCACCGTCAGCCAGCAGGTCGGGCACGGCCGCGCACAGCGGATCCAACACCATCCGACCATCCCCGCCGGCATCCCACGCCCGAGCGGGCCCGACCGATGCCGGGAGCGCCTCAAGCGCCGGGTCGTGCGGCACGTACGGGGGATTGCACACCACCAGGTCGAACGGTCCGAACTCCGCTGCACGTGCCCAAGAGCCCAGATGCACGTCGATCGACGCACCGGCGATCTCAGCATTGGCGCGGGCGCACCGCACCGCCCGTGGGCAGATGTCGAATGCCGAGACACGTGACGCGCCCTGTGCTGCGGCATTGATGGCCGCGACACCACTGCCGGTGCACAGGTCGGCCACCCGGCTCCCCAAGGCCAGTCCGCTCCGGTCCATGGTTTCGACCAGCAGTCGCGAATCCTCCTGCGGTGCGTACACGCCATCGGTCACCATGGTTACCAGTCGGGAGTCGCCGTCATACGGGTAAGCGGTAGTCATCTTTGCCTCTCGCGGGTCAACGGGTCAGCACTGCCGGGCTGAAATGCCCACTGCTGTCCCAGGTCAAACGCCGCTTTCTTCAGCGCCTCGCGTGTGGGATACCCCTTTCGCCGGGAGGATCAACATGGCTGCGCGCCAGGGGCCTGAAATATCAGCTTGCGCTACGGCCCTGTGACGCGATGACATGGACCCATGAGTGAGATCTGGCCATTGTTCGGCCTCCGCGTGCGCACGCCGCGCCTCACCTTGACCTATGCCGACGACGAACTCGGATTCCGGCTTGCCGAGCTGGCCGCCCGCGGCATCCACGACCCGAGCACGATGCCGTTCTCCGAACCGTGGACGGATGCACCGGCAAACCTGTTGCAGCGCAACGCCATGCAGTACTACTGGCGCTGCAGGGCAAACACCTGCGCCGATGATTGGGATATCGTGCTGGCCGCATCAGATCGAGAACACCAGCTGGTGGGGATGTGCACGTTGACCGCTGCCCGTTTCCCCACCCTGAGGGTCGCCGGCACGGGATCCTGGCTGGGTCTCTCATTCCAGGGGCGAGGACTCGGCCTTGAAATGCGGCACGCCGCGCTACACCTACTATTCGCCGGTCTCGGTGGCGAACGGGCGACCACACGAGCATGGCATGACAATGCCGCGTCGCTCGGGGTTACCCGGTCGCTGCCCTACAGCTACACCGGCGCGTCCCTGGCGATGCGCCGCGACCGGCCCGACACGATGCTGTCTTTCTCGATGGACCGAAGGCAGTGGAGCACGCAGCGGCGCGATGACATCGGGCTAGAGGGCATCCCTGCGGTGCGCGCTCAACTGGGTCTGTAACCGGCCGCTGGTCGCTCCTGTCGCAATCTGCCAGTTCGCGAAGAACCAGGGACCTCACGCACACGGCGTACTGGGCACTTCCGCCCGCGGTCGCAGTCGTGGCAAATTCAGACCCAGGCCATAGTCCTTGCGCAACAATTGTTCACCCAACGCAATTTGCAATCTTGATAATTGCATCATCGGTACATTGCTGCGCAATATGACCCTTGTCATCGGCAGATGGTTCACCTTGCGTGCCGTTCGCGGAGATCTGCGCTGTAACGGATCTCGAACATATAAATATCCCGCTTGAACTGCTAAATAGCGCTGCAGAAGTTTGCCGATGCGCCGCCGGAGACAACTTTTCTGAACATTCATTGATTAGCCGAAAAATGGCGTGGGTACTTCTCGAGTGTCCAGCGGAGTGATCCGCATCACAGATAAATCATCCGGACTTCCGGAGGATCGGAGAAGACATCATGTGGGGGCCTTGGCAGCGAGCAGCAAAGCCACTTCGCTCAGCAGCAGCGCCATTGTTCGCCGTGACCCTTGTCGGGGCCGCGGTGCAGATCGGTACGCCATCCCCACCGACTCCGGACGTGCGACAGGTGTCAGCCCAGGTCGCGCTCGCCGCCGCCATCGATACGTCTCCCAATGCTGTCGGCATCGCCGAATCCGAGCTGTATTTCATGACTCCGGACGAGGTAGAGGTCGCACTGGACACCATGCAGTCCCTTGGCGTCACCCAGATTCGGATCTTCGTGCCATGGCGGGCTGTCGAGCCGGCGCCCGGTGTCTACAACTGGAGCGAAGTGGACAAGGTGGTCGACGCCGCATACGAACGCGGTATCGCCGTGATGGGTGCTGTGACGAGCACCCCGACCTGGGCATCGGACGTCCAGGACTCGGCCTACGGCGCTCCGCGTGACCCAGCGGATTTCGGCGACTTCATGGGCGCGCTGGCCGAGCGGTATGGCGCCGGTGCGGGTGAACCCGAGACCGCGCGTATCTCCGCATACGAAATCTGGAACGAGCCACAGAGTTTCGTGTTCTGGAGCCCGCGCCCCGACCCGGCCGCGTACACCGAGCTCCTCAAGGCCGGCTACACCGCGGTCAAGGAGGTCGACCCCACCGGCACCGTCGTCGGCGGTGTGGTCACCGCCGGACTCAGCTGGGGCGGAATCAACATCAACCCCGTCGAGTTCGTGCAGACGATGTATGAATCCGGCGCGGCGGGATACTTCGACGCGCTGTCCTATCACCCGTACAACTACGACTGGAAGTTCGGCGACGGCTTCGGTAACCAGATCTCTGCCGTCGGCCAACTGCAGGCCATGCAAGCGCTCATGGCGCAGTACGGTGATGGTGACAAGACCGTGTGGACAAGTGAATACGGTCTGCCGACCTCTTACGTATCCGAGGCGCAGCAGGCCGAGTTCATCGATGACTTCATGACGACCTGGTCCGAACTCGATGGGGTGGGACCCCAATTCATCTACTCCCTGGTCGACCGGGACTCCGGCTCGACCGAGGTCGAGGACACCTGGGGACTGTTCCGCGACGACTACACACCCAAACAGGCCGCCGCCGTGGTCCAGGCCTGGATCGCCGAGAACGGCCCCATCCCGGCAGAGGGAATCCCGGTCGACGAGTTGCCGACGCTCGACGAGTTGCCCGATGTCCCAGCGGACGACGAAGTGCCGGATACTCCGGCGACCGAAGTGCCTGCACCTGCGGATCCGGTCGCCGAGGCCGTGGCGAACTGGCAGGCCGCGCTGGCCGAGGCCGCGGCGAACTGGGCGGCGGCATGGGGGCAGCCAAGCGGATCCGCCACGGTGAGCACCGATTCCGGCACGGCGCTGCGCACCGCAGGCGCTCCGACAGATACCGTCGCGATCCCGGCGGACGACCCCAATGCGGATCGAGCAGTGATAGCGGACACCGAGGACGCCACCGCCGCGGAGCAGACCAGCGAGGAAGTCGATACACCCAGCAGTGCAACAGATCCTGCCCTGAAGCGCACCGATTCGTCCCGGGCGGCGGTGATCGAGGCCACTCAGGCCGAGCCGGAGGACGAAGCCACCTCTCGGACCGCCGTCTCGGAGGCGGATACAACCGACACCAGACGGACAGCGGGCACCCCGGCGGACAACGCTGGCCGGCAGGACGCGGCAACGAGCGAGTCTGCCGCACGCTCCTCGGACACGGCGTCGAACCCGGATTCGACCGGTGACGACTCGAATTCGACGGACACCGATACCGGCTCGACGTCGGACAGTTCGACCGGTGATTCGTCCGGATCCAGCGCCGGCGGATCGACCGGCTCGACCGCCGGTTCCACCGAGTGATCACGGCGATACCGTGTCCGGCGTAGCCGTGGCTAGAAGACTCGGATCCAGTCGATCAGCATCTCGGCGGGATAATTACCGCCGGCGGGCTCACGGCCGCCGGAACCACCGATGGCGATGTTGAACACCGGAGCCATCGTGAAGCCCGGATCGTTGAACGGCCATTCTCCCAACGAATCCGCCCGAACCGTCCAGAACGGCTCCATGCCCGGCTCGTAGTCACGCCAGAAGTACATGCCCTCGGGCTTCCACGTCATCCGCCAGGTGTGCCAATTGCTGTCGATGGGGTGTTTGAACGTCTGGAACTGGGTGCCGTCCAGACGCGCGTGAACGGTGGTGCCCGACGGCCAATCCTGATTGCCGTACCACTCGAACAGGTCGACCTCGCCGCCGCGTACCGGATTGTCGTTGATCAGCCAGAAGGCCGGCCACGCGCCGTTGGTCAGGCAGTTCAGTTTGACGCGCGCCTCCCACGTCGTCCCCACCCCGCCTCGCCAGTTACCGATGATCTTGGCACTGGCGAACTTCTCCTGGATGTTGGCACCTGGTCCTTCGGTGGCGCGGATGACCAGGTTGCCGTTGCCGTCCTGGAACACGTGTTCCTGGTCGGTGACGTAGCGGCCCATGTTGAACGGTTTGTCCCATTCGACCGGGTTCCGGATGGTTTCACGCTGCGGGACGATGAACCACGACGCGGGGTCCGGCGGTGACCCGGCGGGACCGTTGAATTCGTCCTGCCACAGGATCGGCGGCGCCGCCGCTTCGGGCGTGGGAGACCCTGGCCCGGGGCCCAGATCTCCGGGCAACGGTTCGCCGTGAGCGGTCGCGGTGGGGAGTGCGGCGGCGGCCGCACCGAGTCCGAGCATCAACATCGCACTGCGTCGATCGAATTCAGGCACAGCCGACCATAACCAGCTGTGGCGGTTTTCGCGCAAAGCCGCGCCAACCTCATGGCTCGCTGAGCGCGCTCTCAGCCCCGAAAGGCTCCGTGACGTGCGGCATCTTCGCCGGACACGGTTGCCGCATCGGAATATCGGCGTGGGGCGACCAGTCGACACATCGGGTTTGGGCGACTCGGAGCGGACGATGGCCGGACCTCATACCGGTACAGTTCCACCTGCAACTGGTCTGCTGACCGCGTGAGTTCTGCGCTGTCGGCATCGAGTCACGCGGTCGGCATCGACCCGTGATGAGAGGGAACCCGGTGGGAATCCGGGACTGTCCCGCAGCGGTATGCAGGAACGACCGCCGTCAATGGCACTGGTGCGCAGCACCGGGAAGCGACGGCCAGTAGGAACACCCATCGGGTGTGCGCCTGTGAGTCCGAAGACCTGCCAGCTGTGTCGAGCGCGCCGCGCTCGGCGGCGCATCGCCTCGTGGACTGGGCGTATGGCCGACAGCTGCCTCGGCATGCCCGCGGTGGCTTCGGTTGCACGTTCCTGTGGGCGGTGGGCTCTCCGTCGTTGTTGAAGGACTTCGCGTGACAACACAATCTGCCCCTACGTTCACCGCCACCATCTTGGGTTCGCCACGGGTCGGCCCGAACCGCGAGCTCAAGCGGGCCGTCGAGAAGTACTGGTCGAAGAAGATCGACCGCGCCGAGCTCGAATCGGTCGCGGCCACGCTGCGCAAGGACACCTGGGAATCCCAAGCTGCAGCCGGCCTGGACTCGCTTCCGGTCAATACCTTCTCGTACTACGACCACATGCTCGACCAGTCGGTTCTGCTGGGCACCCTGCCGCCGCGGGTGGCCGGAGTCGCCGACGATGTCGATCGCTATTTCGCCGCGGCGCGTGGCGGCACCTATGACGGTGCCGATATCGCTCCGCTGGAGATGACCAAGTGGTTCGACACCAACTACCATTACATCGTCCCCGAGATCGGCCCGGGCACCACCTTCACGCTGAACCCCGCCAAGATTCTCGCCGAACTGAACGAGGCTTCGTCGGTCGGCGTCGCGCTGCGCCCGGTGATCGTCGGCCCCATCACCTACCTGGCGCTGAGCAAGGCCGTTGACGGAGCCGATGCGCCCATCGGGCGGCTGGACGAGTTGGTCGGCGTCTACGCCGAGCTGCTGGAACTGCTCGCCGACAAGGGCGTCGGATGGGTCCAGATCGACGAGCCGGTGTTGGTCACCGACAACGTCGGCAATGCCGGGGCACTCGCCGAACGCGTGTACTCCCGACTCGGCGGTCTGGCCAATCGGCCGGCCATCTTCGTCGCCACCTACTTCGGTGAACTGACCGATGCGCTGCCGGCGCTGGCCGGCACACCCATCGAGGCCATCGGTGTCGACCTCGTCTACGGCGGTGTCGACGCACTGTCTGCCGTACCCGCTCTCGCCGGCAAGACCGTCGTCGCGGGTGTGGTCGACGGCCGCAATATCTGGCGGACCGATCTGGAGGCAGCGCTGGCCACGCTGGGGACTCTGCTGGAACTGGCGGACGTGGTCGCGGTATCTACGGCATGCTCGACCCTGCACGTGCCCTACTCGCTGGAGCCCGAGACCGAACTCGACGACGCACTGCGCAGCTGGCTGGCCTTCGGCGTCGAGAAGGTTGCCGAAGTGGTGGCCCTGGCCAAAGGTCTGTCACAGGGCCGCGAAGCGATCATTGCCGAGGTCGAGGCGTCCAACGCTGCGGTGGCCTCACGTAGGGCCGACACGCGCCTCAACAACGCCGGTGTCCGATCTCGGATCGCCGAAATCCAGTCCACCGGCGCCTCCAACCGGGGCCCGGCCGCCGACCGGCACGCCGCTCAGCAGGCACGGCTCAACCTGCCGCCGCTGCCGACCACGACCATCGGGTCCTACCCGCAGACCACCGAGATCCGGGTTGCGCGTGCGGATCTGCGCGCAGGCAAGATCGACGATGCCGCCTACCAACAGAAGATGCGCGACGAGGTCGCCGCCGTCATCAAGCTGCAAGAGGAGCTCGACATCGACGTGCTGGTGCACGGCGAGCCGGAGCGCAACGACATGGTGCAGTACTTCGCCGAGCAGCTGGAGGGATTCTCTGCCACCCAGAACGGCTGGGTGCAGTCCTACGGCTCCCGCTGTGTGCGGCCGCCGGTGCTGTTCGGCGACGTGTTCCGCCCCGAGCCGATGACGGTGGAGTGGGCTGAATACGCCCAGTCGCTGAGCAAGCGGCCTGTCAAGGGCATGCTCACCGGCCCGGTGACCATCCTGGCGTGGTCGTTTGTCCGCGACGACCAGCCGCTGGCCGACACCGCGGCGCAGGTGGCGCTGGCCATTCGCGACGAGACGGTGGATCTGGAGAAGGCCGGCATCGCCATCATCCAGGTGGACGAACCGGCGCTGCGCGAACTGCTCCCGCTGCGTTCCAAAGAGAAGCAGGAATATCTGAAGTGGTCGGTGGAGGCATTCAAGCTGTCGACAGCAGGCGTGCGTGATGACACCCAGATCCACACGCACCTCTGCTATTCCGAGTTCGGTGAGGTGATCAAGGCGATCGCAGACCTCGACGCCGACGTGACCTCCATCGAGGCGGCGCGTTCGCATATGGAGGTGCTCGATGACCTCAATGCCGTCGGCTTCAGCAACGGTGTGGGGCCGGGTGTCTACGACATCCACTCGCCGCGCGTGCCGAGCACCGACGAGATGACCACGGCGCTGCGTGAGGCGCTGGCTGCCGTTCCGGCGGAACGGCTTTGGGTCAACCCGGACTGCGGCCTCAAGACCCGCAAGAACGACGAGGTCGTCGAGTCCCTGCGGCACATGGTGGAGGCCGCGAAGACGGTTCGCGCCGAGCGGTGACAACAATCGTGCCCCGGAATCGTCACTATTCCGGGGCACGATCCGTCGTCATACCGCGAGCGCCTCGATCACCTTGATGGTATCGACGGTTTCTGGAACATCGTGCACCCGAACGGTATCCACTCCCGCTGACCACGCGGGGACCAGCACGGCAAGCGAGGCTGCCAACCGACCCTCAACACCCCGCCCGGTCACGTTCCCGAGAAAAGACTTGCGACTCACACCGAGCAGAAGCGGAAACGGTCCACCGCACAGCTCGGGCAGCCGGCGCAACAGTTCCAGGTTGTCGGCAGGCGATTTCCCGAAACCTATTCCCGGATCGACCCATACCGGGCGGGCACCGGCTGCGAAGGCAGCTCCGGCAGTGCCCTCCACGAACGCCTGGACTTCCGCGGTCACATCGGCGTACTGCGGGTACCCGTCGGCCAATACCGGCACAGTGTGCGCGTGCATGCTCACATACCCGACCCGGAGCTGCCCGGCCAGATCGTAGAGCTTGCCGGAGACATCGTTGATGATCTGCGCCCCGGCGCGCACCGCTTCCTCGGCGACCTGGCGATTACGGGTATCGACGGATACGACCCCGCACTCCGCGAGGTCGGTGATGATCGGTATGACGCGGTCGAGCTCTTCGTCGACCGACACCGGAACCGCACCCGGTCGGGTGGATTCGCCTCCTACGTCGACCGCCCACGCACCGTCACCGAACATCGCGCGTCCCGCCTGCACTGCGCGGCCGACGGTGTCGAATCTGCTTTCCGCCCAGAATGAGTCCGGTGTCGAGTTCAGAATGCCCATGACCCGCATCGGCATGTCACGGGTTCGCGCCATCACCTCGGCGACCAGTACACGAGCATCTCGGCGAGAGTGTCGAATGCGGGCGCGCTCACACCGTAGGGGGCCTCGAAATGCAGACTCAGTGGGAACCCAAGGTCCGCCACTCCGTCGATGACCTTCTTGTAAAGGTCAATCAGTAGAGTACGTTTGGTTGTCGGGCTACTGGTGGCGAGCCGCCTGACGAAGGCCTGTTCGGCAGCGACCGCCTCGTTGCCCGGGTCCCGGATCAACCAGTCGATCAACCCGACCCGGCTCTCCATCTTCGGTACGAATCCGAAGGACAGCAGGATCTCCGGGCGGTGCGCGCCGGCCTTGGCGAAATCACGCAGGAAATCCACGATCGCATCCGAATAGAGCAGTTGGGTCATGCCAAAGGTGGCGCCCTTGGTGCATTTGAAGTCGAATCTGCCCTGCTCATCCTCGCGGGTGGGAATGAGGATCACGCCTCGATTGGCGACCAACCCGTCAAACTTCGACAGTGCATCCGCCGGAGCCACACCGTGCCCGTCGCCGTCGTTCATGGTCCGGGGCACCCCGACGAAGATCATGCCATCGAATCCCGCGGTGTTCAGGTCCGTCAGCCTGGTGCGTAGCGCTGTCTCGTCGTGAAACGCCGTGACCTGGGTACACAAACCGCGCACCCCGGGCAGACCGGGGCGCAGCGCGCTCCAGTAGTCGAGAACGTCCATCTTGGGCAGCATCTCGACGGGTCGGTCGCCGTCCTCCTCGATCATGCCGGGGAGCATCACATGCCCGATACGCCCGGAGATGCCGGACCTTAAAGACAGTTCGACGATCTTGCGCGCCTCGTCACTGACGTGGTCGAGTCCACGGTCCAGATTGGGCGGCACCAACTCCAACGCGATGGTATTCAGGGGCACAGCGAACGTCCTTCACTACGACGGGTAGCTCATCACCGGCGGACGTCGATCAGCGCGCGGCGTTGACCGCTCATCGGACATCCGCCTTTTTCCACGAGGCGATGCGCCGCCGGGCGCGGCGCACCCGGCACGGCTGGCAGGTCTTCGGACTCGCAGGCGCACATCAGAATCGATGTACCTAATGGCCGTCGCTTCCCGGTGCCACACACCAGTGCCGATGACGGCGGTCGTTCCTGCATACCGCTGCGGGACAGTCCCGGATTCCCACCGGGTTCCCTCTCGTTCCACATTCGATGCGGAACTCGATGCTGTGGCGTGATGCCACGGCAGACCAGTCGCGGGGATAAGCGTACCCACTGGTGGTCGGTCCCACCGTCCCCCGTTGAGGTGAGGCCGACCATTCAGGAGATCACGACCAGCAGATCGCAGCCCTCGACCTGGGCGGTGCCGGTTACCGCGACCCTGGCCACGGTGCCGGCCTTGGGCGTGGTGATCGCCGCCTCCATCTTCATGGCCTCGATGGTCGCGACGGTTTGTCCGGCCTCGACCGTGTCGCCGACGGCGACCCCGACGGTCACCGCGCCGGCGAAGGGGGCGGCGATGTGGTCGGGATTGGTCTTGTCGGCCTTCTCGGCGGCGGCCACATCGCCGGCGATGTTGCGGTCGCGCACCAGCACCGGGCGCAGTTGCCCGTTGAGGATGCACAGCACGGTCCGCATGCCGCGTTCGTCGGCCTCGGATACTGCCTCCAGACCGATCAGCAGTTCGACACCCCGCTCAAGCTCGACGCGGTGTTCCTCGCCCTGGCGCAAACCGTAGAAGAACTGGTTCGCGCTCAGGCATGACGTGTCGCCGTAGGTTTCCCGATGGGTTTCGAATTCCTTCGTCGGACCGGGGAACAACAACCGATTCAGGGTGGCCTGGCGCTTCGGTCCGGGCGAGGCCAATGATGCCTCGTCCTCGGCGCAGAGCAGGGTTTCCGGTTTGGCGTCGGCCCGACCCTGCAATGCTTTGCTGCGCAACGGTTCCGGCCAACCACCGGCCGGATCCCCCAGTTCACCTCGCAAAAATCCGATCACACTGTCGGGGATGTCGTAGCGGTTCGGGTCGGCGGCGAACTCCCCCGCATCCACCCCGGCGCCCACCAACGCCAGCGCCAGGTCACCGACTACCTTGGACGACGGGGTCACCTTGATCAACCGACCCAGCACCCGATCGGCACCGGCATAGGCGTCCTCGACAGCCTCGAATCGATCCCCCAACCCGAGCGCGACGGCCTGGGTACGCAGATTCGACAGCTGCCCACCCGGGATCTCATGGGTGTACACCCGCCCGGTCGGATGAGAGGCACCCGCCACCCCGACATCAAAGGGCGCATAGACCTTGCGTAGCGCCTCCCAGTACGGCTCCAGATCGCACACCGCGGTGAGATCAAGGCCAGTGTCGAACTCGGTGTGCGCGGTGGCCGCCACGATCGCCGACAGCGCCGGCTGACTTGTGTTGCCCGCCAACGGCGCCGACGCCCCATCCACCGCCGACGCCCCGGCGGTCCACGCCGCCAGATACGTGGCCAACTGCCCGCCCGGAGTGTCATGGGTGTGCACATGCACCGGCAGATCGAACCGCTGCGTCAACGCGCTGACCAGTTGGGTGGCGGCCTGCGGACGCAACAACCCGGCCATGTCCTTGATCGCCAGCACGTGCGCACCGGCCGCCACGATCTGCTCGGCAAGGCGCAGGTAGTAATCGAGCGTGTAGAGATCCTCGGCCGGGTTCGACAGGTCCCCGGTGTAGGACATCGCGACCTCGGCCACCGCGGTCCCGGTGGCGCGCACCGCATCGATGGCCGGGCGCATCGACTCCACATTGTTCAACGCATCGAAGATCCGGAAGATATCCACCCCGGTCGCGGTCGCCTCATCCACGAAGGCTTGGGTCACCAGTTCGGGGTACGGGGTGTAGCCGACGGTGTTGCGGCCACGTAGCAGCATCTGCAGACAGATGTTGGGCATCGCCTCCCGCAGCGCAGCCAACCGCTCCCACGGGTCCTCTTTCAGGAAGCGCAGCGCCACATCGTAGGTGGCGCCGCCCCAGCACTCCACCGACAGCAACTGCGGGGTCAACCGGGCAATGTAGGGAGCCACCAACAGCAGACCGTTGGACCGGACGCGGGTGGCCAGCAGCGACTGATGCGCATCCCGGAACGTCGTATCCGTGACGCCGAGGGCGGGATAGTCCTTGAGCCACTTAGCAAAAACCTCGGGACCCAGCTCTACGAGGCGCTGCTTCGAACCGGCCGGCGGCTTGCTCTTCAGATCGCACGGGGGCAGTTTGTCCTGTGCGTACACGGCTGACGGTCGTTCACCGTGGGGCTTGTTGACGGTGACATCGGCCAGGTAGTTCAAGATCTTGGTGCCCCGGTCGGCCGGGGTGTGCGAGGTCAGCAACTGCGGGCGCTCGTCGATGAACGACGTCGTCACCCGCCCGGCCCGGAAATCCGGATCATCGATGACCGCCAGCAGGAACGGGATGTTCGATGACACACCGCGGATGCGGAACTCCGCGACCGCCCGCCGGGCTCGTCGTACTGCGGTGTCGAAATCCCTACCCCGGCAGGTCAACTTGACCAGCATCGAGTCGAAATGGCCGCTGATCTCGGCACCGATATGGGTGCCACCGTCCAGCCGCACTCCGGCACCGCCCGGTGAGCGGTAGCCGGTGATGCGCCCGGTGTCGGGGCGGAAGCCGTTGGCGGGGTCCTCGGTGGTGATGCGGCACTGCAAGGAAAAGCCACGCGCGCCGGCGTCCAGGATCTTTTCCTGGCTCAATCCGAGATCGGCCAGGGTCTCGCCGGCCGCAATCCTTAGCTGGCTCTGCACCAGGTCGACGTCGGTGATCTCCTCGGTCACCGTGTGCTCCACCTGGATCCGCGGGTTCATCTCGATGAACACATGCCGCCCGAGCTCATCGAGCAGGAATTCCACGGTTCCGGCGCAGCTGTACCCGATGTGTTTGGCAAAGGCCACCGCGTCGGCGCAGATACGTTCCCGCAGTTCCGGTTCCAGATTCGGCGCCGGCGCGAGCTCGATGACCTTCTGGTGCCGGCGCTGCAGGCTGCAGTCGCGCTCGAACAGGTGCATGACATTGCCGGCCCCATCGGCCAGGATCTGCACCTCGATATGGCGCGGGTTGACGACCGCCTGCTCCAGGAAAACGCATCCGTCACCGAACGCCGACTCGGCCTCCCGGGAGGCCGCCTCGATGGCTTCTCGAAGGTCGGCCGGATCGGCGACCCGGCGCATACCCCGGCCACCGCCTCCGGAGACTGCCTTGACGAACACCGGGAATTCCATCGCCTCTGCGGCGCGCAGCAGTGCATCGACATCCGCCGACGGCTCCGAGTAGGCCAGCACCGGCAGACCGGCTACCTTTGCCGCCGCGATCGCACTGGCCTTGTTTCCGGTCAGTTCCAACACTTCCGATGACGGACCGACGAACGTGATGCCCTCGGCCGCACACGCGGCGGCCAGCTGCGGATTCTCCGAGAGGAAACCGTAACCCGGGTAGACCGCATCCGCGCCGGCATGCTTGGCCACCCGGATGATCTCGTCCACCGAAAGGTAGGCCCGGACCGGGTGGCCCTCCTCGCCGATCTGATACGACTCGTCGGCCTTCAACCGGTGTACCGAGTTGCGATCCTCGAACGGGTACACCGCGACCGTCGTCGCACCGAGTTCGAACGCCGCGCGGAAGGCGCGGATCGCGATCTCACCACGGTTGGCGACCAGTACCTTGGAGATCACCGTTCGAGCGGTCGCTGAGCCGGGCCCACGTACTCACTGAGCGGGCGGATCAACGCGTTGGAGGCGGACTGTTCCATGATGTGGGCGGTCCAGCCGGTGATCCGGCTCATCACGAAGATCGGTGTGAAGCAACTGATGTCGAAGCCCATCAGGTAATAGGCCGGCCCCGTCGGGAAGTCGAGGTTGGGTTTGATACCCGTGGTCGCCGCCATATCGGTCTCCAGGGCGTTGTAGATGTCCAACCACTTCTTGCCGCCGCGGACCTCGGCGACGCGGATAAGCGCCTCTTTCATGGTCGGCACGCGGGAGTCACCGTTCTTGTAGACCCGGTGCCCGAAACCCATCACCTTGTCCTTGCGGGACAGCTTGTCGTGCAACCACGCCGAGGCCCTTTCGGCACTGCCGATTTCCAACATGTCGTGCATCACGGCCTCATTGGCGCCGCCGTGCAGCGGACCCTTCAATGCTCCGATGGCCGCAGTCACCGCGCTGTAGATATCGGACTGGGTGGACGTGACGACCCTGCTCGCGAAAGTGGAGGCGTTGAAGCTGTGTTCGGCGTAGAGCACCATCGAGGCCTCGAAGGCGTCGATAATGGCTTTCTCCGGTACATCGCCGAAGCACATGTGCAGGAAGTTTTGCGAGTAGCTCATATGGCTGTGCGGGGCGATCGGGTCGAGACCACGACGCCTGCGCATGTCCGCGGCAACGATCGTCGGCAGAACCGCCAGCATGCGCAGCGATTTGTCGTAGTTGGCTTTCGGGCTGCTGTCGTCCTCATCCTGATCTTGCGCACCCATATAACTGATCAGCGTCCGCACCACATCCATCGGATGGCAGGTGTCGGGCAGCTTGGACAACAGCGACTGCATGCCCCGGTCCATCCGTCGCGCGGCTCGCTCACGCTGGGTGAACAGCGCCAACTCCTGGTCTCCTGGCAGCTCGCCCTGCCACAACAGGTAGGCGACCTCCTCGAAGGAGCACTTGGTGGCCAGGTCCTGCACGGCATAACCGCGGTAGGTGAGCGAGTTGGTCTCCGGGACCACCTTCGAGACCGCGGTCGTGTCGACGACGACGCCGGCCAGACCCTTGTAGATGCGCGGGCTGTTTCCAACAGCGCTCATGGTGCCACCCCCTGCAGTGCGAAATTGTAGATATCGGAGTCGAATTCGTTGTACTCGGCGTAGCGCAGCAGCTCATAGAGCCGACTGCGGTGTTGCATCTGGTCCAGCAGACCGGATTGTGTTCCTACCGAGGCGATCTCACGTAGCCCGACCTCGACCGCATGCATGGCCAGCCGCAGCGTGGTGACCGGGTAGATGACCATGTTGTAGCCGATGTCCGACAGCTGACTGGCGGTCAGCAGCTCGGATTTGCCGAACTCGGTCATGTTGGCCAGCAGCGGAGTGTCGACCGCGTCGCGGAAGTGCTCGAAATCAGCTGGGTTGGAAAGGGCCTCGGTGAAGATGAGGTCGGCTCCGGCGTCGGCGTAGGCCTTGGCCCGGTCGATGGCCGCCCCGATCCCCTCGATGCCCGCGGCGTCGGTGCGGGCACAGATGATGAAGTTGGGGTCACG
The DNA here is from genome assembly GCA_052044345.1 of Mycolicibacterium sp. 22603. Taxonomy (GTDB): domain Bacteria; phylum Actinomycetota; class Actinomycetes; order Mycobacteriales; family Mycobacteriaceae; genus Mycobacterium. Next base: position 80,405 of record JBQEMX010000013.1, read on the forward strand.
TCGCGCCGCCACCGCGGCCCGCAGGCGTTTCACCATCTCCGAGGTTTCCACGACGGCCTTGCCGTCCAGATGCCCGCAGCGTTTCGGATTCACCTGATCCTCGAGGTGCAGACCGGCCAGGCCGGCGTCCTCCATCAGGGTCACGGTGCGCGCCGCGCTCATCGGCTCACCGAAACCGGTGTCAGCATCGATCAGCGTCGGCAGATCCGTCGCCGCCGCGATCTGCGCGCCACGACTGGTCACCTCGGTCAGGGTGGTGAGTCCGATATCGGGCAGGCCCAGGTCCGCCGACAGCACCGCACCCGAGACGTACACCCCGTCGAAGCCGATCTCGGCGACCATCTTGGCCACCAGCGGCGAGAAGGCGCCCGGGTAGCGTTGCAGCCGGCCGGAATTCAGCGCGGTCCGGAACCGAGCGCGCTTCTCCGCGGCGGAAACCGTCGCGCCTAGCAGGCCGCTCATCGGAAAATTCCAGACGGAATCGTCGGCGCCTTCTCGATGACCCGCGGGTCGACCTTGATGTTGAGCGCGCCCAGGCCGCCGGGCTTGATGCTCGCAACACCATCGGCGAGGTTCAGGAAGCGCTGCTGCTCTTCCGGTTCCACCACCCCCTCGGCCAGCACACCGAACTTGTGCACGTACTGCGCGCGGGTGAAAGGACGGGCGCCCAGCGGATGCGCGTCGGCGACGGCGAGCTCGTCAACGATGGTCTCGCCACTCTTGAGAGTGATGACGGCCTTGGCGCCGAATGCCTTCTCGGCGGGGTCGGTGCTGTGGTAGCGACGCGTCCATTCCGGATCTTCGACCGTGGAGATCTTGCGCCACAGCTCGATGGTGTCGGGACGGTGTGCGCGCTCCGGCGCGTAGGAGTGCTCGTGGTGCCAGGTACCGTCCTGCAGCGCGACGGCGAAGATGTACATGACCGAGTGGTCCAGCGTCTCCCGGGACGCGTCCGGATCGAACTTCTGCGGATCGTTGGAGCCAGTGCCGATCACCACGTGCGTGTGGTTGCTGGTGTGCAGCACGACCGACGCGATCTGCTCGAGATCCCCGACCCGCTCGCGCATCCGGCGGGCAAGGTCGATGGGCGCTTGGCTCTGGTATTCGGCCGAGTGCTCCTTGGTGTAGGTGTCCAGGATGGCCCGCTTCGGCTCATCCGGCTCCGGCAGCGGCACGGTGTAGGTGCGCTCGGGTCCACCCAGCATCCAAGCGATGACACCGTCCTCACCCTCCCAGATCGGGGCCGGGGATCCCTCGCCGCGCATCGCGCGGTCCACCGCCTCGATGGCCACCTTGCCGGCCCAGGCCGGGGCGTACGCCTTCCAGCTGGAGATGAGGCCCTTGCGTGACTGGCGGGTCGCGGTGGTCAGATGCAGCGCCTGCCCGATGGCGTTGTAGATGGTCTCGGTGTCCAGGCGCAGCATGGTGCCCAGGCCGGCGGCGGCAGACGGACCGAGGTGTGCGACATGGTCGATCTTGTTCTCGTGCAGACATATGCCCTTGACCAGATCGACCTGGATCTCGTAGGCGGTGGCCAATCCGCGGATCAGGTCCGCGCCGCGCACCCCGAGCTGTTGGCCGACGGCAACCAGCGCTGGGATGTTGTCACCGGGGTGGGAGTATTCGGCGGCCAGGAACGTGTCGTGGAAGTCGAGTTCGCGCACCGCCACACCGTTGGCGTAGGCGGCCCACTCGGCCGAGTAGCTGCCCTCGACACCGAAAACGGCGGCACCCTGGCGTGCGGGATGCGCCAGCGCCTGCGCGCGGGCGACCGTCACCGGGCGCCGGGTCACCGAGGCCGCCGAGACCGACGCGTTGTCGATGATGCGGTTGATCACCATTTCCTCGGTGGCCGGCTCGACCGCGACCGGGTCGGCGGCGACCTCGGCGATCTTCCACGCGAGGTGCTCGGTGCGAGGGAAATTCTCGGCGCTGCGTCGGGTGCGTACGTCGTGGTTCTGCATGATCCGCACGCTACGCAGACACCGATAACATGCGAAAGTACCTGTAAATGCGTAATTTTGCGTCCTTTGTCGACGCACTTTGCGAATCTTGTGTAAGCCGCGTGCGCTAAGGTTTGCCGCGGTGGCGAAGACATTCGCGGGAGCCCGGCTACGGCGGCTCAGGGACGAGAAGGGCCTGACTCAGGTCGCGCTGGCGCGCGCCCTGGGGCTGTCGACGAGTTATGTGAATCAGCTGGAGAACGACCAGCGCCCCCTCACCGTCCCCGTGCTGCTCGCGCTCTCGGATCGCTTCGATCTCCCGACGCACTACTTCGCGCCCGATTCCGACGCTCGACTCGTGTCCGACCTCCGCGAGATCCTGGCCGACGGGTCCTCGACGACGACCCAGATCGAAGAGTTGGTCGCACGCATGCCCGAGATCGGGCAAACCGTGGTCAACCTGCACCGGCGACTGCACGATGCGGTGGCCGAACTCGAAACCGTGCACGCCCGCGCCAATTCCGACCTTCACGGCGGTACCCAACAGCCGATGCCCTTCGAGGAGGTTCGCGACTTCTTCTACGACCGACGCAATTACATCGACGCGCTCGACCGCGCGGCCGAGGATCTCTACGCGCGGTGCGGTCTGCGCATCGGCAGCATGGACGGTCAACTGGCCGAACTGCTGTCCGACGACTTCGCCATAACGGTCGTCGTCGACAACGGAGATCGACTCGGCCCCAACGTCAAACGCCGCTATGAACCGGACAACCGGACATTACTACTGGCACGCTGGCTGCTCCCGGGACAGCGCGCCTTCCAGTTGGCCACCCAGCTGGCGCTGCTGTTGCACTCCGAGCTGATCTCGTCGATCGTGGCCACCGATGACCAGCTCAGCGCCGAGGCACGCGATGTCGCGCGCATCGGGTTGGCGAACTATTTCGCAGGCGCCCTGCTATTGCCCTACCGGATCTTCTTGTCGGCTGCCGAGTCTCTGCGCTACGACATCGACCAGCTCGCACGCAATTTCGACGTCGGTTTCGAGACCATCTGTCACCGGCTGTCGACTCTGCAGCGTCCCGATGCCCGTGGAGTTCCGTTCATCTTCGTGCGCACCGACAGCGCGGGCAACATCTCCAAACGGCAATCCGCCACCGCCTTCCACTTCTCCCGGGTCGGCGGCAACTGCCCGCTGTGGGTGGTTCACCATGCCTTCTCCAGGCCCGGGGAGTTCCTCACCCAGGTGGCGCAGATGCCCGACGGACGCAGCTACTTCTGGCTGGCCAAGACGTCGGTGTCCACACCCAGCCGGTATCTGGGCACACCGAAGAGTTTCGCGATCGGGTTGGGATGCGATCTGGCCCACGCCGACAAGCTGGTCTATTCGGTGGGTATCGATCTCGCCGACGCCGAGGCCACTGTGCCGATCGGCGCCGGCTGCCGGATCTGTGACCGAGCGGCGTGCCCGCAGCGGGCATTTCCCTATGTGGGGAGACCGGTCCAGGTGGATCCGCAGACCAGCAGCAATCTGCCCTACCCGCCTGCCAACTGACCCGACTAGCGGTAGTAGACCTCATCGCCGGTCGGGTAACCGCCGCCGGTCGTGGTGACGTGCACATGGTCGTAATGGCCGTAACCGCCCGACCCGGACGCACCGGTCGGGGTGTAGTAGGTGCCGCGCCAGATGGCGTCCTGCATGCCGAAGCGGGCGGCGTTCTTCATCACGTACGCCACGATCTGGTTACCGAGTGCGATCCCCTGCGCACTGCCCGGATTCGGAATCATCACATCCAGGGCCAGCCCGTTGGGATGCCAGCGCAGTGCATCGGGGCGTACCCCGCCGATGCTGCGGATCTCGGGAAAGACAACGCTGATGGCGCGGGCAGCCAGGATGGTCTTGACCTGCAGGCCGTGTTCGGGGGCTACCCCGGGAGGCAGCAGCAGCGGACGGTTGTCGGGACGCCAGCGGGACGCGGCCACCAGCTGAGCGGTCGGCGTCGCGGGCGCCGCGGCCGCGACCGTCGACGAATTCCAGGCAAAGTCGGCGGGCGCGGCGACGATCTCCACACCCTGCACGACGGGTGCGGCGGCGGGACTGGCAACCGTCACGGGGTCCTGCGGAGCCTGAGGTCGAGCCTCGGAGCCGACCGAGAACACGATGGCCGCCGGGGCCAAGATCGCGGCAAGAGCCGCAGACGACCGATAGCGGCCGTTCGCCGTTCCATGTCGCGCCATTCACCGCACCTAACGAACTGGTTCAGCAACCGCCGAGACCGTGGCGTTTGCTTCCCGTTACACATTCGTGACTTTGACTCCGGGACTATAACCCGGCGTGTCGCGGCGGCTCAACTCTTCGCAGAAACTATCGGTGCAGGTGAGGGGCCACCCTCCGGTCACGGCCCCGCGGGAACTCCCTGGTTGGGCACCTGGATGGGTATCGGCGGCAGCAAAGGGATCTCCAGATATGTGGTGGTCATCGCCGGTTGGGTGGTGGTCACCGCAGGCGTGGTGGTGACCGGCGGAACAGTCGTCGTCGTCACCGGAGGAGTCGTGGTGGTGACCGTCGTCGTGGTGGTCGGCGGCGTTGTCGTGGTGGTCGTGGTGGTAGTGGTCGTTGTCGTCGTGGTCGTCGTCGGGGTGGTCGTCGGCGTGGTGGTAGTCGTGGTCGGCGGCGTCGTGGTGGCGGTCGTCGTGGGCACCACCGGTGCGACCGGTTCGGGGCGCGGCGCCACCGGCTCCGGCGGCGGCGCGGGCGCCTGGGTCACGGTCACGGGCGGCGGCTCCACCGGCGCGGCGGGTTCGGCCGGTGGCGGTGTCAACACACCGGTCACCGGTGCGGTGGACGGGGTGGGCGCCGGGCTCTCCGAGGTTCCGGTCAAGGCGATGGCCACCCCACCGAGCGCGACGAGGGAAATGAGGCCCACCGCAGCGAAGACCGCCATGGGCACCCGCGGCAACCCCCGCGGCTCGTCGGCGTACATCGACGGATCCTGCTGCGACACCACATGTGTGGACTCGTCGGCCAGATAAGGATTGACACTCGGATACTCCTCGGGGCCGGTGTACGGCACCGGCTCGCTACCGGCGTCGCCGTCCTCGGACCACGCCAGCGCCCGGAATGTCGACGACCCGGATGGATCATGGGTGATCGCCGCGGCCGGCGCCAGGCTGGTCGGCGCATCGGCGCCCACCGCCGGAGCCATCCCGGTCTGCGCGCCGGTATCGGTGCCATACGCCGCCCGCAGCACCGCCCCGAGCGCGGCATCGAGTGCAGGTTGCGGCGTGTTCACCACCGGTGTCCTGGTGTGCTCGGACAACTTCTGGGTCACCAGCGGGATACTGGCCCCGCCACCGACGGTCGCGATCACCGAGATGTCCGACCATCCGATTCTGTTGCGCTGCAACAGGTTGTCCAGTTCGGAGAGCACCAGGGCGAAGGGCTCATCCAGCAGCGCCTCCAATTCGGCCCTGGTCACCCGGACCACCGAACGGACACCCGGGAGGTCCACGGGCACCTCGGTGGCGGTCACCCCCGACAACCGTTCCTTGGCCTGCCTGCACTGCTCACGCAATACCCCGAGCTGCCCGACCGCGGCCGTCGCCGCCGGGTCCGCGTCGTTGACATCGGCGAGCACACGGCCCAACAACGCCTGGTCGATCAGGTCACCGGAGAAGTCGGCCACCCGCACCGTCTCGTCGATCGGCTCGAAACCGGAGTCGGCATCGGCAAGCGTGATGCTGGTGCCCCCGCCGCCGAGGTCGATCAGGACCACCGCACCACGTGCGTTGAGGCCCGGGTTGGCGTTCAACGCGGTCAACGAGGTCACGGCATCGGACACCAGCCGCGGCGGCGCACCCCCCGGTGCGAGCACCGGGTTGGCGNCAGGACCCGCATGGTGGCCGGGGTCCAGTGCGCGGGTACCGCGATGACCGTCTGGCCGGAGCCGGTTTGGCCGACCAGCGCTTCCAGGGCCTCCACCAGAAGGTCGTCGGCGAGGTAGGACGATCCGTCGGCGGCCACCAGTGGCACCGGGTCACCCACCCGTTCGACGAAACCGGAGAGCACCTGACCGGGACGCCCGGAGGGCACCCCGATCTCAGGCGCGCCGTCGGTGGGAAGAGTCAGCACCGCGCGCCGTGTCACTGGTTGGTCGCCGACCCTGGCAGCAACCAGATTGGTCGTGCCGATCGACAACCCCAACGGGTCGCTCATTGGGCCCACCCTAACCGGCGGCCCTGTCGGTGGCAGGCCCGACACCGCCGGTCTGGCCGGACTTCCAGACACCGGCCGGAGGCTGTGCTGTGATGTCGGGCATGGCAGACATCGCACGCGATATGCACGACATCAAGCAGGTCAAGTACCGCTACCTGCGCGCCCTGGACTCCAAGCACTGGGATGATTTCGCCCAGACGCTGGTCGAGGATGTCAAAGGTGACTACGGGCCGTCGCTGGGCAACGAACTGCACTTCACCGACCGTGACGCCCTTGTCGATTTCATGCGTAACTCCCTGGGTCCGACGATCTTCACCGAGCACCGCGTCGACCATCCCGAGATCACCTTCGACGGTCCCGACGAGGCGTCGGCCACGTGGTACCTGCAGGATCGCGTCATCGCACCGGACTTCAACTTCATGCTCATCGGCGCCGCGTTCTACCACGACCGTTACCGGCGTACCGATGACGGTTGGAAGATCAGTGCGACCTCCTACGACCGCACCTATGACGCCACGATGTCGCTGGAGGGCCTGAACTTCAACCTGAAACCGGGTCGCGCACTCAATATCTGAGATCACGTTACTTCGACACAGCGATCAGCGCACCGGGCCGCAGCCAGCGCATGATCTTCACCATCATGTCGTCGTCGATGGCGATGCAGCCCGCGGTCGGCCCACCCCCGGTGGTGTGCAGGAAGAAGGCGCTGCCCGCGCCGGGCACCCTGGCCTTGTTGACTCCCATCACCACGGCGTGGGCGTACTGAGGTATCTGCAGATTCTCGGTCGCGGTGCCCTCGATACCGAACGGGCACTCGTCGCGCTTGCACACCTGCATGGTGTTGTAGGTGGGGCTGTCCACATCGCCGTCCCACCAGTGATCGGGGCCGACCTGCACATGCGGCAACCCACCGCCGGGGTTGGGCTCGGTTCCGAAGGTGAAGTCCAACGAGAAGATGCCCATCGGCGTCTTCATCGAGCCCTCGCTGAAGTCCTCGGCCATTCCGGCCGACCCGATATCGGCGGGGATGCCGACGCCGATCGGTTCCCAGCCCGCCGCGGTCCGCTCCCAGACATCCATCTTCGCGGTGGTGGGACCCACTCCCACCACCGAGATCACCTGAGTGGCCGAGCCGACCGAGTCGACGAACCAGGGCGTCTCGGCGGCACGGGCTACGGGTGCGAGGGCGCACGCCAGCCAGAGCGCACACGCCATGGCGAGCAGTCGGCGCATCGGTCAATCGTCGGTGCCGCGCACAGGCGGGTCAAGTCAAGTTTCAGACACGATCCGGTTGGATAGGTTGAAGGCCATGGGACTCGGAACGCTCGACCGCCGCATCTTCGACGCCGTCGCCGAGTCCGACAGTCCCTTTCTGGACAAGGTCATGCCGAGGCTGACCGCGGCCGCCGACCATTCCAAGCTCTGGTTCGCCATCGGCGCGGTGTTGACGGCTACGGGATCACCGTCGATGCGGCGCGGGGCCGCCCGTGGGGTGCTGACGCTCGCGGTCACCAGCCTGCTCACCAATCAGGGTGCCAAACGCATCTGGAAGCGGCCCAGGCCCGACCACTCGATGGTGCCGCTGCTTCGCCGCTCGCGCCGGATGCCGACCTCCAACTCGTTGCCCTCGGGCCATTCCGCCAGCGCGGCGGCGTTCGCCGTCGGCGTCGGCCTGGAGAACCGATCACTCGGAGTCGGTCTGGGAGTGCTGGCCGGCCTGGTCGGACTGTCCCGGGTCGCCACCGGCGCGCACTACCCCGGTGACGTGCTTGCCGGTTTCGGTATCGGCACCGCCGTGGCGTTGGCCGGCGCCGCCGTCGTCCCGACGATCGTGGAACCTCCAATCACCGCGGGCCATCCCCGCCGCTACCAGACCGATGCCCGGCCGGACGGCGAGGGCGTCATCCTCGTCGTGAACCCGAACTCGGGAAGTGGCACCGGCTCGCGCATTCTGGATGAGGTCCGGCAGTCGCTGCCCAAGGCCGAGATCGTCGAGGTCGGCGACGACGAGGACATCGCCGGGAAGCTGCGCGAGGCCGCCGATCGGGCGGAGGTTCTCGCCGTCGGTGGTGGTGACGGCACCGTCTCCTGCGCGGCAGGGGCCGCACTGCAGGCCGGGGTGCCGTTGGCGGTCTTCCCCGGCGGCACGTTCAACCACTTCGCCAAGGACATCGGGTGCGATACCGTCGCCACCACCGTCGAAGCGCTACGCAGCGGGTCCGCGGCCTACGTCGACACCATCGCCTTCAACGACACCGACACGGTCGTCAACACCGCCAGCATCGGCGCCTACCCGAAATTCGTCCGAATCCGCGAAAAATTGGAGAAGCGGGTCGGTAAGCCCGCGGCCGGTGTGTACGCCCTGTTCCGCACCCTGCGCAGCGATGCCAGCGTGCGCATCCGCTACGACGACAAGACCGTGCAGACGTCACTGTTCTTCCTGGGCAATTCGCTGTACTCCCCATCCGGTTTCGCACCGTCGCGCCGGGTCCGGATGGACGACGGACTGATCGACGTCCGCATCCTGGAAACCGGGCCCAGGTTCGCCACCCCGCGCATCCTTGCCGCGCTGGCGACCGGCCGGCTGGTGCACAGCCCGCTCTATCACGAACTGCGCGTGCCCGAGTTCAGCTTCACCGCAGTCGACGGGCCCACCCGGATCGCCCACGACGGTGAGGTCGAGATCGTCTGCCAGGAGGCGACGTTCAAGAATCGCTATCGCTCACTGCCAGTGTTTCGTCCGCTACCTCGGAACGTCTGAGCACCGGCAGCCACGCCAACGCCCACAGGTATCCCAACGCCCAGCCCGCCAACACATCGGAGGGGTGGTGCACGTTGAGCACCACGCGGCCGACACCGACCGCGACGACGCTCGACACGCCGATCACCAGAACGGTTGTCCGCCAACGCCGCAGCTGATCCCGGCCCGCCATCAGCAGCGCGGTCACCGCGGCGGCGACACCCAGCGCGTGCCCAGACGGGAACGACGAGGACATCTCGGCGACGAGCGCGGTGTTCGGGCGCGGCCTGTCGATCACCCATTTCAGCACCAGCACCAGCAGAGCGGATGCCTCGACGGTGAGGGTGAGGAAGAGGGCGACGTGGTACTGGCCGCGCAGCAGCGCATACCCGATCCAGACCAGGGCGAGCACTCGGAACACGGCCGGATGCAGCACATTGCAGAGCAGATTCCAGCCGTCCACCCAGACCGGATGAGTCGATCCATACCGGTGAAGCGGGTTCAGCACCGTCCAGTCCGCATCCGTCATCCAGGCCCAGTGGCCGTAGACGCCGGCGAACGCCACCAGAAATACGATCGCCGCGGCCACGGCCGCCATGCGGTGTCGAGAAGTGGCCGCCGCGCGGTGCTGAGAACTGGTCACCCCGTCGAGCCTAAGTGACCGACGAACCGATCTCGGCGGTTGGCGTAGGGTTCGCTGCATGGCTGTACTTCTGCGTAAGTGGCTGAGGATCGGCAAACTTCCCGGTGAGCTGCGCGCCGAGGTCGAGGCTGAAGGAATTCTGCATCTGGCCGAGTACGTCGCGGTGACCCGCCGGTTCGCGGGCCAGATTCCCGGCAAACGATCCGCAGGCAGCGTCTCCAGTGTCACCGGTTCCCTGGTGATCACCGAACAGCGGGTGCTCGCCACCCTGTCGACCATGCCGAAGCTGGCCGGCAGAACGATCGACCAACGCTGGGACGCCGTGCAATCCGGCACCGTCACGGCCGATCTCTCGGTGGCCGGGTTGGTGCTCGACGTCGATATCGCCGCGGTCGACCCGCGCTTTTCCGGAACACTGTCGCTGCACTACAAGGACCCGCTTTCCGATGACCTGCTGGCGCGCCTGCCGCGCCGGTCACTGGCCTACGATGTGCCGTCGGAGTTCGTCTTCCGTGCCGTCGGGGTGCCGTACCACCCGTAGGGTCACGCCATGACCGTTCCCTACGACACCGCGTTGCGCGACCGGGTCCGCGCCAACCTCGCACGTCATACCCGTCGTACCGTCACCGACCCGACCAAGCGGCACGCCGCCGTGGCCGTCACCCTGGTCGACTCACGCGTCGGTGAGGACCGCGTCGACCCGGCGCCCGTCGAGGACTGGATCGCGGGCCGGCCGATGCCGGACAGCCTGGACGGCCGCATGATCGATGTGTCCGGCGGCGCATCATTTCTGCTGTGCCGGCGGGCGTCGCGGCTCAATTCGCATGCCGCCCAATGGGCACTGCCCGGTGGTCGGCTCGATCCGGGCGAGTCGGTCATCGACGCGGCACTGCGCGAACTGCACGAGGAAGTCGGCGTCGAACTCGGCGGCGATGCCGTCCTCGGACTGCTCGACGACTATCCGACCCGGTCCGGATACGTCATCACCCCGGTGGTGCTGTGGGGCGGCGGCCGACTGGAGCTTCTCCCCTCCCCCGACGAGGTAGTCGCCGTCTACCGGGTGGGCCTGCACCAACTCCAACGCCCCGATTCCCCGCGGTTCGTCACCATCCCGGAGAGCCCTCGCCCGGTGGTGCAGATTCCGTTGGGTCACGACCTGATCCACGCCCCGACCGGGGCGGTGCTGCTGCAGTTGCGGTGGTTGGGCCTGGAGGGCCGCGCCGATGCGGTGGACCAGCTCGAGCAGCCGGTCTTCGCCTGGAAATAACGGTGCCCCTAGCACATTCGACGTTGCTTCGGCAGTGCGGTGATCGGCCTGCGCGAAAACCGCTCTGTGCGCCGCAAGGGCACTGTGGAATATTGCGGTGGGACGAACAGGAGGTGGCGCGTGACCGAGACGCGACGCGAGAACGTGTTGATCGTGCACTGGCATGATCTGGGCCGTTATCTCGGGGTTTACGGGCACCCCGACGTGCGCAGCCCGCGTCTGGACCGGTTTGCCACCGAGTCCATCCTGCTCACCCGGGCCCACGCCACCGCGCCGCTGTGCTCGCCGTCGCGGGGATCGCTGTTCACCGGCCGCTATCCGCAAACCAACGGACTGGTCGGCCTGGCCCACCACGGCTGGGAGTACCGCGCCGGCGTCCAGACCCTGCCCGCCATCCTGTCCCGGTCCGGTTGGCACACCGCATTGTTCGGCATGCAGCACGAGACGTCGTACCCCTCGCGGTTGGGCTTCGACGAGTTCGACGTCTCCAATTCTTACTGCGAATACGTCGTCGAGCAGGCCAGCGGATGGCTGCGGCGTCCGCCTGTCGAACCCTTCCTGCTGACCGCCGGCTTCTTCGAGACGCACCGGCCCTACCCACACGACCGTTACACACCGGCCGACCCTGCTGATGTCGACCTGCCCGGCTACCTGCCCGACACCCAGGCCATCCGCGAGGATCTCGCGGATTTCTACGGGTCCATCACCGTGGCCGATGCCGCCGTCGGCGACCTGTTGGACACGCTCGCCGAGACCGGCCTGGACCGCCGCACCTGGGTCGTGTTCATGACCGATCACGGTCCTGCCCTGCCCCGGGCCAAGTCGACGCTGTACGAGGCCGGCACCGGCATCGCCATGATCGTGCGGCCACCGACCGGGTCCTCGGTGCCTGCACGGGTGTACGACGAACTGTTCAGCGGTGTCGATCTGGTGCCCACGCTGCTGGACCTGCTGGGCGTCGAGGTGCCCGACGAGGTGGACGGCGTCTCACATGCGCAGGCTTTCGTCGGCACCGCGGAATCACCACGCAATGAGGTGTATTCGACAAAGACTTATCACGATTCTTTCGATCCGATCCGCGCAATTCGGACGAAGGAATTCTCCTATATCGAGAATTACGCCACTCGACCACTTCTGGATCTGCCGTGGGATATCGCCGACAGTGCACCCGGCGCCGCCGTCGGACCGCACGTGCGCAGCCCCCGGCCGGCACGGGAGCTGTACGACCTGCGGGTCGACCCCGGCGAGTCCCACAACCTCCTCGACGGCCCTCTTTCAGCGGAAATGGAGACCGTGGCACGCGACATGGCGCTGCTGCTCAACGACTGGCGAGAGCAGACCAACGACGTCATCCCGTCCGAGTTCGCCGGCACGCGGATCTCGGAGCGCTACACCCAGACCTACAAGACCATTCTGGAATGGCCGGCGTTGAGCAGGTCGGCAAAAGCGGCCGAACGAGGCATCGAAGACACCTCGAAATCGGCGCAATAGTTAAACTCGCGGTGACCTGAATACCAGGTCTACGGACCGGAACAATTGCCATTAGAGTCTCGCCCATGGCCCACTCGAAGGCGTATCTCGTCCTCGCCTCGCAGCGCAGCGGAAGCACTCTGCTCGTCGAATCGCTGCGCGCGACAGGCGTCGCCGGTGAACCGCAGGAGTTCTTCCAGTACCTGCCGACCACCAGCCAATCGCCACAGCCACGGCAGTGGTTCGCCGGGGTCGAGGACGAGTCGATCCTGCGCCTGCTCGATCCCCTCGATGAGGGCAAGCCCGACCTGGCACCGCCGACGATCTGGCGTGACTACATCCAGACCGTCGGCCGGACCCCCAATGGGATCTGGGGCGGCAAGCTGATGTGGAATCAGACGCCGTTGCTGCTCGACCGTGCCGCCGGACTGCCCGATCGATCCGGGACCGGCCTGCTGTCGGCCATCCGCGATGTGGTCGGCAGCGACCCGGTGCTGGTGCACGTCTACCGCCCGGATGTGGTGTCCCAGGCCGTCTCGTTCTGGCGAGCGGTGCAAACCCGGGTCTGGCGCGGACGTCCCGATCCGGTGCGCGACGCCCGTGCCGAGTACCACGCCGGGGCTATCGCGCATGTCATCACCATGTTGCGCGCACAGGAGGAGGGCTGGCGAAACTGGTTCGCCGAGGAGGGCATCGAACCCCTCGACGTGTCCTACCCCTACCTTTGGCGCAACCTGACCACCGTTGTCGGCGATGTCCTGCAGCGGCTGGGACTCGATCCGCGGCTGGCACCCGAACCGGTGCTGGAACGCCAGGCCGACCAACGATCGGACGAGTGGGTGGACCGCTATCGCGCCGACGCACACCGGGAAGGGTTGCCGACATGACTTCTGCCGAGGGCGCCATCGAGCGCGTCGACGAGTTGCGGCTGCTGGAGGCCGAGGCCGTGCACATCATCCGCGAGGTGGCCGCCGAGTTGCAGCGCCCGGTACTGCTGTTCTCCGCGGGCAAGGACTCCATCGTGCTTTTGCGATTGGCGGAGAAGGCTTTTCGCCCGCTGCCCTTGCCGTTCCCGGTGCTGCATGTGGACACCGGACACAACTTCGACGAGGTCATCGAGTTCCGTGACCGGCGCACGACCGGAGCGGGGCACAAGCTGATCGTGGCATCGGTGCAGGAGACCATCGACAGCGGCCGCGTCGCCGATCCGGGGCCCGGTGCCTCGCGCAACCGGCAGCAGACCCGCACGCTGCTCGATGCCCTGGAGGCCGGCGGTTTCGATGCCGCGTTCGGCGGCGCACGCCGCGACGAGGAGCGGGCCCGCGCCAAGGAACGCATCCTGAGCTTCCGCGACGAGTTCGGGCAGTGGGATCCACGAGCGCAACGGCCCGAGCCGTGGTCGCTGTACAACGGGCGCATCCGCAAGGGCGAGCAGGTGCGGGTGTTCCCACTGTCGAACTGGACCGAGATCGATATCTGGCGCTATATCGAGCTGGAAAACCTTGAGCTGCCGTCGATCTACTTCGCCCACGAACGCGAGGTGTTCGAGCGCGACGGCATCCTGCTGGCGGTCTCGGAATACGCCAAGCCCGTCGACGGGGAGTCCGCGGCGGTGGAGTGGGTGCGCTACCGCACCGTCGGTGACCTGACCATCACCGGCGCGGTCCGGTCACAGGCCACCACGATCGACCGGGTGATCGCCGAGATCTCGGCCGCCACCGTGTCCGAGCGAGGCGAGACGCGCGCCGACGACCGGACCTCGGTCGCGGCCATGGAAGACCGTAAGCGGGAAGGGTACTTCTGACATGACGACCCGTCAGCTACTGCGCATCACCACCGCCGGATCGGTCGACGACGGTAAGAGCACCTTGATCGGCAGGCTGCTCCATGACACCGACAGCCTGCCGCTCGATCACCTCGAAGCCGTGACCGACGCCGAGGGGGTGGCCGATCTGGCCGCGCTGTCGGACGGTCTGCGCGCCGAGCGCGAGCAGGGCATCACCATCGACGTCGCCTACCGGTTCTTCTCGACCGACACCCGCAGCTACATCCTGGCCGATACCCCGGGCCACGAGCGTTACACCCGCAACATGTTCACCGGTGCCTCGAATGCCCACGTGGCCATCCTGCTGGTCGACGCCCGCGCCGGTGTGCTGCGGCAGACCCGTAGGCACGCCCGTATTGCGAAACTGTTGGGCATCAAGCATTTTGTCGCCGCGGTCAACAAGATCGACCTGGTCGACTTCGACGAGGGCCGATTCGCCGAGGTGGAGCGCGAATTACAGCAGGTCGCCGACCGGCTCGGTGGTACCGATCTCTCGGTCATCCCCATCGCGGCCAAGCTCGGCGACAACGTCGTGCACCGTTCGACCAACACACCGTGGTTCACCGGCCCCACCCTGTTGGAATACCTGGAGACGGTGGAGTTGGCCGCGCCGCAGCCCGATCCGGCCAGCCTGCGACTGCCGGTGCAGTGGGTGTCACGACCCACCGCGCAACAGCGCCGCCGGTACACCGGGCGGTTGTCGGCCGGCACCCTCAAGGTCGGCGATCCGGTCGTGAGCCTGCCCGCAGGCACCCGCTCGACGGTCACGGTGTTGGACACCCTCGACGACGAACGAACGACAGCCGTTGCGCCGCTGTCGGTCTCGATCGAACTGGCCGACGATATCGACGTCGGCCGCGGTGACGTCTTCGTCAGCGCCGCCGAGAATGCGTCGCTGCCGGTGCTGGCACGTGAGCTGGATGCCACAGTGTGCTGGTTCCTCGACCAGCCGCTGCGCGCCGGCGACCGGCTGGCACTCAAGCAGGGCACCCGCACCGTGCGGGCGACCGTGCAGGAACTGCACACCAAGCTCGACCCCGAGACACTCGACGAGGTGGACGGCCCGGTGGAGCTGGCCCTCAACGACATCGGCGCGATCACGCTGCGCACCAGCTCTGTGGTGGTGGCCGATGCCTACGCCGACAACAGGGACAGTGGTGCCTTCATCCTGATCGACGAGGTGTCCAATGACACCGTCGGCGCGGGCATCATCGGCGAGCCCCGCGAGGTCAAGCCCAGCGGACACAATAGGTCCGATATCAAGTGGCACCCGTCCTCCCTGGATCGCGAATACCGCTGGGGCAAAACGGGACAGCGCGGGGCCACCATCTGGTTCACCGGCTTGCCGGCCTCCGGAAAGTCGACGCTGGCCGTCGCCGTAGAGCGCGCACTCGTCGAATCGGGCCGGGTCGCCTACCTACTCGACGGCGACAATCTGCGTCACGGCCTGTCCGATGATCTGGGCTTCTCGGCCGGTGACCGCGCCGAGAACATCCGCCGGGTCGGGCATCTGACGCGGTTGCTCGCCGATGCCGGTGTGGTGGCGCTGGCCTCGCTGGTCTCGCCGCTGCGGTCCGACCGCGAGCTGGCCCGCACCCTCAACGATGCGGCCAAGCTGCCGTTCCTGGAGGTACACGTCGCGACCCCGGTTGCCGAATGCGAGCGCCGCGACCCGAAGGGCCTCTATGCCAGGGCCCGGGCGGGCGAACTGAAGGGGCTCACCGGGATCGACGCACCCTATGAGCCCCCGGAGAACGCGGATCTGGTTGTCGACACCACCGGTGCCAATATCGACGAACTGGTCGCCAGGGTCATCGCACTGCTCGACTGATCGCGGCTTGTGGAGTTTCACCCGTGGTCATTGCGGGTGAAACTCCACAAATCACCGCAGCTGGGCCACCACGAAGATCCGGCGGAACGGGAAGTACGTGACACCGTCCGCGCGGGCCGGATACGCCTCGGCCAGCAGCGGGATGATGGCCTCCCGGTAGCGCTGCCAATCCTGCGCGGACAGCCGCTCGCGCACCTGCGTCAACGCGGTGCCGGTGATCCAGTTCAGCACCGGTGTCCGCCCACGCAACTCGTGCAGGTAGGTGGTCTCCCAGGCATCCACGACGCACCCGGCATCGGTCAGCAACCCGGCGTACTCGGCCGGGGTACTCACCACATCGGCATCGCGGAACGGCATGTCGCCCAACGCTTCGGCAAATTCCGCACTGCGTGCCACCGCGCGCACCGCCTCGTGCGACGGCGCGGAGAAATTGCCGGGAACCTGGAATGCGATCCAGGACCCGGGCGCCAACTGCGCCACCCAGTCCACCAGTAGTTCCCGATGCTCGGGGACCCACTGCAACGCGGCGTTGGAGATGACGACGTCGGTGTCGGGATCGGGCGACCAGTCGGCGATGCTGCCCAATCGGACGTCGATTCCCCGTTCGCCGGCGGCGGCCACCATCTCCGGTGACGAGTCCACACCGGACACCGATGCCGCCGGCCAGCGTCGACTCAGCGTCGCGGTAAGGTTTCCCGGCCCACATCCCAAATCGACCACCCGCCCCGGCGCATCGGCGGTCACGCGGTTCACCAGATCGAAGAACGGGCGGCCACGGTGATCGGCGAACGCCAGATAGGTATCGGGATTCCACATACCCCGAGTCTGCCCGGTCGGAGCCTTTGACAGGATGACTGGCAATGGACGACACAGCCGCGGTGCGCCGGATCGTCGAGGGCTTGGGCCTGCCCGGCATCATCGACGTCCACACCCATTTCATGCCGAAGAACGTCATGGACAAGGTCTGGCAGTACTTCGACAGTGCCGGCCCGTTGACCGGACGGCCCTGGCCCATCACCTACCGCGCGGATGAACAGGAGCGTCTGGCCACGCTGCGATCCTTCGGCGTGCTGGCTTTCACCTCGCTGGTCTATCCGCACAAGCCGGACATGGCCGAGTGGTTGAACCAGTGGGCGGCGCGCTTTGCCGCCGACACCCCGGACTGTCTTTCCACCGCGACCTTCTTCCCCGAGCCCGGTGCCGCCCGGTATGTGGCCGCCGCCATCGACCGCGGTGCGCGGGTCTTCAAAGCCCACGTCCAGGTCGGTGGCTACGACCCGACCGACGCCCTGCTCGACGATGTCTGGGGTGTTCTCGCCGAGAGCGGTACGCCCGTGGTCACCCATTGCGGTTCCGGACCCACTCCCGGCACCCATACGGGACCGGACCCGATCCGTGCGGTGCTGGCAAGGCATCCACGGTTACGCCTCATCGTGGCGCACATGGGTGGGCCCGAGTACAGCGATTTCCTGGACATCGCGGCCGCACATGATGGGGTGTACCTGGACACCACCATGGCGTTCACCCCGTTCATGGAGCGCACCATGCCGTTCCCGGTGACCGAGTATCCGCTATTACGCGATCTGGGACACCGCATTCTCTGGGGCAGCGATTTCCCGAACATCCCCTACACCTACGCCGAGGCGATGCGCGCCGTGCGTGATCTGCCCGGCGTCGACGACGACTGGCTGCGCGGGGTGTTCCACCACAATGCCGCGGCGATCTTCGGCGGACCTGTTCCGGACTGACCGATACCGTCGGTTCCACGGGGCTACCATCAGTTGGCCCGCGAACGCCCGAGAGAGGCAGCCGTGACCCAAGCGCAACCGGTCGATCCGCCGATCCCCGTCCCCGATATCCCGGGTGCCGATGCGACCGCCCGTGGACTGCCGCGACGGGTCGACCTGACCCGCCAGCAGCGGCTGGTGGTGGACACCTCCGCGGTCGCCGATCTGGCCCTGCGCACCACGGTGGCTTCGATCGTCGGGGCGGCGATGCTGCCTAAGCTGGCAGGGGCGGCGTTGCGTCCGGGCTCGGTGCGCGACGAGGACGCCGCACTGCAGTTCTACATCGACCTGGCGGCCGAGCATGACCCGACGCTCTCGTTCCCCGCGCCGACCGAACCGCCTCGGGTGTCCTCCCGGCCGGCGAACCTGTTGGCATCGTCGATCGCTCACGGCTCGGTCAACAACATCCGCTTCAACAGCAGTTTCCGGGCAATCAACCCGGCACTTCGCGACCAGCGCGCGGGATACGCACGCAACAATGTCGTGCACGCGCAGCACTGGGTACACGGCGACGGTCCGCGGCCCACCCTGTGCCTGATCCACGGCTTCATGGGATCGGCGTACCTGTTCAACGGCCTGTTCTTCTCGTTGCCGTGGTTCTTCCGCTCCGGCTACGACGTACTGCTCTACACGCTGCCGTTCCACGGTATGCGCGCCGAAGCCAATTCGCCCTACAGCGGATACGGCTACTTCGCCGATGGCATGCCCGGTTTCGCCGAGGCGATGGCTCAGGCCGTGCACGACTTCCGTTCGGTCATCGACTATTTGGAGTACACCGGTGTCGACCGGATCGCGCTGACCGGTATGTCGCTGGGCGGGTACACCTCGGCACTGATCGCCTCGGTCGACGACCGCATCCAGGCGGTCATCCCGAATGTCCCGGTGGTCACACCCGAAGCCGCCTTCGACGACTGGTTCCCGGCGAACATGCTTGTTCGCCTTGGCAATCGACTGAGCAACCTGGACAAGTCGCGATCGGATGCCGCGACGATGTTCCATTCACCGCTGAACTATGCGCCACTGGTGCCCAAGGAGCGCAGGCTGATCATCGCCGGACTCGGTGACAAGCTGGCTCCGCCGCAGCAGGCCGAACTTCTCTGGCGACACTGGGACCGGTGCAGATTCCACTGGTTCCCCGGCAATCACGTGCTCCACGTCAGCCAGCCGGATTATCTGCGCCGGATGACCCGATTCCTGCGGCCGTACATGTTCTGAGCCGCCCGCCTCACACCGTCGAGGGCCAGCGCACCTGGTCGGCGAACGTCTCGACGGGGCGGTGTCCGGGCAACCGATGCGTCGAGAAGGGATCAAGTGCTTCCAGGGTCGACCGTTGGCGTCCGCCGAGGCCGGTGAGCGCCGCGATCGGTGGCGCTCCCGCCGGTCGCTCCGCCGAGCGCAGCACGGCCACCGCGGTCGCCGAATCGGGGCCGAATTCGACTGCCGTCCAGCGCTCATCGCAGGGATACGCCCGCACCTGGTCCAGCGTGTCCGCCAACGCATCGACCGGAACCCGGTAGACGGTCAGGAAGCCGGACTCGTCGGTCAGCGCCCGCCAGGTTTCCTTGGCTGCATCCGACGCCGGTCGCGGTGCCTGCTGCACCGCTACGACCGTCCAGCCGCCCTCCCGCAGATGATCGGCCAGGCGCCGGGCCACGGTCTCGGTGGTCTGGGCGACCGGGATCTGCGCCGAACGTGCCTGTAGTGCGGGAAGGTTCTGCTCGGCGTCCAGGGTCATGCTGATCCAGTGCTGGACATGCCCGCCGGCCTCCCGGCTGGTGATGCGCACCTTGTCCAGCCGCAGTCCGTACCGATCGGCATAGCCCGCGATCAGTCCGACCGGCAGTTCGTCGTCCAGCGAATCCTCGATGCTCAACACCACGGTCGCGGCGGTCGCACGGGCCGGCCGGCGCGTACCACCGCGGTTACCTCGCCATATCGCCCACCGTCGAGCGAGTTTCGTCGTCGCGAATTCCCCACGCCACCAGGCGAAGAGGACGATCACCACGACCACAGAGACACCCAGAACCCACTGCTGGGTGGCGTCTCGGTAGGGGTAGGCCAATGCTGCGGCCACGAAGAACAGCAGCGCCAGTGCGAGTCGGACCGTCATGCGGCGGTGTCCTTCCGTCGTTGGGTTGCGGTCACGGCCGTCACGGCGGCGATCGATGCCAGCAGACCCGCACCGATGAAGGCGATGGTGCGCCCGGTGTGGTCGGGCGGCACCGGATCGGGCGGGGCTGCAACATCTCTGGTCGTTCGTGGCGGACTGCCGGGACCCGGCACATCCCAGGTGAGGGCGGCAACCGGGTCGATGGTGCCCGCACCCACCAGCGATGACGGCGCGCGGTCGGCACCCCGGGCGGTCACGGTCAACCGGCGCACCACCTGGGTCGCCGAGAGTTCGGGGAACCTGCTGCGCACCAGGGCTGCCACGCCGGAAACGTAGGCCGCCGCATAGCTGGTGCCCGCAACAGGAACCAGCTCGCCCTTCTCGTTGGGCTGGCCGTTGGCAAGCCCACCCTCGGGACTGTTGCTGACCGAGGTGATGTTCTCCCCCGGCGCGGCCAGGCCCACCCACGGACCTGACATGCTGAACGCGGCGGGCGCACCTGCGGAACCGAGCGCCCCCACCGACAGCACATAGGGCTGCCACCACGAGGGCGTCGAGACCGAGGTGACACCGGCCCAGTTGCGCGGGTCATCGGGACGGTTCGGGTCGGTCAGCGGGTTGGCCGCGCACGCCGTTCCGCCGGCGATACCACCGCCGGTGTTTCCGGCGGCGGCGATGATGACGACATCCTTGTCGACTGCGGCGTATCGCAATGCAGCACCGAGTTCGCCTTGGTCGATGGTGGTGGTCGCGGGCACACAGGCCACCGACGAGATGTTGATGACCTGGGCGCCCAAGTCGGCCGCGCGAACCACCGCGCGCGCCAGCGTCGCGATGTCGTTGCTGGCCTCGGCGATCACCGGATCCTCGCCGGGCTGGTTCGGCGCGTACTTGCCGGAGGCCTGCCGGATGGACAGCAACCGGGCACCCGGAGCGACCCCCGAGAAGCCGTCATCACCAGGTTGGCCGGCAATCAGTCCGGCGACCATGGTGCCGTGCCCGTCGCAGTCGGTGAGTCCGTCTGTGGCCCCGACGAAATCGCCGCCGGCCGCGACGTTGGTCAGCCGGGGCCCTGGCTGCACACCGGTATCGATCACGGCGACGGTCTGGCCGTCACCGCGGCTGTACCGCCACGCATCGTCGAGGTCCAGCGACAGCTGGTTGGGGCTCACCGCGGCAGGATCGGTGCCGGGGATCGTCCCGGTCACCGCACACGCGCTGCGCTGGGTCATGGTGCGCAGGGGGCCCGCGGTACCCGGCGGGGGTGCCACGGCGGCGTCCACTTCCGGGGGCGTCACAGCGCCGGCCGCCGGGCTGACCACCAGGGCGACCATGACCGCAGCGACGACAGTCGCGCCGCTACCCCTGCGATTTCGGCGCGCTGACGTTCGCTNAGCGTCAGCGCGCCGAAATCCCAAGTCATCGGTTCAGCACCCATTCGAACAGCCCGAGCAGGTATGCGGCCACCGGGATCACCGAGGCATCCAGGGCCGCGGCGGCGAAGCCGAACAGTCGACGGGCGGGCAGTGAATAGGTATCCGGTGCTGCCACCCGCGGGTTCAGCGCGGCGACGATCCAGAAGCCCACCACCACGACCAGTGCACCCAACGCCCACCACGCCGCTGCGTACCGGTCGGTGGCGGCGAACACCACCAGCAGGCCTGCGGGCAGCAGGAATGATTGGCTCAACAACCATGCCTTGCAGGGCGCGGAGTCCCACACCCTCGCACGCACGGTGGACCCCAACGCTGCGACGATCACCAGCACCCACGCCCATGGCGATACGGACTGCGCGCCGACCAGGATCAACGAACCCGTCACCGAGAGCAGCACACCGGCGGCCAGAAAGCCCGTCTGGTGTGCATCGGTGACACGGACACGGCGCGGGAGGTCCTCCAGCACGCGCAAGGGCTGAGCCGACGGAGTCGGGTCACCCGGGGCAGGAATGACCGGCACCGGCAGCCGGGCCCACAGCGCCGACAGCCGCGCCGCCTGCACGGTGACCACCAGAGCGAAGACGATCAGCCCGGTACCCGTGCGTACATGGGTCATATCCCAGATGGTCGCCAACGCCGCAAAGATCATGACGCCGACGCCCAAGACGGTTGCGGCGGTGAACGCGGCGATCTTGCGTTCGAACACCACGATGCTGATCACCGACCAGGCGGCGACACCGGCCGCGGCCAACAAGACCTGAGACGCACCGAGGTCACCGGGGACGGCCAGACCGAAGGCCGCCGCAACCGGAACCAGCGCGGTCAACGCCAGCGCCGTGCCAAGGCCCGGGTGTCGCACCCGCGCGGCGAACGAGGCAACCACGGTCGCGGCCGCCAGGCCCGCGACCGTGAACAGTCCGGCCGAGTGACCGGTGACCATCCGCACCGCGGTGGCCAGCACCGAGCCGAGCAGGATCAACGCGATGCCCGCGATGGCAGCGGCGCGCTGAATATGCGTTTGCCCCCAAGGCAGTTCCCGCGCAGCGGAGAAGATCGCGGCCGCGTCAGCGATGTCCTCGACGAGGCGCGGTGCTGCCGGTCCGGCCGGGATCTCCTGCAGCGCGAGCAGATCGCCATCGACGACGCCGACGGTATCCAATGTGGCGTCCAAGCTGAACGGCGCACCGCCGATCGGAGCCAGGCTCAGTTGCGTCGGCGCAGTGTCGGCTGTGTCATCGATCGGCAGCACGGTGCGCTGCACTGCGGGGATGATTTCACGCAGCGGCAGTCCGGCCGGCAGCGCCAACTCGGTCAATCGCCCCGCCGAATCGGAGCCACCACCCGTGGCGGCCAGCACAGCCACCCGCACGATCGGCATCACAGTGTTGTCTGGCATCGGTTTTCCGTTCTCTGGTCGAAATCTCGGTTATGCGGGGCCGGGGCGAACCACGATCCACCGGGCAAGGTGGCGATGAGGCCATCGATCGCCGCGGCGATGGCGGTGTCGGTTCCCGGGGTGAAGGTGGATACCCACTCTCCGTCGAAGGCCCGCTCCGGGCTGGCCAGGATGCGACCTGCCTGGCAATCGAGCACACTGACGCCGACCTCGGTGCTCACCCGGTGACCGTCGCGGTACTCACCGGCCACGATCTCGACGTAGCTGCGTCGGCCGGCGAACACCGACTCGACCACCGGCCGAGCCGAGGACGAGATCCCCAGGTAATCGAGGATCTCGGTCAACGCCGCTCCAGCCCTCAGCTTCTCGTCGGCTCGGGCGCCCGCCCGGACCGGCACGGTGAAGTCCTCGAACACGGCAGGCCGCCGTCCAGTGAGCCCAGCCACCAAAACCGGCACCAGGTCAAGCGCGGTGTGAATGTCCATGGCGGTGAACGTGACCAGGCCGGCACTGCGCAAAGCCACGACGGTGGCATCGCCGGACCTGCCGACGATGCCACGCAACATGTCGCCGTGCGGGGCCACGACGCGCAGCTCCAGCCACTGCCGGGCCTGGCAGGTCTGCCTGATCCAGCGTGCGACAGCAGGATTGACGGATCCGCTGCCGGCCATCACGCCCAGCGTCGTCAGCTCGGCGGTCCGCTCGGCCGCGAACGGCTCCGCGGCCGACGGCTCGCTGTAGGGCGGCGTGATCGCCAGCACCCACGGAAACGACCCACAGCCCGTCGTGTCCGCGATGTACCAGGCCTGCTCGACGGTCAGCTCGACCGCATTAGCAGCCATCTATCCCCATTTGGCGCCTTCTGCCCGGTCCCGGGCATTCATTGCGATGGTGTTCGTCTCATGCGTGCCGGCCATCGCCTGGTAAGCGCGGACCAACTCGGCAAGGCTCGTGTTCCACTGCGCCTGCCACGCCTGGTAGGTCATCCCGGTGTCGCCCTGCCAGGCGCCGGCGAGGGCGGCCTGCTCTGCGGCGATATCAGCGCCGACGGTGTTGAGCGCTCCTGCGTAGCCGTTCATCTCGGCGGACAGACCCAGCATGGCCGGGTAGTTGTACATGATCTGCGACATGTGCTTTCTCCTTGCTTGCCGGTGTCAGATGCCGGTGTAGCTGCTGGCGGCGGCCGCATCCTGCGCGACATAGGTGCCTGCGGCGTCGGCGAGGTTGACCTGTGCGATATCGAGCAGCGCATTGACCCGCGCCGACACCTCGATGAAACGGGCATGGGCGGCCTGGAATGCCGCTGCCGACTCACCCATGTGGAACGCCTGCGATGCCTGGGCGGCCCCTTCGGCCTGGGTGATGGTGCTGCGCATCAGGGCTGCCTTGGCGGCGAACGCCGACTCGGAGGCCACCAACTGTGGGATGTGCGCGTCGAGCATGCTCATGGATTTTCCTTTCGGACAGGGATATCGGGGATCAGATGTTCGGGGGTCGACCGATGTGGTGTCAGTGCGCTTGTCCCCCTTCCGATGTGGGCGGTTCGTCGGGGCTCCAGGACCCCGGCAGCATCGGGTTGGTCGGCGCACCGCCGAAGGCATCCTCAGTCAGTTCCGTGAGACCGGTGGCCGCGCGCTGATCGATGTCGATCGCTCCGGTGAAACCCATCGGGCCGACGCCGCGTTCGGAAGCCAGGATCGTCGGCTCGGGCCGGGCCTGCGGTGGCCGTGGGTCCTCACCGTCGTCGGTGGCCTCGTAGTCCATGAACTCGTCGGCATACGCGCGGTCCTTGATCTCACCGCCCTTCTTGCGCCGCCGCTTTCGCCGTTCGGCGGCCGACAGCGCGGCGGCCGAGGCCACGGCGGCAGACGATCCTGACGCGGGTGCCTTCGCTTGGGTGCCGTCGCGCACCGTCGGACTGAAGCCGCCGCCGGGGTACCCGCCGTAGACGGCATAGGCCATTGCCGGAACGGCCGCCGCGGGGGCAGCCGCCGGCGCGGCGGCCGTGGCGGTGGCCGGGGTCGCCGGGGCGGGTGCCGCGCCCGCCGGTGCGCCGGCAGGAGCGATGCCGGCCAGCGGCAGTGCGGGTTCTCGTTGTGTCCCGGGGGTGACTGGATCACTGAGCACGAGGGGTGGCAAGTCGGCGAACTTGGGAATCAGCGCCAGGAAGGCCAGCGCGACCAGCCCGAGGGACAGCAGCGGTAACAGGAAAGGTGCCAGCGCCGCCCCGATCCACGTGCCCCAACCGACCGGCTGGAGGATGGCCTGATAGGCCAGCGCGAACAGCATCGGTCCCCAGGTGACCAATGCCGCTGTCGGATTCGTGAGGAAGTCGACGAACATCTGGCGCAGAATGCCAACCGGGTCGGAGAAGAACTCCAGGATCAGATCGCCGCCGGGCAACGATTTGATGTACTGCTCAAGGAACTGGACGATGATATTCGAATTGGTCAGCGCTGAACCCGAATTCGCCGCATCGGCCTGCGCGGCCAGCTGGGTGCCGCCGGCAGTGAAGGCACCCGCCTCACCGACACCGGGGACCAGCAGCGGCGGTGCGGGTTCCAGGTCCGGTGTTGCGGCCACCGTCGCCGCGGAAACCGCCTGGTAGGTGCTCATCACGGTGGCAGCCTGGATCCACATCCGCGCATAGTCGGCTTCGTTGACCGCGATCGGGATCGTGTTGATACCGAAGAAATTCGTGGCGATCAGCACACCGCGCAACGCATGGTTGGCGGCCAGTTCGGCCAGTGTCGGCATGGTGGCCAGCGCTGTGGTGTACGCCGCCGCCGCGGTCTGATGCTGCGCGCCTGCCACGGCGCTGGTGACGCTGGCCCGTGCCAGCCACGCCAGATAGGGCTGGTGGGCGGCGATGTACTGTTCCGAACTCGGTCCTTCCCAAGCCCCGGCCGCCACCGCGCCGAGCGTGGTGGTCAGTTCGGCTGCAGCTGCGGCGTATTCGGTGCTCAGCGATTGCCAGGCTCCCGCGGCAGCCAGCAGTGACCCGGGGCCGGGGCCACTGCTGAGCAGCGCCGAGTGCACCTCGGGTGGCAGGGCCATCCAGATGGGAGCGGTCATGTCAGCCGCCGCGGGCGATCAGATAGCTCGCCGCCGCCTGTGCGTCACCGCTGGCGTAGCTCACAGCCGACTGAGCGACGCCCATGCCGGCGCGGCCCAGCTCCTCGACGGCCAGCGACGCGACCGTGCTGTGCGCGCTACCGTGAGCGCTCAGGCCGGCGGCGGTCTGCAACGACACCGGATCGGCGGCAGCCGGAATCACCGCGTTGACCAGCGGGGCGGCTGCGGCATGGGCGGCAGCCAGTCGCGCGGTCAGCGATTCCACCGCCGAGCCGGCGGCGGTCAGTCCTTCGGGAACCACACGCAGAGTCATCAGCTGTATTCCTTTCCGTTCGATCCGACAGGTGCAATCTGCTCGGGTACAAGCGGATTCACCAGTTGCACATACGTCGCCACCTCGCTGTCACCGAGCAGCATCGCCCGCCCGGCCGGCAGCTTGCCGAAGCGCACACCGCGGAGCTTGCCGCCGTCGGCGGGACTGCCGGACAGCATGACGGTGGTCGCCTGGAGGTCGTTGAGCCTGCGCAACAGAGGTGCCGTCATCACCGCGTGCGCGGATCCGCTGGCCCTGGCGGTGACGATGACGCGCAACTCCAGATCGCCTGCCTCGGCCAGCAGTCCCAGCAGCGGGCTCCAGGGCCGCTGTCCGGCATAGGGTCCGCTGACGGCGGGACCGTCCGGTATCTGGTCGACATCGTCGATGATCAGGTAGTGGATCTGTCCCCCGCCGTCGGCCCGGTAGGACCAGTTGCGCAGTTCCTGGGCACTCAGGCCTGCCGGCGGACGGCGCTTTTCGATCAGCGCAGCCAGGCCCAGCATTGCCGGGGTGACCCGGTCGATGTTCGGGGTGTACTCGTTGTCCGGGAACAATGGCTCCTCGACCAGGTGCAGCCGGCGGTCGATGACCGTGAACGCGACATCCTGTGCGGTGGAGTTGTCACGGATGGTGCGGATCAGGTGGCGTAGCAACGTGGTCTTGCCCGAGCGGGAGTCACCGAACACCATCATCAGTGGATGTCTGGCGAAGTCGATCGCGACGGGGCGCAGATCCTCCTCACGCTGGCCGATCACCACCTGCTCGTGCCCGAGATACACCGTTCCCAACGCGGCCGGGGGCAGCTGTGTCGGCAGCAACCGGATGGCCGGGGCATGCAGCCCGTCGTAGCGCGCGTTGAGCGTCGTGATGTCACCCAACTCCGGGGCGGCGAACAAGAAGTGTTCGGCGGCCATCGTGAGGCCGCGACCGGGCTGGTCGGCGGGCACACTCTCGGCGGGCCGGCGCNGCCGGCGACCCGGACATTGCTGTCGTGCGCATCGCTGAGCCTGAGCTCGAGCCGCATCCCCAGACCGTCACGCATGGCCAGCGGCACCTCCAGCCAGTTCGGCGTGGTGATCACCACGTGGATGCCGTAGGCGAGGCCCGCGTTGGTCAGTTCGGTCACCCGAGCCAGCA
The DNA here is from genome assembly GCA_052044345.1 of Mycolicibacterium sp. 22603. Taxonomy (GTDB): domain Bacteria; phylum Actinomycetota; class Actinomycetes; order Mycobacteriales; family Mycobacteriaceae; genus Mycobacterium. Next base: position 107,594 of record JBQEMX010000013.1, read on the forward strand.
ACGGATTGCGGGTGTTGAACGTGTCGGTGTTGTCCCTGCTGAAGGCGTACAGATTGTCGATCACCAGGAACACTTCGCCGTAGCCGTCGTTGTACCGGCCTTTGGCACCCGTGGCGGCTCCGCGTTCCTGCCGTGCCCGCAGCAGCTGCTCGAGCTCGGCGAAGGTGCGTCTGATGAGTTCTGGCTGCAATGCCGTCGCGACGGCGCCGACGTGCGCCAGATCAGCCATCGTCGCGAGCTGGCCGCCACCGTAATCCAGGCAGTAGAACGTGACGTCGCCGGGTGCGTGCAGCGCGGCGGCCGACAGCATGAATGTCTGCAACGCCGTCGATTTGCCCGACCGCGGGCCACCGTGGATCAGCAGGTTGCCTGCCGCGCCCGCGGCGTCGAAGACCAGCGGATCGCGGCGCATCTCGAACGGCTTGTCGATCTCGCCGAGCGGCCACCGCCACTGTCCCGCCGCGATCTCGGCGCGGGCCAGCAGATCCGCCAGCGGAATGACATCTTCCAGCGGGGGCAGCCACAGCTGCGGCGCCCTCGGACCGTAGTTCGCCAACTGGTCGCCGATCGTCGCGATCAGTTTGCGCGGCGGCGGGACATCGTCGACCTCGGCGTCGATGATCACGGTATCGGGCGCCGGCTCCACCCAACCCGCCGTGAACAACTGCGGTTCGGGCAGCGAGTGCACCACCACGGCGTGACTGCTGCGCGGCGGGTCGTAGATTCCGTCGACATAGGTGCTGCGGAACTTGATGGGGTTGGCCCCCGGCGCAGGCACCAGGAAGCCCTCGCCTTTGTGTTCGCGACCGGATTCGATCCGGTAGGCATCTTCGGAGCCGATGATCTGTCGGCTGATCGACGGGCTCGCCACCTTCAGACCGATTCGGTAGGAGGTGTTCTTGTCGATGTCCTTGATCCGCCCCACATCCAGCGTCTGCGACGCGAAGAGGATGTGGATGCGGAAGGACCGCCCCTTACGCGCGACGTAATCGAAGAGTTCGGCGTACTCGGGATGCTCGGCGAGCATGAGGGTGAATTCGTCGGCCACCACGAACAGCGTCGGGATGGGCGGAAGATCGTGGCCGGCGGCGATCGCGCCCTCGTACTCGGTGACCGAGTTGAACGCACTGTTCTGGACCCGGCGACCGGCATCCTTGAGCAACTGCTCACGGCGGGCTACCTCGCCACGCAGGGTATCCGCGAAACGGTCGGCAAGCGAACGCTTCTCGGCCATGTTCGAGATGACGGCAACGACCTGGGGGAAGTTACGGAAGATATCGGCTCCCGCCTCACCCTTGAAGTCGGCATAGATGACGATCAGTCGGTCTGCCGAGTGGGTGGTCAACAGCGACAACAGGATCGACATCAGCGTCTGGGATTTGCCCGACCCGGTCATGCCGATCATCAGACCGTGCGGTCCCATCCCGCCCTCGGCCTCGTCCTTAAGGTCGAAGATCAGAGGTTCGCCGGTGGCCGTCACGCCGATGGGAACGCGGAGTTCCTCGTCACGGTGTCGAGGCGCCCACAGGCTTGCGACATCGAGCGCCGAGGCATCGTCGATACCGAAGAGCGTGGTGAACGTCGAGGACCCGGTCGCCGCGGTGCGCGACTGGTCCGGGTTGGTGTCCCAGCGCGCAAGCCGACGGGCGAGATGGGCGGCCTGTCCGGCCGAAAAGCGGTCAGCAATATCGATATACGGCTGCCAGCCGCCGGTCTGCCAACGTTCGATGCGCCCGCCGGCCACCTTGAGGATCGGACGCTCCGGGTCCGAGTACTGTTCGCGGTGCGGTTCGGTGTTCGACCGCACGATCACGGTCACGCCCGCGAGACCGGCCCGGCCCACCACCGCGTCGGCATCGGCGTCGTCATCGTCGATGAGCACCAGAAGGTGCTTTCCCGACTCAAGCGGGCTGCCACCGAACGCATCGCGCTCGTCGAGCGTGGGAGCCAGCAACGCCCGTAACGCGTCGACAGTGGACGCCAGGTAGCGGGCGGGGCCGACACCGTCGGCACGACCAGGAACGTCGTTGTGCGGCAGCCATTTCAGCCAGGACCAGTCGGCGGCCTCCAGATCTGGGGTCGCCAGGGCAACACCCAGCACCGACGGGTCGTGCCAGGTGATCGCCTGCGCGACCCAAGCACGCATGGCATCGCGCACCTCATTCGGCGTTCCCAGGACCGTGATGCGCGACACCTTGCCCAGGTCGATACCGACCGGGGCGTCACGCACCGTCCGGTGTACGTCGAGCAGGCCGCGCAGGGTGGTGTGGGCCACCGGTTCCAGGTCGATCTCGTCGGCGGTGTCCTTGACCCGCAGCGGGGTACTCAGCGGTACATCGGCCACACCGGCGCGTACCACCAGGAAATCGGCGTCGTCCGGATCGCGCTCCCACTGGCGGCGCGTTCCGGGCATCGCCGACAACGAACCCGGTTCCGGATGCGACCATTCCAGCGCGGCACGCTGCTCGGCGGCCTGGGCACGGACATTGTCCCGCACCACCGACAGATAGCGCAGGTAGTCGGCGCGCTCGGCGTCGACCTCCTCGGTGCGTAGCTTGTTGTCCGAGCCGCGGTACAACGCGCTCGCCGCCAACAGCAGGACGAACGGGAAGAAAAGCATTGTCGGGGAGATCATCCGCATGCCGGTGGCGAAGAGCGCAACGATCATGCCGACGATCAGGATGACGATGAGATAGGGCAACACCCGTCGTAACAGCGACGGTGGTACCAGACGCGGCAGCGACGGCGGCGCCTCGATGGTGATGCTGCCCTTGCGGACCTCTGGGGTGGGCAACCGGCGACGGGCCTCGAAGATCAAGCGACTCATCAGTTTTCTCCATCCGCGGCCATGGCTCCCACGGCATCGTGGGCGACCAGCGCGTCGGCCCTCGACAGTGTCGGTCCCGGCGCGAACTGGGTGAGCACCGACCACGGGATGGCCAGCGGGGGTGGATTCAAGCCGAGGGCCTCGACAGTTTTGGCGTCGGTGGTGGTGTCCACCCCGTACCGCACACCGGTATCGCTGACCCAGAAGGCCGAACCGGCAGGCGGGGCACCGGCATCGGATCCGACGGACTGGACGAAGTATCCACTGCCCGGTGAGAGCGCGACACGCTCGGCCGTGGCCGCACGTCCCGAACCGACCAGATCCACGGTGTGGAGTTCCTGGGGTAGCGGCAGTGCGGCTCCGGAGAGCAGGCTCAGCCTTCCCGCGGTGGCATCGGCGGGTTTGGACCAGTAGGCACACGTGACCGGCGCTCGGGCGGCGTCGACCAGTGTCAGCTCGTCGATCGGGTAAGCGGCCGTGTCGATTCCACCGGCCACCGGCAGTCGGGCGATCTCGTCGGCCCCGAGTCGCGGTGGCTGCTGCAGGCCATAGGAATCGGTGTTGCGCATGATCGAGGCCAGTACCGGTGATACCGGCTGCAGCCCGTCGATCTGCACCACATAGTGACGGATGGTGTTGTCGGAGTCGAACGCCGCCACCACCGCGCCCACCGGCGCCGGGACGGGCAGGTCGAACTGCGGCGCGGCACCGGCACCGGGTAGCGCCGGTGCAACCAGCGGCGCGGATTCCGGGATCGCATTGAACAGACCGGGGGCGATGATGCGCGGCTCCGGGATTGTCGCACCGAGGCCGAGAGCGGCGGTCAAGGCGCGGTTTCCGAGGTCGATGGGGCTGCGCTTACCGTCCCACAGCAGCCAGGTTCCCGCATTCACGTCGCCGACGTTGCGCACCAGCACCGCCCGGCCGGTCGGCATTGCCGCCGCTCGTTCGCCCTGTTCGTCGGGGACGCCGGCGATCAGGGTAATACCGGGTGCGTTGTCAGAGACGGAGTCGCAGACCGTCCAGTTGGCGTCACGAGAGGTGTTCTGCACCATCCGTTCCGGGGCGCCGGGGATACCGATGAGGTTGCCGCGGGCAAAACGATCGATCTCGCTGCTCTTGACTGTCGTCGGGTTGTCCGCCTGTCCGGCGATCAGTCGCGCGGAGGTCAGATTCAACGCGGGATGCACGACATCGCCGATCCGCACGTAGAGCGCCGAGGTCTGCCGGTCGGCCAGGATCGACGCGCTGCCGGCGTCGCCACCCGGCCGGATGAGGGAGAAGACGAAACAACCGGCCACCACGGTGACCGAGACCAGCGCACCGACGAGCACCGCTCGGTTCTGTGTCCGCAGCGGGTCCACCAACATCCGGGTGTCGTGCAGCGCCACACCAGAGGCAATGCGGCGCATCATGAATCGCCAACCGGACACCTGGTGGCGGGTGACGAATCCGCGACGGTACGCGATACGGTCGGGGTTTTCGTTCACCGGAGTGCGAGAGGTGAACTCGCGGCGTTCGTGCTCGCTCATTCGGCGGCCTGCGGTAATGCGAGGCCGAGACCACGCAGCAGCGGTCCGGCGGAGCGGCTGACATCGTCGGCGGTGATGGCCATCAGCTCTTCATCGGTGAAGTCGTCGGAATCGGAGTGATCCAATCGGTACTCGCGTTCCTCTTCGGAACGTTCGACAAGGTTGCGGACGAATCGGCCGTTGCCGGCAATGTCCAGGCTTCGCCGGGCGGTACCGGTGGCGTCCGGGGTGGAACTGGCTGCGAGGTGGGCGAACAACGCCTCCATCTCGTCGTGGGCCGCCGCCTCGAAGATGCTGTCCCGTTTCTCGGCCATCCGGGTCGCCATCTCGACGAGTTCGGTGGCGTTGTAGGACGGAAAGTCGATACTGCGGGTGAAACGCGACCGCAGACCTTCGTTGGTGTCCAGGAAGCGATCCAGGTCGGCGCGGTAACCGGCGACGATCACGACCAATCGGTCGCGATCGTTCTCCATGCGGGCCAGCAGGGTGTCGATGGCAACCAGGCCGAAATCGTTCTTGGCGCCGGTGGACACCAACGCGTAGGCCTCGTCGAGGAACAGCACACCGTCGAGTGCACTGTCGATGATGGCGTTGGTCTTCGCCTCCGTCTCACCGATGTGCTGACCGATGAGGTCGGCGCGGTGGACCTCGCGCACGGTCTCTTTCTTCAAAAGGCCTAGCCCGCAATAGATCTTGGCGACCACCCGGGCGATGGTGGTCTTGCCCGTTCCTGGCGGCCCGGCGAACACCAGATGGTTGGCGCGTTGGGCGACGGCCAGACCGCGCTCCTGACGGCGGATCGACATGGCCACCGAGCTTTTCAGCCGAGCCACCTGATACTTGACCTCTTCCAGCCCGATGAAGTCGGCGAGTTCGGCCTCGGCCTCGACGAGCAGATGGGCCTTGCGTTCCTTGGCTCCCGGATCGACGAAGTCTGCCTCGCCCGGCTCGGTGTCCGGGTCCCACGGGTCGGCGCGAGCCTCGATTCGGGCCGCAGTGGTGGTACTGAGCCCGAAAGACTTGTCCAGCAGGGCCTCTTCGACGCCACTATGTTCGGGGTTGGCGGCGTACAACTCGGCGAGCACGTCTTCGGATTCGTCGTCATCGCCTTCGGCGCGTAAGCACAGCCCTTTGACCAGGCCACCGTCGACCGCGGCCACCTGCACCGGACCGGCGGGATTCTCCAGATGCGACAGGGCAGGCGCGTACATGCCGAGGTGGGCCAGCGCGATGCCGAGGGTCACCCGGGCGGCGTGCGCATAGTGCTCGTCAAGGTGGGGGTTGTTCACCACCGGGGTCAGCACCCGCACCACATCCGACCAGCGCCGGCTGCGGTGATAGAGGGCGACCCGTACCCAACGCGCCTGCAACCACGCCGGCCGTCGGCCGATCAGTTCCTCGACGAGCAGGTCGGCGGCGGGGAGATCGCCCGACTCTGCCAGCGTGGCGGCATGGGCGAGAGTGATGTCGTCGCGGTCGGCGGCCCGAAACCGGAGATACAGCCCGGTGTCATAGACGAAACCGAGATCGCCCGATCCGAGTTCGATCTCGCGACTCAGCACCTCGAAGGTGCCCAGGGTGCGCCAGATTTCGCTGATGACGCGGCCGGCATCAGCGCCGACGGCTGCTCCGGTGGCGGCCAGCCCGATCCACGCGTCGCACTGCTCGCGGGCGATACGCGTCAGCTCCGTGAAACCGGCGCGCGCCGCGGCGAGATCGGCCGGTCGTCGACGGTCATTGACCGACAGCCCGAGCGACCGGCAGCAGGTCGCGAACCTGTTCACCACGTCGCGGTCGACGCGCGCTCCCCCGACGATGGGCGCAATCGATTTACTGACGGTATCCATGTGGTGGTCGCAGGGGGCTGCACACCCCCTGCCGTCTCCTTAAGTATGCCTAGGCTAACTCCGCAGAAGTTAGCATTGCATTAACTAACTGTCGAGACGTCTGCCACGGGCGGCAAGGGTGTGGAACATCACCGTCGGGATGACACGACAGCGAAGGTCCACAGCGGATGTACTGGCACGATCGCGCCATCAGCAAACTATGGCGACGTTCCTCAGACGAGTGGTCGACCTGTCCGGATGCGCCAGTCGAGGTCCTTGAGCAAGACGTTGAACGGAAATTGCCGGACGGGACCGGGCGCGATGTTGTTGACGAAGCGCAACGCGGCCATCAGCTGATCGAACCTGCGCTGACGCTGCGGGTCCCAAGGCAGGCGCATCTCGTCGCGAAACCGCTGCGGCAGGAATCCGGTGGTGATCAAGCCCGCCAGGTCTTCGGCGTGCCGTTGCAGCGGGCCAGGCAACCGTAGTCCGCGCAGCCGGGCGACCGCGATGGGATACAGGAACTCCCGCGCGGTGTCGTCGATGTGGATCTGTGCCAGCTGTTCTTCCCAGTAGGCGTCGAATGCCGCCCTGTCGGCGGGCCACATCTCCGGTGTCACCTGCAGGGTCGTGCCCAGCGCCATGCCGTCGCGGTAGTGCTGGTCGGCCGTTTCGTCGTCGACCTCGCCGACGAAAATGCGTCGCACGTCGACCGACCCCTTGTACAGGCAGGCGGCAACCCAGAGCTGCAGATTCTTGTCGAAGGCGTTGTACTCGACGGGACTGTCCTCGGTCGAGTGCACCTGGGCATGCGCCTTGTTGACGGCTCGGCGGAACGCCGCCTTCTGCTGGTCGGTCCCGCGGCCGGCCACCGCCAGGTAGGTGAAGGTGGTGCGGGCCCGCTTGATCGGATGGCGGTCGATGCGCCCGCTCTCCACCTTGCTCTCCATCACGCCGTACGCGACGCCGGGGCGCCCGAGCTGCATGATCACGTTGGCCGGTCCGGCCAACAATGCCACGCCCATCAACCCGTCCCCGATCGAAGCACCCCAACGTGGACGGCGCGGCCCAGACGGCCGGCCCGAGGTGTCGCTGATGGCTCGTTCGACGATCGCCATGGATAGCCCCCCAAAGTGAGAACGAGTGTTTCCTGATATTGCCGCCAATATTGCCGCGCGCTTTCGGCAGGTGTCAATATGGGTCCATGCCCCAGGTTCGGCCGTACCGCGGTGTCGCGGCATCGCAGCGGTTGGCTGAGCGCAGACAACGATTCCTCGACGCCGGTCTGGACCTACTGGCAAGCGGAGACGACGAGCTCACGGTGCGTGCCATCTGCAACCGGGCCGGCGTCACGACCCGCCACTTCTACGAGGCCTTCACCGACAAGGAGCGGTTCGTCGCTGCGGTCTTCGACTCGGTCGTCGGAACCATCGCCGCGACCACCCAGGCTGCGGTGGCCGCGGCACCACCGACCGAGCAGAACCGAGCCGGTATCACCAACCTGGTCGAGACCATCGGCGCCGATGCCCGGGTGGGCAGGCTGCTCTTCGATACCTCGTCCGCCAACGCGGTGCTCATCCGGAAGCGGACCGAACTGGGCGGATTCTTCGCCGCACTGGCGGCCCAACACGCCGGGGAGGTTCTACCGAATGCCGGCACCGCGCAGGTCGATGCGATAGCGCACTTCGTCGTCGGCGGCGTCAGCCAGACGATCAGCGCTTGGCTCAACGAGGCCATCGACCTCACGCGCGCCGAGCTGATCGATCTGCTCACCGGGATGCTGAACAGCTTTCCCGACCCGCGCCAGGCTTAGCCCCTTGTTCTTTACGACCGCCCGCGGCCGGTGTTCTACACGACCGCCCGCGGTCGGCGGTCCGCAGCGGTCCTGGGCACCGTCGCCGTATCGGCACCGGTGAATTCCTTGACCCAGCAGGCGAACTCCAAAGTGATGCCGTCGGGATCCTGAAAATAGAAGGACCGGACGTAGACGCCCGGATGCACGGTTTTGGAGGCTTGCCACTCACTGTCGTCGTGATTGAGCACAGGTCCGACCCGAACGCCTTTGGCCTTGAGCTTCTCCCGGTATTCGTCGAACTTTTCCGCGGGCACATGAAATGCCAGGTGGTTCATGGTGGACACCGCGCTGGTGATCTCGCCGATGCCGGGGAGCGCGATGGGGGCGGACACGCCGGGGACGCCGTCGGGGGCATCGGTGAACCAGAAGAAGGCCACACAGTCCCCGTTACCGGCGTCGAAGAAGAAGTGCTGCCCCATCCCACCGGGCAGGTCCAGCGATTTGATCAGCGGCATGCCGAGGACACCGGAGTAGAAGTCCACGGTGCGCTGCATATCCGAACAGACAAGGGCGACATGGTTGATGCCGCCGAGGGCGAACTCGGAATTCGGATTGTCGGGCTTGATCATCGCGACCTCCCAGGTCTGGCGCATATCCAGATCTGAATCTAACATCAGATTCAGATCTGATCAACGAAGCCAGGAAGGTCGAGGATGTGACCGCTCGGGTCGAGCTGCCCACCGTGCGTGGCCGCCAGACACAGGCAGCCATCGACGCCGCCGCGCGAACAGTCGTGGCACGCAAGGGAATTCTGGCTACCACCATCGCCGACATCACCGCAGAGGCCGGCCGGTCCACGGCGTCGTTCTACAACTACTACGACTCCAAGGAGGCGATGGTCCGCGAGTGGGCCGTCCGCTTCCGGGATGAGGCACGCGAGCGGGCCCGTGCGGCCGCGGAACCCGGACTGGATGATGCTGCCCGCGCCCACGCAGCCGCGGCCGCACATTGGCACACCTACCGGCACCGCCTGGCCGAAATCATTGCCGTATCCCAGCTCGCGATGGTCAGTGATGATTTCGCGCAGTACTGGTCCGAGATCTGTGAACTACCCATCACATTGATCACCACCATGGTCCAGAAGGCCCAGCGGCGCGGATTCTGCGCCGGTGACGACGCCCATCTGATCGCGGTGGCGCTGGTGTCCATGCTCAACCAGTTCTGCTACACCCAGTTGTCCGGCACGGGCGCCCAGACCGCCGATGACGACGCCTGCATCGCGACCCTGGCCGCCATCTTTCACCGGACCATCTATAACGAGGGGGCGCTTCGGCCATGACCTCCAAGGGCTCGACACCCGGAGTGCTCCGCGAGTTCGTCGCTATGGACTCCCCCACGGCTCGGCGAGCCGGCGCAGGCGGGCACCCATGCCAGGGCTTGTATCACCGCGGGGTCGGTCGTAAACCGAAGACTGCGGTCATCGCCACGCACTACCAAATCGACTTCTCCGAGCACTATCTCGCCGACTATCTCGCCACCCGCGGTATCGGATTCCTCGGGTGGAACACCCGCTTCCGTGGATTCGAGAGCAGCTTCCTGCTCGATCACGCCTTGGTCGACATCGGCGTCGGCGTGCGTTGGTTGCGTGAGGTTCAGAACATCGAAACGGTGGTACTGCTCGGCAATTCCGGTGGCGGTTCGTTGATGGCCGCATACCAGGCACAGGCACGACACCAGCACGTCACCCCGCTGGATGGCATGCGTCCGGCCGCCGGTCTGGCTGATCTGCCCGCCGCCGACGGGTACGTTGCCAGCGCTGCGCATCCCGGCCGTCCCGAGGTGCTGACGGCATGGATGGATGCCTCGGTCGTCGACGAAAATGATGCCGTGACAAGTAATCCCGACCTGGATCTGTTCGACGACAGAAATGGACCGCCCTACTCACCGGACTTCGTCACCCGCTATCGTGCCGCACAAGTGGCCCGCAACGAGGCCATCACGGACTGGGTGGAAACCGAGCTGAAGCGCGTGCAGAAGGCCGGGTACTCGGACCGGCCCTTCACCGTCATGCGCACCTGGGCCGATCCACGCATGGTCGACCCGACACTGGAACCGACCAACCGGCGGCCCAATCTCTGCTACGCCGGGCCACCGGTCAAGGCCAACCGATCCGCACGTGGGATCGCCGCGGCCTGCACGTTGCGCAATTGGATCGGCATGTGGAGCCTGCGGCATGCGCAAACCCGTGCCGAACCCCATCTGGCGCTGATCGACTGCCCGGCGCTGGTGATCAACGCCCACCAGGACACCGGCGTCTTCCCGTCCGATGCGCAGCGAATCCACAACGCGCTGGGCTCGACCGACAAGGGGTTGGTGTCCATCGACACCGACCATTACTTCACCACTCCCGGTGCTCGCAGTGAGCAGGCCGATACCATTTCCAAGTGGATATCGACACGATGGCGTTGAGAGTCCTGGCACATTTCACACCCGGTCAGCGCGTCCTCGATATGGTTGCTCCGGAACAAGATTGGTTGCACATCCGGTGGTGCGCCGAGGATGACGACGAGACCTTCTATCGCGAGCTCCCGCACGCCGAGGTGATCTGGCACGTGCTGCGCCCGCTGTCGGGCGCGGACCTGGAGCTGGCGAGCCGGTGCACGCTGGTGCACAAGCTGGGCGCCGGAGTGAACACCATCGACGTGGAGACTGCCACCGCTCGCGGTATCGCGGTGGCCAATATGCCGGGCGCCAATGCGCCGTCGGTGGCCGAGGGCACCGTGCTGCTGATGCTCGCAGCGCTGCGCCGCCTGCCGTTACTCGACCGTGCCACCCGCGCCGGCTCGGGCTGGCCGTCGGATCCCAGCCTCGGTGAGACGGTCCGCGATGTCGGCAGCTGCACCGTCGGACTGGTCGGCTACGGGAACATCGCCAAGCAGGTCGAGCGCGTGGTCACCGCGATGGGCACGCCCGCGGACCGGGTGTTCCACACCAGCACCCGTGACGACGGGCACCCGGGCTGGCGCCCGCTACCCGAGCTGCTGGCCGACAGTGACATCGTCTCGTTGCATCTGCCGCTCACCGAGGCCACCCATCACCTGCTGGACCGCCAAACCCTGGCGCTGATGAAACCCGACGCGGTGCTGATCAACACCGCGCGCGGGCCGATCGTCGACGAGCAGGCCCTCGCCGACGCCTTACGCAGCCGACGGTTGGCCGCCGCCGGGCTCGACGTGTTCTCGGTCGAACCCGTGGAATCCGACAACCCCCTGCTCGACCTCGACAATGTGGTGCTGACCCCGCATGTCACCTGGTACACCGCGGACACCATGCGCCGTTACCTGGAGTTCGCGCTGAGCAACTGCCGGCGGATCCGGGATGGCCTGCCCCTCGCTAACGTGGTGAACCAGGTGAACTAGGGGCGGGCGGTGACCACCGTCACCCCGCGGGTACTCTCGGTTACCAACCGACCGGTTAATAGGGAAGTTGCCCCCATGGAGGTTAAGCGTGCCCATCGCGATCAACTCTGAACACAACGACCTGGCCGATTCGGTCCGGTCTCTGGTGGCCAAGGTGGCCCCGTCCGACGTCCTGCACGAGGCTTTGGAGACGCCGATCTCCAACCCGCCGCCGTACTGGAAGGCCGCCGCCGAGCAGGGGCTGCAGGGAGTTCACCTGTCCGAAAAGGTCGACGGCCAGGGCTTCGGCATCCTCGAACTGGCCATCACGCTCGCCGAATTCGGATACGGCGCGGTCCCCGGGCCGTTCGTTCCGTCCGCGATCGCCAGTGCACTCATCGCCGCCCATGACGCCGAGTCCGCACTGCTGAACGGCCTGGCCTCCGGTGACACCATCGCCGCCTACGCCATCGACTCCGGCCTGACCGCCACCCGCCAGGGTGACCAGCTGGTCATCCGCGGTGAGGTGCGGGCCGTCCCGGCCGCCGCCCAGGCCTCCTTGCTGGTGCTGCCCGTCTCGATCGACAGCAGCGAGGAATGGGTCGTGCTGGACGCCGACGCGCTGGAGGTCGAAGAGGTCAAGAGCCTCGACCCGTTGCGTCCGGTGGCCCACGTCCGGGTCAACGCCGTGGAGGTTGCCGGCGACCGGGTCCTGTCGAACCTGACCCGTGCACACGCCCGGGCGCTGATCTCGACCCTGCTGTCGGCCGAATGTGTCGGCGTGGCGCGGTGGGCGACCGACACCGCCACCGAGTACGCCAAGATCCGCGAGCAGTTCGGTCGGCCGATCGGGCAGTTCCAGGCCATCAAGCACAAGTGCGCGGGCATGATCGCCGAGACCGAGCGGGCCACCGCCGCGGTGTGGGATGCCGCCCGTGCCATCGACGAATTCCACAGCGGTAACCAGGATTCCAAGTACGAATTCGCCGCCGCAGTCGCCGGAACGCTTGCTCCGGTCGCCGTGCAGCACACTACCCAGGAATGCATCCAGGTGCACGGTGGCATCGGCTTCACCTGGGAGCACGACACCAACGTCTACTACCGCCGTGCGCTGGTGCTGGCCGCAAGCTTCGGCCGGGCCGCGGACTACCCGCAGCAAGTCGTGGACACCGCCACCGGCGGCGGTCTGCGCAAGCTGGACATCGATCTGGATCCCGACACCGAGAAGCTGCGCGAGGAGATCCGCGCAGAGGTCGCCGCGCTCAAGGAGATTCCGCGCGAGGAGCGCAACACCGCGATCGCCGAGGGCGGCTGGGTGCAACCGCATCTGCCCAAGCCGTGGGGCCGCAACGCCCAGCCCATCGAGCAGATCATCATCGCCCAGGAGTTCTCGACCGGTCGGGTGGCCCGCCCGCAGATGGGAATCGCGGCCTGGATCATCCCGTCGATCGTCGCCTACGGGACCGACGAACAGCAGCAGCAGTTCCTCCCGCCGACCTTCCGCGGCGAGATGATCTGGTGCCAGCTGTTTTCCGAGCCCGGCGCCGGATCGGATCTGGCCAGCCTGACCACCAAGGCCACCAAGGTCGACGGCGGCTGGCGCATCACCGGTCAGAAGATCTGGACCACCGGTGCGCAGTTCTCCCAGTGGGGTGCGCTGCTGGCGCGGACCAACCCGGATGCCCCCAAACACAATGGCATCACGTACTTCCTGATCGACATGAAGTCGCCGGGCGTTGAGGTGAAGCCGCTGCGCGAGCTGACCGGCGACGCCATGTTCAACACCGTCTTCATCGACGATGTCTTCGTGCCGGATTCGATGGTGCTCGGTGAGGTCGACCGCGGCTGGGAGGTCAGCCGCAACACGTTGACCAACGAGCGTGTCTCGATCGGCAGCGCCGAGCCGCCGTTCCTGGCCAGCCTCGACCAGTTCGTCGAGTTCGTCCGCGACGGCCAGTTCGACCAGATCGAGCAGAACCACGCCGGCAAGTTGATCGCCGAAGGGTATGCCGCCAAGGTGCTCAACCTGCGCTCGACGCTGCTGACTCTCGCCGGTGGCGATCCGATGCCCGCGGCCGCGATCTCCAAGCTGCTGTCGATGAAGACCGGTCAGGGTTACGCCGAGTTCGGCGTCTCCTCGTTCGGTACCGATGGTGCGCTCGGCGACAAGGAGCAGGAGCCGGGCAAGTGGTCGGAGCGGTTGCTGTTCAGCCGAGCAACCACGATCTACGGCGGTACCACCGAGGTGCAGCTCAACATCATCGCCGAGCGCCTGCTCGGCCTGCCCCGCGACCCGTAACCGTTCTCTCACCTTCTCTGCGCGAGCTGGGGGCACCTCCCGCTTGCTGGGAACGCAAATACCCCCAAACCGTCCTGGGTTTGGGGGTATTTGCGTCTTCTCGCCAGGTGAGCGTTAGGGCAGGATCGCGTCGACGTAGCCGCCGTCGACGCGGAGCGCACCACCGGTGGTCGCCGAGGCCAGCGGCGAGGACAGATACACCACCATGCTGGCGATCTCCTCGGGCTCGATCAGCCGTTGGATCAGCGATTGCGGCCGATGCAGCCGCATGAACTCGCGCTGCGCCTGTTCCCAGGGCAGGTCCTTGTCCACCAGCTGGTAGACGAAGTCCTCGACCCCGGCGGTGTGGGTCGGCCCGGCGATCACCGAGTTCACCGTGACCCCGGTTCCCGCCGCGTCCTTGGCGAAACCGCGGGTCACCGCGAGCAGTGCGGTCTTGGACACGCCGTAGTGGATCATTTCCGCCGGTGTGACGATCGCCGAGTCGCTGGCGATCTGTAGCGCTCGGCCCCAACCCTTTTCGATCATGTTCGGCAGGTAGGCGCGGATCAGTCGGACCGCCGAGAGCACGTTGACGTCGAAGTAGGTGCGCCACTGCTCGTCGGTGACCTCGCGGGCCGGGACGGCCTCGAAGATCCCCAGGTTGTTGACCAACACGTCCACATCGGGGAATTCCGCCACCAGCGCTGCGGTCCCCTCGGCGTCGGCCACGTCACCGGCGAAGCCGACCGCATCGCCGCCGACGGCGGCGACAGCCTGGTCTACGCGGGCCTGGCTGCGGCCATTGACGATGACCCGCGCCCCGGCGCCGGCCAGTCCGCGCGCGATGGCCAGGCCGATGCCCTGAGTGGAGCCGGTGACGAGTGCGGTTTTACCGGAGAGGTCGATGTTCACGAAGAGGTATTACCACCGCGCGCCCCGAGGTATTCCTGCCCGCGAGCGTGCGTCTACTCGCAGCGACACACGGTGTGTCGGGGCGCAGACACGCACAGTCGCCGGGAAGGTGAGGTCAGTCGATCTCCATTTCGCGCAGTTCGCGCTTGAGGATCTTGCCGGTGGGGTTGCGCGGTAGCTCCTCGATGAAGACGACCTCACGCGGGACCTTGTAGCGCGCGAGGTTGTCGCGCACGTAGGCCTTGATGGTGTCCTCGTCGACCGAAGAGCCCTCGACCCGCACCACGAAACAGCGCAGCCGGTGGCCCCACTCCTTGTCCTCGACTCCCAACGCGGTCGCCTCGACCACCTCCGGGTGCCCGCTGACCAGATCCTCGATCTCGGCCGGGAACACGTTCTCACCGCCGGAGACGATCATCTCGTCATCGCGCCCGCTGACGTAGAGCAGATCATCGTCGTCGAAATAGCCGACGTCGCCGGAGGACAGCAGGCCGTCGATGATCTGCTTGCCACCGCCGCCGGTGTACCCCTGGAACGGGAAGAAGTTGCCGACGAAGATGCGCCCCACCTCACCCTTGGGCACGTCGTTGCCGTTGTCGTCGAGGATCCGGACCTTCATACCCTTCACCACCGGGCCGACGGTCGACGGATTCTTCGAAAGGTGCTGCGGCCCAGCGATGGTCGCGAATGCGACCTCCGTGGACCCGTACAGGTTGTAGATGACCGGCCCGAGATCCTTCATCGCCCGGGTGGCCAACTCGGCGCCGAGCTGCGAACCCGAGACGAACACGATGCGCAACGACGACAGATTCGGCTTGGGCGAGGTCTTCTCGAGCTCATCGAGCATGCGGGACAACATCACCGGGACGACGACGATGGCGGTGACCTTGTGCTTCTCGATATCGGCGAGCACCGTCGCGGGCTTGAACCGACGACGCAGAACCAGCGTCGTACCGAGCATCATGGCGATCGTCGAGTGTAGGAAACCCAGCGCGTGGAACATCGGCGCCGGCAACGAGGTGACCTCGTTCGACTTGAACGGCACCGAGGACAGCACGCCGCCGATCGGCGCCAGCGATGGCGGGGCACTGCGGTTCGCTCCCTTCGGGGTTCCGGTCGTGCCGCTGGTCAGGATGATGATCGACGACTTCTTGGTGGCCGCAGGCGGCGGCGCGGAACCGTGCTTGGTGACGAGTTCTTCGAGTGTCTCGTCGGTGCTGCCGGAAGGCTCATCCTTGTCCGGGTTGACGCCGAGGGCGCGCAGCTTGCCCAGCTCGGGCTCGGCCTGCGCGACGGCGGCGGTGTACTCATCGTCGTAGATGATGATCCGGCTGCCCTCGCGCTCGGACACCTCTTTGATCTGCGGGCCGGAGAACTCGCTGTTGAGCAGGATGATGCGGGCGCCGATCTTGGCCGTGGCGTACACCGCCACCAGGAACCACCGATGGTTGCGGGCCAGGATGCCGACACCGTCGCCACCGCCGACACCGCGGGCCAGCAAGGCATTGGCGACCGCGTTGACCGCATCGTCGAGTTCCTTGAACGTCATGGTCCCGAAGTCGTCGATCACGGCGTTGCGATTCGGGTAGCGACGTGCGTTGAGGGCGGGGATCATCCCGATCTCGCCCCACTGCTTCATATCGTTGACGAAGGCGGCGATATCGCGCGGCGGCTCCAGCTTGAGCGCACCCGCCTGGAACATCTTGCGGGCATAGTGCAGCTCCGCGGCGCCCCGATCGATGTACTTGCCTACCGATTCCTGGATCTTTGACAGCGGGCTCAGCTTCGACATCTGTCAACCTTATGTGACGCCGGTCGCTGTGCGGGGTCGAACCTACGATGAGGAGATGGCCGCTCGCGCGCAGGTGGAGATCGCGGGCAAGCAGGTGCCCGTCACCAATCCGGACAAGGTCGTCTTCGGCGATCTCGGACTCACCAAAGCAGATCTGTTCGACTACTACACCGCCGTCGCCGACGGCGCCCTGCGTGGTGTGCGTGACCGGCCGATGATACTGAAACGATTCGTCAAGGGCATCGGTGTGGAGGCGATCTTCCAGAAGCGGGCGCCGGAGAAGCGACCCGATTTCATCGATGTCGCCGAACTGAAATACGCGTCCGGAACGTCGGCCAAGGAGGCGGTGTTCGTCGAACCGGCCGGTCTGATCTGGGCGGTGAACCTGGGTTGTGTCGATCTCAATCCCCATCCGGTGCGCGCCGGTGACCTTGAGCATCCCGACGAGCTGCGGGTGGATCTGGACCCGATGCCCGGTGTGGACTGGCCACAGATCCTCGATGTCGCCGCCGTGGCCCGATCCGTGCTGGAAGACCACGGCCTGACGGCCTGGCCCAAGACGTCGGGATCGCGCGGCTTCCACATCTACGCGCGCATCCACACCCAGTGGCCGTTCCGACAGGTGCGGTTGGCCGCCGAGGCGGTCGCCCGCGAGGTCGAGAACCGCAGACCCGACCTGGCCACCGCCCGATGGTGGAAGGAGGAACGGGGCGCTCGCGTTTTCGTCGATTTCAACCAGAACGCCAAGGACCGCACGGTGGCCTCGGCCTACTCGGTGCGGGCGACCCCCGACGCTCGGGTGTCGACACCGTTGCACTGGGACGAGGTGCCCGGCTGCCGGCCGGAGGCCTTCACGGTGGCGACGGTGCCGGCACGCTTCGCCGAGATCGGTGATCCATGGGAGCCGATGGACGACTATCCGGGAAGCCTGGAAGGCTTGCTGGAGTTGGCCCACCGGCTGGGCCCGGCCGAGAAACCGCCCAAGGGCACAGGTCGGCGGACCTCGACGATGCCGCTCATCGAGGTCGCCAGAACCAAGACCCGCGACGAGGCGATGGCGGCCTTGGATGTGTGGCGCCAACGCCATCCCGAGGCGGCCGAACTCCTCGAACCCGTCGACGTGCTCATCGACGGAATGCGCGGACCGAGCTCGATCTGGTACCGCGTCCGGGTCAATCTGCAACACGTCCCGGAGTCGCAGCGACCGGTCCAAGAGGGACTCATTGCCGACTATTCGCCATGGGATGGCTACAGCGGATCTCAGTGGCGGCGCTGAACACGCGGGTCGGCTACTGGACGGTAAGCAGTACCCACGGTACGAACTTTCGAAACGCAACATCGAAAAACATTGCAGTACATAGGATTTCAATTTGCTCAGCGAAACCTTACCCTGCTCTCAGACTATCTTCTTAGCAAAGTCTCAATCACTACTCCCAAGTACCTTAAAGTCGCCGGATAACTTCGGTGTCAGTAGAGATCCACGAAGGGAGGCAGTCCATGACAATCGCATTCCGGTATGGCAACCCCGCCGTCCAGTGCGGCGAAGCGGAACTGCGGGCGCAGTGCCGCCATCTGGCCTTGGTGGTGACGGTGTCCGGCGTGATCGACGACAACAACGTCGACAGCCTCACCGAGCAGGTGCGTCGACTGGTCCTGGCCGAGAAGCCGTTCGTTCTCGACCTGACCGACGTGACCTTCCTGTCCGCACGCGGTGTTGCACTGCTCTACGCACTCGATGACGAATGCGATATGGCCGGTGTCGAATGGGCGTTGATTGCCGGCGCCCCCGTTCTCGACATCCTGCACATGATCGACGACGCATTCCCCATCACGGTCTCCGTCCCGGAGGCGCTGCACCATTTCGCCGAGGGCACCCTTGCCCGGCGGCGCCTGCTCCCCCTCCTCCGCAAGACCGCATAGAAAGGCGGAACGACATGTTGCTCGACGTTCGCTGGTTGACCGCCCTGATCGGTCGGCATCGCAAGCCGGCCCACTAGGGCCCCATCCTGACAACGAATCGGCTCCCNGACTGTGGCGGGAGCCGATTCATATCTGTCGCAATCGCCACATCCGGCTAGGGACTTCCGGCCCTACCAACTCCGGCGACCCCGCCGCAGACTGTGCGGCATGGCAGCAACATCGCAGACAGCGGCCGATGCGCGAATCGTGGAAGGCGTCGTGCACCTGGCGTGCCGTGCACCGTCGTATCACAACAGCCAGCCGTGGCGGTGGATCATCACCCCCGACGGGGTGCAGTTGTTCGTCGACACCGATCGATTGGTCGCCACCGACGCCAGCGGGCGCCAGGCCGTGATCAGTTGCGGCGCAGCCCTTGACCATTTCCGTGTTGCGGCCGCGGCGGCCGGCTTGCGGGCCACCGTTCATCGCTATCCCGACCCCGACGACCATCTGCATCTGGCGACCATCACGCTGGCGCCCGCGGATACCGTCACCGACTTGCAACGCCGTCAGGCGGACGCGATCCTGGCCCGCCGAACCGACCGTCTACCCTTGGCAGCACCTGCCGACCCGGCAACCAACGACCTGCTGCTGAACACCGCGCACGATCCCGATGCGACCACCGTGGATGCCATCGATCCCGGGGATCGCCACACCGTCGCCGATGCCGCCCAGCTCACCGAGTCGATGCGTCTCTACGACAGTGCATATCATCACGAAATCGACTGGTGGACGTCACCTTTCGAGGTGAGCGACGGCATCCCGCACAGCTCACTGGTGTCGGCCGCCGAGGCGGACCGGGTCGACGTCGGCCGCAACTTCCCGGTGACGCAGCACGCAGAGCGGCGCAGGCACATCATCGAGGACCAGGCGCAGCTGATCGTCATCTCCGCCCACGAGGACACCCGGCTGGACATGCTGCGATGCGGGGAGAGGCTCTCGGCACTCCTGCTCGACGCCACCATGGCCGGCCTGTCCTCCTGCACGCTCAGTCACCTCACCGAGGTCCCGGCCAGCCGCGACATAATCGGCGCGCTGGTGAACCGCGCTCATCCGCAGATCGTGGTCAGGATCGGGTTGGCCTCTGAACTCGACGAAGTGCCGCCGCCGACACCGCGGCGCCCGCTCGGCGAGGTCCTGCACGTCAGGATCTGAGCAGACCCTCCAACCGGGCGGCCACCACCTCCAGTGGTTGCAGGCTGCGCTCGGCACGGCACATCGCCACGGCACCCTCGACGGCTGCGATCACCAACGTGGCCAGATCGGCGGCGGCGTCGTGGCTGACACCGCGCCGACGCAGTACGGCGGAGAGTTCGGTCGTCCAATTGCTGAACGCGAAAACGGCAGCGTCGCGTGCCGCGTCTCCGGGATTCTCGTGCACCGCAACCGCCATCACCGCGCAGCCCCGGCCGAAGTCGCTGTCGACCAGCGTGCGGCGCCACATCTGCACGAACTCTCGCAGCCCTTCGACGGGACCGTCGCCGAGCCCTTGCCGCAACACCGCCCCGGTCTCGCGGTCGGCCCAACGCACCGCCTCCGCGGCAAGTTCGGGTTTCCCGCCCGGAAAGTAGTGATAGGTCGACCCGAGTGGGGCGTTTGCATGACGGGCCAGTTCGCGCACGGTCATCGTCCCCAAACCGTGACGCGCGAGCAGATCAGCTGCCCCCGCGACCAGGCGGTCCCGCGAGCTTGACGCATCACGCCGCACCTTTACCTCCTATAACGTATGTCATAAAAGCCTTTCACCTGCAAATATTACAACCGTTATAGCTCTCAGGAGAGACCTGCGACACATCCCGGCGAGTCTCGTGTCAACTCCGTCGACGCCGGGTAGCCGGTAATCGAGGGTGCTCACCCGCACCGTCCGATCGACCGATCGGATCCATTCATCTCGATTTACGTGCAGGGGGATACGCATGACTGACAAGACCGCGCTCATCACGAACTTGCGCACCATCCTGGAACTGACCGCCACCGAAATTCAGATCGCCGAGGTCCGCACCGCCCAGGCGCGTACCGAATCGGTACGCGACGAACTATCGGCCAACGCCGAGAACGCGCGGACCCGTGCCGCGCTGATCGAGGCCACCATCCGCGAACTGGGCGGGTCGCCCGATGTGCTCGGACCGCTGCTCGGCCGCGCAGCCGCCGCCATGAAGGCACTCACCGAACAGGCCGAGCCTTTCGCGGAGGCCTTGCTCGGCGATCTGGCCCTCGAGCATCAGCTGGTGGACCGGGCCCGATACCTGAAATCGCTGTCGGTGGCCGCCGGCGACCGACAGGTGCAGGACCTTGCCGACTCGCTGATCGAGGCTCACAGCGCCACCGTGTTGTGGTTGACCACCGTACTGGCCGAGGAAGCTCTCGGCGGGCCGGCCGCATTGCGCCGCACGCCGATTCAGGCCGTGGCCGGCGCTGCCATGAAGTTGGCCAACCTGCCCGGCATCGTCGCCACCCGCGCCTTCGAGCGGGTCTACGCCACCGCCCGGGCGGCTCGCCCCGCCGTCGATGACGCACTCAGCCGGAGCAGTCAGGCCGGCGAGATCGCCGCCAAGACTCTGTCAGCCTCGCGGGACGCCGCGCTCTCGGCGGCCGAAAAGGTCTCGCGCCGAGAGGGCGCCGCGGACGTCGCCGACGCGCTGCACACGCTGCGAAGCGAGGCCGGCGTCCTGGAGGCCGATGAATTGCCGATCGCCGGTTACGACGAGCTCAACGTCAATGACGCCGTCGCCGCGGTGAAGGAGCTCTCCGATGCCGCCGATATCCGGGGGATCATCGCCTACGAGGAGTTCCACAAGAATCGGCAGCGTGTCGTCTCGGCCGCCCAGGCTCGGCTCAGCGCCATCGCCCAGGAGATCGTCGGCATCAGCTGATATCAGTAGCGAAGTTGCAGGTGACCTACGAACCCGCCGGGCCGTGGGTCATCTGCCTGTGTGCGTCGCGGATCAGCGCAGGATGCGGGCCGCCGTCGACACTGCTCGACCGATCGAGGCGACCAACGCGCTGTCCAGCTTCCAGGACTGCCAGAACAGCGGCACGTCGAGATGGATCGGCGATATCTGCACGAAGTCCGCGGTCACCAACTGCTCGGGATACATGCCCCAGCCCAGACCGGCGCGGACGGCCGCGCCGAACCCCTCGGCAGTCGGCACATAGTGCACGGGACGCCGCACATCGCGGCGGAATGCCTTTCGAATCAGCTTGTCCTGCAGGGCGTCATCACGGTTCCAGGCCAGCGAGGGCGTCTGTGCGGCGGCCGCGGCCGTGAATCCGTGGGGTAGGTAACGCGCCACGTACTCCTCCGCTGCGACCGGAACATAGCGCATGACGCCGAGTGACTGGACCCGACAACCCGGCACCGCGGCGCGTTCGGTGGTGACGGCACCCATCACCGCGCCCTCCCGAAGCAACCGGGCCGAGTGATCCTGGTCCTCGATGCGCACATCGAACAGCACCTCGGGCAGTAGCCCGAACACCGCGGTGAACCAGGTCGCCATCGAGTCGGCGTTCACGGCGACCGCGATGCGGGTGCGCTCGGCGGAGCCACCAGAGGTTTCGGCCAGCGCCTCCGATTCCAGCGTCGCGATCTGGGCGGCCAGGCGCAGAATCGGCACTCCGGCGGGCGTCGCCCGGCAGGGCTTCTCACGCACCACCAGAACCTGCCCCACTCGTTGCTCAAGGGCTTTGACCCGTTGGCTCACCGCCGACGGGGTTATGTGCAGTCGCTCGGCGGCAGCATCGAAACTACCGAGGTCGAGTACGGCGGCGAAGGCCGCCAACTGCTGGCCGTCCAGTTTCACCCGTCAAGATTAGAGGACTGCACCAGCTTTCTTTGACGCACAACACCATTCGTAGGGCCGTTCCCAATTACACACCCGGGGATCGAGCGGACGATACTTTGCCAGGACAACACACCGGCCTCCGGTCAGCTCGGCGGCGGAAAGCCCCCAGTGGCAACCGGGCCCCAGCGTCGAGGAGTGATACGCAACAGGCACTTACCCTGGTCCGCCATGGCCTGCCGATACTCCTCCCAGTCCGGATGCTCACCGGCGACGGCGCGGAAGTAGTCGACCAACGGCTCGACGGCATCCGGCAGGTCGATGCACTCGGCATCGCCGTCGATCTGGACGTACGGCCCGTGGAACTCTTCGGACAACACCGTCACGCTGGCGCGCGGATCACGGCTGATATTGCGCGATTTGGCCCGCTGCGGATAGCTCGCGATCACAATCCGCCCCTGCTCGTCGACACCACCGGTGACCGGAGAACTCTGCACCGAGCCGTCGGAACGGAACGTGGTCAGCACCATCTGGTGACGCGGCCGGACGAAGGCGAGTAACTCGTCGCGGGTGACCGTGTCGGCGGTCGCATAATTACGGGCCATACGCCGATTCTAGTGCGCCGGGCTACTTGACGATCAGTTTGCGCTGGGAGGCCATCGTGAAGACCGCCGCGACGATGATCACCAAACCCTTGATGATGGTCTGGGTGTAGTCGGCCGCTCCGATCTGGTTGAGCCCGTTGGACAACACGGTGAGGATCAGCACACCGAGCACTGTGCGACCGACACCGCCGACGCCACCGGAGAGTGCGGTACCGCCGATGACGATGGCGGCGATCGAATCCAGCAGGATCGTCGAACCCAGTGTCGGTCCCGCTGCCCCCAACTGCGCGGTGAGCAGCAGGCCGGCCAATCCCGCGGTGATTCCGGAGAGCACCAGGATCAGCACCTTCACCCGTGCGGTGCGTACGCCCGCCAACTCCACCACGCGCTCGTTACCGCCGATCGCGTAGACGTAAAGCCCGAACCGCGTCCGGCGCGCCAGGAACCACACCACGGCGAGAGTCAGCAACGCGATCAGCGCGGCGTTCTGGATGTTTGGAATGAACTGGCCGATCGCCAGGTTGCGAACCGCTTCGTTGGTGAAGTTGATCGTGCTGCCCTGCAACACCGTCAATCCGATACCGGCGAACAACGACAACGTACCCAGCGTCGCGATGAAGGACGGCACCCGTCCATATGCGAACACGACGCCGTTGACAAGGCCGATGGCAGCACCGACGACGATGGCAATGAGCAGCACCACGACCGGGTTGCCGAATCCGCTGTTGATCAGCGAGGCGACGACGGCACCGGTGAGTAGGGCGATCGAGCCGACCGACAGGTCGACGCTGCCGGCGACGATCACCAGCGTGGCGCCGAGTGAGGCCAACAACAGGATTCCCGCCTGCCCACTGATCAGGGTGAGATTCGCCGCCGATAGGAAGGCCTCGGCACGCACGGAGAAGAACGCCACCAGGGCCAGCAGGGCCGCCACGGGCAGTACATCGCGCACGATGTTGAGCCGACTCGGGGGTGAGTTGGCAGGCCTCCCCTCCGCGGTGGTGTCGGGTGTGCCTGCAGGGAGGGTCAATTCGGTGGTCATGTCGTCATCCAATACTGGTAGGTACTTGGGTCGAGCCGGGGATCATCAGCGCGACCAGATCGTGTTCACTGGGCTTGTCGTCCGCCTGCGCGTCGACGATGGCCACCACGCGGCCCTCGGTCACCACGGCGATCCGGTTGGACAGGCCGATCAGTTCGGGCAGGTCATCGCTGACGAGGATCACCGCGGTGCCGTCGGCGGCCACCTGTCGCAGCAGGTCATAGATCCCCTCACGCGCACCGGTGTCGACACCCTGGGTCGGCTCGTCGAGCACAAGCACACCCGGCTTGCGGAGCAGCCATTTCGCGATCAACACCTTCTGCGCATTGCCGCCGGAGAGCGAGGCCACCGGCGCGTCGATGCTCTGCGCCACGATGCCGAGCTCATCGACGTACTTCTCGGCAACCTTGCGCGCGCGCCCGACGGCCCACAACCCGACCCACTTTGTCGCGAAATGATCATGCAGCGAGGCCAATTGGATGTTGTCGACGATGGACGACGAGGTCACCAGGCCCTTGTCGGAACGATCGGGAGGGACGTAGGCGATGCCGGCACGGACATGATCGCCGATGTTGCCTGCCACCGTCGTTCCGTCGACCAGTACCCGCCCCGCAGTCGGCCGAACCGCCCCGGCGATGATCTCGCCGAGCACCCGCTTACCGGAGCCCTCCGTGCCGGCCAGCCCGACGATCTCGCCGGGAGCAACCTGCAGCGTCGCATCGCGCAGCACCCCGGCACCCGCCACGCCCTCCACCACCAGCCGCGGTGGGGCGCCCTCGGCGATACCGCGTTGGAGGTCCTCTCGGTAGTAGTTCTCGGTCCGCGACCGGCCCACCATCAGGCGGTGTAGGTCACTCTCATCGACCCCCGCGGTCGGGCGGTCGGCCACCGACTCGCCATCCTTGAAAACCGTGATCCGATCGGTCGATTCGACGATTTCCTCCAACCGGTGCGATACGAACACCACAGCGGCGACCCCGCGCAGACGCTTCAGCAACAGCAGGAAGTTGTCCTCGTGCTCGGAGTCCAGCGCCGTGGTCGGCTCGTCGAAGAGCACCACGGGCCGCGCCACCTCGAGCAGATCGGCCAACGCGGTGACCCGTGCGATATCCAGGCTCTGCTTCTGCCCCGGGGTCAGCGATCCCGTGGGGACATCCACATCCACCCCCTCGACATCGGCCTTGCTCAGGGCATCGGCGGCGGCCCTGCGCAGCGCTCGGTGATCCAGCCCGCCGAGCCGTGTCCGGAACAGCTGCTCCCATCCGAAGAAGACGTTCTGATACACGGGAAGCGAGCCGATCAGCGCCGCCTCCTGGAACACCCGAAAGATGCCGAGCCGGTTGGCGTCCTGGTACGACTTCGGGGCGATATCGCGGCCGTCGACCTGCAAGGTGCCCGAGTCGAAAGGCAACACTCCGGACACGATGTTGAGGATGGTGCTCTTGCCTGCACCGTTCTCCCCGATCAGGCCCACCACCTCGCCGTCACCGACGCTCAGATCGACCCCCTTAAGGGCCCGGTGGGCACCGAAGGTTTTGACGATGTTGCGGGCCAGCAGGCGCGGCGCGCCGTTCACAGTGCTCACATCACACCTTCTTGTAGGGCGACGGACCGAGCACAGGCGTGCGGTAGTGGTCCTTGTAGAGCGCACGGATTCGATCGAAATCGCCATTGCGCCGGGCATTCAGATACGACTCCGGGTACTCGAATCCCTCGGGCTTGGGGACACCCGGCCAGATGGTTTCCAGGTCCTCGACGGGATAGCCGTCGAACTGCAGGTCGAAATCCGTGGGATGTTCTGTGCGCGAGAGTAACCGGACGTCGAAGGACTCCGCGATCGGGCCGTCGACGTAGCGGGCCTTGAACGCACCGACGTTCTCGGCAGTGATGATCTCGGCGTGCCAGCCGTAGAAGCGTTCGGCCGCTTCGGGTTTCCACCCATTGAGGCGGTCGTGGAACTGAGCCAAGGTGACGAACGACGGGTAGGCCGGTACGTTGCCGGTGGTCACCAACTGGGTGCCCTGCACGATTCGGTCGATACCGGCGGTCGAACCGTTGGCCCCGACCACGAACACGTCCTTGCCCGGCACCTTTCCCGCGGCTTCGATACCGGCGACGACGCCGGTGGCCGCGTCATCGTTGACCGCCACGATTCCGACCGTGTCGGGATAGCGGGCCAGCAACGACGCCGCCGCCCGTTGCGAGAGGTCGGCGTCGTACTTGGCGTGCAGTTCAGCGGCGAACGTGATCTTCGGATACTTCTTCAGGGTGTCGTGCACGGCCAGCCGGCGCTGCACCTCGCAACCATCGATCGACGGGTAGTAGCCGCCGACCCGCACGACGGTGCCCTCCTCGTTGATCTGCTTGGCCAGCACGTCCACGGCCTTGCTGACCGAGAGGTACTCGTCGGGCATCAGGAAGGAGTTGTACTTGTCGCCGTAACGATCGCTGTGCCACGGGGTGTACCAGGCCGGTGAGTTCCAGGCCGCCTGGAAGAGCACGCCACGATCATTGGCATCGTGGGCCAGGGTGGGTAATGAGCCCGGGTCGTTCAGGCCGACGAAGATCGCCGTCGTCTTCTGGGTGAGCAGCTGGTTGAACTGGTTCGATTGCACCGCGGCATCGCTCTTGCCGTCCAGCACCACCGACTTGTAACCCAACTGCGCGGCGGCCTCCTGAAAAGCTTTGCCCCACTGCACCTGGTAGTCACCGGTGGACGACCAGTTGAGCAGCGCGATCTGGCCGTCGGTATAGGCCACTGCCTCACCGCGTGCGGCATCACGGCGCCCGACGGCCGTCAGCGCGCCCGCGGAGGCCAACGCGGCGGTACTGCCCGCCAGGAGTTTGACGAACTGCCGCCGGCCCAGCCCATAGGTATCCAGCTTCTCCAGAACGGAGTCGATGGCACGACGGTTGTCGCTCTCGGATGTCATCGCCCAGAAAGTAGTCGGCTCAGTATATTTCGCCGAGTATCTCGCGCAGGATAAAAATAATCGTGACTGCAACCCAGGCTGAGTCAAACTCTTACCCTGCGTGATTTGTGGAGTCTCAGCCGTGACCATGGNTGGCGGCTGAGACTCCACAAATCACCGCGCGAGTGCACGTTGGACCTGGGCGATGACCCGATCGGGGTACTCGGTGAGGTCCAGCCAGGTGAATCGCAGGACCAGATAGCCGGCGAGAATCAGCGCATTCTGGCGTACCCGGTCATTGTTGAAATCGTCGGCATCACTGTGAAATGCCCAGCCGTCGGTTTCGAGGATCAGCTTGCGGTCGACAAACACATAATCGCCCTTGTACCCGGCTACCGGATGGTTGGCCTTCCACCCGGTGATGCCCGCCGATCTGAGGAGCCTTCCCAGCAATCGCTCTGCAGCAGATCGTGTTCCGTCCTCGGCAGCACGCAACAGTATTCGCGCGGCCGGGGACCCGTGCCGCCCCTTGTTGTTCAGGTGGGCCTTCCACAGCGCGCGCAGGTCTACGTGGCGTTGCAGGGCAGAGTCCATCAACCCGGCGCCGCCACGACGCCGGACGGCCGCTTCGACAACCGTCAACGGTAGAGCTGTGACCCGAAGGTGGTCGGACTCGACGATCTCCCGCGGATCGAGATCGCGACGACGCAATCTGGTGCCGGGATGGAAGCGAAGTCGCCGGTCTCTCGGCACGGTGACCTCGACGACGTCCGGTGCGAACTGTGTGAGCCGCTGCCACCACGCCGCCGTCAGTCCGCTTCCGACTGCCTGGTCGCCGTAGGCCCATATCCCGGCGCGGATCCGGGCCCGGTCAGTGAACGCGCGATCGTCGGCGAAGTACACGCCCTTCGCACACCGACGCCACTGACCGGTACGTACCCGGTAGTCGACGGCTGCTTGGCCCAAGCCGGCCGATCGCGCGTGGGCGAGGGTGAGCACGCCGTCTTGGTCACGCAATATGTCCGCAAGCATGTTGACTTGGACGCAGCGGCGGGCCGAACGGTTCCATCTTCTGCGATTTGTGGAGTCTCAGNCCACAAATCGCAGGTCAGAAGTAGCCGCTGCCGGGGAGTTTGGTGCCGCGGGCGTGATAGGCGCCGATCGCCTGGGCCTTGTAGGACGTCGGATTGTGCGATGCCAGGGTGCGGATGTTGCGCCAGTGCCGGTCCAGCAGGTGTGCGGCGCGCACCACCGATGCCCCACCCACGTCAAAGATCTGTGCTGCCGACTTCTGCGCCAACGCATCCACGACGACCTTGGCGTTGGCCGCCTGCAAGGACGCCTCGTGGGCCAGTTCGAGGGCCGGGTCGGTACCGGCCACATCCGCGTCGTAGGCGGCGGCCAGGGCATCGGCCGCAGCCAGCACGGTGGCTTCGGCCGCATACGCTGCGGCGGCGATCTCGCCGATCTCGCGTTGCAAGAGCGGATCATCCGGGGCCGACGGGTTCGGCGCCCAGGTGAAACTGCGTGCCCGCTGATGCACATGGGCGACGGCGTCGTCGCGAAGCGCGCGCAGCACACCGGCTTCCAGCGCGGTCACGTACAACTGGAAGAACGCTCCGGAGTGATACAGGGGCGGGCGATCCGTGCCGTCCTCCGGCGCTGCCCACAGCAACACCTCGTCGGCGGAAACCGCCACATCGTCGAAGATTGCGGTGCCGGTGCCCGTCGCGCGCTGGCCGAAGCCGTCCCAGTCGTCGAGGACGGTGACACCCGCCCGGTCCGTGGGCACCAGCGCGATCACCGATGCGTCGTCGGGATCGCTGGCCAGTACCTCGGCGTAATCGGCATACAGCGTGCCGGTGGTGAAGAACTTCTTGCCGTTGAGCCGATAGCCGTCACCGTCACGCGTCAGCTTGGTCTGCCAGACGAACCCACCCGCGGGGTCCGATCCCAGCTCGGTGGACGCGTTGCCGATGATGGCGCCGGACAACGCCAGCTCGATCGCACGGTGGCGCACCGCGCCGGAAAGCCGCAGGCGCTCCTCGACGTGGGCGAAATGCCCGCGCAGTATGTGTGCGACGTTGACATCCGCCGCCGCCAGGGCGATCACGGTGGTGAAGAGTTCACGCAGACTGGCCCCTCCGCCACCGGCGGAGGACGGAACACGAATCGCACCAAGCCTTTCCGAACGGACTAGATCGATGATGGCGAACGGTCGCTCGTTGGCGCGTTCCCGTTCCAGTGCGCCCTCCCCGATCTTGGCCAGCAGCGCCACCAGCCGCGGTGACCCGAAGGTCAGCGGTTCGGTTGTCACGGTCATCGGGTCGCCTCCTGGTAGGTGCGGCGGTATGCAGCCGCTCGATGCGTTTCGGGAAGTCGCGCTCCGCGACCGAAAAGCTTGTGCCGCAGAGAGCCCTGCGTGTAGCCGGTCTTGTAGAGACCACGGCGCTGCAGCTGCGGGATGACGTGGTCGATGAAATCCGCGAACGAACCGGGAGTGATCACGTTGGTGATGTTGAAACCGTCGACATCGGTTTCCTCGACCCAGGACTGCAGGTCGTCGGCGACGTCGCTACCCGACCCGACACTGAATCCGCCCTCCGCATCGATGGCGTGCGCATCGACGAAATCACGCAGCGTCCACTGGCCCTGTCCGAACATCTGTACCGAGGATTTCAGGAACTCGTTGTCGGTCACCGCCACCGGGTCGTCCAGATCGAACCGGGACAGATCGCTGCCGAGCCAACCCGACCACAACGCCAGTGCCCCTTCGGGATCGATATAGCTGCGGAAGTCGTCGTGCCGGGCGCGGGCCGCGGCCGCGGTCGGCCCCGTCACCGCGACGTGTCCGTTGACGATCTTGACGTCATAGGGATCACGTCCGGCGTCCGAGGCCCTGGCCCGGATATCGGCGACGGCCTCACGCAGTAGCTCCTTGGTGGGCGCGCCGATGAAGATCACCTCGGCGTTCTGCGCTCCGAAGGAGCGGCCCCGGTCCGAGGCGCCGGCCTGGTACAGCACCGGCGTGCGCTGTGTCGACGGCTCGCAGAGATGGATGCCCGGTACCCGGAAGTGCCTGCCGTCATGGTCGATCGCATGCACCTTGTCCGGGTCTGCGTAATGGGCGCGCGACGGATCGGTGCCGACGGCGTCGTCCTCCCAGGAACCCTCCCACAGCTTGTAGAGCACCTCGGTGTACTCGTCGGCGATGTCGTAGCGGTCGGCATGCGGGATGATGGTGTCCAGGCCGTGGTTGCGCGCGGCGCTCTCCAGGTAGCCCGTGACGATGTTCCAGCCCGCACGCCCCTTGGTGAGGTGGTCCAGGGTGGACATCCGGCGAGCGAACGAGTACGGGTGCTCGAATGACGTCGCCGCCGTGATACCGAACCCGAGGTGCCGCGTCGCCGCCGCCATCGCCGATACCAACAACAACGGATCATTGACCGGCACTTGCGTTCCGGCACGCAGAGCCGCATCCGGACCGCCGCCGTAGACGTCGTAGACCCCGAGCACGTCGGCGATGAACAGGCCGTCGAACAGTCCGCGTTCCAGCAGCACCGCCAGGTCGGTCCAGTACTCCAGATCCTTGTACCGGGCCGCCTGCGATTCCGGGTGCCGCCACGTGCCGGCCACGATATGAGCGACACAGTTCATGTCGAAGGCGTTGAGGATGATCTGCTTGCCCACCTCGCCACCATGGATCAGCTCCCGCACCAGGTCCAGCTATCCGATCGACGCGATTCGGAGTCCGTAACGTGCCGTCACAAAACCCGCTACGGTGACATCCATGGCGAGCCCCCGCATCGCGCCGCTGGAGTACGCCCTGGCCTACCTGGCGCAACAGGCCGCGCCCCTGGTCTTCCGCCCACCCGGCATTCCCAAGCCCGCCCAACCGGTGGGCCCGCCCGACGTCGTCGCGGTTTCGACCCGACACGGGCCGGTCCGCTGTTTCGTCTACCGGCCGCATCCGTCCGCGCCGCTGGCCGGACCCGGCGCACCGCCGCTGCACATCGACATCCACGGCGGCGGTTTCGTGCTGCGCAACACCGCCGAGGACGCTCAC
This sequence comes from Mycolicibacterium sp. 22603, assembly GCA_052044345.1. Taxonomy (GTDB): domain Bacteria; phylum Actinomycetota; class Actinomycetes; order Mycobacteriales; family Mycobacteriaceae; genus Mycobacterium. The sequence goes on from JBQEMX010000013.1 coordinate 138,320, forward strand.
ATCTGCCGTTTCCTGGCCTCCGATGTGGGCTGCGCGGTGTTGGCCATCGATTACCACACGGCCCCACAGGTGCTCTTCCCGGTGGCGGAGCAGGAGTGCATCGACGTCCTGCAGTGGGCGATCGACCACGCCGACCAGCAGGGCTGGGATGGTGACCGTGTCAGCGTCGGCGGGGCAAGTGCCGGCGGCAAGTTGAGCATGAACCTCGCCCAGTACGCCCATGAGGCGGGCATCGCCTTGCGTGCTGCGGTGCTGTCCTACGCGGTGGCCGACTGCACGCGCACCGGCCGGACATCACCCAAGGCCAACCCGATCATCTCCCCGACACTTCAGAAGTTTTCCGCCAGAATGTATTTCGTCGATCCGGCGAGTCATGCCGACCCGATCGCCTCGCCGTACTATGACGACGACCTGCCGGCGAAGATGCCTCCGACACTCATCCAGACCGGCGATCTGGACACCTTGGGCCCCGAAATGATCGAGGTGGCCGACCGGTTACTCGCGGCCGGCGTCGACGTCGTCCATACCGGCTACCCGACCGACCACGCCTTCAACACCCAGGGCGACCGCTCGATCATGGACGCATCGATACGGGAGATCGCCGCGTTCCTGTTGGAACGGCTGTCATGACTACGGCCGAACCTCCCGTCGAGCATGTCGTCGCCGCACTGCGGGAACGGCTGTACGGCGCGATCTCATGCTTGGCGACGTTGGCTGCCCTGGCCCGCTACACCGGCGCGGACACCAACGCCTGGTACCGGGTGCTCGATGTCGCGGTGGCCGCGGGCGGGTTGTGGGCGGCCGCGTTGCTCGCCGAGTTCGTCGCCCGGCTCAGCGTCGAAGGAGCCGCACCCCGCGGCCGGGCAGCCTGGTCGATGTTGGTGGCCTCCGGTCAGATCATGCAAGCCGCCGCCGCGCCGGCCTTCATCCTGGCGCTTGCGGGATTCGGGGTGATGGATACCGCGACCGCGGTGTGGATCGCGATGTGGTTCCTGGTCGCCGAGATGGCCGTGATCGCCTACCTGGCGGTACGTCGAGCCGGGCTGCTGTGGTGGCAGCAACTGCTGGCGGTGCTGCTGTTGACCGCGGCGGGTGCGGCCGTGGTCGCGGTCAAGATGATCGCGCACCACTGACCTCTCGTTCAGCCGGTCTCGGCGGGGCGGCCGTCGGCCGACCACTGCGACCACGAACCGGGGAAGAGAGCAGCCTCCACCCCGGCGGCGGCCAGCGCCGCCACCAGCACCGCGGCGGTGACACCTGAACCGCAGTACACCCCGACCTGCTCGCTGCCACCGAACGTCCAGCCCAGCGCCGAGAGCTCGTCCTCGGAGAGCACGGTGCCATCCTCGGTGAGGACCGCGGTGCTGGGCAGGTTGCGTGCACCGGGAATGTGACCGGCCACTGCGTCGACCGGTTCTGCCTCGCCTCGGAAGCGCTCGGGTGCCCGGGCGTCGAGCAGATTCGGATGGACGGCGGCCTGGTCGGCGGTCATGGTCGGCATCGCGCCGGCGTACAGATCCTCGTGGGTGACCACGACGTCGCCGGGCTCGGGTTCGACGCTCCCGGTCTCCAAGGCGTGCCCCGCGGCAGTCCACGCACCGAGTCCACCATCGAGAATCCGGACGTCCTCGATACCGGCGGCCCGCAGGACCCACCAGGCGCGGGCGGATCCGGCTCGGTTCCAGTCGTCGTACACCACGACCGGCACCCCGCGGCGTACGCCCCAGCGCCGTGCCGCGTCCTGCAGCTGCGTCCCCGACGGCAGCGGATGGCGCCCGCGTCCGGTCACCGTGTGATCGCTGAGCTCGTCGTCGAGGGACACATACACCGCAGTGGGAATGTGCCCGCGCTGATGGTCGGACCGGCCGTCGGGCTGCATGAGCTGCCAGCGCACGTCCAGCACGGTCACCGGCTCGCCGGCAGCGAGCAAGTCGGCGAGCTCGGCCGCGGTGATGAAGGCATCGGTCACACATCCAGCGTCCCAGATAGTGAGCCGGTCGTCGAAACCGGAAACAATGCGGCGCGATGTGGTGTTCTAGAGCCCATGGCCGAGAATCCCGAATTGAGCCCCACCGACTGGGTCCGCGAACAGACCAAACGCATCCTCGAGCAGGGCACCACCGAAGGGGTCGAGGTACTCGACCGACCGGTCGTACTGTTCACCACCACCGGCGCGAAGTCCGGCAAGAAGCGCTACGTGCCGCTGATGCGGGTGGAGGAGAACGGCAAGTACGCCATGATCGCCTCCAAGGGTGGCGACCCCGCGCACCCCGCCTGGTATCACAATGTCAAGGCACACCCGCAGGTCACCGCCCAGGACGGCGACAAGGTGGTCGAGCTGACCGCACGTGAGGTCGACGGCGACGAGCGTGCGCACTGGTGGGACCTGGCCGTGCAGGCATATCCGCCCTATGCCGAGTACCAGACCAAGACCGACCGTCAGATTCCGGTCTTCGTGCTGGAATAGCGACGTCTCTATCGGCACGGTGAGGCTGCCGGCCGAGTTCGGTTTTCCTGCAGCGTGTATCCCTGCATCGACACATGTTGACGAACTCGGCCCCGGCCCATTGCGGTAGGTTGTATCGGCGCGGGCCATGCCAGAGCGCGCCGGCCGCGCCGGGTAGAAAGGTCGACACATGCAACGCCGCGTCCCGAGGATCGCTGACCTGGCTCCGTTGATGCAATTCAAGAAGCCGGAGTTCAATGCGCGCACGCGCCGCCTCGCCGGTGCGCTGACCATCGAGGATCTGCGCGCCATCGCCAAACGCCGCACTCCGAAGGCCGCCTTCGATTACACCGACGGCTCCGCCGAGGCCGAGCTGTCGTTGGCCCGTGCCCGACAAGCCTTTCAGGACATCGAATTTCACCCGGCGATCCTGCGCGACGTGTCCAAGGTCGATACCAGCTGCACCATCCTGGACGGTCGCTCGGAGCTACCGTTCGGTATCGCGCCGACCGGATTCACCCGGATGATGCAGACCGAGGGCGAGTACGCCGGAGCCCGGGCCGCGGCCCGTGCAGGCATCCCGTTCTCCCTGTCCACCATGGGCACCGCGTCCATCGAAGACGTCAAAGCGGCTAATCCGCACGGGCGCAACTGGTTCCAGCTGTACATGTGGAAAGACCGAGACCGTTCCATGGCGCTGGTCGAGCGGGCCGCCGCGGCCGGTTACGACACGCTACTGGTCACCGTCGACGTGCCGGTCGCCGGAGCGCGGTTGCGCGACAAGCGCAACGGAATGTCCATTCCGCCGGCGCTGACGGCCACGACCGTGCTGAACGCGATCCCCCGACCACAATGGTGGATCGACTTCCTCACCACCGAACCGCTGGCTTTTGCCACGCTGGACCGGTGGTCGGGCACGGTGGCCGAGCTGTTGGACACCATGTTCGATCCCACCGTCACGTTCGAGGACCTGGCGTGGATCAAATCCCAGTGGCCGGGCAAACTCGTCGTCAAGGGCATTCAGACCGTCGCCGATGCGCGGGCGGTGACCGCACTCGGAGTGGACGGCATCGTGCTGTCCAATCACGGTGGACGCCAACTCGATCGAGCACCGATCCCCTTCCACCTGCTGCCCGAGGTGGCCGTCGCCGTCGGCGCCGACACCGAGATCATCCTGGACACCGGGATCATGTCGGGTGCAGATATCGTCGCGGCGATCGCGCTTGGGGCGCGGTTCACGCTGGTCGGACGGGCCTACCTCTACGGCCTGATGGCCGGCGGTGAGGCCGGCGTCGACCGGATGATCGAGATCCTGTCCGACCAGATCAGCCGGACCATGCGGTTGCTCGGTGTGACCGCCCTCGACGAGTTGACCCCCGAACACGTCACCCAGTTCCGGCGGCTGATACCGCGCGACGGTTAGGCCGAGCGCGACACCGCCACCACGACGCGGCCGTCCTCCAGCGACGCCGCCAGCGACACGGGTTCCCGGCCCGCTGGGCGTGCGATGAGGAGGGCCTCGGCCACCGGCGCGACGAGCTGTTCGCGGATGGTCCTGCGTAACCCGCGCGCACCGTACACCGGGTCGAACCCCTTGTGGCGCAGCATCTCCAGCACCGTGTCATGCACGTCCAGGTGCACCGACTCGCCAGCCAGTCGTTGGCGCACGAGGTCGACCTCACGCATCGTCACCTGCCGAGCCGTCGATGGTAGGAAGGGGTCGAGCACGACGGTTTCGTCGATGCGATTGAAGAACTCCGGATCGAAGAAGCCCTCGACGGCGGAAATGACCACACTGCGCGAGTAGTCCTCGCGCGCAACAGCCTTCGTCCGCCACCATCGTCGGGTTCCCCGACGCGCGTCGTCGGCGACATCCTTGGACCCGAGGTTCGAGGTGAGGAAGATGTAGCTGTTACGGAAGGAGATGGTCTCCCGGCCGTTGGCAAGTCGCAGTTGTCCACTGTCGAGCACGTGCAGTAACGCGCGGATCACGGTCGGATCGGCTTTCTCGATCTCGTCGAGCAGCACGATACCCGGGGTGTACGGGTCGCCTTCGATCTTGTTCCGGTCGAACAGGGTGAACGATTCCTTGCTGCCTGCGTAGCCGGGCGGGGCGCCGGAGAACGACGCGGCGTAGTGCTCCTGGGCCAGCGCCGCCATATCGATACGGCACAGGTCGTCGGGTCCCGACCGCAGTTCGGCCGCCACCTGACGGACCAACTCGGTCTTGCCGACCCCGGTCGGGCCGACCAGCAGCACGCTGGCCAGCGGCCGACCGGGGTCGGTGATTCCCGCTTGGGCGATCGCCACCGCACGAGCGACGGCATCGATCGCAGCGGGTTGACCGAGGATCCTGCTACCCAGTCGCTCACGAAACAGACTCTGGTCGAACGCCATCGACGATTCCGGTGGCGGCGTCGCGGCACCGTCGCGGTCCTGCTGAGCGGCGTTCTGCTCGTGGTACATGTCCGTGAGGAAGGGCACCCGGGCTCCTAGGCTTCGGAGGTCTGTTCGACGGGCAGCGCGCCGACCCTGCAGTCGGCGACGCCGACCGTGTCACGGGTGATCGATTCGACGACTTCCTGTGCCTTCTGCGCGTCGGTGACCCACAGCTTGTAGAACTCGAACGGGCAATCGGCCACACCCTTGTCACCGTCGCCGGCGGCATGCACACCCGAGTAACCGCGGTGCAGCAGTTTGAACAGATGGTTCTGCGACTGATCGTTCTGCCGGGCATCCCGGATGGCCGAGAGGGACAGCTGGGCGTACTGGATGCCGTACTCCTCCTCACCGGTCTCGCCAAGGGTGCGGCCGTCGAATCCGATCACTGCCGAGTGACCGAAATACGAGTACACGCCGTCGAATCCGGCGGCGTTGGCGACCGCCACATAGCAGTTGTTCGCCCACGCCATCGCCTTGGCCATCATCACCTGCTGGTCCTTGGCGGGGTACATGTAGCCCTGGCAACGCACGATCAGCTCGGCGCCCTTCATCGCACAGTCACGCCAGATCTCGGGGTAGTTACCGTCATCGCAGATGATCAGCGAGATCTTCATCCCCTTCGGCCCACGGGTCACATACGTGGTGTCACCCGGGTACCAGCCCTCGATCGGACACCACGGAAGGATCTTGCGGTACTTCTGCACGATCTCGCCGTTGTCGTCTATCAGGACCAGCGTGTTGTACGGCGGCTTGTTCGGGTGATCCTCGTGCCGCTCACCGGTGATGGAGAAGACCCCCCATGTCCTGGCCTTCCGGCAGGCGGCGGCGAAGATGTCGGTCTCGTCGCCCGGAACGGTGGCGGCGGTGGCGTACATCTCGTCGGGGTCGTACATGATGCCCTGCGTCGAATACTCCGGAAAGACAACGAGGTCCATGCCGGGAAGTCCGGACTTCATTCCGACGATCATGTCGGCGATCTTGCGCGCGTTGTCCAGTACCTGCTCCTTGGTGTGTAGTCTGGGCATCTTGTAGTTGACGACCGCGACACCGACGGTATCCGGACTGGACGAGATGTCACCGTGACGCATGCGATTTCTCCTTGTTGTTGGTGAAACTTGTTTTTGGACAACCGATGTGATGAACGAACGGATCGTGACGGGATTTGCGTCAGCGGTACGCCGCGCCGGCAGCCACGGGCACCCGATGCGGTCCGGCGCTGAGCAGCTTGGCCGCCAGGAGCAGGACCGAGAGCCCGACCGCCCAACCGACCGCGATCGCCCCCGAGGTCTGGTAGGTGCCGGTGAGCGCCAGGAAGGCCGGCACGGCGCAGGTGGGCAGGCTCAGTAGGGTCACCGCCCAGCCGGTGAAGCGCGTCAACTCCTCGCGACGCAGACCGAGCACCAGGAAGAACAGGAACCACAGGACCGCCCAGGACAACCAGATCACGCCGAAGGCAGGGTCTCCGGACACAGTGAACGACAAGACCGAATAGACGACCGCCGCACCGGACACGAATAGCGAGAACCAGCCCAGCCCTTCGGGTTCGAGTCCGGCCAGGTTGACCACGCCGACGTAGAGATAGGTGAACCCGAACAGATACAGGCCAGATGCGGCGAGCACAGCAGCGGGATCACCGGCGCTCTGGATGAGCATGACGGTCGGAACGACACACTGCAGCGCTCCCACGAAAAGGTTCAGCACCGCTGCAGAGCGGGCTGGTACCCGGCCCAGCAGCATGAGGCCGTTGACGAAAAGCACCGCGCCGACATAGAGCAATCCGACATTGTTCACACGACACCTCGCCATTGGTTTCATCTGGATTATCTCCAAATGAAAGTATGTGAGCCCGGCCACAGTGTCAAGGGCGTACGGCGGGACGCGATCGGTTCAGCGTCGTGACAGCGTGGTGAGCACCTCGAAGTCGAACCCGTCGGCCATGGCGAGGTGGACCGGTTGCACCATCCCATCATGCCGGAATTGCACTGTGCCCCTTGGGCTTTCATACGAGAGCGCGTCCGCGGTGGCGATGTCGGTGAGCCGACCTGCCCGATGGATCAGCCGGGCCAACAGTTGCGGCCCCTCGTAGCACGATTCGGCAATACCGCTCAGCGGAGGCGCAGTGGCACCATGCAATTGGAGATAACGACCCAACAGTTCCATCGGTCCCGCGCCGACCATCGAGCGGAAGTAGGACGCTGCCGAGTAGAGCCGCTGCGTACCGTCGACACCACTGGCCAGCAGCATGCTTTCGTCCATCAGCGGACTGAACCGCAGGAACGAGGCATCGGCGCCCAGTTCGGCGCACGTGCGGTTGAACTCGACGGCATCGTGACCGACCAGCAGCATCAGCACCGCATCGCAACCCGATGCCACCGCCGCGTGGACGACTTCGGTCATATCGGCGCTGCCGAGGTCGACAAACCGCCCACCGACAATATCCAGATCGAGCTCGCTCGCGTACCGGCGCACCGAATCCATCGACGAGCGCGGCCACACGTAATCGTCGCCGACGATGAACCACCGGCGCGCACCGAGATTGTCGCGCAGCCAGCGCAGCGCCGGTGCGATCTGCGCGTCCGGAGTCTCGCCGCAACAGTAGATGTCGCGGCGCCGCTCGCCGCCCTCGTACAACGCCGGATACGCATAAGGCACCCGCCCGGCGACGACCGGCGCCAGCGCATTGCGCACCGAAGAGATATGCCACCCGCTGACGGCATCGATGCTGCCGGACGCGATGAGTGTGTCGATCCGGTCGGCGACCACGCCGGGGGCCGCTCCCCCGTCGACCACCTCGATCTGCACCTCACGGCCCAGTACACCGCCCGCGGCGTTGAGGTCCTCGGCGACGAGATGACTGACGGCCTCACAGGCGGGGCCGAACACCCCTCCCGGCCCCTGCAGTGGCACGACCATGGCGATTCGCCAACGCTCAGGGTCACCACCTGCCGAGGGTGGACCCGTCATTTTCTCGTCCTCACCTGTGCTTTCGGGCGCACGACTGCTATCGTTTCCAACTGGAAGTATCGCGCGCTTCACACGCGATCGGCAAGGTTTGAGGGGATATTCGTCATGTCGAGCGCGTCGCCGACACAGGGTGCAGGCAATTCGATGGCACTCGTGGTCCTCCGCGCAGCACGGCGCCTCGGCAGCGACCTGGAAAGCGAGCTGCAGGGCACCGATCTCGGCCTGGACCACTGGCTCGTCATCGACGCCCTGGCAACCGGTGACGGATTGACGATGGCCGAACTGCAGGCCGCCACGCTGATCGCCGGCCCCACCCAGACCCGAGTGGTCGACAAGCTCGTATCCCGTTCGCTGGTGTACCGCGAGGTCGACGAGTTCGACCGTCGCAAGGTGCGGGTGTATCTGAGTGCGCGCGGTACCGCCCTGCACGATGAACTCCGTCCCGCCATCGAGGCAGCCGAGCGCACCTGGCTGGCCGCACACGGCCCGGCGGTGCGGTCCGGCATCGGCGGCAGACAGCAAACCAAGATTCGGTCAGCTCACTAGCGCTGCGCGGCAGTATCTTTCAGGCATCGGTGGCGCGCACGGGGGCAGTGCGACAAGGATGGTCTGATGGACCACATCACCTTCGTTCCGACGCCCGAGCAGTTCGCCTTCACCTTCGGCGGCGCCGATCCGGTCATGCGGATCAAGCCGGGGACGGCGCTGCGGTTGTGGACCGAGGACGCCTACGGAGGGCGGATCACCAGCGCCGACGATATCGCCGGCAGCGCATTGGACACCGAGGACCTCAACCCGCAGACCGGACCGTTCTGGATAGAGGGCGCCGAACCGGGCGACACGCTGGCCGTACATCTGGTGGACCTGACTCCCGCCCGCGGCTGGGGAGCATCCACCCTGATCCCATTCTTCGGCGGCCTGACCAGTGTTCCGGTCAATCCGACACTGCAGGAACCGTTACCTGAACGGACCTGGATCTACGAGTACGACTCGGCAACCGGAACCGTCGGCTTCTCCGCCCACGGCAGCAACTTCGAGGTCGCCCTACCCGCCAATCCGATGCTCGGCACGGTCGGGGTGGCGCCCGCCCGACGTGAGGTGCGCACCTCGTTGGTCCCCGATGTGTTCGGCGGCAACATGGACACCCCGGAGATGACCGCGGGAGCAACCTGTTACCTACGGGTCAACGTGCCAGGCGCCCTCTTCTCGCTCGGTGACGGTCATTACCGCCAGGGTGAGGGCGAGTCCTGCGGCACCGCCGTGGAGGGCGCCATGAACGTCACGGCCATCGTCGATCTGGTCAAGGGTGGCGGTCCCGCCTGGCCACGACTGGAGACCGACACCCATCTGATGTGTATCGGCTCGGGCCGTCCCCTGGAGGAGGCGTGGCGGGCCGGGCAGGTCGAGATGATCACCTGGCTGGGTGAGCTCTACGGCCTGGACCGCTTCGACGCCTACCAGCTGCTGACCCAGATCTCGTTGGCACCGATCGCGAACGTCGTCGACACCAACTACAGTTCGGTGACCAAGATCGAGAAGAAGCTGTTGCCCACCGCCGCGGCGTATGGCGGCGTACACGCCGAGCTACGTTCTGCGGCAAAAACTCTGGGCAGCATCACCTACTGAGGGGCAGGACCGATGGATCTCGGACTCAAGGGCAAGCGTTTCGCGGTCACCGGCGGTACTCGGGGTATCGGGCGGGCTGTGGTCGAGGGTCTACTCGCCGAAGGGGCGGCGGTGGCGTTCTGCGCCCGCACCTCCGAGGCTGTCGCCTCCACCCAGCAGGAACTCGGCAGCGGCGCCATCGGAACCGCTGTCGATGTCGGTGCCACGGCCGCCCTGGCGGCCTGGGTGGATGCGAGCGCCGAGGCCCTCGGTGGCCTGGACGGTGTGGTCGCCAATGTCAGTGCCCTGGCCATCCCGGAGTCCACGGAGAATTGGCGCACCAGCTTCGAGGTCGATCTCATGGGCACCGTCGGTCTGGTCGATGCCGCGCTGCCACATCTGCAAGCGAGCGGCGCCGGCTCGATCGTGACCATCTCGAGCGTGTCCGGCCGCGAGATCGATTTTGCGGCAGGGCCTTACGGGACCATGAAGGCCGCGATCATCCACTACACGCAGGGCCTTGCCTACCAACTGGCGGGCAAAGGGGTGCGGGCCAACACCGTCAGTCCGGGCAACACCTACTTCCCCGGCGGGGTCTGGTCGTCGATCGAACAGAACGACCCGGAACTGTTCGCGACGGCACTTGCGCTGAACCCGACGGGGCGGATGGCCACACCGGCCGAGGTGGCCAACGCCGTGGTGTTCCTGTCCAGCCCGGCCGCCGGCTTCATCACCGGGACCAATCTGCTGGTCGACGGTGCACTGACCCGCGGCGTGCAGTTCTGAGAGCCCCGGTGTTTGGCCGCGTCGCGGCCGTGGAACCCAGGGCGGATGACTGATTCACATGCCGTACTCGCCGGCAAGAGCGTTGCCATCCTGGCCACCGACGGGGTCGAACGCCTGGAGCTGACCGAACCCCGCGATGCGCTGGACAAAGCCGGTGCGACCGTGACCCTGCTGTCGCTGCAGGATGGCGATATCGATGCCCGCGATCACGATCTCGAACCGTCCGGCAGTTATCGGGTCGACCGTGTGGTCAAGGGGGCACGCGCCGAGGAGTTCGATGGGCTGGTGATACCCGGCGGCACCGTCAACGCGGACAAGCTCCGCTCCGACGACGACGCGGTCGCATTCGTCCGGGCGTTTGTCGAATCGGGTAAGCCGGTCGGGGTGATCTGCCACGGACCGTGGACCCTGGTCGAGGCGGGTGTGGCGAAGGGGCGCACGCTCACCTCGTATCCGAGTCTGCGCACCGACCTGCGCAACGCGGGTGCGACCGTGGTCGACGAGGAGGTCGTCGTCGACGGCAACCTGATCACCAGCCGGTCACCCGATGATCTGCCCGCGTTCTGCGCAGCCGTGGTCGACGCCATCGCCCACGGTTCACGGGCGTAGCCACCAGTAGCGGCTTCAGGCGTCGTACGCGGCGCTGAAGAACTGCAGTTCCAGCCGCATCGCACGGCGGTAGGCCTCGCGGACCGCCGGTGTATCGCTTCCGTGCTGGTCGAGCAGCCGCTCCAGAAGCGCTGCCACCGAATCGAACTCGGGGTCGGCGTAGGTCTGTACCCAGTCGGCGTAGAGCCCGGCGTTGGCGGCATCCAGCGCGGTGCCGATGTGGGCATAGAGTCGCATACACGGGGTCATCGCCGCGCAGATGACGCCGATCTCTCCGGTGGCCGCGGTGGCCAGCAGGAATTCGGTATAGGCCAAGGTGGCGGCTGCCGGTTGCACGCCCGACATATCGATATCCCACCGCGCGGCATACGAAGCGTGCAGGCCCAGCTCCTCCCGAACACCGGCGATGAGGTCGGCGAAGGTGAGCAGTGAGTCTGTGTCGGGACTGCGCACCAAGGCCAATGCGTAGGCGCGCGCGAAGGATTCGAGGAAGAACGCATCTTGGGCGACGTAACCGGCGAATGCGGCCGTGTCCAGCGATCCGTCGCCGATCCCGCGCACGAACGGGTTGTCCAGAACGTCGGCGACGATATCGGCGTTCGCCACCCATAGTTGTTCCGACAAACTCATGACGGATCCTCCCAGGCCATGTTCCAGAAGTCGACCTCCAGCCGCAGCACACTGTCGACCAGATCGGCATGCCGCTGCGGCTGCGCCGGCACCGCCAGGCCGTCGACATACTCGGCGAACTCCGGGACCGTCCAGTGGTCGATGAATTCGGAGTATGGCGAGTCGGCTGATTTCGCCGAGGTCCACCCCAGCAGGTAGACCCGCTCGATGACCCACAGACCTGTGACGGCGGCATCGAACGGCTCGTTGTCCAGCCGCTGCAACAACTCCCGGTACGCCAGCGTGGTCGGTAGCGGCTCCGGGGCAGAGGGCAGTCCGCGCTCCGCGGCGTGACCGTCGAACCAGTCCAACTCGGCCACCAACGCCGCGCAGCCGCCGGCCAGCACACCCTGCGCCGACCGCGGAGCACGGGCCAGCAGGCGCGCCTGGAAAGTCAGCAGGTCGGCGACGAACAGCCTGTCCTGGGACAGCCATCGGTCGAAGGACGCTGCGGCGACGGTTCCGTCACGTACCGCGTCGAGGAACGGGTGGCGGGTCGCGGCAACCCAGAGGTCATCAGACACGCCGACGAGACTAGTTCACGCGTGCTGTGGCTCGTACCCGCAGATCGCCGCGACCTTGTCGGCCGAGGCCGATGACGGATCGAATTCATAACCCAGCCACTCTGATGCCAACCGACGTGCCAACTCGATGCCGACGACGCGCTGCCCGAAGCACAGCACCTGCGCATCATTGCTCAAGATCGCGCGCTCCACCGAGAAACTGTCGTGCGCTGTCACCGCCCGCACCCCTGGCACCTTGTTTGCGGAGATCGCGACACCGAGACCGGTCCCGCAGATCAGCAGTGCGCGGTCGACGGTGCCCTCGGCAACCATGCGGGCGGCGGTCACAGCGACGTGCGGGTATGCGGTGTGCTCGCCGGCGCCGACGCCGACATCGACCACCGAGACGACCCTCGGGTCCGCCTCCAGGTCGGCGCGCAGAATGTCCTTGTACTGCAGGCCGGCGTCGTCGCAGCCGACGACGATTCGCAAACTCATGATTGCTCCATTTCACTTCGCGGCGACGCGGTGGCGCCTTCGACCAGATCGGCCACGGCCTGGATGCACATCGCCAGGGATATCGCTCCGGCGTCGGGAGTGCCGACACTGCGGTCGGCAAGTGGGCGGGCCCGCCCAACCTTCGGACGCAACTCGGCGGTGGCGGCTGCAGCCTTCTGGGCCACCTCCACCGAGTCCAGCCAGGCTGTGCGCCAATCGATTCCACGAATCACAGCGCGTTCGACACTGTCCACGAAGGGGCCCAGCGCGTCCAGCATCGTCTTGTCACCGGGCCGCGCCCCACCCAGCATCGCCAGCGCGTCGTGTCCCGCACGTAATGCGGCGGCCACATCACGATCGACCGGTGCGCCCACGTTGCCGAGCCGATCGCCCGCCGCGGACAAGGCGGCGCCCCACAGCACTCCAGACGTACCACCAGCCTTCGCCGCCCAGGCTTCCCCAGCGGCGGTGAGCACAGATGCGGTGCCGCCGGCATTGCTCACGGCTGCCGCCGCCGCATCGGCTGCCGCATGGGAACCCTTCACCATGCCTCGTCCGTGGTCACCGTCACCGGCGACGGCATCAATCCGGCCCAGTTCGTCCTCAGCCTTGGTCAATTGTGCAGCGATTCGGCAAACACCCTGGGCTACAACCTTTCCGACACGTCGGGAGAGCTCGTCGCCCGCGGTCACCTCGGGTACCGACGTCGCGGTGGCCGCAGTGCTGCGCCGCGGGGCCACGGCGGCGGCGACACTGCCCTTGCGGTAGGCCGGGGTGTCGCACGGCGCGGTCCACAGCCGCTCGAGTTCCTCGTCGAGCCACATCACCGTGAGCGAGCAGCCGGCCATGTCCAGGCTGGTGACCAGTTCCCCGACCTCCGGTGACACGACCGTGTGGCCAGATTCGGCGAGTCGGGCCGCCACGGTCTTCCAGACCACGAACAGCTCTTCGTATTTGGTGCGGCCCAGTCCGTTGAGAATGACCGCGACACGCTCCGATGCGCCGGCCGGCTTCTCGGCGAGTACACCGGCGACCAACAGCTCCGCCAGTTCGGTCGCGGTCGGCATCGCGTGGCTGGAGACCCCCGGCTCGCCGTGGATGCCGAGGCCGAGATCCATCTGCCCGGCCTGCACGGTGAACAAGGGCCGGGGTGCGCCGGGCAGCGTGCACCCGTCGAACGCGACACCCAGCGTGCGGGTGGCGGCATTGGCCTTGGCGGCAGTCCGTTCGACGGTATCGAGGTCTGCACCTTCCTCGGCGGCCGCGCCGGCGCAGCGGAACACGGCGAAGTCACCGGCGATCCCACGGCGTTTGGTGATGTCTTCGGCTGCGGCACTGGCGATGTCATCGGTCACGACAAGAAAACGCGCGTCGATGCCTTCGGACTGAAGCTGGGAAACCGCCAGCCCGAAGTTCATCACATCGCCGGCGTAGTTGCCGGTCAGGAACAGCACCCCGGCGTCACCGTGCGCAGCCCGGGCGACCGAGGCGGCCTCCTGCGCCGACGGCGAGGTGAAGATGTTGCCCACCACCGCACCGTCGGCGAAGCCGTGGCCGACCACGCCGCAGAATGCGGGATAGTGCCCTGACCCGCCGCCCACCACCACCGCCACTTTGCCGGGCGGCGTCTCGGTGGCCCGTACGACGCCGCCGGGCACACCGCTGACATGGTGCGCATTCGCATCGAGAAATCCGGCGAGCATGTCCTCGGTGAAGGCGGCCGGGTCGTTGAACAGTCGAGTCATGGCGCTTACCTCATCTAGTGAATGTGGCTGCCGCCGTTGATATCAACGGTGGTCCCGGTCAGGTAACTGGCGTCCTTGCTGGACAGGAAGGTGATCACGGCGGCAACCTCCTCGGTGGTGGCGGTGCGCCCGACCGGGATGTCGGCGGCCAGCTTGGCCTCCTGCTCATCGGTGGAGCCGACACGGATGTTGGTATCGACCGCACCGGGGGTGACGGCGTTGACGGTCACACCGGTATCGGCGATCTCGCGGGCCAGCGACTTGGTGAACCCCAGGATGGCAGCCTTGGCCGACGAGTAGGGGACCTTGCCGAAGACGCCGCCGCCGCGCTGCGCGCTGACCGAGGACATGTTGACGATGCGGCCCCAGCCCTGCTCGACCATGGCGGGCAGGAACGCCTTGGTGACCAGGTAGGTTCCGGTGGCGTTGACGGCCATCACCTTGTTCCACAGGTCGAGGTCGGTCTCCAGGAACGGAACCGGCGAGGTGATGCCGGCGATGTTGGCCAGCGCACCGATCGGGGGCAGGTTGCCCGCGGTGACCTCGGCGGCCACGGCGGCGTACGCGGCGTTCACCGAATCATCCGAGGTGACATCCACCGCGTGACCGAAAGCCGGCACGGCGTAGTGGTTTCCGACCTCGGCGGCGATCTTGGCGCTCTTCTCCCCGTCGAGGTCGAGGATCACCACGGCCCAGCCTTCCCGGGCGTAGCGCTCGGCAACGGCAAGCCCGATGCCCTTCGGCGAGGTGGCGCCGGTAACCACGGCGGTCTTCTGTTCGGACATGGTTTCTCCTCAGATCAGATCGGTGATCAACAGGCCGGCGGCGGTGGCTGCCGCGGGCCGCTCATCGTGGGTGACATCGCGGGTTTCGAGTTCCAGCGAGAAATGGCCGGTGTAGCCGGCATCGGCGAGCGCCTTGAGGCCACGGCCGAAGTCGACCGCGCCTTCACCCACCGAGAGATTGATGTTGCCGGGCAACGCATCGCGGATGTGAACGTGGGCGATACGCGGTCCGAATCGGTCGATGAACTCGACCGGGTCGCCGCCGGAAGCCACGACATGGCTGAAATCCAGCACGATGCCGATGCGCCCGTCGAGTCGGTCGGTCAGCGCCTGGGCGCGTTCGAGGTTGAAGCACAACCGGTGGTAGTGCAGGGACTCCGTCCACAACGCCACCCCGCGCCGTTCGGCGGCGAACGCCGCGGTCTGCAGCGCGGCGGCCACCCGGTCCAGGTCGGCCGACAACGACTCGATCGGCTGGTGGTCCAGCGCCCCACACGGCAACACGAGCGCTCGGGCGCCGGTCGCGGCCGCAAGTTCGACGAGCATCTCGGTGTGCCGGTCGCGGCCATCGGGTCCGGACCCGCCGCCGTCGCGTCGCTCGCCCCCACGAGCGGCGTTCAGGTCGCCGATATCTCCGTTGATCGACCGGACCGTGAGACCGGATGTGGCAACCGTGCGCGCCACCTCGTCCACCGCGGCCTCGTCGAGCACGTAGGGCACGTGGTCGCAGACGCCGGGCAGGGCGCCGAGATCGATCTCGGTGAAGCCCAGGCCGGCGATGGACGTCAAGGCCCGCGCCAGGTTCTGGTGCCTGAAGCTGATCGTCGAGCAGCCCAGCCTGCTGCTGAATGGGCCGGTCATGTCTCCTCCGAACGTTGTGATGCCCGGCACACTATCCGAGTTGACTGTTAACAGTCAACGGGCAACACAGAATGGTTGTTGACTGTTGACACAGCGCTGTGGTCGTGGTCACACTGAGAGCGTTGCGGCACTGTCAACCGTCGACAGTGACCTGATTCATCGGTCGGAACTCCAGGTAGAACTGGATTTGAAAGGATGTCCACCATGAGCGACGACGCTCTGAAGATGCGGGGCCCGGTCAACGGGACACCGGAGGCCAAGCGGGTTGCCGTCGGCTCCGGAGTCGGTGCCGTCATCGAGACCTATGACTTCATCGGATTCGGTACCGCCGCGGCGCTGTACTTCGGCACCGCGTTCTTCCCGAACTCCAGCCCGGTCGCCGGCACGCTGGCCGCCTTCGCCACCCTCGGTGTCGGCTTCGCCGCGCGCCCGATCGGCGGCATCATCGGCGGACACCTCGGCGACAAGGTCGGACGCAAGCCGGTGCTGGTCGCGTCCCTGATCATCATGGGTCTGGCTACCTTCGCCATCGGCCTGTTGCCGACCTACGCCGCTGTCGGCGTGCTGGCGCCGGTCCTGCTGGTAACCGTGCGCATCATCCAAGGCCTGGCCTTCGGTGCCGAATGGGGCGGGGCCATCCTGATGAGCTACGAGCACGCCCCCTGGAAACAGAAGGGCCGCTACACCGGTATCGTCCAGGCCGGCTTCCCGGTTGGCCTGCTGCTGGCCAACCTGACCTTCCTGGTCAGCGTGCATCTGCCCGGCGACTGGGCCTGGCGGGTGCCGTTCCTGGCCAGCCTGATTCTGGTGATCGTCGGCTTGATCATCCGTGCGAAGGTCCCCGAGTCCCCGGTGTTCACCGATGTCAAGGATTCCGGAAACATCGTCAAGTCCCCCATCATCGAGGTCGTCAAGAAGGACTGGCGAAACATCATGCGCGGCATCGGCCTTCGCGTCGCCGAGACGGCCGGCTATGCGGTGGCGATCACCTACATGATCAGCTACCTGAAGAACTCTGGCCTGGCCACGGCCAGCCAAACGCTGACCGCGCTATGCGTCGCCTCCTTCCTCGGCATCTTCGCCACCTTTGGCTGGGCCGCGCTCACCGACAAGGTCGGCCGCCGGCCGGTCTATCTGGGCGTGTGCGCCTTCGGTATTCCGTTCGGGGTGTTGATGTTCGCCATGGTGAACACCGGGCTGATGTTGCTGATCGTTGTGACCTTCGTGCTCGCCTACACCGTGTGCCAGAACGCGCTGGCCGGTGCCCAGGGCGCCTGGTTCCCCGAGCTGTTCACCGCGGCGACCCGTGCCTCGGGGGCCTCGCTCGCCTACCAAATCTCGGCGATGGTGTCCGGCTTCACCCCGTTCATCACCACCCTGCTCTTCGAGGGCTTCGGCTGGATGGGCCCGGCGCTGCTGTTCTCCTGCTACGCCGCGATCGGTCTGTGGGCTGCTCTGCTCACCCGCGAGACCTGGGGGCCCGCCGAGCGCAAGGCCGCCGACGACGCCGTCGCAAGCCACCACGAACTGGTCCGCTGATGCGCACCGAACGGGTACGCCAGGCCGCGTACCGGATGCGCCACCATGCACTGAACATGGGTGAGGCACAGGGCCAGGGTTATGTCGGGCAGGCACTGGGTGCCGCCGACATGCTCGCCGCGGTGTACGTCGATCAACTGAAATACCGTGCCGAGGATCCGCACTGGACCGGACGCGACCGCTTCCTGCTCTCGACCGGGCACTACGCGATCGGACTGTATGCCGCGCTGGCCGAGGCCGGCATAATCAGCGTCGAGGAGTTGGACACCTACGGCTCCGATGAGTCCCGCCTTCCGATGTCCGGAATGGCCAGCTACACACCGGGAATGGAGATCTCCGGTGGCTCGCTGGGGCACGGCCTGACCGTCGCGGTCGGGATGGCGCTGGGCCTGCGCCACCAGGGCAACCCAGCGCGGGTTATCAACTTTCTCTCCGACGGCGAGCTCGACGAGGGTTCGACGTGGGAGGCCGCGATGGGCGCTTCCCACCACGGCCTGGGCAATCTGATCGCCATGGTCGATATCAACGCGCTACAGGCCGACGGTCCGACCGTCGGGGTGCTGCGCACCGAGCCGGTGCCCGACAAGTGGGCCGCCTGCGGATGGCAGGTGGCACGGGTGGACGGTAATGACGTCGACGCCCTGTTGAACGCGTTTGACGCCGTCAGCACCGACAGGCCGTCGGTCATCCTGTGCGACACCAGAATCGGCTGTGGGGTGCCGCTGTTGGAGAACCGGGAGAAGGCGCATTTCATGCGCATCGACGCCGATGAATGGCAGATCTGCCGCGAGCAGTTGACCGCAGGTTTTGAAGGAGTAATGGCGTGAGCGCACCGGCCAAGTTGAAGACCTCGGCGATGATCGCGTCGTTCGCCGATCCCGGCCAGAAGACCAGCTCGGCGCCGTTCGGGCACGCGCTGGTCAAGGCGGCCCGGGAGAACGACCGCATCGTCGGACTCACCGCCGACCTCGGTAAGTACACCGACATGCATATCTTCGCAAAAGAGTTCCCGGACAGGTTCTTTCAGATGGGCATGGCCGAACAGCTGCTGTTCGGTGCGGCGGCGGGAATGGCCGAGACCGGCTTGGTCCCGTTCGCGTCCACCTACTCGGTGTTCGCGGCCCGGCGGGCCTATGACTTCATCTGCCTGGACATCGCCGAACCCAACCTCAATGTCAACGTGGTCGGCGGGTTACCCGGGCTGACCACCGGCTACGGCCCGTCGCACCAGGCGACCGAGGACATCGCGATCTTCCGCGGTATGCCCAATCTGACGATCGTGGACCCGTGCGATTCGGTGGACATCGAGCAGGCCGTGCCCCAGCTCGCCGAACACCCGGGGCCGACCTACCTGCGCCTGTTGCGCGGCAATGTTCCGACCGTTCTGGACGAGTACGACTATCACTTCGAGCTCGGCAAGGCCAAGGTGCTGCGCGGAGGCGCCGATGTCGTGCTCGTCTCGTCGGGCCTGATGACGATGCGCGCGCTGCAGGCTGCCGATCAGCTGGCCGCCCACAACGTCGACGTGGCCGTCGTGCACACCCCGACCATCAAACCGTTCGACGCCGAAACGGTTCTCGCCCAGTTGGATACGGACCGCCTGGTGCTGACCTGCGAGAACCATACCGTGGTCGGCGGATTGTTCGAGACGGTCGCGGCCGCTGCGGTGCAGCGTGGGGTGGCCAAGCAGGTCACCCCGGTGGCCTTGCCCGACGAGTTCCTGGCCGCCGGCGCCCTGCCGACACTGCACGACCGGTACGGCCTGGCCACTGCGCGCCTGGTCGCCACAGTGCTGGAACGACTGTAGGGTGTTGACAACTGAATGTTGACAGTCAAGGAGCGCGGCATGTCCGTGGATTCCACATCGCTGCTGCGATTGGAGAAGACGAGTCTGCGCGAGCAGGCGCTGACTGCGCTGCGCCGGGCGATCACCACGGGTCAGCTGACGCCGGGCACCCACCTGGTCGAGACGGACCTGTCCGATGCACTGCAGATCAGCCGCGGCACTTTGCGCGAGGCCATGCGCCAGCTCCAGCAGGAGGGGCTCATCTCGGCGGGTGCACGAGGCCGGCTTGCAGTGCGACACCTCGACGCCAAGGAGATCCGCGACATCTTCGACGTGCGCGCCGCTCTCGAGTCTCTGGCGGCGCGCACACTCGCGTCGCGCGCTGACCGGTCGGAGATCGTGGCCACGCTGCGCGGTGCCGTCGATGACATGGACCGCTGGGCCGCGGCCAACCTGGAAGACCGCATCGAGGCCGATCTGCGGTTCCACCGCACCATGTGCCTGCTGACCGGTAATGAGACACTCCTGCACCAGTGGACTTCGCTCGAGGGCAGCATCCGGATGTCGATCATGTTCTCTGGCGTCGACCGCGCCATCCGCAACATGAACGCCAAGCGTCACTACGACATAGTCGACGCCATCGAATCCGGAGACGGTGATGGCGCAGCGGCTACCGTCACGGAGCATATGGTCGAGGCCGCCAGCACCTTGGTGGGGTGAGATCACTCGTCCGTCTCGTGTGCACACACCGAGTCACATACCTCGACCCCAAGGCTCGACCTGTTGCAGGCGCCCGGCAGTCTTGTGCCCTCAGGCAAAAGACTGCGCCTCGGCCGTGACCGGCATGATCGGGGTGGACGGGGCGGCGATGACGCGCTGCATCGAATAACGCGGCGCCGGCATCGTCGAGACCAGCACGAGCCGATGACGGCGCGCCTCCCGTAGATGGGTTGCCAAGGTGGCGACGCCGATCAGCGCCCAGACGATGTTCGACGCGGCACTGGGCCAGGCGCCGTACATGCCGGCTGCGGTGCCGGCCATCAAGCCACCCGTGATGTTCAGCGCGGCGTAGCGGCGCGACTTCCCGCAGAGCCAACCACGACTGACCGCCAGGTACGCGAACAACGTACCCGCCGCCCCGACCCAACCAAGGGTTGCCGCCACCATCGAAAACCGCCTTCATGCCAACCGAAACCAGCAGAAGTATCAGCTCCACGTGCGTTAAACACAATTGAATAGATGTGTACTGTCAGTGTAGTTTTTATGAATGGATATCGATCCGCGCCGGCTGCGCTATCTCCTGGCGGTGGCCCGCGAGGGCGGCGTCCTCGCCGCGGCAGATGACTTGCAGATGACGCCGTCGGCGGTCTCACAGCAGATCACCCGATTGGAACGCGAGACCGACCGCGTCCTGATCACCCGCACCACCAACGGCTCGGCGCTCACCCACGAGGGCCAGATCCTGGCCGAGGCCGCCCAACAGATCGAACGGGCGCTGGCCGAGGCGCAGATGCAGCTGGAGCGCGGCGAAGCCGAGATCCACGGCACCATGCGTCTCGGCGGATTCCAGAGTTTCCTCTCGGTGGTGATCGCGCCGATGCTGCCGGAGTGGCGCCACCAACTGCCCGGTATCAGGTTCGAGGTCGTCGAAGCCGACCAGGTGCCGCTCATGCGCTCGCTCAAGGACGGCGAATTAGACGCTGCCATAGTCGAATTGGACTCCGCAGACATCCCGAAGCGTCCGCCGGCCGGCATCCTCGAGGTGCCGCTGCTCGACGAACCCTGGAAGCTGGTGGTGCCTGCGGGCACCCTGGCCACCGATGTCACCGAGCTGGGGCGTCTGCCGCTGCCATGGGTCGGTGTCGAGCCATCGTCGGCCACGGCCCGGGCAGCCGCGCGGCTGAGCCGATCCATCGGCTTGAATCAGCCGATCGTGCACCGCTACTTCGGGACCCAGACTGCGCTGGCGCTGGTGGCGGCGGGCGAGGGCATGACACTGATCCCGATGCTTGCGCTGCGCGGCATGCCACAGGACGGTGTCGAGACAGTCGATGTACCCGGCCTGGGCACCCGTCGCGTGGTGCTGCGCAGCTATGCACGCGGCAAGCATGCGGGTACGGTGCTGGACGCAGTGCTCGCACTCATCCACGAGGCGGTGCTGAACATCACCGCCGACGAAGCCGCGCAGGCCTCCTGATCACGAGACCGCGCTCTCTCTGTTCAGTTATCAAGGTGCGCTGTGGTTTTGGGTTACGCCGCGGCTGGTAGGTCGGTCATGGTGCGTCGGGCGTGCGAGCGCAGGGGTGTCGGTTCGGGTGCATCGGGTGTGTGGGGTGGGATGAACCAGGGGTGGCGGTCGCGGCCGAGGT
>JBQEMX010000013.1:159976-168075 GCA_052044345.1 Mycolicibacterium sp. 22603
GCCGGGCCGCTGCGGTCGAGGCGGCGACGGCCGCGGTCAGCGCCGCCGAGCGTACCCGGGCACCCGCTGCGACAGCCCGCAGCCGCTCACTCAACGGAACCGTCGGCAGCTGCGCGGGCTCCGGCATCCACGCCTGCACAGCCGGGGCGGTCGACACGGCGGCCAGGCCCAGCTTCTCGCGGTATCGCTCACCGCAGGACTGACAGTGCACCTCGTAGCGCACCAGGCTGCGGTCGTTCTCGATGAATCGGTAATCGGCCACGGATACACAGAAGGGACACCGGGCCTGCCCGCGTTCGATCACCATTTCCATGCCCAACATGGTGGGACGCGCATCAACTCTGCCGACATGGTTCGACCCATGTCGATACCCGTTCGCCGCCCTTCCGAGACCGACGAGGGTCAGCGCAGATTGTCCACCCGTCGAGGTGTGCCACCGGTGGCCGCGTCGCCATCGTCGGCGCGGTCGTCCCGCTTGCCGGTCTTGACGTCAGGATCCAGCTTGTCGATGCGCCTGCTGCGCTCCTCGAGTTCCTCCTGCTGCTCGGCCACCGTCTGCTGATGCGACGATGCCCGGTCGGCCAGCCTGCGCGCCTCGGCGGCCTTGGCCTCCGCCTCTGCCGCGGCCGCCCGCGCCCGCGCGTCGGTCTCGTCGGCCAGCGCCTGCCTCTTGGCCACCTGCTCGCGCTCGGCCTGGAGTTCGGTGCGCATCTTCTCGGCGGCGACCCGGCGTCGCTTCTGCCGGGCGACCAGGGCCAACCCCACCACGATCGCGATGACCACCACCGCGGCAACGACAATCCACAACGTATTCGTGTCAGACATCTTCGCTCCTTGCTGGGCTCCGGACGACGCGCTAATCGACGCGTGCGCCAATTCCGGGTGCCCAGCCGACAGGGCGGTGAAACTCCGCGGCCCGGCCTAGCGACGGCCGTTGCGGCCCCTGGACGTACTGACGAGCAGCGTCACCACCACCGTCACGGCGACCAGCGCGGCGATGATGACGATCACGGTTTCGATATCGGACATAGGAGTTCCTTCATCAGGTGGTGCCCCGGATTATGTGCCGCAAGCCTGTCCGTTACCTGAATGCCCAGAAATCCGGTGAATGATGGCGGGTGTGACGACAGTGACCGGTCGGTTGTGGCGAGGCGGGCAATCCCACGACGAGGAGTTCACCTTCGAGGCGATCTCGGACTGCCTGGCATCCGAGGACCACCTGGTGTGGGCCGATATCTACGACCCCGACCATGATGCGCTGGCGGCATTGGCCGCCGAGCTGCATCTGGACATGTGGGCCGTCGAGGACGCCGTGGCGCCCAAGGAACGGACCAAGGCCAGCGTGTACCGCACGCACACGTTCTTCACCGTCTATGCCGTGGACATCCTGGGCACCGGCGAAGACGAGTCCATCACCTCGACCCTCGTCAAACACCGCATCTCGGCATTCGTGCTGCCCCGCGGATTGATCACGGTGCGATTGCCCGCGGTCAATCGTCCCGACGTGCACTTCGACATCGGCGAGGTCTCCGAACGCTTCGACGAACTCGGTGGCCAGCAATACGGCGTCGGCGCACTGGTGCACGCGCTGCTCGATGTCGTCGTCGACGGGCACTTCGACGCGGTGCAGTCCCTCGACGACGCCATCGAGGGACTGGAGGACGAGCTGTTCGACGAGAGCGGGCCGCGGCGCGGGTTACAGCGGCGGACGTTCCGGCTGCGCAAAGAACTCGTCGAGCTGCGCCGCGCGGTGTTGCCCATGCGAGAGGTGGTCGGCGCGATCCAACACCGACGCCTGGACGGAGAATCGCCCGCGAGCGCACCATCGCTGGACTCGCTCTACGCCGACCTCTACGACCATGTGCTGCGCGCATCGGAATGGACCGAATCGTTGCGCGACATGGTGACCACCGTGTTCGAGACCAACCTGTCCCTGCAGGACGCCCGCCTGAACACGGTCATGAAGAAGCTGACCAGCTGGGCCGCGATCATCGCGGTGCCGACTGCCATCACCGGTTTCTACGGACAGAATGTGCTGTACCCCGGTATCGAGACGGCGGCCGGGTTCGTCACCAGTTCGGCACTGATCGTGGTGCTGGTCGTCGTGCTGTACGTGATGTTCCGCAGGCGGGACTGGTTGTAGGCGGTACTGGTTGTAGGCGCCGCTGTGAGCTGGCGCACGTCGTCTCGCCGTGTTTCGCGTGTTTGCCCACGCTGGGCGACGTCGGCCGACCGCTCACCGCACGAGGGGCATACACGCAATTCGCGGGCAAATGCGAGACTCTTCCGATGATCATCGGCATTCCGCGCGAAACTCACGCGGGCGAGACACGGGTCGCGGCGACGCCTGCGACCGTTGGGCAAATCATCAAGCTGGGTTATGACGTCGTCGTCGAGTCCGGCGCGGGTGCGGCCTCGAGCTTCTCCGACGCCGCCTATGTAGAGGCGGGCGCCGGCATCGGCACCACCGGCGAAGTACTGGCGGCCGACGTCGTACTCAAGGTCAATGCCCCTGATGACACCGAGATCGCGGCGCTCAAGGATGGCGCGACGCTGGTCAGTCTGATCTCGCCGGCGCTGAAGCCCGAACTCGTCGAGAAGCTGTCGGCGCGCCCCATCACGGTGCTGGCGATGGACGCGGTGCCGCGTATCTCCCGCGCGCAGTCGCTGGACGTGCTGTCCTCGATGGCCAATATCGCCGGTTACCGCGCCGTGGTCGAGGCCGCCCACAGCTTCGGGCGGTTCTTCACCGGACAGGTCACCGCGGCGGGCAAGGTGCCGCCGGCGAAGGTCCTGGTTGTCGGCGCCGGGGTGGCCGGCCTGGCCGCGATCGGCGCCGCGGGCAGCCTCGGTGCGATCGTGAAGGCCACCGACCCCCGACCCGAGGTCGCCGACCAGGTCAAGTCCCTCGGCGGCGAGTACGTCTCCGTCGATCCGGCGGCTGCCGAGGTGTCGGCCACCGGTTACGCCAAGGAGATGGGCGAGGACTACAAGGCCCGCGAGGCGCAGCTGTACGCCGAGCTGGCCCGCGAGGTCGACATCATCATCACCACGGCGCTGATCCCGGGTAGGCCCGCGCCGCGGATCATCACCGCCGAGATGGTCGCCGCCATGCGCCCGGGCAGCGTGATCGTGGACATGGCCGCATCCAACGGCGGCAACGTCGAGGGCACCGTCAAGGATCAGGCGATCGTCACCGACAACGGCGTGACGATCATCGGTTACACCGATCTGGCCGGCCGCCTGCCCGCCACCGCATCACAGCTCTACGGCACCAACCTGGTGAACCTGCTCAAGCTGGTGACACCCGACAAGGATGGCCGTCTCACGCTGGACTTCGACGATGTCGTCCAGCGCTCGGTCACCGTGGTGCGCGATGGCGAGGTCACCTGGCCGCCCCCGCCGGTTCAGGTGTCCGCGGCACCGGCCGCCGCGACCGCCGCCGCCCCGGTCGAGAAGCCGGCTCCCAAGCCACCGATGTCGGCCCAGCGCAGGCTCGGCCTGACGTTCGCCGGTGCGGCTGCGCTGTTCGCGTTGATCGCCATCTCGCCGGCCGCACTGCAGGTGCACCTGGTGGTGTTCGCCCTGGCGATCGTCATCGGGTACTACGTGATCAGCGGTGTGCACCACGCGTTGCACACCCCGCTGATGTCGGTGACCAATGCGATCTCGGGAATCATCGTCGTCGGCGCGCTGCTGCAGATCGGCACCGGCGACGTGGCGATCACCGTGCTGGCCACGGTGGCGATTCTGCTCGCCAGCATCAACGTGTTCGGCGGTTTCGCGGTGACCCGCCGCATGCTCGCGATGTTCTCCCGCAGCTAGGCGCTGCCCCCACTTCTCACCACACTCTCTGTGAACGGATTCCCCATGCTTTCTCTGGAAACCGCGGCCACCGCGGCCTATGTGGTCGCGGCGCTGCTGTTCATCCTGGCCCTTGCGGGCCTGTCGAAACACGAAACGTCCAAGGCCGGCAACACCTTCGGCATCGCGGGCATGGCGGTGGCACTGATCGCCACCGTCGTGTTGGCCATCGGCCGTGAAATCGAACCGCTGGGCCTCGGGCTGCTGGTGGGCGCCATGGCCATCGGCGCGGCGATCGGTCTGTGGCGGGCCAAGATCGTCGAGATGACCGGCATGCCCGAACTCATCGCGCTGCTGCACAGCTTCGTCGGCCTGGCCGCCGTGCTGGTCGGCTGGAACGGTTACCTGCACGTGGAGGCCCATCCCGACGGAGCCGAGGCCGCGCATCTCGCCGGTCAGGGCATGCTGGGCATCCATTCGGCCGAGGTGTTCATCGGCGTGTTCATCGGCGCGGTGACGTTCACCGGGTCGATCGTGGCCAACCTCAAGTTGTCCGCCCGGATCAAATCCGCGCCATTGATGCTGCCCGGCAAGAACTTCCTGAACGTCGGGGCGCTGGTGGTGTTCATCGCACTGACGGTCTGGTTCGTCATCGAACCCCAGCTGTGGCTGCTGGTGGTGGTGACCGTGCTGGCGCTGCTGCTGGGCTGGCATCTGGTCGCCTCCATCGGTGGCGGCGATATGCCGGTCGTCGTCTCGATGCTCAACAGCTACTCCGGTTGGGCCGCCGCGGCCTCGGGCTTCCTGCTGGGCAATGACCTGCTGATCATCACCGGCGCGCTGGTCGGCTCCTCCGGTGCGTTCCTGTCGTACATCATGTGCAAGGCGATGAACCGTTCGTTCATCTCCGTCATCGCAGGCGGTTTCGGCATCGAAGCGGGGCCTGCGGAGGACAAGGACTACGGCGAGCACCGCGAGATCACCGCCGAGGGCGCAGCGGAACTGCTGACCAACGCCTCCTCGGTGATCATCACACCGGGCTACGGCATGGCCGTCGCACAGGCCCAGTACGGGGTCGCCGATCTGACCCGCAAGCTGCGCGAGCGCGGGGTCGACGTGCGTTTCGGCATCCACCCGGTCGCGGGCCGGCTGCCCGGGCACATGAACGTGCTACTGGCCGAGGCCAAGGTGCCCTACGACATCGTGCTGGAGATGGACGAGATCAACGACGATTTCGACGGCACGTCGGTGGTGCTGGTAATCGGGGCCAATGACACCGTCAACCCGGCCGCCTCCGAGGATCCGGGATCACCGATCGCCGGCATGCCGGTGCTCACCGTGTGGAACGCCGACAACGTCATCGTCTTCAAGCGCTCCATGGCCTCGGGATACGCGGGTGTGCAGAATCCGCTGTTCTTCCGGGAGAACACCCAGATGTTGTTCGGCGATGCCAAGGACCGCGTCGACGCGATCAACGCCGCGCTGTAACCACCCGGCTCGGTATCCCGTTCGCCGGATTCCACGACATGGTCGCCATTGCCTCAGGTGATGGCGACCATGTCGTTTCTCCGTCAGACCGGTCCTGCGGTCCGGCTGGTTCTACAGTCCGGCCAGTTCTACGGTCGGATCAGGCCCGCAGGCCGTCGGTGAGTAGTGTCGCCAACTCGGTGTAAGCCTCGGCATCACTGAGCCCTGTGGCCGCACCCACCTCGCGCTGCTGGATGCGCACCATCATGGTGGCGATGAGATCTCCGGCGAAGGCGGCGTTGACCGAGCGGAACGCTCCCGCGGCCACGCCTTCCTCGATGAGCTGGCGCACCCGCTCCGCGGCGGCCGCGGTGTTGGCTTCGTAGACCTCGCGCGCCGGGGCGAACGCGTTCATGTCCGCCATGAACACCTCCGACGCCACCGCCAACTCGGCTCCGACCGCGGTCAGATACGCCGCCACGCGATCGCGTGGATTGCCCGTCCGCGCCAGGCTGGTCTC
This sequence comes from Mycolicibacterium sp. 22603, assembly GCA_052044345.1. Lineage (GTDB taxonomy): Bacteria > Actinomycetota > Actinomycetes > Mycobacteriales > Mycobacteriaceae > Mycobacterium. The sequence goes on from JBQEMX010000013.1 coordinate 165,768, forward strand.
CACCGCGATCGTCGCGCGCTTGAAGAAGTGCACGGTGACCCGGCGCACCAGTTCATCCTTGCTCGATGCCAAGGCGTAGAGCGTGGACTTCGAGCAGCGTAACCGGGCAGCGATCTCGTCCAGCGTCAAGTGGCCGAAGCCGTCGGAGAGCATCATCTCCAGCAGTTCGTCGAACAGACGGATCTGTCTGCGGGTGGCGAAACCACTTTCGACCAGCTCGGACATCTTCCGATAGTACTTCAGAAGTTATTCCAGTACTCTCTGGATGATACTGCGAACTGCATCGCAGTACTGTTTTGAGAGGTGAACCCGTGCCCGTCGAACGCCTGCTCCCGTCCGAGGACGCCGCCGAACTGATCGCACTGACCCGCGATATCGCGGACAAGGTGCTCGACCCGATCGTCGATGAGCACGAGCGGACCGAGACCTACCCCGACGGCGTCTTCGCCCAACTCGGGGCCGCCGGGTTGCTGAGCCTGCCCCAGCCCGAGCAATGGGGAGGCGGCGGGCAGCCCTACGAGGTGTACCTCCAGGTGCTCGAGGAGATCGCGACCCGTTGGGCCACGGTGGCGGTGGCGGTCAGCGTGCACAGCCTTTCCACACACGCCCTGTTGTCCTTCGGCACCGAGGAGCAGAAGGGCCGATGGTTGCCCGGCATGCTGTCGGGCGATCAGATCGGCGCCTACAGCCTGTCCGAACCGCAGGCCGGCTCCGATGCGGCGGCGTTGCGCTGTGCCGCGACCAGGGACGGTGACCACTACGTGATCAATGGTTCCAAGGCATGGATCACCCACGGCGGCAAGGCCGACTTCTACACGCTGTTCGCCAGGACCGGCGACGGATCCAAGGGCATCTCGTGTTTCCTGGTGCCCGGCGATCTGGACGGTTTGAGCTTCGGCAAGCCCGAGGAGAAGATGGGCCTGCACGCCGTCCCGACCACTGCGGCGTTCTACGACAATGCTCGACTCGATGCCGACCGGTTGATCGGTACCGAGGGGCAAGGCCTGTCGATCGCCTTCTCCGCTCTCGACGCCGGCCGACTCGGCATCGCCGCGGTCGCCGTCGGTATCGCCCAGGCCGCGCTCGATGAGGCGACACGATACGCCAACGAGCGAACCACCTTCGGCCGCAAGATCATCGACCACCAGGGACTTGGATTCGTTCTTGCCGATATGGCCGCCGCAGTGGTGAGCGCGCGCGCCACCTATCTGGACGCCGCGCGGCGACGCGACCTCGGCCTGCCGTACTCGACCCAGGCGTCGGTGGCCAAACTGGTGGCGACCGATGCGGCAATGAAGGTCACCACCGATGCCGTGCAGGTACTCGGCGGCGTCGGCTACACCCGCGACTTCCGACCGGAGCGGTACATGCGGGAAGCCAAGATCACCCAGATCTTCGAGGGCACCAACCAGATCCAGCGTCTGGTGATCGCCCGCGGGCTGACTATCTAGCGGTCGGCCGCGCCCGCGGCCCGCGGTGATGCCGGTTTCTCTGTTCAGTTGTCAAGGTGCGCTGCGGCTTTGGGTTACGCCGCAGTCGGTAGGTCGGTCATGGTGCGTCGGGCGTGCGAGCGCAGGGGTGTCGGTTCGGGTGCATCGGGTGTGTGGGGTGGGATGAACCAGGGGTGGCGGTCGCGGCCGAGGTAGACCTGCCAGCCGCCGTGATGGATCAACCCGTGATGCAACCGGCACAGCAGCACCCCGTTGTCGATACTGGTGGCACCGCCGGCGCTCCAGGGTTGGATGTGGTGGGCATCGCACCACGACACCGGGCGTCCACACCCCGGATGGGCACACCCACCATCGCGCACCCCGAGTGCTTTGCGGATCGCCGGGGTGAACAGCCGTTCCGCACGCCCGACATCCAGCGGCACGCCGGAGCAATCGACGATCACCGAAGTCAGCGTGGCGTCGCAGGCGATCAGATCCGCGGTCGCGGCGGAGACCGGTCCGGCGAAGCCCAACCGGTCCACCGCTTCCCCACCACCCACCGACGCCTCTGCGGCAGCGGGTCGGATCAGGGTGACGTGCGGGAGGACCCCGCCGGACATCGGACGCCGCGACTGCGCCAAATAGGTGCGCAGCACCTGCCCGAGCGCCTCTGCCCGCCGGGCGCCGATTGATCGTGGATCCGCCGAGCCATCCGGTAGCGGGACCGGTCGGCACAACGGATCCAATGCCGCACACAGCTCTTCCCCGGTCCCGACATCCAGGTTGAGGGTGGCCTCAAACCGGCCCTCCGCATTCTGCACCAAGGTCATCTCATTGAGGGCGGTGTCCTCGGCCACCGGCACCGCGCGTTCTTCCAC
>JBQEMX010000014.1:0-157866 GCA_052044345.1 Mycolicibacterium sp. 22603
GGGGTTTTTGTTTGGAGAGTTTGATCCTGGCTCAGGACGAACGCTGGCGGCGTGCTTAACACATGCAAGTCGAACGGAAAGGCCCTTCGGGGTACTCGAGTGGCGAACGGGTGAGTAACACGTGGGTGATCTGCCCTGCACTTTGGGATAAGCCTGGGAAACTGGGTCTAATACCGAATATGATCATCGGCTTCATGGTCGGTGGTGGAAAGCTTTTGCGGTGTGGGATGGGCCCGCGGCCTATCAGCTTGTTGGTGGGGTAATGGCCTACCAAGGCGACGACGGGTAGCCGGCCTGAGAGGGTGACCGGCCACACTGGGACTGAGATACGGCCCAGACTCCTACGGGAGGCAGCAGTGGGGAATATTGCACAATGGGCGCAAGCCTGATGCAGCGACGCCGCGTGAGGGATGACGGCCTTCGGGTTGTAAACCTCTTTCAGCACAGACGAAGCGCAAGTGACGGTATGTGCAGAAGAAGGACCGGCCAACTACGTGCCAGCAGCCGCGGTAATACGTAGGGTCCGAGCGTTGTCCGGAATTACTGGGCGTAAAGAGCTCGTAGGTGGTTTGTCGCGTTGTTCGTGAAAACTCACAGCTTAACTGTGGGCGTGCGGGCGATACGGGCAGACTAGAGTACTGCAGGGGAGACTGGAATTCCTGGTGTAGCGGTGGAATGCGCAGATATCAGGAGGAACACCGGTGGCGAAGGCGGGTCTCTGGGCAGTAACTGACGCTGAGGAGCGAAAGCGTGGGGAGCGAACAGGATTAGATACCCTGGTAGTCCACGCCGTAAACGGTGGGTACTAGGTGTGGGTTTCCTTCCTTGGGATCCGTGCCGTAGCTAACGCATTAAGTACCCCGCCTGGGGAGTACGGCCGCAAGGCTAAAACTCAAAGGAATTGACGGGGGCCCGCACAAGCGGCGGAGCATGTGGATTAATTCGATGCAACGCGAAGAACCTTACCTGGGTTTGACATGCACAGGACGCCAGTAGAGATATTGGTTCCCTTGTGGCCTGTGTGCAGGTGGTGCATGGCTGTCGTCAGCTCGTGTCGTGAGATGTTGGGTTAAGTCCCGCAACGAGCGCAACCCTTGTCCTATGTTGCCAGCGGGTTATGCCGGGGACTCGTAGGAGACTGCCGGGGTCAACTCGGAGGAAGGTGGGGATGACGTCAAGTCATCATGCCCCTTATGTCCAGGGCTTCACACATGCTACAATGGCCGGTACAAAGGGCTGCGATGCCGTGAGGTGGAGCGAATCCTTTCAAAGCCGGTCTCAGTTCGGATCGGGGTCTGCAACTCGACCCCGTGAAGTCGGAGTCGCTAGTAATCGCAGATCAGCAACGCTGCGGTGAATACGTTCCCGGGCCTTGTACACACCGCCCGTCACGTCATGAAAGTCGGTAACACCCGAAGCCGGTGGCCTAACCCTTGTGGAGGGAGCCGTCGAAGGTGGGATCGGCGATTGGGACGAAGTCGTAACAAGGTAGCCGTACCGGAAGGTGCGGCTGGATCACCTCCTTTCTAAGGAGCACCACGAGACCTCGGCCCGCCCACATCGTGTGGGGGTTCGGTGATCGGGGCGATTCGTTGGATGGCTCGACCTCTGTAGTGGAGGCGGGTCTGGTGCACGACAACAAACTTTTGAAGACTGCCAGGCACACTATTGGGCTTTGAGACAACAGGCCCTGCGATCGCATGCTCGTTGGAGTGTGTGGGTCGGCCGTGAGGGACCAGGCGTTGTTCTGGTGTTTTCGACGGTGTTTGTTGTTGCCCTGCTTTGGTGGTGGGGTGTGGTGTTTGATTTGTGGATAGTGGTTGCGAGCATCTAGCACGCAAGAAGGCTCTGATTGGGGCGCTGGTCTTTGGGCTGGTGTTGTTGGTTGGGGTGTTGTTGTGTGTGTTTGATGTGCAATTTCTTTTTTTCTTTTTCTGGTTTTTTGTGTTGTAAGTGTTTAAGGGCGCATGGTGGATGCCTTGGCATTAGGAGCCGATGAAGGACGTGGGAGGCTGCGATATGCCTCGGGGAGCTGCCAACCGAGCGTGGATCCGAGGATGTCCGAATGGGGAAACCCAGCACGAGTGATGTCGTGTTACCTGCATCTGAATATATAGGGTGCAGGGGGGAACGCGGGGAAGTGAAACATCTCAGTACCCGTAGGAAGAGAAAACAATTGTGATTCCGTGAGTAGTGGCGAGCGAAAGCGGAGGATGGCTAAACCGTATGCATGTGATACCCGGCGGGGGTTGTGTGTGCGGGGTTGTGGGGCGTTTCTTCTCAGCACCGCCGTGCTGGGCGACAGTGAGAAAAGTGTGTGTTAGTCGAAGGGCCTGGGATGGTCTGTCGTAGAGGGTGAGAGTCCCGTAGGCGAAAACATGCACTCTGTTGTGAGACTGTTCCCCGAGTAGCAGCGGGCCCGTGAAATCTGCTGTGAATCTGCCGGGACCACCCGGTAAGCCTGAATACTTCCTAATGACCGATAGCGGATTAGTACCGTGAGGGAATGGTGAAAAGTACCCCGGGAGGGGAGTGAAATAGTACCTGAAACCGTGTGCCTACAATCCGTCAGAGCCCTCCCTTGTGGTGGGGTGATGGCGTGCCTTTTGAAGAATGAGCCTGCGAGTCAGGGACATGTCGCGAGGTTAACCCGTGTGGGGTAGCCGCAGCGAAAGCGAGTCTGAATAGGGCGTATCCGCACAAGAGTGTGTGGTGTAGTGGTGTGTTCTGGACCCGAAGCGGAGTGATCTACCCATGGCCAGGGTGAAGCAGCAGTAAGATGTTGTGGAGGCCCGAACCCACTTAGGTTGAAGACTGAGGGGATGAGTTGTGGGTAGGGGTGAAAGGCCAATCAAACTCCGTGATAGCTGGTTCTCCCCGAAATGCATTTAGGTGCAGCGTTGCGTGTTTCTTACCGGAGGTAGAGCTACTGGATGGCCGATGGGCCTCACAAGGTTACTGACGTCAGCCAAACTCCGAATGCCGGTAAGTGAAAGCGTGGCAGTGAGACGGCGGGGGATAAGCTCCGTGCGTCGAGAGGGAAACAGCCCAGATCGCCGGCTAAGGCCCCTAAGCGTGTGCTAAGTGGAAAAGGATGTGCAGTCGCGAAGACAACCAGGAGGTTGGCTTAGAAGCAGCCACCCTTGAAAGAGTGCGTAATAGCTCACTGGTCAAGTGATTGTGCGCCGATAATGTAGCGGGGCTCAAGCACACCGCCGAAGCCGCGGCATCAACTTCGTGTTGATGGGTAGGGGAGCGTCCTGCACCCAGTGAAGCAGCCTGGTAATGGAGCTGTGGAGGGTGTGGGAGTGAGAATGCAGGCATGAGTAGCGATAAGGCAAGTGAGAACCTTGCCCGCCGAAAGACCAAGGGTTCCTGGGGCAGGCCAGTCCGCCCAGGGTGAGTCGGGACCTAAGGCGAGGCCGACAGGCGTAGTCGATGGACAACGGGTTGATATTCCCGTACCCGTGTGTGCGCGCCCATGATGAATCAGAGGTACTAACCACCCAAATGGTGGCCTATCCAATCCTTCGGGAGCGGAAAGTCGCCGGCTGCGTGGGACCTTCTCTGGTAGTAGTCAAGCGATGGGGTGACGCAGGAAGGTAGCCGTACCAGTCAGTGGTAATACTGGGGCAAGCCTGTAGGACGAGTGATAGGCAAATCCGTCGCTCATATGTCTGAGAGGTGATGCATAGCCGAGTGAGGCGAATTCGGTGATCCTATGCTGCCGAGAAAAGCCTCTAGCGAGCTCACACACGGCCCGTACCCCAAACCAACACAGGTGGTCAGGTAGAGAATACTAAGGCGTACGAGTTAACTATGGTTAAGGAACTCGGCAAAATGCCCCCGTAACTTCGGGAGAAGGGGGACCTCCATACCGTCAACACCTTTGCGGTGGGTAGCGGGAGGGGGTGGCACAAACCAGTGAGAAGCGACTGTTTACTAAAAACACAGGTCCGTGCGAAGTCGCAAGACGATGTATACGGACTGACGCCTGCCCGGTGCTGGAAGGTTAAGAGGACCCGTTAATCCTTCGGGGTGAAGCGGAGAATTTAAGCCCCAGTAAACGGCGGTGGTAACTATAACCATCCTAAGGTAGCGAAATTCCTTGTCGGGTAAGTTCCGACCTGCACGAATGGCGTAACGACTTCTCAACTGTCTCAACCATAGACTCGGCGAAATTGCACTACGAGTAAAGATGCTCGTTACGCGCGGCAGGACGAAAAGACCCCGGGACCTTCACTACAACTTGGTATTGGTGCTCGATACGGTTTGTGTAGGATAGGTGGGAGACTGTGAAGCATGCACGCCAGTGTGTGTGGAGTCGTTGTTGAAATACCACTCTGATCGTATTGGGCCTCTAACTTCGAACCGTATATCCGGTTCAGGGACAGTGCCTGGTGGGTAGTTTAACTGGGGCGGTTGCCTCCTAAAATGTAACGGAGGCGCCCAAAGGTTCCCTCAACCTGGACGGCAATCAGGTGTTGAGTGTAAGTGCACAAGGGAGCTTGACTGCGAGACGTACATGTCGAGCAGGGACGAAAGTCGGGACTAGTGATCCGGCACCTCTGAGTGGAAGGGGTGTCGCTCAACGGATAAAAGGTACCCCGGGGATAACAGGCTGATCTTCCCCAAGAGTCCATATCGACGGGATGGTTTGGCACCTCGATGTCGGCTCGTCGCATCCTGGGGCTGGAGCAGGTCCCAAGGGTTGGGCTGTTCGCCCATTAAAGCGGCACGCGAGCTGGGTTTAGAACGTCGTGAGACAGTTCGGTCTCTATCCGCCGCGCGCGTCAGAAGCTTGAGGAAATCTGTCCCTAGTACGAGAGGACCGGGACGGACGAACCTCTGGTCTACCAGTTGTCCCACCAGGGGCACTGCTGGATAGCTACGTTCGGACAGGATAACCGCTGAAAGCATCTAAGCGGGAAACCCCTTCCAAGACCAGGCTTCTCACCCTTTTAGAGGGATAAGGCCCCCCGCAGACCACGGGATCGATAGACCAGACCTAGAAGACTAGTAATAGTCGCAGGGAACTGGCACTAACCGGCCGAAAACTTACACACACCCACCCCCCGGGGCGGGTAACAAACAACCATGTGTAAGAAAAACAAGACGCACCATCAAACGTGACGCCCGCAACCACACACATCCACACCAATTGGACACGAGAAACCCACAAGGGTTTCACGCACCCCACCACCAAAACACAAAGATTTCCCACAACCAATACAGTGGGACGCCCAGAAAAGGGTGAATAAAGTTACGGCGGCCATAGCGGCAGGGAAACGCCCGGTCCCATCCCGAACCCGGAAGCTAAGCCTACCAGCGCCAATGATACTACCCAACAGGGTGGAAAAGTAGGACACCGCCGAACACACATTAGCCCTCGGCCCTCCAACACCGCTTGGAGGGCCGAGGCATTTGTGCACTAATGCCCTTTCGAATTCGAATGGCATTCAGTCGAACAATGACAATTCTGTTCGACACTTTTCCATATCGAGTAATGACCTTTTCCGGTCCAATCCACCGCCGTATCCGGTGAGGCCTCCATTCGCGCCGATGACGCGATGACACGGCACGATGATGCCGATGGGATTGTGCCCATTCGCCAATCCGACGGCACGGAATGCCGTCGGCGATCCGACCTGTCGCGCTATATCGCCGTACGTTCTGGTCTGGCCATAGGGAATGGTCAACAACGCGTGCCAGACACGTCGCTGGAACTCGGTGCCCACGAGATCGAGGTCGAGATCGAATTCGGTCAAGGTACCGGCGAAATAGGCGTGCAGTTGCGCGGCGGCATCGACGAATGCGTCGTCGTCGAATTCCCACCCGTCGCGAGACGGTTCATAGGTCTGGTCCTGCATCCGCAGGTGTCGAAGTCGACCGTCGACGCCGGCCAGGGTGAGCGGTCCGACCGGGCTCTCGATCACTCGTGCGCGGATCATTGTCATCGTTGCTCCTGCTGCTGAGGTGGCCATACGTTGACCGCGTGGTCCAGCGTCGTCCACAGATGTTGGGTCGCGTACGCCCGCCACGGGCGCCACCGGGCACTGAAGGTCGTCAGGGCATCCGGCTTCTCGGGCAGCCCCAGCGCTCTGGCCGCGAGCTTGATTCCCAGATCCGTCGCCGGGAAGGCGTCGGGATCGCCCAGTCCGCGCATGGCGATCAGCTCCGTCGTCCACGGGCCGATACCGGGCAGATCTGCCAGCTGTGCTCGGGCGCGCTTCCAGTCGGCGCCGCTGTCGAGGACGACCGACCCGTCGGCCATTGCCGCGATGAGCGTCGTCAGGGTGCGGCGCCGGGACATGGGCATCGCCAGCGACGCGGGGTCGATCTCCATCAGCTGGGCGGTGGTGGGGAACACGTGGGTGAGACCACCCGCCGGATCGGTCACCGGCGTCCCGTGTGCGTGCGCCAGCCGTGCGGCGTGGGTGCGCGCAGCCTTCACCGACACCTGTTGTCCGAGCACCACGCGTACGGCCAATTCCTCCTCGTCGGGCGTGCGCGGGATCCGTTGGCCCGGTGCCTTGGCCACCACCGCGGCCAGTGTCGGATCAGCGCTGAGTGCGTCCACCACGGCGGCCGGATCGGCGTCCAGGTCGAGCATGCGGCGACACCGTGCGATCGCGGCGGATAGATCGCGGAAATCGTCGACGATGAGCCGGCACTGCACGTGATCGGGGTGCGGTGTCAAGGCCACGAGACCCGCTCCGGACGGCAGCCGCAATGTGCGGCGGTAGGCACCATCGCGCACCTCCTCGATGCCGGCCACCCCGCTCGCGGCCAGGTGTCCGAACAATCCCTCGTAGGCGAACGGCGCACGGACGGGGAGCCGCAAGGACAACACCTGGCTCCCGGTGCGTTCACCCCTGTCGTGAACCCGAGCTCGACGCCGTAGCGCGGTGGGTGGCAGGGCGCAGATCTCGCGGATCGTGTCGTTGAACTGCCGGATACTGCTGAATCCGGCGGCGAAGGCGACATCGCTGAACGGCAGGTCGGTGGTCTCGATCAGCACGCGTGCGGTCTGGGTTCGCTGAGCCCGCGCCAGCGCCAACGGGCCGGCACCTACCTCGGCCAACAGCATTCTCTCCAGCTGCCGGGTCGTGTATCCCACCCGCTCGGCGAGCCCGGTCACCCCGACGCGGTCGACGGTGCCGTCGGCGATCAGGCGCATCGCGCGGGCCACCACGTCGCCGCGGACATTCCACTCCGGCGAACCCGGCGAGGCGTCCGGACGGCATCGCTTGCAGGCCCGGAAGCCGGCCCGCTGCGCGGCCGCTGCGGTCGGATGAAACTGCAGATTGCGGGCCAACGGTGCACGTGCGGGGCAACTCGGACGGCAATAGATGCCGGTCGAGCGCACCGCGGTCACGAACCAGCCGTCGAACCGGGCGTCCTTGGACTGCACTGCCCGATAGCAGCTGTCGAAATCCTCGTGCACCCCACCAGCCTTACACCCCGCCACCGACAGCACTGGCGGGAAAACGACATTGCAGTGGTGAGGTCGCGGACGTTCCTGAGCGCATCCTCAGCACCCCGTCGGCACACTGGACTGGTCCGAATTGCCGCGGTCGATGCCGCCCGCCGGCCGGGACCGGTTCGGAAGTCCTCCGGCCACCCTCCGTCAGATCAAGGAGTAGCACACGCATGACCTCATCCGAAGAGGCCATCGAACTCGACGGTGTCGCCGGGTGGTCCGTGGACATGATGGAGACGCTCGGCGGTCCCGGCGCCGGCCTGGCCATCTTCGTCGAGAACCTCTTCCCGCCGATCCCCAGCGAGGTCATCCTGCCGATGGCGGGATTCGCCGCCCGGCTCGGTGAACTGTCCCTTGCGGGTGCGATCTTCTGGACCACGCTGGGCTCGGTGTTGGGAGCCTGGATGCTCTACGGCCTCGGAGCCTGGCTGGGGCATGACCGGATCCGCCGCATCGTCGCGCGGATGCCGCTGATGGACGCCCACGACGTGGACAGAACGAGGGACTGGTTCGCCAAGCACGGGCACAAGGCGGTGTTCTTCGGTCGCATGCTGCCGTTGTTCCGCAGCTTCATCTCGATCCCTGCGGGCATCGAGCGGATGAATTTCGCCGTGTTCACGATGCTGACGGCGTTGGGCAGTCTCATCTGGAACTCGGTGTTCGTATTGGCCGGCTATCTGCTGGGGGCCAACTGGCACCTGATCGACCCCTATGCGGCGACCCTGCAGTACATCGTGCTCGGTGCCGCCTGCGCGGCGGTCGGCTGGTTCATCTCGAAGCGGCTGCGCAGCCGTCGCGAGCTCTCGGTCGAATCAGCGGTCTGATTGCAGGTCGTCGGGCTCCTGGGGCAGCGGCGGGGAGAACGTCGCCGAGGAGGGCGGCAGGAGCACCGTCGGTGGCACGTGCATCGGCGCAGGTTCGACCTCGCCGACCTCCGGAAGTCCGCGGGCGCACCCCGATGCCGACGCGACGAGTGCCGTCGCCAACAGAGCTGCCGCCACCACGCGCATCACCACATTCTGACCCATCCGCACCATGCTGGAGGTTTTGGACCCGCCGACCGACCGCCCGCTGCTATAACCGAGATCTGAAGCCTCGGAGGTGCGGCGATGCCGGATAACGCGGTAGTGATCGGGCGGGTCGGCGCCCTTGCGGTGGCCCTCGGTGTCGGGGCGGCCATCGCCGGCGCGGCGGGGGCGGCTGCGGCCGATACCAGCGAATCCGGTGTCGGTGGCACGCAGTCGGAGTCCCGTCCGGAACGTGAATCGCCGACGTCGGGCGAGGCCGACGCCAGGTCGGTCCCGGATGCGCCCGCCTCCGGTGACTCGGATCCAGTGGACGCCAAGCCTGGCGCCGCTTCATCCTCGGAGGCTCGGACGGGCGCCGACGCTGCCGTGCACACCAGGACATCGTCGGCGCGGCTGCCACGCACCCTCGCGGTGCGTACGGCCGATCGTGGCGAGCTATCCGAGGCCCGTGATGAGCTCGATGACGAGCCCGACCCAGTACCGTCGCCGGCCGACGTTGCTGCGCTGACGGCCCTCGGCGCGGCTCGTCGTGAGGTCGGATCGGCGCCCTCGAATGCCGCCGCAGCAGTGCCGGAGATGACCGACCGGACCACCACGCAGACGACTCCGGTCGCGGCGGCCAGTCCACTCGGCACACCGCAGCAATTGGCCGCCGAACACCTCGCCCAGCGCATCGTCGGTTCGCTTCCGGTGCAGCTGGCACGGCTGTTCCTGAAGGCGGGGTTCCAGTCCGCGGCGCAGCGACAATTCGATCGTGTCGGCGGGCCCGATCCGGAGAACCTACGTCGCCTGGATGCCGCGGTGGACGCATACGCCATGGGTGCGGCGTTCCAGCAGCAACTCCTGAACTCCGCCGAACCGAGTGTGGTCATGCAGGTCGCACCGCCGCACACCTGGTACGGCCAGAGCGTCGGCGCATCCCGCATCCTGTACGACAATCCGGACACGATCTACCGCTTCATGGGTGTCAACGGGGCCTCGTCCTATGTCATCCGCGGAACGTTCGCCGACCTGGACAACCTGCCCGCCGATACCAGCTTCAGCGTGCTCACCGGCCTGACCGGCAACACCGCGGCGGTACTGACCAAGGACCAGCTGGTGATCGACCCCGACGGCAGCTTCACCATCACCGCCGACGCGACCCCGGCTGGCGGACGCTCCAACCATCTGCAGCTCACCGCCGACACGACCATCATCGCCACCCGGAACACACTGTCGGACTGGGCACATCAGACTCCGATGAGCCTGGAGATCACCCGGGTCGGCGGCCCGCCGAACAGCCTGTTCAGCCAACTCGGCGGATTCGCCATCCCCGGTATCGGCCCCGCGGTGGTGCGCAACCCAGCGTTGACGACGCTGGTGTCGCTGATACCGCCGCTTCCGTACGTGCCCACCCTGCTGCGCGGGACCGTCGCGGCGGTGATCATGTTGTTGGGCGTGCAACGGGAAGAGACCTACATGAGCGTCGCCACCACCGATCCCGGTACCGGTGAGCGCATCGATCCCAACGTATTGAAGGATCCCGCCCGCAACGCCGAGTTCCTCGCGACCCAACTGCAGAGCGCAGGGTACTTCCAACTTGCCGACGACGAAGCCCTGGTCATCACCGTCCGCCCCGGTGGTGCAGGCTATTTCGTGGTGCCGGTCACCGATGACTGGACCGTCACCGAGGATTACTGGAATGTGCAGACCAGTCTGAACAACGCTCAGGCCGTCGCGGACGACGCGGACGGGACGACCTACACCCTCGTGTTGTCCCCGACAGATCCGGGCGTGGCGAACTGGGTGTCCACCGGTGGGCTGAACCAGGGAACGATCTCCATCCGATTCCAGGACCTGGATCCCGAAGCCGCGTCCCTGCCTTCGGTGGACGCGCGATTGGTGCGGTTGGAGGATCTGCCCGCCCAATTGCCGCCCGGCACAAGGTGGGTCACCGCAGATGACCGCGCGGCCCAGCTGGTCGGCCGGAAAGCGGCGTACGACCTGCGTTTTGCGCCCTACCCGCAGCCCTGACGTGCCCGCCTAGAATCCAGGTGTGTCCCACCTGGTGCAGAACTATCTCGACCGCGTCCGCCTCGAATACCAGGGCGTCGACGATGGCGAACTGGCCGACTACATTCCCGAGCTCGCCCAGGTGGACCCGGCCGGTTTCGGTCTCGCACTATCATCTGCCGACGGCTACGTCTACCAATCTGGCGATACGGCACGGGAATTCACCATCCAGTCGATATCGAAACCCTTCACCTACGCCTTGGCGCTGGACCGGTCGGGGGCCGCGGCCGTCGACGCGAGGATCGGTGTGGAGCCCTCGGGGGAGGCGTTCAACCAGATCAGCGTCGACCCGGAGACCAAGCGGCCGAAGAACCCGATGATCAATGCCGGCGCCATCGCCGCGGTGTCGCTGGTTCCGGCCGATACTGCCGACGAGCGTTTCGCCCTGATCCAGGATTATTATTCGGCCTTCGCCGGACGCCGCCTCGAACTCGACCATGACGTCTACGCCTCGGAGAAGGCCACCGGTAACCGGAACCGCGCCATCGCGTACATGCTGGCCAGTTTCGGTGTGCTCGGTGATGATCCCGACGAGGTGCTGGATGTCTACTACCGACAGTGCTCCCTGAAGGTCACCGCGGTAGACCTGGCCCGGATGGCGGCCACCCTGGCCCGTAGCGGGGTCAACCCGCTGACCGGGCGTCGGGTCACCGACGCCACCGTGGTGCGGCGCACCCTGTCGGTGATGGTGACCTGTGGCATGTATGACGGGGCGGGCGACTGGGTCTCGGAGGTGGGCCTGCCCGCCAAGAGTGGGGTCGGCGGCGGCGTGCTCGCGGTGCTGCCCGGCCAACTCGGCATCGGGACATACTCGCCGCTGTTGGACCCGAAGGGTAACAGCGTGCGGTCGGTGATGTTGTGCCGCAGGCTTTCCGAGGAGCTCGGCCTGCACTTCCTGACAGTATCGCGGGACTCGCGGGCCACCATGCGGGCCAGCTATGAACCGTGTCCGGGCGTGCGCGTTTTCGAGACCCACGGTGATCTGTTGTTCCCAGGGGCCGAGCAGGTGGTGCGGACCATCGAGCGAGCGTGCACCGATCTCGACGTCGCCATCCTCGACGTCTCGCGCATCGACGATATCGATTCCGCCGCTCGTCGGATCTTCGCGGGGATGGGTGCCGAGCTTCGGCAGCAGGGCAAGCGGAGTTATCTCGTCGATCCCGACGGCATCGTGGCTCCCGACGACGAGGCGATCCGCTCGGAGTACGAGGCGATCCGGTTCCGCACCGTCGAGGAGGCCGTCGAGGCCGCCACCGCGGGTTTGCGGCCCCGCTAGTCGGAATGCTGGTGCGGGATGGCCAGCCGGGTCGGCTCATCGAGGCCGCGCAGCGTGATCTGCTCGCCCAGCGCCCACTGCGCACGCTCTGATTCCGAGGCGCCGTCGACGGTGGCCGAGGAGGCGACAAGGTGGCCGGGCACCGACTTGGCGTACTCGCACAGTCGGGCGGCCTCGTTGACCGGCCCGCCGATAACGGTGTACTCGAATCTCTGCTTGGCGCCGACATTGCCGGCCACCACCTGACCGGCCGCCACGCCGATACCGGCATCGACCTCGGGTACCTCGGAGCGCAGCCGGTCGGCCATCGCGCGGGCGGCCGCGAGCGCCTCGTCCTCGGCATTGTCCAGTGACACCGGCGCGCCGAACACCGCCAGTACCGCATCACCTTCGAACTTGTTCACCAACCCGTGGTGGCGGTCGACCTCGTCGACGACGACCGCGAAGAACCTGTTGAGCACCTCGACGACCTCGACGGCGGGACGGCTGGCGACCAACCGTGTCGAACCGATGATGTCGATGAAAACGACTGCGGCATGGCGTTCCTCACCGCCGAGCTCCGGCCGCTCCTTCTCGGCCAGTAACGCGACCTCACGCCCCACGTGCCTGCCGAACAGGTCCCGTACCCGTTCGCGTTCGCGTAGTCCGTCGACCATCGAGTTGAATCCGCGCTGCAACTGTCCCAACTCGGTGGCGTCGAACACCACGAGGTTGGTTTCCAGATCACCACGTTCGACGCGGTTGAGCGCCGAGCGCACCACTCGGACCGGAGTCGCCGTGAGCCACGCCAGGATCCACATCAGGATGAAGCCGAAGACCAGCGCGAACAATGCCAGGATCATCACCGCGACGGCGAACTGGGTCGGCGAGACGATCTGGATGGACAGCGTGATGATCGCGGCCAGCAGGATGCCGAGCACCGGGACCCCGGAACCCAGCGCCCAGACGGTCAGGGTGCGGCCCATGATGCCCGGTGCGAACCGGCGCGGCGGGGGACCGACTTCGAGGGCCTGGGCGGCCACCGGTCGCAGGGCGAACTCGGTGAACAGATAGCAGCTGGCCGAGACGACGATGCCGGGGAAACTGATGCCGAGCAACACCTTGGGCACGTAGTTCGAGTCCTGGAGCCCGTAGAGCAGCGTCAGCAGCACCGTGCCGCCGCCCCACAGAGCGAGCAGCACGCGGGTCAGCCGCCAGGGCGCGAAGAACGTATTGCTCTGGTCCTCGGCGGTGGGCACCCGCTCTTCGATGGCCCACCGGACGGTCCTGATCACGCGATTGGTCGCCCAGACCACACCGACGACGAAGGCCAGGACGATATAGGCCGGGGCAACCGCGAAGGTGATCCACAGCACCTCGTCGTCGAACACGCTGGGCACCGGGAAGGTGACCGTGACGACGAGGATGGCCACGCCCACGCCGATGAGGTTGGCGCCCAGGGCGAATGTGGTCAGGATCGCCTGGATCCGCACCCGTCGGCGGCGCTGGGTCTCCGAGACGCGGCCGAGGATCCACGAGCCGTACTCCGGGGTGTCCGGTACCCGACCGCTCTGTTCGGTGACCTTTTCCAGCACCTGGCCGAGTTTTCGGGCACGGTTCTTCTTCGCCGTCATCGTGGCGCAAGCCTAGTGACTGCGGCAGGCATCTATGGTGGTTCGGTGCGCCTCGTCATCGCCCAGTGCACCGTCGATTACGTCGGCCGTCTCACCGCCCACCTACCGTCGGCCCGTCGCCTGCTGCTGTTCAAGGCCGACGGTTCGGTCAGCGTGCATGCCGACGACCGTGCCTACAAGCCCCTGAACTGGATGAGCCCGCCGTGCTGGACCGAGGAACGGTCCGATGACACCGGCGCTGCGCTGTGGGTGGTCGAGAACAAGGCCGGTGAGCAGCTGCGCATCACCCTTGAGGAGATCGAGCACGACTCCAGCCATGAACTCGGCGTGGATCCGGGTCTGGTCAAGGACGGTGTCGAGGCACATCTGCAGGTGCTGTTGGCCGAGCACGTCGAGCTGCTGGGTGCCGGGTTCACCCTGGTGCGCCGGGAGTACATGACCGCGATCGGTCCGGTGGATCTGATGTGCCGCGACGAGACCGGCCGGTCGGTGGCCGTGGAGATCAAGCGTCGGGGCGAGATCGACGGTGTCGAGCAGCTGACCAGGTATCTGGAACTGCTCAACCGCGACACCCTGATCGCGCCGGTCAGCGGTGTGTTCGCCGCCCAGCAGATCAAGCCGCAGGCGCGCACGCTGGCCGAGGACCGTGGAATCCGTTGCGTGATATTGGATTATGACAAGATGCGCGGCCTCGACAGCGACGAGTTCCGGCTGTTCTGATGGTGTGCTGCTCCTGATGGGACGCCGCAATCGGCCCCGCCGCGATCCGGACCGGCAGCCGCCTGCCGTGCTGACCCGGCGGGTGGAGGCGGGCCCCGACGGTATGGATCACGAGGTCCGTCCCGTCCCGGCCTCACGCGCCGACAAGACCTACCGCTGCCCGGGGTGCGATCACGAGATCAGGCCCGGCACCGCACATGTGGTGGCCATCCCGTTGGACGACGTGGAGGACCGCAGGCACTGGCATACGCCGTGCTGGGCCAATCGGACCAATCGTGGCCCCACCCGACGCTGGTCCTAGTGGTCGGCGGTGTCGCTGGGCTCCACCAATTCGATGAGAACGCCACCGGCGTCCTTGGGGTGGATGAAGTTGATCCGCGAATCGGCGGTGCCACGCCGCGGGGCGTCGTAGAGCAGGCGGATGCCGTCCGCGCGCAGTCGCTCGGAGAGCGCGTCGATATCGCTGGTGCGGTAGGCCAACTGCTGCAGGCCCGGACCGTTGCGATCGATGAACTTGGCGATGGTGGACTTCTCGTCCAGCGGGGCCAGCAACTGGATCTGCGCGCTGCCCTTCGGTGCGCCGCGCACCGACAGCATGGCCTCACGCACGCCCTGCTCCTCGTTGACCTCTTCGTGCAGCACGATCATGCCGAGGTGGTCGTGGTACCACTTGGCGGCCGCGTCCAGATCGGGGACGGCGATCCCCACGTGATCGACGGCGGTCACCAGTGCGCTCGCAAGCGCCGGACGGGCATCGGCGTGATCGGTGGTCATAGGGTAAAGGTAACCTGATTCCGCGGCTTTTAAGCCTGTGGGATAGGCCACATACTTCTATTGCACAACCCCTGGAGGATGACATGACGACCTCGGTGATCGTTGCCGGAGCTCGCACCCCGGTAGGCAAGCTCATGGGGTCGCTCAAGGATTTCTCGGGTAGCGACCTGGGCGGTTTCGCCATCAAGGGAGCGCTGGAGAAGGCCGGTATCGATGCCGGGATCGTCGATTACGTGATCATGGGTCAGGTGCTGACCGCGGGTGCCGGCCAGATGCCGGCTCGTCAGTCCGCTGTCGCGGCCGGGATCGGCTGGGATGTGCCGGCGTTGACCATCAACAAGATGTGCCTGTCGGGTATCGATGCCATCGCGCTGGCCGATCAGTTGATCCGCGCCGGTGAGTTCGAGGTCGTCGTCGCGGGCGGCCAGGAGTCGATGAGTCAGGCTCCGCATCTGCTGCCCAAGAGCCGTGAGGGTTTCAAGTACGGCGACACCACCCTGGTCGATCACATGGCCTATGACGGTCTGCACGATGTGTTCACCGACCAGCCGATGGGTGCGCTGACCGAACAGCGCAACGACGTCGACCAGTTCACCCGTGCCGAGCAGGACGAGCTCGCTGCCCAGTCGCATCAGAAGGCCGCCGCGGCGTGGAAGGACGGCGTCTTCGCCGACGAGGTTGTGCCGGTGCAGATTCCGCAGCGCAAGGGCGATCCGATCGAGTTCGCCGAGGACGAGGGTATCCGGGCCAACACCACCGCAGAGTCTCTCGGTGGGTTGAAGCCTGCCTTCCGCAAGGACGGCACCATCACCGCCGGGTCCGCTTCGCAGATCTCCGACGGTGCGGCCGCGGTGGTCGTGATGAGCAAGGCCAAGGCCGAGGAGCTCGGGCTGGAGTGGTTGGTGGAGATCGGTGCCCACGGTGTGGTTGCCGGCCCGGACTCGACGTTGCAGAGTCAGCCCGCCAACGCCATCAAGAAGGCCATCGCGCGTGAGGGCATCACGGTTGATCAGCTCGATGTCGTCGAGATCAACGAGGCCTTCGCGGCGGTCTCGTTGGCGTCGACCAAGGAACTGGGCGTCGATCCGGCCAAGGTGAATGTCAATGGTGGGGCCATCGCGATCGGTCACCCGATCGGGGCGTCGGGGGCGCGGATCACGCTGCATGCGGCGCTCGAGCTCGCCCGCAAGGGCTCCGGCTACGCCGTGGCCGCACTGTGCGGCGCCGGTGGGCAGGGTGACGCGTTGGTGCTGCGGAGGCCCTGACCGCTGAGAATGCCCTCAGCGTGATCAACGACGCTACGTAGTAGCTGGCGTGCCGGTCGGGCAGAATGGCCGGCATGGCAAACAAGTATGACGTCCGCAGCGCTGCGGGCCTGTTCCGGATCGTCGCGGTCGCCGAGGCCCTCAGCTGGGCCGGGCTGCTGGTCGGGATGTACTTCAAGTACCTGGCCGGGACCACCACCGAGGTCGGCGTGAAGGTCTTCGGACCCATCCACGGCGGCATCTTCGTGGCGTTCGTCGCGGCGGCAGTGCTGGTCGGGATCACCCGGAAGTGGAACGTCATCACCTGGGCGCTGGCGTTGCTGGGCTCGATCGTGCCGCTGGGAAGTGTGATCTTCGTCATCTGGGCCGACAAGCTGGGCCGCCTCGACGGCAGCGTCAGCGGTCCCACCGAGCTCACCGATAGCGCAGTCACGCCCCATTCGGCGGCGTGACAAAATTGGGGACGTGACACGACCTCGCCCCAATATCGGACCGGCGCTTGCCGGCGCATTCGATCTGTCCGCACTCAAGGCACCCTCGCCGGGCCGCGAGGATGCCGCAGGCGCTCCGGCCGGCGCGGTCGAGGTGACCGAGGCCAACCTGGAAGCCGAGGTGCTGGTCCGCTCCGGTGAGATCCCGGTGGTGGTGCTGCTGTGGACACCGCGGAGCGACACCAGCGTGCAGCTTGCCGACACACTCGCAGCGCTGGCCCAGTCCGATGCGGGTAAGTGGTCGCTGGCCACAGTCAACGTCGACACCACCCCTCGAGTGGCGCAGATGTTCGGCGTGCAGGCGGTGCCGACGGTCGTGGCGCTGGCCGGCGGCCAGCCGATCTCCAGCTTCCAGGGCCCGCAGCCCGCTGACCAACTGCGCCAGTGGATCGATTCCCTGCTCAGCGCCACCGCCGGAAAGCTCAGCGGAGTGCCCGAGCAGGCCGAAGAGGTGGACCCGGTGCTGGAGCAGGCACGCACCCACCTCGACGCCGGCGAGTTCGACGCGGCCCTGGCGGCCTATCAGGACATCTTGGCGGCCAAGCCCCAGGATCCCGAGGCCGCCGGTGCGGTCCGCCAGATCACCTTCCTGCAGCGCGCCACCACCCGCTCGCCCGATTCGCCGGCGGTGGCCGATGCCGCGCCGGGTGATGTCGAGGCGGCATTCGCCGCCGCCGATGTCGAGATCTTGCAGCAGAACGTCACCGCGGCGTTCGACCGACTGATCGCACTGATCAAGCGCACCGCAGGCGACGAGCGCACGGCCGTCCGGACCCGGTTGATCGAGCTGTTCGACCTTTTCGACGCGGCGGATCCCGAGGTGATCGACGCCCGCCGCAAGCTGGCCAACGCGCTCTACTAGCGCGCCGAGCAGACGGATATGCCCCCTATTTCCGGCGAAATAGGGGGCATATCCGTCTGCTCGCGGGGAAGGTCAGACCTCGGGTTCGAACCACAGCGCCGACAGCGGGGGCAGCGCCATCACCGCCGAGGCCGGGCGGCCGTGCCAGGGCTCGTCGGTCGCCTCGACCGCGCCCAGGTTCCCGATGCCGGAGCCGTGGTAGACCGTGGCATCGGTGTTGAGCACCTCGCGCCAGGTGCCCGACTTCGGCAGGCCCAGCCGGTACTGCGCGTGCTCGTTACCGGAGAAGTTGAACACGCACGCCAGCATCGAGCCGTCGTCGCCGAAGCGCAGGAAGCTCAGCACATTGTTGGCCGAGTCGTTGGCGTCGATCCAGGAGTACCCCTCGGGCACGGTGTCGCGCGACCACAGCGCCCGACGCTCGCGGTAAAGCGCGTTGATATCGGTGACCAGCTGGGAGATGCCGGTGGAAAAGCTGTTCTCCGACAACTGATACCAGTCGACACCGCGTTCTTCGGACCACTCCGCCCGCTGGCCGAACTCCTGGCCCATGAACAGCAGCTGCTTGCCGGGGTGCGCCCACTGATAGGCCAGCAGGCTCCGCAGCCCGGCCGCCTTGTTGTGGTCGTTGCCCGGCATCCGGCCCCACAGCGTGCCCTTGCCGTGCACCACCTCGTCGTGGCTGATTGGAAGCACGTAGTTCTCGCTGAACGCGTAGAGCATCGAGAACGTGATCTCGTGGTGGTGGTAACTGCGGTGGATCGGATCGCGCTTGATGAACTCCAGCGTGTCGTTCATCCAGCCCATGTTCCACTTCATCGAGAAGCCCAGGCCGCCAAGGTTGGTCGGGCGGGTGACGCCGGGCCACGAGGTGGACTCCTCGGCGATGGTGACGATGCCGGGGGAGACCTTGTGCACGGTGGCGTTCATTTCCTGCAGGAACTGCACCGCCTCCAGGTTCTCGCGCCCGCCATAGATATTGGGGGTCCAGCCGTCCGCCGGCCGCGAGTAGTCCAGGTAGAGCATCGAGGCGACCGCGTCGACCCGTAGGCCGTCGACGTGGAACTCCTGTAGCCAGAACAGCGCGTTGGCCACCAGGAAGTTGCGCACCTCGGCGCGCCCAAAGTCGAAAACGTAAGTGCCCCAGTCGAGTTGCTCGCCGCGACGGGGGTCGGAATGCTCATAGAGCGGGGTCCCGTCGAATCGGCCCAACGCCCAGGCGTCCTTGGGGAAGTGTGCGGGCACCCAGTCGACGATCACCCCGATACCGGCCTGGTGCAGCGCGTCGATCAGGTACCGCAGGTCGTCCGGGGTGCCGAGTCGCGGCATCGGTGCGTAGTACGACGTCACCTGGTAACCCCAGGAGCCACCGAACGGGTGCGCCGCCACCGGCAACATCTCGACATGGGTGAAACCCTGCTCTGTGACATAGTCGACGAGTTCGACCGCGAGCTCGCGGTAGCTCAGGCCGGGACGCCAGGACGGCAGGTGCACCTCAAGGGTGCTCATCGGTTCGAACACCGGATTCTGCAATGCCCGTCGGGACATCCAGTCCTGGTCGTTCCACTCGTACTCGCTGACCGTCACCCGGGATGCGGTCTGCGGCGGCACCTCGGCGGCGAAGGCCATCGGGTCGGCCCGGTCGACGACCGATCCGTCGGCACCGTGCACCCGGAACTTGTAGAGACCGTCGGCGGGAAACCCGGGCCAGAAGACCTCCCACACCCCCGAGGACCCCAGGCTGCGCAGCGGTGCCTCGTTGCCGCCCCAGAGATTGAACTCGCCGATCAGCGTCACGCCCTTGGCATTTGGCGCCCACACGGCGAACGACACACCCTCGACCGGTCCGTCGGGGGTGTCGTAGGTCCGCGGGTGTGCACCGAGCACCTCCCACAGCCGCTCGTGGCGCCCCTCGGCGAACAGGTGCAGGTCCATCTCGCCCAGCGTCGGCAGGAAGCGGTAGGCGTCGGCGACGGTCAGCGCCGGCGCATCGGGGTACTGCACTTCAAGGCGGTAGTCGATCAGCTTGGTGATGGGCACCGCCACCGCGAACAGGCCGGCATCGACGTGGGCGAGCGGATACCGCTGTCCGCCGATGAGTGCGGTCACCGTTTCGGCATGCGGACGTAGCGCCCTGATGACGGTGTGATCGCCGTACTCGTGGGCACCGAGGATGGAATGCGGGTCATGGTGCTCTCCGGCGATCAGCCGGCCGAGGTCCGTGTCGGACGGCCGCAGATGGCTGTCGGAGACGGGATTGGTTCGGCTCACGGTGTTCTCACTCCCTACGCAGCAGGTTCAGACGGGCGTCCTGCGGTATCAGCGGCATGTTCAACACATGCGCGACGGCGCGGCCGGGCTCCAGGCGGACATAGTTGCTCTGCCCCCAGTGGTACTCCTCGCCGGTGATCTCGTCGCGTACCCAGAACCGGTCGTAGGCCTCCATACCCAGCGCCGCCATGTCTAACCACACCGTGCCGGCCTCCGGGCCGAACGGGTTGAGGGTCACAACCACCAGCACGCAGTCGCCTGTCACCGGATCGAACTTGCTGTAGGCCAGCAGCGCGTCGTTGTCGACATGATGGAACGTGATGGTGCGCAGCTGCTGCAGCGCCGGATGCAGGCGACGGATCTCGTTGAGGCGGCTCAGGAAAGGCTCCAGTGAATTTCCGGACGCCAGCGCCGCCTCGTAATCGCGGGGCCGCAACTCGTACTTCTCCGAGTCCAGGTACTCCTCGCTGCCCTCGCGGACAGCCTGGTGTTCGTAGAGTTCGTAACCTGAATACACTCCCCACACCGAACTGAAGGTCGAAGCCAGGACCGCGCGGATGGCGAACATGCCGGGGCCACCGTGTTGCAGGCTCTCGTGCAAGATGTCCGGGGTGTTGACGAACAGATTGGGCCGTGCGACATCGGCGTACTCGGCGATCTGTTGGCCGTACTCGATCAACTCCCACTTGGCGGTCCGCCACGTGAAGTACGAATAGGACTGGGTGAAGCCCAGTTTCGCCAGGCCGAACAGTCGTGCCGGCCGGGTGAAGGCCTCGGCGAGGAATAGCACGTCGGGATCGTCGTTCTTCACCTTGCCGATCAGCCACGCCCAGAAGTTCGGCGGCTTGGTGTGCGGGTTGTCGACCCGGAAGATCTTCACCCCGTGGGACACCCAGTAGCGCACCACTCTGAGCACCTCGGCGTACAACCCGGCCGGATCGTTGTCGAAGTTCAGCGGGTAGATGTCCTGGTACTTCTTGGGAGGATTCTCGGCGTAGGCGATGGTGCCGTCGGGCAGCACCGTGAACCATTCCGGATGCGCCTGCGCCCACGGGTGGTCCGGTGCGCACTGCAGCGCGAGGTCCAGAGCCACCTCGAGGCCCTGATCCCGTGCCGCACCGACGAATTCGTCGAAATCGGAGATGGTGCCCAGGTCGGGGTGCACGGCATCGTGACCACCTTCGCTGCTGCCGATCGCCCACGGCGACCCGACATCGCCCGCCTGCGCGGTGACGGTGTTGTTGCGGCCCTTGCGGTGCACCGTGCCGATGGGGTGGATGGGCGGCAGGTAGACGACGTCGAATCCCATCCTGGCCACGCGCGGCAATTCCCCGGTCGCGGTGGCGAACGTGCCGTGCACGGGCTTTCCTTCGTGATCCCAACCGCCGGTCGACCGCGGGAACAACTCGTACCAGGCGCCGAACCGGGCCAGCGGCCGGTCGACCCAGATCCCATACTGCTGACCGCGGGTCAACAGCTCGCGCAGCGGAAAGCGATGCAGTAGGTCCGCGATGCCGGGGGACAGTGCCGCCCCGGCCCGGACGAACGGATCACCCGGTTGGCGCAGCGCGCCGGCCGCGTCGAACAGCGGTTGACGATGCTCACGGGGCATGCCGGCGGCGGCACGTTCCAGCAGTTGGGCGCCGACGATCAGATCGTTGGAGAGCTCGGCTTCGCCCTGACCGGCGTCGAGCTTGGCGATGATGCCTTTGCGCCACGTCGCGATGGGATCTCCCCAGCCGTCCACGCGGAAGGTCCACATCCCGACCTGATCGGGGGTGAACTGGCCGTGCAGCACATCGGGGGTGCGTCCGGGGCTCATCGGCAGCAACAACGGTTTGATCCGCGGCGGCGTCACCGGTGCGGGCGGCTCCGGGGCGATGCCGGGTGGGTCGTCGACCAGTCGCGGGTATGCGGTGCCGTGATAGCGCACCACCAGCGTCGCGGCCACCGCATCATGCCCCTCGCGCCAGACGGTGGCCTTGATCGGCACGACCTCACCGACCACCGCCTTCGCGGGGAATCGGCCACTGGACAGCACGGGCGCGACATCGTCGATCTCGATCCGACCGGCCACCCATCAACTCCTCACTGATCGCCGCCGACCGTCTCGGTGACCGCGATCCGTCTCGATCCGCTCTGACTCGACGTGCTCGTTACCGTCCCCTGGGTACCCAACCTAGTGTCAGGAACACATCGCTGCGCGTGATGGGGAAACTCCGCGCCGTCCGGTCGACAGACGGCGCGCGGCCGAGCCGCCTGCCACCGCGCCGATTGTCAGTAAGGTGAATCGACGTGAAAGCCTTGAGACGATTCACCGTCCGAGCCCACCTCCCGGAGCGGCTTTCGGCGTTGGAGCGGTTGTCGGTCAATCTGAGATGGTCCTGGCATACACCGACGCAGAAGCTTTTCGCCGAGATCGACCCTGCCCTGTGGCAGCGGGTGGGAGCCGACCCCGTGGCACTGCTGGGTGAGGTCAACCCGCAGCGGCTCGACGAACTGGCCACCGACGAAGGTTTCACCCGCCAGGTCGACGCGTGTGCCGAGGATCTGGACAACTATCTGAGCCAGCCGATGTGGTACCAGCATCAGGTCGCCGACGGCCGGGAGTTTCCCAACGGGATCGCCTATTTCTCGATGGAGTTCGGCGTGGCCGAGGTGCTGCCGAACTACTCCGGCGGCTTGGGCATTCTGGCCGGTGACCATCTGAAGTCCGCATCGGACCTGGGGCTTCCGTTGATCGCGGTGGGCCTGTACTACCGGTCCGGCTACTTCCGGCAGTCGCTGACCGCCGACGGTTGGCAGCACGAGAATTATCCGTCGCTGGACCCGCAGGGCCTGCCGCTGCGGCTGCTGACCGACCACACCGGCCAGCCCGTATTGGTCGACCTGGCGATGCCCGACGGCGCCCGGTTGTATGCCCAGGTGCTCATCGCCCAGGTTGGCCGGGTTCCGCTGCTGCTGCTCGACTCGGATATCGGGGAGAACGAGCACGATCTGCGCGGGGTCACCGACCGCCTGTATGGCGGTGATCAGGAGCATCGGATCAAGCAGGAGTTGCTGGCCGGTATCGGCGGCGTCCGCGCGATCCGGGCCTACACCGAGGTGGAGGGGCTGCCCGCACCCGAGGTGTTCCACATGAACGAGGGGCACGCGGGCTTCCTCGGGGTCGAGCGTATCCGGGAACTGATCGAGGCTGGGCTGGACTTCGACACCGCGCTGACCGTCGTGCGGTCCTCCACGGTGTTCACCACCCATACGCCCGTCCCGGCCGGTATCGACCGGTTCCCGGTGGAGATGGTGCGCCGCTACTTCGGCGGGGCGGACCTGAGCTCCCGGTTGCTTCCCGGTGTTCCGCTGGAGCGGGTGATCGCCTTCGGTGCCGAGGAAGACCCGGAGAAGTTCAACATGGCCCACATGGGCCTGCGGTTGGCGCAGCGTGCCAATGGCGTCTCCCTGTTGCACGGCGAGGTCAGCCGGGAGATGTTCAGCGGGTTGTGGCCGGGATTCGATCCGGCCGAGGTGCCGATCGGTTCCATCACCAACGGTGTGCACGCGCCGACCTGGGCGGCGCCGCAGTGGGTGGATCTGGCGCGCGAACTCATCGGGGAGGACCTGGGGTCGCTCAGCGAGGCCGAAACCTGGCAGCGGCTGCAGCAGGTGGATCCCGGCCATCTGTGGTGGATCCGTTCGCAGCTGCGATCGCAGCTGATCGACGACGTCCGGGCCCGGCTGCGTCGATCGTGGCTGGAACGCGGCGCGTCGGAGGCCGAACTGGGTTGGATCGCTTCGGCATTCGATCCGGAGGTGCTGACCGTCGGATTCGCCCGGCGGGTGCCCACCTATAAGCGGCTGACCCTGATGCTGCGCGATCCGCAGCGCCTGGAGCGGTTGCTGCTCGACCCCGACCGTCCCGTCCAGCTGATCGTCGCGGGCAAGTCCCACCCCGCCGACGATGGTGGCAAGTCGTTGATCCAGCAGATCGTGCGCTTCGCCGACCGGCATGAGGTGCGCCACCGGATCGCGTTCCTGCCCGACTACGACATGTCGATGGCCCGACTGCTGTACTGGGGATGCGATGTGTGGCTGAACAATCCGCTGCGCCCGTTGGAGGCGTGCGGCACGTCCGGCATGAAGAGCGCACTCAACGGTGGACTGAACCTGTCCGTCCGCGACGGCTGGTGGGATGAGTGGTACGACGGCGAGAACGGCTGGGAAATCCCCACCGCGGACGGACTTGCCGACGAGACCCGCCGCGACGATATCGAGGCGGGGGCACTCTACGATCTGCTGGAGAGCTCGGTGACGCCACGGTTCTACGAACGCGACGAGCACGGTGTGCCGGTGCGCTGGGTCGAGATGGTGCGCCACACCCTGCAGGCGCTGGGCCCCAAGGTGTTGGCGTCCCGGATGGTGCGCGACTACACCGAGAAGTACTACGCGCCTGCGGCAAAATCGCTGCGCGCCACGCTGGAACCCGACAGTGACGATGTGCCCTTCGGCGCGGCCCGGCAGCTCGCCGCCTACCGCACCCGCGTCCAGCAGCAGTGGCCGCGGATCCAGATCACCGATGTCGACAGCTACGGTTTGCCCGATACCCCGCTGCTCGGCAGCGAGCTGACCCTGACCGCCACCGTGGACCTGGCCGGACTTGATCCGAACGAGGTTGCCGTGCAAGCGGTTCTGGGGCGTGTCGACGGCAGTGACAACCTGCGTGATCCGGTGTGCGTACCGATGGTGCACACCGGCGGTGCCGACGGCGGACGACAGGTCTTCTCGACCACCACGCCGCTGCCGGTGGCCGGACCGGTCGGTTACACGGTGCGGGTGCTGCCCCAGCATCGGTTGCTGGCCGGGACCAACGAACTGGGACTCGTCACGCTGGCATGAGCAAGATCCTCGAGGTCGCGGTCCCCGGTGGACCCTATGCGCTGGCGGCGGGCCCGGACGGCGCGATGTGGGTCACGTGTGCCCACACCGGCCAGATCGCCCGAGTCACCGCAGGCGGTGAACTCACCATGTTCGACGTCGCAGCCGACAGCAGGCCCCAGATCATCGTGGCCGGGCCCGACGGAGCGGTGTGGTTCACCCGTGGTGGTGATGACAGGATCGGCCGGATCACGACGGACGGTACCCAGAGCGCTGTCGAACTCGGCTCCGGCAGTGCGCCTTTCGGGCTGTGTGTCGGACCCGACCGGGCACTGTGGTTCACCACGACGACCGCAGGCACGATCGGCAGGCTCGATCCCGCCGACGGGCGGGTCGACGAGCATGCGGTGGGTGGAATGCCTGCGATGATCACCGCCGGGCCCGACGGAGCGCTGTGGTTCACCCTGAATCAGCGCAGCGCTGTCGGCAGGCTGGATCTCGCGGGCGAGCTCACCGTTCGGGAACTGCCGACTCGCGCCGCCGGTCCGGTCGGGATCACCGCCACCCACGACGACGCGGTCTGGTTCACCGAGATCCTCGCCGAGAAGATCGGCCGGATCCCGACAGGCGAGGCGATCCAGGAACTCGACCTTCCCGGTAAACCCCATGCGGTGGTCGCCGATCCGACCGGCGGTGTGTGGGTCAGCCTGTGGGGCGCCGATCAGATCGCACGGGTCGACGCCGACGGTGAGTACGACACCATCGATCTGCCGGCAGGCAGTGAACCGCACGGCCTGGCCGTCGAGGAGGGCGGGCCCGCCGGCACCGCTCTCTGGGTGGCACTCGAGCAGGGCAGCGTGCTACGGATCCCGCTGAACTGATCGCCGCACCCGCGAGGCCCAGACCCGCTCGTCGCCAAGCGGTCTAGGCGAAACGTTTGAAGCAGCGGTCGGTGTCGCCGAGCACCCCGACCCGGAACGCGTCGATACGGGAGAACCCGGACGGCACCGACTCACCGTTGACGTCGCTGGCGACCAGTCCGTTGAGCAGGATGCCCGACACCGCCTCGTCGACATCGCCCGCGGTGAGCGCGATCGTGTCGCCGTCGGGGGTGTTGACCTCCTTGACGAGTTTGGCCGTCGCGACGCCGGTCAGGCACGCCGTGCGCAACGCCGCCTGGGCGGTGTTCAGCGCCACGCCACCGTGTTGTTGCTGAATCGACTGCATGTACCGCGAGATCACCACCGAGTACGCGGTGTTGTCGCCGGTGGCCAGGCCGGCGCTCTCATCCTCTTCGGCGGGCTGAGCGCCGAGCACCTCCAGCGCGGGCAGGTCCACCGAGATGGTGTTGGTGGCCGGGCAGAACGTGGCCGGCGCATCGGAATCGGCATCCGGACACGCGGGTCTGTCGAAGGTGAGGGTCGGATGCTCGGCAGGATCGAACAGGATGTCCATCGCGTCGACGATGGAACGCACCGAGTCCGCGGTGATCTGCAGTTCCCCGGACTCGTCCTCGGGCAGCAGCACCGGCAGATCGCCCCGGCGTTGCGTGATCTCGGCCGGATCCATCGCCGCGCAGGAGGCGGCACCGTCGGTGAACCCGAACTGGAAGGCCGAGACCCGTTCGAACGCCGAGCCGTGTTCGTCCTCGCCGGCTTCGGAGTCGTCGACGGTCATCAGCGGATCGCGGAAGCCGATCATCGTGGTCATCAGGCTGTTCAGACCGTCGCCGGTGGAGAGGGTGAAGCGCGGCGAGTTGTCCTCGGCGACCCACCGCATGTAGACGCCGGCAAGGCAATCGGCCTGTTGCTCGGAGACCAGCGTCGGGGTGTCATCGGAGACGATGCCTGCCTGTGCCTGGATCGCGTGCCCGTACTCGTGTGCCAACACCATCGTGACGGCCATGTCACCGTTGGCGCTGCGCAGTGCGGGCAGCAGCACCCCGCGGTCCCAGCCGATGCTGCGGTCGTCATCGCAATACGCGGCATTGACGAGGTTGTAGGTGTCTTCGCCGCAGAAGGCGCCGTCGAAACCGTCGGAATCCCAGGAAAGGATCTCCGATACCGGGGTGAACTCACCGTCGAAGGTCTCACCGTAGGTCTGCTCCCAGAACTGCTCGATATCGCTGATCGAACTGGCGGCCAGCATGTCGATGTCACCGCCGTCGGTGTTGGCGACCTCGCGGGTGGGTTCGGCGGCGTCATCGCGCAGCCCGGTGGGGCCATCGGTGGCCGGCATGCCCGCGACCCGGAACGGGTCGGCGAACACCGATACCGCGCTGCCCTGCACGTGCTGGGCGCATGCGCTGAGGATCAGCGCCGTACCCAGCGTCAGCGCCGCAGCCGGGACCCACCGCAGGCGCCTGCGTCGTCTCGCCGTCGTCGCGAAGTACATCTGCCCCGCCTTTCCGGTGCGCCCGGGCGGGGCACGTTTCTGGCTAGCAGAATAGTGACAATCAGCCGTTGCGCAGGCGAATGAGCGCGGCTCGCACCCGTTCCGGGTCGGTGGTGGTCCAGAACGGCGGCAGCGAGGCACGCAGGAATCCGCCGTAGCGGGCGGTCGCCATCCGGGAGTCCAGGATCGCGACCACGCCGCGATCATCGATGCGGCGCAACAGTCGACCCGCCCCCTGGGACAACAGCAACGCGGCGTGACTGGCGGCCACCGCCATGAATCCGTTGCCACCGCGGGCGGCGATGGCACGCTGCCTGGCAGTCAACAGCGGGTCGTCGGGCCGCGGAAAGGGGATCCGGTCGATCAGTACCAGCGAGAGTGTCGGACCGGGGACGTCGACACCCTGCCACAGCGACAGCGTGCCGAACAGCGAGGTCTGCTCATCATCGGCGAACTGTTTGACCAATGCCGCCGTGGTGTCCTGGCCCTGGCACAGCACCGGGGTGGAAAGCCGCTCGGCCATCAACTCGGCGGTGGCCTTGGCCGCGCGCATCGACGAGAACAGTCCGAGCGTACGGCCACCGGCCGCGGTGATGAGCGCTTCGATCTCGTCCAGCTGCGCGGGCGATCCGGTGCCATCGCGGCCAGGAGGTGGCAGATGCTTTGCCACATAGAGGATTCCGGACTTGGCGTGATCGAACGGCGAGCCGACGTCGAGTCCGCGCCACCGGCCGGGCGGGTCGCCCCCTGACAGGCCCCAGGCGGCCGCCATCCCGTCGAAGCTGCCGCCCAGGGTCAGGGTGGCCGAGGTCAGCACGGCGGTGGCGCGGGCAAAAAGCCTGGTGCGCAACAGGCCCGACACCGACAGCGGGGCCACCCGCAGCACCGCACGCTTGCCCGCCGCCACCCGGCTGTTCTCCTCGTGATCGAGCCACACCACATCGATCCGGTCGGGGATGGCGGGACCGAACGAATCCAGCATCCGGGCGGCGATATCGCCGACCTCGGTGACCGCGGTGACGGCCTCGGTCCGTGCCGCGGCGGCCTGTGGGTCCGACGGGGTGGTGTCGATCGCCGACCGGATCACGAATGCCGCATCGCGCAGCGCGGTCAGATAGGTGGCCAGTTCGTCGTCGAGGTGATCGATGCGGCCGGGTTCGGCGTCGTGGATCATCGCCGCCAGGTTCGCCCCGGCCGCCTCGAACCGCTCGACGAGCTCATCGGCGACCAGCCGTCCGATCCGGCGCTGGGCGGCGCCCAACGCGGTGGCCGACAGTTCGCCGGTCGCCACACCGGTCACTCGATCGGCGAGCTCGTGTGCCTCGTCGACGACCAGCATCTCGTGCTCGGGCAGTACCGAGGCGTCGGCAATGGCGTCGATGGCCAGTAACGCATGGTTGGTGACCACGATGTCGGCGGTACCGGCCTTGGCCCGCGCCTTCTCCGAGTAGCAGTCGGCGCTGTAGGGGCAGCGCGACACCCCGATGCATTCGCGCGCCGACACGCTGACCTGGCTCCAGGATCGGTCGGGTACACCGGGAGCCAGTTCGTCGCGGTCACCGGTCTCGGTGTCCGAGGCCCAGGCGGTCAGCCGCTGCACATCGCGGCCCAGCGCGGTCGCGGCGACCGCATCGAACAATTCCTCCTGGGGCAGCTCCTCACCCTCGGATGCGGAGCCGTTGTGGATCTTGTTCAGGCACAGGTAATTTCCCCGGCCTTTGAGCAGCGCGAAGGTCGGCTTGCGCGGTAGTCGCGGGGCCAGGGCGTCGGCCAGCCTCGGCAGGTCACGGTCAACGAGCTGACGCTGCAGGGCGATGGTCGCGGTCGAGACCACCACCGGCGACCCCGCCGACACCGCCCGGGCGATCGAGGGCACCAGATAGGCCAGTGACTTGCCGGTGCCGGTGCCTGCCTGGACGGCGAGGTGCTTACCCGTCTCGAACGCCTCGGTGACGGCCTGAGCCATCTCGACCTGACCGGCACGCTGGGTGCCGCCGAGGGCATCGACCGCGGCGGCGAGCAGATCCGTGACGGTGCTGGTGGCGGTCACCTGGCGGGGACCACGCGGGTGGCGACGGCGGGTTCACCCCGCGAGAGCTTCAGCCCGTCCCAGGGCAGGCTGGTCAGTCCGGCGGCCATCAGCGTGCGCGCCGCATCGAGATCGGGCGCGCCGACCGGCTCACCGGCGCGCAC
This sequence comes from Mycolicibacterium sp. 22603, assembly GCA_052044345.1. Lineage (GTDB taxonomy): Bacteria > Actinomycetota > Actinomycetes > Mycobacteriales > Mycobacteriaceae > Mycobacterium. The sequence continues at coordinate 29,292 of JBQEMX010000014.1, forward strand.
CAGCGGGACGCTCACCGGCCGGGCGGTCAGCCCGGTTTCGATCGCCGGCGGATGCCCGGCCGGGAAGACGAGCTCTTCGGTGATGGTTCCCGACGGTTTGGCCACGCGCATGGACTCCTTGGCCCCGCCCTGGGACCCCTTCTGCGCGCTGCGCTTCTGCACCGGGATGCCGTCGACCTCGACCAGCTTGTAGACCATCCCGGCGGTGGGGGCGCCGGAGCCGGTGACCAGCGAGGTCCCGACGCCGTAGCTGTCGACCGGCTCTGCGCGCAATGCCGCGATGGCGAACTCGTCGAGGTCGCCGGACACCACGATGCGGGTGTTGCGGGCGCCCAGCTCGTCGAGTTGACGACGGACCTGGCCGGCGACCACGCCGAGGTCGCCGGAGTCGATGCGGACGGCCCCCAGGTCGGGTCCGGCGACGGCGATGGCATTCGCCACGCCCGCGGTGATGTCGTAGGTGTCCACCAGCAAGGTGGTGCCCACGCCGAGTGCGGCGACCTGCGCGGTGAATGCGATACGTTCCGATGCGTCCTGTGCGGCGCGGTCGGCGGTGCCGTCCGGCCCGGTGTGCAGCAGGGTGAACGCGTGGGCGCTGGTGCCCAGCGCGGGCACGCCATAGCGATGCTGGGCCGCCAGGTTGGAGCTGCCGTCGAAGCCGGCGATCCACGCCGCCCGTGCCGCGGCGACGGCGGCCTGTTCGTGGGTGCGCCGCGATCCCATCTCGATCAGCTGGCGGCCGGCGGCCGCCGAGACCATCCGGGCGGCGGCCGAGGCGATCGCACAATCGTGGTTGAGCACCGACAGCGCCAGCGTTTCCAGGATGACGCACTCGACGAAGCTGCCGCGGACCGAGAGCACCGGGGAGTTCGGGAAGTACAACTCGCCCTCGGGGTAGCCGTCGATATCGCCGCCGAACCGGAAGCCGGCCAGGAAGTCGCGGGTCTGCTCGTCGAGGAAGTCGGCGACGGTGTCCAACGCGTCCGCATCGAAGGTGAAGTGCGCCAGCGCATCCACGAAGCGTCCGGTGCCGGCCACCACCCCGTAACGGCGGCCGTCGGGAAGCCTGCGGGCGAACACCTCGAAGGTGCAGCGCCGGTGCGCCGACCCGTCGCGCAGTGCCGCGGCGAGCATGGTCAGCTCGTACTTGTCGGTCAGCAGTGCGGTGCCGGCGGGGTCGTTCACGTCCCCAACCGTATCGGTCCGGTTCCGATTCGGGCGGCAAGTACCACCCCGGTAGTCTGTCGGGCATGGTTACCCCAGCGCGGACTCGGCCGGGTACCCGTGAGGACGAGGCCACCGAGAGTCGCGATGCGACCGACAGCCCCTGGGTGACGATCGTGTGGGATGACCCGGTGAACCTGATGTCGTATGTGACCTATGTGTTCCAGAAACTGTTCGGCTACTCCGAACCACATGCCACCAAGTTGATGATGCAGGTGCACACCGAGGGCAAGGCAGTGGTGTCCTCCGGCAGCCGGGAGTCGATGGAGGTCGACGTGACCAAGCTGCACTCGGCGGGCCTGTGGGCGACCATGCAGCAGGACCGCTGACCGGTGCGCAAATGGAAACGCCTGGAGGGCGCCGACGGCCCCCGATTCCGGTCCTCGCTGGCCCCGCACGAAGCGGATCTGCTGCGTAACCTGGTCGCCTCGCTGGCCGGGATGCTCGACGACCGTGAATCCGCCGCTCCGACCGACGAACTCAGCGAACTGACCGGCATCAAGACCGGCCACTCGGCGCCACCCGAGGACGAGACGATGAAACGGCTGCTGCCCGATTTCTATCGGGCCCGCACCGAGCACCCGGCCGGCTCCTCGGCTGCCGACAGTCTCAACAGTGCGCTGCGCAGCCTGTATGAGCCGACCATCATCGACGCGAAACGGCAATCGGCGCAACGCCTTTTGGAGACACTGCCCGACGGCGGCGGCAAGTTCGAGCTGTCCGAGGACGATGCGCACGCCTGGGCATCGGCGGTCAACGATGTGCGGTTGGCGCTGGGCTCGATGCTCGAGATCGGTCCCGGCGGGCTGGACCAGTTGCCGGTCGGACACCCGATGGCCGGACACCTGGACGTCTACCAGTGGCTGACCGTGCTGCAGGAGTATCTGGTGCTCGGGCTGATGGGGCAGACCCGATGACCGACTTCGGCGCCATCACCGATATCGCGGGAATCCGCGTCGGGCATCATCACCGCATCGATGACGATGTCACCCTCGGGGCGGGCTGGGCTGCGGGCAGCACCGTCGTGCTGGCACCGGAGGGCACCGTCGGCGCCGTCGATTGCCGCGGCGGCGCGCCGGGGAGTCGCGAGACCGATCTGCTCGATCCGGCCAACAGCGTGCGCCATGTCGACGCGGTGGTGCTCACCGGCGGGAGCGCCTACGGGTTGGCCGCCGCCGACGGCGTGATGACCTGGCTTGAGGAGCAGGGGCGCGGTGTCGCGATGGACGGTGGCGTGGTGCCGATCGTCCCCGGTGCGGTCATCTTCGACCTGCCGGTCGGTGGCTGGGGTTGCCGGCCCACCGCTGAATTCGGTTACGCCGCTGTGAAATCCGCGGCCGAGTCGAGCGACCGGGCGGCGGTCGGCAATGTCGGCGCAGGCGCCGGTGCGCGCGCCGGTGTGCTCAAGGGCGGACTGGGCACCGCCTCGATCAGGCTGCCAGAACTGGGCGTGACCGTCGGGGCCATCGTCGCGGTCAACTCCGGTGGCAACGTCATCGATCCGGCCACCGGGTTGCCCTGGATGTCCGATCTGACCGCCCACTTCGGCCTGAGCGCCCCGCCGCACGAACAGATCGCCGAGTTCGCGGCGCTGAACACCAAGAGCAGCCCGTTGAACACCACCATCGCCGTCGTGGCCACCGACGCCGAGCTGAGCCCGGCGGGATGCCGGCGGCTGGCGATCGCCGCCCAGGATGGGCTCGCGCATTCCATCAGGCCGGCCCATACCCCGGTGGACGGCGACACCGTCTTCGCGCTGGCGACCGGCGCGGTGCAGGTGCCGCCCTCGGCGAAAGTGCCCGCCGCGATGTCCCCGGAGACTGCGCTGGTGACCGCGTTGGGGGCGGCCGCGGCCGATTGCCTGGCCCGGGCCGTCCTCGTCGGCGTGCTGGCCGCCGAGTCGATCGCCGGAATACCTACCTACCGTGGCCTGTTGCCCGGAGCGTTCGCATCTGCAAGAGAGACGGAGTACTGACGTGCTGGTGATCCGCGCCGACCTGGTGGACGCCATGGTGGCCCACGCGCGCGCCGACCATCCCGACGAGGCCTGCGGCGTGATCGCCGGCCCGGAAGGTTCGGACCGTCCGCAACGGTTCATCCAGATGGTCAACGCCGAGCGGTCGCCGACGTTCTACCGGTTCGATTCCGGTGAACAGCTCAAGGTGTGGCGCCAGATGGATGACAACGACGAGGTCCCGGTCGTCATCTACCACTCGCACACCGCGACCGAGGCCTACCCGAGTCGCACCGACATCTCCTTCGCCTCCGAACCGGACGCCCACTATGTCCTGGTCTCGACCCGCGACCCGCAAGCGCACGAACTGCGCAGCTATCGCATCCTCGACGGCGTCGTCACCGAAGAACCAGTCAGCATCGTCGAGAACTACGAATCCTGAGAGAGGCCACCGTGTCCGTAACCGTGTCGATTCCGACCATCCTGCGCACCCACACCGGCGGGGAGAAGCGCGTCGAAGCCAACGGCGAAACCCTGCAGGCCGTCATCGCCGATCTGGAGTCCAACTATCCGGGCATCTCCGACCGTCTGATCGATTCGGACAACGCGGGCAAGCTGCACCGCTTCGTCAACATCTATGTCAACGACGAGGACGTCCGGTTCTCCGGTGGACTGGACACCGCGATCGGCGACGGCGATTCGGTGACGATCCTGCCCGCCGTCGCGGGCGGCTAGGCGTGCGTTACGACTCGCTGCTGCAAGCCCTCGGGAACACCCCGCTGGTCGGCTTGCAGCGGCTGTCACCGCGCTGGGAGGACGGCGCCGACGGTCCGCATGTGCGGCTGTGGGCCAAGCTGGAGGACCGCAACCCCACCGGGTCGATCAAGGATCGGCCCGCGCTGCGGATGATCGAGCAGGCCGAACGCGATGGGCTGATCAAGCCGGGGGACACGCTGCTGGAACCCACCAGCGGCAACACCGGTATCTCCCTGGCCATGGCGGCGCTGCTCAAGGGCTACCAGATGATCTGCGTGATGCCGGAGAACACCTCGATCGAGCGACGCCAACTGCTGGAGCTCTACGGCGCCAAGATCATCTTCTCGCCCGCCGAAGGTGGTTCCAACACCGCGGTCGCACACGCCAAAGAGCTTGCCGCACAGAATCCCTCGTGGGTGATGCTCTACCAGTACGGCAACCCGGCCAATGCCGCCGCACACTACGAGACCACCGGTCCGGAATTGCTCGCCGACCTGCCCGAGATCACCCATTTCGTCGGTGGTCTCGGCACCACGGGCACCCTGATGGGCACGGGGCGGTTCCTGCGTGAGCAGGTGCCGGGGGTGCAGATCGTCGCCGCCGAACCGCGCTACGGCGAAGGTGTCTATGCGCTGCGCAACATCGACGAGGGTTTCGTCCCCGAGCTGTACGACCCGGAGATCCTGACCACCCGCTACTCGGTCGGCGCCTTCGACGCGGTCAAGCGCACCCGTGAGCTGGTCCAGGTGGAGGGCATCTTCGCGGGCATCTCCTCGGGCGCCATCCTGCACGCCGCACTCGGTATGGGCGCCAAGGCCATCAAGGCCGGCGAGCGCGCCGATATCGCGTTCACCATCTGTGACGCCGGGTGGAAGTATCTGTCCACCGGTGCCTACGCCGGTAGCCTGGACGATGCGGAAGACGCACTGGAAGGGCAACTCTGGGCATGAGCGAGCGGGCATGAATCTCCCCGACACCCGGTCACCGAAGAATCGGCCGGCCTGGGTGGTAGGCGGTGTCACGATCGTCTCTTTCGTGGCGCTGCTCTACGTCATGGAGATCATCGACACCGTTCTCGGCCATCGCCTCGACCAGGACGGGATTCGCCCGCTGCAGACCGACGGGCTGTGGGGCATCCTGTGGGCGCCGCTGTTGCACGGCGGGTGGCCCCATCTGATCGCCAACACCGTGCCCGCGCTGGTGCTCGGCTTCCTGATGACGTTGGCCGGCATGGGGCGGTTCCTCGGCGCCACCGCGATCATCTGGGTACTCGGCGGGTTCGGCACCTGGCTGATCGGCAACATCGGTGCGCACTGCCCCTATGTGGGGGTGCAGTGCACCACCAATCACATCGGCGCGTCCGGGCTGATCTTCGGCTGGCTGACGTTTCTGATCGTGTTCGGATTCTTCAGCCGCAAGGCCTGGGAGATCGTCGTCGGGGTGATCGTCGCGCTGGTGTACGGCGGCATCCTGTTCGGGGTGCTGCCCGGTGCGCCGGGGGTGTCCTGGCAGGGACATCTGTCCGGTGCGATCGCCGGGCTGATCGCCGCCTATGTGCTGTCCGGTCCGGAGCGCAAGGCCCGCACCACGCGCACAGGCCCGGCAGCGCTGCGCTCCTGACCCGGCCCGCGGGCCATGTCGTGCATCACGGTGCGGACACAAAATGAATCTTGTCGCTGAATGCGGTCATGCTTTCGTCGCGCCGCTGACCGACGTGGCAAGCTAGTGCTGTGCGAATCACCGTACTGGGTTGTTCCGGCAGTGTTGTCGGCCCCGATTCGCCCGCGTCCGGATATCTGCTGACCGAGCCCGACACCGCGCCCATGGTCCTGGACTTCGGCGGCGGGGTGCTCGGCGCGCTGCAGCGGCACGCCGACCCCGGTGCGGTGAACGTCCTGCTGTCGCATCTGCATGCCGATCACTGCCTGGATCTGCCCGGCCTGTTCGTGTGGCGCCGGTACCACCCGTCCCCGCCCAAGGGGCGGGCCATGTTGTTCGGTCCTTCGCACACCTGGGAGCGGCTCGGCGCGGCATCCTCGCCCGAGGGCGGCGAGATCGACGATGTCTCCGATATTTTCGACGTCCAGCCCTGGGTCGACGGCCAAGCGGTGCGGCTCGGAGCGCTGACGGTCGAACCGCGGCTGGTGTGCCACCCCACCGAGTCCTACGGCATGCGCTTCACCGATCGCGACGGCGTGACCTTCGCCTACAGCGGCGACACCGGCATCTGCGATGCGGTGGTCGAGTTGGCGCGCGGTGTCGACGTGTTCCTGTGCGAGGCATCCTGGACCCATTCCCCCGAGCGCCCGCCCAATCTGCACCTGTCGGGCACCGAGGCCGGTCAGATCGCCGCCCGCGCCGGCGTCGGGAAACTGCTGCTGACCCACATCCCGCCGTGGACGTCTCGCGAGGATGTCATCAGCGAGGCCAAGGCCGAGTTCGACGGCCCGGTGCACGCGGTGGTGTGCGGCGAAGTCATCGACGTGACCCGCCACTGAGTTCGTCGGCATTGATGCCGCGTTAGGGTGGCAGCGTGTCCAGACGAGAAGACGGCCGGCTTGACGACGAGCTGAGGCCAGTGGTCATCACCCGCGGTTTCACCTCCCATCCGGCGGGTTCCGTACTGGTGGAGTTCGGCCAGACCCGCGTCATGTGCACGGCCTCGGTGACCGAGGGTGTGCCGCGCTGGCGCAAGGGCTCCGGACAGGGCTGGTTGACCGCGGAGTACGCGATGTTGCCGGCAGCCACCCATGAGCGCTCGGGCCGCGAGTCGGTCAAGGGCAAGGTGGGCGGGCGCACCCAGGAGATCAGCAGGCTCGTCGGCCGGTCACTGCGGGCGTGTATCGACCTCGGCGCGCTCGGTGAGAACACCATCGCCATCGACTGCGATGTGCTGCAGGCCGACGGTGGTACCCGCACCGCAGCGATCACCGGCGCCTATGTGGCGCTCTCCGATGCGGTGACCTACCTGGCCGCAGGCGACAAGTTGTCGGACCCGCGCCCGCTGTCCTGTGCCATCGCCGCGGTGTCGGTCGGTGTGGTCGACGGCCGGGTCCGGTTGGACCTGCCCTACACCGAGGATTCGCGCGCCGAGGTCGACATGAACGTCGTCGCCACCGATACCGGCACGCTGGTGGAGATCCAGGGCACCGGTGAGGGGGCCACCTTCCCGCGCTCGACGCTGGACAAGATGCTGGATGTGGCGCTCGCCGGTTGCGAGGAGCTGTTCGCCATCCAGCGGGCGGCACTGGAGCTGCCCTATCCCGGCGTGCTGCCCGAGCCCAGCGGTCCCTCCAAGAAGGTGTTCGGAAGCTGACCCGGCTACTGGTTGCCTCGCGCAACGCCAAGAAACTGGCCGAGCTGCGCCGGGTCCTCGACACGGCCGGGATCGATGGCGTGGAGTTGGTGTCGCTGTCCGAGGTCCCCGAGTTCGACGAGGCACCCGAGACCGGTGCCACCTTCGAGGACAACGCACTGGCCAAGGCCCGCGATGCGTTCGCCGCGACCGGGTTGCCCTCGGTCGCCGACGATTCCGGGCTGGCCGTCGACGCACTCAACGGTATGCCCGGGGTGTTGTCGGCGCGGTGGTCCGGTGCGCACGGTGATGACCGCGCCAACCTCGAGCTGCTGCTGGGTCAGCTGCGCGATGTGCCCGACGACCGGCGCGGCGCGGCTTTCGTCTCGGCGTGTGCGCTCGTCTCTGCGGCAGGGGAGACCGTGGTGCGTGGCGAATGGGTGGGCACGATCGCCCGGGAGCCGCGTGGTGACGGCGGCTTCGGATATGACCCGATCTTCGTGCCCGCGGACTCCGCGCGGTCGGCGGCACAGCTGTCGGCCGCGGAGAAGGATGCCGCTTCGCATCGTGGCCGGGCGCTGACGTTGTTGCTCCCGCAATTGCGCGCGCTGGCCTGATCGCCGGCGCTTCCGAGCCGGACCACCATCGGGATTTTGCCTAGCGCAGCTAACGTGTAATGCTCCCGGGCGTGGTGTCAGTCGATCGGCCGCGGCCTTTCCGGAGAGTCTCGGCGGCCCATCCCGGTGTGCTGATCGCGGTGCTGTGCGCCGCCGGTATCAGCGTGTCATTGATGCAGACACTGCTCATCCCGCTGATACCCGAACTGCCAAAGCTGCTCGGCACCAGCGCTTCTGACGCATCGTGGGCGATCACATCGACCCTGCTCACCGCGGCCGTGGCCACCCCCGTGTTCGGCAGGCTCGGCGATCTGTACGGTCCGAAACGCATCTTGCTGGTCTGCGCGACGGTGTTGATCGCGGGTTCGGTGATCGCCGCTTCGAGCAGCACCCTCATCCCGTTCGTCATCGGTCGCGGGATGCAGGGCCTGGGCATCCCCATCATCCCGCTGGGCATCAGCGTCCTGCGGGCTTCCGTGCCCGCCGAGCGGGTCGGCAGCGCCATGGGGTTGATGAGTTCTTCGCTCGGGGTGGGCGGCGCCCTCGGTCTGCCGCTGTCGGCGGCCATCGCCCAACACCTGTCCTGGCATGCGCTGTTCTGGTTCGCCGCGGCCATCGGTGTCGTGCTGCTGGTGCTCTTCGCCACGCTGGTGCCTGCGGTGCCCGCCAGTTCGACCGACCGCCTCGATCCGCTTGGCGCGCTTCTGCTTGCGGCGGGACTGGTGACCTTGCTGCTGGGTATCACCAAGGGGCGCGACTGGGGCTGGACGTCCGGTGTGACGATCGGGATGTTCGGAACCTCGCTCGTGGTCTGCGCGATCTTCGTCGCCTGGCAGCTGCGGTTCGATTCGCCGGTCGTGGACCTGCGCACCTCGGTGCGCCCGCCGGTGCTGATCACCAATATCGCCTCGGTCGGGGTCGGCTTCGCGATGTTCGCGCTCTCACTGATCGCGCCGCAGGTGCTCGAGCTTCCGGCCGAGACCGGTTACGGGCTGGGCATGTCGATGTTGGAGGCCGGGCTGTGGATGGCCCCGGGTGGGATCGCGATGATGCTCGTGGCGCCGTTCGCGGCGCGGGTGGCCGGAGCCCGGGGTCCGAGGTTCACGCTGTGCATCGGGTGCGTGGTGATCGCCGGTTCGTATCTGGCGGGGTTGTGGCTACTGGGCGGCGGCCCGCAGGTGCTGGTGCTCAACGTGCTGGTGAGCATCGGGGTGGGCTTCGCCTACGCGTCGATGCCTGCGTTGATCAACGCCGCGGTGCCGCTTTCGGAAACCGCCGCGGCCAACGGCCTCAACGCGCTGGCGCGGTCGCTGGGCACCTCGATCTCCAGCGCGGTGATCGGGGCGATCCTGGCGGGGATGACCATGACGGCCGGCGGTCACGAGGTGCCGACCCTCGACGGTTTCCGGGCTGCGCTGATCGTCGCCGCCGCGGTCTCGGCCGTGTCGGCGGTGGGCGCGCTGCTGATACCGGCGGTGCGCCCGACGGCGGCTACAGAGCGAACCGCTTCTTCACGTCTTGGGTCTGGAAGTGCTCGACGATGAGGCCCAGCACGGGCACGGTGCCGGAGATCAGGGTGCCCAGTGTGCGGCCCAGTGGCCAGCGCACCTTGACGGCCAGGTTCGCCGTGGCGATCAGGTAGGCGAAGTACACCCAGCCGTGCACGACCGCGATCCAGCTCAGCGAGTCGTCGTTGAAGCCGTACTTCATGACCATCTCGTAGCACAACGCGATCAGCCACAGGCCGGTTGCCCACGCCAGTACCCGGTAGCTCGCCAGCGCCTTCTGGATGGAGGGCAGCGGAACGGCGGGGGTCTGGGTTTCCTGGCTTTCGGGAGTGCTCATCTGGTGTTCCTGTCCTCGGGGGTGTCCGCTTTGGCCAACTCGGCCAGGTAGGCGTTGTATTCGCGCAGGGTGGGGTCGTCATCGACGGTCGACGCGGCGGCCGGACGCTCGGGGAGCAGGCCGGCGGGGATCTCGGTGGCGCGGCTGGTGTCCGCGGGCTCCTCGTAGGTCGGCGGCGCGTCCTCCAGCCTGACGAACTTGTAGTAGGCGTAGACGCAGAACGCGGCGAACATCGGCCATTGCAGGGCGTATCCCAGATTCAGGAAGGTGCCCGAGTTCGATTCGTAGCGGGTCCACTGCCACCAGGCCAGCAGCATGCAGCCGGTGGCACCGACGGTGGCCAGCGCGATGAGCGCCGGTCTCCTACGTCGTGTAGTGGACATAGATCAACTTTACCGCCCGCCGATCTCAGGTCTTTGGCCCGATGAACTGGTCGAGTCGTGCGGTCGCCGCCTTGCGATGTACGGCGATCATGTAGCGACTGTTCTGGGTCCACGGGATACCGAGCCGATCGAGGGCCGCGCAGAAGAGATTGCGGATATCCGTCGAGTGGTTGGTGAAGTGATAGCGGATGCTGGCGACCCCGCGATCGTTGGCGACCACCCGACACCCGTCGCTGTGGATGAGGCCACGGACGAACTCCTCGGTGGCGGCGTCGACATGGGCCTGCTGCCAGGGTTCCAGGACTATCGGGCGAAGGTGTTTGCGGCCCGGGTCCGTGCTGCGGGAAGATGCACGGCCAGTGCTTCGAGTACAGCGATACATCGACGCAGCCGGTGACCCGAGGAAACACCGTCGCATGCTGGCCGAGCATGATCTTGTCTATCGCGTCCCGGCAACCCTCGATGATCCCCGGATACTTTTTGTCGAGGGTCACCCGCAGCCGGAACAGGTAACGGGAACGGTTGATGTAGCCGTCGCCTAGATACAACCCCAACAGATAGCTGTACGCATCGGACGGAAGCATGCTGTAGTCGTGGTAGCGGCACGTCGACCGCGGCATCACCGCGCTCTTGCCGCGGCGCCAGTCGCATACGGTGCGACGGGGAATGCCGGTCTGTCTGGAGATCGCACAGTCGTTCAAGCCCGCATCGATGAGCCGTCGGACCCGTGTGAAGTCGTCCTGCGTGTGCATCGAGCCCCCCTCGTTCATACCGACGCTAGGGCAGACCTCTGACAACATCGTTCTGACGGGAGGCGGTAGTCTGACCGTCAGAGCGCGAGTGACGAAATTGGCATACGTGATGGGTTTAGGTCCCATTGTCTTCGGACGTGGGGGTTCGAGTCCCCCCTCGCGCACTACAGAAGTGAAGTGACCGACCTGCGGCGACCGCCGTCAGTCCGTCGCCGCGGTGGTGCTGAAGATCGGCCAACATATCTCGGTGGCGGTGAACGCTGTCGGTTCTGCCAGGGTGCTGCCGATGTAGTGCTCGCGGATCGGTCCCTGGCCGCTGATCAGGTGCTCGTTGACATAGATTCCCAGCGCGGCGTAACTGCGGTCGATGCCGTCGTGACCGCCCGGATGGGTCAGCACCGCGAATTCGGACCTGGGCAGGGTGGCGGCATCGATTCCGTCGGGAGGCTCCGCCGATGGCGGCGCGGGCACGAACAGCGTTGCGCTGCCTCGTTGTTCGAGGAACAACGCGCGTTCATAGAGTCCGCCCGGGGTCACCGCGGTCGGTGCGCCCATGGCCGCGGCGACCGCCTTTCGCAGGTGCTGCAACGCTGCCGCGAACCAATCGTCGATATCGGACACATCGATGGTCTCGCCGACGGACCACACGGCGAGCGACGACTCCTGGCGCACAACCACCTCGGCCGGAGGCTTGACGGGGGAGAGCAACTCACGCAGCGCGCCGACGGTGTCCCGGGTCTGCTGCAGTTGCGCCTCCATCTGCTCGAGATGGGTGGTGATGATCTCGGTGCGGGCGATGGCATCCTCGGTGCTCAACAGCGCCTTGATATCGGGAATGGACATGCCCAGCGATCGGAATCGGCGGATGATGTGCGCGTGATCGACCTGGCTGGTGTCGTAGAAGCGGTAGCCGGTGTACGGGTCGATGTGGGCGGGTTCGAGGATGCCGATGTCGTGATAGTGGCGAAGCGCCTTTCTGCTCAGACTGGTCATCACCGCGAAGTCACCGATCGAGACCTGTGCGCCCACAGTGTCCTCCTCTATCGTTGGCCGTCCACGTGGCGGACAAGGCCATCTTGAAGGTTGCCCCTGGGGGAAGGTCAAGAGCGCGGCGCGATTCGACCAGGGTGTTGACTTTCCCCTTAGGGGAAGCCCGACGGTGGTGCCATGACCACAACCGAATGGGATGCGCTCCCAGACCCCGTAAAGACGTTCATGATCACCCACGCCACCCCGCAGGACGGCCGAGCAGTCGCCACCTTCACCGCCGACGCAGTGGTGACCGACGAGGGCCGCGACTACACGGGTCGCGATGAGATCGATGCCTGGCTGACCGCGTCGGCCGGCGAGTTCACCTATACCTCCGAGTTCGTCGGGGCGACCACGACCGACAACGGTGTTGACGTGACTCAGCATCTGGAGGGCGATTTCCCCGGCGGGGTAGTCGACCTGCACTTCCGTTTCACGTTGGCCGGGGCGTCGATCAGCCGATTGGTGTGCGAGCCATGAGCAGGCGATGGTTCATCACCGGCGGGACGCCCGGCAATTTCGGGATGGCGTTCGCCGAGGCGGCGTTGGAGTCGGGGGACCGCGTGACGATCACCTCTCGGCGCCCGCAAGAGCTGGCGGATTGGGCCGATCAGTACGGCGACCGGGTTCTCGTGGTGCCGCTGGAACTCACCGATGCCGCCCAGGTGCGGCGCGCGGTACAGACCGCCGAGGCGCGGTTCGGTGGTATCGACGTGTTGGTCAACAATGCAGGCCGCGGTTGGTACGGATCGATCGAGGGCATGGACGAGTCCGCATTGCGGGCGATGTTCGAACTGAACTTCTTCGCCGTGCTGTCCGTGACGCGTGCGGTGTTGCCCGGGATGCGTGCCCGTGGAAACGGGTGGATCGTCAACGTCTCCTCGGTGGCGGGGCTGGTGTCGGCCCCCGGCTTCGGCTACTACAGCGCGACGAAGTTCGCCATCGAAGCCGTGACCGATGCGCTGCGCGCCGAGGTCGCCGGGCAGGGCATCTCGGTGTTGGCCGTGGAACCGGGCGCGTTTCGCACGAACGCCTACGCAGGTTTCGCCAACGAGCCGATCACCGAACCGATTTCGGAGTATCGCGACATGCTCGAGCAGGTCCGCGCAACCTTCGTCGAGATGGACGGTGTTCAGCCAGGTGATCCGCACCGCGGTGCCCGTGCGGTGATCGCCGCGATGGCTCAGGACCCGCCGCCTCGCCGACTGGTGCTCGGCAATGGCGGATATGACGCGGTGATCGACGAGCTGGAGCAGACCCTGGCCGAACTCCGGCAGAACGAAAACCTATCTCGGAGCGCAGATTTTCCCTGACCAGTGCTGAGCCTGCGCGTAGTCCGATCAGCCCTGGCGTCGTCGCCGCGCGCTCACCACGGCGCCGATCACGGCCAGCACCGCGATCCCGCCGAGACCGGCGGCGACCCAGGCGAGCACCGGCGTCGACGAGTCGGTCTTCTCCGCGGTGCTGCGCTCCTCGGCCTGCAGGCGGTAGCCGGGCGGCAGGTCGGTTCCCGGTGTGCTCAGTCCGGGAAGGCGATCGGTCAGCGACACCGTGAAGCTGCGTCGCCCGGAATCGGTGGGGCCCCAAGTGCCCCACGCCGGTGTCTCCTCGTCGAGCAGCACCTTGGTCAGTGACCGGGCCGGATCGTCACCGAGGTCGACCACCTTCTTGACGACCACAGGCTTGTACGACGCATCGCCGAGTTTGAAGGACACCAGCACGTTGTCATACGTCGTCGGCACGGCGGGCTTGGCGGGAGGGGGCTGGCCGGGCGCGGGAACATAGCCGCCACCGGAGAAGCTACCCACCGACACGTTCGTCACCTTGCCGGCCGGATCGTTGACCACCGCGGTGAAGCTGTGCACGCCCGCCTGCGGCACGGTGAGAACCGTCGGACGCAGCGGCGCGAGCTCGGTGATGTATGGTCGCCCGTCCGCGACGTAGGCGATGGTCACAGGGGTGCGATACGGACTGATCAGCATCGGTTGATACCACTGGGTGTACTGAACCCAGGACGAGTCCCATTGAGTGACGACCGAACTGGACTCCGAAAGGTATTCCGACTCGACGAGGCTCTGCAGCTGTTCGATCTGTGTCGCCGATGCTTCGGTGGCCTCGCTGAATTCGGGCTCCGCACGTTTTGCCGCCTCCAGGTCGCCGGCATCGATATCGGCGATATCAGGGGAGGCGATATCGGGGGTGGTGTCATCGGGGGTGGTCTCGTCGTCGGGTGCCTGCTCGGACGGCGCCGGATCATCGGCGCCTGGCGATGTGTCGGCGTCCGCACCGGGGCCGTCGGAGGGTGCGCTCGGATCGTCCTGCTGAGGACCGGTCTCACCGGCCTGGTCCGGCTCGGGATCCGGTGCTGAGCCGAGCGCAGGTTCGGGTTCCGGTGCGGGTTGTGGCTCAGGCTCCGGGGCAGGTTCGGGTTCCGGTTCCGGCTGCGGTTCAGGCTCTTGTTGTGGTTCCTCGGCAGGTTCTTCCGCGGGCGGCGAGTCGACCTGCACGGTGCCCTCGTCATCGTCGAACGGGTCGGCCACCGCCACACCGGGGACGGCGAAAAGGGTGGCGGTTGCGGTGATGGCGGCGGCTGCGGTGAGCCGGACTGTGCGGGAAGACATGAGGATCCTTGACTGGAGTCGGAGTTGACCGGGACGAAAAGGGTGGTTGCGAGATCAGGCGGGTGATGCGGCATGAAAGGCCTCATCACCCGCCAGCGAATACTCGGCCTCAGCCGGCGACGCTACTGTCCCGTTCGGCGGTGGTGAGCGAGAAGTTTCCTGTCTCCCAGGCCTTCATGAACTGATCGAGCGGTACGGCCAAGCCTTGCCCGTTCAGCAATGCGCTGTCGTTGAGGTAGACGACGCCCTTGGTCATGTTGACGCTGAGCACGGTGACAGCGTGATTGGCGTCGTCCAGGCCGTCGCGGAATCGCGCCCAGTTCTCGCCCAAGAATTGCTTGTTCCACGCGTCGTAGATCACTTTGTTGTTCACGGCGACGATCACCGACTGGCCCTGGTCGAGGGCGGCGGTCATATTGTCCAGTGCCAGCGATCCCTCGTTCTTGAGATACGTGGTGTAGTCGGCGTTGATACCGAACCTGTTGAGCAGGGTGATGACGTCGGCGGAGAAGGTTCCGCCCTTGCCCTCGGTGTAGATCGGCATACCGACCTTGATGCCGCTGGGCAGTGTCTCCGCCAGCTGCTGCACCTCGGCGGCTATCGCATCCATGTCGACCGGCATACCGTTTGCGGTCAACTGGGCGATGACGGCGGAGGTGGCCATCAGTGCGCATGTGCCGAAACTGCCTTGG
Organism: Mycolicibacterium sp. 22603; assembly: GCA_052044345.1. GTDB lineage: Bacteria > Actinomycetota > Actinomycetes > Mycobacteriales > Mycobacteriaceae > Mycobacterium. Next base: position 44,460 of record JBQEMX010000014.1, read on the forward strand.
TACTTCCAGTATTGGTAGTTGGCAAGGTAGTTCCCGTACTCGGTATCACCGGCCGACGGCGGGCCGATGGGCTCCGGCTGTGCGATACCGAATGTGCGCGACAGATCGTTGCTTAGGTCGGTGACGTTCTCCTGGAAGACCTGAACCTGGTGCACGAACGCCGCGGCGACCCGCGAACCGATCTGCTGAATCGACGGCAAGGACCAGACCCACCTGGTCTCGGACGCGTCCGGTGCCACGTTCGGCGAGCTGGTGAGCTGGGTGGTGACCAACTGGTATTTGTTCGACCCCCAGGCATCCATGAAGTCGTCATAACTCATCACCAGACCCTGCCCGTCGGCCCGGGTGGGATCATTTATGGTGACTGTTCCGTTGACGTTGTCGACACCGATGACGACGACCGTCTTCTGGCGGTCGCCCGTGAGGTCCGATACCGGACCGTTGATCGCGACGATCATGGCCTTGGTGGGATCTGTCAGGCCGTTGGTGAGGTCGTTGTACGCCTTGCTCGCCTGGTTGGTGCCGTAGCTGCGCATGATGATGCGAACGTCCTTGTCCTGCAGCACTTCATAGCTGTCCGTCCAATAGACGATCCGCATACCGGGGCCGAGGTAGACCATCGTGCCGGGTTTGACCAGGCTTGCGGTGTTCGACGCGGCGGCCAGGAAGCCCTGCAGATCTACCGCGCCCTGGGTCAACTGCGCGTAGGCCATGGCCACGGTGGCCAGCGCACCCGAGAGGTAGTCGTCGGCCTGCACGAAGTACTGGGCATTGCCTGTCGGATTACCGAACGGCAGCGACCTGGTGATCACCTCCTGGGTGAACCCGAGGATGCCGATCACATCGTCGCGCAGTGCCGTCAGGCTGCGTTGGAACCCGTAGAGCTGGTTCATCACGGCGAAGTACAGATTGGTGCCGAGTTCCTGCAGTCCGCGCAGCAATTCTTCGGGAGTGGGCAGGCCGAACGGGTTGCTCGCCTGCGCGACCGCAGCGGCAGGCACAGCGGCCGGAGACAGCGCCGCCGCGCGCCCCACTGCGCTCGAGGTGGAGGCCAAAGTATAGAAACTGGCGCCCGCGGATCCGGAGATGGTGCTCAACCCGCTGTCGGTGACCGCCGGCGTGGCAAGGGGAGTGCTGTCGGTGTCCGGTGACGTGGTCGTCGACGAACCGTCCGAGATCACCGGGGGATTGTCGGCCGGTGATTGCGGGGTGCTTGTGGACGTGTGCGCCCCGCCGGTACCCACCGGGCTGTCATCGTCGACGGCCTCGACCTCTTCGGCGACCTCTTCGGTGACTTCCTCGGTGACGTTCTCCTCGGAACCTCCGATGGTCTCCTCAGAGGTCGCATCGTCCTCGTCGAGGTCGGAGCCACGGGTGGGAGACGTGGCACCCCAGCTGTCGTCGGAGTCGTCGGCTTCGTCGGAGTCGTCCTTACCGCGCGAACCGACACTGTCCTCGGAATCGTCCGATGACGAGCCGACGGTGTCCCGCGACGATCCGCCGCCGTTCTTCGTTGTCCCTGGGGAGGTCGACCCCGCATCCGAGGACGAGGAATCCGAGCTGTCGGAGGAGCCGGTGCGGGAGGGGCCCGCGGGGGCGTCTGAGGAGTCGGCGGCCGCAATGGCCGCGCCGCCGAGCATTGCGGCTCCCATGCCCAAGGTCATCGCCCCCGCGCCGAGCCATAGCCGTGCCTGCTGGGCTCGGCGGTCACCCGCGTAGTCCGGACGCGCTTCCCGCGTTCCATCCACCGTCATCAATAGCTCCCCACTCCTGGTTGACGCCCACGTAAAAACTGCTGAGCGAACCGAAGAATACGCAGGATTGGGCGAAATCTGCTGGTCAATTGCCGTTTTCACGTCCCGACACAGTTCTGGCAAATCCTCCGGATGGGCTGGTTCGGCGAATGACCTAGCTTTGCCGCCCGGTGGTGCATCGCTGGCTAAGTCCGCGATCCGGCCGGTGGGTCGGCCGGCCGGCGGACGGCGTCCGCCGCAGCGTTCGGTTGCCGTCGTCGCCGTCGGATAGCTGAAATAGGCCGATCGCGAGATCGCGGGCGCACACGCTGTGTCATAGTCGTCCGGGCGTTTTGCCCCGACGAAGGAGCCCGCGTGCAGATCGACCCCGCCGCCACCGCCTGGTTGCTCGTCAGCACCGCGATGGTGCTGTTGATGACCCCGGGTCTGGCGATCTTCTACGGCGGCATGGTCCGCTCGACCGGCGTGCTTAACATGATCATGATGAGCTTCATTGCCATTCCGGTCGTGACGGTCACCTGGATCGTGGCCGGCTACAGCCTGGCCTTCGGTGCGGACGCCGGCGGTGGCCTCATCGGCGGGCTCGGCCACCTCGGGTTGTCCGGAATCGATATCTCCGCGGTGCGCTCCAATGTGCCCGAGTTGCTGTTCGTGACGTTCCAGTTGGCTTTTGCCATTCTCACCGCGGCCCTGGTCAGCGGAGCGATCGCCGACCGGGCGAAATTCTCGGCGTGGACACTGTTCGTCGCGGTGTGGACCCTGGCCGTGTATTCGCCGGTTGCCCACTGGGTTTGGGGACCGGGCGGCTGGCTTGCCACCTTCGGTGCGCTCGACTTCGCGGGTGGACTGGTTGTCGAGATCGTCTCGGGAGCATCGGCTTTGGCGCTCGCACTGGTGCTCGGCCCACGCATCGGGTTCAAATCCGAGGCCATGCGCCCGCACAATCTTCCGTTCGTCCTGCTCGGTGTCGGCCTGTTGTGGTTCGGCTGGTTCGGATTCAATGCGGGCTCCGCCTTCGCCGTGGATGGCAAGGCCGCGGTGATCTTCCTGAACACCCTCGTCGCCGGGTGCCTCGGCATGCTGGGCTGGCTGGCTGTCGAGCGCTTCCGTGACGGACATCCGACCACCTTCGGCGCGGCCTCCGGCGTCGTGGCGGGCCTGGTCGCCATCACGCCGTCATGCGGGTTCGTCTCACCGTTGGGTGCCGTATTGGTCGGTCTGGTGGCCGGCGTGGTGTGTTCGTATGCGATCGGGTGGAAATTCACTGCTGGATACGACGATTCCCTCGACGTGGTGGGAGTGCACTTCGTCGGCGGCGTGGTCGGCACCTTCCTCATCGGTCTGCTCGCTGCCGAGGCCGTCTCGGGCGGCCCCGAGGGCTTCTTCTACGGCGGCGGGATCACCCAGTTGGGCAAGCAGACACTGGGCATCCTCGTGGTCGCCGCGTTCGCGTTCACGGTGTCGTTCCTGCTGGGCAAGGTGATCGAGGCGACCATCGGATTCCGGGTCACGCGCGAGGATGAGCTATCCGGTATCGACTTCACCCAGCACGCCGAAACCGCGTATGCCGAGGGCGTGCACGGCCAGCAGCACAAGCGTCCCGGTACCTGATCACCGGGGCCCATCCACGGCGAACGTGCCGCGGTCGTCGGTGAATTCGGCGTACACCTGCCGGATGGCCCCGCCGATCTCGACGTCACAGGTGAAACTTTCACCCTTGGCTGCGGACGGATCCTTGCCGCCGTTGCAGCGCAGTGCGCTGATGGAGTTGGCACCGTATCCGTTGATCGGATCCGACAGGATGGCACGGACCCCGGCCTCGGCCGCTTCGACCTTGATCACCGGTGTGCGGTCGAACCCGAACTGCCAGATCCCGATGCCCACCCCGATGATGGCGGCGGCCGCCAGTCCGGCGATGACGGCAATGCGCCGGTGGTCCGGTGTCCGCCGTTGCCGTTGCCGTTGCCGTTGCCGTTGCCGTCCGCCGGCCTGCTGGTCCGGTCGGAGCAGGTAGCGGTTCGGGTCCACCGGCGGGCGGTGTACCGGCGGCGGTGCCGGCTGTCGCGGGGGCGGCTGTGCCGGCGGCCCAGGCCGCGGTGGCTGCCGAGGCGGCGCGGGCGGCGCCTGATGGCGGGTCAGAGGTCGCTGCGTCGGCGGCCCCTGATTCGGTGGGTATGGCGTCCGCGGAGGTGCCTGCGGAGGAGGCCCCGGCGGTGCCGCACCACCGGGCCGTGTCCACCACGGCGGGGCTTGTCCCGGCGGCTGATTCGGATTCGGTGGTCGCGTCACGGGACACCGAACCGCTGATAGCACGTGTCGGCGTCGCCGCCGAGACCCGACCGGTAGGCCAGAATGCGGGTGAAACCGGCCGGTGCGGTCACGCCGTTGACATCGCTGGCGGCCAGACCGTTGGTCAGCAACCCGGAGATGGCCTCGTCGGTGTCCCCGGCCGACAGCGTCAGGGTGCCACCGGGTTCGGCCATCCGGCCCTGCGCGACGCCGGTCAGACATGCGGTGCGCAGCGCCGTGATCGCCGAATCCAGCGGATCGCCCCGCTCCTTCTGCAGTGCCAGCGCGTACCGCGACGTCACGATCGACAGGGCGGTGTTGTCACCCTGCAGCAGCACGCCCTGGTCCTCGGCCTTCGGCGTCCCCAACGCCTGCAGGGTCGGGAGGTTGACATTCACGGTGTTGGTCGCGGGGCAGTAGGACGCCGGGGACACCGTCTGTGCGTCAGGACAGGGCGCCATGTCGAGGTTCAGCGTCGGCGGGCTGTCGGGCTGATAGATCTGGGTCAGGGTGTCCATCAGGCCGGTCAGCAGTTGTTCGTCGATCGGGCTGTCGCTGGCCGACGGATCACCGTAGGCGTCGTAGGACAGGAACTTCGGGAGATCGCCTTGACGTTCGGTGATCTCGGCCATGTCGATGGCGGCACATTGATCGGCGTTGCCGGCAAACCCGATCTGGAAGGCGCTGATCCGGTCGAGGGCGGATCCGTGGGCATCGCCGGTCAGGATGGCTTCTTCCTGGGTCATCAGCGGGTCCCGGATGTAGATGGCGCCGGCCAGAACGTGATTGAGTCCGTCACCGGTGCTCAGGTCGAACCGCGGCGACTTGCCCGATGCCACCCAGTGCAAATAGACGCCGGCGAAGCAGTCGGCCTGTTGCTCCTTGACCAGTACCGGGGTCGACTTCTCGACCAGATGGGCCTTGGCCTGCACGGCGTGGCCGAACTCGTGGGCGATCACCCCGACCACGCCCATATCGCCGAAGTACTGTGCTGCACCGGGAATGAACTGTCCTCTGTCCCAGGCCATCACGTCGTCGCCGAAGCAATAGAAGGCGTTCGACAGGTCGTAGAGTTCGTTACCGCAGACGGTGGGGGACGCGGGATCCGATGCGTCATAGGATACGAGTCGCGACACGGGGCTGTAGGTGCCGGTGAGGGCGCCCTCCCAGTTATGTGACCAGAAATCTTCGAGGTCGTCGACCGCCCGTGACACCAGCTGGTCCACCGGGCCGCCGTCACTGTTCTCCGCGACGCTCACCGGAGGGGGAGCGTCGGGGCGGGGCCCGCTCGGTCCGTCGCGGGCGGGCAGTCCGCCGGCGCGCTGCGGGTCGTAGAGCATGGACACCGCGCGGCCGTCGAGCACCGTCGAGGCGCAGCCCGACAGGATCAGGACGAGGACGAGCACGCCGCCCAACCAGGCGCTACGGCCTGCGAACCGTCGATCCATGGTCGAAGGCTAACAAGTTGAGGCGCCGGAGGGCCGACCGAGATGTTTCGGATGACCGCGGAGCGGACCCGGCGTCAGTTCTCGGCAGGGACCAGGATGCGTCTGGCCACTGTCAGGATGTGCCGGCCCAACGTGGCGTCGTCGACGTCGGTGACCAGCGGATGGATCAGAGACGCGCTCAGTGCCGCGGACATGACCGCTGCATTCACCCGGGCCGCCGGATCGGTTCCGGCGCCGAGCAACACCCGGTGTAACCGGTCCATGAACCGGACGAACGGCGGGTGCTCATCGAGCAGGCGCACCACGACCGGGTCGTATTGCAGGACGCGAGTAAGCCTGCGCCGGGTCACCATTCGGTTCACGATGCGCGCCAGCAAGATGTCGCGGGCCGCCTGCCGATCGGGTTCGGCCTCGGCGGCCTCGACCGCCGGCACCAGCGCGGCGAGCTCACCGGCCACGACGGCGATCACCACCTCGTCCTTGCTCTTGAACTGATGGTAGACAGCGGCTTTGGTGACCCCGATGGCATCGGCGATCATCTGTAACGAGGTGGCGCTGACGCCATGTGCGCCGAACAGTTCCAGCGATGCGGCGATCACGCGTTCCTGCGCAACACTGTAGCCACCAGGTAGCGATCCGCCGGTTGAAACCACCCGACCAGGGTAGCCGCTCGGCTAGTAGAGGCCGCCATCGTCGTGGACGCGACTGTCAGCGGATGCCTTATGAGCCCGATCACAGATCTGGGCGATGACGTTTACCCCTCGGACGCCGGCGGTACCCGCTCAGGCGTTCAGGTAGGTGTTCTCACAGAACAGGATCACACAACATGAATGTGAAGAAGCTGATCGCGGGTGCAGCCGTTGCCGGTGGCCTTGTCGCCGGACCGCTCGCTGCCGCCGGCGTCGCCGCCGCCGAGCCCCATCCGATTCCGCCGGCTCCGCCCGCCGGGCCGTCCGTCGGCACCCCGCCGGCCTGGGCGCCGCCCAAGCCCGTGGACCCGGCATGGGCGCAGGGCCAGCCGCAGGTCTGGGACAGCGGTTGGAATCACTGGGGCGTGTGGATCAACAACGTCTTCGTGCCCACCTACTGATCAGACCGATCGACCGAACGGCTGCCTCCTGTGCGGAGGCAGCCGTTCGGCGTTTCGGTCAGTTTTTCGGCGGTCGTGGGACGAAGCGCGACACCCTGTCGATGACGTCCTGGTAGGCGGGGCGTCGGGCCAGGCTGCGCTCCTCCATCATCGGGATGCTGGCCCCCAGGAACATGGCGAGAATGGCGAGCGCGCCAAGGCTCGACAACCACCAGTATCCGGGTGCGGCCGCGATACCGAACAACGCCAACGCCGCCCAGAAGCTGAACTCGCCGAAGTAGTTCGGGTGTCGCGACCAACTCCACAGGCCCCTGTCCATCGCCTGGCCCTCCCGGCGTTCGGCAACGAACCGGTGCATCTGCACATCGGCGACGAACTCCAACGCGACCGCACCGAGCCCGACAACCACCGCCACCCAGCTCAACCACGTCAGACCCGGATCCGGCCGGGTGATGGCGATGTACACCGGCACCATCGCGAGGAAAACCTGCAGTGTCGGGATGAGATGGATGGCGACCAGGTCGGCCACGATCTCGAATCGTCCGGCCCGCTGCTTGAACATCGGGTAGCGCCAGTCCTCGTGGTGGAGTCCCGGGAACGCGTACACCCAGTTCGCCGTCAGCCGGACAGCCCACAGCACGATGACGACGGTGATCAGCCAGGCGCGCAGCGCATCGACATCCGGGGCGGATCGATACCACCAATAGAACAGCAGCAACGGCGGGATGACGCTCCAATAGGCGTCATAGAAGCTCGAATTGCGATAGATCCGGCTGAACACGAAGATCACGAGGGTCGCGAGCACGTCGGCGATCAGGGTGTCCAGCCACAGGATGGCGGTGGACGGACCCCACCACAGCCAGGCAGCGGCCACCGCCACCGCCGCCAGATAGGCGACGGTGACCAACCCGAGTGAGCGTGCTTTGCCGATCGTCGTCATCGTCGGAGCCTACGACGGTGCGCCAACCGTCAGCCCCCGTCGGTGATCCCGTACGCGATGAAATCCCACATCTCGTCGGCGCTGATCGAATCGCCGGCGGTGTCGCCGTCACCGGACTGCGCGACGGTGATGACGGTCTGCATCGTGATCCGGGCGATGCGGCGGGGATCGTCGAAGGGCCGCAGCCTGCCGGCCGCTGCCGCGTCGGCGAGCAAGTCCGACAGCAGGTTCAGCACGGGCGCCTGGGCCACCGTGACCTCGGCGGGATGCGAGACCGACAGCCGGGGCGCGACATCGGTGAACAGCGGGCGCTGCACGGCCGCCTCGGAGCGCGCGGACGTGAACAGTAATCCGACGGCGACCCGCAGTCGTCGGACCGGATCGGTGTGCTCGCCGAGGGCAATGCGTATCTGGTCGGCCAGTTGACCCAGTGCATCCTCGAACAGTGCGAGCAACAGCTCGTGCTTTCCGTCGAACTGCAAGTAGAAGCTGCGCAGCGATTGCCGGGAGCGGTCCACCACCTCCTGGACGGTGAAGTCGGTGCTGCCCTTCTCGGCCATGATCGACCGGGCGGCGTCCAGAAAGCGCTCGACGCGCTGCGCGGCACGCAGCTTGGCCGGCCGGAGCGAGCGCTCCAGCGCGCGCTGTTTCCAGGCGGGTTCGGTGTCGGTCATCGCGCCAGGATACGTCCGATCTCCGATTGTGAGAATCGCATTCTGCGCCCGCGTTGCCCGGGTCGTGTCCTGCCGGCCTACGTCGGCATGGTTATGTGATTTGTGTGACAGGTCCACTCGCCGGCATCACGGTCGTCGCCATGGAGCAGGCGATATCGGCGCCCATGTGTACCAGGGTGCTCGCCGACTTCGGGGCCCGGGTCATCAAGGTCGAGAATCCCGACGGCGGCGATTTCGCCAGGTCCTACGACGATGTCGTCAACGGCATGGCCGCGCATTTCGTCTGGGCGAATCGGGGCAAGCAGTCGGTGACGCTGAACCTGAAGTCACCGGCGGGTCTGGATGTGCTTCATCGACTGCTGGCCGGCGCCGACGCCTTTGTCTCCAACCTCGCACCCGGCGCCACCGACCGGTTGGGGGTGGGGCCGCAGGAGCTGCGGCGGCGACACCCTCACGTGATCCCAGTCCAGATCGACGGCTACGGCGCGGGCGGCCCGCTCTCGGGTAAGCGCGCCTACGACCTGCTGGTGCAAGCCGAATCCGGAGCATGTGCGACCACCGGCCATCCGGGCATGCCCGCCAAACCGGGCCCGCCGGTCGCCGATATCACCACCGGCCTCTACTCGGCCCTGTCGATTCTCGCCCTGCTGGTGGGCCGTGCCTCCCGCGGCGGCGATGTCGCGCCCGCGGTCTCGGTCAGCTTGTTCGACACCATGACCGACATCATGGGATATCCGCTGACCTACGCCCAGCATTCCGGCACGGACCAGCAGCCCTTGGGGATGGGTTCGCCGGCCGTGGCGCCCTACGGAGCGTACGGAACCCGCGACGGGCAGACGGTGGTGCTCGGAACCACCAATGATCGAGAATGGCAGCGGCTCGCCCGGGAGATCATCGATCGTCCGGACCTGGCCGACGAGAAGCGCCTTGCTACCAACGTCCAACGTTGTGCGCACCGCGACGAGCTGAACGCGGCAATCGAATCATGGTGTGCTCGGCACGATCTAGATGACATCCAGCGCATCGCCGATGCCGCCGGGATAGGAAACTCACGCTTCAACACCCCCGGTGAGGTCGTCAACCACCGACATCTGACGGCCCGCGACCGGTGGCGGCCGGTCGATACGCCCCACGGCGAGATCGCCGCGTTGCTCCCGCCGCCCGTCATCACCGGCCTCGAGCTGGGCATGGGTGCCGTTCCGGGACTCGGCGAGCACACCGATACCGTGCTGGCCGAAATTGGCTACAGCGAAACCGAAGTGGCAGCCCTGCGCGATGTGGGTGCAATCGGACCGCAGTTCACCGCCACCGGGGCGCCACCGCCCACGACGAAGGAGCAGACCTGATGCGCGAGACCGTCATCGTAGGAGCCGTGCGCACCCCGGTGGGAAAGCGCAACGGTGGGCTCTCCGATCAGCATGCCGCGGACTTGTCGGCGCTGGTGCTCAACGAACTGTCCGAACGCACCGGCGTGGATCCCACGCTCGTCGACGACGTGGTCTGGGGCTGCGTATCGCAGGTGGGCGACCAATCGAGCAACATCGGTCGCTACGCGGTGTTGGCGGCCGGCTGGCCGGAATCGATTCCGGGCACCACCGTGAACCGGGCCTGCGGATCGAGTCAGCAGGCGCTGGACTTCGCCGTGCAGGCCGTCATGTCGGGTCAGCAAGATGTGGTGGTCGCCGGTGGAGTCGAGGTGATGAGCCGTGTCCCGCTGGGAGCCGCGCGCACCACCGGTCAGCCCTACGGGCCGAAAGTGCTTGCCCGATATGAAGATTTCTCCTTCAACCAGGGGCTCTCCGCGGAAATGATCTGCCAGAAGTGGGAGCTTTCGCGGGCCCGCTGCGACGAGTATTCCGCGCGGTCGCACGAACGTGCTGCGGCAGCACAAGATTCCGGTTCCTTCATCGACCAGATCGTGCCGGTCTTCACCGAAAGCGATGTGATCACCGACGACGAAGGTATCCGGCGGGGCACCACGGTCGACACGCTGGCGGGCCTCAAACCCGCTTTCACCGAGGACGGCATCATCCACGCCGGGAATTCCTCGCAGATCTCCGACGGCGCGGCAGCGCTTCTGGTCATGAGCTCCGATCAGGCATTGAACCTGGGTCTGACGCCCCTGGTCCGCTACCGGGCAGGGGCGGTCACCGGAGCCGACCCGGTGCTGATGTTGACCGCCCCCATTCCGGCGACCGAGAAGGTGTTACGAAAGTCCGGCGTCGGGATCGACGAGGTGGGGGTGTTCGAGGTCAACGAGGCGTTTGCGCCGGTTCCGCTGGCCTGGCTCGCAGAGACCGGGGTGGACGAGGCCAAGCTCAATCCGCTCGGCGGGGCCATCTCACTGGGCCACCCGCTCGGCGCATCGGGTGCGGTGCTGATGACCCGGATGATCCACCATATGCGCGACAACGGTATTCGGTACGGATTGCAGACCATGTGTGAGGGCGGCGGGACGGCCAACGCCACCCTCGTCGAGCTCGTGGCCTGAGCGAAAGGAGCCTGCCGTGCAACGAGATCTGTTCAGCGAGGACCACGAGGCGTTCCGTGAGCTCGCCCGCGACTTCGTAGAGAAGGAGGTGGTGCCCGCCTATCCGGACTGGGAGAAGGCCGGGCGCATGCCGCGCGCGGTGTTCGAGAAGATGGGTGCGCTGGGCATGCTGGGCATGGCCATTCCCGAGGAGTACGGGGGAGGGGGCGAACCGGACTACCGCTACAACGTGGTGCTGCAGGAAGAGGCGGCCCGTGCGTTGGTGACGCTGTCGACGGTGCGCACCCAGCTCGAGGTGATCCTGCCGTACTTCCTGCACTACGCCGACGAGCAACAGCGCACCCGCTGGTTCCCCGGACTGGCCGACGGCACCCTGCTGACTGCCATAGCGATGACCGAACCCGGCACCGGATCCGATCTGGCCGGGATGCGGACCTCGGCGGTCCGCGATGGCGAAGACTGGATCCTCAACGGCGCCAAGACTTTCATCACCGGCGGCATGCAGGCCGACCTGGTCATCGTCGTTGCCCGCACCGCCACCGACCCGGACAACCGGCGCAAGGGTCTGACGCTGTTCGTGGTCGAGGACGGGATGCCCGGATTCACCCGAGGCCGCGAGCTGGAGAAGATGGGCTGCAAGGTCCAAGACACCGCGGAGCTCTCGTTCGTCGATGTGCGGGTGCCGGCGGCCAATGTGCTCGGGCAGGAAGGCGAAGCGTTCGGCTACCTGGGGCAGAACCTGCCCCAGGAGCGGCTCACCATCGCGGTGGGATCGGTGGCCCAGTCACGCTCGGCGATAGCGGAGGCCATCCGCTACACCAGGGACCGGACGATCTTCGGAGCGTCGGTCTCGTCATTCCAGAACACCAAGTTCGAGCTGGCTGCCTGCTCCGCCGAGGTCGAGGCGGGCCAGGCGATGCTCGACCGCGCGGTGGCCCTGCATGTCGCCGGTGAGCTGTCGGCCGCCGACGCGGCCCGCGTGAAGCTGTTCTGCACCGAGATGCAGGCCAGGGTGGTCGATCGCTGTCTGCAGTTGTTCGGTGGCTACGGCTACATGATGGAGTATCCGATCGCCCGGTTGTACACCGACGCCCGGGTGGCGCGTATCTACGCCGGAACCAGCGAGGTCATGAAGGTGATCATCGCGAAATCGCTCGGGCTGTAACCGGCTTTCGCCGTGTGCCCTGGCACACTCGTCTCATGGCGCTGCGCATCGCCGGATTCGCGTTCGGCCTGTTGGCCCTGGTCGCGGGCGTCCTGCAGCTGTGGGCCTATGCGGCGTCCGACTGGCCACGGCACCTCATCGTGGGGGTGTTCGCCTGCGCGGTGGGTGTGAGTGTGCTCGCGGCGTCCGCACGCAAACGAAACGTCCCGCCCTCCGGATCGGAGGGCGGGACGTTTCACGAGCATGATCGGTACCGGGACGATCGGTAGTCGACGATCAGTAGTTGTTGCAGGTACCCGCGAGGTTCTGCACCGCGCCGAGGTAGCTGGCGGCACCCGGGTAGGCAGCGATCTGGTTGACCGTGTTCTGACGCTCCACCGGTCCCGAGGACAGGAAGCTCCGCAGCATGCCCAGGGCCATCGGCTGAGCGTTGAACTGCGCGGCCAGATCCGGCTGCTGGGCGTTCATCGCGGCCATCACCTGGTCGTATGTGCAGGTCGTGTTGACGACATTGCTGAGGTCGGGCTGGGCAGAGGCGATCCCGGCCGACATCGGCAGTGCTACTGCGATCCCGCCGATCACGACGGCCAGCTTCGTGCGCGACACCTTGAGCATGTGGTTTATACCTTTCCCCACCCGACTGATTCGGGCGACATCCCTCTGTCGTGCGGGATGGCCGATTTGTTACACACCTTTGTGATCAAAAGGCTAACAGGATCGCCATTGATCCGTGCAAGCTCTTTACCCGGCCATCACGCTGGGCAAACGGGCTACCCTGACCGCCGTGGAACTCGCCGCCGTCATCGTCCTCGCCCCGCAGGAGAACCCGGGCGGCGCGCTCACGCCGTTGGGCGGTGACCCCGCGGTGTGCCGGATGGTGAGATCGCTGTCCAAGGTCGTTGGGCAGGTGCTGGTGGTCGTCGACCAGGCATTCGCGGACCGATTCGATGCGGCACTGACCGGTCTGCCCACCGAGGTCCTGCCCGTCGACTCCTCCGCGACCCGGGCGGATTGCGTCGCACGGGCCGCCGAGCAGGCGGGCCGCCGCGGTGCCACCCACGTGCTGCTGGCCGATCACCGTCAGCCCCTGATGGCGACGGACATGGTCGACCGGGTGGTCGCTGCCCTGGCCGACGGCGCCGAGCTGGTGGTGCCGGTGATACCGGTCACCGACACCGTGAAGACCGTCGATGCCGTCGGCACCCTCACCGCCACGGTGGACCGCTCCACCTTGCGGCAGCTGCAGTATCCGCGCGGGATGCGCCTCGACCGCCTGGCCGACCCGGTCACCGTCGACAGTCTGGTGGGGGCGGTCACCGTCGACGGCGACGCCGATGCGGTGTCGGCGGAGCTGCCCGTGGACGCGGCGGTGTTGGAGGCCGTTATCGCCTGCCGGTGAGCAGATGCTCGGCCAACCGGATGTCCGGCGGATACGTGACCTTGAGATTGCTTGCAGCACCGGGAAATACGCGGACATCGGCATCGGTGAAATGCTGTACACAGGCCGAGGTGTCGGTGCCGTCGAAGGCCTCGGCGTCGGCGCGGCGGTAGGCGGCCAGAAGAGGCTCGGCGCGGAATGCCTGAGGGGTCTGCACCCGCACCACCGACTCGGCGAGCGGATGCAGACCGTCCGTGTCCACCCTGGCCAGACCGACCGCGTCGATTCCCGGGACCGCACCGCCGAAGCGCCGCGCGGTGTCCAGGGCGGCGCGCATCATCTCCGGCCCGGCCAGTGGGCGGGCGGCGTCGTGGATGAGCACGACGTCCACGGACCCGGATTCGATATCGGCGGCGATGTGGCAGAGCATGTTGAACTCGGATTCGTGCCGGGTATCGCCGCCCTCGACCAGTTCGACCCGGCGGTCGGGGATCTGAGCGTGCACCATCGCCTCGGCGATATCGAACTCACCGCGTCGGTACACCAGGATCACCCGGCCGATCTCCGGGGTATCGGCCACCGCGCGTACCGACCAGGCCAGCATCGGTCTGCCGGCCAGCGTCAGGTAGGCCTTGTTGCCGTCGGCTCCGACACGTGAGCCGATGCCTGCGGCCAGCACGACGCCGACGGCAGTGGCATCGTCACCGGTCGGGGGCACGCGCCCACGCTAGCGTGTTGAATCTTGTCGGTGACCGGCNGGAATCTGCGGTGAGCACTGCTGATGCGCGGCCGCGCGGCATAGCGGTCATGTCCGGGCGTGATCCACACGAATCGCACCGGGTGGCATCCCCGCTCGAGCTGTTGTTCGACCTGACGTTCGTCATCGCATTCGGCGTCGCGGCGTCGCAGTTCGCCCATGCCTTCGCCGCCGGACACGTCGGTGCGGGGCTGGCCGGATTCGCCTTCGCGATCTTCGCGGTGTGCTGGGCGTGGATCAACTTCACCTGGTTCGCGTCGGCCTACGACACCGATGACTGGGTGTACCGGCTGACGACCATGCTGCAGATGGTCGGCGTGTTGATCCTGGCGCTCGGGTTGCCCGCCATGTTCGCCTCGTTGGAGCACGGTGGCCACGTCGACAACGTGGTGATGGTGGCCGGGTATGTGGTGATGCGTGTGGCCATGGTGGCGCAATGGCTGCGGGCCGCGCGCCAGGATCCGGCGCGACGGCGGGCCTGCCTGACCTATGCCGCGATCATCTCGGTCGCCCAGATCGGTTGGATCGCAGTGATTCTCCTGCACACCGGGCTGCTGGTGACGGGTGTGCTGGTGCTCGCGCTGACGCTCTTCGAGATGGCCGGACCGGTGGTGGCCGAACGTCGCGCCGGCGGCACACCCTGGCACGCCCACCACATCGCCGAGCGGTACGGGTTGATGGCCATCATCGCGCTCGGCGAGGGTGTGGTCGGCACGGTGGCGACCCTGACCGCGGTGGTGTCCGACCACGGCTGGAGCACCGAGGCGATCCTGGTCGCCGTCGCCGGCGTCGGTCTGACGTTCGGCATGTGGTGGATGTACTTCATGGTGCCGGCAGGGGAGCTCTTGCACGCGCACCGTGAGACGTCGTTCTGGTTCGGTTATCTGCCCATCGTGTTGTTCGGTGCGATCGTCGGCACCGGTGCCGGTCTGCACCTCGCCGCCTACTACCTGGAGGAGCACTCCGAGCTCGGGTCGGCGGCCTGCGTGGCGACCGTGGCGATTCCGGTGGCGGTGTACATCTGGCTGGTCTACCTGCTGCACGTGCTGATGTTGCGGGCCACCAGCCGAGTGCATCTGGTGCTCAGCCTGCTCGCCAGCGCGGTGCTGGCCGGTTCGGTGCTGCTCGCGGCGACCGGTGTGCCCATCGCGGTGTGCCTGTTGGTGACCACGCTGGCGCCGGTGGTGGTGGTTCTCGGCCACGAAACGGTCGGGCACCGGCACACGGCGGCGGCAGTGGCGGCGCGCGTCAGCGGCTGATGTCGGTCGGCTCCGGATCGAAGGTTTCCAGCAACCATCGGTCGGAGGCGTCGCCCTGCAGGCCCAATTGCCGTCGGGTCTTGCGCCGGGTCACCAGGATGCCGATCACCGCGACGGCCCAGACCACGTACTGAACCGTCCAGGCGAGCCGGAACGAATCGGGGGAGTAGCCGCCCGCGAAGTCGAGGATCAACCCCATTGCCTGCATGAGCATCAGGGAGGCCAGGAAGCCGCCCATGTTGACCATGCCCTGCGCCGTGCCCAGCGTGGCGCTTGGATTGAAGGTGCGGGCAAAGTCGAACCCGACCATCGACCCCGGCCCGCCGACCGAGATGATCACGACCAGGACGATCAGCAGCCACAACGGTGCCTGACCGGGCATGGCCAGCACGACGGTCCAGATGGCGGCATTGCTGCCGATGATCGCCAGGACGAATCGGGACCGGCGGTGCGGGAATCGGCCACACAGGATGCCGAGCACCACCCCGGCGGCGACCGCCGTCAGGACCGAGATGGTCAACAGCATCCCGGCGACACCGCGGGTCTGGCCCTGCGCGGTGGTGACGTAGGGGACGCCCCACATGAGCGCGAAGGCGGTCACCGAAAACTGGGTGCCCATATGGGTGAAGAATCCCAGTCGGGTGCCCGGCCGCAACCAGACGGTGCGGACATTGGCCAGGGTGGCCCGCACGCTCAGGGTGGATGTGGTGGCCGGCCGCCCGTCCGGGGTGTTGCGGATCAACGCCGCCGCCAACACCATGGCCAGCACGGCAAAGGCCGCCACCGACAGATATGCCGAGGTCCAACCCGCGACACCCAACAGGGCCAGGAACGGCACCGCCGAGAGCACCTGGCCGAACTGGCCGCTGATCCCGGTGAGCTGGGTCAACAGCGGGACCCGTCGGGCGGGGAACCAGTGCGGTACCAGGCGCAGCACGGAGATGAAGGTGATGGCGTCGCCGAGGCCGACGATGGCGCGGGCGGTGAGCGCCATCGGAAGGGATTGCGTCAGCGCGATGGCGAGCTGCCCGCCCGCCATGAGTGCGGCGCCGGAGATGATCAACACCTTGGACCCGTATCGGTCCAGCAACACTCCGGCGGGAACCTGTGCCGCGGCATAGACGATGATCTGCAACACCACGAAGGTGGACAGCACGCTCGGGCCGGCGTGGAAGCGTTCGCCGGCCTCGAGGCCGGACACCCCCAGGGTGGTGCGGTTGAGCACCGCCACGATGTAGGCCAGCAGGCCGGTGGCCCAGACGATCCAGGGACGCACGGCACCGGCCCCTTCCGTCGTCTCGGGTGGTCGTATCGGTTGGCTGCCGAGAATCGTCCCAAATTGATGGGATGAATCGCGAGTTCTTTTTCCGTGAGATCTCTCACCGCGTTGCCATGCGACCGATCGATGCTGTTTCTAAGCGTTTTATCAGTTTGCTCGAACCGCGCGATGACGCGCTACAGTGTGGTCATGACCGTGTATGTCGGCGGCCTTCCTGTGCTGGTGACCACATGGCGCTGACCGAATATCGCCTGCCCGACCTCGCGCGGGCTTCCGGGGTCAGTGCACGCAACATCCGCGCCTACCGCGAGCGGGGGCTGCTGGATCCGCCGCGCCGGGTGGGCCGTGCGGCGTTCTACGATGCCCGGCATCTGGCGCAGTTGCAGACCGTCAATCGGTTACTCGCGCGGGGGTTCACCTCGGCGCACATCGCCGAGTTCTTCGCGACCGTCCGTGCCGGCCGCGACGTCGGCGACGCCCTCGGGCTGGACGTGGCCATCCTGCGGCCGCGGCAACCTGTGGGTGGTGGGCGCCCCGAGCCGGATGTGCGCACAGACGTGGCCGCCGCGATCTCCGAAGCCATCCACGGCGGCGTGGAACTGCTGACCTCCGAGGCCGTCGCGGCGTGGCGGCTGGCCGCCCCTGGCGTCGTCAGTTCCGACGATCTGATCGGCGTGGTGACCGGGCGGGTGGAGCGGCGCATGCGTGACCGGTTGGCCGAAGCGGCACCCTTCGGGCCCGGAGGCGAGCCAAAACTTACCGATCAGTAATAATTTCCAGCAAACTCCGCAAACTGTTCTGGCCGCGGTAATGGACACTTTGGGTCCGAGTGTCATTTCTTCAGGGCCGCCGACGCCGCGCCGTGCGGTGTCGGAGACCGCGGAATTCTTAGATAACGATTTGATAACGGCATCGCGCTGATCTGGGAAGTTATAGCTACTCGACCGTAACCGCCCGCATGCAGGACGTTTGTCCCGGACGCCTTCGAACACCCTTGTGACCGTCGTTACCCAACATCTGGTTACCCGGGCGTAGAACTCGCCAGTAACCATTTGAACGCGAAAAACGACCCCGATCCTTATGACACTCTTAGTGGGGCGGGATTGGCCGTCGGACACGTCCAGGACCGGATTCATCGATACCCGGACAGCCCCGGACGTACACCCCGCCCGCGGCGGTTCAGAGCTGAATCGCCACACAGACCACAGAGGACAGGACGAATCGGACCGCGGGGAACCGATTCGCTTCCGGCCGCGACGGCGCGGCACAACAGGTACCACAGCGTGAGTGCGTGACAAAGAGTGCACCGAGGGAGAGAACACGACGTGACGATCAACGAACACGACAGGGTGACAGCCGGTAAGAACGGCCGCAACGATGGTTCGTTGGGTGGCGCACACGCTCTGGTCGACCTGCTCAACGCCGGCGAGCCGTATGCCGTCGCCTTCGGCGGGCAGGGCGGCGCGTGGTTGGAGAGCCTGGAAGAGCTGGTCAGCTCCGCGGGCATCGAGTCCGAGCTGAGCGAACTGGTCGGTGAGGCGGCCCTGCTGCTCGAGCCGGTCGCCCGGGAGCTCGTCGTCGTCCGCCCGATCGGCTTCGAGCCGCTGCAGTGGGTCCGCGCACTGGCCGCCGAGGAGCCGCTGCCCGACACCAAGCAGCTCACCACCGCCGCCATCTCCGGCCCCGGCATCCTGCTGACCCAGATGGCCGCCATCCGCGCCCTGACCCGTCAGGGCCTCGACCTGATGGGCACCCCGCCGGTCGCCATGGCCGGCCACTCCCAGGGCATCCTCGGCGTCGAGTCGCTGAAGGCCAAGGGCACCCGCGACGCCGAGCTGCTCGCCCTGCTGCAGCTGATCGGCGCCGCCGGCTCCCTGGTCTCGCGTCGGCGCGGCATGGTCGGCCGCGGCGACAAGTCGCCGATGGTCTCGGTGACCAATGTCGACCCGGACCGGATCGCCGAACTGCTCGAAGACTTCTCCACCGACGTGCGCACCGTGCTGCCCCCGGTGCTCTCGATCCGTAACGGCCGCCGCTCGGTGGTCATCACCGGAACCCCAGAGCAGCTCGGCCGCTTCGAGCTGTACTGCTCGAAGATCACCGAGAAGGAAGAGGCCGAGCGCAAGAACAAGCTGCGCGGTGGCGCGGTGTTCGCGCCGGTCTTCAATCCCATCCAGGTCGAGGTCGGCTTCCACACCCCGCGCCTGGCCGACGGCGTCGCGCTGGTCGACCGCTGGGCTGCCAAGATCGGTATCGACACCGAACTCGCCCACGCGATGACCGAGTCCATCTTCGTCAACCCGATCGACTGGGTCTCCGACGTCGAGGCGCTGCACACCGCGGGCGCCCGCTGGATCATCGACCTCGGCCCCGCCGACACCGTCACCCGGCTGACCGCGCCGGTCATCCGCGGGCTCGGCATCGGCATCGTGCCCGCCGCCACCCGCGCCGGCCAGCGCAGCCTGTTCACCGTGGGCGCCGTGCCCGAGGTGCCCGCCCCGTGGACCAGCTACGCCCCGTCGACGGTCACCCTGCCCGACGGCTCGGTGAAACTGTCCACCAAGTTCACCCGCCTCACCGGCCGGTCGCCGATCCTGCTGGCGGGGATGACCCCGACCACCGTGGACGCCAAGATCGTCGCGGCGGCCGCCAACGCCGGACACTGGGCCGAGCTGGCCGGTGGCGGCCAGGTCACCGAGAAGATCTTCGAGGACCGCCTGGAGGACCTGGCCGAGCTGCTCGAACCGGGCCGGGCCATCCAGTTCAACTCGCTGTTCCTGGATCCCTACCTGTGGAAGTTGCAGCTCGGTGGCAAGCGCATCGTGCAGAAGGCGCGCCAGTCCGGTGCACCCATCGACGGTGTCGTGGTCACCGCGGGCATCCCCGAGCTCGACGAGGCCGTCGCGCTGATCGAGGAGCTCAACGAGATCGGCATCACCCACGTGGTGTTCAAGCCGGGCACCGTCGACCAGATCAAGTCGGTCATCAAAATCGCCGCCGAGGTCCCGGACAAGGACGTCATCGCCCATATCGAGGGCGGCCGCGCCGGCGGCCACCACTCGTGGGAGGACCTCGACGATCTGCTCCTGAGCACCTACGCCGACCTGCGCAAGCTGTCCAACATCACCATCTGCGTCGGCGGTGGCATCGGCACCCCCGAGCGGGCCGCCGACTACCTGGCCGGCCGCTGGTCGCAGAGCTACGGTTTCCCGCTCATGCCGGTCGACGGGATCCTCGTCGGCACCGCCGCGATGGCCACCCTTGAGGCCACCACCTCGCCGGCGGTCAAGCAACTGCTGGTCGACACCAAGGGCACCGATGTCTGGGTGGGCGCCGGTAAGGCCCAGGGTGGCATGGCATCCGGGCGTAGCCAGCTCGGTGCCGACATCCACGAGATCGACAACACCGCGTCACGCTGCGGGCGGCTGCTCGACGAGGTCGCCGGTGACGCCGACGCCGTGGCCGAGCGCCGCGACGAGATCATCGCCGCGATGGCCGATACCGCCAAGCCGTACTTCGGTGACCTGGCCGATATGACCTACCTGCAGTGGCTGGACCGCTACGTGGAATTGGCCATCGGCGACGGTGACTCGACCGCGGACACCAAGTCCGAGGACTCG
The DNA here is from genome assembly GCA_052044345.1 of Mycolicibacterium sp. 22603. Classification (GTDB taxonomy): domain Bacteria; phylum Actinomycetota; class Actinomycetes; order Mycobacteriales; family Mycobacteriaceae; genus Mycobacterium. The sequence goes on from JBQEMX010000014.1 coordinate 64,604, forward strand.
CCGTGGCTTGACATCACCTGGCGCGACCGGTTCGAGGAGATGCTCAAGCGCGCCGAGGCCCGCCTGCATCCCAAGGATTCCGGTCCGATCGAGACCCTCTTCGCGAAGAGCCCCGAAGGTGTTGCGCTGCTGGAGCATCCGGCCGCCGCGGTCGACACGCTGCTCAACCGCTACCCGGACGCCGAGACCCTCAAGCTGCACCCGGCCGACGTCCCGTTCTTCGTCACGCTGTGCAAGACGCCGGGCAAGCCGGTGAACTTCGTGCCGGTCATCGACAAGGACGTCCGCCGCTGGTGGCGCAGCGATTCGCTGTGGCAGGCGCACGACGCCCGCTACACCGCCGACCAGGTCTGCATCATCCCCGGCACCGCCGCCGTCGCCGGTATCACCCGCGTCGACGAGCCCGTCGGCGATCTGCTCGACCGCTTCGAACAGGCCGCCATCGACGAGGTCGTCGCTTCCGGTGCCACCCCGGTGCCGGTCGTCTCGCGTCGGCAGGCCAACCCCGGTGCCACCGGACCCATTGCCGTGGTGCTGGATTCGCCCGATGTGCTGTGGGCGGGCCGCACCGCCATCAACCCGGTGCACCGGATCGGTGCCCCGGGTGAGTGGCAGGTCAACGAGAACCGCGCCGCGACGCACCCGTCCACCGGTTCACGCCTGGAACTCACCGACGAGGGTGTGACGCTGAGCGTTCCGCTGAGCGACATCTGGATCGACATCAAGCTCACCCTGCCCGCCGCCACCGTCAACGGTGGTATGCCGGTCGTCACCACCGAGGATGCCGCCGCCGCCATGCGCGCCGTGCTGGCCATCGCCGCCGGCGTCGACGGTGTCGACGCGCTGCCGGCCGTCGTGGACAACACCGCCACCGTCACCGTCGGCTGGGACCCCGAGGAGGTCGCCGACCACACCGGTGTCACCGCCACCTTCGGCGCCCCGCTGGCCCCCGGGCTGACCCTGGTCCCCGATGCCCTGGTCGGCAAGTGCTGGCCCGCGGTGTTCGCCACCATCGGCGCCGCGGTCACCGAGGCCGGCTTCCCGGTGATCGAGGGCCTGCTGAGCCTGGTGCACCTGGACCACGCCGCCCACCTGCTGGCACCGATGCCCAAGGACGCCGCCGAATTGACGGTCACCGCAACGGCTTCGGCGGCCATCGACACCGAGGTCGGCCGTGTCGTGCCGGTCGAGGTCGTCATCAGTGACGCCGCGGGCACCGAATTGGCCCGCCTGGTCGAGCGTTTCGCCATCCGCGGCCGCACCGGTGCCGTCGAGCTGGAGGATCCGATTCGCGCCGGTGGTGCGATGACCGACAACGCGACCGACACCCCGCGTCGCCGCCGTCGTGACGTCACCATGACCGCGCCCACCGATATGAGCGCGTTCGCCGTGGTGTCCGGCGACCACAATCCGATCCACACCGACCGCGCCGCAGCGCTTCTGGCCGGCCTGAAGGGGCCGATCGTGCACGGCATGTGGCTCTCGGCCGCCGCGCAGCACGTGGTCACCGCGACCGACGGCCGCGCCACGCCGCCGGCTCGCCTGGTGGGCTGGACCTCCCGTTTCCTCGGGATGGTGCTGCCCGGCGACGAGATCGAGTTCCGCGTCGACCGCGTGGGCATCGACCGCGGCGCGGAGATCATCGAGGTGACCGCCAAGGTCGGCGGTGACCTGGTGATGGCCGCCTCGGCGCAGCTGGCCGCGCCGAAGACGGTCTACGCCTTCCCCGGTCAGGGCATTCAGCACAAGGGCATGGGTATGGAGGTCCGGGCCCGGTCCAAGGCCGCCCGCAAGGTGTGGGACACCGCCGACAAGTTCACCCGCGACACACTGGGCTTCTCGGTGCTGCACGTGGTCAAGGACAACCCGACCAGCCTGATCGCCTCCGGTGTGCACTACCACCACCCCGAGGGCGTGCTGTACCTGACGCAGTTCACCCAGGTCGCCATGGCCACCGTGGCCGCCGCCCAGGTCGCCGAGATGCGCGAGCAGGGTGCCTTCGTCGAAGGTGCCATCGCCTGCGGTCACTCCGTCGGTGAATACACCGCGCTGGCCTGTGTCTCGGGTGTCTACGAACTGCCGGCGCTGCTGGAGGTCGTGTTCCACCGCGGCTCCAAGATGCACGACATCGTCCCGCGTGACGAGAAGGGCCGGTCCAACTACCGCCTCGCCGCGATCCGGCCGTCGCAGATCGACCTCGACGACGACGACGTCACCGCCTTCGTCGCCGAGATCTCCGAGCGCACCGGGGAATTCCTGCAGATCGTGAACTTCAACCTGCGCGGCTCGCAGTACGCCATCGCCGGTACGGTGCGCGGCCTGGAGGCCCTGGAGGAGGAGATCGAGCGGCGTCGCGAGATCAGCGGCGGCAAGCGGTCGTTCATCCTGGTTCCCGGTATCGACGTGCCGTTCCACTCCGAGGTGCTGCGCGTCGGCGTCGCCGACTTCCGCCGCTCGCTGGAGCGCGTGATGCCCACCGATGCCGACCCGGAACTGCTGGTGGGCAAGTACATCCCCAACCTGGTGCCGCGTCCGTTCACCCTGGATCGCGACTTCATCCAGGAGATCCGCGATCTGGTGCCCGCCGAGCCGCTGGACGAGGTGCTCGCCGACTACGACACCTGGCGCAACGAGCGACCGCGTGAGCTGATGCGCAAGGTCGTCATCGAGCTGCTGGCCTGGCAGTTCGCCAGCCCGGTGCGTTGGATCGAGACCCAGGACCTGCTGTTCATCGAGGAGGCCGCCGGCGGCCTCGGTGTCGAGCGGTTCGTCGAGATCGGCGTCAAGACCGCGCCGACGGTGGCCGGCCTGGCGACCAACACGCTGAAGCTGCCGGAGTACTCGCACAACACCACCGAGGTGCTCAACGCCGAGCGTGACGCCGCGGTTCTGTTCGCCACCGACACCGATCCCGAGCCCGAGATCGAGGAGATCCCGGCGGTTGCCGCGGCTCCCGAGGCGGCGCCCGCGGCAGCGGCTCCGGCCGCCGCACCGGCACCCGCGGCCGCCCCGTCGGGTGGACCGCGTCCGGACGACATCACCTTCGACGCCGCCGATGCCACGCTGGTGCTCATCGCGCTGGCTGCCAAGATGCGCATCGACCAGATCGAACCGCTGGACTCCATCGAGTCGATCACCGACGGTGCGTCCTCGCGCCGTAACCAGATGCTGGTCGACCTGGGCTCCGAGCTGAACCTCGGTGCCATCGACGGCGCCGCCGAGGCGGATCTGTCCGGTCTCAAGGCGCAGGTGACCAAGCTGGCCCGCACCTACAAGCCGTTCGGTCCGGTGCTCTCGGATGCGATCAACGACCAGCTGCGCACGGTCTTCGGTCCGTCGGGCAAGCGTCCGGCCTACATCGCCGAACGTGTCGCCAAGACATGGGAACTGGGACCGGGCTGGGCCAAGCACGTGACCGCCGAGGTGGCACTGGGCACGCGCGAGGGCTCCAGTGTCCGTGGAGGCAACATGGGCGGCCTGCACGAGGGCGCCCTGGCCGATGCGGCGTCGGTGGACAAGGTCATCGATGCCGCGGTCACCGCGGTCGGTGCGCGCAAGGGCATCCCGGTCAGCCTGCCGTCCTCCGGTGCCGCCGGTGGCGGTGTGGTCGACTCGGCGGCCCTCGGTGAATTCGCCGAGCAGGTCACCGGACCCAACGGTGTGCTGGCCAACGCGGCCCGCACCATCCTGGGCCAGCTGGGGCTCGACAGCCCGGTCAGCGCTCCGGAGACCGTCAGCGACGCCGACCTGATCGACCTGGTGACCACCGAACTCGGATCGGACTGGCCGCGTCTGGTCTCACCAGTGTTCGACGCCCGCAAGGCGGTCGTGTTCGACGACCGGTGGGCAAGCGCCCGTGAGGATCTGGCCCGGCTGTGGCTGCTCGACGAGAGTGAGATCGACTCCGACTGGCAGCGGCTGTCCGAGCGCTTCGAGGGTGCGGGCAACGTCGTCGGCACCCAGGCCAGCTGGTGGCAGGGCAAGGCCCTGGCTGCCGGCCGCAACGTCCACGCGGCGCTGTACGGCCGGGCAGCCGCCGGTGCGGAGAACCCGGACAAGGGCGGCTACGCAGGAGAGGTGGCCGTCGTGACGGGTGCCTCGAAGGGCTCGATCGCCGCGTCGGTGGTGTCCCAGCTGCTCGCCGGTGGTGCAACCGTGATCGCGACCACCTCACGCCTGGACGACGACCGATTGGCGTTCTACCGCAAGCTGTATCGCGACAGCGCTCGCTTCGACGCGACGCTGTGGGTGGTGCCCGCCAACATGGCCTCCTACGCCGATATCGACGCATTGGTCGAGTGGGTCGGCAGTGAGCAGACCGAGAACCTCGGTCCCAAGGCCATCCACCTCAAGGACGCGCAGAACCCGACGCTGCTGTTCCCGTTCGCCGCACCGCGGGTCAGCGGGGACCTGTCGGAGGCGGGTGCGCGCTCCGAGATGGAGATGAAGGTCTTGTTGTGGGCCGTGCAGCGGCTCATCGCCGGCCTGTCGCACATCGGATCGGAGCGTGACATCGCGTCGCGATTGCACGTCGTGCTGCCGGGTTCGCCCAACCGCGGCATGTTCGGCGGGGACGGCGCCTACGGCGAGGCCAAGGCGGCCCTCGACGCCGTTGTCACCCGGTGGAAGGCCGAATCCTCCTGGAGCCAGCGGGTTTCGCTGGCGCACGCGTTGATCGGCTGGACCAAGGGCACCGGCCTGATGGGCCATAACGACGCCATCGTCGGTGCCGTCGAAGAGGCGGGTCTGACCACCTACACGACCGACGAGATGGCCTCGATGTTGTTGTCGCTGTGCGATATCAACTCCAAGGTCGCCGCCGCGCGTGAGCCGATCCAGGTCGATATGACCGGCGGCCTCGGTGAGATCGAGATCGACATGGCCGAGCTGGCCGCCAAGGCTCGTGAGGAGATGGCCTCGGCCGGCTCCGACGAGGACGACGAAGACGCGGCCGGAACCATCCGGGCGCTGCCCTCGCCGCCGCGTGGCTACCAGGCGGCCCCGGCTCCGGCCTGGGACGATCTGGACGTCGATCCGGCCGACATGGTCGTCATCGTCGGTGGTGCCGAACTCGGCCCGTACGGTTCGTCGCGGACCCGCTTCGAGATGGAGGTCGACGGCGAGCTGTCCGCGGCCGGCGTCCTGGAGCTGGCCTGGACCACCGGAATGGTCAAGTGGGAAGACGACCCCAAGCCCGGCTGGTACGACACCGAAACCGGTGACCTGGTCGACGAAACCGAACTGGTCGAGCGCTACCACGATGCCGTGGTGGCCAAGGTCGGCATCCGCGAGTTCATCGACGACGGCGCCATCACCGCCGATCACACCACGCCGCTGCTGGTTTCGGTGTTCCTCGACAAGGACTTCAGCTTCGTGGTGTCCTCGGAGAGCGACGCCCGCGGCTTCGCCCAGTCCGACCCGGAACACACCGTGATCGCGCCGGTCCCCGACAGTGGTGACTGGCAGGTGACCCGCAAGGCGGGCACCGAGATCCGGGTGCCGCGCAAGGCCAAGATGTCGCGCACCGTCGGCGCCCAGGTGCCGACCGGGTTCGACCCGACCGTGTACGGCGTGAGCCAGGACATGGCCAGCTCGGTGGACCGCCTCGCGCTGTGGAACCTGGTCACCACGGTGGACGCGTTCCTCACCGCGGGCTTCACCCCGGCCGAGCTGATGCGCTGGGTGCACCCGAGCCTGGTGGCCTGCACGCAGGGCACCGGTATCGGTGGACTCACCTCCATGCAGCGGATGTTCCACGGCAACCTGCTCGGTCAGAGCAAGCCGAACGACATCCTGCAGGAGGTGCTGCCGAACGTCTTCGCCGGCCACGTCGTGCAGTCCTACATCGGCAGCTACGGCTCGATGATCCACCCGGTCGCGGCCTGCGCGACGGCGGCGGTGTCGGTCGAGGAGGGCGTCGACAAGATCAAGCTGGGCAAGGCCGATTTCGTGGTCGCCGGTGGATACGACGACCTGACACTGGAGGCCGTCACCGGCTTCGGTGACATGTCGGCCACCGCCGACACCGAGGTCATGCGCGCCAAGGGAATCAGCGATTCGAAGTTCTCCCGCGCCAATGATCGTCGTCGCCTCGGCTTCGTCGAATCCCAAGGTGGTGGAACGATTCTGCTGACCCGCGGTGACCTCGCGGTGCAGATGGGTCTGCCGGTGCTCGCCGTGGTGGGCTACGCGTCCTCCTTCGGCGATGGTGTGCACACCTCGATCCCGGCCCCCGGGCTCGGTGCGCTGGCATCCGGTCTCGGCGGCACGCAGTCCCGGTTGGCCCGGTCACTGGCCAAGCTGGGTGTCGGCGCCGATGACATCGCGGTGATCTCCAAGCACGACACCTCCACGCTGGCCAACGATCCCAACGAGACCGAGCTGCACGAGCGGCTCGCCGCCTCGATGGGCAGGTCCAAGGGCGCGCCGCTGTTCGTGGTCAGCCAGAAGAGCCTGACCGGGCACGCCAAGGGCGGCGCGGCGGCCTTCCAGATGATGGGCCTGTGCCAGATCCTGCGCGACGGTGTCATCCCGCCGAACCGCAGCTTGGATTGTGTCGACAGCGAGCTGGACCATGCCAAGCACTTCGTGTGGTTGCGCGAGGCGCTGCATCTCGGTGAGAAGTTCCCGATCAAGGCCGGTCTGGTGACCAGCCTGGGCTTCGGGCACGTGTCGGGTCTGGTGGCGTTGGTGCACCCGCAGGCGTTGCTGGCGGCCCTGCCCGCCGATCAGCGGGCCGATTACCAGGCCCGGGCCAACGCCCGTGTGCTGGACGGCCAGCATCGGTTGGCGTCGGCGATCGCCGGCGGACCCGCGCTGTACGAGAAGCCTGCCGATCGCCGCTTCGGCGGTGACGGCCCGGAGAAGCCTCAGGAGGCGGCGATGTTGCTCGATCCCGAGGCGCGCCTGGGCGCTGACAACCACTACGCGAAGTGAGCGAACGGACGTCGGATACCGTTTCCGGAATGGGCATCGTTGGAGTAGGGATCGACCTGGTCTCGATACCGGATTTCGCCGAGCAGGTCGACCAGCCGGGAACGGTCTTCGCCGAGACGTTCACGCCGGGGGAGAGGCGCGACGCCGCGGACAAGAGTTCGTCGGCGGCGCGTCACCTCGCGGCGCGGTGGGCGGCCAAGGAGGCCGTGATCAAGGCCTGGTCGGGGTCACGGTTCTCCAAGCGGCCGATGCTGCCCGAGGGGATCCACCGCGATATCGAGGTGGTCACCGATATGTGGGGTCGGCCGAAGGTGCGTCTGACCGGTGCGATCGCCGAGCATCTCAAGGATGTGACGATCCACCTGTCGCTGACCCACGAGGCGGACACCGCTGCGGCGGTGGCCATCCTGGAGGCCTGATCTCCCGTTCCCCGCGAGCGGGCGTGTTTGCGGTCGGACACGCCGCCCGCGGCGGGAGTTTGCGCACGCTCGCCATTGGTGGGCGGCGGACTAGCCTTGAGCCATGACCGATGTTGCCGCGCGTGTCCGTGAGTTGTTGCCTTCGGTGCGGGCCGATCTGGAGGATCTGGTCCGCATCGAGTCGGTGTGGGCGGACCCCGCCCGCAGGCCCGAGGTGCATCGCAGTGCGGAGCTGACGGCGAAGTTGTTGTCCCAGGCCGGTTTCGACGATATCCAGATCGTTGCCGAAGGCGGCGCTCCGGCGGTTGTTGCGCGCCGCCCGGCACCCGAGGGTGCGCCGACGGTGCTGCTGTACGCCCACCACGATGTGCAACCCGAGGGTGACGCGGCGCAGTGGCATTCGCCGCCGTTCGAACCCACCGAGCGCGACGGCCGGCTCTACGGCCGCGGCACCGCCGACGACAAGGCCGGTATCGCAACACATCTGGCGGCCATCCGAGCCTTCGGTGACGACCTTCCCGTGGGGGTCACGGTCTTCGTCGAGGGCGAGGAGGAGTCCGGCTCGCCATCTCTGACGGCGTTGTTAGCGGCACATCATGACCTGCTTGCGGCCGACGTCATCATCATCGCCGACTCCGACAACTGGGCGGTCGACATCCCGGCGCTGACGGTCTCGCTGCGCGGCCTGGCCGACTGTGTGGTGGAGGTGTCGACGCTGGATCACGGTCTGCATTCCGGGCTGTGGGGCGGGGTGGTGCCGGATGCGCTCAGCGCGTTGGTGCGGCTGCTGGCCAGTCTGCACGACGACCAGGGCAATGTCGCTGTCGAGGGACTGTACGAAGCCGCGGCCGCCGATGTCGAGTTCAGCGACGAACGGGTGCGCGCAGATTCCGGCCTGCTCGACGGGGTGCAGCAGATCGGTTCGGGTCCGGTGGTGCAGCGGATGTGGGCGCGCCCGGCGATCACGGTGATCGGCATCGACACCACCCCGATCGCCAAGGCGTCCAACACGTTGGTGCCCAGCGCGCGGGCGAAGGTGAGCATGCGGGTGGCCCCCGGCGGGGACGCTCGCGAACACCTCGCGGCGCTGACCCGACACCTGCAGGCGCACGCACCGTGGGGCGCCCGGGTCACGGTGACCCCCGGTGATGTCGGTCAGCCGTACGCCATCGATGCCACTGGACCGGTGTACGAGGCGGCGCGGGAGGCGTTCCGGACCGCGTGGGGTCGTGAACCCATCGATATGGGCATGGGCGGGTCGATCCCGTTCATCGCCGAGTTCGCCGCGGCCTTCCCGGATGCCGAGATCCTGGTCACCGGAGTGGAGGATCCCGGCACCCAGGCGCACAGCATCAACGAGAGCCTGGACCTGGGCGTGCTGGAGCGCGCCGCGATATCCGAGGCATTGTTCCTGGCGGCCCTGGGCTCACACAGATAGGTCGCGGCGCAGCTTGGCGACGTGGCCGGTGGCCTTGACGTTGTACTGCGCCACCTCGATGACGCCCTTTTCGTCGACCAGGAACGTCGAGCGGATGACCCCCTGCACGGTCTTGCCGTACATGCTCTTCTCCCCGAATGCGCCCCAGGCGGTCAGCACCTTCTTGTCCGGATCCGACAGCAGCGGGAAGGTCAGCCCCTCGGCATCGCGGAACTTGGCCAGCTTCTCGGGCTTGTCGGGCGAGATGCCGACGACCGCCAGACCCGCCTCGTTGAGTTCGGCCAGGCTGTCCCGGAAATCGCAGGCCTGCTTGGTGCAGCCGGGGGTGGACGCGGCGGGGTAGAAGTACACGATCACCTTGCGGCCCGCAAAGTCGGACAGGGCAACGGTCTTGCCGTCGGCGTCGGGGAGGCTGAAGTCCGGTGCCTTGTCGCCGACTGCCAGCCGAGGGGTCTGTGCCATGGGTGGATATGCCTTTCTTTCGCGACCGGGGCAACGTGGTCGGCTCCGGCTGCTCTAGGGTAATTCGGTACGCCGACGACATGGAGGACACAGTGGCTGATCGGGATCCCGAGGCGATCAAGAAGGACATCGACCAGGCTCGTGATCAACTGGCGGCGACGGTGGACTCACTGGCCGTGCGCGCGAACCCGCAGCGGCTGGCCGATGATGCCAAGGCACAGGCGCTGGCGTTCGTGACAAAGCCGCCGGTGCTGGTGTCGCTGGCCGGTGTCGGCGCGGTCGTGGTGGTGCTGGTGATCCGCGGGATCAGGCGCCGCTGACGGCGTTGTAGCGATTGCGGCGCGACCGCCACCAGTCCAGGAACGACCGGGTCGGCGGGTTGGCCGTGCGGCCGAGGCGGCTGCAACTGATGACATCCACGGCGCACTCGGTGGTTGCGGCGGCCTCCGGTGCGGCGGTTGCCGGCCTTGATGCGCTCTCGCTCGGCATCAGCTAATACCTCGTTTCGTCCCCCGACACATTGCTGACAACCGATTACGCGGCAGTCAGCTAACTTGAGACTAGCATGACCGTGGTTATCGTGTTCGCGCGTTTTCGCACGGTCGACCAGGGTTTTTGCCATCGGGAACACGTGTTCTGGTGCCGCCGCAGGTCAGGAACTGCGCTGCATGGCGCAATCTCAGCACATTCGGCGCGTAGTGGATGACGGCGTCGTGCGGCAAATCTGGACGCGCCGGCCGCAACGATGCGTAATCCTGGGGGATCGAGCCCGTCAGCCTGACAGACCGATCACCGGTTGATACCCGAACCCGCCGGTGCCGACCAACACCGCGCTGACCAATTCGTCGGTGATCGCGAGATCGGCGTTGACGTCTTTATCGGTACGCGTCGTCGGGACGGTGCCGGAATTGACGCGGTGTTCGCAATCGACGGCATAAAGGTCTTTGCCGAGAAGCATCACGCCGACTTCGGAAACGGCATGCGGTCGCCCTTCGCCCGGAATGCAGGGCGTCAATATCACGCTTGCGGCCGGGTCGCGCAGCGCCGAGGTACCGGTGGCCGCAGGGAGCTGCACCGGCGCCGCGATATTCTCGACCCGGATGCCGCAGGCTCCGGTAACCAGGCCGGACGTCACCAGCAGGGCGAGTATCGATGGGCGAGCGGCCGTTCGAGGAGAGCGCACCATCCCGCTCCTTCCCGGTACCCCGGTGGATATGTCAACTGCGCCACCGGCCGGTATTCGGCCGGTGAATTCAATTCGACGAATCGAGCCATTTTTATTTACGGAGCGGGAAATAATATAGCGTGCGCGGCAATTCGATAACGGATTGAATTCTTACACGGCGTGTCGTCTTGCGCGTGCTTTATCGGCGATGTTTGTCACGCGGCGGGGTGCTTGTCGCGTCGGGTGGCCCTGCCGGTCGCGCGGGCGACCGTGGCGCCGGCGGCGGTCACGAGTCGCACCACGAAGATGTCCTCCCTGGCGAGCCGCTCGTCGACCGAGGCCGAGGCCACCAGCGCGTCGCCCTCGCGCGCGGGGGCCAGATAGTCGATATGGATCGAGCTGACCACGCCGCTATGGGTGGAATTGTTCGCCGCGGCCGCCAGCGCGGCGCCGACGACACTGAACAACAGCGCGCCGTGTGCCGTTCCATGCGGATTCAGGTGTTCCGGTCCCACGGTCAGCGACGCGGTCGCCGAACCGTTGTCGAAGTTCTCGACGACGATGCCGAGGTGGTGGGCGTAATGGTCGACAGGTGCCTGGGTGCTCACATCAGTGCTTTCTTCTGGATCTTGCCCATCGCATTGCGCGGCAGGGCGGAGACGAATCGGATCTCGCGGGGGCGCTTGTGCCAGGACAGGTCCTCGGCGACGTGGGCGATGAGTTTCTCGGCCAGCGCCTCGCCGGCGCTCGGGGAGTCGGTGACCACGAAGGCGACGATTCGTTGGCCGAGTTCGTCATCGGGCGCGCCGATCACCGCGACCTCGGAGACGTCGGGCAGGCCGAGTAGCGAGGTCTCGATCTCCCCGGCGCCGATCCGGTAGCCGCCGGACTTGATCAGGTCCACCGATTCCCGACCCACGATGCGGTGGTAGCCGCCCTCGTCGATCGCGGCCAGGTCGCCGGTGACGAACCAACCGTCCTGGGTCCAGCACGAGGCCGTGACCTCGGGCAGGTTGAGATATCCGTCGAACAGCATGGGGCCGCGGACCTCGAGTCGGCCGATCGATTCGCCGTCGTGGGGGACCGAACGGCCGTCGTCGGCACGCAGGCGCGTCTGGGCACCCGCTATCGGCAGGCCCACCCAGCCCGGGCGTCGTTCACCGGCGGCCCGGGTGCTCAGCGTGATCATGGTCTCGGTCATGCCGTACCGCTCGACCGGGGCGTGTCCGGTCAGCTCGCGCAGCCGCTCGAACACCGGGACGGGCAATGGTGCGCTGCCGCTGACCAACAGTCGCGCCGAGGACAGTGCCCTGGCGGACTGCTCGTCGCGGGTGATGCGCGTCCACACCGTCGGCACGCCGAAGTACATGGTGGCGACGGTCTCGGCGTAACGCTGCGGGGTCGGTTTGCCGGTGTGGACCAGGCGCGAGCCGATGTGAAGGGATCCCAGCACGCCGAGGATCAGGCCGTGGGTGTGGAACAGCGGAAGACCGTGGGCCACGGTGTCCGCCGATGTCCACGCCCAGGCCTGCGCCAGGCCGTCCAGGCCGGCGGCGATCGCCTGGTGGCTCAACAGCACACCCTTCGGTGCGCCGGTCGTTCCGGAGGTGTAGAGGATGATCGCAACCTGCTGTGGGTCAACAGGTTCCAGCGAACCGGCCGCTGGCCGGTCGTGGTCGGGCACGGCGAAAGGCAGCTCGACGCCCTGGCGCGGATCGCCGACCCACACGGTGGCAGAGGAATCGGCCAGGATGTGGTTCACCTCGGCCGGTCCGGCGTCCGGCGGTACCGGCACCACCGGAACGCCGGCGAGCAGGCAGCCGGTGACCGCCACGACGGTGCGCAGTGTCGGTTCGGCGTCGACGGCCACCACCGGGCCCGGGCTGCCGGCGCGCAGATCGGCACCGAAGGACGATGCGATGTCACGAAGTCGTCTGCGCGACAACGATTGCCCGTCGATGGTGATCATCTGGTCATCGTCGGCGACGTCATCGTCGAGCAACGCGCGCAGCAGGGGCGCGGTCATGAGAAGACCATCCCGGGCACGATGAGCACCAGCGTCAGGACCACCGGTCCGACCACCACCATCGACAGGCCCCACCGGGTGAGCAGCTTGGTCATCCGGGGCCGGGCGTCCTCGTCGACGGTGGTCGCCACATAGGTCGCCCCGACGGTGGAGAACGGGGAGACGTCGACGATGGATGCGCACACACCGATGGCGCAGATCAGCGCCCAGCCGGGTATGCCACCGTCGGCGATCAGCGGAAGGGCGAGCGGCACAAGGGCGGCCAGCATGCCGGTGGTGGAGGCGAAGGCCGAGATCAGTCCGGCCGCCGCGCACAGCAGCACCGCGGCCACCAGGGGCGAGCCGAGATGCACCGCGCCCTCACCGAGCATGTCGACCACGCCCATCTCGGTCAGCACTCCGACATAGGTGATGATGCCGCCGACCAGAAGCACCGAACCCCAATCGATCCGGCTCATCGCCTTCTTGCCCGAGGAGGCGTCGAGCAGGGCGGCGAAGGCGCCCAATCCGTAGCCGAGCACCCCGATATCGGGTGTCAGGCCCATCAGTGACATCACCACGACCGCGCCGACGAGCACCACCATCATGGCGATGGTCAACATCTGCATCCCGGTGGGCCGTTCGGGGGCGGGCAGCTCATCATCGGCCCCCGGGGTGTCACCGTCGCCGATATCCAGGGTGGAGCCGCCGTATTGGGGCAGGGCCGCACCGCGGGCGACCATGGCCTCGCTGAAGGCGGGGGCCTGGGCGGTGATGACCTTCTTGCGGCCGAACATCACGTAAGCCACCGCGAGGAGGACGAGATTCAGTGCCAGCGCGACACCGAAGAGCAGCAGCGGGCTCAGCGCGATACCGGCCTCGTTGGCGGTGCCCCAGGTGATGATGCCGAAGAGGCTGGTGGGTGCGAACGCTCCGGCGCTCAGGCCGGCGCCCATGGCCAGGCCCATCAACATGGGGTCGATGCCGCGCTTGTGCGCGATGCTCATGCCCATCGGCGCCATCACCAGGCCGCCGAGCGGTGCGCCCATCGCCGAGATGACGGCGGTGAGCGCGAAGAACACCGCGGGGAAGAGGGTGTCCCGGTTGCCCACCCGCGCCAGCGAGGCCTGGATGAGCCACTCGATGGTGCCGTTGCTGTGCGCGATACCGAAGAAGTAGGTCACCCCGACCAGGAGCACCAGGATGCTCAACGGGAACTCGCCGATGACCTGACTCAGGCTCAGGTCGGCGAGCCAGAGTCCCACCACGCAGGCGACGGGAAACATGACGATGCCGATGTTGACGTTGCGGATGGCGGCGATCGCGAACACTGCGATGAAGATCCCGAGTGCGACCAGTTGTGCCGTCACGGCGAGCACCTCCTGTTTGCTCTTGACATCGGTCCGTAGAATGGACCAACGGTTCGTCTGGTAGACCGAACTGCTGTAACCTAGCTCACATCAACGCGAGGGGGCAACCTTGGCCACAGAAAGCGTCGTGACGGCGTTTCGGGTACTCGAGGCGGTCGCCGAAGCGCAACCGGTGGGCCTGTCCGAACTGGCACGCCGGGTCGAACTGCCCAAGAGCACGGTGCAGCGGACGCTGTTGACCCTGCAGGAAGTGGGTTGGTTGCGGCCGACGGACACCACCCCGACCCGCTGGCAGCTGACCTATCGCGTGGTGGCGGTGGTCGGCCGCGCCGGCGGTGGCGAGAGCCTGCGCGATATCGCGCTGCCGGTGATGAACGAGCTGCAGTTGGCGACGACCGAGACGGTGCACCTCGCCGCGCCCGACGGTGACTCGCTGGTGTTGGTGGAACGCCTGGACACCCCGCACCGGTTGCGTGCGTTCCTGGCGCTCGGTGAGCGGATCGCGCTGCACGCCTCGGCCACCGGGCTGGCGTACCTGTCCGCATGCGATCCGGATTACCTTGATCGCTACCTGTCCGGCGCGCTCCCGGCCCAGACGCCGGACACCCTCACCGATCCGGACCGGATCCGCATGGTGGTCAACGAGATCCGCCAACGGGGGTACTCCGTGAACGAGGGCGGGCTCTCGGTCGGTATTTCCTCCCTCGGGGCCCCGATCGTGGGGCCGGCCGGACCGGTCGCCGCACTGTCGGTATCGGGGCCGTCCAGCCGCATCTGCGCCGAACGGTTCGACGATCTGGGGGCGAAGGTCCGCGACGCGGCGGCCAGGATCAGCCGGGCGATGCGAGGGGAGCGCTGAGCGCCCGGGGTCCCGACGATCGTGCGCCTACGGCGTGCCCTACAACGACCGGCCCAAAACGACTTGGCCCAAAACGACTTGCCCCAAAAACAACAAAGGCCCTGCCGAAGCAGGGCCTTTGCGGTGGTGCGCCGTCAGGGTTTCGAACCCCGGACCCGCTGATTAAGAGTCAGCTGCTCTACCAACTGAGCTAACGGCGCGCGGGTGAAACAATAACAGCACCGGCGCGCAGAGGTGAAATCCGCATTACAGAGCTGGTTTATGCGCTCGACGGACGGCCGGTTGTCGGCGGTTCCCTTAGACTATCGCCAAGAAGTTTGTGACCCAGCGGGTCCGTGGCATGAGGTGGGGCTAGAAGATGGTGCAGGATTCGCCGCGGGTGGGCGTACGTCGAGCAAGGACGTGGGGGACCGCGATCGCAGTGGGGCTGGTGGCCGCCATCGCGTTGAGCGCCTGCAGCTCTCAACAGGCCCCCGAACAACCGAGGACCATCGCCGACAAGGGCACCCCCTTCGGTGATCTGCTGGTGCCCAAGTTGAGCGCTTCGGTGACCGATGGTGCCGTCGGCGTGACGGTCGATGAGCCGGTGACGGTGAGCACCGAAGGTGGCGTGCTCGGGTCGGTGAACCTCGTCGACGAGAACGGCTCGGCGGTGGCAGGTCAGCTCAGCAAGGACGGGCTGACCTGGTCGACCACCGATCCGCTGGACTACAACGCCAGCTACACACTGACGGCCAGCTCCCAGGGGCTGGCCGGCGCGGCGTCGACGCAGATGACCTTCGAGACGCACTCGCCGAAGAACCTGACCATGCCCTACGTGCTGCCCAACAAGGGCGAGGTCGTCGGCGTCGGCCAGCCGATCGCCATCCGCTTCGACGAGAACATCGCCAACCGGTCCGCCGCGGAGCAGGCCATCAAGGTCACCACGACGCCCAAGGTCGAAGGTGCCTTCTACTGGCTGAACAATCGCGAAGTCCGTTGGCGCCCGGCCCAATACTGGAAGCCCGGCACCAAGGTCGAGGTGGCCGTCAACACCTACGGCGTCCAGTTGGGTGACGGATTGTTCGGTCAGGACAATGCCGGCACCGACTTCACCATCGGCGACCAGCTGATCGCGACCGCCGATGACTCGACCAAGACCCTGACCGTCCGGCGCAACGGCGAGGTGATCAAGACCATGCCGATCTCGATGGGTAAGGACAGCACCCCGACCAACAACGGGACCTACATCATCGGGGACCGGTTCGCCGAGCTGGTGATGGACTCGTCGACCTACGGCGTTCCGGTCAACTCGCCCAACGGATATCGCACCGAGGTGGACTACGCCACGCAGATGTCCTACAGCGGTATCTACGTGCACGGGGCGCCGTGGTCGGTGGGCAGCCAGGGCTACAGCAATGTCAGCCACGGCTGCCTCAACGTCAGCACCGCGAATGCGCAGTGGTTCTACGAGAACACCAAACGTGGTGACATCGTCGAGGTCGTCGGCACGGTCGGTTCGGTGCTTCCGGGCACCGACGGCCTCGGAGACTGGAACATCCCGTGGCCGCAGTGGAAGGCCGGCAACGCCAGCACCTAGATCGTCGAGCGTTCCAGGGCCGCCAGGGATTGTTCGAGGTACTGCGGCGCGAACGGCGGCATGCTGCCGATCCGGTCACGGAAGCTCTGCGGTGTGCCCGACCAGTCGTAGGTGATGGTGACGTCGGTGCCATCCCCATTGGGGGTCAGGTCGTAACACCACGACCACCCGCCGGGCTGATGGTCGCCCGATTCGTCGAGCCGGCCGGGCCGCCAACCGATCCGGCGGTCGTGCTCGAAATCGGTCACCAGGTTGTGCATCACGTAATGCCCGCCGACGAAGTCCTTGAACATGTTGACCACGAAGATCTGCCCGGCCTCGGTGATGGGCTGCTGGCTGACCGCGTCGCGCACCCAATCGCCGGGCTCGGTGTCCTGGTGACGGCCCGGGTCGGACAGCACGGCGAAGATGCGGTGCGGTGCCGCGGGAATGGTGCGGGTGACGACATAACGCTCGGTGGTGCTCACTGCGCGGAACCCTTTCCGTAGAGACGTGCGATATCGGGGCTGTCCAACCATCCGGAGTATGTCGGACGCGACGGCCACCCGGCGGGGGAGTCCAGCCACTCCTCCTGTCTGCCCCACGGCAGCAGGTCGATCAGAGCGAAAGAACTACTGAGCTGTTCGGTGCCGCGGCCGTTGGTGTGCCAGGTGCGGTAGACCTTATCCCCATCGCGCATAAAGACATTCACCGCGAATCCCTCGCCGGGCGCGGCATCCACATCGGCACCGAAGCTGGTGCCGGCCGCCGAGTACCACTGCATCGCATTACCGACCCTGTCCCGGTAGACCAGTGCCTCCTCGATCGGCCCGTTGGTGACGATGACGAAGCGTGCGTCGTAGTTGTCCAGGAAATCCAGCCGGGTGAACTGCGAGGTGAAACCCGTGCACCCGCCGCACTGCCACTGCGCCCCGTCACTCCACATGTGGTGGTAGGTGATCAGCTGTGACTTCCCGGCGAACACGTCGGCCAGCCGGATCGGACCGTCGGCGCCGGTCAAGATGTACTCGGGCAGCTCGACCATCGGCAGTCGGCGGCGCTGGGCGGCGATGGCGTCGAGTTCGCGGGTGGCGGCCTTCTCCCGTCGGCGCAGGTCCTCCAACGCCGTGCGCCACGTGTCCTGGTCCACCACCGGTGGTTTGGCGGTCATGTTGTCTCCCTCCGCAATATCGGTCGCTGTGTAGACCGCCCCTGCGGGCAGAACTCATCGCTACCTGTCGTCGCTGAATGCCAGCGCCGCCGACACCCGGCCCCCGGTGGCCGGAGGACCCAGCAGCACCCGGGAGGTTCCGGCGGCGGTGTCGTAGGCGATCAGGGCGATACCCGGTCCGCAGGAATCGGTGACCCGCAGCAGCAGCGTCCCGCCACTGGCCCCGACGACCACCACCGACCTGTCCGGATCCACACCGGGTACGGCCAGCGGGGCATCACGGCGCTGCGCGGTGTCACGCACCAGCGCGGTGGCCCCGCACGGGCCCAGCGACTGGAAGAAGGCACCACCGGGCAACCGCCAGGCCGCCACATCGCCGTAGTCATCGCGGCGGCCCGAGCTGAACGCGGTGAGCGCGGCCGGCGTCGACCCATCCAGCGGGATCTGCCACAACTGATTACCGATCAGCTCCGCATCCGAACAGCGGGCCAACACGGCGCCGCTGTTCCACCAGCGCACCGGCACACAGTTGGTGTTCGGTCCCGGCAGATCGAGGTGGTCGCGTAACCGGCCGTTGTTGCCCACGACGGCCAGGCCCTTGTCCGCGCCGAGCACCAGCAGGGTGCCGTCGATGCTGGCCAGGTGGTGGCCGTTGAAACTGCCGGCCGCTCCGAGCCGGTCGGTGGGGTAGGAGAGCTGCTCGACACCGCCGAGGTCGACACGGCGCAGGGTTCTACGGTCCTCGTCGGTGACGAACAGGGCCTTGCCGGTGGGCCGGGTGTAGCGGGCGGCGAGGCGCCCCTCCATGGTGGTGACCGTGGTGGCGCCGGTGCTCAGGTCCAGTTCGGTGAGCGTGGTGGTGCCATAGCTGCCCGCGTCGTAATCGCTGGAGCTGAACAGGGCGCGCCTGCCGTCACCGGACCAGTCGGTGAGCCGATAGTTCGCGGCCAGTTCGGTGATCCGATGCCGGTCACCGGCCGGGCTGACCAGTGTCAGCGTGGTGGTGTCGGGGGTCTCGGCCCAGGTGGCCAGCGTCCAACCCGATCCGACCTGCGCCCACGGCACGTCACGGTCGATCAGTCGGGTGGGTGGGTCGTGCGCGATGGTGGGCCCGCTGGAGACCGCGGTGCCGCAGCCGGCCGTCAGCAGTGCCAGGCATGCCAGCCCTGCGACGGTCTTGGAGGTTCCCACCTGCCAAATCATCCTGCGGAGGCGTGACGGAATCTCGGAAACGCGCCGCTTTTTCTCCGAACCGGGACCTCGAACGCGAAAACGCCGCCCACCTGAGTGGGCGGCGTTCCCGTTACCGGGTGGCTGACGGGACTCGAACCCGCGACAGCCAGGATCACAACCTGGTGCTCTACCAACTGAACTACAGCCACCATTGCCGCGTGAGCGGCGCTGACGATCTTAACCGCATGAGGGTCGTTACACCGAATCGGTTTGGTTCGGCGCGCTGGCGTTGGGGCCAAGCTCGGCGGCGACCGCGGCGATCTCGCTGGTCGAGGGGCCGGGGGCGGCCACGAACGCGGTGCGCCGGTAGTACTTGAGCTCCTGGATGGACTCGTGGATATCGGCCAGTGCCCGGTGGGCCAGCCCCTTCTCGGGCTGGCCGAAGTAGATCCGCGGGTACCAGCGACGGCACAGTTCCTTGATCGAGCTGACGTCGATCATCCGGTAGTGCAGATAGTCGTCGAGGGTGGGCATGTCGCGGGCGATGAAACCGCGGTCGGTCGAGATCGAATTGCCGCACAGCGGAGCGGTTTTGGCCGCCTTGACGTGGCTGCGGATGTAGTCCAGCACCATCGTCTCGGCGGTGGCGAGGTCGATGCCGGAGGCCAGCACCTCCTTGTCAAGCCCGGAGTTCGCATGCATCTTGGCGACCACCTCGACCATGCCGGACAGGTCCTCGGCCTCGGCGTGGATCACCACGTCGATCCCGTCGCCGAGGACGTTGAGGTCGGCATCGGTGACCAAAGCGGCAATCTCGATGAGCTTGTCGGACTTCAGATCGAGCCCGGTCATCTCGCAGTCGATCCACACCAGTTCTTCACGCACAGCGATCCACAGTATTCCCACCGCCGATGATCAGCTGCGTGAACCCGCCCCGACGGGGTGCCCTTCAGTAATGTCTGCCGCATGACGGTGCAGCCAGAGCAGACCCCCGCACAACAGATCGCCGCAGGTTATGCCACCCAGGGGCAGGCTTTGGAGCTCGGCGCAGTCGTCGTCGACGGGGTCGTCGATCCGGGCGCGGCGGTCCGTATCCCGTTGGCGATGGTGAACCGGCACGGTCTGGTCGCCGGCGCCACCGGCACCGGTAAGACCAAATCACTGCAGCTGATGGCCGAGCAGCTCTCGGCCGCCGGGGTGCCGGTGGTGATGGCCGATGTCAAAGGTGACCTGTCCGGTCTGTCGCAGCCAGGCACGAACAGCGACCGGACCCTGCAACGCGCCGCCGACACCGGCGATGCCTGGGCACCTGCCGCCTACCCGGTGGAGTTCCTGTCCCTGGGCACCGGCGGGATCGGTGTCCCGGTGCGGGCCACCATCACCAGTTTCGGCCCGATCCTGCTGTCGAAGGTGCTCGGACTCAACACAACTCAGGAATCGACCCTCGGCCTGATCTTCCACTTCGCCGACCAGAAGGGGCTGGCGCTGCTGGACCTCAAAGACCTGCGGGCAGTCATCCAGTATCTGATCAGTGACGAGGGCAAACCCGAACTCAAGGCCCTCGGCGCGGTGTCGACCACGACGGCCGGGGTGATCCTGCGCGCGCTGGTCAACCTGGAGGCCGAGGGTGCGGACACCTTCTTCGGCGAGCCGGAGCTGGAGCCCAAAGACCTGATCCGGGTCGACGCGCAGGGCCGCGGCGTCATCACGCTGCTGGAGCTCGGTGACCAGGCGGCGCGCCCGGTGATGTTCTCGACCTTCCTGATGTGGGTGCTGGCCGATCTGTTCACGACGCTGCCCGAGGAGGGCGACCTGGACAAGCCGAAACTGGTGTTCTTCTTCGACGAGGCGCACCTGCTGTTCGCGGACGCCTCCAAGGCGTTCCTGGCGCAGGTGGAGCAGACCGTGAAGCTGATCCGTTCCAAGGGCGTCGGCGTCTTCTTCTGCACCCAACTGCCCACCGATGTGCCCAACGGCGTGCTCAGCCAGCTCGGTGCCCGGGTGCAGCACGCGTTGCGCGCGTTCACCCCCGACGACCAGAAGGCGCTGTCCAAGACCGTCCGCACCTATCCCAAGACCACCACCTACGACCTGGAGTCGACGCTGACGTCATTGGGGATCGGGGAGGCGGTCGTCACGGTGCTCTCGGAGAACGGTGCACCCACCCCGGTCGCCTGGACCCGGATGCGGGCGCCGCGCTCCCTGATGGACACCATCGGCCCCGACGCGATCAGGGCGGCGGCGCAGGCCAGTCCGTTGCAGGCGACCTACGGGCAGACCATCGACCGCGAGTCGGCCTACGAGTTGCTGACCGCCCGACTGGCGCCACCCGCGCCGACCGCGACCGCACCGGACCTGCCGCCGCCGTTGTACCCGGATCCGATCGCGATCCCCGATTACCCGCCGCCGGCTCCGACGGGGCCGAGCCTGCTGGACAAGGTGGTGGACAGCCCGGCGTTCAAGAGCGCCATGCGCTCGGCGGGCACGGTGATCGGGCGTGAGATCACCCGCAGCATCTTCGGCACCGGCCGGCGTCGGCGGCGATGATTTCGGCGCGCTCGCGCTCGCTGACCGAGCGTCTGCGCGCCGAAATCGCTACTCGCCGCCGAGTTTCTTGTAGACCGCGCCGACGATCGGGGTGACGATCGCGCGTGGGGCGTAGCCGCTGGCCACCGACATCGCCTTGGACGTCAGACCCGGCACGATGCGCATCTTGTTGGCCTCCAGGGCGTCCAGTGAGACCTTGGCGGTGTACTCGGTGTTGATCCACAGGAAATCCGGGATCAGCCGCTCCACCAACGACTGCTCGGAGACATCCGGCAGCTCGGTGCGCACCGGCCCCGGCGCCAGCAGCGTGACGTGTATGCCGTCCTTCTTGACCTCGCCGCGCAGCGACTCGCTGAACGTGTTGGCGAACGCCTTGGTCGCCGCGTAGGTGGCGTTGTTCGGGATCGGGGAGTTGCCTGCCGCCGACCCGGAGATCAGGATGCCGCCGGCCCGGCGCTTCAACATGCCCGGCAGCACGGCCAGACACAGATCGTGCACCGCGATGGCGTTGAGCTGCACCTGCGCCTTCTCGCCGGCGGGGTCGAGCTTGGCCAGCGGTCCGAAGGTGGCGGTACCGGCATTGGCGCACAGGATCGAGATGTTGCGCTCGGCGAGCTCCTGGCAGAACACCTCACGGGCGGCCGGGTCGGCCAGATCGACCGCGCGCACCTCGACCGTCACACCGTGCTGTGCGGTGATGCGTTCGGCGAGGTCGGTCAGCACGTCACCGCGGCGCGCGGTGACGATCAGATGGTGGCCGCGTCCGGCGAGATCGAAGGCGAGGGCCTCACCGATGCCCTGCGAGGCGCCGGTGACGACGGCGCGGGCGTCGGGATGGGGAGCGGGTACAGGCATGGGAGAAATCGTAGGGACCGTTAGGGTGACGGCCATGAGCAGCCCCGGGTCGGCGCCCGATACGGCCCGGCGGTCCCAGGTCCGATCGTGGGTTCTCTATGACTGCGGCGCCACCGCGGTGAACGCGATCGTGGTGACCTTCGTCTTCTCCGTCTATCTCACCAACGCCGTCGGCGAGGGTCTGCCGGGGGAGACCTCCCCGTCGAGCTGGCTGGGTCGCGCGCTCACGGTGGCCGGTCTGATCGTCGCGCTGCTCGCGCCGATCACCGGGATCTGGGTGGACGCGCCGCACCGTCGCCGCCGCGCCCTGGCGCTGCTCACCGGGGCGGTCGTGGTGCTGGTCGCTGGCATGAGCCTCATCGGCACCGACTACTCGTATCTGTGGGCCGGGCTGGCGCTGCTGGCCATCACCGCCGCCTGTAACGACCTGGCGACCGTGCCCTACAACGCGATGTTGAGCCAGTTGTCCACGCCGGCAACCTCGGGACGCATCTCCGGGGCCGGACTCGCCGTCGGCTACGGCGGCAGCGTGGGTCTACTGCTGATCGTCTACGCGGCGTTCATCTCCGGTGACGGCGGCCTGCTCGGCCTGCCCACCGACGACGGCCAGAACGTGCGGGCGGCGATGCTGTTGACCGCCGCGTGGTTCGTGGTGTTCGCGCTGCCGCTGGTGCTCAAGGGGCCGAATCCGCCCGCCGACGCGGCACATCGGCCGGTCGGCATCATCGCCTCCTACCGCAAGCTGTGGCACGAGGTACGCAGCGAGTGGCGTCGTGACCGCAACGTCGTCTACTACCTGGTCGCCAGCGCGGTGTTCCGCGATGGTCTCACCGGGGTGTTCACCTTCGGCGCGGTGCTCGGGGTCAACGTGTACGGCATCTCCCCGGCCAGCGTGCTGCTGTTCGGGGTGTGCGCCTGCCTGGTGGCGGCGCTGGGCGCGGTGGTCGGCGGGCTGCTCGACGACCGGTTCGGGGCCAAGCCGGTGATCCTGGGCGCACTGTCGCTGATGATCATCGTCGGACTGACGCTGATGACGTTGTCGGGTCAGCTGGCGTTCTGGGTGTGCGGATTGCTGCTGTGTCTGTTCATCGGCCCGACGCTCTCGGCGGCGCGCACCCAGATGCTGCGGATGTCCACCGAGGGCAAGGAGGGTGTCGCGTTCGGGTTGTACATGACCACCGGCCGGGCCGCCGCCCCGCTCGCGCCGTGGCTGTTCTTTCTGTTCATCGATGCGTTCGGCACCGACCGGGCCGGGATGGGCGGACTGTGCGCGGTGCTCGCGCTCGGCCTGATCCTGATGCTGGGCGTCAAGACGCCGCGCGCGGGTGTGCGTTAGGGCAGCGGGCTGCAGATCGTCAGGCCGGAGCCGGTGCGCTGTTGCACCTGTGTGCCCTCGATATCGATCGAGCAGGTGACGTCGCGGCCCACATTGATGATGCTGACGCTGGCCGATTGGTTGGCCGGGCCGGGCAGCGACACTTCTTTGCTCCAGGGCAGCATCACGTTGAACTCGGTCTGTAGAACGCCACCGCTGTCGACGTAGGTGATGTTGATGGCGCGGCCCTGTCCGCTGACGGTGTAGACGACGGTTTCGGTGGTGCCCGTCGACGGCGCGGTGGTCGACGGTGTCGTGGCGGGCGCCGGTGCGGTGCTGCGTGGGCTGGTCGTCGTGGTGGGGCGCCGGGTGGTGGTCGGCGCCGCAGGCGTCCCGGTGGGTTCGGTGAGCGAGGGCACGGGCGCCAGCACGGTCTGCTGCTGGCTGCTGTTGACGATCACCAGTGCGATGACCAACCCGATGACGGTGACGACGGCGATACCGGCGACAACCCACAGCCAGCGCGGGGTGCGCGGCGGCTCTGGTGGTTCGGGAGCCCCCGGCGGCGGGGGCGGCGGTGTGCCGCCGTACTGACCGGTGTAGGGGTCGTATCCGTAGGCCGGATAGGCCGGGATCTGCTCGGTGGGCCGAGCGCTGTAGGGGTTCTGCCCCGCGTATGCGGGGTCGGAGTACCCGGGATAGCCGTACTGGCCACCGTCGAGCCGACGGGTCGGCTCGTCCCGACGGGGATATTCGGTCATGCCCACCTCATGGGCCCCACGGTACCCGCGCGGCTACGGATTTCAGTGGGCGGCGGTCAATGCGGCGACCGTCATCGCCCGCAGCACCGGCCGGGACGACTGGGTGGTGCTCGGGGCTTTCAGGCTGTACGGAGTGGAGTTGAGCAGGCCGAATGCGGCGTGCGCCATGACTCGGGCGTCGGCCTCGTCGAGGTCGGGGTCGATCCGGCGCAACACGTCGACCCAGATCTCGACGTACTGGCGCTGCGCTTTCCGTACCTGCCGCGCCGCGGCCGTCGGCAGATGGCTCAGGTCGCGATCCTGGATGCGGATGAGATTGGATTCGCCGAGGGCGAAGTCGAGGTGGAACTCGATCAGGCCGTCGAGTGCCTCGCGGGCGCCGGCTGCCTCGGCCACGACGGATTGCCCGCCGGCGAGCAACCTGGTGCTGATCCCCACCAACAGCTCGACCAGCAGGGCCTCCTTGTTGGCGAAATGCCGGTAGATCGCCGGCCCACTGACGCCGACCGCCGCACCGATGTCCTCCAGCCGGACCGACAGGTACCCGTGTTCGGCCACCAACCGCTCGGCGGCGGCGATCAACTGTTCGCGGCGGTCGGATTTGGCTCTGCTGCGCGGAGTCTCAGTGGGCATCCCCGGCTCCATCTCGAACGTAGACATTTGAGTTAATTCGGATTAACATACCACGAGTTAATCATCATTAACTGAAACGGACGGGTTCACCGATGACGCATCGTGAAGCGCACACCGCGCTGGTGTCCGAACTTCGCGCCAAGCTGGCCACCGCGGCACGCGGCGGACCGGACAAGGCGCGGGACCGGCATGTGGCGCGCGGAAAACTGTTGCCGCGGGATCGGGTGGACACCCTGCTCGATCCCGGTAGCCCGTTCCTCGATATCGCGCCGCTGGCCGCGGACGGCATGTACGACGACGACTGTCCGGGCGCGGGCCTGATCGCCGGTATCGGCCGGGTGAGCGGACGCGAATGCATGGTGGTGGCCAACGACGCCACCGTCAAGGGCGGCACCTACTACCCGATCACCGTCAAGAAACATCTGCGCGCCCAGGAGATCGCGGCGCAGAACCGGTTGCCGTGCGTGTATCTGGTCGACTCCGGCGGCGCCTTTCTGCCGCGCCAGGACGAGGTGTTCCCCGACCGGGAGCACTTCGGGCGGATCTTCTTCAACCAGGCCACCATGAGTGCCCAGGGCATCCCGCAGATCGCCGCGGTGCTCGGATCCTGCACCGCCGGTGGCGCGTACGTGCCTGCGATGAGCGATGAGGCCGTCATCGTCCGCAATCAGGGCACCATCTTCCTCGGCGGGCCACCGCTGGTGAAGGCCGCGACCGGGGAGGTGGTCACCGCGGAGGAACTCGGCGGCGGGGACCTGCACTCCAAGACCTCCGGTGTCACCGATCATCTCGCCAACGACGACCGTGACGCGCTGCGCATCGTCCGGCGCATCGTGTCCACCCTCGGCCCGCGCCAGGACCCGCCGTGGCAGATGCGGCCCGTCGTCGAACCGATCGCCGACCAAACCGAGCTCTACGATGTGGTGCCGGTGGATTCGCGGGTGCCCTACGACGTGCACGAGGTGATCACCCGGATCGTCGATGGCGGTGAATTCGCCGAGTTCAAGGCCGAGTACGGCGCCACGCTGGTCACCGGCTTCGCCCACATCCACGGCCACCCCGTCGGGATCATCGCCAACAACGGCGTGTTGTTCGGCGAATCCGCGGTCAAGGGAGCGCATTTCATCGAACTGTGCGATAAGCGCAACACCCCGCTGGTATTCCTGCAGAACATCGCCGGATTCATGGTGGGCCGCGACTACGAGGCGGGGGGCATAGCCAAGCACGGCGCCAAGATGGTCACCGCGGTCGCCTGCGCCCGGGTGCCCAAGCTCACGGTGGTCATCGGTGGGTCCTACGGTGCGGGCAACTATTCGATGTGCGGACGGGCGTACTCGCCGCGGTTCCTGTGGATGTGGCCCAACGCCCGCATCTCGGTGATGGGCGGTGAGCAGGCCGCCTCGGTGCTGGCCACCGTGCGCGGTGAGATGACACCGGAGCAGGAGGAGGCCTTCAAGGCGCCGATCCGTGAGCAATACGAACACCAGGGCAACCCCTACTACTCGACCGCACGCCTGTGGGATGACGGTGTGATCGATCCCGCCGACACCAGAACCGTTCTGGGGCTTGCACTGTCGGTGGCCGCACAGGCTCCGTTGGAGCCGGTGTCCTACGGCGTATTCAGGATGTGATGCAGATGGTTACCGAGCTCTTTCACACCGTGTTGGTCGCCAACCGCGGCGAGATCGCCGTTCGCGTCATCCGGTCGCTGCGCGCGCTGGGCATCCGGTCGGTCGCGGTCTACAGCGACGCCGACGCCGGTGCCCGCCACGTCCGCGAGGCCGACGCGGGCGTGCGTATCGGCCCGGCCGCGGCCCGGCAGAGCTATCTGAACATCGACGCGATCGNCAGGCCGTGCATCCCGGATACGGATTCCTGGCCGAGAACGCGGATTTCGCCGCTGCCCTGCACGACGCGGGCATCGTGTTCATCGGCCCACCGGTGCGCGCCATCAAGACGATGGGTGACAAGATCGCGGCCAAGGCGGCGGTCTCGGAGTTCGATGTCCCGGTGGTGCCCGGCATCTCGCGGCCCGGGCTGACCGATGATGAGCTGATCGCCGGCGCACCCGACATAGGTTTCCCGGTCTTGGTCAAACCGTCCGCGGGCGGCGGCGGTAAGGGCATGCGGGTGGTGCGCGATGCCGAAGAGTTGCCCTCGGCCCTGGTCTCTGCACGGCGCGAGGCGGCGTCGGCATTCGGCGACGACACGCTGTTCCTGGAACGGTTCGTGTTGAACCCCCGGCACATCGAGGTCCAGGTGCTGGCCGACGACCACGGCAACGTCATCCACCTCGGCGAGCGTGAATGCAGTCTGCAGCGGCGCCACCAGAAGGTCATCGAGGAGGCGCCGTCCCCGCTGCTGGACGCGGCCACCCGCGCCCGCATCGGCGAAGCCGCCTGCAACACCGCCCGCAGCGTCGACTACACCGGCGCGGGCACGGTGGAATTCATCGTCTCGGCCGACCGTCCCGACGAGTTCTTCTTCATGGAGATGAACACCCGTCTGCAGGTGGAGCATCCGGTGACCGAGATGGTCACCGGCGTCGATCTGGTCGAACAGCAGATTCGGATCGCGGCAGGCGACCCGTTGCGCATCGCACAGAGCGATATCACGCTCAGCGGGCACGCCGTCGAGGCGCGGGTGTACTCCGAGGATCCCGGTAGCGGATTTCTGCCGACCGGTGGCGTGGTGCTCGACGTCGTCGAACCGGGCGGCCACCGGGGAATCGGCACGACGCGGGTCGATTCGGGGATCTATGCCGGCACGGTGGTGGGCAGCGATTACGACCCGATGCTGGCCAAGGTGATCGTCCACGGCCCCGACCGCGACGCGGCCCTGCGAGGTCTGGACCGTGCGCTGTCCGACACCGCGGTCCTGGGCGTCACCACCAATATCGACTTCCTGCGTTTCCTGCTCGCCGATCCAGATGTGCGAGCGGGTCGCCTGGACACCGGACTCTTGGACCGACGGTTGCCGGATTACCTTGCCCCGCAGGCCGATGACACGACACTGATCGCGGCTGCGGCCTTCCGATGGCTGCAGTGTTGGCAGACGCGCAGCGATGATCCGTGGTCGGCGCCCTCGGGCTGGCGTACCGGCGCGCACGCCCCGACCGTGGCGCGGTTGGCCGCGGGGGAGCGTGTCGAGCACGTACACCTCACCGGCGTACCCGAATCGGCCACGGCCACCGTCGAACACGGCGGGAGCCACCGGATCAGCGCCGCGCTGACGGGACGGGTGCTCACGCTCGTGATCGACGACCTGCGCAGTGAGTTCGTCGTCGCGGCCGACGGCGCCGATATCTGGCTGGCGGGTCCGGACCACACGATCGTGGTGCGTGAGGTCCGCGAGGCTTCGGTGCGCGCCGACGACGCGCATACCGGCGATGCCGAATTGCTCAGCCCCATGCCGGGATCGGTGGTCGCCGTGGGTGTCGACAGCGGTGCCGAGGTCACCGCGGGGGAGGTCGTCGTCACCGTCGAGGCGATGAAGATGGAACACGCGCTCAAGGCACCGGTCGACGGTGTCGCGGAGCTACTCGTCGCCGTCGGCGACCAGGTCAAGGTCGGGCAGTCCCTTGCCCGCATCACCGCAACCAAGGAGTCCCAACGATGACCGATTACCTGTCCACGGGCACACTGCCCGACGATTACGCCCAGCTGGCCAAGACTGTCCGCGACTTCGCGCAGAGCGTCGTGGCACCGGTGGCCGCCAAACACGATGCCGAGCACAGCTTTCCCTACACGGTCGTCGACGGCATGGCCGAGATGGGACTTTTCGGACTGCCGTTCCCCGAGGAATACGGCGGCATGGGTGGCGACTACTTCGCGCTGTGCTTGGCGTTGGAGGAACTGGGCAAGGTGGACCAGAGCGTGGCCATCACGCTGGAGGCCGGTGTCTCCCTCGGTGCCATGCCGGTCTACCGATTCGGTAACGACGCGCAGAAGCAACAGTGGCTGCCGCTGTTGGCCAGCGGCAAGGCACTGGGCGCCTTCGGGCTCACCGAGGCAGGCGGCGGCAGTGACGCCGGTGCCACCAAGACGACGGCCAAGGAGGATGGTTCGGACTGGGTTATCAATGGTTCCAAGCAGTTCATCACCAATTCCGGTACCGATATCACCAAGCTCGTCACCGTCACGGCCGTCACCGGCGAGACCGAGGGCAAGAAGGAGATCTCGGCCATCCTGGTGCCGGTCCCGACGGCGGGGTTCACCGCCGAACCGGCCTACAACAAGGTCGGCTGGAACGCCTCGGACACCCATCCGTTGAGCTTCGATGACGTGCGGGTACCGCGGGAGAATCTGCTCGGCGCACGCGGCCGCGGATACGCCAACTTCCTCAGCATCCTCGACGAAGGTCGCATCGCGATCGCCGCGCTGTCGGTCGGCGCCGCACAGGGTTGCGTGGACGAGTGTGTGAGATACGCCAAGGAACGCGAGGCGTTCGGCGCGGCCATCGGCAGCTACCAGGCCATCGCCTTCAAGATCGCCAGGATGGAGGCGCGTGCGCACGTCGCGCGCACCGCCTACTACGACGCTGCCGCGCTGATGCTGGCGGGCAAACCGTTCAAGAAGGCGGCGTCGGTGGCCAAGCTGGTCTCCAGTGAGGCGGCGATGGACAACGCCCGCGACGCCACCCAGATCTTCGGCGGTTACGGGTTCATGAACGAGTACTCGGTGGCCCGCCACTACCGGGACTCCAAGATCCTCGAGATCGGCGAAGGTACAACCGAAGTGCAGCTGATGCTGATCGCGCGGGGGCTGGGCCTGTGACAGCGGGCGGAGAACCCAGAAAGGTCGTCGAGCAGCGCGGGCTGTGGTTCGAGGAGTTCGAGACCGGGGTGCTGTACCTGCACCGGCCCGGCCGCACGATCACCGAAGCCGACAACGTCCTGTTCACCACCTTGACGATGAACACCCAGGCATTACATCTGGACGCAGCGTTCGCCGATGCGCTGCCGCCGTTCAACCAGCGACTGGTCAACTCCATGTTCACCCTGTCGACCCTGGTCGGGCTGTCGGTCGCACAGCTCACCCAGGGCACCATCGTCGGCAACCTCGGATTCTCCGAGATCGCCTTTCCCAAGCCGCTTTTCCACGGTGACACGCTCTACGCCGAATCCGAGGTCGTCGACAAGCGTGAGTCCAAGAGTCGCCCCGGCGAGGGCATCGTCACCTTCGCCCACGTCGGCCGCAACCAGCACGGTGACATCGTCGCGACCGCATCGCGGAAGACCCTGGTGCGCAAGAGGCCTCAGGAGGGCCGGTGAGCTTCGCCAACAACGGACCGGCATGGATCTTCTGCCCGGCCGATCGTCCCGAACGTTTCGCCAAGGCAGCGGCCGCCGCCGATATCGTCATCCTCGACCTCGAGGACGGTGCCGGTGACAAGCCCGCCGCTCGCGATGCCATCGTCGACACCCCGCTGGATCCGGCCCGTACCGTCATCCGGATCAATCCGCACGGAACCGAGGACCAACGGTTGGACCTGGAGGCGTTGGGGCGCACCGGGTACACCACGGTCATGCTGCCCAAATGTGAGGCATCCCAACAGGTGACCGCACTGGCGCCGTTGCAGGTGGTCCTGATCGTCGAGACCCCACTGGGTGCGCTCAACCTGGCCGAGACGGCCGCCGCAGCCAACACCATCGGCGTGATGTGGGGTGCCGAGGACCTGTTCGGCGCCCTCGGCGGCACCACCAATCGCGCGGCGGACGGTTCCTACCGGGATGTCGCCACGCATGTCCGCTCCCAGTCGCTGTTGGCCGCCAAGGCCTACGGCAAGCTCGCGCTGGACTCGGTGTACATCGACATCAAGGATCTCGACGGGCTGCGCCGCGAGACCGACGACGCCGTCGCTGTCGGCTTCGATATCAAGGTCGCGCTGCACCCGACGCAGGTGAGCGTGATCCGGGATGGTTACGCGCCCACCGGCGAGCAGGTGCAGTGGGCGCGACACGTCCTGGCCGCCGCGGCAAACCACCGTGGCGCATTCGCCTTCGAGGGCATAATGGTTGATGCCCCGGTACTGCGGCGGGCCGAGCGGATAGTCCAGCTTGCGCCTCACCCCGGTAGCTAGCCGGCGCCCCTGACCAGGGGGTCGCGACCACCGTCTCCGTGCCGAGCACCTCGAGGAAACGGCGGCCGAACATGCCGCCACCCTGAAGGAGGCGGTATGGCTGTCATTTCTGCACCCCTACAACTGGTCGGTGCCGACGGCGCCCCGACCGCCGAGACGCGCTATCGGCGTGATCTCCCACCTGAGACGTTGAGCTGGCTCTATGAGCTGATGGTGCTGACCCGCGAACTCGATACCGAGTTCGTGAACCTGCAGCGCCAGGGCGAACTCGCGCTCTATGCCTCCTGCCGCGGGCAGGAGGCGGCGCAGATCGGTGCGGCGGCAAGCCTGCGAAAGACCGATTGGCTGTTCCCGCAATACCGCGAGCTGGGCGCGTTCCTGACCCGCGGTATCTCACCCGCGCAGATGGGCGCGGTGTGGCGAGGCTCCTGGCACGGCGGCCTGTCGTTCACCGAGAGATGTTGCGCGCCGATCTCCATTCAGATCGGCACCCACGGACTGCACGCGGTCGGGGCCGCGATGGCCGCCCAACGTCTCGACGAGGATTCGGTGACGGTGGCATTCATGGGCGACGGCGCCACCTCCGAGGGCGATGCGCACGAGGCGCTCAACCTGGCCGCGGTGTTCGCCGCGCCCACCGTGTTCTTCATCCAGAACAATCAGTTCGCCATCTCCACGCCGGAGCGCCGCCAGCACGCGGCGACCTCGCTGGCCGATCGGGCCGCCGGATACGGCATGCCCGCGGTGCGCGTCGACGGCAATGACGTGCTGGCCTGCTTCGCCGTGATGTCCGAGGCCGCCCAGCGTGCCCGCGACGGTGGCGGACCGACGTTCATCGAGGCGGTCACCTACCGGATGGGACCGCACACCACCTCCGATGACCCCACCCGCTACCGCACCGACGCGGACGTCCAGGACTGGGCCGCCCGCGACCCGATCACCCGGTACACCGCCTATCTACGAGCGACCGGAGTGCTGACCGACCGCCTCGAAAAGCGGGCTGTCACCAAGGCGGCGCGCATGCGCACGGAACTGAGGGCGGCGTTGGTCGGAGCGCCCGACCCCGATATCGCCGAGGTGTTCGACACCGTTTACCACGACATCACCCCGGAGTTGGTGCGCCAACGCGAGGAGCTGCTCGTCGAGCTGGGGAAGGAGTCCTGAGATGACCCAGATCATCGAACGACCTCCGATGGGTGACTTCGGAGAACCCCGACCGTCGTTGTTGACCATGACCCTGGCGCAGGCCGTCAATCAGGGATTGCATGACGCGATGTCTGCCGACGAACGGGTCCTGGTGTTCGGCGAGGATGTCGCCCGCCTCGGCGGCGTGTTCCGGGTGACCGACGGATTGGCCGAAACATACGGCGAGCGGCGGTGTTTCGACACGCCGCTGGCCGAGTCGGCGATCATCGGTATCGCGATCGGGATGGCGATCCGTGGTTTCGTCCCGGTGCCGGAAATCCAGTTCGACGGGTTCTCCGCCCCGGCGTTCGACCAGATGGTCAGCCATCTGGCCAAGTATCGGATGCGTACCCACGGTGATGTCGACATGCCGGTGACCGTGCGCATCCCGTCTTTCGGCGGGATCGGTGCGGTCGAGCATCATTCGGAGTCGACCGAGACCTACTGGTTGCACACCGCGGGCTTGAAGGTGGTGGTGCCGTCGACGCCATCGGACGCGTATTGGCTGCTGCGGCAGTCGATCAGTTGTCCGGATCCGGTGGTCTACCTGGAGCCGAAGCGGCGGTACTGGACGAGGGGAACCGTCGACACCGAGACAGCTGAGCTGCCTTTCGGGCGTGCTGCCATCCGGCGTCCAGGGGAACACGTCACGGTGCTCACCTATGGGGGTCTGGTGGATGTCGCCCTCAACGCCGCCGAGTCGGCGGCGGATCGAGGTGTCGGCGTCGAGGTGGTCGACCTGCGGACACTCAACCCGCTCGACTTCGACGCCATCGCCGATTCGGTGCGGCGCACGGGGCGGTGCGTGGTGATGCACGAGGGGCCGCGCACACTGGGTTTCGGTGCCGAACTGGCGGCCCGCATCTCCGAGGAGTTGTTCTACGACCTGGAGGCACCGGTGTTGCGGGCCACCGGATTCGACACCCCGTACCCACCGGCCCGGCTGGAAAAGCTGTGGCTACCCGGGGTGGACCGGTTGCTGGACTGCGTCGAGAAGGTGATGTCGCAGTGAGCGCCCACGAGTTCCGCGTCCCCGATCTGGGCGAAGGGCTGGAGGAAGCCACCATCACCGGTTGGTCGGTGGCGGTGGGCGACACCGTCGATCTCAACCAGGTGTTGTGCACATTGGAGACCAACAAGGCCGAGGTCGAGATCCCGAGCCCGCACGCCGGCCGGATAGTCGAACTCGGCGGTGCCGTAGGGGACACGCTGGCCGTCGGCGCGGTACTGGTGCGCATAGGTGCTGAGGACGATTCGGGATCAGGTCCGGTGCTGGTGGGTTACGGCGCCGACGATCGAATGGACACATCCCGTCGTGCCCGGGCCAAGCCCTCGGTCCGAAAGTTGGCTCGCGACAACGGCGTCGACCTGCCCTCGCTGACGCCAACCGGCCCCGACGGTATCGTCACCCGCGATGATGTGCTGGCTGCCTCGGTAACCCAGGACATGGTGCCGCTCTCCGGCGTGCAGGCCGAGATGGCGAAGCGGATGACGTTGTCGCGGAGTAAGATTCCCGATGCTCACGCCACTGTGGTGGTCGACGGTTCGGCGCTGGGGCAGCTCTCTGGTCGACTCGATGTCACGCCGTTCGCGCTCACGCTGCGGCTGTTGACGCTGGTGCTGACGCGACATCCGCTGCTGAACGCGACATGGGTGGACACCGCCGACGGTCCGCGGATCCACCGGCATTCGTCGGTGCACCTCGGCGTCGGTGTGGCCACGCCGCGCGGCCTGCTTGTTCCGGTGGTCACCGACGCTCAGCAGCGCACCACCCGGGCGCTCGCCGCCGAGCTGGCGCGCGTCATCGATGGTGCGCGCGGCGGCACACTGCGTCCGGCCGAGCTGATGGGGTCGACGTTCACCGTGTCGAATTTCGGCGCGCTCGGCCTGGATTCGGGTGTACCGGTGATCAACTACCCTGAGGCCGCGATCCTCGGTATGGGGTCGCTCAAACCACGTGCGGTCGTCGTCGACGGCGCAGTGATGGCGCGCGCGACGATGGAGTTGAGCTGCGCATTCGACCACCGGATCATCGACGGCGCACAGGCCGCCGCGTTCCTGACCGACCTGCGTGAGTTGGTGGAGGCGCCGGAGTTGGCGTTGGCAGATCTCTAGCGTTGCTTGGCCGCAGACAACCTGCTCTGGAACTCCGGTGACTCGATGGAACGCGCCTGCGGGGTGATCTCGATATCGACAGCGAGTGCGTGCTGGTCGCTGTCGACGACACCGGGATTGGCGGTCGCCCGCATCGAGGCCTTGGTCGCCATCACCACATCGCGTGGCGCGCCGGCCGGACCGGCGGCCAGTTCACGCGCCGCGGCCACCGGGTCGTCGGCGACGTCGAGCGCCAGTCCATACCGAACTGCCTCCTGCGCGTCGAAACGCTTGCCGAACAACAGCGCGGCACGGGCGACCTGGGGCCCGACACCGCGCTGCAGCATCCAGGTGGCGCCGCCGCCGGGATGGATGCCCAGCTTCTGAAAGCGGGGGTCGAACATTGCGGCCGGGCCCGCGATGCGGACGTCCGCGGCAAGTGCCAGGTTCAAGCCCGCCCCGACGGCGGCGCCGTTGACCGCCGCGATGGTCGGCAGGGCACAGTCGGCCACCGCCAGGAAACCGTCATAGATGACGCGTAGTCCCTCCTCGGCCGCCTCGCCGAGCGCGGTCAGGTCGGCACCGGCGCAGAATGCCTTGCCGGCCCCCGTGACGATGACCGCGTGCACGTCGCTATCGGCCTCTACGGCCCTGATCGCGGCGCGCAGGCCTGCCGACATATCGGCGGTGACGGCGTTGCGCCGGTCAGGATCGTTGACGGTGATGGTCGCGATGCGATCGGCGATGTCGACGAGGACGAGGTCGGTCATGCGGCTAAGGCTACGGATCGGGACATCCGGGTCGGTGTGCAGGTGGTGTCGGCGTTTCGGCGGTTTCCAGGGGTTTCACCGGTGTTCTGTCACGGGCCCGGATCTCCTTTGCATCGGAACGGTAACCGTCCCGTTTGGCGTGCCGGTGAGTTTCATCCATGTCATTTACCTTCTTCCCTGACTGCGACGTCAATTTGAAAACGCTTGGGGATGACATGGTGAGTAGGTCAAATCGTTTGGCTGTCAGCATTTTTGCTGCGGCGGCTTTGTGCACGCCGCCGCTGTTGCTGATAGCGACGGCCGATGCGCAACCTGCGTTGCAGTCGAGCGCCGGCGGCGTGCCGTGTGTGGGCATGGTGCAGAACCTCGCCGCTTCGCCGCCTGATCTCGGTCAGTCGCTGCAGGGCATCGCCGCGCCGTTCACCGGCGGCGGTGCCGCGCCGGTTGTCGTGCCCCCGGCCACCGCGGCCGGTGCATTCCCGGCGGCGGGTGTGACCGGCGGTGGAACGGGTGGCGCTGGCGCCGGTGCGGCCGGTGGTGCTGGTGCGGCTGGCGGTGGTGCTGGCGGTGCCGGTGCGGCTGGTGGCGGTGCCGGCGGTGCTGGTGCGGCTGGTGGCGGTGCTGGTGGAGCCGGCGCGGGTGGCGCCGGTGGCGCGGGTGGTGCCGGCGCGGGTGGTGCCGGTGGCGCAGGTGCCGGAGCCGGTGGCGGCGGTGGAGCGGGTGCCGGTGGCGCCGGTGCTCCCGTCGCAGCCGGCGCTCCGTTGATCGATGCCGCGGGAGCCGGTGCTCCGTTGGCGGGCGGGGTTCCGGGTGCCGGAGGCGCACCGGGGGCGGCCATCGTCGATGCCGCTGGTGCAGCGCCCGGTGGCGCAGGGGCCCCCGGCGGCGCTCCGCTTGCTGACGCTGCGGCCGCGGTCGGTGGCGGCGGTGCTCCCGGTGCGGGCGGAGCAGGCGGGGGTGCCCCCGGTGGTGCTCCTGGTGCGGCACTTCATCCGGCCGCCGGCGTGGCGGCTCCGGCAGGCGCTCCCGCAGGGGAATTGGTCGATGCCGCCGCAGTGGCCCCGCCACCCGCAATCGAGGTGCCGGTCCCTGCCGCCGCAGTCGTCGACGGCGCGGCGGGTGCACCCGCGGCAGCCGCCGCGCCGGTGATCGGCGGCGGCGAAGGCGCGGCCCCCGCGGCAGCGATCGGTGGTGCTGACGCAGGCGGCGGCGCGGCTGGTGGTGCCGGCGGAGCTGGCGCGGGCGGCGGTGCGGCCGGCGGTGGTGCGGGCGGTGCCGGTGGTGGCGCAGGCGGTGGTGGCGCAGCCGGCGGTGCCGGTGGTGCCGGTGGTGGTGCGGCAGGTGGCGGTGCCGGTGGTGCCGGTGGTGGTGCGGCAGGTGGCGGTGCCGGTGGTGCCGGCGGTGGTGCGGCAGGTGGCGGAGCCGCGGGCGGCGGTGCCGTCGGTGGCGGAGGTGTGGTCCCCGCAGCGGGGGCCGTCGAGGGCGGTGGGGTTGGCGGTGCGCCGGTCGAACTGGCCGCCTCTGTTCCGCCGGTCGAGGTGGCGGCCCCGCCGGTGGAGGTGGCGTTGCCCCCGGCCCAGGTTTCGGTGCCGCCCGTCGAGGTGCACGCACCCCCTGTCGAAGTTGCTGCCCCTCCGGTCGAGGTGCATGCCCCGCCGGTGCAGGTGTCGGGCCCGCCCGCGGAGATCTCGTCCCCACCGGTGGAGCTTTCGGTGCCGATCGATGTCGACATTCCGAGTGTCAGCGTCCCGGGCATCGGTGTTCCCGGCGTAGCAGGGGGCGGTGCCCCCGGTGCGGTGGTCGGCGGCGCTCCGGCTGCGGCTGTCGGTGGCGCGCCCGCTGCGGTGATCGCTGACGCAGGCGCGGCGACCGGTGGCGGTTCCGGTGCGGCTCTGCAGGCCGCCGGCGGTACCGGCGGCGCAGGCGCGGCCGGTGGCGGCGCTGGTGGTGCGGGTGGCGGTGCGGCTGGTGGCGGCGCTGGTGGTGCCGGCGCGCCGGCGGCCGCAGTTGGGGGTGCTCCTGCGGGTGGTGCTGCCGGTGGTGGTGCTCCTGCGGGTGGTGCTGCCGGTGGTGGTGCTCCTGCGGGTGGTGCTGCCGGTGGTGGTGGTCCCGTGGGTGGTGGTGCTCCCGTGGGTGGTGGTGCTCCGGTCGGTGGTGGTGCTCCCGTGGGTGGTGGTGCTCCGGTCGGTGGTGGTGCTCCCGTGGGTGGTGGCGCCCCCGTCGGTGGTGGAGCGCCCGCAGCGCTTGGCGCACCCCTGGCGGACGCGGCAGGCGGCGCCCCGCTGATGGATAGTGCTGGTGTCGGACCGCTACTGGCCAGCACCGGACTCAACGGTGAAGGTCCCGCGGCGGCGCTCGTCGATGCGGCAGGCGCGGCAGGTGCGCCCGGTGCCGGTCTGCCCGGCGCAGGTGGCGCTCCTGGCGCCGGTGGACTGCCCGGCGCGGCCCTCGACGATGCTGCTGCACGGGCAGCCGGCGCGCCGATCGGCGCACCGATCGAGGATGCGGCGGCCGTCGCGATCCCTGGAGCCGGTGGTGCTGGTGGTGCGGGTGGCGGTGGTGCTGCAGGCGGCGCAGGCGGCGCAGGCGGCGCAGGCGGCGCAGGCGGTGGCGCAGGTGGCGCAGGCGGCGCAGGCGGTGCCGGTGGTGCGGGTGGCGCAGGTGGCGGTGGCGCTGCCGGTGGTGCCGGTGGCGGCGGAGGTGCTGCCGGCGGTGGTGCCGGCGGTGCGGGCGCCGGAGGTGCGGGCGGCGCTGGAGCAGGCGGCGGTGGCGCTGCGGGCGGTGCGGGTGCGGGCGGCGGTGCGGCAGGTGGTGCGGGTGCGGGCGGCGGTGCGGCAGGTGGTGCCGCTGCTGGCGCGGGCGGCGCAGGCGCGGGTGGTGCAGGCGGGGGCGGCGTGAACGCTGCCGCTGTCGGCCCCCTGATGGCCAGCACGGGCGGGCTCGGAGCGGTACAGGCGGTGACCGCGCCCGCGGTGGCCGCAGTCCAGGCGGCTGCTCCGGCCGGTGCGGTCGGGGTCGGCGCACCCGCCGCAGCGGCAGGCGGTGGGACCGCGTTCGCCGGTATTCCGGGCGCGATCCTCCCGGCGGCCGGCGCCGCGTCCGGTCTTCCGGGCATGGTGATGGCGCCGCTGGCCGGTGTCACCGGCGTGTTGGCCGAAATGCTTCCGCAACCCTCGCTGGCGGCCCCGTCGGGCGTCGGTGGGCTGACCGGAATGCTGCCCACCCCGCAGCTGAACATGCCGGGCATCTCCGGGTTGGGCGTTCCGGTGCCGTCGCAGGTGTCGATGCCCACCGATCTGGTGTGTGAGGGAGTCGGCGGCTGGTCCTTGTCGACGCCGGGTACCGGCAGCGTGATGCCCGACGCCACAGCAGGTATTCGCTCCGACGACTGGTGATCGGTCAGTCGCGCAGGGTCCAGTGCAGTAGATACCGGTAGTACAGGGCCCGACGGATCGTCACGTTCGGTAGAACGTCGCCGGCCACGCGTCGAATCTCGGACAGAGATTCGCGCGGGTCGGCGACAACCACGCCGATATCGGGCCGTTCCCGATGCCGACGCGACCCCAGGCGCACCGCCGGAAGGCTCAGGGCCGAGATCAGCCAGTCGCCGACCGACCTGTTGGCGCTCAGCCCGACGACGGCGATGGTTCCCCCTGGTGCCAACAGGTCGCGGGCTTTCTGTAGTGATGCGCGGAGGTCCATGTGATGCAGGCTGGCGACGAAGGTGATCAGGTCGAAACGGGTATCACAGGAGTCGAACTCTTCGAATGTGCTGAACTGCAAAGAGATACGCGGCTCGGTTCCGACCCGGCCCCGGGCGCGCATTAACGCGGCCGGATCGGGCTCCAGCGCGGTCACCGCCTGTGAGGCCGCGGCAAGGCGCTGTGTCAGCAGGCCATCGCCGCACCCCATGTCGAGCGCGTGACCGCCCGGACGGGCCAGCGTGAGCAGCCACGGATGGTAGGCCGTGTTGTGATTCCAATAGTCGTCAGCCGCGGCCATCGGCATCACACGTCGGATGTGATGTACCGCGTCTTCTTCGGTGGCGCGCTCAACAGTGGCGGCAGTTCGGTGAGCTTGCCGGCCCCGGCGCGAAACGCTCGATAAGCCTCGTCGTGATCGACCGACTCCCACACTTCGCTTATCAGCCAATGTGTTTCGTCGTCCTCGTCGATCAGTACGTCGGTGACGATGTTGCCGGCAAACGCCCGGGTGTCGGTGAGCGCCCGCCCCATGACCTCGCGGGCACGTTCGACGGCCCCGGGCTGGAAACGCAATTCGAGAAACACGGTCACCGGCACAGCATTCTCCTCAGAATTCGGGGGACGTGGCCGACGGTGCTCACCGGCGGCCGAGGACGATGACGGTGACGTCGTCATCGGTGTCGTTGGGGGTCATTGCTGCCGACACGGTCGGCGCACGGCGATCTACCGACGCTGCGAGTTTGGTCGCCAACTGTTGCAGGCCTTCGTCGATCGAGGCCGTTCGCCGTTCCACCAAACCGTCCGAGAACATCACCATGGCCTGACCGGGCTCGATGACGAACTCGCTGCTGGCGTAGACGGCGCCCCGAACCCCGATCGGCGGCGACAGCGTGATCGGCGCCGCGGCGGGTGTGTCGGCCGCCGATCCGGTGATGAACGGCATGAGATGACCGGCAGACGATGCCTCGACGTGGCCGGTGTGGACGTCGATTCGGGCGACGATGACGGTGGCGAACGTGCGGGGCATCAGATGGATGCTGAACGTGTTCAGTTCGCCGATCGCCGTTCCTGGTGTGGCGCCGGCAAACAGGTTGGCCCGCAGCACATTCCGTAACTGAGCCATGGTTCCCGCGGCGGCCAGGCCGTGTCCGGCGACGTCTCCGAGCAGAACGACCAGCCGGCCGTCGCGGAGTTCGAATGCGTCGTACCAGTCGCCGCCGACCCGTCCGCCGGCTGCGGGCCGGTAGTCGGCGGACAACTCCCAGCCCTCGACGGCCGGGATCGATTCGGGCAGCAAGCTGCGTTGCAACACCTCGGCCACTCGAAGCGCGCTGCGGGTCCGGCGGTAGAGCTCTTCGACCAGATTGGCGCGTAACCCCTCGGCCGACTCCAGTTGGATGGGAGCCCACGGTTCACTGCACTTGTCGACCACCTCCCGCCAGCGGTCGAACGATTTGCGTGGGCTGAGCCGGATCTGGTCACCCTCCTGAACGGCGATCGCCTTGTTGTGCGGGTCGCCGCCCCAGTCCACCGATCGCACGGCCTCATCGCGAAACCAGATGACGTACTGGTCCTCCGGCAGATTGAGAGCCAGCGCCCCGGCCGCGACCTGGGGATCGACCGGCACCGCGGGTACGTCACGTGACAGGCATTCGGTGCGCACTATCTCCTCACCGGTGCCGCGAGCCCACGCGGCGATGGCCGCGACCTGCTCGGGCGCCGGTGGTGAGCCCAGCACGCCGTACTCACCACCGACATTGACCACGACACCGGTGGCAGGCAACAGGTCGAGCACACTGGGAGTTCCCAGCAGCGTGGTGGCCAGTGGTTCTGCGTCGTTGTGCGTCGCCGCGGTCAGATGGCTCAACAAGGACTGGGCGGCCAGCTGCTCACGCAGCTGGTCTTCGTCGAACCGGTCCACCATCCGCAGTGACAGTGTCGAGCCGAGGAATTCGGCGGCGGCGCGGGCCCCGTAGGGCGGCAGATGCGGCCCGGCGTAGTGATGACAGGCGATCAGGCCCCACAGCCGACCGTGGCGCAACAGGGAGATCGACATCGACGCTCGCACGCCCATGTTCTTCAGGTACTCGATGTGAATGGGGGAGACGCTGCGCAGGGTGGCATGGGTCAGATCCACCGGTGTCCCACTGTCGGGGTCCATCGGCGGCACCAACGGCGCAGGCGTGTAATCGACGTCGGAGATGAGTCGCAGCCAACTCTTCTCGTACATCGCGCGCGCCTGGGCCGGTATATCGCTTGCCGGATAGTGAAGTCCGAGGAAGGAATTGAGGTCTTCTCGTTTGTTCTCGGCAACGACTTCACCGTTGTAGTCCCGGTCGTATCGGTACACCATGACGCGGTCGAATCCGGTCAGTTCGCGTACCGCCCGCGCCGCGGTGTCGTAGAGCGCCCCGAGCCCGTCGGCGCGATTGAGTTCCTCCACCGAGCTACGGACGGCCTGGTAGGTGTTGGGGAACGAGAAGGGGCGCTCCCCGTAGGCCATCTCGATCTCGATGAGCAGGATGCCGCCGGGTTCGCGATGCAGCAGCGCGTCGAACGGCCGGGTGTAGCCGCCCACCGTGATGGTCAGTTCGAGAGGATTGCGCTGACGCAGATCCCCGAAGGTGGCGGCGGCCTGTCTGATCAGGTTGGCCTGATCGATCCCGATGAGAGTCGACAGATCCTGATTGAGCACCTCATCGACGGAACGTCCGAGCAGCTCATCGACGTTCGCGCTGATCTGGCGGATCTCGAAACTCGGTTCGCGGACCACCGCCAGCACACCGCGCGGCTGGACACTGCCGGGAATGTGGATGGGTTCCCGCGCGCAATTGTCCAGGTCGATGACGGTGCCGGGCGGCAGCAGGCCGTCGACGGCCACGTCATCAGCGTTCTGACGTGAAATGGATAGACCTCCCCGTTCTGTCCCCGACTACGGTGCACAGCGTGCCAGGTCGGCGAATTGCCGTCCGCTCGGGTGCCGCGACACTATTGGGACCGGATCTTTACGTTAGGCTCGTGGTACTCGGCGTTCTAGCTTGTTTGGTTAAGAAGCAGCCCCGCGAGACATTGCGCCCAGAGTCGACTTTTGCGCGAGGTGTCCATGCCCGACCGACTTGAGCCCATCCCGTCCCCGTGTGTCTGTGCCGAATCGTGGCATGACACGACGGTGGTAGTGAGCTGCGCCGGCGCCATCGACATGGTGACCGCGCCGACGTTGCAGCAGGTCATCGCCGCCGCGCTGAAGAAACAGCCGACGGCCGTGATCGTGGACCTGACCGATACCGAGTTGCTCGCCTCCTACGGCATGTCGGTACTGGTGGAGACGCATCAGCAGCTGATCCCGGAGGTTCCGTTGGTGGTGGTGGCCGATGGGCCGATCACCCGTCGTCCCCTTGAGCTGGTCGGCCTGGCCGACGTCCTGACCATCCGGCCGAATCTGGGTGCGGCATTCGACGAGCTGCGGGCCACCGAGGACTGACACCTGTTAGCCGCGACCTGTCGGTGGTGGGCGCTATGGTCCGTTCAGACGACATGGGGTCGGCACCCGCGGACCCGCACACGGTGAAAAAGCACCCCCGACAGGATTCGAACCTGCAACCTACGGGGTAGAAACCCGCTGCGCTATCCGTTGCGCCACGGGGGCAGATCGGACAGTCGTAATTTACACCTCATCGACGCCCTTTCAGCAACCGACGGCGAGCACGACCGGTCGGTGGGACGGTGCTCAGGAGGAGGCGGTCGATGGCTTCGCACCACACGAAGGACAAAGGTGATCTGGGCGTCGCCAAGGCATTCGCCGATCTGGTGACCAAGGGGTACACCGTGCTCTTCCCGGCCACCGAGCATGCTGCCTTCGACCTGGTCGCCTACCGGACGGGCGTGTTCGTCAGGGTCCAGGTGAAGTACCGATGCGCGCGGGCCGGGGTCATCAAGCTGAATCTGCGATCGACTTGGGCGGAT
Source organism: Mycolicibacterium sp. 22603 (assembly GCA_052044345.1). GTDB lineage: Bacteria > Actinomycetota > Actinomycetes > Mycobacteriales > Mycobacteriaceae > Mycobacterium. The sequence goes on from JBQEMX010000014.1 coordinate 107,068, forward strand.
CGACACGGTGTGCATTCGGTACCCATCGACAAGGACGCCGTCGACGCCATCTGCATCTACTGCCCCGACACCGACGAGTGCTATTACATCCGCCCGACCGATCACGGTGTCTCGGTGAACTTGCGGATCGAGGCACCGAGGAACGGTCAGCAGAAGCGGATCCTGGCTGCCGCGGCGTTCCGCGACCTGCCGGACCCATCCGGGGGCGCCCGCGTCCCGGCGTGAGGCTGTGAGGTTGCGCGCTCCCGGCGAAAGGGACGTCGCGCCGACGCGACGCCGACTAGCGTGGACGCTGCACGAGGGGCGTTATCAGGAGGAGAGTTCGCGCGATGAGCAGAGTGCCGTTGGATGCGGCGGGGCTGCCCCAGAAACTGAACGGTGTCGACACGTTGCTGCACCGGGGCGAGGCCAATCCGCGGACGCGGTCCGGGATCATGGGCGTCGAACTGCTTGACACGACCCCCGATTGGGATCGGTTCCGGGCGGTGTTCGAGCAGGCGTCCCGCAAGGTGCTCCGGCTACGCCAGAAGGTGGTGATGCCGACGCTGCCGACCGCGGCGCCGCGCTGGGTGGTCGATCCGGATTTCAACCTCGACTTCCACGTCCGCAGGGTCAGGGCGCCCGAGCCGGGCACCCTGCGCGAAGTCCTCGACATCGCCGAGATCGCGCTGCAGTCGCCGATGGACATCACCCGACCGCTGTGGAGCGCCACCCTCGTCGAGGGGCTGGCCGAGGGCCGCGCGGCCACGATCCTGCACCTGAGTCATGCCGTCGCCGACGGCGTGGGCACCGTCGAGATGTTCGCCCACATCTACAACCTGGAGCGTGACGTCGAGGTCGGTGCGCTTGCGCCGCTGCCGATTCCGCAGGATCTGTCGTCCAACGACCTGATGAAGCTGGGCCTCAACAGGATGCCCATGAAGATCACCAACAGCGTCTTGGGCCTGGTCGGTGGCGCGGTGCACGCGGTGACCAACGTCGTCAAGGATCCGGCCGCGGCGGTCAGCGGCGTCGTCGACTACGCACTGTCGACCACCCGGGTGTCGCGACCGGTGGCCGACCACTCGCCGTTGTTGCGTCGGCGCAGCCTGAGCTCGCACAGCGAGGCGATCGATATCGTGTTCGCCGATCTGCACAAGGCGGCCAAAGCCGTCGGCGGGTCGATCAACGACGCCTACCTGGCAGGGCTGTGCGGGGCGTTGCGGCACTACCATGTCGCCAAGGGCATGCCGATCGACACCTTGCCCATGGCCGTGCCGGTCAATCTGCGCTCCGATGACGACCCAGCGGGCGGAAACCGTTTCGCCGGTGTCAATCTCGCGGCACCGATCGGTATCGCCGACCCCGAACGCCGGATCAAGGCCATTCGATCGCAGATGACCAGCAAGCGCGAGGAACGCGCGATCGACATGGTCGGCACGATCGCTCCGATCGCCAGCTTCCTGCCCGACGCCGTGCTCGAATCGGTCGCCGGTTCGGTGGTCAACTCCGATGTGCAGGCCTCCAATGTGCCCGTCTATCCCGGCGATACCTTCATCGCAGGGGCGAAAGTCCTGCGGCACTACGGACTCGGCCCGTTGCCTGGCGTGGCGATGATGACGGTGCTGGTCTCGCGCGGCGGATACGTCACCGTCACCACCCGCTACGACCGGGCCGCCATCAACGATGCGCAGCTGTGGCAACGCAGCCTGCTGCAGGGCTTCGACGAGGTCCTGGCCCTCGGCGGCGACGGCCGCACCGTGGCCGCGTCGTTCAGTGTGTCCGAAACCTCGACGTCGAATGGGAGTGCCGCACAATGAGTCCCGCCGACGGCGAATCGCCGGTGATGCGGCTGCCAGGAACGGTCGCCGAGATCGAGGCCAGCCCAGAAGGCCCCGAGGTCGGTGCCTTCTTCGATCTGGACGGTACGTTGGTGGCCGGCTTCACCGGTGTGTTGATGACCCAGGACAGGCTGCGCCGCGGCCAGATGAGCGCGGGCGAGTTCATCGGGATGGTGCAGGCCGGCATCAACCACCAACTCGGCCGGTCGGAGTTCGAGGATCTCATCGGCAAGGGCGCCCGGATGCTGCGCGGGAACTCGGTCAGCGACCTCGACCAACTGGGGGAGCGGCTGTTCGTCCAGCACGTCCGGGATCGCATCTACCCCGAGATGCGCGCGATGGTGCGCGCCCATCAGGCCCGTGGCCACACCGTCGTGCTGAGTTCCAGTGCGCTGACCGTGCAGGTCGAACCCGTCGCCAAGTTCCTCGGCATCGACAACATCCTGAGCAACAAGTTCATTGCCGACGATGACGGACTCATCACCGGCGAGGTCGCCGAGCCGATCATCTGGGGACCTGGCAAAGCCCATGCCGTACAGAAGTTCTCGGCCGAGAACGGCGTCGACCTGGCCAAGAGTTACTTCTACGCCGACGGTGACGAGGATGTCGCGCTGATGTATCTGGTCGGCAATCCGCGGCCGACGAATCCGGCCGGAAAGCTGGCGTCGGTGGCAGCCAAGCGGGGCTGGCCGATTCTCAAGTTCACCAGCCGCAGCGGCAGCAGCCCCATCTCGCAGATCCGCACCCTGGCCAGCCTGGCCACCATTCCGACGGTGGCCGCCGGTGCGGTCGGGCTGGGCTTGCTGACCCGGAACAAACGCATCGGCGTCAACTTCTTCACCTCCAACTGGAGCAAGCTCTTGATGCTGACCACCGGCATCGAGCTCAATGTGCTCGGCGAGGAGAATCTGACCGCACAACGGCCCGCGGTGTTCATCTTCAACCACCGCAACCAGGCCGACCCGATGATCGCCGGCCGGCTCGTGGGGGAGAACTTCACCGGGGTGGGCAAGAAGGAGCTCGAGCGCAACCCGCTGATGGGCCCACTCGGCAAGGTGATGGACGCGGCGTTCATCGACCGCGAGGACACCCAGGCTGCGGTCGAGGGCCTGCACAAGGTGGAAGAGCTTGCCAAGAAGGGGCTTTCGATTCTGATCGCGCCGGAGGGCACCCGGCTGGACACCACCGAGGTGGGCCCGTTCAAGAAGGGGCCGTTCCGCATCGCGATGGCCGCGGGCATCCCGATCGTGCCGATCGTCATCCGCAATGCGGAGGTCATAGCCGCCCGAGATTCGAGCACATTCAACGCCGGCAAGGTCGACGTCGCCGTGTTCCCGCCGATACCGATCGACGACTGGACCCAGGACAATCTGACGGAGCGGATCGCGCAGGTGCGTCAGCTGTACCTGGACACGCTGGCATCGTGGCCCGTCGGTGATCTACCCGACCACGCCGTCTACGGGGAAGGACGCCAGTGAAACCGGTCGCTGAGGATTTCGCCACCTTCAGTCCGACCGGAGACACCTTGGTGTTGGCCGCGGTCGGCTCGCCCGCCGAGCAGGAGATGCTCGACCATTGGCTGGCCGAACAGCAGCGTGAGCGGCCCGAGGCGCGGGTCGAAGTTCTGCTGTTGCCCGATCATTCCGATGATCCGCCCGCCACCGTGATGGCCCGGTTGGTCCAACTGCTGTCGGCGGACCCGGACCGATCCGTCGTGCCGGTGCGCATCTTCTGGGTGCCCGGAGGGTTGCCCACCCGGTCCAAGGTGGTGGCGCTGATCTCCGGCCGCGACACCTATCGGCCACCGGAACTGCTGCAGCGTCGGATCCTGCGCAAGAACCCGGCCCGCGCGCGGGTGGTCGCCGGCGAACCGGCCAAGGTGTCCGAGCTTCGCCAGCAGTGGCAGGACACCACGACTGCGGAGAACCCCCGTGAATTCGCCCGCTTCGTCATCCGCCGGGCGATTCTGGCCATCGAGCGGGTCGAGCTGCGACTGCTCGGCCCCGAGTACAAATCGCCGCGGCTGGTGAAGCCGGAGATGCTGGCATCATCGCGGTTCCGGGAGGGCTTGGACCAGATCCCGGGCGCCACCATCGAGAAGGCCGGGGAGATGCTCGACGAGCTCTCCACCGGTTGGAGCCGGTTCTCGGTCGACCTGATCCCCACCCTGGGCCGGGCGATCTTCAGCCGTGGTTTCGATCCGCACATCGACTACGACAGCGCCGAGATCGAGGCCATGCGCGGGGCGCTGGAAGTCCATCCCGCCGTTCTGCTTTTCTCTCACCGTTCCTACCTCGACGGTGTCATCGTCCCGGTTGCCATGCAGGAGAACAGGTTACCTCCGGTACACACCTTCGCAGGGATCAACCTGTCGTTCGGGTTCATGGGTCCGATCTTCCGGCACTCCGGGGTCATCTTCCTGCGCCGCAAGCTCGACGATCCGCTGTACAAGTACGTGCTGCGTCAGTTCGTCGGCTATATCGTGGAAAAGCGGTTCAACCTCAACTGGTCCATCGAGGGCACCCGTTCGCGCACCGGAAAGATGTTGCCGCCCAAGCTCGGACTGCTTTCCTATGTCGCCGACGCCTATCTGGACGGTCGCAGCGAGGACATCCTGCTGCAGCCGGTGTCGATCAGCTTCGACCAACTCCACGAGACCGCGGAATACGCCGAGTACGCCCGCGGTGGGGAGAAGACGCCCGAAAGCGTCAGCTGGCTCTACAACTTCATCAAGGCCCAGGGCGAACGTAACTACGGCAAGATCTACGTCCGGTTCCCCGAAGCGGTCTCGATGCGGCAGTATCTCGGTGAGCCCAACGGCCCCATCGCCGAAAGCCCGGAGGCCAAGCGTCTGGCCATGCAGAAGATGGCCTTCGAGGTCGCCTGGCGCATCGTGCAGGTCACCCCGGTCAACGCCACCGGTCTGGTGTCGGCACTGCTGCTGGCCGCGCGGGGCGTGGCCCTGACCGTCGACCAACTGCACCACACCTTCGCCGACGCCCTGGATTACCTTGAGCGCCGGGAGATCCCGATGACCAATAGTGTGCTGCGTCTGCGCACCAAGGAGGGGGTCCGCGCCGCGGTGGATGCGCTCTCCGGCGGGCATCCGGTCACCAGGATCGACGGTGGACGCGAACCGGTGTGGCGCATCGCGCCGGAGAACGAGCACGAGGCGGCGTTCTATCGCAACTCGATCATCTACGCGTTCCTGGAGACCTCCATCATCGAGCTTGCGCTCGCGCACGCCGCGACCGCCGAATCCGACTGGCTCGACGCGTTCTGGTCCCAGGTGCTGCGCCTGCGCGATCTGCTCAAGTTCGAGTTCTACTTCGCCGACTCGGTGGCCTTCCGCGAGAACGTCACCCGGGAGATGAGCTGGGTGGACGGCTGGGAGGAACGCATCGCCGAAGGCCCCGCGTCGATCCTGGAGCTGTTGCGCGTCAAGCAGCCACTGCTGGGTGCGGCCATGTTGCGTCCGTTCTTCGAGGCCTACGAGATCGTCGCCGACGTGCTGCGCGACGCCTCGTCCGAGATCTCCGAACCCGATCTGACCAAGCTCGCGCTCGGCGTCGGACGTCAGCACGTCGCCCAGGGCAGGGTGCGCAGCGCCGAGTCGGTATCGGCTCTGCTGTTCGCCACGGCCCGGCAGGTGGTCGCCGACCAGAACCTGTTGCGGCGGGCGCCCGACCTGTCCGAGCGGCGTCAGGCATTCCTCACCGAGATCCGCGGAATCCTCGCCGACCTGAACACCGTCGAGAAGACGGCGTTCCGCCAGTACCGCCGCCGCGAGCGGGAGTCACGCCACCCCACGGCCGGCTGAGCGTCCCCGCCTACCCTTGACGGCATGACTACCGTTGCGACCCCGGGGCGCGTGCGCACCGTCTGGCCGACGCTGTGGGGTGTCGCATTGCTGGCCGGCGCGGTCGCCGCCGGTGTCGGCGGCTTGTCGCTGGTCGATGCACTGGCCGCCACCGGGCTGCCCAACCCCGGCCCGGCCACCACCTACGGGCTCCCGTTCGTCCGGGCCGCCGGGGAGATCGCGGCGGCCGTCGCAGTGGGCTCCTTCCTGATGGCCGCATTCCTGGTCCCGCCGCAGCGCAGTGGGGTGCTCGACGTTGCCGGTTACCGGGCGTTGCGTACCGGGACCGTCGCCGCCGGCGCATGGACGGTGTGCGCGGTGCTGTTGGTGCCCCTGACGGTCTCCGACATCACCGGGGCCCCGCTGGTCGACCGGCTCAACCCGGTCGACATCTGGACCGTGGCCAGCATGGTCGAGACCGCGGGCACCTGGCGGTGGACCGCCCTGCTCGCGGCCATCGTCACGCTCGCCAGCATCCCGGTGCTGCGCTGGTCGTGGACGCCGGTGCTGCTGGCCGGTTCGCTGATCACCCTGCTGCCGCTGGCGCTGACCGGGCACTCGTCCTCGGGCGGCAGTCACGACATCGCCACCAACAGCCTGCTCATCCACCTGATCGCCGGGGTGCTGTGGGCGGGCGGATTGTTGGCGCTGTGGACCCTGGCGTTCCGTGGGGGCGAGCACACCGATCTGGCGGCCCGGCGGTTCTCCCGCATCGCCGTGTGGTGTTTCTTCGCCATGGCGCTGTCCGGTGTCGGCAATGCGCTGGTCCGCATCCAACCGTCCGACCTGTTCACCGAGACCTACGGCTGGCTGATCGTCGGCAAGATGACGGCTCTGGTGGTCCTCGGTGTCCTCGGCTGGCTGCAGCGCAGGCGCAGCGTCGCCGCGCTACAGGCCGACCCCAGCGCGCGCGGTCCGTTGATCCGGTTGGCGTTCGTCGAATCGCTGATCTTCGGCGTCACCTTCGGGCTCGCCGTCGCGCTCGGTCGCACCCCGCCACCGCCACCGGTGCGGCTCCCGTCGATCACCGAGGTCGCCATCGGCTACGACCTCTCCGGCCCGCCGACGCTGGCCCGCATCCTGTTCGAATGGCGTTTCGACCTCATCTTCGGCACCGCCGCGCTCATCGCGGCCGCCGTCTACGTACTGGCGGTGGTGCGGCTGCGCCGCCGCGGCGACGGCTGGCCCGCCGGGCGGACAGTCGCCTGGCTGCTCGGCTGTGCGGCCCTGCTGTTCGCGACGTCGTCGGGCCTGGGCCGCTACATGCCGGCGATGTTCAGCATGCACATGACGGCGCACATGCTGCTGTCGATGTTGGTGCCGGTGCTGTTGGTGCTGGGCGCGCCGGTGACGCTCGCGCTCCGCGCGCTGCCCACCGCGGGTAAGGACCGGCCGCCCGGCCCGCGCGAGTGGCTGTTGGCCGCGTTGCACAGCAAGGTGTCCCAGTTCTTCACGAACCCGATCGTGTCGACAGCGATCTTCGTCGCGGGCTTCTACGGCCTGTATTTCGGTGGCATCTTCGACGTCGCGGCCGACAGCCACGGCGCCCACCTGGCGATGAACCTGCACTTCCTGCTCAGCGGTTACCTGTTCTACTGGGTGGTCATCGGTGTCGACCCGACACCGCGGCCGATCCCGCCGCTGGGCAAGCTCGCCATGGTGTTCGGTTCGCTGCCGCTGCACGCCTTCTTCGGGGTCGTCCTGATGGGGATGAACACCGTGCTCGCCGGTGACTTCTACCGCTCGCTGAAGTTGCCGTGGAACCCCGATCTGCTCGCCGATCAGAAGCTCGGCGGAGGTATCGCCTGGTCGGCCGGTGAGGTGCCGTTGGTGCTGGTGATGCTCGCGCTGCTGATCCAGTGGCGACGCAGCGACGACCGGGCGGCCAAACGGCTCGACCGTGCCGCCGACCGCGACGAGGATGCCGAACTGGCCGCCTACAACAACATGCTGGCCAAGCTCGCCGATATCGAGAACCGCAACAAGACCTCCTAGCGGCGTCCTCAGCTGCCGTAGCTCACCGTGATCGTCCCGTCGCGGTTCACCCCGGCGCTCGGCGCGGGGTCTTGGCGCACCACCCGAGCGCGCCGGTCGCCACCGGCGTCCACATCGGGCCCTTTCAGCAGCCGGCCGGTGAACCCGAGCGCCTGCAACTGCTGGAGCGCATCACCGTAGAACAGGCCGGTCAGGTCCGGCATGGGGAACTGGTTTCCGCGGGACACCTTCAGCGTGATCGGCGCGTCGGTGGCCACCGCCGCGCCCGGTGCCGGATCGGTGCCCGCCACCTCACCGGCGGGCAGCACGCCGTCGGTGTCGGCCTGCAGGATCGTGGTGAACCCGGCGGTGTTCAGGTTCTTGGTGGCCTGTTCGACGGTCTGGCCGGTGACATCGGGCAGCTGTCGCGAGGACGGCCCCGACCCGACGAGGATGAGGATCTCGTTGCTGGTCGCCGAATCCTGGCCGGCGGCGGGGTCGGTGCCGATGGCCCGGTCGAGCTGTTCGGCCGTGGAGGCCTGCGGTTGGCGGCGGACGCGATCGAATCCGGCCTCCCGCAGCGCCCGCACGGCGTCCTCGTAGGACATGGACGCGACATCGGGTACACGGCGCTGCTCCGGCCCGGTCGACACGTTGACCGTGATATCGCCGCCCTCGGAGACCGACGAACCCGCGGCCGGATCCGTACCGATCACCTGACCGGCCTGCACCGTGCCGTCGGGCATGGTGTCGACCGTCGGGTTCAGCCCGGTGTCCTGCAGTTGGCTCATCGCCGCGGCCCGGTCCAGACCCGTGACGTCGGGCACCTGGACCCGGTTCATCGCGCCGACGACGTAGACGCCGCCGAACACCAGCGCCAGCACCGCCGCGATCGCACCGGCGATCGCCCAGCGCCGGGATCTGCCCCGGGCGGGCTGCGCGGGCATCTGCAGGGTCAGCGGCCCGGCGGGCTCACCCGCATCGGGCAGATCGAGTTCGTCGGCCTGCGGCGCCGTGGCCACCGGGCTGCCGCCGGCACTGACGCGGCGCAGATCCGCCTGCAGGTCGGCGGCGCTCTGGTAACGCTTACCCGGCTTCTTGGCCAGCGCCGTCAGGACCACCGCATCGAGTTCGGGGGAGATGCCCGGATGACGTTTCGACGGTGCGACCGGGCGTTCCCGCACATGCTGATAGGCCACCGACAGCGGCGTGTCACCGGTGAACGGCGCCTGCCCGGTGAGCATCTCGTAGAGCACGCAGCCGAGTGAGTACACATCCGTGCGGGCATCGACCTGCTGACCACGTGCCTGTTCGGGGGAGAAGTACGCCGCCGTGCCGACGACCGCCGAGGTGGCCGTCAGCCGATCACCGGTCGTGGCGTTCATCGACCGGGCGATCCCGAAGTCCATCACCTTCACCGCACCATTCGGGGTGACCATGATGTTGGCCGGCTTGATATCGCGGTGCACGATGCCGCGGCTGTGGCTGAATTCCAACGCGGTGCAGACCCCGTCGATGATCGCCATGGCCTGGGCGGGAGGCAGTGTCCCGTGCTGCTGGATGAGCTGACCGACGGTCACGCCGTCGACGTACTCCATGACCAGGAACGGCAGTCGGCCGGTCGCGGTCTGCGCCTCGCCGGTGTCGTACACCGCGACGATCGACGGATGGTTCAGCGCCGCGGTGTGCCGAGCCTCACGCCGAAACCGTTGGGAGAAGTTCGGGTCGCGGGCCAGATCGGCGCGCAGGATCTTGACCGCCACGTCGCGGTGCAGCCGGACATCGCGCGCCCGGTGCACCTCCGACATGCCACCGAAGCCGAGCAGTTCGCCCAGCTCATAGCGGTCCGTCAGACGTTGCGGCATCGTCATTGCGCGCGTCCGATCACTGCGGTGCCTTCATCTGCCACACCGTCGATCATCGCGCAAAGCCTCGCGGCGGGTGGCTGGTGGGCGGTAACCGAGGAGTTGTGCACAGTTGCGGGTTCATCCACAGCAGCGCCCGCGGCGGGCGGCTACCGCGCCGCGGTGTCGGTTCGCCACGGGTCAATGGGTGCACAGGCCGACGCCACCCGGCGTCGCGCACGACCCGAAAGGCATGCCATGTTCGAGACCCCGTTTTCCATTGTCGGCACCGTCGTCACCAACCCCGTCGCCCGGCGCGTGGGCGATCAGGACTTCGTCCGCTTCCGGGTGGTCAGCAACTCGCGGCGCAAGATGTCCGACGGCAGTTGGGAGAGCGGCAGCTCGCTGTTCGTCACCGTCAACTGCTGGGGCAAGGTCGCCGAGGGCATCACCAGCGTGCTCTACAAGGGTGATCCGGTGGTGGTGGTCGGCTACATCTACACCGACGAGTACGACGACAAGGACGGTAACCGCCGGTCCTCGGTCGAGGTGCGGGCCAACTCGGTCGGCCCCGATCTGAGCAGATGCCGCGTCAAGCTGGAGCGCACCCGCGCGGTCGAGATTCCGGCACCGCGAGACGAACCCGATACCGAGGACGCGATCCCGGATGCGGTCCCCGATGTGGTGGCCGAGCAGGGGCTGTCCCTGTCGGCGTAACCCGGTGTTCGGCCGGTGCCTAGGATGGGATGCGAGTTTTACGCGATCTGCAGCCAGACGAAAGGCATGACGACGGCATGGCCGAATTCATCTACACCATGCGCAAGGTGCGCAAGGCGCACGGCGACAAGGTCATCCTTGACGACGTCTTCCTGAACTTCCTGCCGGGCGCCAAGATCGGCGTCGTCGGCCCCAACGGCGCCGGTAAGTCCAGCGTCCTCAAGATCATGGCCGGGATCGATCAGCCCAACAATGGCGACGCCTTCCTCCAGCCCGGAGCGACGGTCGGCATCCTGATGCAGGAGCCCGAGCTCGACGAGACCAAGACGGTCCGGGAGAACGTCGAGGCCGGCGTCGCCATCAAGGCCAAGCTCAACCGGTACAACGAGGTCGCCGAGCTGATGGCCACCGACTACACCGATGAGCTCATGGAGGAGATGGGCCAGCTGCAGGAAGAGCTCGATGCCGCCGACGCGTGGGATATCGACTCGCAGCTGGAGCAGGCCATGGACGCGCTGCGCTGCCCGCCGCCGGACGAGCCGGTCACCCACCTCTCCGGTGGTGAGAAGCGTCGCGTTGCGCTGTGCAAGCTGTTGCTGAGCAAGCCGGACCTGCTGCTGCTCGACGAGCCCACCAACCACCTCGACGCCGAGAGCGTGTTGTGGCTGGAACAGCACCTCGCCGATTACAAGGGCGCCATCCTGGCCGTCACCCACGATCGTTACTTCCTGGACAACGTCGCCGAGTGGATCCTGGAACTCGATCGTGGCCGTGCCTACCCGTACGAGGGCAACTACTCCACCTACCTGGAGAAGAAGGCCGAGCGCCTGGAGGTGCAGGGCAAGAAGGACCAGAAGCTGCAGAAGCGACTCAAGGAGGAGCTGGCCTGGGTGCGCTCGGGTGCCAAGGCACGCCAGGCGAAGAACAAGGCCCGGCTGGACCGCTACGAGGAAATGGCCGCCGAGGCCGAGAAGACCCGCAAGCTCGACTTCGAGGAGATCCAGATCCCGGCCCCGCCGCGGCTGGGTAACACCGTCGTCGAGGTCAGCCACCTGGACAAGGGTTTCGACGGCCGCATCCTGATCAAGGACCTGTCCTTCACGCTGCCGCGCAACGGCATCGTCGGCGTCATCGGACCCAACGGTGTCGGTAAGACCACACTGTTCAAGACGATCGTCGGTCTCGAGGAGCCCGACAGCGGCACCGTGAAGGTCGGCGAGACCGTCAAGCTCAGCTATGTCGACCAGAGCCGCGCCGGCATCGACCCGAAGAAGAACGTCTGGGAGGTCGTCTCCGACGGACTGGACTACATCGAGGTCGGGCAGAACGAGATCCCGTCGCGCGCCTATGTGTCGGCGTTCGGCTTCAAGGGACCCGATCAGCAGAAGCCTGCCGGCGTGCTCTCCGGTGGTGAGCGCAACCGGTTGAACCTCGCGCTGACCCTCAAGGAGGGCGGCAACCTGATCCTGCTCGACGAGCCGACCAACGACCTCGACGTCGAGACGCTGTCATCGCTGGAGAACGCGCTGGAGCAGTTCCCGGGCTGCGCCGTGGTGATCTCCCACGACCGCTGGTTCCTGGACCGCACCTGTACGCACATCCTGGCGTGGGAGGGCGACAGCGACAACGAGGCGAAGTGGTTCTGGTTCGAGGGCAACTTCGGTGCCTACGAGGAGAACAAGATCGCCCGTCTGGGTGCCGACGCGGCCCGCCCGCACCGGGTCACCCACCGCAAGCTGACTCGCGACTGAAAACCTCGGTCACAGGGACTGAAAACAACGAAATGGTTGCCGGATGATGACATCCGGCGACCATTTCGTCGTTCAGGCGGGGGTAAACCTGTGGGACTGCAACGAAAGCTCACGCGAGGGGGATAGGGTCGCTCGTGTGGTTGCCGCGCCAGGCAACGAGTACGACCGAGAAGTCCCCAAGAAGTCTCAGTGAGGAGCCTTCGCCCATGACGGTGAACCCCGGAACGACCGAACAGTTGCATCTGGATCGGGATGCCCTGGCGCGGCTGTCCGACGCTTATGCCGCGACCCATCACGGCCCGTTCGGTGATGCGCCGGCCGCGGATACCGCGATCACCGCCCCGATCGCGCGGCCCACCACGACGGCGGTGTCGCCGGAGCTGATCTCCGCCCATGCCGCCCTCGGTCATCGCCGCGCTCCGGGGGAGACCCTCGTCGCGGTGTACGCGGCCGACGACCCGGGCGGCTTCGGTCCGGCGATCCAGATCGTGACCGATCACAGCGCGATGCTGATGGACTCCGTCACCGTCCTGCTGCATCGGCTCGGCGTCGCCTACGTCGGTGTGATGAACCCGGTGCTGCGGGTCAGCCGCAACAGCGATGGAGACCTCGTGGCGCTGGCCGCCGCCGGCGATCCCGATACGGCGATCGACGGACCACACGAGATGTGGGTGCACATCCGGCTGGCCGCATCCGCCGATGCCGATGCCGTCGCGCGGGTCACCGAGTTGCTGCCCTCGGTGCTGGCCGACGCGCGTGAGGTGGCCGCCGATTCGGCGGCGTTGAACGCGACGTTGATCGGGTTGGCCAACGCGCTGGACTCCGATCACGCCGGGCATTTCCTCGGCCCGGACCGCCGCGATGTGGCCGCGCTGCTGCACTGGCTCGGCGACGGACACTTCGTCCTGCTCGGCTATCAGCGTTGCGCGGTGCAGCACGGTGCAGCCACCGTCGATCTGGCCAGCCGCCTCGGTGTGCTCAAGCTGCGCACCGATGTGCTGCCGCAGCTGACCGACGCCGAGGACCTGCTGGTGCTCGCCCAGGCGACCATGCCCAGCTTCGTCCGGTACGGCGCCTATCCCTATATCGTGGTGGTCCGCGAGAACCCGGCGGGATCCTCGTCCAGCCAGGCCATCGAGCACCGTTTCGTCGGTCTGTTCACCATCGCCGCCATGAACGCCAATGTGCTGGAGATCCCGTTGATCTCCCGGCGGGTCGACGAGGTTCTGGCACAGTCGCATTCGGATCCCAGCCATCCCGGCCAGTTGATGCTCGATGTCATCCAGACCATCCCGCGTTCCGAGCTGTTCGCGCTGCACACCCCGGATCTGATGGAGATGGCGCGTGCCGTGGTCGACCTCGGGTCGCTGCGGCGCACCCTGCTCTTCCTGCGCGCCGACCAGCTCGGCCATTTCGTCTCAGCGCTGGTGTACCTGCCGCGCGATCGCTACACCACCGCGGTGCGGTTGGCCATGCAGGACATCCTGGTGCGCGAACTCGGTGGCGCCAGCATCGATTACGCCGCCCGGGTCAGCGAATCGCCGTGGGCGCTGGTGCACTTCACCGTCAAGATGCCCGACGGTGCGCAGCGTTCCGATATCGACACGTCCGCCGAGAACGAGGACCGGATCCAGCAGCTGCTCACCGAGGCGGCACGCACCTGGGCCGACCGGTTGATCGGTTCGGTCAAGTCCGGTTCCCTGAGCCAGGGGTCGGCGGAGCACTACGCCAACGCCTTCCCCGAGGTGTACAAGCAGGCGTTCACACCGAAGGAAGCCATCGATGACATCGCGATAATCGAGGAACTGCAGGACAATTCGGTCAAGCTGGTGTTCCGGGACGGCGGCCAGGACCGCGTCGACTGGCTGACCTGGTATCTGGGTGGGCGCTCGGCATCACTGTCGGAACTGTTGCCGATGCTGCAGTGCATGGGTGTGGTGGTGCTCGAGGAGCGTCCCTTCACGGTCACCCGCCCCGACGGGTTGCCGGTGTGGATCTACCAGTTCCGGGTGTCCCCCCATCAGTCGATCCCGTCGACTCCCGACGCGCAGATCGAGGATGTGGCGCGCCGGTTCGCCGACACGGTCACCGCGATCTGGCACGGCCGCGCCGAGATCGACCACTTCAACGAACTGGTGCTGCGCGCCGGGCTGACCTGGCAACAGGTGACCATCCTGCGCGGATACGCAAAATACCTGCGGCAGGCCGGTTTCCCGTACAGCCAGGCCTTCGTCGAGGGCGTGCTCAACGGGAATCCCAGCACCGCGCGGTCGCTGGTCGAACTGTTCGAGGCGCTGTTCACCCCCGAAGCAGATCTCGCCGAATCCGGCCGGACGCTGGATGCCCAGGCGGCCGCGGCAGCCGTCGCCGCCGATATCGACGCGCTGGTCAGCCTGGACACTGACCGGGTACTGCGGGCCTTCGCCAGCCTGGTGCAGGCCACCCTGCGCACCAACTATTTCGTCGGCTCGCCGGACTCGGCGCGTGCCCAGGATGTGCTGTCGTTCAAGCTGAACCCCGGTCTTATCGACGAATTGCCCCTGCCCCGACCCAAATTCGAGATCTTCGTCTACTCGCCGCGCGTCGAAGGTGTGCACCTGCGCTTCGGTTTCGTGGCCCGCGGCGGGTTGCGCTGGTCGGACCGCCGTGAGGATTTCCGCACCGAGATCCTCGGTCTGGTCAAGGCGCAGGCGGTCAAGAACGCCGTCATCGTTCCGGTCGGCGCCAAGGGCGGTTTCGTCGTCAAATCGCCGCCGGTGCCCACCGGCGATGCTGCCGTCGACCGGGACGCCACCCGCGCCGAGGGCGTGGCCTGCTACCGGTTGTTCATCTCGGGACTGCTCGACCTGACCGACAACGTCGACAAGTCCACCGGTGAGGTGGTCACCCCGGCCGGCGTGGTGCGCCGGGACGGCGACGACGCCTACCTGGTGGTCGCCGCGGACAAGGGCACCGCGACCTTCTCCGATATCGCCAACGACGTCGCGAAGTCCTACGGTTTCTGGCTCGGTGACGCCTTCGCCTCCGGCGGTTCGGTCGGTTACGACCACAAGGCGATGGGGATCACCGCCAGGGGCGCTTGGGAATCGGTGAAGCGGCACTTCCGTGAGATCGGGGTCGACACCCAGTCCCAGGACTTCACCGTCGTCGGCGTGGGCGATATGAGCGGCGACGTCTTCGGCAACGGCATGCTGTTGTCCAAGCACATCCGGCTCGTCGCCGCCTTCGATCATCGGGACATCTTCCTCGACCCGGATCCCGACCCGGCGGCCTCGTGGGCCGAACGCGAGCGGATGTTCGCCCTTCCGCGATCGAGTTGGGCCGACTACGACACCAGCCTGATCAGCGAGGGCGGCGGGGTGTTCAGCCGCGCGCAGAAGTCGATCCCGATCAGCGCCCAGGTGCGAGAGGTCCTCGGCCTGCCCGACGGTGTGGAGGAGATGACCCCGCCCGCCCTGATGAAGGCCATCCTGCTGGCGCCGGTGGACCTGTTCTGGAACGGCGGTATCGGCACCTACGTCAAGGCCGAGTCAGAATCCGACGCCGACGTGGGTGACCGCGCCAATGACGCGGTGCGCGTCAACGGAAACCAGTTGCGCGTCAAGGTCGTCGGCGAGGGCGGCAACCTCGGTGTGACACAGCGTGGTCGTATCGAATTCGACCTGGCCGGCGGCCGGATCAACACCGACGCACTGGACAACTCGGCCGGGGTGGACTGCTCGGATCACGAGGTCAACATCAAGATCCTGGTCGACTCGCTGGTCACCACCGGCAAGGTCAGTGCCGATGAGCGCACCGAGCTGCTGATGTCGATGACCGACGAGGTGGGCCGACTCGTGTTGGCCGACAACATCGACCAGAACGACCTGATGGGCACCAGCCGCGCGAATGCGGCCAGCCTGCTTGCCGTGCACGCACGCCAGATCCGCGAGTTCGTCACCGAGCGCGGGCTCAACCGCGAACTGGAGGCGCTGCCCTCGGAGAAGGAGATCCTGCGCCGCCGCGAGATCGGGATCGGGCTGACCTCACCGGAGCTGGCCACCCTGATGGCGCACGTCAAACTGACGCTCAAGGACGAGGTGCTGCGCACCGATCTGCCCGACCAGGAGGTGTTCGCGGCACGGATACCGCAGTACTTCCCGGTCGAACTACGGGACCGGTTCGTCGGCGATATCCGCTCTCACCAACTGCGCCGCGAGATCGTCACCACCATGCTGGTCAACGATCTGGTGGACACCAGCGGCATCACCTACGCCTACCGGATGACCGAGGACACCGGTGTCGGACCGGTCGACGCCGTGCGTGCCTACGCCGCCACCGACGCCATTTTCAAGGTCGGCGAGGTGTGGCGGGACATCAAGATGGCGGGGATCGGCGGACTGCCCACCGCCGTCACCGACCGGATGACGCTGGATCTGCGCAGGCTCATCGACCGGGCGGGACGCTGGCTGGTCAACTACCGTCCGCAACCGCTGGCCGTCGGTGCGGAGATCAATCGCTTCGCCGATCAGGTGGCCACGCTGACCCCGCTGATGCCGCAGTGGCTGCGCGGCGACGACAAGGCCATCGTGGCAAAGGAATCCGGTGAGTTCGAGGCCCAGGGAGTGTCGAAGGAACTGGCCTACACGGTGGCCAACGGCCTGTACCGGTACAGCCTGCTCGACGTCATCGACATCGCCGATATCGCCGACCGGGATGCCGTGGAGGTGGCCGACACCTACTTCGCCTTGATGGATCACCTGGGTATCGACGGTCTGCTGACCGCGATCTCGGGCCTGGAACGCGATGACCGCTGGCATTCGTTGGCGCGGCTGGCCATCCGCGATGATATCTACGGCTCGCTGCGGGCCCTGTGCTTCGATGTGCTCGCCGTTGGTGAGCCGGACGAGACCGGTGAGCAGAAGATCGAGGAGTGGGAGTTCACCAACAGCTCCCGGGTGGACCGCGCGCAGCGCACGCTGGACGAGATCCAGTCCGAGGGCCAGCGCGATCTCGCGACGCTGTCGGTGGCCGCCCGCCAAATCCGCAGCATGACAAGGACTTCAGGAACGGGGACAAGTGGCTGAACGCTTCATCACGCCGGTGGCTGTGCGCTGGTCGGACATCGACATGTACCAGCACGTCAATCACGCCACCATGGTGACCCTGCTGGAAGAGGCGCGGGTGCCCTTCCTGCACGAGCCCTTCGTCAACGACATCGACACCATCGGCCTGCTGATCGCCGAGGTCAACGTCAAGTACAAGGGGCAGGTCCGGTTGATGGATTCGCCGCTGCAGGTGACCATCTGGGTGAATCGGCTGCGTACGGTCGACTTCACCCTGGGCTATGAGGTGCGCTCGGTGGGCGCCGATCCGGACTCCAAACCGGCCGTCATCGCCGAGACCCAGCTGGTGGCGTTCAACATCGCCGAACAGAAGCTGGTGCGGTTGCTACCGCATCACCGGGAGTACCTGGAGCGGTTCCGCCGATGAGCGCTTGCGCGAAGAGGAAATGGCAGCGATGAGCGCCTGCGCGAAGAGCGGACAGCACATCACATGAGCTCACCCGAGCGCGGCCTCTGGCTCGACAACGGTTCGCACCGCGACGATCTCGCGACATTCGTCGACCGCGCGCTGCGCCTCGACGACGCGGCGGTGATCCGGTTCCGGGAACGCACCGGCACCGGCAAGGTGGTGGCCTGGGTGTCGACCGGCTTCGACGTGCTGGCCTGCCGGGTGGTCGACGGCCGGGTCCGCCCGACCGATCTGTCTGCCGGTGCCGACACGCTGTCCCGGACGTTGCCCGCCATGGACGCAACGGGTTTCGTCGAACCTGGCTTCGCGATGGATTCGGCGTGGCGCGGTGTGCTGCCGCCGGACACCGGTTTCGCCCACTATGACGATGTGCCTGCCTGGGCCATCCTCGACCTCGCCGAACGGGGGACGGCGTTGGCCAAGGAACACAGCAGCGCGCACGGCCCGCCCGCGTCGTTGCTGGACCAGGAGGTGCTGGCCGTCAGCGAGGGGGAGTCCAGTGTGGGCATCCCGATGCGCTGTGTGTTCGCGCTGACGGCGATGGGTTTCCTTCCGCCGAATGCCGATGTGCTGGCCTCCGATGAGATCGTGCGGGTGCGTGCCCACCCGGCGTGGCTGCGCATCGATGCCCGGTTCGGCAGCGTCTACCGGCGGCTCGGCGACCCGGCGCTGGTGCTGCGCTGATTTCGGCGCGCTGACGCTCGCTGAGCGATCGTGAGCGCGCCGAAATCACACCAGCCAGGCGGCGGTGTCCGGGGGCAACGCACCCTCGGCGAGGGGGCCGCTGGCCAGCAGCACCTCACCGGCGGGCAATGGCAACGGCCGGTCGCCGGTGTTGACCACACACGTCAGTCCGCCAGGCCGGCGAAACGCCGACTCGTCGATCCACTCCACCGCTTCGCCTGCGAATTCTGCTCGGGTGGAGCGCATGTCTATCGCACGCCGGTAGAGCTCCAACGTCGAGGTCGGATCACCGGACTGCGCCTGCACAGTCAGCGGCGCCCAGCCCTCGGGCATCGGCAACCAGGTATCCGCAGCGTCGGAGAACCCGTAGGGCGGGCGCGAGCCGCCCCACGGGATCGGCACCCGGCAGCCGTCGCGCCCGCGCTCGCTGCGTCCCGAGCGCTCCCAGACCGGATCCTGGAGCACCTCGTCGGGCAGGTGCACATTGGGCAGGCCCAGTTCGGCGCCGTTGTAGACGAACACCGAGCCGGGCAACGCCAGCGTCACCAGCGCCATCGCCCGTGCCCTCGCCAGGCCGACCGCGCCGTCGCCGTAGCGTGAGACCTCGCGCTCCACATCGTGATTGGACAGCGTCCAGGTCGGTGGTGCGCCGGCCAGCGCGGCCGCGGCCAGTGAGTTGTCGATGGCCGCACGCACCGAGTCGGCGGTGAAATCGGCCTGCACCAGCTGGAAGTTGAACCCGAGGTGCAGTTCGTCGGGCCTTAGGTACTTGGCGAACTGTTCGTTGCCGTGCACCCAGATCTCGCCGACGGTCACCGCATCCGGATAGTCGTCGAGCACCCCGCGGATGAACCGGTGGATATCGTGCACCGCCTCGTCGTCGAACCGTGGATCGTCGGCCTTGTTGCGCAGCAACCGATTTTCGGTCAGGTCCATATCCGGCAGGTCGGGCGGTTTGGCCATCCCGTGCGCCACGTCGATGCGGAACCCGTCGACACCGCGGTCCAGCCAGAACCGCAGGGTCGCCTCGATATCGGCGAACACCTCGGGGTGCTCCCAGTTCAGATCGGGCTGGGCCGAGTCGAACAGATGCAGATACCACTGCCCGTCGGGCACCCGGGTCCAGGCCGGACCGCCGAAGATCGACACCCAGTTGTTGGGTGGCGACGCACCGTCGGGTCCGGTGCCGTCGCGGAAGATGAACCGGTCGCGCCGGGACGGATCGGCCAGCGCCTCGACGAACCATGGATGCGCCGAGCTGACGTGGTTGGGCACCAGATCCATGGTCACCCGGATATCGCGGTCGTGGGCCGCCGCCACCAATCGGTCCAGGGCGGCCAGGTTGCCGAAGAGCGGATCGATATCGCGCGGGTCGGACACGTCATAGCCGTGGTCGGCCATCGGCGAGACCATCACCGGGTTGAGCCAGAGCGCCTGCACGCCGAGCGCGGCCAGGTAGTCCATCCGGGTGGTGATGCCGTCGAGATCACCGACCCCGTCGCCGTTGCTGTCGGCGAACGACCGGGGGTAGATCTGGTAGAACACCGCCCGCGACCACCATTTCGGGCTGCCCATCAGAACGCGGAGTTCACCATCGAGTCGGCGGCCATCTGGAAGTAGTCCAGCAGCGCCTTGCGGTGCCGGTCGTCCAGGGTCCGGGAGTCGATCGAGGCGACCGCGGTGTGCATGCACCGCAGCCAGGCGTCGCGCTCGAGGAATCCGATCCGGAACGGTGCATGGCGCATCCGCAGCCGCGGATGCCCGCGCTGATCGGAGTAGGTCCGCGGGCCGCCCCAGTACTGTTCAAGGAACAGCCGCAGCCGTTCCTCGGCGCCGTCGATATCGTCCTCGGGGTAGAGCGGGAGCAGGATCTCGTCCTCGCGCACCAGTTCGTAGAACTTGGCCACGATCGCGGTGAACGTCTCGTGGCCACCGACGTCGTCGTAGAACGAATGCTGCGGCTGGGTCACCGCACCCATTGTTCCCGATCCGGTTCGCGCAGGCTGCGCACCCCGCCGGTCGGTGCGGCCAACGGGCTGGTCACCGGAAGTTCACCCGACTGACCAGCGCACACCGACGAAATAGCCGTGCGAGCGATGACAAATCGTGGTGGACTGTCCTGCGGAGGACGAATGTCGCAGCGCACGAAAAGCCCTGCTCGACGAGCGGGCTACCAGAGCTCCACGGCCGTGGTCGGTTCTACCGGCGCGCGCTCCCTGCAGGTTGCCGAGGCAGCATCGGCCGTCCATCCCGGTTCGGTGTGGGGTCGACGACGGGTCCTGCTGCTCAATTCCACCTACGAGCCGCTGACCGCGCTGCCGATGCGCCGGGCGGTCATCATGCTGATGTGCGGTAAGGCCGATGTGGTGCACGACGACCCGAGCGGGCCCGTCATCCACTCCGCCACCCGCACCATCGTGGTGCCCTCGGTGATTCGGTTGCGGACCTTCGTCCGGGTGCCCTATCGCGCGCGCATCCCCATGACCAGGGCGGCGCTGATGCACCGGGACCGGTTCCGGTGCGCGTATTGCGGCGGGAAGGCCGACACCGTCGACCACGTCATTCCGCGCAGCCGCGGCGGCGAACATTCCTGGGAGAACTGCGTCGCGGCGTGCTCGGCCTGCAACCACCGCAAGGCCGACCGGCTGCTCTCGGAGCTCGGCTGGGCGCTGCGTGCCATCCCGATGCCACCCAAGGGACAGCACTGGCGGCTGCTGTCCTCGGTGAAGGAACTCGATCCGGCCTGGATGAGATATCTGGGTGAAGGCGCGGCCTGACACACGCTTGCGCTAGGTTTGGCATGTGAGCACAGCACTTACCCATTCCCTGTTGGGTGGGGTCCCGCTGGTCTTGTTTCTGGTGTTGGCCGCGCTGGCCTACCGCCACAAGGGACCACATCCGGAGTCATACAAACTCGGCGACGAGTGGACCCACGATCCGATCCTGTGGGCCGCCGACGAGCCCGCCGATCATGGCCATGGCGGCCACGGCGATCACGTAACGGTGGGAGGTGGCGCAAGTGGCAAGTGGTAGCCATACCAACGAGATCGCCAGGACGACGACCGATGTCGACCTGCCCTACGGCTACGCGCTGACCAGCAGCGGGCGCATCTCGGGTGTCACCGAACCCGGCGAACTCTCGGTGCACTACCCGTTCTCGGTGAAGGACCTCGTCGCTCTGGACAACGCGCTGAAGTACGGATCGCGTTACGCCAAGGCCCGGTTCGCGGTGTTCATCGGTGACCTCGGTGCCGATACCGCGGCGACCGCCCGCGAGATCCTGGCCAAGGTGCCGACCGCCGACAACGCGGTGCTGCTGGCCGTCTCGCCGAACCAGAAGGCGATCGAGGTCGTCTACGGTTCCGCGGTCAAGGGCCGTGGCGCCGAGACCGCCGCACCGCTCGGGATCTCCGCGGCGCTCGGATCGTTGCGCGACGGCAACCTCATCGACGCGCTCGTCAGCGCCGTCAACGTCATGTCTGCGGCCATCTCGCCGGCCTGACCACGCTGTTCGATCGGCCCCGGTGCCCAGTGGTACCGGGGCCGATTGCTGTCTCAGGCCAGCTGCGCGCGGATGGCGACGTAGCGCTCCAGGAACAGTCGCTCGTCGAGTCGCTTGCGCCGCATCCAGCCGGTGACCTCGTCATTGCACTTGCTGGCATTGCACGCCCCACAGGCGGGCACCACGTTCTCGATCGTGTAGCGCCCGCCGCGCGAGATCGCCATGACGCAATCACGCTGCAGCGGTTTACCCGTCACCCCGCAGTAGGCGCAGCCGCCCCAGGCGTTCTGGATCGCCGCCCACTGTGCCGAGGTGAGGTCGTTGACGACCGCCTTGACGCGGCGGGTGCGCCGGCGGGCGGCGCGGGCTCTGCGGGAGTTGCTGACAGCCACACCGAAATCATGCGCGGCGAGCGTGCGATAACTCGGGTGGGCGAGCGGCGTGTCGGGGAGCAGACATGCACGCTCGCCGGGGGAGTCAGGACGCGTCGAAGGCGCGTGCCTTGAGGGCGCGCTCCACTCCGGCCCGGCCCTCCAGCACCAGCCTGCGCAGCGCCGGCGGGACATCGTGGCCGGACAGGAACGCATCCGCCGCGCCGAGGCCACCGGTGCTGATGTCCCAGGACGGGTACAGCCCGATCACCACGGTCTGGGCGACCTCGCTGGAACGCCGCTCCCACACCCCGGGGATGGAGGCGAAGTACAGGTCGCGGAACCGCGCCAACAGCTCGGCCTGACCGGGTTGCACGAAGCCTCCGACGATGGCGCGGGTGGTGATGTTGGCCAGCGTGTCGTCCTCGATCACCCGCTGCCATGCGGCGTTCTTCACCGACACCTGCGGGCGGGCCGCGGCGGCTGCGGCGGCATTGCGCTTACCCGCCGCGGTCGGGTCGTTCTCGGCCTCGGCATCGATGAACGGTGTCTCGGCGCCCTCGGCGTCGATCACCCCGGCCCGCGCGAGGGCGGTGACGATGCGCCAGCGCAGATCGGTGTCGATCACCAGACCGGACAGGTTCACCGCCGCGGGCTCGTTGTCCAGCAGCGTGGACAGCACGGCCACATGGTTGGGAGAGAGCACCGAGGTGGTCAGCGCGTTGACGAACGCCAGCTGATGATCCGAACCGGGTGCGGACTCACGGGCCAGGTCCAGCAGGGCGTCACCGAACGCGGGCCAGCCGTTCTCCTTGGCCCACGCCGGATCGGCGTAGGAGCCCAGCGCGGTCTGCGCCTGCATCAGCAGACGTTGCGCCACGCCGACCTCGGTCTCGGCGTGCACGCCGGCGATCACCAGCGTCACGAAGTCGCGGGCCTTCAGCTCGGCCTCGCGGGTCATCTCCCAGGCCGCCGACCAGGCCAGCGTGCGGGGGAGCGGCTCGGCGATATCGGCGATGCGGGTCAGCAGCGTCTGCAGGGACTGCGGGTCCAGCCGTAGCGAGCAGTAGGTCAGGTCATCATCGTTGACGAGGATGAATTTGCCGCGCCCGACACCGATCAATCCGGGGACGTCGGTGGACGGGCCCTCGACGTCGAGTTCCTCGCGGTGTACCCGGACCAGCTTGCCCGCGTCGTCCTCGTCGTAGATGCCGACGGCCAGCCGGTGCACCCGGGTCTCACCGGCACCGGGTGCCGCACCGGACTGGTGCACCGCGAACCGGGTGAACGCGCCGTCATCGTCGACGTCGAAGCTGGCCCGCAGGGTGTTCAGACCGGTGGTCTTGAGCCACTGGCGGCCCCAGCCGCTCAGGTCGCGGCCCGACGACTTCTCAAGGGCGCCAAGCAGATCGCCGAAGGTGGCGTTGCCGAACTTGTGGTCACGGAAGTAGTCGCGCAGCCCGGCGAGAAAGGCCTCGAGGCCCACATATGCCACCAGTTGCTTGAGCACGCTGGCGCCCTTGGCGTAGGTGATGCCGTCGAAGTTGACCTCGACCGCGTGCAGGTCCGGGATGTCGGCGGCCACCGGATGGGTGGACGGCAGCTGGTCCTGTCGGTAGGCCCAGGACTTCTCGACGTTGGCGAACGTCGTCCACGCCTGGGTGTACTCGGTGGCCTCGGCCTGGCACAGCACCGAGGCGAAGGTGGCGAATGATTCGTTGAGCCACAGGTCATCCCACCACGCCATGGTGACCAGGTCGCCGAACCACATGTGCGCCATCTCGTGCAGCACGGTCTCGGCGCGGCGCTCGTAGCTGTACCGGGTGACCTTGGACCGGAAGACGTAATCCTCCAGGAAGGTGACCGCGCCGGCGTTCTCCATCGCACCCGCGTTGAACTCCGGGACGAACAGCTGGTCGTACTTGCCGAACGCGTAGGGCTCACCGAAGTTGCGGTGGTAGAACCCGAATCCCTGCTTGGTCTCGGTGAACAACCGCTCGGCGTCCATGAATTCGGCCAGCGAGGCACGGCAGAAGATGCCCAGCGGGATGTCCCCGTGATCGTCGGTGTAGACATCGTCCCAGCGGGCGTACGGGCCGGCGATCAGTGCCACCAGGTAGGTGCTCATCCGCGGGGTGGTGACGAAGGTGTGCACACCGTTGTCCACCGAGTCGGTGGCGCCGTTGCTGATCACCTGCCAGTGCTCCGGGGCCTTGACCGTCACGTCGAAGGTGGCCTTCAGATCGGGCTGGTCGAAGCAGGCGAACATCCGCTTGGCATCGGCGGTCTCGAACTGCGAGTACAGGTACACCTCGTTGTCGACGGGGTCGACGAACCGGTGCAGGCCCTCACCGGTGTTGGAGTACAGGCAGTCGGCGTCGACGACGAGCTCGTTGTGCTCGGCCAGGCCGGTCAGTGCGATACCGCGTGCTTCGTCGTAGCCGGAGACGTCCAGGCTGTGGCCGTTGAGGGTCGCGCTGCGCACGGTGGCCGCGGCCAGGTCGATATAGGTGTCCGCACCGGCCAGCGCGGAGAACGTGACGGTGGTCTTCGACCCGAAGGTCTTCTCACCGGACGTGAGATCCAGATCGATGCGGTAGTTGTCCACGGTCACCAGGGCGGCGCGCTCGGCGGCCTGGTCGCGAGTCAGATTGGGGAGAGCCACGATGTCTAACCTAGTCCCCTGACGGGAACATATACCGGGCGGCAATAGTTGTGCGGTCGAGAAGAGGACTCCGTCGCAATCGAGAGGATCGATCTGTATGGCCCAGAAAGATGTCGCCGGATTCTGGTTCGACCCGCTGTGCCCGTGGTGCTGGATCACCTCCCGCTGGATCCTGGAGGTCCAGAAGGTCCGCGATATCGAGGTCAACTTCCACGTGATGAGCCTGGCGGTGCTCAACGAGGGCCGCGACCTGCCCGAGAACTACCAGGAGATGATGAAGAAGGCCTGGGGTCCGGTGCGGGTGGCGATCGCCGCCGAACAGGCCCACGGCCCGGAGGTGTTGTCCCCGCTCTACACCGCGATGGGCACGCTGATCCACAACGAGGGCAACAAAGATTTCGACGACGTGATCGTCAAGTCGTTGGCGCAGGCCGGGTTGCCCGCCGAACTCGCCGAGGCGGCCACCACCGACAAATACGACGACGCGCTCCGCAAGAGCCACCACGCGGGCATGGACGCGGTCGGTGACGATGTCGGCACGCCGACCATCCACGTCAACGGCGTCGCGTTCTTCGGTCCGGTCCTGTCCCGGATCCCGCGCGGGGAAGAGGCCGGAAAGCTGTGGGACGCCTCGGTGATCTTCGCGTCCTATCCGCACTTCTTCGAACTCAAGCGCACCCGGCACGAGTCGCCCGAGTTCGACTGACCGCGCCGGCGGGCAGAAGCGAAGCGACTCGGGGGCTGAACCTACAGTCCCTGGAGTTGTGAGAGCGTGGCGTGGGCGATCATGAAGTAGATGATCAGGCCGGTGCCGTCGACGATGGTCGCGATCATCGGTGCCGAGACCACCGCCGGGTCGATGCGGCACTTCTTGAGCACCGGCGGCAGGATCGATGCGACGAACGACGACCACAGCACGATGGCCGCCACCGTCAGTGTCACCGTCAGGGTGATCTCCGGCCCGACACCGAGGGTCCAGGCCCGGATCAGCGCCGCCAACGCCATGGTCGCGGCGATCATCATGCCGGTCGACATCTCCTTGACCAGAATCGCCGGGACGTCGCGCAGCCGCACCTGACCGGTGGCCATCGCTCGCACCAGGGTCGTGGTGATCTGCGTTCCGGTGTTACCGCCGGTGCCGATCAGCAGCGGGATGAAGAAGGCCAGCGCGACGACGGCCTCCATCTCCTCCTCGAAATGGCGCAGCACGGTGCCGGTGTAGGCCTCGGCGATGAACAACAGCAACAGCCAGCCGATTCGCTTGCGCCACAGCAGCCATGGCGAGGCCCGCAGGTAGGGCACCTCCAGCGGTTCCGAGCCGCCCTGACGCTCGGCGTCCTCGGTGGCTTCCTCGGCGGTGATGTCGTTGGCGGTGTTCTCGGTGAGGATGCCCAGCAGTCGGTTGTCGGCATCGACGACCGGCACCGCGACCAGGTTGTAGTCCACCAGAGCCTGGGCGGCCTCCTCGGCATCGGTCAGTGGCGATACCGACAGCACATCGCCGTTGGTCAGCGCGGCGACCGTCTCGTGCGCATCGCAGAGCACGAGATCACGGAACGCCACGACGCCGAGCAGCCGGTTGCCGTCATCGGTGACGTACACATAGGCACCGGTGCGCGAGTCGCTGCGCAGCGTGGCGGCATCGCCGCGAATCGATGCGACCGCCTCGCCGACCGTCATGTCCGGGCGGACGGTCAGCGCCTCGGGAACCATGTGCGCGGCCACCGAATCCGGCGGCCAGCTCAGCAGGCCGCGCAGCACATCGGCGCGGATCTGGGGCAGCACCGACAGGACCTGCTCGCGTGGTGCGTCCTTCATATCGCGCAGCACGTCGGCGGCGTGGTCGAGGTCGAGTGCGTCCACCAGGCGCGCGGCGTCGGGGGCGGCCATCGCGGCCAGCACGTAGCCGGACAACTCGTCGTCGATCGACTCGAACAGCTCGGTGGCGGCGTCGTCGTCGAGCAGCGGGCCGAGGGCCTGCAGGTCGTCGGCGCTGCACTTGGCGAGCTGATGAGTGCGCTCGGCCGGATCCTTGACCGACCTGAGCCAGGTGGTCACATCCCGTTGCGCGATCGCCGAGCGCAGTGCGGTCGCGGTGGTGCTGCCCATGCCAGTCTCCATCTCTGCCGATTGCGAAGGTCAATCTAGCGCGCTGCTGTTTTCACCAGAAACGCTGTCCGACAGCACTTTCGCCGGTGTACACGCGTTGGCGCGCAGGTGTCCGGCAGGCATCCGGCAACGAAATTCGTAGGTGTGAGATTCCGTTGTTCCGGTTGCACGCCGGTGGCCGGACCGTCAAAGTGCACAGAATGACAGCGGCCGAACCCACCACCGACGGTAGCTACCGGGACCGGATCGTCGCGGTCGAACCCGGTGGCAACGAGTTCATCGCGGAGGCCGACCGGCACGGCAGGCCCAGTCAGCTGCTGTGGACCTGGGCGTCGCCGAATCTGGAATTCGCCACCATCTTTCTGGGCGTGCTGGCGGTCTCCTACTTCGGCATGACGTTCTGGCAGGCGGTCGCGGGCATCGTGGTCGGTGCCGGGCTCGGCGCGGTGGCCCATTTCTTCCTGTCCGCGCGTGGCCCGCAGCTCGGGGTGCCGCAGATGGTGATCGGCCGGTTGTCCTTCGGGTATCGGGGCAACGCGGTGCCCTCGACACTGATGGCGATCACTGCCGGCGTCGGCTGGTTTGCGACCAACAGCATCAGCGCGGCCTTCGCCTTGGCGACGCTGTTCGGCATCGCCCCGGTATGGGCGCTGGTGCTGGTGGTCATCGTGCAGACCGCGTTGGCCTTCTTCGGGCACAACCTGGTGCAGGCCTTCGAGCGGTGGGCGTTCCCGGTGCTGGCGGTCATCTTCGCGATCACCGCGGTCGTGATCATGAGCAAGGCCGACCTGGGCGCGCCTGCTGTCGAGGGTGGCGCCGGCGGGGTCGGCGGTTTCCTGCTCACGGTCGGTGCCACCTTCGGCTACGTGGCCGGCTGGACGCCCTATGCCGCCGATTTCAGCCGCTATCTGCCCAGCACCGTATCGCCGGTGCGCACCGGGCTGTTCGCCGCGAGCGGGCTGTTCCTGGCCAGTTCGGTGCTGGCGATCGTCGGGGCGGCGTCGGTCACCATCGTCACCAACGCGAGTTCGGACAATCCGGCCGACGTCTTCACCAGTTCGTTGCCCGGTGCGCTTGCCGCAGCCACCCTGCTGGCCATCGCCATCGGTGCCGTGGCGGCCAACGCCATCAACGTCTATTCGGCGGGAATGGCCTTCGTCACCACCGGCGTGAAACTGCCCGCCCATGTCGCGCGGGCGACCGCGACGGTCTTCTTCGGCGTCGCGGGATTCCTGGTGGCCTGGTGGGCGTTGGCCGATGCGGCCGCAAGCTACGAGGCGTTCCTGTTGCTCATCGCGTACTGGGTGGGGCCGTGGCTGGGCGTGGTGTTCGCCGATCAGTACCTGCGCCGCGGGCAGCGGGTGGACGGATTCCTCTATGACCACTCCTATTCGAATTGGCCGGGGCTACTGTCGTTCCTGATCGGTCTGGTGGTCTCGTTCCTGCTGTTCTGCAATCAGGAGTTGTTCGTGGGGTTTGTCGTTCGGGCGGTGCCCGATCTGGGTGATATCGGTTTCTTCGTGGGCTTCCTGCTGGCCGCGGGCAGCTACCTGGTGCTGTGCCGTGCCAAGATCACCGCCGAGGGGGTGCCTGCGTGACACCGGAGATGATGCTCGACGTCGCCGTCGAGGAGGCCCGAAAAGGGTTGGCCGAGGGCGGAATCCCGATCGGTGCGGCCTTGTTCACCCAAGATGGTGTGTTGCTCGGCAGCGGGCACAACCGGCGCGTGCAGAACGACGATCCGTCGGTGCACGGTGAGACCGACGCCTTCCGCAATGCCGGGCGGCAGCGCGACTACCGGTCCACGGTGATGGTGACGACGCTCTCGCCGTGCTGGTACTGCAGCGGTCTGGTGCGTCAGTTCAACATCGGTGCGGTGATCATCGGCGAGGCCAAGACCTTCTCCGGCGGGCACGATTGGCTTGCCGAGAACGGCGTGC
The DNA here is from genome assembly GCA_052044345.1 of Mycolicibacterium sp. 22603. Taxonomy (GTDB): domain Bacteria; phylum Actinomycetota; class Actinomycetes; order Mycobacteriales; family Mycobacteriaceae; genus Mycobacterium. The sequence continues at coordinate 135,818 of JBQEMX010000014.1, forward strand.
AGGTGACGCTGCTGGAAGACGAGCGGTGTGTGTCGATGATGGCGGAGTTCATCGTCGCGCACCCGGAACTGTGGAACGAAGATATCGGAGTGGCTGAATGAGTGCCATTGCAACGGTTGACCTTTCCCGCTGGTACGCCGGCGGTGCGGACGCTCGGGCGCTCGCCGCCGAGGTGGACGAGGGCCTGCAGCGGGCGGGTTTCATCATCGTCACCGGCCACGGCGTCGATCCGGAGCTGGCCGCGCGGGTGCGTGCCGCCAGCCGCGAGTTCTTCGCCCTGCCCGCCGAGGTGAAGCAGCGCTATTCGGTGCCCGTCGGCGGCCACGGGTGGATCGGGCCGGGCGCGGAGGCCAATGCCTACGCCGAGGGTACCGAGACGCCGCCGGATCTGAAGGAGAGCTTCAGCCTGGGTGCGGAGACCGCGACCGGGGATCCCGAGATCGACCGAATCTGGTTCGCGCCCAACGTCTGGCCTGCCGAGGTGGCGCACCTGCAGGGCCTTGTCGACGAGTACACCACCGCGATGCGCACGCTCTCCGATGACCTGCTCGGATTGTTCGCAGCCGCACTCGGACTGCCCGAGAACCCGTTCGCGGCGTTGGCCAGCACCCCCACGTGGACGATGAACATCAACCACTACCCGCCGGTCAGCGTGGTGGGTGAGCCGGAACCGGGCCAGTTCCGGATCGGCCCGCACACCGATTTCGGCACGGTCACCGTGCTCGACCGCGAACCCGGTGCCGGCGGCCTGCAGGTGTATTCGGAGGAGGCCGGCTGGGAGGATGCGCCGTGGGAGCCCGGCGCTCTCACCGTCAATATCGGGGACCTGCTGGAGTACTGGAGTGGCCGGCGTTGGCCCTCGGGCCGGCATCGGGTGCTGCCGCCGCAACCACACGCCCCCGAAGAGGACCTGGTGTCGCTGATCTACTTCTACGAGGCCAACCACGATGCGCTGGTCACTCCGCTGGAGCCGCCCATCGGACGGGTCGCCGGCCTGGACCCGGTGACCTCGGCCGATTTCATCAAGGAGCGACTGGACGCCATCACGGTCGGTTAGCCCTGGACGGTCGGGCGGATCACCAGTTCGCCGATCTCGACCTCCCAGGGCTGGTCGATCGCGAACTCGACGGCTCTGGCGATCGCGTCGGCATCGAGCGCGAAAGCCTGCATGCCGGTGTCGATCTCGGTGCGCAGAGCCGGGTCGGTGATGGAATCGCCGAACTCGGTGCGCACGTACCCCGGTGAGATGGCGGTGGTCTTCAGCGTCCCGTCGGTGGACTCCTGGCGCAGTCCCTCCAGCAGGGTGCGAACGGCGTTCTTGGTGGCGGCGTACACCGCCATCGTCGGCACGACCTTGAGTCCCGCGGTCGAGACGATGGTGACGAAGTGGCCGCGTCCCTGCTCTTCGAACACTGGGAGGGCGGCGTCGATACCGTGCAACACACCGCGCAGGTTGACGTCGATCATCGCGTCCCAGTCGCCGCGGCGGCGCGCGGTCATCGGTGAGATCGGGCCGATCCCCGCGTTGCCGACCAGGACGTCGAGGCGGCCGAATTCGGCCACCGCCGACGTGACCAGTTGCTGTAGATCATCGGCTCGGGTGACATCGACGGTGACGGTGGTGGCCCGGCCGCCTGCGGCACGCAGTTCGGCGGCCAGTGCGTCGAGCCGGTCGGTACGGCGCGCGCCGAGGACGACGGGGCAACCGCGGCCCGCGAGCCGCCGTGCGGTGGCCGCTCCGATACCGCTGCTGGCTCCGGTGATCGCCACGACCTTGTCGGCGAGTGAATTCATGGCCTAGCCTTCCGAGCAAATGCGGACAACTTGTCCGTTTCCATATAAACGGACAAATTGTCCGTTTTCAAGGTGGGGGTGGAGATGGCCGAGCGCACCGACGCCGCCCGCAGCCGGTCGGCCATCATCGATGCGGCGCGGCGGCTGGTGGTGGAACCCGGCGAACTGAAGCTCAGTGCCGTCGCCCGGTCAGCCGGCGTCGGCCAGGCCACGCTGTACCGCCATTTCGCCACCCGGGACGATCTGATGCGCGCGCTCTACGACGACGAGATCGACGAATTGGTCACGCTGGCATACGCATTGGTCGAACAGCAGCCGCCCGTGGCGGCGCTGCGGCAGTGGTTAGTGCACCTCGCCGAGTACGCCAGGGTGAAGTTCGGCGTGCTGGCCGCGGTCGAGGCGTCGGTCTGGCGGGACATCGTCTCGCGCACACCGGGCAAACTCGGCGACGCTCTGGGCGCGCTGCTCGCGGCCGGACGTGACGCCGGGGTACTACGCGCCGATGTCGACGCCCGCGACGTCATCCTGCTTTCCTGGTTCCTGGCTCACGTCGACGCCGACGAGTGGGCAGAACGCACGCCGCGCCTGCTGGGCGTGCTGCTCGACGGGTTGTCCGTGCAGCAGGTTGGCGGCGGCGACTCGGGGCCCGATTAGTAGGGTTACCGCCATGCGCGTCTACATCGGTGCCGACCATGCCGGGTTCGAGTTCAAGAAGACCATCATCGAGCACCTCAGGAAGACCGGCCACGAGCCGATCGACTGCGGCGCCTACAGCTATGACGCCGACGACGACTATCCGGCGTTCTGCATCGACGCCGCGGTCAAGACCGTCGCCGACCCGGACAGCCTGGGCATCGTGCTCGGCGGATCGGGCAACGGCGAGCAGATCGCCGCGAACAAGGTGCCCGGGGCCCGCTGTGCGCTGGCGTGGAGCGTGGAGACCGCAAAGCTCGCCCGCGAGCACAACAATGCCCAGCTGATCGGCCTCGGTGGCCGCATGCACAGCGAGGAGGAGGCGCTCGCCATCGTCGACGCCTTCCTATCTACACCGTGGTCGGAGGCCGAACGCCACCAGCGCCGCATCGACATCCTGGCCGCCTACGAGGTCGACCACATCGCACCGCCGGTGCCCGGGGCGCCGGCCTGATCGCGGTCTGACCGATGCCGGAGGGGCACACGCTGCACCGGCTGGCCCGGCTGCACCAGAAGCGTTTCGGCCGGGCCCCGGTCACGGTGTCCAGCCCGCAGGGCCGCTTCACCGAGGGTGCGGCCGCCGTCTCCGGCCGGGTGCTGCGCACCGCCGACGCCTGGGGTAAGCACCTCTTCCATCACTACGACGGTGGTGCGGTGGTGCATGTGCACCTCGGCCTGTACGGCAGCTTCACCGAGGCGCCGCTCGGCGAGGACGGCGCATTGCCCGCGCCGGTGGGTGCGGTGCGGATGCGGATGATCGGCGCCGACCATTACACCGACCTGCGCGGACCGACGGCATGTGAGGTGATCGACGACGGGGGAGTCGACGATGTGCTCGCCCGGCTCGGCCCCGACCCGCTGCGCTCCGATGCCGACCCCGAGTTGGCCTGGCAGCGAATCACCAAGTCGCGCCGCACCATCGGCGCATTGCTGATGGATCAGAAGGTGATGGCCGGGGTCGGCAATGTCTACCGCAGCGAGCTGCTGTTCCGCCACCAGATCGACCCGTACCGGCCCGGCACCCATATCGACGGTGGCGAGTTCGAGGATATGTGGACCGACCTCGTCGCGCTGATGAAGGTGGGCGTGCGGCGCGGCAAGATCGTCGTCGTCCGCCCCGAACACGATCGCGGCGCGCCATCCTATCGCCAGGGCAGGCCGCGCACCTACGTCTACCGCCGCACCGGCGAGCCGTGCCGGGTGTGCGGCACACCGGTGCGCACCGCCGAACTGGAGGCGCGCAACGTGTTCTGGTGCCCCACCTGCCAGACCTGAACCTGCCGGGCAGACACACCGGCGGGCAGGGAGAATCGTTGCGGTGGAATTGATTCTCGTGGTCGTCGGGGCCATCGTCGTGACCGCCATCGCGCATCGGCGCGGGCTGGAACCCGCCCTGATCATCGTGGTGGTCGGTATTGCCGTGTCGTTCGCGCCGGATTTCGAACCGCCCGAGCTCGACTCGCACATCCTGCTCACGGTGGTGCTGCCACCCCTGTTGTATTCGGCGGCGCTGAACTTCTCCTTCCCGACATTCCTGCGCAACATCCGCCCGATCCTCGGCCTCGGGGTGGGCCTGGTGGTGATCAGCGCGTTCACCGTCGCGGCGGTGTCGGCGTGGTTGGTGCTGGTGCCGCTGACCTTCGCCACCGCACTGGTGCTGGGGGCGATCGTCGCCCCACCCGACGCGGTGACCGCCGTCGCCGTGGGCCGCAAGCTGGGGCTGCCGAAGAAGGTCATGGCGATCCTCACCGGAGAGAGCCTGATCAACGATGCCGCCGCGCTGACGTTGTTCAGCATCGCGGTGGCCCAGGTGGCCGGTACCCGAACCTTCATCGACAATCCCGTGCTGCTGTTCAGCTACAGCGCCGTGGTGGGACCGGTCGTCGGTGCGCTGCTCGGGTGGATCACCCTGTGGATCCGTCGCCGGCTGGCCAACCCCGGCCTGGAGACGGTGCAGGGCCTGGTGGTCCCGTTCGCCGCGTTCATCGTGGCCGAGGAGCTGCACGCCTCGGGTGTGCTCGCGGTCGTGGTGGCCGGGTTCGTCGTCGGCAGCGGGACCTTGTCGGCCGGCTACCAGACCAGACTGCAGGAACGCTACGTGTGGAATTCCGTCGACGTCCTGCTTGAGGCGTTCGTCTTCGCCTACATCGGGCTGCATCTGCGGTTCGTGCTGCAGGATCTGCAGGAGGCACACGAATCGCCGGCACAGGTCGCGGTCGCCTCGGCGATCGTGCTGGTGCTGGTCCTGGTGATCCGCCCGGTATCGGTGTTCCTGATGTTCGGGCGCAGCAAGCTCGCCCGCCACGTCGAGGCGAAATGGAGTGTCCCCGCTCCCGATACCGGCCGTGGCGCGACGCGGGGCCGGCCGTTGGCGAAGTGGCGCTCCCGGATCGACCGTCGCTCGCTGAGCTGGCAGGAGAACGTGGTGGTCTCCTGGACCGGGATGCGCGGGGTGGTCACCTTGGCCGCCGCCGCCGCCATCCCGGCCACCACGATCGACGGTGACCCGTTCCCCGAGCGCGCCACCATCCAGGCCATCGCGTTCGTGGTCAGCGTCGGGACGTTGCTGATCCAGGGTTCGACGCTGCCGTGGCTGATCCGGCGGCTGCACCTGTCGCGGTTCAACGACGACCATGCCGCCGACCGAGCCGAGGAGATCAAGGCCGAGCAGGTGGTCCAGCGGGCCGCCGATGATGTGCTCGCCGATTTCCGCGCCCATCCGCCGGCGGGGATCAACCCGGAACTGGTCGCCGAGATCCGCGCCGTCATCGCCCGGCACGCGCAGGACGCCGACGAGATGCCCGATCCCGGTGCGCCCACCAAACGCGCCGAGGTGTTCTCGACGGTCTACCGGGCGGTGCTCGGTGCGCAGCGGGCCGCGCTGATCGCCGAGTTGGAAGACGGCCGCATCGAGGACGAGGCCGTGCGCGCCATGCTCGAACGCCTCGATCTGCAGGAGGCCAGTGTCACCGCGAGGTTGGAGAGCCGCCTCTAGATGATCCGGTCACCAGGTTGCGGGTGAGCAATGCACACAGGACCCCGGCCGCGGACAGCGCGGCCGCCGTCCACACCGGCCCGAGAGTGTCTGCGGGGCCGGTCAACGTCAGCCCGGCGAGAACGGGCCCGCACACCGCGCCGAGGTTGAGCGCGGCGGTCGCATAGGAACCCGCCATGGTCGGTGCCCCAGACGCGGCGTAGAGCACGCGGGTGATCAGCGTGGTGCCCACCGCGAAGGACAGCACACCCTGGCTGACCATCAGGACGAGCAGCACCCACGGATGGGTGGCCCAGGTGCCCAGCAACACCCAGCCCAGAACCATGAGTGGTCCGGCGGTGCAGATCACGGTGCCGGGCCGGTCATCGGATACCAGTCCGGCCAGGCGCACCCCCAGGAATGAACCGGCACCGAAGAGCATGAGCGCCACGGTGATCCACCAGCGGTCCAACTCGGCCGTATCGGTCACCACGGGTGCCAGGAATGTGAACGCCGCAAAGGTCGCGCCGTTGACGATGGCGGCCAGCACCATCACCAGAAGCAGTGCCGGGGCGCGCAGTTGGGCCAGCTCCGTGCGCAGCGACACCCGTTCAGGCCCGGGTTGCGGACCGCTGCGGATCCCGGTGGTGATACCGATGAGGGCGGGCGCACACAACAATGCCACCGCCCAGAACGTGGCGCGCCAACCGAGAAGCGTTCCGAGCAGTGCGCCCGCGGGCACACCGAACACCATCGCGACCGTCGTGCCGGCAAGCAGGGTCGCCACCGCACGTCCCCGGCGGTCGGTCGCGACCGAGGCGATGGCCGCCCGCAGCGCCACCGCGAGGAACCCGGCATTGGCCAGGGCGGCGAGCACCCGGGTACTCAGCAACACGGAGAAGCTGGTGGTCTCCGCGCCGGCCACATGGGCGACCGCGAAGACCACCAGAAAGCCGGTCAGGCTTGCCCGGACCGGGAATCGGCGGGCGCAGACCGCCATCATCGGTGCGCCGATCACCATCGCAGCGGCGAACAGCGAGGTCAGCAGGCCGGTAGCGGCGGTCGGGACGCCGAGATCGGCGGCGATATCGGGCACCAGGCCCGCGAGCATGAATTCCGAAGTGCCCATGGCGAATACGGCCAGGGCAAGCAGATAGAGGGTAGGAGGCATCGACACTTCCGCGGTGAGAGGTACGGGGAGTCATCTCGTCACCACGGCCGGCACCCGCACGCGTGCAGCGAACACACGTGCCCATGAATGCTGGGGTTACGGGGCTGGCGGTGGGACCGGCAGCCCCACCTCATGCGTCTTCGGACTCACACAAGCACCCTAACGATCTCGCGTCGCAGCTAGAAGTCGAACCCGCCGAAGTCGCCGCCGCCGAAGTCTCCGCCACCGAAGTCGCCGCCACCGTCCCAGCCGCCGGAATCCCAGCCGCCCTGGTCCCCACCGTCCCAGCCACTCTGGTCGACACCGTCACCATCGCCGAGCTCACCCTGGGCCAAGCCGTCCTGAAACCCGTCGCCGTAACCGGATTCGAACGCCTGGGCGTCATAACCGACACCGGACATACCGCTGAACATGGCACTGAAAAGCATGGCCGAACCCAGGCCCCAGGCGCCGGCCACCAGGGCCGGCTTCCACCACGGCTCGGAGTACCAGCCCGCGGGCACCGGACGCCCCGCGACGCGCCCGCCCGGATAGTAGTTAGGGGTGCGCTCCGACGGTGTCGGGGAAGCCTCGATCTGTCTGCCCTCGAATTCGACGCGGCGATCCTCGGTGACGGCGCCGGCGGTGCGTTGTCCGGCAAGGGATTCCAGCTCCGGACCCGGGTCCATGCCCATCGCGGTGCGCGCCGCGCGCACGTAGTACAGGCCCTCGATGGCGCTCTCCTTGGCCAGCGCGGCCTGCTTGGCGGTGGTGGCCTGCTCGATCTGCGAGGACGCGGCGGTGTACCGCTCGGAGGCATCGGCCATCGCCTGCTTGGAGGCATCGTCATTGCCGGTGATGTTGAGCACCTGTCCGCCGAGGCGTTCGATGACCCGGCGTGCGTCGGCCTTGGCATCGGCCAGTGACTCGGCGGCCTTGCGGTCGTTGGCCTGCGACGAGTTGAACACGACGAAGGCGATCGCCGCGATGACGAGCACGATGAGGATGACGAGTACGCCGTTCATGTTCCCAGCGTACCGACAGCCGATCGGGCGTTCCTGTGCTCGATCACAGCGAAGCTCGATCACAGCTAAGCTCACTCGCGGCGAAGTCCGGCGCGGTCAGGCCGTTTTCACGCCGAGTGCGGAATAGACCTCGTTGGACAGCGCCAGCGTGCGCGGGTCGGCATTGCATTTCGTGGCGTCGAAATAGTTCATCACATACGAGTAGCCGATGCGGTGTTCCAGGTCGACGAAGGCGAACGATCCACCCGAACCGCCGTGTCCGAAGATCGCGGTGTTGGGCCCGGCCACACCGCGTTGGTTGAGCATGTAACCCAGACCCCACCCGTGGTCGGCGACCCGGGCACCGAGGACGACATCGGTGTCGAATCCGCCCTGGGGCAACCGAACTCGCTCCATGAGCGCACGGCTGATCAGTTTCTCCTGGGCCAGCGCGTTGTAGAACGTGGCCAGACCGTGTGCGCTGACATGGCTGTTGGTGCCCGGGAACTCGGCGGTGCGCCAGCTGTCGATATCGGTCGACCCCAGCTCGTCATCGGGCACGAATCCCATGGCGACCGCGAGCCCGGCCATCGGGTGTTCGTCGAGGCGGGCCGGCTGCCCGGGTGCGCCCCCGCCGGCCAGCACATCGCGGATATGCGGCTTGTTGATCATGTCCGCGCACCGGTGGTGCTCGGCGGCGGGGAGCCCGACGTGCACGTCGATACCGAGCGGCTCGGCGATCTCGCTGCGCAGATACCCGCCCAGGGTGCGCCCGGTGACCCGGCGCACCAGCTCGCCGAGGATGAACCCGAACGTGACCATGTGATAGCCCTGCGCGGTACCCGGCTCCCACCACGGCGGCGACGCGGCGATTCGCGCGCACACGCCGTCCCAGTCGAGCGTCTGTTCCGGGCGTAGCCGGCGCCGCGGCCCGATCACCCCGGACCGGTGCGCCAGCACCATCGCCACCGTGATGTTCTCCTTGCCGGCCTGGCCGAACTCCGGCCAGTACCGGGCGACTGGGGCGTCCAGGTCGAGTTCACCGCGGTCGGCCAGCAGGTGGATGCAGGTACTCGTCAGCCCCTTGGACCCGGAGTAGATGCTGGCCAATGTGTCGGCCCGCCACGGCCGCAGCCCCGCCGCGTCGGCGCTGCCACCCCAGAGGTTGACCACCAGATCGCCGTCGACCCAGACCGCGACGGCGGCACCGATGTCACCGCGCTCGCTGAAGTTCCGTTCGAACGCATCGCGCACCCCGGCGAAATCTTCGACGCAGATACCGTCCACGGACACAATGGGTGGCACGACGGGGGAGCGGTGCACAGCTCGACCTCCAGTCGGATCCGGTGACTCCGGCCACCGTACGTCCTCGGTCGACGGCCCAGGTGACGACCGCACGGCCGTTGGATCGCGGTTCGGTGACGATCGGCTCCCGGTCGACGTCTCGACAACCGTTCGGCGACATACATCTTGCGCATCAAGGCCGCCGACCGCTCCCGGCGGCGATACGGTTGGAGCCGCACTGCGGGGGCGGGGGAGGCGCGATGGGCAAGACAGCGGTTGCGGCGTGGGGGATGGCCGCGGCGATCCTGATCGCCGGGTGCGGCAGCAGCACCACCGGGGTGGCGACGGCACCGGATGACCTCACGCCCTACACAACCAGCGCGCCGAAGCGGACCACCACGAAGACGCCGTCCACCAGAACACCCACCACCGGCAGTCCACCGCCCGGTGTCTCGCAGCAGGCCCTGGACGAGGTGCGGGCCGCCGGTATCGACGGGCCCGATGATGCGATCGCCGATCAGCTGTCGCTGGCCTGCATCATGGGCGAGAGCCGCTTCAACGACTCGATCTCCGATGTGGTCGATGTGCTGGTCCAGATGGGCAGTCAGTTGCCGTCCGATGCGCTGACGACGATCGTCACGGTGGCCGTGAAGTACGAGTGCCCCGAGCTGGCCACCAAGCTCGGCGGCTGACATCCCGCCCGCAGCTACGCCTCCGAAAAACGGCCCTACCAGCGTTTCCGCCGGTAGGGCCGTTCTGCATCTGAGCGGGCGACGGGAATCGAACCCGCGTAGCTAGTTTGGAAGACTAGGGCTCTACCATTGAGCTACGCCCGCATGCGGTGCATCGGAGACTGTACTAGCGAAGGCGCGATCAAATCCAATTGATGGCGTCGCGACACATGCCCGTAGTATCTCGCGTGGTCGGCGTGCGTGCGTGTCGACCGAAGACAGGCACGAAGAGGCACGGGGTGTAGCGCAGCTTGGTAGCGCATCCGCTTTGGGAGCGGAAGGCCGCAGGTTCAAATCCTGTCACCCCGACCGTACGAGCAACACCGAACCATCTACGAGGAGTAACGCAGTGAAGAGCACCGTCGAAAAGTTGAGCCCGACCCGGGTCCGGATCAACGTGGAGGTGCCCTTCACCGAGCTGGAGCCAGACTTCGACCGCGCGTTCAAGCAGTTGGCCGGCCAGGTGCGGCTGCCCGGATTCCGTCCCGGCAAGGCCCCCCGCAAGCTGCTCGAGGCCCGCATCGGCCGCGGCGCGGTCTTGGAGCAGGTCGTCAACGACGCGCTGCCCAGCCGCTACAGCGAGGCCGTCACGTCCGCGGAGATCCAGCCGCTCGGCCAGCCCGATATCGAGGTCACCAAGCTCGAGGACAACGAGGAGCTGGTGTTCACCGCCGAGGTCGACATCCGCCCCGAGATCGAGCTGCCCGACCTGACCGCGCTGAAGATCACCGTCGACCCGATCGAGATCGCCGATGACGAGGTCGATACCGAGCTGCAGAACCTGCGGGCCCGCTTCGGCACCCTGACCGGTGTCGAGCGCGCCGCCGCCGACGGCGACTTCGTCTCCATCGACCTGTCGGCCACCGTCGACGGCACCGAGGTGCCCGAGGCCGCCACCGAGGGCCTGTCCCACGAGATCGGTTCCGGCCAGCTCATCGACGGCCTCGACGAGGCGATCATCGGGCTCAAGACCGGTGAGTCCAAGGTCTTCACGACCACGCTGGCCGCCGGCCCGCACGCCGGCCAGGAGGCCGAGGTCACCGTCACCGTCAAGTCGGTCAAGGAGCGCGAGCTGCCCGAGGCCGACGACGAGTTCGCGCAGCTGGCAAGCGAATTCGACACCATCGACGAGCTCAAGGAGAGCCTGGTCGAGCAGGTCAAGCGGGTCAAGCGCATCCAGCAGGCCGAGCAGATCCGCGACAAGGCCCTCGAGGCGCTGCTCGCCGATGTCGAGGTGCCGCTGCCCGAGGCGATCGTGCAGGCGCAGGTGGACGACACCCTGCACAACGCCATCCACGGCCTCGACCATGACGAGGACAAGTTCAACGAGAGCCTCACCGAGCAGGGCAGCAGCCGCGAGGAGTTCGACACGAACACCCGCAACGAGGCCGAGAAGGCCGTCAAGACCCAGCTGCTGATGGACGCCGTCGCCGACAAGCTCGACATCCAGGTGGGCCAGGCCGACCTGACCGAGCGGCTGGTGCTGATGTCGCGGCAGTACGGCATCGAGCCGCAGCAGCTGCTGCAGGTCCTGCAGCAGAACAACCAGCTGCCGGCCATGTTCGCCGATGTCCGCCGCGGTCTGACCATCGCCGCCGTCGTCTCCGGTGCCACCGTCACCGATACCGACGGCAACGCGGTCGACACCGCCGAATTCTTCGGACCCGCCGGTGGCGAGGAGACCGCCGAGGTCGAGGCGGCCGAGGACCTTGCCGTCGAGGCTCCGGCCGCTGACGCCGCCGAGTCCGAGTCCGACGCAACGGCTGATGAGGACGCCGCCGAGAAGGCGGAGAAGAAGGACAAGAAGAAGGCCAAGAAGAAGTCCGACAAGAAGAGCGACGACTCCTCGGAGTGACGCTGTGAGCGAAAGCGCGCCTGTTGGGGCGTGCTCTTCGCCGCGCGTTCGTTAATGTCGGTGAACGAGTACGACAACTCGAAGAAAGCAGGTATCCAGCCGTGACTGACATGCGTGGTGGCACGTCGGGGCTCAACCTCATCGATTCGGTATACGAGCGACTGCTCGCCGAGCGGATCATCTTCCTGGGAACCCAGGTCGATGACGACATCGCCAACCGGTTGTGCGCGCAGATTCTGCTGCTGGCCGCGGAGGACCCCACCAAGGACATCCACCTCTACATCAACTCACCCGGTGGCTCCGTCACCGCGGGTATGGCCATCTACGACACCATGGTGCTGGCACCGTGCGATGTCGCGACCTACGCGATGGGCCTTGCCGCGTCGATGGGTCAGTTCCTGCTGGCCGCCGGAACCAAGGGCAAGCGGTACGCCCTGCCGCACGCCCGGATCATGATGCACCAGCCGTCGGCGGGTATCGGCGGTAGCGCCGCCGACATCGCGATCCAGGCCGAGCAGTTCGCACTGACCAAGAAGGAAATGAACCGGCTCAACGCCCAGTTCACCGGTCAGTCCTTGGAGCGGGTGGAAGCCGACGCCGACCGCGACCGCTGGTTCACCTCCTCGGAGGCCCTGGAATACGGTTTCGTCGACCACATCATCACCAGTGTCAGCGTCAACGGCGAGGGACCAGGAGCAGGTATCAAATGAACCCGATGCAATCGCGCTACATCCTGCCGTCGTTCATCGAGCACTCCAGCTTCGGTGTCAAGGAGTCCAACCCGTACAACAAGCTGTTCGAGGAGCGCATCATCTTCCTCGGCGTGCAGGTGGACGACGCCTCGGCCAACGACATCATGGCCCAGTTGCTGGTGCTCGAGTCGCTCGATCCGGATCGCGACATCACCATGTACATCAACTCCCCGGGTGGCTCCTTCACCTCGTTGATGGCGATCTACGACACCATGCAGTACGTCCGCGCCGACATCCAGACGGTCTGCCTCGGGCAGGCCGCCTCGGCCGCCGCCGTGCTGCTGGCCGCCGGTACCCCCGGTAAGCGGCTGGCGTTGCCGAACGCCCGCGTTCTGATCCACCAGCCCGCCGTCGGCGGGGCGATCCAGGGTCAGGTGTCGGATCTGGAGATCCAGGCCGCCGAGATCGAGCGCATGCGCAGCCTGATGGACACCACGCTGGCCCGGCACACCGGAAAGGACCCGGCGGTCATCCGCAAGGACACCGACCGGGACAAGATCCTCACCGCGGCCGAGGCCAAGGAGTACGGGATCATCGACACGGTGCTGGAGTACCGCAAGCTGTCTGCCCAGAACGCCTGATCAGAGCTCACACACACGCCCCCGGTTCGCGTTGCGGACCGGGGGCGTGTGCTTTTCTGAGCGGCGCCCTTTGACGCATGCGTCAAAAAGGGTGCGCGCGGGCCGAGGTGATGCAAGGCTGTCGTCAGGTCGGGGCAGGACCGAGGGGAGTGGGCTGTGATGAGTGCGCACAAGCTGACATGGAGCATGGCGGGAATCGCCGCCGTCATCGGTATGACACTGGCCAATCCGGCGGTGGGTCAGGCCGAGGAGCCGGTGTGTCCGGTGGGCACGTACTGGAACCCGGCGGTGGTGGAGTGCCTGCCCTACGGTGTGAACCCTGTTGTCGGGCCGGCCGGCCCGGTCGGTGTCGGCGGCGTCGTCGGTCCCGTGGGTGTGGGACCGGTCGGTCCGGGGCCGGTGGGACCGGGACCTGTCGGGCCGGGACCGGTGGGCCCGGGCGGGCTGGGGCCTCGCTGACCGCGAACTGCCGATGTTTGCCAGTTGCCGCCGACGGTATTGTGGACAGCGGCGCACTGCACGTCGCGACCTGGCTGTTTTCACCGCGATCGGAGTCACGGCGGCGACACGCCAGGGACACGGTCCGCGTGCCGCCGGGTGGCAAGGCAACAAGAGAGATATGTTCTCCTGCACGCGAACAAATACCACCGACGCGATTCGGCCCTTCGGTCGCACCGTGACGGAACGAACGGGTAGCGTCGGGTTCACACCCGGTGAAACCCACCTTTGAGTGACTGCAAACAGGAAGTAGGACCCTCCCACATGGCGCGCATTGGAGATGGCGGAGACCTGCTGAAGTGCTCATTCTGTGGAAAGAGCCAGAAGCAGGTCAAGAAGCTCATCGCAGGGCCCGGTGTCTACATCTGCGACGAGTGCATCGACTTGTGCAACGAGATCATCGAGGAGGAGTTGGCCGATGCCGACGATGTCAAGCTCGATGAGTTGCCCAAGCCTGCCGAGATCCGCGAGTTCCTCGAGGGCTACGTCATCGGTCAGGACACCGCCAAGAAGACGCTCGCGGTAGCCGTCTACAACCACTACAAGCGCATCCAGGCGCAGGAGAAGTCCCGCGACTCGCGTGCCGAGCCGGTGGAGTTGGCCAAGTCCAACATCCTGATGCTCGGCCCCACCGGCTGCGGTAAGACCTACCTGGCGCAGACGTTGGCCAAGATGCTCAACGTGCCGTTTGCCATAGCGGATGCGACGGCACTGACGGAAGCCGGTTATGTCGGTGAGGATGTCGAGAACATTCTGCTCAAGCTGATCCAGGCCGCCGACTATGACGTCAAGCGCGCCGAGACCGGCATCATCTACATCGACGAGGTCGACAAGATCGCCCGCAAGAGCGAGAACCCGTCGATCACCCGCGACGTCTCCGGCGAAGGTGTGCAGCAGGCGCTGTTGAAGATCCTGGAGGGCACGCAGGCCTCGGTGCCCCCGCAGGGCGGTCGCAAGCACCCGCACCAGGAGTTCATCCAGATCGACACCACCAACGTGCTGTTCATCGTGGCGGGTGCGTTCGCGGGCCTGGAGAAGATCGTCTCCGACCGGGTCGGCAAGCGTGGCCTGGGCTTCGGCGCCGAGGTGCACTCCAAGGCCGAGATCGACACCCAGGATCACTTCGCCGAGGTCATGCCCGAGGATTTGATCAAGTTCGGTCTGATCCCCGAGTTCATCGGCCGCCTGCCGGTTGTGGCCTCGGTGACCAACCTGGACAAGGAGTCGCTGGTCCAGATCCTGTCCACCCCGAAGAACGCCCTGGTCAAGCAGTACACCCGGCTGTTCGAGATGGACGGTGTGGAACTGGAGATGACGCCGGAAGCGCTGGACGCCATCGCCGATCAGGCCATCCACCGCGGCACCGGTGCCCGTGGTCTGCGCGCCATCATGGAAGAGGTCCTGCAGCCGGCGATGTACGACATCCCCAGCCGCGATGACGTCGCCAAGGTGGTCGTCACGAAGGAGACCGTGCAGGACAACGTGCTGCCGACCATCGTGCCGCGCAAGCCCTCGCGTAGCGAGCGTCGCGACAAGAGCGCCTAGCAGCCATATGTAAAAGCCCCCGCCGGATCGGCGGGGGCTTTTACATATGGTCCGTGGCCCTGGTCAGACGATCCGGTCGGGCCGGGTGTAGACGTTCATCGAATCCCCGCGCAGGAACGCCACCAGCGTCAGACCAGACTGGCTGGCCAGATCCACCGCCAGCGACGAGGGCGCCGACACCGCGGCCAACACCGGGATACCGGCCATCACCGCCTTCTGCGTCAACTCGAACGAGGCGCGACCGCTGACCAGCAGGACGGTGCCCGTCAACGGCACCCGGTCGGACTCCAGCGCCCAGCCGATGACCTTGTCGACCGCGTTGTGCCGCCCGATGTCCTCCCGGACCACCAGTGGCTCGCCGCCGGTGTCGAACAGCGCCGCCCCGTGCAGACCGCCGGTGGCGGCGAACACCTTCTGGCGTGCGCGCAACCGGTCGGGCAGCGCCGCCAGCATGTCGGCGCTGACACTCACCGGATCATCGCCGGGGCCGTGCTTGCTGCTCAACCGCACCGCCTCCAGCGATGCCTTACCGCAGACACCGCAGGACGAGGTCGTGTAGAAGTTGCGGGTGATATCGACATCGGGCAGCGCGACACCGGGTGCCAGCGTCACGTCGAGCACGTTGTAGGTGTTCAGCCCGTCCGGGCCCGCGCCGCTGCAGTACTGCACGGTGGCGATGTCGGCCCGGCGGCCGATCAACCCCTCGGTGAGCAGAAAGCCCTGTGCCAGTTCGACATCGGAGCCCGGCGTGCGCATCGTGACCGTCAGCGGGGTCCCGTTCACCCTGATCTCCAGCGGCTCCTCGACGGCCAGTGTCTCGGGCCGGGCGACCGCGCGGTCGACGGTGGCTGGATGGCCGGCGCCGCCGGCGGTCACATGTCGGGCCCGGACGCGGGTGGTGACCCTACCCACGCTTGTCCAATCGCACAACGATCGCCTTGGACACCGGCGTATTCGACCGGGCCGCAACGTGGTCCAGCGGTACCAGCGGATTGGTCTCCGGGTAGTAGGCCGCCGCGTTGCCGACCGGTGTGGCGTAGGCGACCACGCGGAACGCCTCGGCCCTGCGCTCCTGGCCCTCGAACTCGGACACCAGGTCGACCATGTCACCCTCGGTCAGGCCGAAGGCGGTGATATCGGCCGGGTTGACGAACACCACTCGGCGGCCGCCCTTCACGCCGCGATAGCGGTCGTCGAGACCGTAGATGGTGGTGTTGTACTGATCGTGGCTGCGCATGGTCTGCAGCACAAGGCGGCCGGGCGGCACCGGTACCCACTCCAGCGGGTAGGTGGCGAAGTTGGCCTTGCCGGTGATCGTCGGGAACTCACGGGAATCCCGTGGCGGATGCGGCAGCTGGAACCCGTCCGGTTGGCGGATCCGGCGGTTGTAGTCCTCACAGCCGGGGACCACGGCGGCGATGGCGTCGCGGATGATGTCGTAATCGGCGTTGAACGTGCGCCAGGGCACCGGATGCTCCGGCCCGAACAGCTCCTGCGCCAGCTGGCAGATGATGGATACCTCACTGCGCACCTGGTCACCGGGTGGGTGCAGGCTGCCGCGGGAGAGATGCACCATCGACATCGAATCCTCTACCGACACAAGCTGTTTGCCGCCGTCCTGGATATCGCGGTCGGTGCGGCCCAGCGAGGGCAGGATCAGCGCGGTCCGGCCGTGCACCAGATGGCTGCGGTTGAGTTTGGTCGAAACCTGCACGGTGAGCGAGCAATTGCGCAGCGCGTGCTCGGTGACCTCGGTGTCGGGGGTGGCCGAGGCGAAGTTGCCGCCCATCGCGATGAACACCTTTGCCCGGCCGTCGCGCATGGCCCGAATGGCATCCACGGTGTCATAACCGTGTTCGCGCGGGCTGACGATGCCGAAACGGGCGTCGAGGGCGTCCAGGAAGGGGTCGGGCATCTTCTCCCAGATGCCCATGGTGCGATCGCCTTGGACGTTGGAATGCCCGCGGACCGGACACAGGCCGGCGCCCGGCTTGCCGATCATGCCGCGCATCAGCAGCAGGTTGGTGATCTCGGCGATGGAGGGTACGGCGTGCTTGTGCTGGGTCAGGCCCATCGCCCAGCACACGATGATGCGCTGGGAGGTGGCCATCATGTTGGCCACCGTCTCGAGTTGGGCGCGATCGATACCCGTGGCGGCCAGCACGGTGTCCAGATCGACCGCCCGGGTCTGGCGTTCGTAGCTCTCGAATCCGGACGTGTGCTCGGCGATGAAGTCCCGGTCGACGATCTGTGCGCTGTCGCCGGCCGCGTCCTGGGCCTCGAGCAGCAGTCGTCCGAGTCCCGCGAACAGCGCCATGTCCCCGCCGAGGCGGATCTGCACGAACTCGTCGGCGATGGGCACACCATCGCCCACCACGCCGCGCACCTTCTGTGGATCCTTGAATCGGATCAACCCGGCCTCGGGGAGGGGATTGACGGCGATGACCTTGGCGCCGTTGGCCTTTGCCTTCTCCAAGATGGACAACATGCGCGGGTGGTTGGTGCCAGGGTTCTGACCGGCGATGACGATCAGGTCGGCGACGGTCATGTCCTCGACCGTGACCGAGCCCTTGCCGATACCGATGGAATCGATCAACGCGGTGCCCGACGACTCGTGGCACATGTTGGAGCAATCGGGCAGATTGTTGGTGCCGAAGCTGCGGACCAGGAGTTGGTAGAGGAAGGCGGCCTCATTGCTGGTGCGGCCCGAGGTGTAGAACACCGCTTCGTGCGGACTGTCCAGGGCGCGCATCTCGTCGGCGATCAGCCGGTAGGCGGCGTCCCAGCCGATCGGGCGGTAATGCTCGTCGTCCGGCCGCAGCACCATCGGTTCGGTCAACCGGCCCTGCTGGGACAGCCAGTACTCGGGCTTCTCGGACAGGTCGGCGATGGAATGCCTGGCGAAGAAGTCCGCGGTGACGGTCCGCTTGGTGGCCTCCTCGGCGACCGCCTTGGCGCCGTTCTCGCAGAACTCGGCGACCTTGCGGCCGCCGTGCTCCTCGGGCCAGGCGCAGCCGGGACAGTCGAAGCCGTGCCGCTGGTTGAGTCTGGTCAGGGTGGCCGCGGTGCGCAGCGGGCCCATCTGCTCGAGGGCGCGCTGCATGCTGACCATCACCGCCTTGACGCCGGCGGCCTCGTCCTTGGGGGAGCTGACGACCAGATCATCCTCGTGGTACATGGCGTCGACATCGGTCATGACTACCAAACTAGCCCCGCGATGACGGTGGCCGGCCCAGATCATATTTGCCATTTCACATGCAGTGATAGACGCTTGCTATCGATGGGTAACGATATCCAGCTGCAGCATCTGGACTACCTGCTGGCGCTGGCCGCCGAACGGCATTTCGGCCGTGCGGCGGCACGGTGCCATGTGAGTCAGCCGACGCTGTCGGTGGCCATCCGGCGACTGGAGAAGGACCTCGGCATCGTCATCGTGCAGCGCGGTCACCGCTTCGAGGGATTCACCGAAGAGGGCCGCCGGGTGGTGGCGTGGGCCCAGCGCATCGTGGCCGAGCGCGATGACATGCTCACCGATATCGACCGGATGCGCGGCCGGTTGACCGTGACCGCCCGCGTCGGGGCGATTCCGACGGCCGTGCCGGTCAGCCCGTTCATCTCCGCGGAGTTCCTGGCGCGTAACCCGGCGGCCTCGGTCCGTATCGAGGCGCTGTCATCGCGGGAGATCGCGCGGCGGCTGGCCGATTTCGAGATCGACGCGGGCCTGACGTATCTCGATGACGAGGCACCGCCGGGCACCCGCTCGGTGGAGCTGTACCGCGAGCGGTATGTGCTGCTGGCCCCCGCCGACCATCCGTTGGTGGCGGCCCCCGAGGTGTCCTGGGTGGATGCGGCGAGGTTGGAGTTGTGTGTCCTGACCACGACCATGCGCAATCGCCGGATCCTGGACGCCAACATGGCTGCCGAAGGTGTGCAGTATCGACCGGCGGTGGAGGCGGATTCGGTCGACGCGCTGTATGCACACCTGACGGGTTCGGGCCGGGCGACCATCGCCTCGACGGCCTGGTTGCCGACGCTCGGCCTGCCGGAGGGATTCTCCGCACGGCCGATGGTGCAGCACGGCGCCCAGCCGGCCATCGGTCTCGTGGTGCTCGACCGGGTGCCGGCCTCCATCGTGGCGGCCGCGCTGGTCGAGGTGGCCGCCGGACTGGATATCGAGGGCCATCTCGACGGCTGGTGAGTCACGGTCCCCGCAGACCGGTACCGCCGCGGTGGTGGTCGCCGGTGATCAGCTCCCAGAAGTCGACGTCGGCGGTGACCGCGCGGAACTGTTCGAGCAGTCTCTCCTCGGTGAGGTCGTCTTCATCGTCTTCGGGCCAGCCGTCATCTTCGGGCCGGCCGTCGTCTTCGGGCCAGTCGTCATCATCCGGCGAGCGGGCGTCGTCACACCGGTCCTCGGACGCTTCCTCGGGCGGATACGCGGCCGGAGACAGCAGCCGATCCAATTCCTCGATGCGATCGGCCCATTCCGACCCATCGTCCGGCGGGTGGCGCAGCAGTTCCGGTCGGTGGTGGTAGTTGACCCGGGCCTGGCCGTGATCCAAAGCCGGCGGCGGGTGCCATTCGCATTCGTTGCGGGCGTTGAATGTCGTGGTGTAGCCGCCGTTCTCGTCGACCATCCGGTTGTCACAGCCGCACGCCAGCGTCAGCTCGTCGACGTTGGTGTTGCCGCCGCGGGCGAAATCGGCTTTTCCGTGGTGGGCTTGGCAGAAGTAGGGGCCGTTGGTACAACACGGTTTGGTG
Source organism: Mycolicibacterium sp. 22603 (assembly GCA_052044345.1). Classification (GTDB taxonomy): domain Bacteria; phylum Actinomycetota; class Actinomycetes; order Mycobacteriales; family Mycobacteriaceae; genus Mycobacterium. The sequence goes on from JBQEMX010000014.1 coordinate 155,440, forward strand.
CAGCCCCCGTCGCGGGCGATCAGCATGATGCGCTGGGCGGGGCTGGCGGTGCGCCGGGTGCGGAAGTAGTTCAGGGCGGCACCGGTGGCACCGTCGAAGACCGCCAAATGGTGCGAGGCATGTCCGGCCATCCGGATGACATCGCGGATGGGGATCTTCGTGCCACCACCGGAGGTGCCGATGCCGGCCAGCGAGTGCAGTTCTTGCAGGGTGGTACGGATGATGACCGCCACCGGTAGGCCGTTGAGTTGACCGAGGTCGGACATCAGGGCGATGCGTCCGATGGCGATCATCGCGTCGTGCTGACGCTGGGCCCGGGTCCGGTAGTCGTGGTCGATCTGCTCCTGGCTGGGGGTGCCGAGAGTGCATGGCTGGTCATCGGCGGGGTTGCACATCCCGGGGGCGGCGAACTTCGCGAAGAGAGGTTCCCACACGGCCATTGCTTCCGGATCGAGGTTCCCGGTGATCGGTATGGTCCCGTCGCGGCGTTGGGTGCCCACGGTTACCCCGCGCTTGCGCTTTCGCTCGCGCTCATCGGGTACCGGTCCGTCCTGATCGAGCAGGAACAGTCGGTCAGCCGCGGATGCGGCGAGCGCCTTGGGGCCCACGCCGACGGCTTCGCGCACCAGGGCGACCTCGAACTTCTCGCGATCGACGGTACTGACCGAGCCGGGCAGGTCCCGCACCGCCTCACGCATCACCTTGACGTGTTCGTCGGTGATCAGTCCGGCCGCCTGGGCGGCGGCCACCACCGGCAGAAGCGGGGGCAAGGGTTCGCCGGTCAACGAACGTCGTGGGCCCAAGTCCGCGGCGTCATGCAGACGCCGGCCGGCCTCCGCGGTCGAGAGCCGCCACCGGATCCGCAGCACCTCATTCCAGGACTTCGCACCCATCTCGCGGGCCGTGGTCTCGGCCTGCAACTGCGTCAGCAGTCGATGCCACTGCGACGGTAGCCGGCAGGTCAGCGTTTCGACCTCATCCAGCACAGCGACCAACTCGTCCCGGGATAACGTCCCGAGATCGGCGGCGGCGAATGCGTCGTAGGCGGCGCGCAAGGCCGCTACCGCTTCCGCCGCTGATGCCGTCGCCGTGGTCATGATTCGAACATACGTGCTACATGTGACAAATTCGGATCGCGTTGACTCGTCAGAAATGCGCGCGAACCGGTGATTCGTTGCCTCATTGAAAATGCGCGCGTGCGGCGCGGCGTCCAGTCTCGTCGAGGGTCTCGGTAAGCCCAGAACATGGGGTTGACGTTGTCTGAACGCAAAGCTGTCGCCGAGGCGACCGCCATCCGCTACGCGGTGGCCGACAAACGCGCCAAGAGTCGAATCCTCGACGAGTTGTGCGCTACCACCGGCTGGCACCGCAACCACGCCCGCAAGTCCTTAAAGGCTGCACTGCAGCCGAGGGTGGTCAAACCCCGGGCGCCGCGCCCGGTGACGTACGGCCCGAATGTTATTGCTGCACTCATCTTCTGCTGGGAAGTGCTGGGAATGCCTGCCGGAAAACGGCTAGCGCCGATGCTCGGAGAACTCGTCGTCGTGCTGCGACGATTCGGAGAACTGGACCTCGAAGACGCCACTGCCGCGCAGCTGGTGTCGATGTCGGCAGCCACCATCGACCGACGGCTGGCCGGCGCACGCGCCGAACGCCGGGTCAAAGGGCGGTGCACCACCAAGCCGGGATCGCTGCTCAAAAGCCAGATCCCCATCCACACCTGGGCTGACTGGGACGACAACCGACCCGGTTTTGTCGAGATCGACTTGGTCTGTCACGACGGCGGCACCGTAGGCGGCGAGTACGCATACACCTTGACGGTCACCGACGTCGCCACCGGATGGACCGAGAACCGCTCGGTGTGCAGCAAGGAAGCCAAAGTTGTCCTGGGCGCTCTCGAGGACATCGCCACCAGAATGCCCTTCCCCATCCTGGGTGTGGACTCCGACAACGGTTCGGAGTTCATCAACGTACATCTCTACCTCTGGTGCCGACGACACAAGATCACCTTCACCCGCGCACGGCCGGGCAACAAGAACGACGGTTGTCACGTCGAACAGAAGAACTGGTCGGTCGTGCGAACGGTGGTGGGATATCACCGCTACGACACACCCACTGAGCTGCTGCTACTCAATGAAATATGGCGCCTGCACTCCATGCTAAGCAACCACTTCCACGCCCAGCAGAAACTGATCTCCAAGGTCCGCATCGGCGCCAAAGTGGCCAAGAAGCACGATCAAGCCACAACCGCCTACCGGCGCATCCTTGCATCCGACACCATCACCGACGACCGCAAAGCCGCTCTCACCCGCATCCACGAACTAATCAACCCGGCAGCCACCCAGCGTCGGATTCAGCAGCTAAGCAATCAACTCCTGACCTTGACCGAGCACAAAACCCGCAGCAAAAGAGCTCGAACATCGAAAC
>JBQEMX010000015.1:0-156643 GCA_052044345.1 Mycolicibacterium sp. 22603
GAGTCGACCGGTGTCGTGGGAGACGGGCGTGAGTGAGGATCGCAGCGAGGGACGAGCGAGGACCGGAGCGAACGCGGGAGTCGACCGGTGTCGTGGGAGACGGGCGTGAGTGAGGATCGCAGCGAGGGACGAGCGAGGACCGGAGCGAACGCGGGAGTCGACCGATGTCGTTGACGTTTGACGAGATCTGCATCGACGCCCACGATCCGGAGGCCCTGGGGCAGTGGTGGGCGCGGGTGCTGGACTGGCCCACGCACACCGACGCCGACGGCGATGTGGTGCTGACCCCGCCACCCGGTCAGGGGCCGAAGTGGCTGTTCCTGGCCGTCGAGGACGACAAGGTGGTCAAGAACCGCATCCATCTGGACTTCCGGCCCGACGATCAGGCCGCCGAGGTGGCCCGGGTGCTCGCGCTGGGCGCCACCCACGTCGACATCGGCCAGGGCGAGCAGAGCTGGGTCGTGCTGGCCGACCCGGAGGGCAACGAGTTCTGCATCCTCTGACGTACCCGCCGAACGTCGGCTTGTGTGCCAAAAATCGTGCTGTGGACGCACACAGGCCAACGTTCGTGATGATCAGTTGGCGTGCAGCGCCTCGTTCAGCGTGATGCCGGTGCCGTCGCGCTTGACGACCTCCACCGCACCGGACACCGAGTTGCGGCGGAACAGCAGGTTGTTGGACCCCGACAGCTCCTTGGCCTTGACGGTCTGGCCGTCACCGGTGGTGACCTTGGTGCCGCCCGTGACATACAGCCCGGCCTCGACGACACAATCATCGCCCAGCGAGATACCCACCCCGGCGTTGGCGCCGAGCAGGCAGCGCTTGCCGATCGAGATGACCTCTTTGCCGCCGCCGGACAGCGTGCCCATGATCGAGGCGCCGCCGCCGATATCGGAACCGTCATCGACCACGACACCGGCCGAGATGCGTCCCTCGACCATCGAGTTGCCGAGCGTGCCCGCGTTGAAGTTGACGAAGCCCTCGTGCATCACGGTGGTGCCGGGGGCCAGGTGCGCCCCCAGGCGGACGCGGTCGGCATCGGCGATGCGCACCCCGGCGGGCAGCACGTAGTCGACCATCCGCGGGAACTTGTCCACCCCGTAGACGGCGACCGCGCCGCGGCTGCGGAGCTTGGCGCGCACCAATTCGAAGCCCTCGACCGCGGCCGGGCCGAAGTTGGTCCACACCACATTGGCCAGCAGTCCGAAGATGCCGTCGAGGTTGGCCTCGTGCGGCTTGGTCAGCCGGTGGCTCAGCAGGTGCAGCCGCAGGTAGGCGTCATAGGTGTCGACGGGCTTGTCGCTCAGGTCGGCGATGCTGGTGCGCACCGCGACGACCTCGACACCGCGATCGGCATCCGGGCCGGTCAGCGCGCCGAGGGACTCGGGCAACTCGGCCACCGACAGTCGCACGGTGCCGGTGCCGGTGCTGCCGTCGCCGGTCAGCTCGGGGGCGGGAAACCAGGTGTCCAGTACGGTTCCGTCGGCGGCGATGGTGGCCAGGCCGACGCCAGATGCGGCAGTCACGTCGCCCTACGTTACTGGACTAGCCTCAATGCTCATGGGGCTAGACCTGCGCGCCGACCCGATCGCATTGACCGCCGCCCTGGTGGACATTCCCAGCGAGTCGCGCCACGAGCAGCGCATCGCCGACGAGATCGAGTCCGCGCTGCGGGCACAGGCCCCGCATTTCGAGGTCATCCGCTCCGGGAACGCGGTGCTGGCGCGCACGAATCTGGGTCGTAGCTCCCGGGTGCTGCTGGCCGGGCACACCGACACCGTGCCCGCCGCGGACAATGTGCCCAGCCGCCGCGAGGGTGAGCTGATGTACGGCTGCGGCACCTCGGACATGAAGTCCGGTGACGCGGTGTTCCTGCACCTCGCCGCCACGATCGCCGACCCGGCCCATGATCTGACCCTGGTGATGTACGACTGCGAGGAGATCGAGTCGAGCGCCAACGGGCTGGGCCGGATCGAGCGCGAGCTGCCCGACTGGTTGGCCGCCGATGTCGCGATCCTCGGGGAGCCCTCCGGCGGCTTCATCGAGGCGGGCTGCCAGGGAACCATCCGGGTGGTGGCATCGGCAACCGGTACCCGCGCGCACTCGGCGCGATCGTGGTTGGGCGACAACGCCATTCACAAACTCGGTGCCGTCCTCGACAGGCTGTCCCGATACCGGGCCCGCAGCGTGGACATCGACGGTTGCGTGTACCGCGAAGGGTTGTCCGCCGTGCGTATCGACGGCGGTATCGCGGGCAATGTCATTCCCGACGCCGCGTCGGTGACCATCAACTTCCGCTTCGCTCCCGATCGCAGCGTCGAGCAGGCGGTCGCGCACGTGCACGAGGTGCTCGCGGGCCTCGACGTGACCTGCGAGACCACCGATGCGGCCGCCGGGGCGTTGCCCGGGCTGGTCAATCCCGCCGCGGCGGCACTGGTCGCCGCGGCCGGGGGACAGGTGCGCGCCAAGTACGGCTGGACCGATGTGGCCCGCTTCGCCGCGCTGGGCATCGCGGCGGTGAATTACGGTCCGGGCGACCCGAACCTGGCGCACAAGGTCGACGAACATGTCGACGTCACCGCGATCACCGCGACCACCGAGACCTTGCGGGCGTACTTAACCGCTTGACCCGATGGTTAGCATGGTTCTCGTGCTGGGAATCGACGACATCTCCGGGTAACTCCCGAGATCTCTGCTGTCGTCCGTCATCCTCTCCATATCCGAGGAGTTCCCGCATGTCTGTTGTGCTATCCCATCTTTCGTTTCGTTGGCCCGATGACACCATCGTGTTCGACGAGCTGTCCTGTTCGTTCGGCCGGGGCCGGACCGGCCTGGTGGCGCCCAACGGCGCGGGCAAGACGACCCTGCTGCGGCTCATCGCCGGTGAACTGACCCCGACCGCCGGCAGTCTCGCGGTCGACGGGGTGCTCGGATACCTACCGCAGAATCTGCCGTTCCTGGCCCGGCACACGGTTTCCGACGTCCTCGGTGTGACCGAGGTGCTGACGGCGCTGGATGCGCTGGCCGCCGGCGATGCGAGCGAGCAGGTGTTCGCCGCGATCGGTGACGAGTGGGATATCGCCGAACGGTCGCGCGCCCAACTCGACCGGCTGGGTCTTGCGGACCTGGAGTTGGACCGGCCGCTGTCCACGCTCTCGGGTGGTCAGGTGGTCTCACTGGGCCTGACCGCGCAGCTGCTGCGCCGCCCTGATGTGCTGCTGCTCGACGAACCTACCAACAATTTGGATGCCGATGCGCGGCAACGTTTTTACTCGGCCCTCGACGATTTCGGTGGATGCCTGCTGGTGGTGAGTCACGACCGGGTGCTTCTTGACCGGATGGACGGTATCGCCGAGCTGCGTAACGGTGAGGTGTCGCACTTCGGGGGCGGGTTCACCGATTACCAGACCGCGGTGCGGGCGGCGCAGGAATTGGCCGAGAACAACATCCGCAACGCCGAGCAGGAGCTCAAACGGCAGAAGCAGCAGATGCAGCAGGCCAGGGAACGCGCCGACAAGCGGTCGTCCACCGCCAAGCGCAACCTGAAAGATGCCGGGTTACCGAAAATTGTTGCGGGCAAGTTGAAGCGGGATGCCCAACAATCTGCGGCCAGGGCTGATGACGTGCACGCGCGACGTGTCGGTGACGCTCGTGACCGCCTGGAGGACGCCGAACGGGCGCTGCGCGAGGAGGACGTCGTTGCCCTCGACCTGCCCGACACCGAGGTACCCGCCGGCCGGGTGCTGTTCAACGGAATCGGCTTGTCCTCAACGGCTTTCGCGGATGTCGACCTGGACATCCGCGGTCCGGAGCGCATCGCCTTGACCGGTGGCAATGGGGCCGGAAAGTCGACGCTGCTGCGCATCATCGCCGGTGACCTCGGCCCCGGTGGCGGCGTCGTGCAGCGTGGCGACGGGCGTATCGCTTACCTGTCCCAGCGTCTGGACCTCCTCGACGAGCGGGCCACGGTGGCCGACAGTCTGGCGGTATCCGCGCCTGGTCTGTCGTTCACCCGGCGTCGGCACCTGTTGGCGCAGTTCCTGTTCCGTGGTGACCGCATCGACTTGCCGATCGCCGTGCTTTCCGGGGGCGAGCGGTTGCGGGCGACCCTGGCGTGTGTGCTGTTCGCCGAGCCCGCACCCCAGCTGTTGCTGCTCGACGAGCCGACCAACAATCTCGACCTGGCCAGCATCGCGCAACTGGAGTCAGCCCTGAACGCCTACCGCGGCGCCTTCGTCGTGGTGAGCCACGACCGCAGCTTTCTGGACGCCATCGGCATCCAGCGGTCGTTGCGGCTTGCCGACGGGGTGTTGACGGCCTAATCCTCCTGCGGACGCGTCGGCGCGGGCTGCGCAGGGGCGGGGGCCTCGACCGGCGCCCGCCCGGAACCGTCCTGCCCGCCAAGGGCTTCCGTGTTGTCGGTGTGCTCACCGGCCGCACGACGTTCGGCGCGCTCGGCTTCGACTTCGTCGGCTTTCTCCGCACCGGCCTGCTCCGCGTCCCTCATATCGTCGCCGCCGGGCAGTTTGATGCCGGTGCCACCGACGGCACCCGACGCGCCCGCACCGCCGGCCGCCTGGACGGCCTGCTGCACGCCCTGCATGATCTGCTGCGGAACCTGCTGCAGCCCTTGTGCCAAGCCCTGCAGCGGCGCGGTGACGGACTGGGCGAGCTGACCGACCTGCTGGCCCACTTGGCCCATGATCTGCCCCATCTGGCCTATCGCGTCGGCCCCGCCCGTACCCGCCGCACCGGCGGCGCCCGCACCTGCCGCACCGGGCTGGCGGCCGTCCAATGCGTCGGCCGCGGCCCGCAGCCTACGGCCGCCCTCCTCGTCGCCGCCGGCGTAGGCCCTGGCCGCCTGCTGCAACAGATCCGAGATGGTCGATGCCGAGGTGGAGGTGGCGCCCATGGCACCGCCACGTCCGCTCAGCGCCGACCCGAGTGCGGTGCCCACCGACGCGGCGATGACGCCATGGCTGGTGTTCACGCCGGCGCCATCGACGGCGGGCAGCCCGACCAGCCCGGAATTGACGTCCGCATGGGTCTGCGCATAGTTACGCACCCCGTCGGTCTGGACAGAAAACTGATCGGTCATGTGCGGCCCCCGTTCGATACCGCAGCAATTCTATGCAGGCGTCGCCGCGGTGAGCTGCACGAATTTGCTCAGCTCGGACCGGCCTGCCGTGCTGCGGCGCGGGCCGCGGCGCCCCAACCCAGCGCGTCCCACCGAGCGGCCACCGATTCGAGTCCGGCGGTATCGCCAGTCGACAACGCGCGCGCATGCTCGGCGGTCAGCAGGCCGAACACACACGCACAGGACACACCGGCGATCGCCTCGGCGGCGCGGGTGTCACCGAGACGCACCGCATCGTGCAGCGCCCGCAACGCGACCGCCCGTTGTCCACCGCGCAACGCCGCGCGCGCCGCCTCGCGGGCGGCCCGCACCGCGCCCGGCTGATCCCGTCGGGCCGCCGCCGTCCATGCCTTGGCCAGCGCCAGCTCCGGGGCGAACAGCATGGATTTCAGACCGTGCCGGGACTCGGCCCGCGACAGGGCCTTGGCCGCGTCGACGGCCCGTCCCTGCTGCGCGTGGGCCTGCGCCAACAACATCCACGCCAGCGGGCCCCACGAGTACCCGGTCGTCGACAGCGCCGGCGCCGCCTCCTCCAACCCCTCGACGGCCTCGTCGAGCGCACCGCGGGCGAGCGCGATATCGGCGCGCACCACCAACGCGATCGCCCGCGACGGGCCGGCATCACAGACCAACCCCCCGGCCACGGCGTCGGCCGCACCGATGTCGCCGGCCATCAGCAGTGCGGTGATCTGGCCGTAGGCCGAGGTGAAGCGCAGCACCCCGGGGTGCCCGGCCGCACCCGCCCGGGCGGCCAACCGATCGACCTGATCGAAGCGGCCCATCCTGGCTGCGGACAGCCCGGCGGCTGCCGCGGCCCACCCGACCGCACGGTCCTCGGCGTGTTCGCAGCCCAGCACCGACTCGGCAATGTCCAGCGCGCGCTGCGGACTACCGGCGTTCATCGCGAACGTAGACAGCAACGCGTCGATCGTCACCGCCGACGACAGCCGGCCCCGGATGGCCTGCAGGAATGCCGTTGCTCGTTCCGGCTGGTCGAGCATCCAGAACTGATTGGCCGCCCGTGGCAGCGCCCACGCGATGAGGTCCTCGTCGGCAAGACCGGCGGGATCCACCTGCGCCAGGACCGCGTCGGCGTCGGTGCCGCGGCCCTGCCAGGCCAGTGCCTGGGCCAGGGTCAACAGGGCGGGCAGCGACGCGCCGTCGGCCAGCGCGCTGCGCGCCTGGACCTCCGCGGCGGGCAGGTCACCACGGGCGAGCGCGGCAGCGGCGGCATCGACCAGATCCGGCACAGCCGCAGTCTAGGGCGAATGTCGATCGAACCTCGGCGAAACCGTCGGTACGTTCTACCCGTGCCCGAAACCCGCCCCTGGGCCGTCTGCGTCTACTGCGCATCCGGCCCCACCCATCCCGAACTGCTCAAACTCGCCGGCGAGGTCGGGCGATCCATCGCCGACCGGGGCTGGACCCTGGTCTCCGGCGGCGGCAACGTCTCGGCGATGGGCGCCGTCGCCGACGGTGCCCGCCAGCACAACGGCGCCACCATCGGGGTCATCCCCAAGGCACTCGTGCACCGCGAACTCGCCGACGTCGACGCCGACGAGTTGGTGGTGACCGACACCATGCGGGAACGCAAGCAGGTCATGGAGGAGCGCGCCGATGCCTTCATCGCGCTGCCCGGCGGGATCGGCACCCTCGAGGAGTTCTTCGAGGCGTGGACGGCCGGCTACCTGGGCATGCACGACAAGCCCATCATCATGCTCGACCCGTTCGGTCACTACGACGGTTTGCTGACCTGGTTGCGCGGCCTTGTCGCGACCGGTTACGTCAGCGAAGGTGCACTGGACCGATTGGTGGTCACCGCCGATGTTGAGACGGCTCTCAGCGCATGTCGCCCGAATCACTAAGGTGTGGTCATGAGTGACGACACGACCCGGACCAGCGTGGGACTGCTGGAAATCGCCGGCAAGCTTCCCGGCTTCCTCCGCGACGCCCCGGCCATCGTCCGGGGCGTCCTGACCGGCATGAGTGCCCGGCCCTCGGCCAAGACATCCATCGGCAAGGTGTTCCAGGAACGCGCCGCCCAGTACGGCGACAAGGTGTTCCTCAAATTCGACGACCAGCAGATCACCTACCGCAAGGCCAACGAGACGGTCAACCGGTACGCCGCGGTGCTGGCGGCCAGGGGTGTCGGCCACGGCGACGTGGTCGGCATCATGCTGCGCAACTCACCCGACTCGGTACTGCTGATGCTGGCGACGGTCAAATGCGGTGCCACCGCGGGCATGCTGAACTACCACCAGCGCGGCAACGTCCTGGCGCACAGCATCGGGCTGCTGAACGCCAAGGCGATCATCGCCGAGTCCGATCTCGTCGAACCGATCACCGAAAGTGGTGTTCAGACAACCGGTCTGACCACTCTGGAGGAGATGCGTCAGGCCGCCACCACCGCGCCCATCACCAATCCGGCCACCACCGCCGCGGTGCAGGCCAAGGACAAGGCGTTCTACATCTTCACCTCCGGAACCACCGGCATGCCCAAGGCGAGCGTCATGACGCACTACCGCTGGCTGCGCGCGCTGGCCGGCTTCGGCGGACTGGGACTGCGACTCAACAGCAGCGACACCCTGTATTGCTGCCTACCGCTCTATCACAACAATGCGCTGACGGTGTCGGTCGGTTCGGTGCTGAACGCGGGAGCCGCACTGGCCCTTGGCAAGTCGTTTTCGGCGTCACGCTTCTGGGATGACGTCATCCGGTTCGACGCCACCGCGTTCGTCTACATCGGCGAGATCTGCGGATATCTGCTCAACCAGCCGCCCAAGCCCACCGACCGGGCGCACAAGGTGCGTGTCATCGTCGGCAACGGGCTGCGGCCGGCCATCTGGGACCAGTTCGTCGAGCGGTTCGGCATTCCCCGGGTCTGCGAGTTCTACGCGGCAAGCGAGGGCAACACCGCCTTCGTCAACGTCTTCAACGTGTCCAAGTCCACCGGCATCTGCCCCAGCCCGGTGGCCTACGTCGAATACGACCTGGAATCCGGCGAACCCGCCAGGGGCCCCGACGGGCGGCTGCGCAAGGTCAAGCGCGGCCAGCCGGGTCTGCTGCTGTCCAAGGTCAGCAGTTTCCAGCCGTTCGACGGTTACACCGACAAGTCCGCCTCGGAGAAGAAGCTGGTCCGCGACGCCTTCAAGGACGGCGACGTGTGGTTCAACACCGGTGACCTGATGCGTGCGCAGGGATTCGGTCACGCCGCTTTCGCCGACCGACTCGGTGACACCTTCCGCTGGAAGGGCGAGAACGTCGCGACCACCGAGGTGGAGGCCGCCATCTCGGCCGACAGCCAGGTCGAGGAGGCAACCGTCTTCGGCGTCGAGGTACCCGGGGCCGGCGGGCGCGCGGGCATGGTGGCGCTGCAGCTCAAGGACGGCCAGGAATTCGACGGCGCGGCGCTGGCCAAATCGGTATACGCGCACCTGCCGGGGTATGCGGTGCCGCTGTTCGTCCGGATCGTCGAGGAGCTGGCCCACACCTCGACCTTCAAGAGCCAGAAGGTCGAGCTACGCAAACAGGGGTACGGCGACGAGGTCGAAGACCCGCTGTATGTGCTCGCAGGCAAGGACGAGGGATACGTCCCGTTCTACCCCGAGTACGTCGACGAGGTCGTCGAGGGCAAGCGTCCCAAGTAGGTGACTCGGGTGGGTGATTCCGCGTAGGCCGGGGACAGTCACGCGGCACGGCTAGCCTGGACGTGTGCAGCGGACCTTTCTCGGCCGCCCGGTCGCCGGTGACCGGGCCCTGATCATGGCGATCGTCAACCGCACACCCGACTCCTTCTACGACCGCGGGGCCACCTTCTCCGACGAGGCGGCCAAGGAGGCCACCCACCGCAAGATCGCCGATGGTGCCGACATCATCGATATCGGCGGGGTCAAGGCCGGGCCCGGTCAGACCGTCGACCCGGACGAAGAGATCGCCCGGGTGGTGCCGTTCATCGAATGGCTGCGCGATGCCTACCCCGATCAGCTGATCAGCGTCGACACCTGGCGGGCCGCGGTGGCCAAGCAGGCCTGTGCCGCGGGTGCCGACCTGATCAACGACACCTGGGCCGGAGCCGATCCGGGCCTGCCCGAGGTCGCCGCCGAGTTCGATGCCGGGCTGGTCTGCTCACACACCGGTGGTGCCGTCCCGCGCACTCGGCCGTTCCGGGTGCACTACGGCATCACCGAGCGCGGTGTGGTCGACGATGTCATCGCCGAGGTGACCGCGGCGGCCGAACGGGCGCAGGCAATCGGTGTCGCCAGGGACCGGATCTTGATCGATCCGACCCACGATTTCGGCAAAAACACTCATCACGGTCTTAGTTTGTTGCGCCACGTAAAAGATCTTGTAAACACGGGATGGCCGGTCCTGATGGCCCTGAGCAACAAGGATTTTGTCGGGGAGACTCTGGGTGTGGGACTGACCGAACGCCTGGAGGGCACGCTGGCGGCGACGGCCTTGGCCGCCGCCGACGGAGCCGCCATGTTCCGGGTGCATGAGGTCGGCCCCACTCGACGCGTGCTGGAGATGGTCGCGTCGATACAGGGATCGCGTCCGCCGACGCGCACGGTGAGGGGACTGGCATGACGTACAGCGAGCAGCCGAAGGCGGATCGCGCATGACTCTGATATCTGAGCTGACACCAGAACTGACCGATATCGACAAGACTGATGCGGTGGTGGGACACCCGTGGTTCGCAGACCACAGCTTCGGCCGTCCTTCGTGGACGGTCGAGGAACTCATCGAAGCGAAACGGGGCCGCACCATCTCGGTGGTGCTCCCGGCGCTCAACGAGGAGGAGACCGTCGCATCGGTGGTCGAGACCATCACCCCGCTGCTGGGAAACCTGGTCGACGAGCTGATCGTGCTGGACTCCGGTTCCACCGACGACACCGAGATCCGCGCGGTTGCCGCGGGTGCCCGGGTGATCAGCCGCGAGACGGCCCTGCCCGAGCTGGCGCCGCGGTCCGGCAAGGGTGAGGTGTTGTGGCGCTCGCTGGCCGCCACCACCGGTGATCTGGTGGTCTTCGTGGATTCGGATCTGATCGATCCCGACCCGATGTTCGTGCCCAAGCTGTTGGGCCCGCTGTTGACCGTCGACGGCGTGCACCTGGTGAAGGGTTTCTACCGGCGCCCGCTCAAGGTGAGCGGCAGCGAGGACGCCAACGGCGGCGGGCGGGTCACCGAGCTGGTCGCCCGCCCGTTGCTGGCAGCCCTGCGACCGGAGTTGACCTGTCTGTTGCAGCCGCTGGGCGGCGAGTACGCCGGCACCCGTGAACTGCTGACCTCGGTGCCGTTCGCGCCCGCCTACGGCGTGGAGATCGGCCTGCTGGTCGACACCTACAACCGATACGGGCTGGACGGTATCGCGCAGGTCAACCTGGGGGTGCGCACGCACCGCAACCGCCCGCTGACCGAGCTGGCCAGCATGAGCCGCCAGGTGATCGCCACGCTGCTCAACCGGTGCGGGATCGAGGACTCCGGGATGGGGCTGACGCAGTTCTTCGCCGACGGCGATGACTACACGCCCCGCACGTCGACGGTGTCGTTGGCCGACCGGCCCCCGATGAACACGCTGCGCCCGTAAGCCGTCGCACAGGGTTGTCACACCGGTAGGGCAATATCGATATCGTGACGCTGATATTGATGTACCTGGTGGTGCTGATCCTGGTCGGCGCGGTGTTGTTTGCCATCGGCAGTGTGTTGTTCGGTCGCGGTGAGCAGCTGCCGCCGTTGCCGAAGGCCACGACGGCGACGGTCCTGCCGGCCTCGGGAGTCACCGGCGCCGATGTCGACGCGGTGAAGTTCACCCAGACGCTGCGCGGCTACAAGACCAGCGAGGTCGACTGGGTGTTGGACCGCCTGGGTGCCGAACTCGATTCGGTGCGTGGGGAGTTGGCGGCACTGCGGGCCGCCTACGGTGTCGAGGACCCGACTGCGGTGCCCGCCGAGCACGAGGCCGCCCACGCACGAAGCGAGCAATCATGACCGTCGCGGAGGTGGACGCGCGGGTGCGGTGTGGTTGGGTGCCAACGGATTCGAGTCCGAATGCGGTGCTCTATCGGGAGTACCACGACACCGAGTGGGGGGTACCGCTGCGCGGCGAGCATGCCCTCTTCGAGCGCGTGAGCCTCGAGGCGTTCCAGAGTGGGCTGTCCTGGTTGACCATCCTGCGCAAGCGCGACGGGTTCCGCCGCGCCTTCGCCGGGTTCGACCCCGAGCGGGTCGCGCGCTTCACCGATGCCGATATCGCGCGCCTGATGGACGATGTCGAGATTGTGCGCAACCGCGCGAAGATCGAGGCCACCATCAACAATGCGCGTGTCATCGGCGATCTCGATGTCGACTTCTCGGATTTGCTGTGGTCTTTCGCACCGGGCCGCCGGCCGCGCCCGGAGGCGATGGCCGACGTCCCCGCGGTCACAGCGGAATCAACCGCCATGGCCAAGGAACTGAAGCGTCGCGGGTTTCGCTTCGTGGGGCCGACGACGGCCTATGCGCTGATGCAGGCGACCGGGATGGTCGACGACCATATTGCGACGTGCTGGGTGCCGAGTGCGGGGTAGCTCGCCTCGATCCGGTCACGTTCCGTCAGTTTTGCCGGGTCTTTTCACACCGCGCCGTCGCGATAGGGAACAATAGGATGAGTTCACTGGCAATTCTGTGCCGGCACACGCCGGTCTTGATCGGGTCCGTTTCACGGCGGGCCGGCTCACGCGGAGGGAGCACACGATGGCGGCGATGAAGCCCCGGACTGGAGACGGTCCATTGGAAGCGACCAAGGAGGGGCGCGGCATCGTGATGCGGGTACCACTGGAAGGCGGTGGACGGCTCGTCGTGGAGCTGACCCCCGATGAGGCGGCCGCCCTCGGCGACGAACTCAAGGGCGTCACCAGCTAGGCGACGCCCTCGGTATCGCGCTGGCCCGCGGTCAGCGCGATACCTCCTGGTAGATGCGCAGCGTCTGCTCGGCGATCTGTGCCCAGGAGAATTCCTCGATGCACCGCTGTCGACCTGCGGCTCCGAAGCCGCGGGCGCGTTCGGGATCGGCGACCAGCGCGTTGACCGCGCGGGCCAACCCGTCCTCGAAGCCCCGGGTGTCCTCGGCGTCGTAATGGACCAGCAGCCCGGTGCGGTTGTCGGCGACGACCTCGGGGATGCCACCGACATCGGACGCGACGACGGCGGTGCCGCAGGCCATCGCCTCCAGGTTGACGATGCCCAGCGGTTCGTAGACGGACGGGCAGACGAAAGCGGCTGATGCCGAGAGAATTTCGCGGATCTTGGGTACCGGCAGCATTTCGCGCACCCAGAACACCCCGGATCGCGCGGCGCCCAGCTCCTGCACGGCCGCGCTCACTTCGGCGGCGATCTCGGGGGTGTCCGGTGCGCCCGCGCACAGCACCAGCTGAATCGCGGGATCGAACTTGTGGGCGGCGGCGACCAGGTGGGCCACGCCCTTCTGCCTGGTGATGCGCCCGACGAAGGCCACGATCGGGCGGGACGGGTCGACGCCGAGCTCGGCGAGTACCGACGCGCCCGGTTCGGGAGCGGCCGGGTACCAGACCTCGGTGTCGATCCCGTTGCGCACCACGTGCACCCGGGCGGGGTCCAGCGCCGGGTAGGTGGCCAGCACGTCGTTGCGCATCCCGGAGCTCACGGCGATCACCGCATCGGCCGCTTCCACGGCGGTGCGCTCCACCCAGGAGGACACCCGGTACCCGCCGCCGAGCTGCTCGGCCTTCCACGGTCGCATCGGTTCCAGCGAATGGGCGGTCAGGACGTGCGGGATACCGTGCAGCAGCGCAGCGAGGTGACCGGCCATGCCGGTGTACCAGGTGTGCGAATGCGCCACCGTCGCCGCCGCGGCCGCGTTGGCCATCACCAGATCCGCCGACAGCGTGGACAGCGCGGGATTGGCCGACTGCAGTGCGGGATCGGGCTGGGCGACGATCGCGGTATCGCGCGGAGCGCCCATACAGTGCACGTCCACCTCGCACAATCGACGCAACTGCGAGACCAGCTCCGTCACATGCACACCGGCTCCACCGTAGATCTCCGGCGGATACTCCCGAGACATCATTGCCACCCGCATGGTGTGCACGGTAACGGGCAGGGGCGGACCGGCGCACCCCTGTGCGCTTTCTGGACATCGTGACCGCCCCAAACACCTTGACATGCAGCCTGTTGTTCGGGCGATTGGCTAGCCGCACCGCGATCGGCCCGATAGGTTGGGACCATGAGGGAAGCGCCACATGTGCTGGGCATCGTCCTCGCTGGGGGGGAGGGTAAGCGCCTTTACCCTTTGACGGCGGACCGGGCGAAGCCCGCGGTGCCTTTCGGCGGCGGATATCGGTTGATCGACTTCGTGCTGTCCAATCTGGTGAACGCGCGGTTCCTCCGTATCTGTGTACTGACGCAATACAAATCGCACTCGCTGGACCGGCATATCTCGCAGAACTGGCGACTGTCGGGTCTGGCGGGGGAGTACATCACCCCTGTCCCGGCACAACAGCGTCTGGGACCGCGGTGGTACACCGGATCGGCCGACGCGATCTATCAGTCGCTGAATCTGATCTACGACGAGGACCCGGATTACATCGTCATCTTCGGTGCCGACCACGTCTACCGGATGGATCCCGAACAGATGCTCGCGCATCACATCGAGAGCGGGGCCGGCGCGACCGTCGCAGGTATCCGGGTGCCGCGATCGGAGGCGTCGGCCTTCGGCTGCATCGATGCCGACGAATCGGGTCGCATCCGCAGCTTCATCGAGAAGCCCGCCGACCCGCCGGGCACCCCGGATGATCCGGAGCAGACGTTCGCCTCGATGGGCAACTACATCTTCACCACCAAGGTGCTCATCGACGCGATCCGCGCCGATGCCGACGAGGATCATTCCGACCACGACATGGGCGGGGACATCATCCCGCGACTGGTGGCCGACGGGATGGCCGGCGTCTACGACTTCGACGACAACGAGGTGCCCGGCGCCACCGAACGCGACCACGGCTACTGGCGCGATGTCGGCACCTTGGACGCGTTCTACGACGCCCATATGGACCTGGTGTCGGTACATCCGGTGTTCAACCTGTACAACAAGCGCTGGCCGATTCGCGGCGGCTCGGAGAACCTGGCGCCCGCCAAATTCGTCAACGGTGGTTCCGCTCAGGAATCGGTGGTCGGTGCCGGGAGCATCATTTCCGCGGCGTCGGTGCGCAACTCGGTGCTGTCGTCCAACGTGGCCATCGAAGACGGTGCCATCGTCGAGGGCAGCGTCCTGATGCCCGGTGTGCGGATCGGTCGCGGCGCGGTGGTGCGGCGGGCGATCCTGGACAAGAACGTCGTCGTCGGCCCCGGCGAGATGGTCGGTGTCGACCTCGACAAGGACCGCGAGCGCTTCTCCATCAGCTCCGGTGGTGTGGTGGCCGTCGGCAAGGGTGTGTGGATCTGACCGACCGCGGGGCATCGTTTCTCGATACGCTCTGCCGAACGGTCCGGACGGCACTGGATTGTCGGCAGGCGATGGTGCTCGGCGAGCGGACCGACATCCCACCGAGCGCGGTGTTCATCGAAGATGCGCTGGGGCAGGGACACCCGGTGCCGAGCGCACTGGGCGAGGCCAGGTTCGCCGCCGCCGTGCCGGTGATTGTCGATACGACGGCCGAGCGCGCGCTCTGGGTCGCCGACCCGCAGCCGCGCACCATCACCGCCGGTCTGCGGGACCAGCTCGAGGCGTTCGGATCATTGGCCGCCCAGCACCTGCAGCTGACTGCCGCCGCGAGCCTGTACCGGCTGGTCGCCGAGAACTCCGCGGACACGCTCATCCGCGGCAGCATGGATGGTATCCGCCGCTACGTCTCGCCCTCGATCCGCTCGCTGCTGGGCTACGAGGCCGCCGAGTTGGTCGGCGAACGGGCCAGCGACATCACCCACCCCGAAGACGTCGGCGCCTTCGGCCGCAAGATGCGGGCGATGCGAGAGGGCCAGGTCGACAGCTTCACCACCGAGCACCGGATGCGGCACAAGGACGGCAGCTGGGTGTGGATCGAGGCATTCGTCCGCGTCACCCGGGACGCCTGGACCGGCGAGCGTGACGGCTACGTGGTGTCGGTGCGCGACACGTCGCGCCGCAAGCAGCTCGAAGAACAATTGGTGCACAACGCCTTCCATGACCCGCTGACCGGCTTGCCGAACCGGGCGTTGCTGTACCAACGTCTCACCGAACGTATCGCGCGCGGCACACCGTTCGCGCTGCTGTCCATCGATCTGGACGGGTTCAAGCAGGTCAACGACCAACTCGGGCACAGCACGGGCGATATCGTCCTGACCACGGTGGCGAAGCGGCTGGTCGCCGGTGTGCGGACCGGTGACACGGTGGCGCGCCGAGGCGGTGACGAGTTCGTGGTCATCCTCTGTGACGCACCGCTACCCGAATCCGCAATGGTACTGGGACGCAGGCTCATCGACACCGCTTCGGCCCCGATGACGGTCGGCGATTGGACCGGTGCGGTGGGTCTGAGCGTCGGAATCGCCATCGGCGGGGCGGCAGACGACGCAGAGGAACTCATGCTTGCCGCAGACCGGGCGATGTACGAGGCGAAGGCGGCCGGCCGCAACGGGTGTCGGCTCGCCAGCTTCGTTGACTAGTGCGTCGTTGACTAGTAGGGCGGTGGCTAGTTCGCCGTCCGCGCTGCGCGAGCAGGCTTGTCGTGCCGCGGTACCTGGGGCAGGTCCGTGATCTTGCGGCCCCGGCCCGCCACCGTGGCCAGTGAGCGACGGCATTTCGGGCAGATCGGCTTACCGGCGATGTCGACCGTCCACTTCTTGCCGCTGCCCGGACATGCCCTGTCTGCCATGCGGACAACTCTATCGATGTTCACCACACGTGCGGAATCAGACGGAACCGGACCGTGTCCATGTACTCGCGGTACCCGGCGAGCTCGGCGGTGAGCATCTGCTCCTCGTCGCGGATGCGCGCGACGATCACCGGCGCCGCTGCCGCCACGCCCAGCAGGCCCCACAGCGAATCCAGTGCAAGTGGCGTGCCGATCATCATGAGCGCGGCGCCGGTGTACATCGGGTGGCGAACCCAGCGGTAGAGCCCGGTCGAGACGAGCGGCTGATCGGCTTCCACCCGCACGGTGGCCGCGGCGTAGTTGTTCTGCACGACGACCAGTTGCGCGATTGCCAGTCCGACCGCGACCAGGATGTTGCCGATGATGACGAGCCAGACCGGCACCGACGACCAACCGAACCGGTGATCCAGCGCGGACAGCACAAACGTCACGGTCACCAACACCAGGATCAGCGACATGATGATCCGTTGGGCGGGTCGGCTCTCGGCGGTCGGTCCTGCCTGCATGCGGCGGGCCAGGGCCTCCGGGTGGCGGACGGCCAGGTAGATGCTCGGCAGCGTGGTGGTGACCACGAACACCGCGAGAAACACCCAGGCCTGCCAATAGCCGAATGAGCCTGCGGGCCAGAACAACACGGCGACGAAGAACAACAGGCCCGCACAGGTCTGCATCGCGAACCTCATGCGGCGTCTCGGTGCCGATAGATGTATCCGGCGGCCGCGGTCAGCCCTACCGCCACGACCACCATGACCGCGAGGGCGACGGTGGGCACATCTCTGGGTGCGGTCGTCTGGCCCACCGGGGACAGGTCGACAAGCCATCGGGGTAACCGCAACAATGCGCCCAGATACAGCGCCACCACCACGAAACCCTCTGCCAGCCAGCCGATCAGCGGTCGTCGCAGCGCTGCAGCCAGCGCGGCGACACCGGCCAGCACCGCCATCGCAGGCAACTGTGCCAGTGCGGCGGCGGTTAGCCGCCAGACTTCGGCGGGCGCACCGGTCGTGATGGCAGCACCCAGGCCGTTGCCCAGGCCGGCGGCGGCCAGTAGCGCGGTGGTGCTGACCAATGTGGCGGCCACCGCACTGGACAGCCAGGTCCACCGCGATACCGCCGCCGCCAGGACCGGCTCGGCCAAGCCCCGCTGTTCGTCGGTATGGATGCGCAGCACGGCGACTACCACGAAAGCACCTGTGGCGGCGGCCAGGAACTGCGTCATGGTGGTGTAGGCACCGTCGGCGCCGGAGTCGGCAAGCATGCGGGCCAGCAACTCGTTGTCATGGGCCGCGTCGAGTAGCGAGCGGGTCATCGATCCGAACGTCAGTCCGGCCAAGAACAGGGCGACACCCCAGCCGATGAGTTGGCCCCGTTGCAGCACAAGGTTCAACACCAACACATTCGGGATGGTTCGAGCACCGCGACGCTCACCGGTCGAGGCGAGGATGCCGGCGTCGTACTGACGACGGCTCTCGCATGCCAACGCCACGGCGACCAGAATGGCGGCCAGCACGATGGGCATCGCCAACGGCCACCAACGCAGATCCACGAACGATCGCATCTGCTGCGCCCAGGCGATTGGGGACAGCCAGCTCACCGCGCTGCCCGAATGCTCGATGACATCGCCGACGCCGCGGATCAGCGCGGCAATCGCCAATCCGCCCATGGCCGCGCCGGTGGCGGTCCGCGACTGACGCAGGAGTTGGGCAGTGACGGCGGCGAGCGTGCCGAACAGCGTTGCCGTTGCGGTGATACCGAGGCTGAATGCCGCGCTGTCAGGCACAGCGAGGCCGCCGAGGGTCAGCGCCACGGTCATGGTGAGCGCGAGTACGGCATTGGTGGCGGTGACCAGGAGCAGCGCGGCGACGGTGCGGGCGTGGCGTCCCACGACCGAGGACTGCACCAGTTCGGCCACCCCGGCCTCCTCTTCGGCGCGGGTGTGTCGGATCACGGTCAGGATGGCCAGAATCGAGGTCGCAATGATGAGGGTGAGCATCAACTCGTTGGCGATCATCGCGCCCAGCGCCGTGTGGTCGGTCCCGAACATCGGTCCGCTGAGCATGATTCCGGCGGGGGTCTGCATCAACTCGATGCGGGCCAACCGTTGCTCGCGGTCCGGGTAGGTCATGGCCAGCGCGGCGGGGGTGTAGGCCGGCAGTGCGGTCAGCAGCACGATCCACACCGCCAGCCGAATCCGGTCGCGGCGCACAGCAAGTCGCAGCAGCGTGGTCATGCCGGTCAGTGCGGACCCGGCCGCGGCATGGTGGCGGGTGTGGCCAAGTGTGGCGGTCATCAGCGTGCTGCCTGATACTCGTGCATGAACAGGTCTTCCAACGACGCGGCGGCGACCTGCAACTCGGTGATGCCCAGACCGGTGAGGTGCTCCATGGCGACGTTCAGGTCCGCGCGATCGACCGAGAAGCCGATCTGGCCGTCATGTTCGGCGAAATCGTGGACGAACGGCAGGCCTGCCAATCCGGCGCCCGCGGCACGGGTACGCGCGGTGACCGTCGTGCGCATCAGGTGGCGCAGGTCGGTCAGTGACCCAGAGCGCACGGTCTTGCCTGCCCTGACGATCGTGACGGTGTCACAGAGCTGCTCGACCTCGGCCAGGATGTGGCTGGACAGCAGCACTGCCGCACCGCGTTCGGCGACCTCGGCGACGCATTGCTGAAAGTTCTTCTCCATCAGAGGGTCCAACCCTGAGGTCGGTTCGTCGAGTATGTAGAGTTCGGCATCCGTGCTGAACGCCGAGACGATGGCGACCTTCTGCCGGTTGCCCTTGGAGTAGGTGCGCGCCACCTTGTGCGGATCGAGTTCGAAGCGCTCGATGAGCTCGTCACGGCGCCGGGTGTCGACCGCGCCATCGCGCAGCCTTGCCAGGAAGTCGATCGCCTGCGCGCCGGTGAGGTTGGGCCACAACGTGACATCGCCGGGCACGTAGGCGATGCGCCGGTGCAGGGCGACGGCATCGCGCCATGGATCGCCGCCGAGCAGTCGGACCTGGCCGCCGTCGGCACGCAAGAGGCCGAGCAACACCCGGATGGTCGTCGACTTACCCGCACCGTTCGGGCCGAGAAACCCGGCCACTTCACCGGGTGCCACGGTCAGGTCCAAGCCATCGAGTGCGATGCTGCGTCCGAACCGCTTCGTCAGTCCCTGGATCTGTACTGCCTCTGTCATCACTGACTCCCTTCGGTGGGATGGCTGAACGGGATGCCTTGTCGGCGTTGGGCGATGAAGGCGTCGTACATGGTGGAATCGGTCAGCAGGCCGCGGGTGTAGAGCTCCAGGGCCGGCAGCACCATGTCCTCGGCGTAATCACGCAGCACCGCACGGATATCGGTGGGGTTGTCGTGCAACTGCAGATACAGCAGGAAACCACCGCCGCCGAGCATGCCCAGGAATCGTGCCCGCGCCTTCGGGTCGTCACTGGGTTTGATGGTGCCCGCGCGCACACCGTCGTCGAGATACTGCTCGGTGTTGTCGAGCATCCGCTGCCAGAACGCCTTGGCCAGGTCACCGCCCGTCTGCATGCTGCGCACCAGGTAGACCATCATCGGTGCGTACTCCTCGATCTCGGCCATCTGCGCGAGCCAGGTGGCCGGGTCCGAGGACTGGATGGACTCGGACTTGGCGCTGCGGATGTACTCGGCGATGTAGTCGTCGCATGCCTTGCGCAGACTGTCCTTGGATCCGAAGTGGTGGATCACCAGACCGGGGCTGACGCCGGCCGCGGCGGCTATGGCGCGCACCCCGGTGGTGAATCCGTGTGTGCCGAACTGCACGATCGCCGCGTCGCGGATGCGGGCCGCGGTGGTCAGGTCCTCGCTTGAACGCATGTTCAATACGTTAAACGCTCGTTCAGTCTGTGGTCAAGGTTGTCTCGCGAGCAGGCGCGTGTACCCCCGGAAAGTCCTGTAAATGGGGGTAGATGCGTCTGCTCAGCTCGCGCGCTGCGCCATGTGGAGGCCGAGTCGTTCCACCAAGTCGTCGGGATGGCATCGGACGTCATCGACGACCAGTGGGCTGGTCAGCCAACCGCACTCCTGCAATCGCGCGACCTTCATCCGGTCGTGCCGCAGCGAGACGGGGTTGGCATGCCATTCCATGCTTTCGTACTCGGCGACCAATCTGAACTCGGGCCACGCGAAATCGACGCGCCACAAGCGCCCGTGCAAGTCGACGATCTCGTATTGCAGTTCCGGTGCCGGCAGACCGCCGTCGTGGAATGCCAGGCGGGCTTCGCTCCCCATCGGCGATTCCGCGCGACCGTCGGCGAGCGCCACCATCTCACGCACCTGCACGATGCCGCGTCGGCCGCGCTGCTCGTCGATGGCAGCGGTGAGAGTGCCCGTATCGCAGGTGCGTGAGCGGAGGGCCGAATCGAGGACGGCAAGTGCTCTCGGACGTCGGACCGAACGCGCGATCTCGACGGCGGTCCATGCCGGGGCGGTGCACAACCGGCTGCCGACCAGCTTCAGTGGTGCACCAATTCGTTGATGCACCATGACATCTGGAGTTGGACGCAACCGAATGCCAGGGTCGAGCACGTGGATGCGATCGTCGGGCTCGGTCTTGAAGTCATAGAGCTCGGCCGCGGTGTGCATGCACGCGACGACCCGTTCACCGGCGCAGATGTCCAACGCTGCCAGCCGCGCAGCGGCGTCGGGGGTGTGCAACGCGTAGATGCCACGGCGGACGCGTATCAACTCGCCTTTGCGCAGCATGACCTCGACGCGCTTGGGGGTGGCCACGCTCAGGATCTGCTGTCGTGTCACGACTCCACCGCAGGCGGCGAAGAGCTCGTGCAAGGACATGACGTGATACTTGCCGTCGTCGTCCGGCGATGCCAGGCACCGACCACGATGCCTGTTGATAACTCCGCGAGCAGACCCATGTACCCCTGGACGCGGTCACCTTTGGGGGTATATGCGTCTGCTCGCGGGAGAAGGAGAGAGGGAGGCTAGTCGCGGGCGGCGGCGAGCAGCCCGTCACCCAGCGGCACCAGCACCGGGGTGAAGCGCTCGTCTTCGGCGATCAATCTCGCCGCCTCGCGGACCGCGCTGACCTCGGCGTCATTGGCCGATGCGTCGCCGGCCCGCCCGCCGAGCGCCGCGCGATGCACCACGATGGCCCCACCCGGCCGCAGCAGACGCACGCCCTCGGCGACGAACTGCGGCTGATCGGCCGGCGCGGCATCGATGAAAACCAGGTCATAGGACTCGTCGGCGAGCCGGGTCAGCACCTCTTGGGCGCGGCCGCCGATCAGCCGGGTGCGGGAGGCGCCGACGCCCGCTTCGGTGAACGCCTGCTTGGCCAGCCGCTGGTACTCGGGCTCGACGTCGATGGTGGTCAGCACCCCGTCCTCGCGCATGCCGGCCAACAACCACAACCCGCTCACGCCTGCGCCGGTGCCCACCTCGACCACGGCCTTGGCGCCGGTCAACCGCGCCAACACCGACAGCAGGGCGCCGACCGCGGGAGTGACGGCACCGGCCCCGCTGTCCACGGCACGCTCGCGGGCCGCGGCGGTCACCGCATCCTCGGTGATCGACGCCTCCGCGTGCGAGACGATCGACTGGGCGGCGTCGTCGGTGCTGGCCATGCCCGCAGCGTAGAGCAGCGGTGCTCAGACGCCCGCCGACACGCCCGCCCTCGATGCACGGATCACAACGAAAATGTGCTCGTTTTGCCTGGTTGCGGCGTGGGTATCTGCTTTCTCAGGAATTGTTCAGTTTGCTCATATGCCTGGCACACCCCGGCGGGAGAACGTACTACGCATGGAACACGGCGACAGCTTGCGTCTTCGGAATACGGCCGACACCGGCCACGTTTCCCCTAGCAACGAGCAGACGTCCGCCTGCCATCTCGATTTGGAGGATCCGATCACCGCTTCAACCAGCACCACGAGCAGCCCGGCTGCCAGTCCCGTCTCGATGCCCCATCTGGAGCAGTTCACCGACGGCGACTGGGTCGAGCCCTCCGACGAGCTGACCGGTACCGCGGTTTTCGACGCCACCGGCGACAAGGCGGCCATGCCGTCCTGGGACGAGCTGGTGCGCCAACACGCCGACCGCGTCTACCGGCTGGCCTACCGCCTCTCCGGTAACCAACAGGACGCCGAGGATCTGACCCAGGAGACCTTCATCAGGGTCTTCCGGTCGGTGCACAACTATCAGGCCGGCACCTTCGAGGGCTGGTTGCACCGCATCACCACCAACCTGTTCCTCGACATGGTCCGTCGCCGCACCCGCATCCGCATGGAGGCGCTGCCCGAGGACTATGACCGGGTGCCCGCCGAGGACCCGAACCCCGAGCAGATCTACCACGATTCGCGGTTGGGCCCGGACCTGCAGGCGGCGCTGGACTCACTGCCGCCGGAGTTCCGTGCCGCAGTCGTGCTGTGCGATATCGAGGGTCTGTCGTATGAGGAGATCGGTGCAACCCTCGGTGTGAAGCTCGGCACCGTCCGCAGCCGTATCCACCGCGGCCGCCAGGCTCTGCGTGAGCACCTGGCGAAGAACTCCGACCAGCTGAGCGCGTCGGCCTGAGCGGTCGTGGGTGTGCGCCGCGGCATGCCGCGCTACATTCGAGTGAGTGTTGTCGGTGCGACGACGCGGCGATCCGGAAGGAGCGGGGCGATGGCCGACCCTGGCGACGTATTCCGTCGCGCTTTCTCCTGGCTGCCCGCCCAGTTCGCCTCGCAGAGCAGCGCCCCGGTCGGCCCGCGCCGGTTCGGCTCCACCGAGCATCTCTCGCCCGAGGCCATCGCCGCATTCGTCGATGGTGAACTGCGGATGACGGCGCATCTGCGAGCCGGTCACCACCTCTCGCTGTGCCCGCTGTGCGCCGACGAGGTCGAAGCGCAGCGTCAGGCGCGCACCGCATTACGCGATTCCTGCCATATCGCGATGCCCAGCTCGCTGCTCGGCCTGTTGTCCCAGATCCCGGACCGGGATCCGCCGGAACAGCCGGCCCATGAAGACCCCCAGCGCGTCGCAGATGGCGTCGCCAGGGCGCGCCGTAAGCGCCGGTAGGGTTGCAATCGAGACCAGTAGTCACGTGTCCCGTCTCGGATGCGTGCTGTGACCGGGGAGTGATGCACGGGTGAGCAACAAGGACGAATCGGGTAACAACCCTCGGTTGGCTCCCCGCCCGGTGTCGCGTCCGCCGGTGGATCCGGCTTCGCAACGTGCCTTCGGCCGCCCCGCCGGCGTGGCCGGCTCGTTCCTCGGTGCCGACAAGCACATCGACCAGGGGGAGTACACCCCCAAGAGCCTGAACCCGGACCCGGTGCTGGCCGAGGCCTTCGGCCGGCCGTACGCCGGTGGCGACTCGCTGCAACGTCATCCCGCCGACGCCGGTGCGTTGGATGCCGAGAACCTGTCCGACGAGGACGACACTCCCGATCCGTGGCGCGACCCGGCCGCGGCCGCAGCCCTCGGCGCGCCGGCCGTGGTGGCCTCCGCACCCGTGGTGGTGCAGGCACCCCAGGGCAAGCTCGGGGTGCGCGACGTCCTCTTCGGTCGCAAGGTCTCGGTCGTCGCGCTGGTGATCCTGGCGTTGATCGCCCTGCTGATCGGCGCGCTCGGCGGTCTGGTCGGCAACAAGACCGCTGAAGTCGTCGAAGCCTTCACCACCTCCAAGGTCACCCTGGAGACCAGCGACCTGCCCGCCCAGCCCGCCGGCCGACTCGCCGAGGTGGCCGCCGCGGTGGCTGATTCGGTGGTCACCATCGAGGCCACCAGCGATCAGTCGGGATCCCAGGGATCCGGTGTGGTGGTCGACGGCCGCGGCTACATCGTGACCAACAACCACGTCATCTCCGAGGCCGCCAAGAACCCGGCCAAGTTCAAGATGTTCGTCGTCTTCAACGACGGTAAGTCGGTGCCCGCCAACCTCGTCGGCCGGGATCCCAAAACCGACCTCGCGGTGCTCAAGGTCGACAACGTCGACAACCTGACCGTGGCCAGGCTCGGTGACTCCGAAAAGCTCCAGGTCGGTGAGGAAGTCATCGCCGCCGGTGCGCCCCTGGGCCTGCGCAGCACCGTCACCAGCGGCATCATCAGCGCGCTGCACCGGCCGCTGCCGCTGTCCGGCGACGGATCGGACACCGACACCGTGATCGACGGCGTGCAGACCGACGCCTCGATCAATCACGGCAACTCCGGTGGCCCGTTGATCAACATGAACGCCGAGGTCATCGGCATCAACACGGCAGGAAAGTCGTTGTCCGACAGCGCCAGTGGCCTGGGCTTCGCCATACCGGTCAACGAGGTCAAGGATGTCGTCCAGAAGCTGATCGAGGCGGGCAAGATCGAGCACCCGTCGCTGGGCCTCACGGCCCGTTCGGTCAGCAACGATCTGGCCTCGGGGGCCCAGATCGCCAACGTCAAGGCCGGTGGGCCTGCCGAGCGGGCGGGCATCCTGGAGAATGACGTGGTGGTCAAGATCGGTAATCGCAAGGTGGCCGACGCCGACGAGTTCGTCGTCGCCGTCCGTCAGCTGAAGATCGGCGAGCCGGCCCCCGTCGAGGTGCTGCGCGACGGACGCCCGGTCACGTTGACCGTCACGCCGATCGGCGACGGCACGGCCTGAGATGTTCGCCAATGTCGGCTGGGGCGAGATGCTCATCCTGGTGGTGGCGGGTCTGGTCATCCTCGGCCCGGAACGGTTGCCCGGAGCGATCCGGTGGACCTCCAATGCGGTGCGCCAGGCGCGCGAGTATCTCAGCGGCGCGACCAACCAACTGCGTGAGGACCTGGGCCCCGAGTTCGACGATCTGCGTCAACCGCTGAGCGAACTGCAGAAGCTACGCGGTATGACTCCGCGGGCCGCCCTGACCAAGCACCTGCTCGACGGTGACGATTCGTTCTTGACGGGCAATTTCGACAAGCCGGTGAAACCGGTATCTCCCGATGCGCCCACGCCTGCCGTCCCGGAAACCCCACCGACGCCGCGCGAACCCGGACCCACCAGGTTCGACGCGGACGCAACCTGAGTCGGTTCGGCTAGCGTCCGGCCGGGTCGAGACCGAGCGACATACCGGCCAGTCCGCGCTTGCGCGCACCGAGGGCGTCGGCGACCTTGCGCAGTTCCCGGCCCGCCGCCGAATCGGGCGCCGACAACACCAGCGGCACCCCGGAATCACCCGCGGACACCAGCTCGGGTTCCAGCGGCACCTGCCCCAACAGCGGCACGTCGGCGCCGACCGACCGGGTCAGCGACTCGGCGACCTGCCGGCCGCCGCCCTCCCCGAACACCCGCATGACGGTGCCGTCCGGCAGCGTCAGACCGGCCATGTTCTCGACGACCCCGACGATGCGTTGGCGGGTCTGCAGCGCGATGGCACCGGCGCGTTCGGCGACCTCGGCGGCCGCCGACTGCGGGGTCGTGACCACCAGGATCTCCGCGCCGGGGATCAGCTGGGACACCGAGATCGCGATGTCGCCGGTACCGGGCGGCAGGTCGAGCAGCAGCACGTCCAGATCGCCCCAGTAGACATCGGCGAGGAACTGTTGCAGTGCCCGGTGCAGCATCGGACCGCGCCACACCACCGGCGTGTTGCCCTGGGTGAACATCGCGATCGAGATGACCTTCACGTCATGGGCGATCGGCGGCAGGATCATCGAGTCGACCTGGGTGGGCCGATCGACGATGCCCATCATCCGAGGCACCGAATGACCGTAGATATCGGCGTCGAGCACACCGACCTGCAGCCCGCGCGCCGCGAGCGCGGCGGCCAGGTTCACCGTGACGCTGGACTTACCGACGCCGCCCTTGCCGGAGGCGACGGCGTACACCCGGGTCAGCGAGTTCGGCTGGGCGAACGGGATCACCGGCTCGCGGGAATCGCCGCGCAGCAGCTTGCGCAACTCGGCGCGCTGTTCGTCGTTCATCACGTCGAGTGCGACGGTGACGGCGCCGGTACCGGGCACATCGGTCACCGCGGCGGTGACCTTGTCCACGATCTCGGTCTTCTTCGGGCAGGCCGAGGTGGTCAGGTAGATCTCGACGGCGACGGAATGGTCGTCGGCGATGGAGACGCTCTTGACCATTCCGACCTCGGTGATCGGACGGCGCAGTTCGGGGTCGACGACCTTATTCAGCGCGGAGCGCACCGCGGCTTCCAGGTCGGTATGTGTCGAGGACATTGCCATCGAGTCTAGGCCGCAGTCGTCGACCGTCGGACCGCCGGGCCGACTCGTCGGTCGGTCGGCTCAGGCTGCCGGACCGGGTGCGGACCCCGGAGCCGGACCCGGCGCCACCGGGAGTGCCGGTGCGACCGGTGCCGGTGCGGGCGGCGGTGCGAATGGGTTGAACGGTGCGGGTGGGGCGGCCGGCGGCGGTGGTGCGAACGGGTTGAACGGTGCGGGCGGGGCGGCCGGCGGCGGCGGCGCGAACGGATTGAACGGTGCCGCCGGGACGGGCTTGTTCTCCCCGATACAGAAGACGGCGCAATTCGGCACGGCCGCAGGCTGATCCGGCCCCGGCGGCACCGGCAACCGGTCGGCGACGTTGGCCCGGCCCAGGTCGAAGAACGGCATCACCGCCATCGGATCGGTCGACGGCAGTCCGAGCGCGTTGAGCGGCAGGCCCGGTCCGAGCCCCTCGGCGTTGGTGGCCAGGTGCACGTTGGCGTCCCGCAGCTGTGGCACCGACCCGGTGATCGGCGGCAGATCCACCGGCACCACCCCGGTGGCGTAGGCCGCCGCCCAACCCAGCACATTGCGGGCGTAGGCCACGGAGTTGTTGTAGCGCAGGATGGCCGTCATCACCTGGCTCTGATCGCGCATGTTCAGCCCGCCGCTACACAGGTAGCGGGCCGCGGCCAGGGTGGCGTCGAAGAGGTTCTGCACCTCGGCTTTGCCGTCACCGTTGCCGTCGGAGGCGTACCGCGACCAGGTGCCCGGCAGGAACTGCATCGGTCCCATCGCCTGGGCATAGGTGATCCGGTCGTTGTTGCGGCTCTGCACGATGACCTCGTTGCCGGGCAGCGAACCATCCAGCGCCGGGCCGAGGATCGGCCGCACCGCGGTGCCGTTGACATCGGTGGCGCCGTTGCTGGCGTGCATGGACTCGATGCGACCGATGCCGGCCAGCAGGTTCCAGCTCATCCCACAGTTCGGCGCCGCGGAGGCCATCATGCGTTCGGCGTTGCGGTAGGCGTTGAGGGCGACCGTCGGGATGCGCAGGCTGCCCGGTGAGCTGACCACCGCGGCGGGTGGGGGAGCCGTCAGCGCGGTACCCGCGGTCTGGAACGGTCGCGGCGCCCGGTAGACGGGAACCACGACCGCGCCTGCATTCTCGTCAGGGGTGGGCACCACCGCGGCCAGCGGCGTGACGGTGGCTTCCAGCACGGGTTTCATCGACGGCCCGGACGCGCCGACGCCAAGCGTCAGCACCAGCGGGGCGAGCACGGCGACACCCAACAACCCGCGTGAGCTGGGAGCCGAATCGGCCACGGACCGGAGCGCCTGATCAGCGCNGCGAGGGCGGCGCTTCCCCGTTTTGCCACTCAACCGTCCTAAATCCGTTACCCGACCGTTGTGAACCAGGTCACCATACCCATTGCGAGGTCGGCATGGTGGGCCAATGGGTTCACTGATCCTGTTCGTACCCGTCGGAACCGTCCGGCTCCGCGCTGTCGGACACCGCTCGTTTGCCCTTGTTCTTCTTCGGTTTCGGCGGTACCAGTTCGACCAGCATGTCGCGCAGGTCCTCCAACTCACGGCGCATGTAATCGCGGGTGGCGACCTCGCCGACGGCCAGCCGCAGCGCCGCCAGCTCCCGGGCCAGGTATTCGGTGTCGGCCTTGGTCTGCTCGGCGCGCCGGCGATCTTCCTCGAGGGCAACCCGGTCGCGGTTCTCCTGGCGGTTCTGCGCCAGCAGGATCAGTGGTGCGGCGTAGGCCGCCTGGGTCGAGAAGGCCAGGTTGAGCAGGATGAACGGATACGGATCCCACTGCCAGGCAAAAGCGCCGACGTTCAACAGGATCCACACGATCACCACGATGGTCTGGATGGCCAGATAGCGGCCGGTGCCCAGGAACCGTGCGATGCGCTCGCTGACACGCCCCACCGCCTCGACATCGAAGCGGGGGCGTAACGACCGTGAGCGCCGTGGTGTGTCGAGGCGCTGGCGTGCCGAATCGCTCATGCGACACCCTCGCCGGTCGTGGCGGTGCCAGGCCGGGTCACGTCGTGGACTCCTTCATGATCACCGGCTCACCCTCGTGCTCGCGCCAGTCGTCGGGCAGCAGGTGGTCCAGCACGTCGTCGACGGACACCGCACCCAACAGGTGGTTCTCCTCGTCGACCACCGGGCCGCACACCAGGTTGTAGGCGGCGAAGTACCGGGTCAGGGCTCCGAGCGGTTCGTCGGGGCGCAGGCTCGGCAGGTCGGTGTCGACGATGCCGCTGACCAGCGCCGCCGGCGGTTCGCGCAACAGCCGCTGCAGGTGCACACAGCCCAGATAGCGGCCGGTCGGCGTGGCCGTCGGCGGGCGCACCACGAACACCAGCGAGGCCAGCGCCGGGGTGAGGTCCGGATCGCGGACCCGGGCCAGCGCCTCGGCGACGGTGGTGTCGGGAGCCAGCACCACCGGCTCGGAGGTCATCAGGCCGCCTGCGGTGTTCGGCGAGTGACTGAGCAGGCGTCGGACGTCTTCGGAGTCCTCGGGATCCATCCGGCGCAGGAACTGTTCGGCGTCGGCGGGTGCCATCGACCCCAACAGGTCGGCGGCGTCATCGGGATCCATCGCCTCCAGCACGTCGGCGGCGCGGTCGGTCTTGAGCTGACGCAGCACGGTTGCCTGCTCGTCCTCGGGCAGCTCCTGGAGCACATCGGCCAGCCGCTCGTCGTCGAGGGCGTTGACGACCTCGAACCGCCGTTTGGCAGGCAGGTCGCGGATCGCGTCGGCGACCTGGACCGGCCGTTGGCCCTGGAACTGTTCGAGTAGCTGCGCGACACCCTGATCCGGCATGGCCAGACCGGAAGGTGTCAGACCGTGCACATGCTTCCAGTCCACCGAGTAGACGTTGCTGCGCCGACCGAGTCGGCGTTGTGGGCGAACGGCCACCTTGGTCACCATCCAGTCCCTGGTGCGGGTCTGCTCGATGCCGAGATCGACGACGACGACGTCCATCCCGGCCAGCTGCTCCAGATCGGGATCGTCGACACGCACGCGTGTTTCCAGCACCTGGCCCAGTGCCAGCACTTCGCCGGGTCGCTGGGAGAACCTGCGCAGTGAGACGTTTCCGGTGGACAGCGTCACGGTGCCGGGCTCGATGGCGGTGACACGCAGAATCGGGACGAAAATCCTTTTGCGGGTGAGCAATTCGACGACCAGGCCGAGAACACGTGGTTGTTGGCGGACGATGCTGATGCTCACCACGATGTCGCGGACCCGCCCGACGGATTCGCCGTCCGGGCCCAGCACGACCATGCCCGCAAGGCGGGCCGCATACACCCGGGTGACCGCAACCATGGGACAAAGCGTAGAGACTTGAGCCGTGGACAACCTGTATCGCCCCCGCCGAACCTGCCTGTCCGTTCCGGGCAGCAGCGACAAGATGATCGCCAAGGCCAAGACACTCGCCGCCGACCAGGTGTTTCTGGATCTGGAGGATGCGGTGGCCGCCGACGCCAAGGCCGACGCGCGCGCCCGCGTTGCCGCCGCGCTCGCCGAGCCGGGCTGGTCGGAGCAGGCGCTGCGCGGGGTGCGGGTCAACGACTGGACCACACCGTGGACGCATGCCGATGTCATCGAGGTCGTCGCCGGTGCCGGTGCACAGCTCGACCTGATCGTGCTGCCCAAGGTCTCCGACGCCACCCATGTCCATGCCCTGGATCTACTGCTGACCCAGCTGGAGCGGACCCATCACCTGCCGGTGGGGCGCATCGGTATCGAGCCGCAGATCGAAGACGCCAAGGGTTTGGTCAACATCAACGCGATCGCTGCCGCCCCGCGGGTGCAGGCCCTGGTGCTCGGCCCCGGTGACATGGCGGCCAGCTTGAACATGCGAACCCTCGAGGTCGGTGGTCAGCCCGACGGATATGACATCGGCGACGCGCACCACCATGTGCTGATGACGATCCTGGTCGCCGCCCGCGCCCATGGCATCAACGCCATCGACGGCCCGTACGTGAAGGTGCGCGATGTGGAGGGCTTCCGTCGCGTCGCAGGCCGCTCTGCCGCCCTGGGATACGACGGAAAATGGGTGCTGCACCCCGATCAGATCGCCGCGGGCAACGACTTGTTCAGTCCACGCCAGGCCGATTATGACCGGGCCGAACTGATCCTGGAGGCCTACGCGTGGCACACCTCGCGGGCCGGTGGTGCGCGCGGGGCCGTGATGCTCGACGACGAGATGATCGACGAGGCCAGCCGAAAGATGGCGTTGGTGGTGGCGGGCAAGGGGCGCGCGGCCGGGATGGCCCGCACCGGAGAGCCCTACCGGCCGCCGGCGTAGCGCCTCAGTGCAGGGCCACGCCGCCGGCGATCAGTCCGATCCACAACAGCGTTCCCAGGACGATGACGACGGTCACCAGCGCGCCGACGATCGTCGCGGCCAGCGCCAGTCCGTACCCGTCCTGACCGGTCTGCTTGGTCTGGCGCATGGCGATCACCCCGAGGATCAGCCCGGCCACCGACGGCAGACCGCAGAAGACTAGTCCGGCCAGGGCGCTGACCAGCGCGGCGATCGCCGTGCCGTTGGTGCCCGGTGGGCGGTAGGGCGGGTAGCCGGCATGCGGCGGGTAGCTCGGATACGGCGGATACGGCACCCCGGCAGCCGGCGGGTAGCCCTGCGCGGGCAGCGGCGGCGGGAGCCCCGGATCGCCGGGCCGGCCGTGCGGATACCCGCCGGTCATGGGGAGACGCTGGCCAGCGCGCCGATCAAGATGCCCAGCGCTATCCCGGCGGCCAGGACCAGCCCGCCGAGGACGATGCCCGAGATCGCCAGTTCCTTGCCGCGCTGTCCGGTCTTCTTGATCTGGTTGAGCGCGACGATCCCCAGGACGATGCCGGCGATGGTGGCGGGTATGCCCATGATGAAGCAGAGGAAGAACAACGGGACGGCCAGCCCGGAACACACCAGTGAGGCGACCGCCATGCTGTTCTGCGGAGCCGCCGCGGGCCCGCCATAGGGGGCCGGATAGCCAGGGGGGTAGCCGCCGGGACCGCCATAGGGTGGTGCTCCGCCGAACTGGGTCGGCGGCATGGGCGGTGGGCCGAATCCCGGCGGCGGCGGATACGGCGCGCCGACGTCCTGGGGGGCGCCGTAACCCGGCGGCGGGGGCGGGTAACCGGTGGACGCGTAATCGGGGGTCGGATAACCGGGCTGCGGATAGCCCTGCTGCGGGGCGGCCGGCGGCGGCTGGCTGTACCCGTATGCGGGCGGCGGGGTGTAGTCCGGAAAAGCCGGCGTCCCGGCAGAACGCTCGATCGGCGGCGCCTCGTATCCGGAGGCGGGCGGTGGTGAACTCGATTCGGCCTGCGAACCCGGCTCCGACGGCGGGGTGGCTGCTGCGTCCTCTCCCGGATTGGTCATCCTGCAAACGTAGCGTACGTGCTGGTGGTGGTGTTGATTCGGCGATCCGGACGCGGGTACCCATGATGGCGCGCAGCGGCATAGGGTTGTTCGCATACCGGCTTGTCTACGTGAGGAGAGCAGAGTCATGACGGGTCCCCTTCGACCAGGCCAAGACCCGGGTGCTCGCGGGCCCGCCGCGCTGCCGACACCGCCCAAGGGTTGGCCCATCGGCTCCTACCCGACCTACGCCGAAGCCCAGCGCGCGGTGGATTACCTCTCCGACCAACAGTTTCCGGTGGAGCAGGTGACCATCGTCGGAGTCGACCTGATGCAGGTCGAGCGTGTCACCGGTCGGCTGTCCTGGCCGAAGGTGCTCGGCGGTGGTGTGCTGTCCGGAGCCTGGTTGGGGTTGTTCATCGGTTTGATCCTCGGCTTCTTCAGCCCCAGTCCGTGGGGTGCGTTGGCCACCGGTCTGATCGCCGGTGTGTTCTTCGGCTTGATCACCTCGGCCATTCCATATGCAATGGCGCGCGGTACAAGGGATTTCAGCTCGACGCTGCAGCTGGTCGCCGGCCGCTACGACGTGCTGTGCGATCCGCGCAGTGCCGAGCAGGGGCGGGATCTGCTGGCACGCTTGACGATCTGATCGGCCGACGCGCCCGGCAAGTGGTTGCATAGTACGCGCCAATGGCTCTACGTTGGCCCCGCGGAGGTTTCTCCTGCAGGTCGCCACGGCGGCGACATCGGACGCAAACGGAGGCCGGTAGTGCGCACACGACGGCTTTGTGCGGCGGTGATGGCTGCAGTGACGGCCGGGTCGGTCATGACGGCGTGTGGTTCCGCCGACGACGGCATCGTCATCAGCTACTACACACCCGCCAATGAGATGGCAACGTTCACCGCTGTTGCGCAGAAATGCAACGAGCAACTCGGCGGACGATTCACGATCAGGCAGGTGTCGTTGCCCAAGGGGGCCGATGATCAACGCCTGCAGTTGGCCCGGCGGCTCACCGGCAACGACAAATCGCTCGATGTGATGGCACTCGACGTGGTGTGGACCGCGGAGTTCGCCGAAGCCGGTTGGGCGCTGCCACTCTCGGACGATCCGGCCGGGCAGGCCGAGGCCGACGCGACCGAGAACACGCTGCCCGGCCCGCTGGAGACCGCCAAGTGGCAGGACAAGCTGTACGCGGCGCCCATCACCACGAACACCCAATTGCTCTGGTACCGAGCCGATCTGATGCCCGCGCCGCCGACAACATGGGATCAGATGGTGGCCGAGGCCAAACGGCAATACGCCGCGGGCGGGCCGAGTTGGATCGCGGTTCAGGGCAAGCAGTACGAGGGGCTGGTCGTGTGGTTCAACACGCTGCTGGAAAGTGCCGGGGGACAGGTGCTCTCCGATGACGGTCAGACCGTCACGTTGACCGACACCCCGGAACATCGGGCGGCGACGGTGAAGGCGCTGCAGACCATCAAGGACGTTGCCACCGCACCCGGCGCGGACCCGTCGATCACCCAGACCGACGAGGGCACCGCGCGGCTCGCGCTCGAACAGGGCAAAGCCGCGCTCGAGGTCAACTGGCCGTTCGTGTTGCCATCCATGCTGGAGAACGCGGTCAAGGGCGGGGTGCCGTTCCTGCCGCTGAACGAGGACCCGTCCCTGGCCGGTGCAATCAACGATTCGGGCAGCTTCTCGCCGTCCGATGAGCAGTTCAACGTCGCCTACGACGCGAGCAAGAAGGTTTTCGGGTTCGCCCCGTTCCCGGGCATGGTCGACGGTCAGCAGGCCAAGGTCACCCTCGGCGGACTGAATCTGGCGGTCGGAAAGAACACCCAGCACAAGGCCGAGGCCTTCGAGGCCATCCGGTGCCTGCGCAATGTCGACAACCAGCGCTACACCTCGGTCGAGGGCGGGCTGCCCGCGGTGCGCGCCTCGCTCTACGACGACCCGGCCTTCCAGCAGAAGTACCCGCAGTACGAGATCATCCGGCAGCAGCTGACCAACGCCGCGGTGCGTCCGGCGACCCCGGTGTACCAGGCGCTGTCGACACGGATTTCGGCCACGCTGGCCCCGATCACCGATATCGATCCGGAGCGGACCGCCGACGAACTGACCGAACAGGTGCAGAAGGCGATCGACGGGAAGGGGCTCATTCCGTGAGCGAGCGAGAAGCGGAGCGGGATCGCCCATGAGTACCAAGACCGATGACCTCGCCGCGCAGCGGCGGCTCGCCTTCTGGTTGATCAGCCCGGCGGTGTTTTTGATGCTGGCGGTCACCGCGTACCCGATCGGTTACGCCGTCTGGCTCAGCCTGCAGCGCTACAACCTTGCCGCGCCCGACGATGTCGAATTCATCGGCCTGGGCAATTACCAGACGATCCTCACCGACCGGTACTGGTGGACGGCGTTCGTGGTGACGGTCGGTATCACCATCGTGTCGGTGGCCATCGAGTTCGTGCTCGGCATGGCGCTCGCACTGGTCATGCATCGCACCATCTTCGGTAAGGGCACGGTGCGCACCGCGATCCTGGTGCCCTACGGCATCGTCACCGTCGCGGCGTCCTACAGCTGGTATTACGCATGGACGCCGGGGACCGGATATCTGGCCAACCTGCTGCCCGACGGCAGCGCCCCACTGACCGAACAGCTTCCGTCACTGGCCATCGTGGTGCTGGCCGAGGTGTGGAAGACGACGCCGTTCATGGCGCTGCTGTTGCTCGCCGGGCTGGCCCTGGTGCCACAGGATCTGCTCAATGCCGCCCAGATGGACGGCGCCGGGGCCTGGAAGCGGCTGACGAAGGTGATCCTGCCGCTGATCAAACCGGCGATCCTGGTCGCGCTGCTGTTCCGCACCCTGGATGCGTTCCGCATCTTCGACAACATCTACGTGCTCACCGCAGGCGCCAATGACACCGGGTCGGTGTCCATCCTGGGCTACAACAACCTTTTCAAGGCGTTCAACCTCGGGTTGGGCTCGGCGATCAGCGTGCTGATCTTCCTGTGCGTCGCGATCATCGCGTTCATCTTCATCAAGATCTTCGGCGCTGCGGCACCGGGTAGCGACGAGGAAGGGGCGCGCCGATGAGCGCTTGCGCGAAGAGCATGAGTCCGATGAGCGCTTGCGCGAAGAGCATGAGTCCGATGAGCGCTTGCGCGAAGAGCGGGGACATCCGATGAGCGAGCAGGTGAATGCCCGCCGCGCGACCGGGTGGGCGGTCGTCAACGTCATCGTCGTCCTGTACGCACTGATCCCGGTGCTGTGGATCCTCTCGCTGTCGCTGAAGCCGACATCGTCGGTCAAGGACGGCAAGTTCATCCCCGAACAGATCACCTTCGACAACTACAAGGCGATCTTCCAGGGCAACATCTTCACCTCGGCGCTGGTCAACTCGATCGGTATCGGGCTGATCACCACGCTGATCGCGGTCACCATCGGCGGGATGGCCGCCTACGCGATCGCCCGGTTGGCCTTCCCCGGTAAGAAGCTGCTCGTCGGAGTGGCATTGCTGATCGCGATGTTCCCGCAGATCTCGTTGGTGACACCGATTTTCAACATCGAGCGCCGGATCGGGCTGTTCGACACCTGGCCCGGCCTGATCATTCCCTACATCACCTTCGCGCTGCCGTTGGCGATCTACACCATGAGCGCCTTCTTCAAGGAGATCCCGTGGGATCTGGAGAAGGCGGCCAAGATGGACGGCGCCACGCCGGGCCAGGCGTTCCGCAAGGTGATCGCGCCGCTGGCCGCGCCGGGCATCGTCACGGCGGCCATCCTGGTGTTCATCTTCGCCTGGAACGATCTGCTGCTGGCGCTGTCGTTGACGGCGACCGAGCGGGCCATCACCGCGCCGGTCGCGATCGCCAACTTCACCGGCAGTTCGCAGTTCGAGGAGCCCACCGGCTCCATCGCGGCCGGCGCGATGGTCATCACCATCCCGATCATCATCTTTGTTCTCATCTTTCAGCGACGGATCGTGGCCGGGTTGACCTCCGGCGCGGTGAAGGGGTAAGTCATGGCCGAAATCGTGCTGGAAAACGTGTCGAAGAGTTACGCCGGTGGCGCCACCGCCGTCAAGGACCTGTCGCTCACCATCGCCGACGGTGAGTTCATCATCCTGGTCGGGCCGTCCGGGTGCGGGAAGTCGACCACGCTGAACATGATTGCGGGCCTGGAGGACATCAGCTCCGGGGAACTACGCATCGGCGGTGAGCGGGTCAACGACAAGGCACCCAAGGACCGCGATATCGCGATGGTGTTCCAGTCCTATGCGCTGTATCCGCACCTGTCGGTGCGGCAGAACATCGCCTTTCCGCTGACGCTGGCCAAGGTCGGCAAGGACGAGATCAACCGCAAGGTCGAGGAGACCGCCAAGATCCTGGATCTGGCCAACCTGCTGGACCGCAAGCCCGCCCAGCTCTCCGGTGGGCAGCGGCAGCGAGTTGCCATGGGGCGAGCCATCGTCCGCAATCCCAAAGCGTTCCTGATGGACGAGCCGCTGTCCAACCTGGACGCCAAGTTGCGTGTGCAGATGCGGACCGAGATCGCCCGGCTGCAGAGCCGGCTGGGCACCACGACCGTCTACGTGACCCACGACCAGACCGAGGCAATGACGCTTGGCGACCGCGTCGTGGTGATGCTGGCCGGTGTCGCGCAGCAGATCGGCACGCCCGAGGAGCTGTACAACACCCCGGCCAATCTCTTCGTCGCCGGGTTCATCGGTTCGCCGGCTATGAACTTCTTCCCGGCCACCCTCACCGATGGCGGCATCAAGCTGCCCTTCGGCGAGGTGATGCTCTCCGACGAGGCGCAGCGCGTGCTGGAGCAGCATCCCGCGCCCCGCAATGTCATCGCC
Organism: Mycolicibacterium sp. 22603; assembly: GCA_052044345.1. Lineage (GTDB taxonomy): Bacteria > Actinomycetota > Actinomycetes > Mycobacteriales > Mycobacteriaceae > Mycobacterium. Next base: position 36,390 of record JBQEMX010000015.1, read on the forward strand.
GGTATCCGGCCCGAGCATTTCGACGATGCCGCTTTGATCGACACGTACTCCCGTATCCGGGCGGTCACGTTCGAGGTCGACGTCGACCTGGTCGAATCGCTGGGCGCCGACAAGTACCTGTACTTCCGCACCGAGGGCTCCGGGGCCAAATCGGCGCAGCTCGAGCAGTTGGCGGCGGAATCCGGTACCGGTGAGAACGAGTTCGTGGCACGGGTTTCCGCGGACTCGAAGGTCCGTGCGGGAGGCAAGGCCGAGCTGGCCGTGGACACCTCCAAGCTGCTGATCTTCGACGCCGACTCCGGGGTGAATCTGTCGATCCCGCCGGTGGGCTAGTGACCGACGTTCTGGCCGAGGTGCGCCGGCAGCTGCGGGCGCACTTCACCGATGCCGGCGTGCTCGGCGATCCCGGCGAGGCCAGCGTGACCTTTCTCGGTGCGGACCGGATCGACATCCTGCGCTTCGGGCCCGATGGTGGGGGCGTCAACCACTATGTGTCGCTGGGATGTTCGCGATATCCGATGGCCGATCCGACCGATCTGGTCGCCGACGGTGTGCGCGGGCCGCGGGCCGAGGTGATGGTGTCGTTGCGCCCGCCCAGCCCGGTCGGATTGGCCAAGTCCATCGCGATACTGGCCGCGGCTCCCGCCGTCGAGGGTCTGGTGCTCGAACCCGATGCGTTGATCGATCTGAGCGGTCCGCTGTTCGAGGCGGCACCGTTCACGGCGTTCCTGTTGAGCGCCGGACCGGTGGCCGATATCGAGCTGGGGGAGCCGTTGTCGGCGGTGAGCGTGCTGCAGGCCACGCCGATCACCCCCACCGAGGCGGCGTGGGTGCGGCTCAAGGGCGCCGAGGCGATGCGGGAGGCTTGGCGCACCGACGGCGTCGACGTGTTCGACCCGAACCGGCGGGCCTCCGAACCGTCCTGATTCCGGCGATTTGTGGAGCCGCAGCCTCCAGGGTTACGGCTCAGACTCCACAAATCGCGGAAAAACTAGAGCCAGTGGTTGCGGCGGAACTGCCGATACAGCAGCGTGCAGATCGTCAGCATTGTCAGCAGCACGGCCGGATAGCCGTAGGTGGCCTTCAGCTCCGGCATGTTCTCGAAGTTCATCCCGTAGATGCCCGCCATCGCGGTGGGCACCGCGGCGATGGCCACCCATGCCGAGATCTTGCGCATATCGGTGCTCTGCTGCATTCCCACCTTGCCGACGGCGGCCTGCACCAGTGAGCTGAGCACCTCGTCGTAGCTGGCGATGCGGTCCGAGGCACTGGTGTTGTGGTCCAGGACATCGCGCATGTAGCGACGGACCTCTTTGGAGATCAGGTCGTTGTGGTCGGATCCCAGCCGCTGCAGGGCCGTCGTCAGCGGACTGACCGCGCGACGCAGCTCGACGATCTCGCGCTTGAGCATATAGATGTTCTCGATATCGGTCGGCGAGCTGGGGGAGAAGACGTTCTCCTCCATCGCGTCGATATCGGTCTCCACCCGATCGGTCACCTCGAGATAGCCGTCGACGACATGGTCGGCGATCGCGTGCATCACCGCGTACGGGCCGAGCGCGCAGCTAGCCGGCGAGTTGTCCATCGCGCGGCGCACCCCGGCCAGCCCGCTGTGGTCGCCGTGGCGGACCGTCACGACGAAATCAGTGCCCACGAAGATCATGATCTCGCCGGTTTCCACGATCTCGGGGGCGCTGGCCACCGACTCGTGTTCGACGTAGTTCACCGTCTTGAGCACCAGGAACAGGGTGTCGTCGTAGCGCTCCAGCTTCGGGCGCTGATGGGCGTGCACGGCATCCTCGACCGCCAGTTCGTGCAGCCCGAACACGTCCGCCACCGCCTGCATCTGGTGTTCGTCGGGCTCGTGCAGACCGATCCAGACGAACGCCGTGGTTCCGCCGGCCTCGATCTCGCGGACCTTGTTCAGCGCCGCGGCGTGGGTGTACTTGCCGGGTAGACGGGCGCCGTCGCTGTACACGCCGCAATCGACCATCGCCTGTGAGACGGGCACGTGAATGCTGCGGGCATCCGGCTCGGTGGTGGCACGCCGCGCCGAAGGGCGCAGCTTGGACGGTGACGGCGTGCGGAACGTCGGCATCGCTACCTCCCAGCATCACAGGGACAACCCGGGCAGAATGTTACTCGTCGGTCGCATTTCCAACCTCTCACCAGCGGGGTTGGGGTGCCGGTGAGTTGAATGGATGAAGTAGCGTCGAGCGCATGTCCGAACTGGTGCGAACCCCACAGGTTGTCGTCGACGACGCCGAGATCTTTGCGGCCCACGAGGGTGGGAAGCTCTCGATCGATCTGAAAGCGCCGCTGGATACCCAGCGCGCCCTGTCGATCGCCTACACCCCGGGCGTAGCCCAGGTCAGTCGCGCGATCGCCGCCGATGCGACATTGGCCAAGAAGTACACCTGGGCCAACCGGCTGGTGGCCGTGGTCAGCGACGGCAGCGCCGTGCTGGGCCTCGGCGATATCGGCCCGGCCGCCTCGCTGCCGGTGATGGAGGGCAAGAGCGCACTGTTCAAGACCTTCGGCGGCCTCGACTCGATCCCGATCGTTCTGGACACCAAGGATCCCGACGAAATCGTCGAGACGCTGATCCGGCTGCGCCCGACCTTCGGAGCGGTGAACCTGGAGGACATCTCGGCGCCGCGCTGCTTTGAGATCGAGCGTCGCGTCATCGAGGCATTGGACTGCCCGGTGATGCACGATGACCAGCACGGCACCGCGATCGTGGTGCTGGCGGCCCTGCTGGGTGCGGTGAAGGTCCTCGACCGCGAGATCACCGACCTCAAGGTCGTGGTGTCCGGGGCCGGCGCTGCTGGGGTGGCGTGCACCAACATCCTGCTCAACAGCGGGATCAGCGACATCATCGTGCTGGACAGCAAGGGCATCGTCGGAAGCAGTCGCTCCGACCTGAATTCGTTCAAGGCCGAGCTGGCCCAGCGCACCAACCCGCGCGGAGTCACCGGTGGCGTCGCCGAGGCGCTCGACGGTGCCGATGTGTTCCTCGGCGTGTCGGCCGGGTTGGTCCCCGAGGAGTTCATCGCGACCATGGCCCCGGGTGGCATCGTGTTCGCACTGTCCAACCCGGACCCCGAGATCCACCCCGATGCGGCCCGTAAGTATGCCGCGGTGGTCGCGACCGGCCGCAGTGACTTCCCCAACCAGATCAACAATGTGCTGGCCTTCCCCGGTGTGTTCCGCGGTGCCCTGGACGCGGGTGCCCGCCGTATCACCGAGGAGATGAAAGTGGCTGCCGCGCATGCGATCTTCTCCGTCGTCGGGGACGATCTCGCCGTCGACCACATCGTGCCCAGCGCGTTGGATCCGCGCGTCGGACCCGCGGTCGCCAAGGCCGTGGCCGCAGCCTCCGGGGTCTGAGATCGGTTCGGCCATCCGGTTTCTGGCAGCTGCGCTGATCGCGCTGCTGGTCGCCGGTTGCGGTGGGCAGGTGCCGCCGCCACCCTCGGTGGCGGTGGGTGCCCGCGCCGATGCCGAATCGGCGCTGCTTGCCCACCTCTACGTCGCCGCATTGGGCTATTACGGCAGTGCGGCGCATGTGAAGACCGTCCCGGACCCGTTGGGCGCGTTGGATTCCGGGGATGTCGATGTGGTGCCTGCCCTGACCGGTCAGGCGTTGCAGCGGTTCGCCCCCGATGCGCCCGCCCGCTCGGCGGCACAGGTGTACCGCGCGATGGTCGGGTCGCTACCGGAGGGACTCGGTGCCGGCGATTACACCGAAAGTGCCTCGGACAAGCCGACTGTCGTCGTGACCGTCTCCACCGCCGCGGACTGGGGTGTCACCGATGTGCTGGCCCTGGTCGGTCGGTGCGCGGAACTGAAACCCGGCGCGGTAGACGGCGCGGACGTGCCCACCGCGCTGGGCGCCTGCACGCTGCCCGCGCCGCGCGAGTTCGCCGATGCCGCGGCGATGCAGGCCGCCCTGCGCAGCGGCCGGATCAACATGGCATGGACGACGGCGGCCGCGCCCGATCAGCCCGCGGACCTGAGCGTGTTGTCCGACCGCACCGCGCTGATCCGAGCCGAGAACATCGTCCCGGTGTTCCGGCGGAACGGATTGACCCAGACCCAGCAGCGGTCGGTCAACGAACTGGCCGGTGTGCTCGACACCGATGCACTGGCCCAGATGCGAGCCGAGGTCGCCGCGGGCGGCGAGCCCGGTGCGGTGGCGGGTGCCTGGTTGGGCACCCACCCGCTGGGCCACTAGCGACCTACTTGGGGATCAGGCCCTTGGCGACCGACGAGAACAGCTTCTGATATCCGCCGGAGCCGGTGATCCTGATCAGCACGTCCAGGATCTTGGCGTCGGCGCCGACGAGCACCCGGGCCCGGTCCTTGCGGACCGCTTCCAGGATGATCTTGGCGGCCTTCTCCGGGCTGGTGCGGGCGAGCTTGGTGTCGAAGGCCTTGGCCATCTCGGCGACGTCGATTCCCTCGGCCGCGGTGGCGTTGCGCGCGATCGCGGTCTTGATGCCGCCCGGGTGCACGCAGGTCACCTGGACCGGGTGCTTGTTGATCGCCATCTCCTGGCGCAGCGCCTCGGTGAAGCCACGCACCGCGAACTTGGCCGAGTTGTAGGCGGCCTGGCCGGGCACCGCGAACAGGCCGAAGACACTGGAGACGTTCACGACGTGCCCGTCGCCGGAGGCGATCAGGTGGGGCAGGAACGCCTTCGTGCCGTTGACGACGCCCCAGAAGTCGACGTCCATGACGCGTTCGATGTCCTTGAAGGAGCTGACCTCGATATCGCCCTGGTAGGCGATGCCCGCGTTGTTGTAGATCTGGTTGACCTTGCCGAAGTGTTCCTTGACGGCATCGGCGTAGAGCTCGAAGGCCTCACGCTCGGTGACGTCGAGGCGGTCGGCCTTGACCGGCGCACCGATGGCCTTGAGCCGCTCCTCGGTGACGGCCAGGCCCTCGGTGTCGACATCGCTGATCGCCAGCTTGGCGCCCGAGCGACCCAGCTCGACGGCCAGTGCCTGCCCGATTCCCGACCCGGCTCCCGTGACGACGGCAACTTTTCCGACGAAGCCCTCCATGCACGCACTCCTCTGCGATCGACTGTCTACGCGATTGTGTCCGACCTTAGCCGTTACCGGCGGTACCGAGGCCGACAGGGTCGGTCCGTTCTCCACGAAAGCGGTGACGAGGTCGGCGAACTCGTCGGCCCGCTCGATCTGCGGCATGTGCCCGGTCGCGGTGAACAGGTGGACCTGCGCGTCCGGAAACTGGCGGTGTGCCGCGGCGAGATGCGCCGCGGGAAGGATGCGGTCACGGTCACCCCAGATCAGCAGGGTGGGCCGGGGCTGCGCGACGACGGCGGCCAGCAACTCGCTTCGCCACTGCGGCCGGACGCCGCGCATGGTCCCGAGGTGGTTTGCCATCTCGAGCAGGAACTCGCCGGTGCCGGGCTCGGCGGCGATGCGCAGCGCATGGTCGACGCGCTCGCGGGTGGCCAGTGACGGGTCGGCGAACAGCCGCCGTTCCATCAGCCGGGCTCCGGCCGGGGTGCTGCGGGTGGCGAGATGGCGTCCGATGCCGGGAAGCGAGAGCATCCGTAGCAGCGGGGTGACCTCGGCGCCGAAACCGGCGCTGTTGACCAAGGTGAGGCTGGCAACGCGGTCCGGGTGCGACGCCAACAGCTGCATGGCCACCGCACCGCCGAGCGAGTTGCCGATGACATGGCACGGTCGGTTCTCGTCGAGTGCGGCCAGGGCGCCGGCCACGCCGTCGGCGACGGTGGCCAGGTTGGCGGGGCCGACGCGGCGTGCGGACCGGCCGAATCCGGGCAGGTCGACCGCGATCACATAGAAGCGGCCGGACAAGCGCTCGATCTGCTCGGTCCAGTCCTCCAGGCTGCGACCGATACCGTGCAGCAACAACAGCGGGGTGTCGGCTCGATCGCCGGCGGTCAGGGCGCGGACGGTGCGGCCGTCGACGTTCACGACGTGCATCCGATCATGATGTGATGACCGTTACCCGTTGACCAGGGCCAAAGCGCACCCGATTGCGGTGCTTGCGGTGCATTCTGTGCGATCCGGCTGTAATGATCCGGCGCCCGGAAGCGATTCCCCACCATGATGCGTTTGCGATTGGCGGCCGCCGCCGGTGCCGCCCTGTCCATCGGTCTGCTGGCCGCAGCCCCCGCCCAGGCCGACCCGGCCGGGGACTTCCTCAACACCCTCGACGGCACGGGCCTGAGCACCCTCAACCCGGTCGATGCCGTGGCCGCCGGACAGTCGGTCTGCCCGATGTTGGCCGACGGTGGGCAGAACCTAGCCGATGTCGCGGGCCGGGTCTCCGAGACCATCGGCCGCCCGATCGGGCCGGCCACCATGTTCACCGGGTTCGCCATCTCGGCGTTCTGCCCCGGCGCGGTCACCTCGATCGCCAACGGTGAGTCGCCCCTCCCGCTGGGACTGCTCGGCTTCTGACCCAAAGTCTTTCAGCCCGAATCTGAAGAAGATCGCGAGAATCTGCTCGATTCTCGCGATCTTCTTCAGATTGGCGGCCGGTACGGCTAAGGCGCGAACGCCTCGTCGATGATCTCCTGCTGTTCGACGGCATGGACCTTCGACGACCCGGATGACGGCGCGCTCATCGCGCGCCTCGAGATCCGCTTGATCCCGGTCAGCTTCTCGGGCAACAACTCCGGCAGCGACAGCCCGAAGGTCGGCCAGGCACCCTGGTTGGCCGGCTCCTCCTGCACCCAGAAGTACTGCTCGACATTCGGGTACTGGTCCAGTGTCGCGTTCAGGCGGCGCCGCGGCAGCGGGTAGAGCTGCTCGATACGCACGATCGCGACATCGTCGCGCTTCTCCTTGGCCTTACGCGCGACCAGCTCGTAGTAGATCTTGCCGCTGGTCAGCAGCACCCGCTTGACCTTCGACCGGTCGCCGTCGCCGTCCTCGTAGGTCGGCTCCTCGAGCACCGAGCGGAACTTGATCTCGGTGAAATCGCGGACCTCGGAGACGGCCGCCTTGTTGCGCAGCATCGACTTCGGGGTGAACACGATGAGCGGGCGATGAATCCCGTCGAGCGCGTGGCGGCGCAACAGGTGGAAATAGTTGGCCGGCGTGGACGGCACCGCGACGGTCATCGACCCCTCGGCGCACACCTGCAGGAATCGTTCGATACGCCCGGAGGTGTGGTCGGGGCCCTGACCCTCGTGGCCGTGCGGCAGCAGCAGCACGACGTCGGAGAGCTGGCCCCACTTGGCCTCACCGGAGGAGATGAATTCGTCGATGATCGACTGGGCGCCGTTGACGAAGTCGCCGAACTGGGCCTCCCACAACACGATCGCCTCGGGGTTGCCCACCGAGTAGCCGTACTCGAAGCCGACGGCCGCGAATTCCGAGAGCGCCGAGTCGTACACCTCGAGCCGGCCGCCGGTGGGGTTGCCGTCGGCGTCGGTGGTCAGCAGATCGATGGGCGTGAACTCCGCACCGGTCTTGCGATCGATGATCACCGCGTGGCGCTGGGTGAAGGTGCCGCGGCGCACATCCTGGCCGGTCAACCGAACCGTCTTGCCCTCGGAGACAAGCGATCCGATGGCCAGCAGTTCGCCGAACGCCCAGTCGACCTTGCCCTCGTAGGCCATCTCGCGACGCTTGTCGAGGACCGGCTGCACCCGCGGGTGCACGTTGAAGCCCTCCGGCACCGCCAGGTGAGCGTCGCCGATGCGGGCCAGCACGGACTTGTCGACGGCAGTGTTGAGACCCTTGGGTGTCTGCTGGTCGGCCTCCACCGATTCGCTCGGCTCGATCTCGTGCTTCTCCAGCTCACGGACCTCGTTGAACACCCGCTCCAGTTGGCCCTGGTAGTCGCGCAGCGCGTCCTCGGCCTCCTTCATGGAGATGTCACCACGGCCGATCAGGGCTTCGGTGTAGGACTTGCGGACACCGCGCTTGGTGTCGATGACGTCGTACATACCGGGCTGGGTCATCGACGGGTCGTCACCCTCGTTGTGGCCGCGCCGGCGGTAACACAACATGTCGATGACGACGTCCTTGTTGAACTTCTGGCGGAAGTCCATGGCCAGCTTGGCCACCCACACACAGGCCTCGGGATCGTCGCCGTTGACGTGGAAGATCGGCGCGCCGACCATCTTGGCGACGTCGGTGCAGTACTCGCTGGAGCGCGAGTCGTGCGGCGAGGTGGTGAAGCCGATCTGGTTGTTGACGATGATGTGGATGGTGCCACCGGTGCGGTACCCGCGCAGCAGGGCCAGGTTCAGCGTCTCGGCGACCACACCCTGGCCGGCGAAGGCCGCGTCACCGTGCAGCATCATCGGAACCACCGAGAATGCCGGATGCTCGTTGTCGTTACCGAAGTCGATCATGTCCTGCTTGGCCCGGACCAGACCCTCCAGGACCGGGTCGACGGCCTCCAGGTGGCTGGGGTTGGCGACCAGCGAGACGGCAATATCGTTGTCGCCGAACATCTGCAGGTAGGTGCCGGTGGCGCCGAGGTGGTACTTCACGTCACCGGAGCCGTGGGCTTGGCTCGGGTTCAGGTTGCCCTCGAACTCGCTGAAGATCTGGCTGTAGGGTTTGCCGACGATATTGGCGAGCACATTGAGCCGGCCGCGGTGCGGCATGCCGATCACGACCTCGTCGAGACCGTGCTCGGCGGCCTGGTCGATCGCGGCATCCATCATCGGGATGACGGTCTCCGCACCCTCCAGCGAGAAGCGCTTCTGGCCGACGTACTTGGTCTGCAGGAAGGTCTCGAAGGCCTCGGCGGCGTTGAGCTTGCTCAGGATGTACTTCTGCTCGGCGACCGTGGGCTTGTCGTGCTTGGTCTCCACGCGCTCCTGGATCCAGCGCTGCTGCTCGGGCTCCAGGATGTGGGTGTACTCGACACCGACGTGGCGGCAGTAGGCATCGCGCAACACCGAGAGCACATCGCGCAGCTTTTTGTACTCGGCGCCGGCGAACCCGTCGACCTTGAACTCGCGGTCCAGATCCCACAGCGTCAGGCCGTGGGTCAGCACGTCGAGGTCGGGGTGGCTGCGGAACCGAGTCTTGTCCAGCCGGAGCGGATCGATATCGGCCATCAGATGCCCGCGGTTGCGGTAGGCCGCGATCAACTCGATGATCCGGGCGTTCTTGTCGAAGATCGAGTCCGGGTTGTCGGTGCGCCACCGGACCGGCTCGTAGGGGATGCCCAGTTCGCGGAAGATCTCGTCGTAGAACTCGTCGTCGAGCAGCAGGGTGTGCACGGTCCGCAGGAAGTCGCCGGACTCCGCACCCTGGATGATGCGGTGGTCATAGGTCGACGTGAGCGTGATCAGCTTGCCCACACCCAGTTCGGCGATGCGCTCCTCGGAGGCACCCTGGAATTCGGCGGGGTACTCCATGGCGCCCGCACCGATGATGGCGCCTTGGCCGCGCATCAGCCGCGGCACCGAGTGCACCGTGCCGATGGTTCCGGGGTTGGTCAGCGAAATGGTGACACCGCCGAAGTCCTCGGCGGTGAGCTTGCCGTCGCGGGCGCGCCGGACAATGTCCTCATAGGCGGCGATGAACTGCCCGAAGGCCATCGTCTCGCACTTCTTGATGGCGGCGACCACCAGCGTGCGGTTGCCGTCCTTGCCGGGTAGGTCGATGGCCAGACCGAGATTGGTGTGCGCCGGGGTGACCACATTGGGCTTGCCGTCGACCTCGGCGAAGTGCCGGTTCATGTTGGGGAACTTCTTGACCGCCTGCACGATGGCGTAGCCGAGAAGGTGGGTGAAGCTGATCTTGCCGCCGCGGGTGCGCTTGAGGTGGTTGTTGATGACCACGCGGTTGTCGATCATCGCCTTGGCCGGGATGGCCCGCACGCTGGTGGCGGTGGGCACCTCGAGCGAGAAGTTCATGTTCTTGACGACGGCGGCGGCCGCACCGCGCAGGACGGCGGTCTGGTCATCGCTGGCCGGCGCGGCAGATGGCGTCTTGGGCTTGGCCGGTTCGGCCTTCGCCGCCGGTTTCTCGGCGGGCTTCTCGGCCGGCTTGGCGGCGGACTTCGATTCGGACGTGGTGTCCGATTTCGCCGCGGACTTGGCGGGCTTCTCGGGGGCGGAGCCGTTGGAGGTGGTCGTGGCGGGCTTGCTGGTCTGGGCCGGTGCAGCGCTCTTGGCGGGCTCGCCGGCCCCGTCGACCGGTTCCGGCGCGTAGTCCACGAGGAACTCATGCCAGCTCGAATCGACCGACGAAGGATCCTCGCGGAACTTGCGATACATCTCTTCGACGAGCCACTCATTTTGTCCGAAGGGTGAAGGTGCACTGCTCACAGCAGCTTTTCGCCTCGATTCCATCTGCTCACGGCAGGCGTCGTGCTACGCCACCCGCCCCCTGGATATATGCGGTCTACCCGCGTTTTGCCGCCCTAAAGGCTACGCCTCGCAACACACCCCCACCATGAGAGTGGGACTTGTCACTCGGAGTTAGCCGCGGGAAGTATGTGCAGCGTCGATGGCCAGCGTGCGGGCGGTTTTCCGAATGCCTGTCGGGCGTTGCCGACGATCTTCTTGCCCATCAACCGGTTGCCCATCCCGCCGACGACGGCACCGACACCGACCGGGAGCAACTTGCCGAACGCGAGCGCTCCGCGCTTGAGCGCGTACTTCTTGACGAAGTACTTGACCAGCCGGTTGTTCAGCTGGGACACCACGGGCAGCGGCAGGGTGGCCGCGCCGTCGGAGATCCACGCCCCGTTGGTGCGTCCGCCACCGACGAGGTCGGCGACCGCACCCTTACCGTCCTCGCCGACCAGCACCGCGAGCACCAGCGCGCGCCGGCGCTCGCGATGATCGGCGGGAATGCCGTGAACCTCGGCCACCGCCAGCACGAACACCGCGGTCGCCTCCAGGAACACCACCGTCTCACCGGCCACCGCCGACAGCGCGGCCAACGTGCCGATACCGGGGAAGGCGGCGGCCGACCCGACCGCGGCACCGGAGGCCATCACCGCGGCCAGGTAGTGCTTCTCGCAGGCGGTGACGATCTCGTCCGGGGTGGCGTCGGGACGCTGGCTGCGCAGCCGCTGCATGTAGGCGGTGACGGCCGGTCCCTGCAGACGGTTGCTGCGCTCCAAGATCTGGGACAGCGCCTTGGCGGCGGCGCTGGGGTCCTCGTCGACGTGGTCGCGGGTGGCTGGCAGGTTCTTGCTGGAGCGGGCGTTCATCGGCGCACTTCCCTTCGCATCCTCGGGTCATTCCCGCGGTGCCTGTCGAATACCCAGGCTAACGTGCGTTCAACGTCTGAGATGGCGCTCTGGTGCCCGGCGCGCCCGCGACCGTCGACCGGGCCGCCTTTGCGACGGGTCGTGGTGATCGGGAAGAAAAAACCGACGTGCGTTGCTGTCCCTACCCGTGACACCATCGCCGACCGTGACGAAGCCGACCCGAACCGATGGTGCGCCGAATCGACTGCGGATGATCACGGTGCTCGGACTCATGGTGGCGCTCGGTCCGCTGACCATCGACATGTACCTGCCCGCGCTGCCGCGGATTGCCGAGGACCTCACGGTGTCCTCCTCGATGGTGCAGCTCACCCTCACCGGCACCCTGGCGGGACTGGCACTCGGTCAACTGGTCATCGGCCCGCTGTCGGATTCGTTGGGCCGTCGACTGCCGCTGATGGCGGGTATCGCCATCCACATCGTGGCGTCACTGATCTGTCTGTTCGCCCCGAGCATCGCCGTGCTCGGTGCCGGCCGCGTGCTGCAGGGTTTCGGTGCGGCCGCCGCATCGGTGGTGGCGGTCGCGGTGGTCGGTGATCTCTACGTCGACAATGTCGCGGCGACGGTGATGTCGCGGTTGATCCTGGTGCTCGGGGTGGCACCGGTGATCGCGCCGTCACTCGGCGCTGCGGTGCTGCTGCACGCGTCCTGGCACTGGGTTTTCGCGGTGCTGGTGGTGCTGGCCGCCGGACTGCTGCTGCTGGCGGCGCTGGCCTTGCCCGAAACCCTGCCCGTCGACCACCGGCGTCCGCTGCAGGTGCGCGGGATCGCGCGCACCTACGCCGGGCTCCTGCGTGACCCGCGCTTCGTGACCCTGGTCGCCGTTGCGGGGTTGAGCATGGCGGGATTGTTCGCCTACATCTCCGCCGCGCCATTCGTCCTGCAGGGTGGCTACGGGCTGAACCAGCAGACCTTCGCATTGGTGTTCGCGGGCGGGGCGGTCATCCTGATCGGCTCCACCCAGTGCAATGTCGTGCTGCTGCGCCGGTTCGCCCCGCAACAGATCATGGTGGCCGCCCTCGGCGTGTCGGTCGTAGCGGGAATCGTGTTCATCGCGCTGGCGGTCACCGGCGTGGCCGGGCTGCCGGGATTCCTGGTACCGGTGATGGTGATCCTCGGGGCGATGGGGCTGGTGCTGCCGAACGCGCCGGCGGTCGCGCTGTCGCGGCATGCCGAAGCCGCGGGCACCTCGGCGGCGTTGCTGGGTGCCGCCCAGTTCGGTATCGGCGCGGCCGTGGCCCCCTTGGTCGGGGTGCTCGGCAACAGCGAATTCTCCCTCGCCCTGGTGATGTTGGTCGGATCGGGCGTCGCGCTGGCGGGCCTGTTGACCGTCGGCGCGCCGGCCCGGCAGGAGGGATCGGCGTCGCCCGCGGTGATCGCGAGCGATACGGTCTGACCGAGGATCTCGACGATCCGACCCGACTTGTCGGGAAACGTGCCGGACCGTACCGTCGGTCCGGTCGCCACCACTCCCGATGACGAGTAGATGTTCGAGAACCCCACTGATCGCCGATCACCGTCGGCCTCCCGGATGACCGGGCAGGCCCGCCCTGCCAACCCATGGCATGCCCTGTGGGCGATGTTGGTCGGCTTCTTCATGATTTTGGTCGACTCCACGATCGTCGCGATCGCGAACAAACCGATCATGGACGCGCTGGGCACCGACTATGACGGCGTCATCTGGGTGACCAGCGCCTACCTGCTGGCCTACGCCGTGCCGCTGCTGGTGTCCGGGCGGCTGGGCGACCGGTTCGGGCCCAAGAACCTCTACCTGATCGGTCTCGGCGTGTTCACCGCCGCATCGCTGTGGTGCGGGCTGGCCGGGTCCATCGAGACGCTGATCGCGGCCCGCGTCGTGCAGGGCCTCGGTGCGGCGCTGCTGACCCCGCAGACCCTGTCCACGATCACCCGGCTGTTCCCGGCCGCGCGCCGCGGTGTCGCCATGAGCGTGTGGGGTGCCACGGCCGGGGTGGCGACCCTGGTGGGGCCGATCGCCGGCGGGGTGCTCATCGACGGCCTTGGCTGGCAGTGGATCTTCTTCGTGAACGTGCCCATCGGCATCATCGGTATCGGGCTGGCCATGTGGCTGGTGCCGACACTGCCCACCGAGCGGCATGATTTCGATCTGCTCGGGGTGGCGCTGTCCGGGCTGGCGATGTTCTTCATCGTCTTCGGTCTGCAGGAGGGGCAGTCACACGATTGGGCGCCCTGGATCTGGGCGACGATGGCCCTCGGCTGTGCCTTCCTGGTGGGCTTCGTCTATTGGCAGTCGGTGAACCCGCGGGAACCGCTGATCCCGCTGCGCATCTTCGCCGATCGCGATTTCACCCTCTCGACGGTCGGCGTCGCCGTCATCAGCTTCACCGTCACCGCGATGATCCTGCCGGTGATGTTCTACGCCCCGGTGGTGCTCGGGTTGTCCTACACCCGCTCGGCCCTGCTGACCGCGCCGATGGCGATCGCTTCGGGTGCGCTGGCGCCGTTCGTCGGCCGCATGGTCGACCGCAAGCATCCGACGCCGATCATCGGCTTCGGGTTCTCGCTGCTGGCCATCGGGCTGACCTGGTTGTCGTTCGAGATGACGCCGTCCACCGCGATCTGGCGGTTGCTGCTACCGCTGACGGTCATGGGTGTCGGTATGGCGTTCGTCTGGTCACCGTTGGCCGCGACCGCCACCCGCAATCTCCCGCCCGAATCGGCCGGTGCGGGGTCGGGGGTCTACAACAGCACCCGTCAGGTCGGCGCGGTGCTCGGCAGCGCCGCGATGGCGGCCTTCATGACCAGCCGGATCGGAGCCGAGCTGGGCGGCGGCGGGCAACCGGTCTCCGGTGAGGGCCCGGCGCCGGATCTGCCGTCCTTCCTGGAGGCGCCGTTCTCGGCGGCGCTGGCCCAGTCGCTGCTGCTGCCGGCGTTCATCGCGTTGTTCGGGGTGGTGGGGGCGATCTTCCTGCGCGGCGGGGACCGCGGCGACGTGGTGCCCGACCATCCGCTCGCGGCGACGCCGCTGGCCGACCAGCATTCCCTCGGCGAGGACTGGGCCGATGGTGACCACTACGACGATTACGACGACGACTACGCCGACGACGCCTACATGGAGTGGACGGTCTCGGATCCCCACCCCGGCGACGACATGCACGACGATATGCCCACCGATATCGTGCCGGCCGTCCCCGACGCGTTCGTCGATGACGTCACCGATGACGCGTTCGTCGATGATGTTGTCGCGGCGGATGACTCGGTGACCGATCAGCTGAGCCTGCGGCACGGCGACCACGACGCGGTGGCATCGGGCGGACTGTTGGACGCGTATCGCGTCGACGACTCCTGGTCCGCACCGGCCGCGGATTGGTCGGACCTGCCGGTGGCACGCCCCACCCGCGGCAGGCATTCCCGCGGGGACTGACCGGCCGCTGGTATCAGACCGGATCGGTGAGTGCCAGGAAGGCGCCCAGTTCGATCAGCCCGGCCGGGGTGGCGGGAAGGTAGTCCGTCAACGTCGCCGAGCGCACGATCACCGCGGCGTACTTGGCTCGGCTGATCGCGACGTTGAGGCGATTGCGATTGAGCAGGAAGGACACTCCGCGCGGGACGTCGTCGGCCGTGGAGGCCGTCATCGAGACGAAGACCAGCGCCGCCTGACGGCCCTGGAATTTGTCGACCGTGCCCACCTCGACCTCGTCGAGTCCGGCCGCGTCGAGCTTACGGCGAAGCGTCACCACCTGGGCGTTGTACGGGGTCACCACCAGGATGTGGTGCTGATCCAGTGCGGCGGTGCCCTTTTCGTCGGTCCACTCACTGCCCAGCCTGGACGTGATCTCGGCGATGATGGCGTCGGCCTCCTCCGGGCTGTCGGTGGAGTTGCCGGTGTGCTCGACGGTCAGCACGTGCACGCCGGGTTGTACACCGGCCAGCCGGCGGGCCCCGCTGACCTCCGCCATGGCCTGCAACCGCCCGTCATAGGACAGCCGTGACACGGGACGGCACACCGCCGGATGCATCCGGAACGAGCGGTCCAGGAAATAGCCGCGCTCCTCGGGCAGGGTGGCGTGGCCGTCCACCAGCCAGCCCAGCGCCGATCCGTCGACCGGTTCGGGGTGGGTGCCCTGGCTGACCTGCGGTAGCTGCTGCGGGTCGCCGAGCAGCAGCAGGGTGCGCGCGGCAGAGGCGACGGCGATGGTGTTGGCCAGGCTGTACTGGCCGGCCTCCTCGATGACCAACAGGTCGAGCGCCCCATGTGGTATCCGCTGTCGGTTCGCGAAATCCCATGCGGTGCCCCCGATGACGCACCCCGGCGTCTCGGCGATGAACGCCGGATAGTCCTTCTCGGCGATGTCGCGCCACGGGCGGTCCGGGCTCTTCTTCTTACCGACCCGCTCGGCATCCACACCGGCGTCGATGACCCCGCCCAGCAGGTTCTCCACCACGGCATGGGACTGGGCGACCACGCCGATCCGCCAGTCGTGCTCGTCGACCAGGCGGGCGATCACCGCCGCCGAGGTGTAGGTCTTGCCGGTTCCCGGTGGGCCGTGCACGGCCAGATAGGAGGAGTCGAGATCCAGCAACGCGGCGGTGAGATCGGCGCAGATGTCCTCGGTGCGGGGGAGCGGACCGCCGCTGCGGGTGCGCGGCGGGCGGCGCAACAGGATGTCGGTGACGGCGGTCGCGGGCAACGTGGGCAGCCCGGTGGCCACCATCGCCGCGGTGTCCGCGATCGACTCCTGCAGCGGTTTGGTGTTGATCGGTCCGGGCGGGGTGAGGGCGAACGGTAGCCGGTCGAACGGCTCGCTGTGCTTCTCGACCACGACGACGGCCGTCGGCGCCTCCGGGTTGTCGCACTCGGTGACGACGACGTTGCCGAAGGCGCGCCGATCGGGGTCCTCGGACAACCCGGCCGGCGACGGCGGGTCGTAGAGGGCGAACATCTCCCGGCACAGCTCACCGTTGGCCAGTTCGCCGGTGAGCCGGATGTGCCGCTGCGGCTTGCGTGCCCGGGGCGGGGTGTGCCAATCGGCGACGATCTCGGCCCTCTCGGCGACGAACACGTCGCTGTTGTCCGACCATTCGTCGACCGGATTGTTGACCCGGTCGAAATGCGACCACCAGAACGGTTTGTCTTCGCGCTTGTGATAACCGCGGGCGGCGGAGACCATGGCCACCGCGGTCTGCTCGGCGCTGCGCTCGCCGGTGTTGTCGCCGGCGAACTTCAGCAGCGCGCGGTCGGTACTGTCGGTGACAGCGACGGCGGCCTGGGAGTCGTTGTCGCGCACCGGTTGCGGGCCACGCGGGGGTACCGCGGATTCGATGGCGCGGGCCACCAACCAGTCGCGTAGCCGTCGCGTCGAGCGGCAGTCGTAGCGGTTGTAGTCCTCGATCTGCTTGAGCACGATCTCGGCGTCGGCGGTGCGCCCGTCGGCGCTCAGCGCACAGTACTTCGCGTACTGGGTGATCGAGTCGGTGGCGGTGGTGACCTCACCGTCACGCAGTTCGTTGCCCATGTAGAGCGGTTCCAGGTACTTGATGCTGTAGCTCTCGGTGCCGACCCGAATGCTCTTGCGTACCAACGGGTACAGATCGACGAGCACTCCGTTGCGCAACAGGTCGTCGATATCGTCCTCGCCGACACCGTAGCGGCCGGCCAGCCGCAGCAGCGTGCTCTTCTCATAGGCGGCGTAGTGGTAGATGTGCATGTTCGGATAGCGCTTGCGCCGTTTGCGGACCATGGCCAGGAAGTCCTGCAATGCCTGCTTTTCCGCGGCCCGGTCATGGGCCCACAACGGGGTGAACTCATCGCTGACGGTCAGCACACCCCACAGGTATTCCAGGCCCCAGTCGACACCGTTGCGGGTCCACAGCGGGTCGCCCTCGAAGTCGAAGAACAGGTCACCCTTGTCGGCGTCGGGCAGCACCATCAGCGGTTGCGCATCGACGATCTCGTACGGCGGTTTACCGTCGGTGCGCTCGGCGATCTGCAGCCGGGCCTGCGCGGTCAGTGCGGTGACCGCCCGTGCCGACAGTTCGGGTATCGGGCCCCGGTGGTCGGCCAACTCGTGCACGGTGGTGATCCCGGCGTCCAGCAGCCGGGCCCGCTGGGTGACCCGCATCCCGGCGACCAGCAGCAGATCGTCACTGTCCTTGACCTGCACGCTGCACTCGGGGCAGCGGAAGCAGGCGCGCACGCGCCCGTCGGCCCAGGACACCGGCAGGCCGCCGGCCAGGTGCTCGTCGAGCAGCCGTTCCAGTGCGGCGCGGCGCGGTCGGTACACCGGTAACAGCTCATCGACGCGGTAGGTGGCCACCGCGCCGTCACCGAGCAGCAGGTCGATCTCGTCGGCGACCGGGACACCGGCGGCGGCCAGGGTGTCGGCGTAGGCGGCCAGCTGCAGCAGCGCCTCGACCTTCACCGAGCGGGCGAGCTTGGTGTCGCGCAGCCGGTAGCGCCCGCCGGCGTCGAGGGTCAGGAAATCGGCGAAACCGGCGAACCGGCCGTCGAACATGGCCGCCTGGTAGATCGCCGGTGCGCGGCGTTCGATGGCGTCCATGGTCTGCGCGGCCGCCGCGGTGAGCCCGGCGACCGTGTAGCGCGGCCGCCCGATCACCGTGACCTCGACATCCTCGCGCAGCGAGTCGAGGTGACGCTGTTCGTGGTCGTCACCCAGATCGGCGGTGCGCGCGAGCAGTTCGTCGTCACCGGAGATCTTCGGGCCGCGACCGAGGTGCGCGTCGAAGGAGCGCAACAGCGCGAACTCACACCGGGCGGCCGCCGCGAGATCGGAGGCGCTGTAGACCACGAGGCCTTCGGTCCCAAGGTCGGTGAACACGCGTCCAGGCTAGGGGACGCCTCCGACACCGATCCGGAAGCGAGTCAGCCGGTATTGCCGATCAGTTCGACGCCGGCGCCGTTCCAGCGGAACCGCACCACACTGTTCACCCCGGGCACACCACCGGTGAACATCAGCGCCACGGTGTCCCCGGTGCTGGCGGTGGTGTCGATATCGTTGAATCCGTAGGTGTCGGGCACCCCGGTGGGGATGAACTTGCCGAGGTGGAACATCACCGCACGGGTGTTGGCGTTCTGGGCGTTGGTGTTGGCCTTGACGATCACCGCCGACAGCTGGGCGCACTCGTTGTAGTTGCCCGCCAACGGTTCCGGGTTCCACGGCTGATTACTGCGCGGGTCACGCGGCAGCTCGGACACGGCGCGGAGCACCTCGGGGGCGGCCAGGTTCACCGCACAGGGATCGGCGGCCGGGGTGGGTTCCGGTGGTGGTGGCGGCGGGGCGGCGGTCACCGTCGCGCTGGCCGGCGCCGACACCGGCGCCGTTGCGTCCGGGGTCTTGGACACTGTGGAATCGCTGGATCCACAACCGGCCAGCACGAGGGCTGCCGCCAGTACCAGCGCACCGCCGGCCGTCGGTTGCGACCTCGTCATCACAACACCGCACCGTACCGGTGCGCCACGTCTGGTCGGGGGTGGCGACGCGCACACATTAGACTGCTCGTGAAATGACCTCGACCGATGAACCCAGCCCCGCGCCCGAACTGACCTTCGCTGACCTGCAGATTCACCCGTCCGTCCTGCAGGCTGTCACGGAGGTCGGCTACGAGTCGCCTTCGGCGATCCAGGCGGCCACCATCCCGCCGATGCTGGCGGGCTCCGATGTGGTCGGCCTGGCCCAGACCGGAACGGGCAAGACGGCGGCGTTCGCCATCCCGATCCTGTCCAAGATCGACGTCGGCAGCCGTAACACCCAGGCCCTGGTCCTGGCCCCGACACGGGAACTGGCGTTGCAGGTCGCGGAGGCTTTCGGCCGGTACGGCGCCCACCTGTCGGTGAACGTGCTGCCGGTCTACGGCGGCTCGTCCTACGGGCCGCAGCTCGCCGGTCTCAAGCGCGGCGCGCAGGTGGTCGTCGGCACCCCGGGACGTGTCATCGATCACCTGGAGAAGGGCAGCCTGGACCTCTCGCACCTGGATTACCTGGTGCTCGATGAGGCCGACGAGATGCTGCAGATGGGTTTCGCCGAGGATGTCGAACGCATCCTGGCCGATACGCCCGAGTACAAGCAGGTCGCTCTGTTCTCGGCGACCATGCCGCCGGCCATCAAGAAGATCACCGCCAAGTACCTGCATGATCCGGTCGAGGTGACGGTCAAGTCCAAGACCCAGACGGCCGAGAACATCACCCAGCGCTATCTGCAGGTCTCCTATCCCCGCAAGATGGATGCGCTGACCCGTCTGCTGGAGGTCGAAGAGGGCGACGCGATGATCGTGTTCGTCCGCACCAAGCAGGCCACCGAGGAGGTCGCCGAGAAGCTGCGTTCCCGCGGTTTCGCCGCGGCCGCCATCAACGGTGACATCCCGCAGGCGGTGCGTGAGCGCACCATCAGCCAGCTCAAGGACGGCACGATCGACATCCTGGTCGCCACCGATGTCGCGGCCCGCGGACTGGATGTCGAGCGCATCTCCCATGTGGTGAACTTCGACATCCCGCACGACCCGGAGTCCTATGTGCACCGCATCGGGCGCACCGGCCGGGCGGGGCGTTCGGGCACGGCGCTGCTGTTCGTCACGCCGCGCGAGCGGCACCTGCTGGGGTCGATCGAGCGGGTCACCCGGCAGAAGCTGGTGGAGATCCAGCTTCCGTCGGTCGATGATGTCAACGCCCAGCGGGTGGCCAAGTTCCGCGACTCCATCACCGATTCGCTCAACAGCCCCGGGATCGAGCTGTTCCGCCGTCTCATCGAGGACTACGAACGCGATCACGATGTGCCGATGGCCGATATCGCCGCCGCGTTGGCTCTGCAGTCGCGCAACGGCGAAGAGTTCCTGATGACCGAGCCACCGCCGGAGAAGCGCAGGGAGCGCCCCGACCGCGACGATCGGGGACCCCGCGAGGACCGTCCGCGCAAGAAGCACAGCACGCGGAGCGATCTGGCGACCTACCGGATCGCGGTCGGCAAGCGGCACAAGGTGGCTCCCGGTGCGATCGTCGGTGCGATCGCCAACGAGGGCGGGCTGCACCGCAGCGATTTCGGGCATATCGCCATTCGGGTCGATCACTCGCTGGTCGAGCTGCCTGCCAAGTTGCCGCGTGAGGTGTACAAGAAGTTGGAGAACACCCGGATCCAGGGTGTGCTGATCAACCTGCAACCCGACCGCGGGAGCGGCAACAGCAAGCCGCGCCGCAAGGACTCGTGACGTCGCAGCGCGAAGCCCAGGGTGGTCTGGAGTCGGTCTCGGCCACCGGGCGGGTCGACGCGCTGACCGGCGTGCGCGCGGTCGCCGCACTGCTGGTGGTGTTGACGCACGCGGCGTACACCACGGGTAAGTACCCGCAGGGTTTCACCGGGTCGTTCTGGTCGCGCGCCGAGATCGGTGTGCCGATCTTCTTCGTGCTGTCGG
This sequence comes from Mycolicibacterium sp. 22603, assembly GCA_052044345.1. Lineage (GTDB taxonomy): Bacteria > Actinomycetota > Actinomycetes > Mycobacteriales > Mycobacteriaceae > Mycobacterium. The sequence continues at coordinate 57,048 of JBQEMX010000015.1, forward strand.
GTTTTCTGCTGTTCCGCCCGTGGGTGCGCGCGTCGGCTGCCGGGCTGCCGTCCCCGTCGGTCCGGCGGTATGCCTGGCACCGGGTGCGCCGGATCATGCCCGCCTATGTGGTGACCGTCCTGGTGGCCTACGCGGTGTACCACTTCCGCGAGGCCGGGCCCAACCCCGGACACACCTGGGAAGGGTTGCTGCGCAACCTGACTCTGACCCAGATCTACACCGACAACTATCTGTATTCGTATCTGCACCAGGGCATGACGCAGATGTGGAGCCTGGCCGTCGAGGTGGCCTTCTATCTGGTGTTGCCGGTGCTGGCCTGGCTGCTGCTGGTGGTGCTGTGTCGGCGACGCTGGCGACCGGGTCTGTTGCTGGCCGGGTTGGGCGCGCTGTTCGCGATCAGCCCGGCGTGGTTGTGGCTGGTGCACAGCACCGATTTCCTGCCTGACGCCGCGCCGCTGTGGTTGCCGACCTACCTCGCCTGGTTCGTCGGCGGCATGCTGCTGGCGGTGTGGGAAGCGACGGGTGCCCGCGCCTACGCGATGTTGTGTCTGCCGCTGGCGGTGATCTGTTATCTGATCGCCTCGACGCCGCTGGCCGGTGCGCCGACCACCTCGCCGGCGTTGTTGAGCGAGGCGTTGGTGAAGACGGTGTTCTACATGGCGATCGCCACGCTGGTGGTCGCGCCTTTGGCGCTCACGGGGTCGGCGCCTTTGGCGCTCACGGGGTCGGCGCCGGGTCAGAACGGCTGGTACTACCGGGCGATGGCGAGTCGGCCGATGGTGTTCCTCGGTGAGATCTCCTATGAGATCTTCCTGATCCATCTGATCCTGATGGAGCTGGTGATGGTCGAGGTGCTGCGCTTCCCGATCTACACCGGCTCGATGTGGGCGCTGTTCTTCGGCACCATGGTGGCGACCATCCCGTTCGCCTGGTTGTTGCACCGGCTGACCCGGGTGCGAGACCGCGCGGAAAATTAGGATACCCTTACCTAAGCGTCGACTTAGGAGGGCTCATGATCGATCTCAAGCCGTCACGCGGTATCGAGGGCGTGCTGGTCAAGCTGTGGCGCGGCGGGGATTACGAACTGACCGTCACCGGCCGCACCGATATCACCGACAACTTCCTGCGGTTGCACTTCGCCGCACCCGAACTGCTGAGTGAGCAGTCCGTTCACCCGACGATGTGGGTCCGCGGTTGGTTCCCCGACGGTGCGCGTTCGCATCAACGCGGCTACACCCTGGTCAACCCGGACCCCGAAAAGGGCACCGTCGATATCGATTTCGCCATGCACGACGGTGTCGCCACCCGGTGGGCGCGCAACGCCACGGTCGGTGACACGCTCGAGGTGACGGTGCTGGGCAGTGATTTCGCCATCCCGGAACCGGCGCCCGCGGGGTATGTCATCGTCGGGGATGCCGCCTCGTTGCCGGCGATCAATTCGTTGCTGGCGGCCATCGGTGACGCACCGGCGCAGGTCTTCCTCGAGTCGTCCCATGTCGATGACCGCGAGATCCCCACCGGCAGGGCCGATGTCACCTGGGTCGACCGGATCGACAACGGCGCCGAGTTGGTGCGCGCCGTCGCCGAGGCGGCCTTCGAGGCTCCGGACCATTTCGGCTGGGTGGCCTGTGACAACCGCACCACCAGGGCGGTGGCCAAGGTGCTGCGCGAGGATTACAAGATCCCGCGAAAATCGGTCAAGGCGCGCGCGTACTGGGCTGCGTGAGGAAGCCACCGACCGTCGGAGCGACGAATGTCTCCAGCATGGCGCGTTCGTCGGCGTCATCGTGGCCGGGGAACTGCAGCAGTGAGATCAGTACTCGCACCAGCCACCGGGCTCGCAGCGTCACTCCGGGTTGATCATCGCCCATCGAGGCCAGGAAGGCCTCGGCCAGCGTCCGGATCACCTCGGAGCGTTCTGCCATCTCGCCGCCGATCGGGCGGGCCGAGCTGGCGAACCATGAGGCCAGCGCCGGGCTGTCCCGCACCCGGTGCAATGCGCTCAGCGCGCCCTCGACCAACCGCTGCCGTGGGTCGCTGAGCGCGGCGAGCTGCTCGCCGATCTCGCCGAACAGACGATGGGTCTCACGGTGCACGTAGGCGGTGTAGAGCACATCGCGGCTTTCGAAGTAGCGGTACAGCGTGGCGCGCGAACAGCCTGCGGCGCGGGCGATCTCGTTCATCCCCACCGCGGCGGCGTCGTGGCGGGTGAACAGCTCCTCGGCCGCGTCGAGAATGCGTTCGGCGGCGGCCTCGGTCCGCCGGTCGGCCAGCCAGTCGCTCATCGGCATACGGTGAACGGTACCGACAGCGGTCGCCGCACATAGCTGCCACCCGCCCACACCACACCGTTCAGGTCGACCTCGAATTCCGGTATGCGGCGCAGCAATTCCTGCAGGGCGACCCGCGATTGCATCCGCGCGGCCGCGGCCCCCAGGCAGTGGTGCGCACCGTGGCTGAAGGTCAGGATGTTGCGTGGGCGGCGCCGGACATCGAGATGCTCGGCGTCGGAACCGTATTGGCGTTCGTCGTGATTACCCGAACCGTAGAGCAGCAGCACCTTGCGGCCGGCGGGAATGGTGGTGTCGGCCACCATCACATCGCAGGTGGTGGTGCGCGCCAACCCCTGTACCGGTGAGGTCAGTCGGAGGAACTCGTCGACCGCATCGTCGATCAGGTCCGGGTTCTCGACGAGCAACCGGCGCTGGTCGGGGTGGCGGTGCAGCAGTTGTACCGACCCGCCCAGCATTCCGGTCGTGGTGTCGTTCCCGCCGGTGACCATGGTGAAGGTGAAGGCCAGGATGGACAGCACCCCGGCGATGTCCCCGTCGGCGCCCACACCGCCGGCCACCAGATGCGACACGGTGTCATCCGCCGGCTCGACGCGGCGCTTCTCGATCAGTGCGGTGAAGTAGGCCATCATCGCGCCCAGCGCGTCGCCGAGGCTTTCCAGTGCGCCGCCGATGCCCCCGTCGGCGGTGTTGGCGGCGACGATCGCGTCGGTCCAGCCGTCGAACTGGCCGCGGTCCTCGTCGGGCACCCCGAGGTAATGGGCGACGACCATCGACGGCAGCGGTTTGAACAGCTCGGCGACGATGTCGCCGCCGCCGTCGGCGCGCAATCTCTCGATGCGTTCGACGACGAACTCGCGCACCTTGGGCTCCACCGCCTCCACTTGCCGAGGGGTGAAGCCGCGTGAAACCAGCTTGCGGAATTCGGTGTGCACCGGCGGATCCTGCATGACCATCGGCGGGTTGTCGGTCAGCCCGATCATCTCCAGCTCGCCGTAGTTGACCGTCAGGCCCTGGGCCGAGGAGAAGGTGCGGTGATCGCGCGCGGCGGCCCAGATATCGGCATGCCGGGACAGCACGTAGTAGTCGTGGTCGGGATGATCGGTGCGGACATGGTGCACCGGATCGTGGTCACGCAGGGCCCGGTACATCGGCCACGGGTCGGGCCAGGTCTCGGCGGTCGCCAGTTGGAAGACCGCACCGTGAGACATTTGCACTGTCATGTCTTATGGGTACGACGGTGGGAAAAGTTTGTCAAGGACTGCTGTGGCTCAGTATCAGCCTCGTCGTGCGGTTACGGCGAGAATTGCCCCGTCGGGCTGACATTGCGTGAGGCTCAGAATCGTCGACGGGAGTACCGGACAGGTCGGCTCGGTCGTCACCGAGGCGGCCACGATCCCGGAGGTGGCAGCGCCCCGCGTGCTCACCAGCATTTCGCGGCGCGACGGACCGCCGACCCCGGTGAGCACCAGCACGACGGCGAACCCGTCATGGTCACCGGTGGTGGTGGTCAGGCTCTGATACGCATTGTCCAACGAGACCAGACCGCCGAAGGTGGCCTGCCCGCTCTTGACCAGTGCCGTCGCCAGCGAGTCCCGCGCCTGATTCGACGAAACGTAGGCATGGCCGGGCAGCCACCCGGTGAACTCGACCCGCTCGGTGGAGAACGCCCCACTCCAGACGAACCCGGTCGCCGTCTCGACCGGATCCGGCCCGAAAATGCGGCCGTGATCGTTCTGGCGCAGGAAGAAATCATCGGAGTAGCTCAGCAGCACCCCGCCCGGCTGCTGGCCGTAGGTGACGTCGTCGATGCGGCCCTGGAACCCGAAGCTGTGCAGCGGTTGGGCCGGGAACCCGGAGGCGAACATCGCCTGGTTGAGCCGGCGCCCGGCCTGACCCGGTGTCGTCGAGTGCGGATCGACGATGATCACGTTCACCGCCTCCAGCAGCGTCCGGCCGTCGTGTTGCCTACCGCCCCAGTCGGAGATCTGTCCCGCGGGCGTGAGCATCCACTTGCCGATATCGCCGTGCGCCGTGGACATCTCGTCGGTCGGTGCGGGCACGGTCACCGGTTCGGCGCGGGCGGCGGCCTCGGCCAGCGGGTCGTCGTCATCGAGCAGCGCCTGCGCGCGCGTCGCGACCCGGCCCGCGGGCCGGCGATCGGTACTCACCACGTCGTCGCGGTCGTGATCGTCCGGTCCGGAGATCGCCCCGGCGTCGGCGAACCGTACGGAGGCCGTCTCGGGCGCCGGATCCGATTCGGTCGCCACGTCCTGCTGCGCGCCGGCCGGACTCGGCTCGTCGGCATACGCGATCCCGACCCCGCCGATTCCGAACAGCGTGGCGGCCATCGCCGCGACGGCCCCCGCGCGCCGCACAAGATATGAGGGGTCGCCCCCGCGTACTGCCATCCCCGTCGCCTCCCCAGCGAAACCACCCGTCCAGGAGCCTAACGGCGCACACGGATCCGCACGGGCCGGTTCGGCCACACCGATCCTGCAGAATGGCCAGATGACCGACAGTGCTGACATCGTCCGGGTCGCGATCGCTCAACTCGACGTCGCCGCACGCGATATCGCGCGCAACAGCGCCCGGCTCAGCGCACTCGTAGGTGAGCACGCCGACGCCGATCTGGTGGTGGTGCCCGAACTCGCGCTCACCGGCTACCAGATCGACGATCTCGAGGAGTTGGCTGTTCCACCGCAGCGGGCGCTGGCCGAGATCGCCGAGGCCTGCGCCGCGGCCGGCACCGCGTTCGTCGGCGGCTACCTGGAGCCGGGGCCGGGCAAGCCCTACAACTCGATGGCCGCGATCGACGCCTCCGGCGCGCTGGTCGCCAATTACCGCAAGACGCACCTGTTCGACGCGGAAGCGAAGGCGTTCACTCCCGGGGACCGGCTGGTCGTCGCGCGGCTCGGCGAGCTGCGCGTGGGCCTGGTGAACTGCTTCGACATGGAGTTTCCCGAGGTGGCCCGCACCCTGGCCGATGGCGGGGCGCAGCTGCTGGTGGTCAGCTCGGCCAACATGGACCCGCTGTACAACGACCACCTGATCGCCGCACAGTCGCGCGCGTTGGAGAACCGGCTGCCGCTGGTGTACGCCAACCGATGCGGCATCGAGATCGGCCACCGATTCTGCGGCGGCAGCCGCGCGGTGGATCCCGACGGCCGGGTGGTGGCCGAACTCGGCCGCGACGAGGACGTGCTCACCGTCGACCTCGCCCTGCACAGCGCCCTCGGCGGGCACGTGAACTATCTGCGGTTGCGCCGCCCGGAGCTCTACGGCACCCACTGAGTGTGCCGAGGTGCGCCGGAATCCGGCGAGGAGTAAGGCTAGCCTAAACTCCTAACAGATGCAGACCGGTGGCATCTGAGAAGGAGGCCCCCGAGATGGCACGTGGATTCCAGGGCGTGATGATGCGCGGCTTCGGAGCGCGCGATCACCAGGTCACCGTGCTGAGCACGCAACGGGTGGCCCCACACTGTGTGCGCATCCAGATGGTGTCACCGACGATCTTCGAGGACTCGGCCACCGAACCGACCTCCTGGCTGCGGTTCTGGTTCCCCGACCCCGACGGCACCGACACCGAGTTCCAGCGTGCCTACACGATCTCGGAATCCGATCCGGCCACCGGCCACTTCGCCATCGACGTGGTGCTGCACGAGCCGGCCGGACCGGCATCCCGCTGGGCCGCCGACGTCGCACCCGGTGCCACCATCGCGGCAATGGTCATGGGATCCAAGGGTTTCTCGGTTCCCGAGGATCCGGCGGACCGGCCCGCCGGCTACCTGCTGATCGGCGACAGCGCCTCCCAGCCGGCCATCAACGGCATCATCGGCGCCGTACCGCACGACATCCCCGTCGAGGTGTACCTGGAGCAGCACCACGACGACGACCCGCTGATCCCACTGGCCGACCATCCGCGGCTGCGGGTCCACCGGGTGCCCCGGACCGATGCTGCCGCGGTCGCCGCCGCCATCGAATCCCGCGACTGGTCCAACTGGTTCGCCTGGGCCGGCCCCGAAGCCGGCACGCTCAGGGGTCTGCGGACCCGCTTGCGCGACGAATTCGGTTTCCCCAAACAGGAGATCCACGCCCAGGCCTACTGGACCGAGGGCCGGGCCATGGGTACCAAGCGTGGTGACGAGCCCGCTGCCGAGACTCCCGCGCCGACCCCCGAGCCGGCGCAGACACCACGGTCGGTCCCGACCGGTACCTGGCGGGCGCAGGCCGCGGGCCGGCTGTTGGCGCCGCTGAAGAAGACCATGATCATCTCCGGCGTCCTGCAGGCGTTGATCACGCTCGTGGAGCTGGCGCCGTTCGTGTTGCTGGTCGAGCTGGCCCGGCTGCTGCTCGCCGGCGCCGACGCGGACCGGCTGTGGGACTTGGGTATTGCCGCGCTCGTGCTGTTGGGTACCGGCACCTTCCTGACCGCGGCGTTGGCGCTGTGGCTGCACCGGGTGGACGCGGCGTTCGCCAGAGACCTCCGCGGCAGGCTGCTGACCAAGCTCTCGCGGCTGCCGTTGGGCTGGTTCACCGCCCGCGGATCGGGATCGATCAAACAGCTCGTGCAGGACGACACCCTGTCGCTGCACTACCTGATCACCCACGCCATTCCCGACGCGGTCGCCGCTGTGGTCGCACCGGTAGCCGTCCTGGTGTACCTGTTCGTCATCGACTGGCGCATCGCCCTGGTGCTCTTCGGTCCGGTGCTGGTCTACCTGGTGTTGATGTCGGTCATGACCATCCAATCCGGTAACAAGATCACCCAGGCGCCCAAGTGGGCCGAACGGATGAGCGGGGAGGCCGGCGCCTATCTGGAGGGGCAGCCGGTCGTGCGCATCTTCGGTGGTGCCGCATCATCGAGTTTCCGCAACCGGCTCGACGGCTACATCGGATTCCTCGTCGACTGGCAGCGCCCCTTCATCGGCAAGAAGACACTGATGGACCTGGTGACCCGGCCGGCGACGTTCCTGTGGCTGATCATGGTCGTCGGTACCCCGCTGGTCGTCGGCGGTGCGCTCGATCCCGTCGATCTGCTGCCATTCCTGTTGCTGGGCACGACGTTCGGTGCGCGGCTACTGGGCATCGGCTACGGATTGGCCGGAATCCAGGGCGGCACGCTCGCCGCGCGACGGGTGCAGAGCGTGCTCGACGAACCCGAGCTGGCCGTCCGCGCGGATCTCGTGACCGGGCAGGGCGGTGGTGCACCGACGGTCGTCTTCGACCGGGTGTGCTTCGGCTACCGACCCGAAGTGCCGGTCATCAAGGATGTTTCGCTGACCCTGGCACCCGGGACGGTCACCGCCCTGGTCGGCCCGTCGGGCTCGGGCAAGTCCACACTCGCCGCGCTGCTGGCCCGGTTCCACGACGTCCAGCAGGGCGCGATCACGATCGGCGGTGACGATATCCGCGCGCTGTCGGCCGACGAGCTGTATCGGCGGGTGGGATTCGTGCTGCAGGACACGCAACTGGTGCACGGCAGCGTGGCCGACAACATCGCGCTCGCCGACCCGGACGCCGATACCGACCGGATCATCGCCGCCGCCCGAGAAGCCCGTATCCACGATCGCATCGAGGGCATGCCCGAGGGCTACGAGACGGTGCTCGGCTCCGGTGCGGGACTGTCCGGCGGGGAGCGGCAACGCCTGACCATCGCGCGCGCCATTCTGGCCGACACCCCGGTACTGATCCTCGACGAGGCCACCGCATTCGCCGACCCGGAATCGGAATATCTTGTGCAACAGGCGCTCAACCGATTGACCTCCGACCGGACCGTGCTCGTCATCGCGCACCGGTTGCACACCATCACCCATGCCGACCAGATCGTCGTCCTCGATGACGGTGCGATCGCCGAGACCGGAACCCACGATCAGCTGCTGGCCGCCGACGGGCGCTACCGGGCGCTGTGGGAATCCGCGCGCCCGGTCACCGCCGCCGCGGAGGCCACCCGATGATCCGCACCCTGCTGGCCCTGATCCCCGCCGACCGGCGCGCCAAGGTCGGCCTGTACACCACGCTGACCGTCATCTCGGTGGTACTGCGGGCGGTCGGGGTGGTGCTGCTGGTGCCGCTGGTCGCTGCGCTGTTCAGCACCACACCCGGTGACGCCTGGGGTTGGCTTGGCTGGCTGACGGCGCTGACCGTGGCCGGCTGGGTGATCGACACCCGCACGGCGGCACTCGGTTTCGATATCGGCTTTGCCGTGCTGGACAACACCCAGCACGATATGGCCGACCGGCTCCCGGACATCCGACTGGACTGGCTGTCCCAGGACAACACCGCGACCACCCGGGCGGCCATCGCGGCCACCGGGCCCGAGCTGGTGGGCCTGGTGGTCAACCTGCTGACCCCGCTGATCGGTGCCGTGCTGCTGCCCACGGCCATATCGCTTGCCCTGCTGATGATCTCGGTGCCACTCGGTCTCGCCGCGCTGGCCGGTGTCGCGGTGCTGCTCGGGGCCCTGTGGTGCTCCGGCCGGCTGACCCGCGGCGCCGACCGCCTCGCCGCCGAGGCCAACACCGCGTTCACCGAACGGATCATCGAGTTCGCCCGTACCCAGCAGGCGTTGCGCGCGGCACGCCGTGTCGATCCCGCCCGCAGCCTGGTGGGCGACGCGCTGCAGGCCCAGCACGGAGCCGGCCTGCGGCTGCTCACCATGCAGGTTCCCGGGCAGCTCCTTTTCAGCCTGGCCAGCCAACTTGCGCTGATCGTCTTCGCTGCGGCCGCAACCATTCTCACGGTGCGCGGTGCGTTGACGGTGCCCGAGGCCGTCGCGCTCATCGTGGTCATCGCACGCTATCTGGAACCGTTCACCGTCCTGAGTGAGTTGTCCGGGGCACTGGAATCCACCCGCGCCACGCTGGCCCGGATCCAGCAGGTGCTCGACGCCCCGACCCGCAGCGCGGGCGCCGATGTGTTGCGCGGTGACCGCGCACCCCGAATCGAATTCGACCGGGTGTCGTTCGGGTACGGCGAGTCGACGGTCCTGAGCGAACTCAGCCTCACCCTCGAACCGGGCACCACGACCGCGATCGTCGGACCGTCCGGCTCGGGCAAGAGCACCATTCTCGGCCTGATCGCCGGTCTACACGAGCCCGGCAGCGGCCGGGTGCTCTTCGATGGGCAGGATCTGGCGCAGCTCGACCCCGCGGCGCGGCGCGCGGCCATCAGCATGGTGTTCCAGCATCCCTACCTGTTCGACGGATCGGTGCGCGACAACATCCTGATCGGTGATCCGGATGCGGGGGAACAGTCCTACCGTGCGGCAACCGCACGCGCACGGGTCGGCGAACTCACCGCACGGTTGCCCGATGGTGACCGCACGGTCGTGGGGGAGGCCGGTTCGGCGCTCTCCGGTGGCGAGCGCCAGCGGGTCAGCATCGCCCGCGCGCTGATCAAACCGGCGCCGGTGCTGCTGGTCGACGAGGCCACCAGCGCGCTGGACACCGAGAACGAGGCTGCCGTCGTCGCGGCCCTGACCGCAGACCTGCGCGACCGCACCCGGGTCATCGTCGCGCACCGGCTGGCCAGTATCCAGGGTGCCGACCGCGTACTGTTCGTCGAGAACGGACGGATCGTCGAGGACGGTGCCATCGACGAGTTGCTCGCCGCCGGCGGCCGGTTCGCCCGCTTCTGGACCGAGCAGACCGACGCATCGGACTGGCAGATCGCCGGGCGCTGACCCAGCGGGCCGATCAGATCCCGGTGCCGGGGTTCAGGATTCCGGCCGGGTCCAGGGCGGCCTTGATCCGGCGGTTGAGCTCCATCGCCTCGGGGCCCAGGTAGCCGGCCAGCCACGGTTTCTTCAACCGGCCCACCCCGTGCTCACCGGTGATGGTGCCGCCCAGCGACACCGCGAGGTCCATGATCTCGCCGAACGCGATCTCGGCCCGGCGGGCCATATCGGTATCGGCGGGATCGAACACGATCAACGGGTGGGTGTTGCCGTCGCCGGCGTGAGCGATCACCGAGATCAGCAGGTCGTGCTGTGCGGCGATCTTCTCGATACCGGCAACCAGATGCGACAGCGACGGCAACGGCACGCCCACATCCTCCAGCAGCAGCGACCCCTTGGCCTCCACCGCCGGGATGGCGTACCGGCGGGCCACCACGAATGCTTCACCCTCCGCCGGGTCCGATGTCGAGAACACTTCGGTGGCACCGGCCTCGGTGAACACCGCGGCCATGAACTCGGCATCGGCGGCACCGGCCGGCCCGCGGTCATCGGAGGCGGCCACCATCATGGCCGCCGCGGTGCGGTCCAGACCCATCTTGAGCTTGTCTTCGACGGCGTTGATGGCCGCGGCGTCCATGAACTCCAGCATCGAGGGCCGGATCTTGCCGGTGATGGTGACGACGGCATCGGCTGCCGCCTCCACCGAGGCGAACGTGGCCACCACGGTGCATGCCGGGTGCTGTGGGGGCAGCAGCCGCAACGTCACCTCGGTGATGATGCCGAGGGTGCCCTCGCTGCCGACGAACAACTTGGTCAGGCTCAGTCCGGCAACATCTTTCAGGCGCGGCCCGCCCAGGCGCACCGCGGTCCCGTCGGCCAGCACCACCTGCAGGCCCAGCACGTAGTCGGTGGTGACGCCGTATTTCACACAACACAACCCGCCCGCGTTGGTCGCGATGTTGCCACCGATGGTGCAGATCTCGAACGAGGACGGGTCCGGGGGATACCACAGCCCATGCTCGGCGACGACCTTCTTCACCTCGGCGTTGAGCAGCCCCGGTTGCACCACCGCGGTGCGCGTCGCGGTGTCGACGGTGATATCGCGCATCCGCTCGGTGGACAGCACGATGCTGCCGTCCTGGGCCGTCGCACCACCGGACAGGCCGGTGCCCGCACCGCGCGGGATGACGGCCACCCCGTTGGCGGCTGCCCACCGGACGATGGTCTGCACATCCTCGGTGCCGCGGGGGCGGACCACCGCCAGCGCGATGCCCGCGTCCGGGTCGGCGGCGCGGTCCTGGCGGTAGGAGGCGACGATATCGGGGTCGGTGACGACGGTGCCCTCGGGCAATGCGGCGATCAGGCCGTCCAGCGCGGAACTCACCTCATGAGTCTATGGGCGGCGGCGACGCAGCAGTTCGGCCAGCTCTTCGCGGGTCGTGGTACCGGTCTTGTTCATCGCCCGGTAGATGTGGCCCTCGACGGTCCTGATCGACAGGCTGAGCCGGTCGGCGATATCGCGGTTGCTCGGCAGCGGTGTGACCGCCGCCAGCACGGCGACCACCTCCCGTTCCCGGCCGGTCAGCGGGATCTCCTCGCTGGCCGACTCCTCGGTCGGGGTGCGCACGCCGCACTCGGCGGCCAGGGCGTCCGCGCGCGTCGAACAGGTCAGCCCCGACCCTCGTTTGCCCTGACCACGGAAGATCGTCGCGGCGTGGGCGGCGGCGTCCAGCGCGGCGACACGATCGCCGATCCGCTCGAATTCCTCCGACACCGTGCACAGTTCGGCCGCGTCACCGGTGCGCAGTGCGGTCGCGAACCGGGCCGCCAGGCCTGCCCGCGGACCTTCCACCAGGTCGCACAGTTCGGTCAGCCGGTCGGCGTGGCTGCGGTCACCGAACTGGGTGGCCAATTGCAGGCACCAGACCTCCGCGGCGAACCGGCGCTCGGCGCCGGCCTGGTGCGCGGCGCTCGACAGCGTCGTGGTGGCCTGGCTGACCCAGCCGCGGGCCGCCGCCACCCAGGCGCGGGCCACGGCGCGCTCGTAGTGCAACGGGCGGTAGGGCCGGTCCAGTGCATCGAGCCGGTCGAGGATGGCCTCGGCCTCATCGGCGGCACCGCGCATGGCCAACGCCGTGGCATGGGCGATGTCGTATCGGAACCCCCATCCCTTCGCATGGCCGGCCATCACCGCGGCGATCTGCCTGAAAAGCGCTGTCGCCCCGGTGATGTCACCGTGCGCCAGCGCGGCGCGGGCGGCGATCGCCGGGCCCAGGGAGTGGGCGGTGCCGGGTAGATCGGTGGCCTCGGAGACCACCCGTTCAGCCACCTGCCCGGCATCCTGGATCCGGCCGGCGAGCACCAGGGCAGTCAGTTCGGAGTCGGCCAGGTTGAACCGGATGTGCGGTGTGTCGAAGGCACCGTGCTCCGCGGTCCGGTAGCCGACGGCCACCAGTTCGCCGGCCACGTCCGGACGACCGGCGTCGGCGGCGATGGTGGCCAGGGCCCACGCGGTCTCACCGCGCAGCACTTCCGGCAGCGCGGCGAGGTCGACCGCCTCGGCGACCCGTTCGGCGTCCGCGGGCCGGTCCATGGCGAACCAGTACACGGTGCGGAAGGCGTCCAGCCACTGCCTGCCGGCCGGGCTGAGGTCGGCGGCGACCACGTCGGCGTGCGCCTTGGCGTCGTCCGGCCGGTGCAGCGCCCAGAGCAGGTTGGAGGCGCGCAGGTGGGCGAACCCGGCGCGTTCGGCATCGGACAGCACGGTGGTGTCCAGCGCCGCCAGGATGTCCTCGGCTTCCTGCCCGCGGAACAGCCAGGACAGTGCGTGCGCCCGAAGGTAGGTGGCTTCCGGGCCCGCGCCGGCCTGTTGGGCGGCCGTCGCCAGCCGCTCGGCCAGCGCGAGGTCGGCGAGCCTGATGGCGCCGCGGGTGGCCTTCAGAAGCAGGTCGGGATCGGGGGTGAGGTCCGAGTCGATGAGCAGGGTGGCGCGCCGGACGGTCGCCCGCAGATCGTCGGCCTGGTTGCGGGTCGTCAACTCGGTGGCGATGCGGCCACGTAGCCGGCGCAGGGTGGCCGCCGGGCAACGGCTGCGCCGCAGTTCGCCGTAGAGTGGGTGCGCGATTCGGGCCTGCACACCCTCGGTGGTGTCCTGGAGCACCACCAGTTCGCGGACGTTGGCCGCCTCGACCGCGTCCACGGAGGTGACCCGCTGCAGGACAGCCAGTTCGAGCGGTTCGGCGATGGCGAGTGCATCGATGGCCTCCCCGACCGCTGGTTCGAGATCACGGAACCGCGATTCGATGAGCTCGACCAGCCCGGTCGGCAGCACCGGGCGCCCCAGCCACTGCCAGCGGTCCTCGCGCAACACCAGCCTGCCCTCGGCCAATTCGTGTTCGACGATATTGCGCAGATACAGCGCGTTGCCCCGGGTCAGATCCCAAAGTCGTTGCGCGGCAGATTCGTCGACGGCCCCACCCAGCACCGCCGTGAGCAAAGCCGAACTGTCCGGCTGGCGCAGGGGGCGCAGTTCCAACCGATCGAACGGATGGTCCTTCCATATCTCGCGGACGGTGTCGGGCACCGGTTCGCCGTCACGCACGGTCAGCACGACCCGCCCGGCGCCGCGCTGCACGATCTGGTGCAGCACGAACGCGGACAGATCATCGAGCAGATGGGCGTCGTCGACGCCGATGACGGCCGGTTCGCCGGTGGCGGTGGCGGTCACGGCGTCGATGACGCCGCGGACCAACTGCAGCCGGTCGCCATCGGAGTCGGGAGCCCACGCGGCAAAGGCGCCCAGCGGCAACGTGCGTGCCGCGGTGGTGCCGACGATCCAGTGCGACGGGCTACCTTGCAGCGCATCCCGTGTCAGCCGGCTCTTGCCGACGCCTGCCGGACCGGACACCACGATGCCGCGCAGCTCCGGTGACGTGACGGCCTGGCGGATCGTCTGGATCTCCGCCGCTCGCCCCACCAGTGGCCACGTCAACCGCACTCGCAAAGCCTAGTCGGCGATCGCTGTGGGGCAGGGCGGCAGTTCAGGTTCAGCGCCCACGGCGCGCTACCGGTCGGCGCCGCGGTCACGGTCGAGGTCACGCAGCGCGGGCAACCCGGTGGCGACCAGACCGATCAGCAACATCGGCACCGACAGCGCGAGGAAGGTGGCGTGCAGCCCCGCGGAATCGGCCAACGGCCCTGCCAGCAACAACCCCAGCGGCCCGGCGGCGTAGGCCAGCGAACCCATCACCCCGACCACCCGGCCACGCAGATGCGCCGGCGCGTTGGTCTGCATGACGTAGTTGTAGATGGGTTGGATCGGTCCGTAGACGAAGCCGACGAGCGCCGACAGTCCGAGGATCAGCGGCAGCGGCGGCAGGAACGCGATGATCGTCATCGCCACGCCGAGGGTGAGGACCGCGATCAGCATGGTGGTGCGTCGCTTCATGTACTTCGACAGCACCGCATAGCTGAGCGCGCCGACCAGTCCGCCGATCGAGAGGGCCATCAGCACCCAGCCCAGGTGGGCGGGTTCATTGCGATCGGTGAAGTACTTCGGGAACAGCACCGCTTCCATCGGCATGTACAGCCCGGTCACGGCCAGGTCGATCAGCGCCAGAATGCGCAGCACCTTGAGGTTCCAGACGAAGCGCAGGCCTTCGACCACACCGGCCCAAACCTGTTCGGGCAGCTGGGAGCGGTCCGGTGGTCCGGCGCCGTCGAGGCGCAGCACCGCGATGGCCAGGATGGACGCGCCGAACGCGGCCGCGGTCACCCACATCGTCTCGATACCGCCGATCGTGGCGATCAGCATGCCGCCGATGCCCGGGCCGACGATATAGGCCAGGTTGAAGACCGCCTCGTAGACGCTGTTGGCGTGATCGAGGGTCCACCGGGCGCGGGTCGCGGCCTCGGGCAGCATGGTCTCGCGGGCGGTCATCCCCGCCGGGTCGAAGGCCGCGCCGAGCGCCGCCAGCGCGGCCAGCACCGCGACGTTGACGGCGGCCACCCCGAACACCAATGCGATCACCGGTACGGCGGCCACCGACAGCCCCGACAGCGCATCGGAGATCATCGAGACCCGCCGGCGGCCGATGTAGTCCACCGCAGCACCCGCGATGACGGTCGAGGCCAGCAGCGGCAGTGTCCCGGCCATCGCCACCAGCGATGCCTCCCATGCCGACCCGTTGCGCTGCAACACCAGCCACGGGAACGCGACCATGGAGATGCCGTTGCCCGCACCGGCCGCGCATGCGGCGAACAAGATGAGGTACGCCGGGCCTCGGCTGCGGGTCTGCATGGCTATCGCGGCGAATCTAGCAGCGGTATCGGCGTCCTCGCGACCGATTTAGCGGCCGCGGGGGAGGATGGATCCGTGCCTGCAGATGAGCCGAAACTGCCGCATCCGCGCACCGGGCAACCGTTCTCCTCCCCGGTGCCTCCGGGCTCGGGCTGGCCGGGTGATCCCGCCAAGCGGACCACTCCGGTGGCGCGCGCCGCCGCCGATGTCGAGGTGCTGGCCGCCGGCGCCCGCTCGCTGGCCGTCCTGGACGCCGAGGTGAGCGTCTGTCGGGCCTGTCCGCGGCTGGTGACGTGGCGTGAGGACGTCGCGGTGCAGAAGCGCCGCGCGTTCGCCGACCAGCCCTACTGGGGTAGGCCCATCCCCGGCTGGGGTGCGCGCCGCCCGCGGGTGCTGATCGTCGGATTGGCCCCGGCCGCGCACGGCGCCAATCGCACCGGCCGTGTCTTCACCGGGGACCGCTCCGGCGACCAGTTGTTCGCGGCGCTGTTCAGGGCCGGTCTGGTCAGCGCCGGGATCAGTGTCGACGCCGCCGACGGCCTGAGCACCGAGGCGGTGCGGATCGTCGCACCGGTGCGGTGCGCGCCACCGGCCAACAAGCCGACCCCGGACGAGCGGACCACCTGTGCACCGTGGCTCACCGCGGAGTGGCAACGGGTCAGACCGTCGGTGCGGGTGGTGGTGGCACTCGGCGGATTCGCCTGGCAGGTGGCGTCCGGGCTGGTGGCCGACGAGCTGGCCGCGGGACCGAAGCCGGTGTTCGGCCACGGTGTGCAGGTGCGGTTGACCTCGGGTGCGGTGCTGCTGGGCTGTTATCACCCCAGCCAACAGAACATGTTCACCGGCCGGCTCACCCCGGCGATGCTCGACGATGTCTTCACCACGGCGGCCAAGATCGCCGGGAACGAAACGGGGCCGCGGCGACGTTGAACCACTAATGCGTCTATCTGTCCTGGACCTCGTCCCTGTCCGCACCGATCAGAGCACCGCCGACGCGGTGGCGGCGACCGTGCAGGTCGCGCAGACCGCCGACCGGTTGGGCTTCACCCGCTACTGGGTTGCCGAACACCACAACATGCCTGCCGTGGCGGCGACCAGCCCGCCGGTGCTGCTGGCCTATCTGGCCCACCAGACCGAACGGATCCGGCTCGGCTCGGGTGGGGTGATGCTGCCCAACCATGCGCCGCTGGCGGTCGCCGAACAGTTCGCCCTGCTGGAGGCGATGGCCCCTGGCCGTGTCGACCTGGGCATCGGCCGGGCACCGGGATCCGATCCGGTGACCTCGATGGCGCTGCGCGGCGCCCGGGCCGCCAACGACGAGGACATCGAGCGGTTTCCCGAGTACCTCGACCATGTCGCGGCCCTGATGAGCACCGGTGGCGCGCGGGTGGGACTGTCGCGGGGAATGCTGGCCCAGCAGGACTACACCCTCAAGGCGACTCCGGCCGCGGTCGGGGAGTGCACATTGTGGTTGTTGGGTTCATCGATGTACTCGGCCCACCTGGCCGCCGCCAAGGGGCTGCCCTACGTGTTCGCCAACCACTTCTCCGGGCAGGGCACCGCCGAGGCGCTGGCCACCTATCGTGCCGAATTCCGGCCCAGCCCTGAGCTTTCCGCGCCGCGGACCTTCCTGACCGTCAATGCGTCGGTGGCCGATACCGCCGAGGAGGCGCACCGGTTGCTGCTGCCGAATCTGCAGATGATGGGCCGGTTGCGCACCGGTCGTCCGCTCGGGCCGCTGGATCTGGTCGAGGCCGCCGAGGCCACTTCCGTATCGGCGCAGGAGCAGTTGATCATCGACTCCTCGGTGGCGCGCACGGTCGTCGGGGACGCCGCCGGGGCGGCCGATCAGATGCGCGCGCTGGCAGCGGAATTCGACGTCGACGAGGTGATGGTGAACCCCGTCGCGTCGGCGTTCGCCGGCACCGCGGCAGGTACGGCGCCGGCCCGCGAGCGCACCTTGGAGTTGCTGGCCAAGGAACTGCTCTAGGGACTCAGCGAGCCTAGGGGCTCAGCACGATCACCGGGATGGGCCGCGATGTGCGCTTCTGGTACCCGATGTAGCGGTCCTTGTTACCGCGCATGTCGTTGACGATCCGCCACAGCCGATCGAAATCGGGATCTCCGGGGAACACTGCCCTGGCGGTCACGGGGATGCGCCGCGGACCGACGTTGATCTCGACCTGCGGGTTGGCTTTCAGGTTGTGATACCAGCCGGGCGCCTTGGGTTCACCGCCCTTGGAGGCCACCACCAGGTAGTCCTCGCCGTCGCGGGCGTAGGTCAGCGCGTTGGCCCGTGCCAGGCCGGTCTTGGCGCCGACGGTGTGCAGGATCAGGGCCTTGGGGCCGAACGGGATGGTGTGTCCGATCCGGCCGTCGGTGGCCTTGTACAGCTTGTCGTGCAACAACAGCAGTGGGAGCCCGATGTATCGCTCCCATGGCGGCATGCTCATGGGTCAATCCTGCTCGGTCGCGTCAAGTTCTGCCAGTGCGGTGCGCAACAGTCGCCCGGATTCCTCACGGTCGGGGTCGCGGCGCACCAGCATGCCCTTGGCGAAGCTCAGTTTGTCCCCGGCGCGGCGTGGCACGACATGCAGGTGGATGTGGAACACCGTCTGGAATGCCGCCTTGCCGTCGTTGATGGCGATGTTGTTGCCGTCGGCGTGCAGCCCGGAACGCCGGGCCGCGCGGGCGATGCGCTGGCCCAATGTCGCCATCGCCGCGACGGTGTCGGGCGCGGTGTCGGTCAGGTCGACGCTGTGGGTCTTGGGGATCACCAGGGTGTGGCCACGCGTGAAGGGGCGGATATCGAGGATCGCCAGCAGGTCGTCATCCTCGTGGATGCGGACGGCGGGCGCCTCACCGGCAATGATGGCGCAGAACACGCAGGACATGCAGACACCGTATCCGCCCCTCCCTGCCGGTCGGTCCGACCCGCTTTCAGCCGAGCCCATCCCGCCAGTGCCGCAATTTGTCGGCATAGGGCATGGTGTGCGCCGGGCTGGTGGACGGTAGCGCCACGCTCGGCAGGTCCGGCGCATCGACGTCCAGCCGGCGATAGTTCCGCTCGGCGGCCTTGCCGTTGAACACCAGCCGGCCGACGTCGGGGTGGTCGGCCAGCAGCGCGCCGATATCGTTGGCCACCATGCTGGCCGGCTCGATGGCCGCGTCGAGGCTCCCGATCCGTCGGCACGACTTCAGCACATCCCACACCGCAACCCCGTTCCCGGCCAGCGCCGCCGCGCGTTGTGGGTAGGGCGCGTCCGGCTCGACACCGTAGATGTCGGCGCAGATCCGCCAGAAGGCGTTGCGTGGATTGCCGTAGTACTGCCGGTGCTCCAGGGAGAGCACGCTGGGCATGTTCCCCAACACCAGGATGGTGGGGTGCGCGCCGATGATGGGCTCAAGTCCATACAGCACGTCGCTCACCGCCCCGATCCTGCCCGCCGCCGGTATAGGTTGACCCGGTGGGTAGCGACTCCGATATCGACTTCGACATCGAGGCCTCCGGCCTGCTCGACGGGTTGACCGGACAGGCCCGTGCCGACCGGGCCGAACTGATCCCATGGTTGTTGGACCAGGGTGTCACGGTCGAACAGATCCGCGACTGCGACGAACCGGTCTTGTTGGCGTCGCGACGGATCCTGGGCGATGACGGTGATTATGTGTCCGCCCGCGAGATATGCGAGCGCACCGGTATCGATCTGGCGCTGCTGCAGCGCGTTCAGCGGGCGCTGGGTCTGCCACGGGTCGACGATATCGACGAGCCGGCCCATCTGCGCGTCGACGGCGAGATAGCGCGATATGCAAAGCAATTCGCCGATATGGGAATCGACGAGGACAATATCGTCATGGTCGTAAGGGCGCTCGCCGACGGCCTGTCCAAGACGGCCGAGGCGATGCGCTTCACCTCGATGGCGGCGGTGATGGCCCCCGGGGTCAGCGAGCTGGACGTCGCGGTGGCCTCCGAAGCGCTGCTGCGACAGGTCAATCCGCTGCTGGGCCCGCTGATCGAGGACATGCTGCGCCTGGAGCTGCGCCGCACCATGGAGACCGATGCGGTGACCGCGGGCGAGCGTGCCGAGGGGCGGCCGCTGCCCGGGGCCCGGGAGGTGACGATCGCGTTCGCCGATCTGGTGGGCTTCACCAAGCTGGGCGAGGCGGTGCCGCCGGAGGAGCTCGAAGGCCTGGCCAACCGGCTGGTGCAGACCACCCACGAGGTGGTCGCGCCGCCGGTGCGATTCGTCAAGTCGATCGGCGATGCGGTGATGCTGGTCAGTCCGGAACCGATGGCGTTGTTGACGGCGGTGCTGGCGCTGCTGGAAGCCGCCGGTGCCGATGACGAGTTCCCGCGACTGCGGGTGGGACTGGCTTCGGGCAAGGCGGTCAACCGGGCCGGTGACTGGTTCGGCAGTCCGGTCAATCTGGCCAGCCGGGTCACCGGCGCGGCCCGGCCCGGCGCGGTCCTGGTCACCGAGGCGGTGCACGATGCGATCGGTGCGGACGCCGGCATCGAATGGTCCTTCGCGGGCGCCAAACGGCTCAAGGGCATCAAGGACGAGGTCAAGCTGTTCCGGGCGCGGTACGGGTCCGGTTAGTCTGCGCGGCCGCCCGCGGTGTCAGTGCTCGGGGAGAACCGGCGCAGTCGCAGGCTGTTGCTCACCACGAACACCGAACTGAATGCCATCGCCGCGCCGGCGATCAGCGGGTTGAGCAGCCCGACCGCGGCCAGCGGCAGCGCCGCGACGTTGTAGGCGAACGCCCAGAACAGGTTTCCCTTGATGGTGCCCAGCGTCGCGCGGGACAACCGGATGGCGTCGACGGCGGCACGCAGATCACCGCGCACCAGGGTCAGATCCGATGCTTCGATGGCCACATCGGTGCCGGTACCCATCGCCAGTCCGAGGTCGGCGGTGGCCAGCGCGGGCGCGTCGTTGACACCATCGCCGACCATGGCGACGACGTGCCCCTCGGCCTGCAGTGCGGTGATGACGTCGACCTTGCCCGCGGGCAGGACCTCGGCGACCACGCGTTCGATACCCAGCTGCCCGGCAACCGATTCGGCGGCCCTGCGGTTGTCACCGGTCAGCAGTATCGGCGTCAGGCCGAGCTCGCGAAATCCGGAAATGGCCTTGGCGGCAGTGTCTTTGATCGTATCGGCCACCACGATGACGGCGCGGATCTGGCCGTCGGCGGCGAACCAGATCGGGGTATGCCCCCTGGCTGCCGCGTCATCGGCGAGCTGTAGCAGACGCTGCGGTGCATCCAGGGACCAGTCCGCGCGCAGCCAGCTGATCCGCCCCGCGGCCACCGCCTGGTTCTCGACCAGCCCGGTGACGCCGAGGCCGCCGTGATTGGTGAATTCGTCGACCGCGGGCAGCGGGCCGCGCTGGGCCGCGTACTCGCTGACCGCACGCGCGATCGGGTGTTCGGAACCGTGCTCCAGCGCGCCGGCAGACCTGAGGATCTCGTCGGCGTTCTCGCCGGCCGCGACGTGCACGTCGACCACCGACATCCGGCCCGTGGTCACGGTCCCGGTCTTGTCCAGGACCACGGTGTCCACCCGGCGGGTGGATTCCAGGATCTGCGGTCCCTTGATCAGGATGCCCAGCTGCGCCCCGCGGCCCGTGCCGACCAGCAGCGCCGTCGGGGTGGCCAGGCCGAGAGCGCACGGGCAGGCGATGATCAGCACGGCGACCGCCGCGGTGAAGGCGGCAGCAGCCGCGCCACCGGCCAGCAACCAGCCCACCAGGGTCGCCAGCGACAGCACCAGCACGATCGGGACGAAGACCGCCGAAACCCGGTCGGCCAGTCGCTGGACGTCGGCCTTACCGCTCTGGGCGTCGGTCACCAGGCGGGCCATCTGCGCCAGCTGGGTATCGCCGCCGACATGGGTCGCGCGCACCTCCAGCCGGCCGGACACGTTCACGGTCGCGCCCACCACGGAGTCGCCGGCGGTCACCTCGAACGGCACCGACTCTCCGGTGAGCATCGACGCGTCGACCGCCGAGGTCCCCGCGGTCACCACACCGTCGGTGGCGATCTTCTCACCGGGGCGTACGACGAAGGTGTCGCCGACCGCGAGTTGCGCTATGGGAATCCGGATTTCGCTCGCCCCGGTATTTTTCCCCGTCGCTTCGCTCGCCCCGGTATTTTTCCCCGTCGCTTCGCTCGCCCCGGGACGCAGCACGGCCACATCCTTGGCACCCATGTGCAGCAGCGCCCGCAGCGCCGCGCCGGACTGTCGCTTGGCCCGTGCCTCGAAATAGCGCCCGGCCAGTAGGAAGGTCGTCACCGCGGCCGCAACCTCGAGATAGAGGTGCGGTTCGTCGTTGCGGGAGATGAACTCGAAGGGCATCTTCATGCCGGGCATGCCGGCGTGGGTGAAGAACAGCGCCCACACCGACCACGCGTAGGCCGCGGTCACGCCCACCGAGATGAGCGTGTCCATCGTGGCCGCACCGTGGCGCAGATTCGTCCAGGCGGCCCGGTGGAACGGCCAGGCGCCCCACACCACCACCGGGGAGGCCAGCGTGAGCGTCAGCCATTGCCAGTTGTCGAACTGCAGCACCGGGATCATCGACAACGCAACCACCGGCAGCGACAGCGCCGCCGAGATCAGCAGCCGCTGACGCCAGGGTGCGGATTCGTCGGGTTCGGCTCCCATGCTGTCGGTTTCGGAGCTGTCTGTCCGGGCGGCCGGCACTGCGGCGGTGTATCCGGTGGCCTCGACGGCGGCGACGAGATCTTCGGGTGTGACGGTATCGGGATAGTCCACCCGCGCCTGTTCGGTGGCGAAGTTGACGCTGGCTTCGACACCGTCGATCCGGTTGAGTCGCTTCTCCACTCGTGCCGCGCACGACGCGCAGGTCATGCCGCCGATGTCGAGGGTGACGGTACTCATCTCGCCTCCGATTCTCTGGCGCTGTGGTGGGGTGGCGGCGCGCGGGCGCCCGCCGGTCAGGTCATGCCGATACGGCCATGTCGTAGCCGGCGTCTTCGATGGCGGTCGCCAGCGACTCGGTCGCGGCGCTGCCGCCCACGGTGACGGTGCCGGCGTTCAGATCCACATCCACCGAGGTCACGCCGTCGACGGCGGTGAGTGCGGTGGTGATGGACTTTACGCAGTGGCCACAGGTCATACCGTGGACGTGAAGGACGGTGCTCATGCTGTCATGGTATACCGGTAGGGGGTATGGGTAAACGTCTACGTCCACGTCTGTAGGGAGGAACACATCGATGAGGAAAACGGCGATGGCGATCGCAACAGGAGCGGCCGCCGTCCTGCTGCTGGCAGGCTGTACCGGTCAATCCGAACCCGCCGCCGACGGTCACACCGACCACAGCCATGACACCGGTCAGGAGAGCGGTCACAACACCAGTCACGATGGCAGCGGTGCAAACCCCGGCCCCGGCGCCGACGCCGGCACGCACAACGGCGACGACATCGCGTTCGCCCAGCACATGATCCCGCATCACAGCCAGGCCGTGGAGATGGCCGACATCCTGCTGGCCAAGCCCGACGTGGATCCCCGGGTGGTCACCCTGGCCGAGCAGATCCGGGCGGCGCAGGCACCCGAGATCGAACAGATGCAGGGCTGGCTCGACCAATGGGGCAACCCGCCGATGCCCGCCATGGATCACAGCTCGATGGACGGCATGGTCGCACCCGCCGATATCGAGAAACTGCGCGCAGCACCCGGTCCGGAGGCCACCAAGCTGTTCCTGGAGCAGATGATCGGACACCACGAGGGTGCGGTCACCATGGCCAAGGGCGAGATCGACGGCGGGCAGTATCCGCAGGCCGTCGAAATGGCCCACGCCATCATCGACAGTCAGCAGAAAGAGATCGAGGAGATGAAGTCGATCCTGGACAGCCTCTGACTATTGCGCCGGGATGGTGATGCCCTCTGAGGGCTGCACGATCACGAATCCCTGGCCGTGGAAGGCGACCTGCAGGGCCTCGCCGGACCCGCGACCGATCAGGGCACCCGCCTTGAAGCTGGTCTTGAGCTGGGTCTGCAGGTTCGCCGACCAGGCCACCACCGCGTTGGTGTCGGCGTAGGTCGGCGCCTCGGCGGCATTGAGCACCACCGGCGGTCCGTCGGTGGTCAGGGCAACCCACCCGCTGCCCCGCAGCGTGGTGTTGAACAGGCCACCGACGGCGATACTGCCGCCCTTGACCCGCTCGATGTTCCAGTCCAGGCTCGCCGAGAAGGCCAGCACGTTCTTACCGCTGATCGACAGCCCCGAATTCGTCAGATGCAGCAGGTGCACGTAGTTGGCCTGCTCGGCAAGGAAGACATCGCCCTGGCCTTGGACGCGCATCAGCGGAAGACCCTCGCCGGTCAGCGCCTTCTTCAAGAACTTGCCTGCGCCACCGCCCTCGAAGGCGAAGTCGACGTTGCCCTGGTAGGCGACCATGGATCCCTGTCGGGCCATGAACGGTTCGCCGACCCGGACCCGCAGCAGCCGCTCATTCTGCAGCGCGATCGCCGACGACTCCTTCTCGCTGAACCGTCCGTCGATCAGGTCGCCAGTGATACCGCTGAACCCGTCACCGCTCTGCTGCTGCGGTTCCTGACGGACGGGCGCGGCCTGCTGCTCGTCCTGCGGGTGGCCGCCGGCGCCGGGTGGCGGGCCCAGCGGGGACGCGAACACCTGGCCCTGGTGGGATACCTGGTCGGTCCAGCTCTGTCCGTCGTACCAGCGATACTCGTAGCGTCCCTCGGGATCCCGCAACCACTGACCACTCACCGTGCGCTCCTCGACATCGATCGTTTCGTCCACTATCCGCTCACCGCATATCCAATCACCTCGCGCTGGCATGCTGGATCTCATGGCAGCTGACGAGATCGATCGGGTCCGGGGTAGAAGTGCGTTGGCGGTGGTCAAACAGCATCCGGGCATGGTGTTGTTCCTGGCCTCACCGGCAATCATCGCGTTGATCGCGGTGTGGTGGCTCGCGGGTGCGGGGTGGGCGGCGCTGTTGTTGGTGGCGCTGGTCCTCTGCGGGGGAGTTGCGGTGCTCGTCAAGCGCTGAGCCGTCAGGCCCGCGCCATCTCCCAGTACTCGCCGCGCCGGGCCAGTAGCTCGGCATGGGTGCCGCGCTCGACGATCCGGCCTGCCTCCATCACCAGTATCTGGTCGGCATCGCGAATCGTGGACAGCCGGTGGGCGATGATGAAACTGGTCCGGTCCCTGCGTAACTCGGCCATCGCCTGTTGGATCAGCAGTTCGGTGCGGGTGTCCACCGAGCTGGTCGCCTCGTCGAGGATCAACAGCTGGGGACGGGCCAGCACCGCCCGGGCGATGGTGATCAGCTGTTTCTCGCCGGCGCTGATGGCACCGCCGTCATCGCCGACGCGGGTCTGGTAGCCCAGCGGCAGGGTCTGCACGAACCGGTCGACGTGCGCGGCCCTGGCGGCGGCGTGCACGTCGTCGGCATCGGCATCGGGCCGTCCGTAGGCGATGTTGTCGTAGATGGTCCCGCCGAACAGCCAGGTGTCCTGCAGCACCATGCCGATGCGCGAGCGCAACTCGGCCCGCGGCAGCGTGGCGATGTCGACATCGTCGATGGTGATCCGGCCGGAGTCGACATCGTAGAACCGCATCAGCAGGTTCACCAGCGTGGTCTTACCGGCCCCGGTCGGCCCGACGATCGCGACGGTCGAGCCGGGCTCGGCGACCAGTGACAGCTCCTCGATGACGGGGGAGTCGGGCCGGTAGCCGAAGGACACCCGCTCGAACTGCACCCGCCCCGGACCGACGGGCCGGCTGGATACCGGCGCATCCGCGGGCTGTTCCTCGGCGTCGAGCAGCTCGAAAATCCGTTCTGCGCTGGCGATCCCGGACTGCAGCGCGTTGTACATCGCGGCGACCTGCGTCAGCGGCTGGTTGAACTGGCGGACGTACTGGATGAAGGCCTGGATGCTGCCCAGGGTGATCTGCCCGGTGGCGACCTGAATACCACCGACCACCGCGACGGCGACATAGCTGAGGTTGCCGATGAAGGTGGTGGCCGGTCCGACCAAGCCCGACAAGAATTGGGCGGCGAGGCTGGTGCGGTGCACATCGGCATTGAGCGTGTCGAACTGTCGGGCCGCCGCGGCCCGGTGGCCGTAGGTCTTCACGACCGTGAAACCACTGTAGGTCTCCTCGATATGGGCATTGAGCCTGCCGGTGTTGGCCCACTGCTCGGCGAACAGCTTCGCCGAACGGCGCGCGATGGTGCGGGTCGCCCACAGCGACAGCGGGACGGTGAGCACGGTCAGCGCCGTCAGCAGCGGTGAGATCGTCAGCATCGCCACCAGCACGGCCAGCACCGTCAGCGCCGAGGTGAGCAGCTGGCTGATCGCCATGCCCAGCGTGGACTGCACGTTGTCGACGTCATTGGTGACGCGGCTGAGCAGCTCACCGCGTTGGCGGCCATCCACGTAGGACAACGGCAGCCGGTGCACCTTCTGCTGGATATCGGCGCGCAGCGTCATCATGGTGCGTTGCACCACGACGTTGAGGATGCGTGCCTGCAGCCATACCAGCAGGGCGGCAATCAGATACAGTCCGAGCGCGAGCAGCAGGGTGTGCGCGACCGCGGTGAAATCGACCCCGTTGCCCGGAACGACGTTCATCCCGGACAACAGGTCGGCCATGCTGTCGTCACCGCGGGCGCGGGCCGCGGCGATCGCCTCCTCCTTGCTCAACCCGGCGGGCAGTCCGCGGCCGATGACACCGTCGAACAGCAGGTCGGTGGCATGGCCGAGGATTCGGGGACCGATCACGCCGATCGCGATGCCGCCGATGGCCAGCATGATCACCGTTGCGGTCAACATGCGTTGTGGGGTCAGCCGTTTCAGCAGTCGCAACGCCGAACCGGTGAAATCGCGCGAGCGGACGGTCGGTGGTTGCATCCCGCGCATCGGCCGCGTCATGCGATCCCCACCGACTGGGAATCCACGAACTCCACGTACGTCCGGCAGGTCTGGATCAGTGACTCGTGGGTGCCGCTGCCCACCACGATCCCGTCCTCGATGACGATCACCTGATCGGCCTGGGCCACGGTGCTGATCCGCTGCGACACGATGATGACGGTGGCCGACGCGGACACCTCCCGCAGCGCCGTCTGGACCCGGGCGTCGGTGCGGGTGTCCAGCGCCGAGAAGGCGTCGTCGAACAGATAGACCGCCGGGCGGCGGATGACCGCCCGGGCGATGGCCAGCCGTTGCCGCTGCCCGCCGGAGAAATTGATGCCGCCCTGCGCCACCCGCATGTCCAGACCGTCGGGGTGGGCGCGTACGAAATCGTCGGCGGCCGCCACCCGCAGTGCTTCCCACATCTCGTCGTCCTCGGCGTCGGCCTTGCCGTATCGCAGATTGTCGGCGACGGTGCCGGAGAACAGGTAACCGCGCTGGGGCACCAGGCCGATGGCCGCCCAGAGATCCTCGGTGTCGTAGTCGCGCACGTCGATACCGTCCAGGCGGGCCGATCCGCCGGTCACATCGTAGAGCCGGCAGATCAGCGACAGCAGCGTCGACTTCCCCGACCCGGTGCTTCCGACGATCGCGGTCACGGTCCCGGGGCGGGCGGTCAGCGAGACTCCCTGCACGACAGCGCGGTCGGCGCCCGGATAGCTGAAAGTGGCATCGTGGAGGGTGATCTCGCCGCGCAGATCGGTGCCGTCGGCGGGCTCGGCGGGATTGCCGATCTGGGCAACCGTGGACAGCACCTCGGTGATCCGCTCGGCGCATGCCGAGGCCCGGGGCAGCAGCACCAGCAGCAGGGTGGCCATCACCACCGCCATCAGGATCTGCATGAAGTAGGCCAGAAACGCAATCAGTGAGCCGACCTGCATCTGGCCGGCATCGATGCGCTGGCCACCGAACCAGATCAACGCCACGCTGGAGATGTTGATGACCAGTGTCGTCGCGGGCAGCATCAACGCCTGCCAGCGCCCGGCGACCAGTGCGGTATCGGTCAGCGCGGTGTTGGCCGCGGCGAAGCGTGCGCGTTCCAGCGGCTCCCTGGCGAATGCCCGGACCACCCGGATACCGGCGAGTTGCTCGCGCATCACCCGGTTGATGTTGTCGATCAGGCCTTGCATCGACCGGAAGATCGGCAGCAGCTTGGACACCACCCACCAGTTCGCCACTGCCAGCACCGGCACGCTGACCAGCAGCAACCACGACAGGCCGGCGTCCTGGTGGATCGCCATCGCGATACCTCCGATGCCCATGATCGGCGCGGTGATCAGCATGGTCGCCGTCATCTGCACCAGCAACTGGATCTGCTGGACATCGTTGGTGGTGCGGGTGAGCAGTGTCGGCGCGCCGAACCGGGCGCTCTCGGTGGCCGAGAACGTCAGGACGTGGTCGAAGATCGCGGCGCGCAGATCGCGACCGAAGCCGATCGCGGCCCGGGACCCGAAGAACACCGCGCCCACCGCGCACACCACCTGCAATGCGGTGACACCGAGCATCACCAGGCCGAGGTCGATGATGCGGCCGATGTCCCCGGCGGCCACGCCGTCATCGATGATGGCGGCGTTGACCGTCGGCAGATACAGCGATGCCAAGGTGCTGACCACCTGCAGGACCGCCACCACCGCGAGCAGCCCGCGGTAGGGCCGCACGTGGTGGCGTACCAGTGCCAGCAGCATGTGGTCACTCTCGCACACCACGCTGTCCGGACCGGTCAGCGGCCGGGACACGAAAAGGCAGGTCAGTCCGTATGTCAGCGGTGTAGCGCGGGTCGGCCGCTACAGTGCATGTCGTGATCTTCCGACGCGGTGACGGCCGACTCAGCTGCGCGGCGAAGATGCTGGTTGTCGCCACTGCGGTGCTGCCCGTCGTCGTCGCGTGTTCGGACTCCGAGAGCCCCAGTACGCCCTCGGTGCCCTCGACGACGGAATCTGCTCCGGAGGCCCAGCACGGCCCGGTGTTCCCCGAGTGCGGCGGGATCAGCGATGAGACCATCGCCCAGCTGACCCAGGTCCGTGGGCTGGTCAACACGGCGCGCACGTCCGTGGGGTGCCAGTGGCTCGTCGGCGGCGGCATCATCGGCCCGCACTTCTCGTTCACGCACTTCCGCGGCAGTCCGATGGGCCGCGAACGCAAGACCATGGAGCTCTCGCGGGCCAGTGTCGAGGACGTCAGCATCGAGGGACACGACGGTTTCGTCGGCATCGGCGAGGACCTGGTGCTCGGCCGTAACCTCTGCGAGGTCGGTATCGGATTCGGCGATGATTTCATCGAGTGGTCGGTGAGCTACACCCAGAAGCCGTTCCCCGATGCCTGCGAAGTGGCCAAAGAACTGACCCGCCAATCGATTGTGAATGCGCAGCGATGAGCATGATGAAGCGTCCGTTGACGGTGGTTGTCGCGCTGCTCGCGGCGCTGACGATGGTGCTCGGGGTGCAGGGCTGCTCGCGGGCGGTCGACGGCACCGCCATCAAGTCCTCCGGTGCGGGGCCGCGTAACAACGACTCCCAGCGCACCTACCCGAACCTGCTCAAAGAGTGCGATGTGCTGACCGAGGACATCCTGGCCGAGACCGTGGGTGCCGACCCGCGCGACATCCAGAGCACCTTCGTGGGCGCGGTGTGCCGGTGGCAGGCCGCCAACCCGAACGGGCTTGTCGACATCACCCGGTTCTGGTTCGAGATGGGCAGCCTGGACTACGAGCGCCAGGTTGCCCAGGATCTGAAATTCGGAGTCGAGGAGCGCCGCATCGCCGGTGTCCAGTCGATCGTCATGCGTAACCCCACCGACGCCAATGCCTGCGGGGTGGCCAGCGATGCCAGTGGTGTCGTCGGCTGGTGGGTCAATCCGCAGGCACCCGGCATCGACGCCTGCGGGATGGCGATCAAGCTCATGGAACTGACGCTGGCCACCAACTCGTAGGGCTCAGCGCGGGACGTGGAACTCGGCCAGCCGTGCGCCGCCCAGCTGCAGATCGCGCCACGGACAGCTCACCTCCAGCCGTGATATCGCCGAGGTCGGATACTTCGACTCCACCTCGGCCACCGTCGCGGGATCGCTGTCGGCGCCGGCCAGGCCGAGCGCGAGGCCGGACATCACCGGCTCGTGCCCGACCACCAGCAGGGTGTCCACCTCGTCGCCGACGTCGTTGATCTCGGCGAGGACGATCCCGGGTGTGGAGTCGTAGAGGCGCTCGACATATCGGACCGGTGCCTCGATCCCGGTGCGCTCCAGCGTCAGCCGCGTCCTGGTGGCCGTCGAGCACAGCACCGCGTCGACAGCCGGTGCGTGGGACCGCAGCCACTCGCCGGCCAGCCCGGCCTCGCGCTCACCGCGTGGGGCCAGCGGCCGCCGGTGGTCGACGGTATCGGCCGGGTAGTCCGACTTGGCGTGTCGCAGCAACAACAGGGTCTTCACCGCAACCAGGCTAGGTCAGGACAGCGGGGCCATGCCGATGCACCTCCCGGGACTTGTCGGAGGCCCGACCTAGACTCACCGCAGCGTCTTTTCCAGAACCGGTAGACGATCACGGAAGGGAGTGCACCGATGCGCTTTCTGCACACTGCCGACTGGCAACTCGGGATGACTCGGCACTTCCTCAGCGCCGCCGGCGGCGAAGCGCAGTCGCGCTACGGTGCGGCCCGGCGTGAGGCTGTCGCCGGGCTGGGCGCGCTGGCCGCCGAGGTGGGCGCCGAGTTCGTCGTGGTGGCCGGCGACGTCTTCGAGGACAACCAACTCTCCCCGCGCGAGGTCAGCCTGGCGCTGGAGGCCATGCGTGCCATCGAGGTACCCGTCTATCTGCTGCCGGGCAACCATGATCAGCTCGACGCCGGTTCGGTCTACACCAGCACGCTCTTTGCCGCCGAATGCCCGGCCAACGTCACGGTGCTCGACCGGGACGGTGTGTTCCGGGTGCGACCCGGTGTGGAGATCCTGGCTGCGCCATGGCGTTCCAAGGCGCCGACCAGTGATCTGGCCGCCGCCGTCACCACCGGTGTCGTGGCCGACGGCACGCTGCGGGTGCTGGTCGCGCACGGGGGTGTGGACGTGCTGGATCCCGATCCGTCCAAGCCGTCGCTGATCAGGCTGGCAGCGCTGGAGGAAACACTGGCCGCCGGTGCGGTGCACTATGTGGCGTTGGGGGACAGGCACTCTCGGACCGAGGTCGGATCGACGGGGCGCGTCTGGTATTCCGGTGCTCCCGAGGTGACCAATTTCGATGATGTCGAGACCGACCCGGGTCATGTCCTGGTGGTCGATATCGACGAGGACGACCCCGCGCATCCCGTGCAGGTCTCCGCGCGTCGGGTGGGCAGATGGCGTTTCATCACACTGCGCCACGATGTCAACGATGACCGTGACATCGCCGGTCTGGATATCAATCTGGATCAGCTGCCGGACAAGGAACGTACGGTGGTGCGCCTGGTGCTCACCGGGTCCTTGACCATCGGGCACAAGGCAGAACTCGACGACTGCCTGGACCGTTATGCCCGGCTGTTCGCCTCCCTGCGCACCTGGGACCGGCACTGCGACGTGGCGGTGCTGCCCGCCGACGGCGAGTTCGACGAGTTGTCGATCGGTGGATTCGCCACCGGGGCCGTACAGGAATTGGTCGCCGCCGCGCGGGCCGATGGCGCCGACGCCGATGACGCGCGGTCGGCGCTGGCATTGTTGTTGCGCCTGAGCGCTCCGCACGGACAGGGGAACGTCGCGTGAAGCTGCACCGGTTGACACTCACCAATTACCGCGGCGTGCTCCACCGTGACATCGAGTTCCCGGAGCGCGGTGTCGTGGTGGTCAGCGGCGCCAACGAGATCGGCAAATCCTCGATGATCGAGGCGTTGGATCTCCTGCTGACCGTCAAGGACCGTTCGTCGAAGAAGGAGGTCAAGGCCGTCAAGCCGACCCACGCCGATGTGGGTGCCGAGGTGAGCGCCGAGATTTCCACCGGGCCATACCGTTTCATATATCGGAAGCGTTTCCACAAGAAGGCCGAGACGGTGCTCACCGAGCTCGCACCGACCCGTCGCCAGCTGACCGGGGACGAAGCCCATGACCGGGTGCTCGCGATCCTCGACGAGACGGTCGATACCGCGCTCTGGCAGGCGCAGCGGGTGCTGCAGGCATCGGCGACCGCGCCGGTGGACCTCTCGGGTTGCGACGCCCTGTCGCGGGCACTGGATGTGGCCGCCGGAGCGGCGGACAATGCCGTCCAGGTTCCCGATGCCGCCGGCGCGCCGGCCGGTGATGCCGATCCGCTGCTGATCGACAAGATCGAGCGCGAGTATCTGGAGTACTTCACTGCGACCGGCCGACCGACCGGAGTATGGGCGGCGGCCACCTCCCGGTTGCGCGCGGCCGATGATGCCGTGACGCAGTGCGCCGCGGCGCTGCGCGAGGTCGAGCAGGCCGTCACCCGGCATGCCGTGCTCACCGCGGAATTGTCCGGACTGGCCGAACGGGTCAGCGCCGCCGAGGCGAGGCGCGGTGCGGCGGTCGAGTCCGCCGAGGCCGTGCGCACACTGTCGGCCGCGCGCGACACCGCCAAGCTGCTGGCCGAGGCGGCCGACGCCGCGCACACCGCGGCGGCTGCCGCGGTGACCGAACGCCGTCGCCTACGCATCGATATCGACGAAAGGTCCATGGCGGCAGCCGAACTGGTGGCCACCGCGGCCGAATCCGCGCAGGCGCACCGGTTGGCGTGCGAGGTGGTCGAGGCCGCCGAGGCCGACGCCGAGCAGGCCAACGCCCTCGCCGCGGCCGCCGCCGCGGCCGTCGACACCGCACGGACCGAACTTGCCGCATGCGTCGCCCGTGACGAGGCGGCCCGGCTCGCCGCGCGGATCGCCAAGCTCGACGCCGTCACCGATCAGCTGGCCGGCATCGAAGGTGAGTTGGCCGCCAATCTGATGACCGACGCCCTGGTCAAGGACATCGACGCCGCCGCCCGCGCGGTGGAGCGTGCCGCCGACCGGGCCGAACTGGCCTCGGCACACGTCGAACTCGTCGCGCTGGGCGATGTCACCCTGCGTGTCGGTGACACGGACGTCGACCTCGCCGCCGGCACCGACTGGAACACCGCGGTCGCCGAACCCACCATGATCGAGGTGCCCGGGGTACTGCGTGCCCGCGTGTCGCCGGGCGCCGACGCCCTGCAGACCCATGCCGAACTCGACGCCGCGCACCAGCGGCTGGCACAGCTGCTCGAGCGGGCCGGAGTCGCCGATGTGGCGGCGGCCCACGCGCTCGACGAGCGCCGCCGGGAATTACGCGCCCAGCGGTCCGCCGCACAGGCCACGGTGGCCGCGCTCACCGATCACGAGACCGCGGCGCAGCTGCGCGCCCGCCATGCCGAGTTGACGGCCGGCCTGCCGCCGGCTGGTTCCGAGGCCGCCGGTGATACCGATGCCGCGCGCGCCGCGCTGGCCGATGCCGTGGCCGCGCACAACACGGCCGCCGAGCAGGCCACCGTGCGACGCAATGTGGTCGCGGCGGCCACTGCGAAGTGCACTGAGGCCGCCGTCACCGCCGGGATGCTGCGCCAGAAGCTCGAAGGTGTGCAGGCCGAGCTGGAGGCGGCCACCCAACGGTTGACGGTCGCGCGGATGGCCGCGGCCGACGAGCAGCTGAGCCTGCAGGCCGAGGCCGATGCCGAACGTGCCAACCGCGCGACGGCCGAGCTGGCCCGACTCGAGGGCGAACTGGCCGCCGCGCAACCGGATGCCGTTGCCGCAGAACTCGAATCGGCCACGGCGGCGTTGGAGCTGCTGCTCGTCGAGCGGGAGGCCGCAGCCGCCGCACTGGCCGAGGTCTCCGCCGCACTCAAGGTCTACGGCAGCCAGGGGCGCCGCGGCGCGCTGGATGCCGCCGAGGCCGAACGCGAGCACGCCCACGGCGAGTTCCAGCGGGTCGGACGCCGTGCCCGCGCGGCGGCGTTGCTGCGTACCGTCATGCTGCGACATCGGGAGTCGGCCCGGCTGCGTTATGTCCAGCCGTTCCGGACCGAGATCGAGCGGTTGGGGCGTCTGGTGTTCGGGCCGGACTTCGAGGTCGATATCGACACCGACCTGACCATCCGCAGCCGTACGTTGGCGGGCACCACCGTCGGCTACGAATCCCTTTCCGGTGGCGCCAAGGAACAGATGGGCATCGTCGCTCGGCTGGCCTGTGCCTCCCTGGTGGCCAAGGAGGACACCGTGCCCGTCGTCATCGACGATGCGCTCGGATTCACCGACCCGGACCGGCTGACCAAGATGGCCGCGGTGTTCGACGCCGTGGGCGGTGACGGTCAGGTGATCGTGCTGACGTGCAGCCCCGACCGGTACGCCGCCGTCGACGACGCCCAGCTGATCGAGCTGACCGCCTAGGCGACCGCCTCCACCCGCGTGGCACCGGCCGGTGCCGTGTCCAGACCGAGGTGCTCGCGCAGGGTGTCACCGGTGTACTCGGTGCGGAACAGGCCGCGCCGCTGTAGCTCGGGCACCACATAGTCGACGAAATCGTTGAAGGTGCCCGGACTCTGGGCGGCCGACACCATGAACCCGTCGGCCTCGCCCGCGGTGAACGACTCCTCGATCTGATCGGCGACCTGGGTCGCGGTACCGACGAACTGCGGCAGCAGCACCCCCTGGGCGTACCACTTGCCGATATCGCGCAGGGTCAGGTTGTCCCGGTTGGCCACTCGTCGTGCGGTGTCGAACAAACCCTGGGTTCCGGTGACCTGGACATCCTCGACCGGCGCGTCCAGGTCGTACTGGGAGAAGTCGTGGTCGGTGTGCACGCTCAGCGTGATCAGACCGGAGATCGGGTCGGCCAGCTCATTGTGGAACGCCTGCTTCTCCCGGGCGATGGACTCGGTCTCACCGATGAATGGGATGAATGCCGGGAAGATCAGCACCTGGTCGGGGTTACGGCCGAAATTGCTTGCCCGCGACTTGATGTCGTCGTAGTAGGCGCGCCGCCCCTCCGGGGTGGGGTCGATCTCGAAGATGGCCTCGGCCCATCGTGCCGCGAAGTCCCGGCCGGTGTTCGACGAGCCGGCCTGGATGAGCACCGGCCGGCCCTGCGGGGACCGCGGCACGTTCAGCGGACCGCGGGTGCGGAAGAACTTCCCGTCATGCTCGACGCGCCGGATCTTGTCCGGGTCGGCGAATACCCCGCTGGTCTTGTCGACGACCAGCGCATCGGGCTCCCATGACGACCACAACTCCAAGGTGGCGCGCAGGAACTCCTCGGCCCGCTCGTAGCGGAACTCGTGATCGAGGTGGCTGTCCTGTCCGAAGTTCTGGGCCTCGCTGGCCGTCAGCGATGTCACGATGTTCCACGCCACCCGCCCACGGGTGATGTGATCGAGGCTGGCGAAGATGCGGGCCAGCTCGTAGGGGTGAAAGAAGGTGGCGGACTTGGTGATCGCCACACCCAGCTTGGAGGTCACCGCGCCGATACTGGCCGCGACGATCGACGGGTCCAGGGTGGCGGTCGCCTGAGTGCCGCGGCGCAGCGGTTCGGTGATATCGCGACCGTACTGGGCCGGGGCGGCCAGCAGGTCGGCGAAGAACACGAAGTCGAACTTGCCGCGCTCCAGTATCCGCCCGATGCGGTGGTAGTACTCGGGGCTGGTGAAGTCGGTGTCACTGCCCGGGTGGCGCCACGCGGCATGGGAGTGGGTCACCTGGGATGCGATCTGGAATCCGCCGAGGTGCAGTTGCTTGGGCATGAGTGGGTCACCTTTCGGTGCGATTTGTGGAGCGCCACCCGCGCTGAGTGCGGGTGCCGCTCCACAAATCGCTGATCAGAAGTACGCGTTGGCAGGCAGCGCAGTGTCGTGCAGCAGGTTCTGCCCGATGGCTCGCGCCTTGAGCCCGACCGGGTTGTGCAACGTGATGGTGCGGATATTGCGCCAATGCCGGTCCAGGTTGCGGGTCCGGCTGGACGCGCTGGCACCGCCGAGCTCGAGCAGCCGCGACGCGGCGTCGGGTGCGATGGCGTCCAGATGCACCTTCACCTTGGCCACCCGCAGCTGTGCCTCGGTGGCCAGCGCGGCGTCCGGGACACCGTCGATCTCCGAATCGGTGGCCGCGCCGATGGCCGCGGCGGCATCCAGCACGGCGATGCGTGCCACGTGCGCGGTGCTGGCGAGCTCACCGAGTTGACGCTGCAACAGCGGATCGTTGGTCGGGCTCTCGGCGACGGCATGGCTGAAGCTGCGCTCCCTGGAGCGCAGCAGCGCCACCCCGTCGTCGACCACATTGGCCAGCACACCGGCCACCACGGCATGGACGTAGAGCTGCAACGACGCGTATTGCACGGTCGGTACGGGCTCCGCGTCATAGGGGGTGTCGGCGAGCACCTCGTCCTCGTTCACCGCGACACCGGTGAACGTCGTGGTCCCGGTGCCGGTGCGGCGCTGACCGAAACCGTCCCAATCGTCGATGATCTTGACTCCCGGCCGGTCGGCGGGCACCACCACGGTGGCCACCGAATCGTGGTCGGTGGTCGCGGTCGCGGTCAGATAGTCGGCGAACAGCGTGCCGGTGCTGTAGTACTTTTCACCGTCCAGACGGAATCCCCCCTCGGGGTGGGGCAGCAGGCGGGTGTTGAACACCAGGCTGCCGACGGCATTGCTGCCCTTCTCACTGAAGGCGTTGCCGAAGATCTTGCCCTCGGCGGCCAGATCCAGCCAGGTGCGCGATTGTGCACGCAACCGCTCCTCGACGAACCAGAAGTGGGCCCGGAAGATGTGGGCGACAATCGGATCGGCGCGGGCGACATCGATCACCGCCGAAAACAGCTGTGGCACGGTCAGGCCCGCCCCGCCGAGCTCCTTCGGCAGCCGCAGTGTGCCGAACCCGGCACGCTTCAACGCTGCTACCTGGTCAAAGGGATTCTCGTCGTTGAGGTCTCGGTCACGGGAACCGGCTCCGATGCTGTTCAGCAGATCGGTCCATTCGGGTGTTCCCGGCAGGATGTGATGGGTGTTCTCGACGGTCGTCATGCCTCAGTAGTACCGAGCGACCGGCGATGCCCGCACGGCTTGTGCTCACCGCGATCCTGAGAACGGGCTCCGCGGGCTCTCATGAACGCCCGGCGGGGCACAATGAACGACGATGACCTTCACCGCACGCCGCCGGGCCCACGACAGGCTTGCCGCCCTGCCGGGCGTGCGGGCCGTCCGCCGTTCCGTCGGCGCGGGCACCGGCGAGCAGTTCGACCTGCACTATGTGCGCGCGGGACGCAAGTCCGCGCATCCGATCGTCGTCGTCCCCGGCGGGCCAGGAGCGGCCTCGGTGGCCCTCTACCGGGCCTTTCGCCGGAAGGCCGCGCACGCCGGTCTGGACGTCATCATGGTCGAGCACCGCGGGATCGGCCTGTCCCGCCATGGCGACGACGGCCGTGACCTGCCGCCGGCGGCGATGACCGTCGACGCCGCGGTCGACGATATCGCCGCGGTGCTCGACGATGCCGGGGTCGACACCGCCCACATCTACGGCGCGTCCTATGGGACCTATCTGGCCGCCGGCTTCGGCGTGCGACACCCGGGACGTATCGCGGGGATGGTGCTGGATTCCCCGCTGTTGTCCGCCGACGATATCGCCGCGGTGCGGGCCCACGTCCGCGCGGTGCTGTGGGACGGCGGACCGGGCACCGAGGAACTCGCGGCGATGATCCGCGAGCTGGTGGGGCGTGGTCACTTCGGCCCTACCGCGGTGTTGCGCGCGACCGGACTCTACGAACTGGCCGGACCCGATGTGCTGCGCCGGCAGCTGGAACTGCTGGTGGCCGGCCACGACTGGTTGTGGTCGGCCGTCGGGCTGGGAACCCGGCTGCTGCTCGAACGCGAGACGGCCTTTCACCACGAGCCCGATCTGGTCGAGCGCATCGCCTACCGCGAGCTCAACTACGGTGCCGAGCCCGACGGGTTGCCGCTGGATCCCGCTGTCGCGCTGCGCGAGGTCGCGCTCGGCGATCCCGAATTCGTGGCCGAGCCCTACGATCTGATCGCGGCGATGCCCGGCTTCGCCTGGCCGACCGCGGTGTTGTCCGGCGGCCGCGATCTCACCACGCCGCCCGCGGTGGCGCGCCGGATCGCCGGACTCATCCCGGAGGCGACGCTGGTGGAACTGCCGACCGCCGGGCACAGCATGTTGGACACCCGGGAGCGGGCCGCGTTGCAGGTCTGCCGCGCCGTCAGCGCCGGCCAGACCGGCGAGCTCGCGTCCCGAGCCGCCGAACTCGACGCCCTTCCGGCCAACCTCAGCATCCGCCTGCTGGTGCGCGGCGTCGAACTGGCCGCCAAGGCCGAGGGTGTCGTGCCCGACGGGGTGCCGCGGTTGGCTACTTCATGAAGCCCATCGTCGAGTAGTTGATATCCCCGATGCCGGTCGGGCCGTAGTTGGCCAGATTGCTGCGCACCGCCATGTTGCCTGGGGCCTGGAACAGCGGCAGGCTGTGCCCGGCGTTCCAGATCAGCGTGTCCAGCTCGTTGGCCTGCTCGCGCGCCTTGGCCGGGTCGAGTTCGGCAAGGGTCTCCTCGATCTTGGCGTCGATCTCGGCGGTGCCGATCTTGCCGTAGTTGCTCTCGCCGCCGGACGCGTAGATCTGGGTCAGGCTCGCCAACGGGAAAGCGTCGCCGCCCCAGGCGAACTGGGCCATATCGAAATTCCCGGTGGTCACGTATTTGGGGAACAGGTCGCCACCGGCGGCGGGGACCAACTCCAGGTTGACCCCGATCTGGGCAAGCTGGTTCTGCGCGATCTGTGCCACGGCGCGGGTGCTCTGCCCGTCGTAGAAGACGTTGCGGATCTTGAGCTGGCGGCCGTCCTTCTCCCGGAACTGGCCGTTCATCTTCCAGCCGAGGGCGTCGAGATCGGCCTTGGCCGCCTCCGGATCGAAGGCGATGCTGTTGTCCT
Organism: Mycolicibacterium sp. 22603; assembly: GCA_052044345.1. Lineage (GTDB taxonomy): Bacteria > Actinomycetota > Actinomycetes > Mycobacteriales > Mycobacteriaceae > Mycobacterium. Next base: position 95,201 of record JBQEMX010000015.1, read on the forward strand.
GGTAGCCTTCCTGGCCGGCCAGGTAGATGTGATTGTTCAGCGCGGCCGGGGTGTCGGCCAGCCCGCGCTGGGTGACCTGGGCGATGGCCTGGCGATCCAGCCCCTTGGCGATCGCGGTCCGCAGTCCGGGGTCGGACAGGATCGCGCCGTCGGCGCCGTTCATGGTGAGGTGGTACCAGTTCGGGGCGGGGGCCCGGCGGATCGTGACACCGGGGGTGCGCCTGGCGTTCTCCAGATCGTCCAGGGAGGCCAGCCCGGCCGCATCGAGCGCGTTGTTCTGCAGGGCCGGGATCACCGCGGCGTCGTCGAGCACGGTATAGGTGATGGAGTCCAGCAGTGGCGGGGTACCCCACCATTTCGGGTTGCGGGTCAACACGATCCGCTGCGCGGCGCGGTCCACCGTGCTGATCATGAAGGGTCCGGCCGATGCCGACGGACCGTCGAGGAAGCCCCGGTTGAACGTCTCCGGGTCGGAGGTGACGGACTTGGGCGCCAGCATCGCGTTACCGGCGAACATCCCACGCCAGTCGGCGAAATGCCGGCTGAAGGTGATGACGGCCTGGCGGTCGTCGACACCCTTGGTCACCGATTCGACGCGCTCGCTGCCGTTGGGGGAGGCGAACAGGAAGCGCTTGTCCTTACCGCTGGTGGCGTTGATCTGGGCGGCCATGTCCTCCCAGGTGATGGGCGAGCCGTCGGTCCACACCGCCTTGGGGTTGATCGTGTAGGTCACCACCTGCGGATCGGTGCTGGTGAGTTCGACGTCGGTGAAGTAGTCGCTGTTGACCGTCATCTCACCGTCGGGCTTGATGACGAAGGCCCGCGGCAGGGTGGCGCGCAGCATCCTGCCGAGTTCGGCAAGGTTGCCGTCGATGTGCAGATAGTTGAAGTTGGGCGGGAATCCGGTCAGCGGAAGACGCAGGTTGCCGCCCTGCTGCAGGCTCGCCGGGTCCTGCGGGTTGATATCGGCGGTGGCGCCGATCTCGGCCTTCCCGCCCGCCGAGGGCACCGAGGTGTCGGGGCTGGAACAACCGGTCAGGGCCAGCGCCGCCACGGACGCGACGGCGAGCAGACGCGAAATCGCACTCATGCGCTCTGACTCTAGTGGGGATCGGGTGCGGGGCGGGGGACCGCCGACAACAGGCGACGCGTGTACTCGTGCTGGGGATCGGTGAAGACCTGCTCGCTGTCGCCCTGCTCGACGATGCTGCCTCGATGCATCACGGCCACCCGGTGCGCGAGATGACGCACCACCGACAGATCGTGGGAGACGAACAGATACGCCAACCCGAACCGCTCCTGCAGGTCCAGCAGCAGGTTGATGATGCCCGCCTGGATCGACACATCCAGTGCCGACACCGGTTCGTCGAGCGCGAGGATCTTCGGTTGTAATGCCAGGGCCCTGGCGATACCGATGCGTTGCTTCTGTCCACCGGAGAAGTCGGCCGGGTACCGGCCGGCGTCGGCGCGCCGTAGCCCGACGAGTCCCAGCAACTCGGCGACCCGATCCTGGGTGTCGGATTTGTCGAAGCCATTGGCGCGCAGGGGTTCTGCCAGGACATCAAATACCGGCATCCGGGGATCCAACGATGCCACCGGATCCTGGAACACCACCTGCAGGTCACCGCGTAAGGCCCGCCGTCCCCGGCGATCCAGGGTGGCGACGTCGGTACCGAGAATCTCGATCCGACCGGACTCGGGTGCGCTCAGGTCGAGGATCTGGTGCAGGGTGGTCGACTTGCCGGAACCGGACTCGCCGACGATTCCCAACGTGCGGCCCTGCTGCAGGTCGAAGCTGACGCGATCGACAGCACGCACCTCACCGATCCGCCTGCGCAGCACCACCCCCTTGGTCAGGGTGTAGGTCTTGGTCAACTCGCGCACCGACAACACGATCTCGCCGAGGTCGGATGTCTCTGTCGCATCGGTCGGCTCGGGCGGTGTGGACACTCCGTAGATCTGTGCGGCGCTGCGGCCGGCGACCTGCTCGTGCCTGATGCAGGCGACCTGATGGGCGGGGTCGACGGTGACCAATTCCGGTTCGGCGCTGCTGCACTCGTCGACGGCCAGTGGGCAGCGCGGCGTGAACGGACACCCGTCGGGCAGCGCCGCCAAGGACGGGGGAGCACCCGGTATCGGCACCAGCCGTTCCCCCCGTGGCGCATCCAGTCGGGGAACCGATCCGAGAAGTCCTGCGGTGTAGGGCATCCGCCGGTCGGTGTAGAGCCTGTCCACCGGTGCGGTCTCGACCGCGCGTCCGGCGTACATGACCAGCGCCCGGTCGGCGAACTCGGCGACGACCCCCAGGTCATGGGTGATGATGAGCACCCCGGCTCCGGTGACATCGCGCGCGGTGCGCAGCACATCGAGGATCTGTGCCTGCACGGTGACATCGAGTGCGGTGGTGGGTTCGTCGCAGATCAGCAGGTCGGGGTCGTTGGCGATCGCGATCGCGATGACGACCCGCTGCCGCTCACCGCCGGACAGTTCGTGCGGAAACGCCCGCGCACGCCGGTCCGGCTGGTTGATCCCGACCAGCTCGAGCAACTCGACCGCACGGCTGCGGGCCGCCCTGGCGTCGATATCGCTCTGATGGATCCGGAGCGCCTCGGCGATCTGGTCACCGACGGTGTACACCGGGGTCAGGGCCGACATCGGATCCTGGAAGACGGTGCCGATGCGCGCGCCCCGGATCCGTGACATCGCGGTGTCGCCGAGCCCGATCAGTTCCTGGCCTTGCAATCGCACCGACCCGGACACCGCGGCGAATTCGGGCAGCAGCCCGACGACGGCCATCGCGCCCGCGGACTTACCCGCGCCCGATTCCCCGACCAGTGCGACTACTTCACCGGCGGCCACCGTGTAGTTCAGGCCGCGGACCGCCGCGACCGTCTCGGTCTCACCGGGGAATTCGACGCGCAGATCACGCACCTCCAACAATGTCACGAGCGTCGCCTCCCCGGCCGGGCCGCGGGGTCCAGCGCATCGCGCAAGCCATCGCCGACCAGGTTGGCGCACAGCACGATCGTCACCAGCACGCCGGCAGGGAACAGGAACACCCACGGGAACGTGGTCACCGACCGGGTGCCGTCGGCAATCAACGTGCCCAGCGACACATCGGGGGGCTGCACGCCGAAACCGAGGAAGCTGAGCCCGGTCTCGGCGAGGATTGCCAGCCCGACATTCAGCGCGGTGTCGATGATCAGGATGGAGGCCACGTTCGGCACGATGTGGCGGATGATGATCCGCCAGTTCGGTACACCCATATAGCGTGCGGCCGCGACGAATTCGCGTTCCCGCAGGCTCATCGTCATCCCGCGCACGATGCGTGAACTGATCATCCAGGAGAAGCAGGCCAGCAGCACGATCAGCCACAGGATCGAGCCCGACTCCCTGGTCCGTGGTGTGACGATGGCGATCAGCAGGAAACTCGGCACCACCAGCAGCAGGTCCACGATCCACATCAGGGTGCGGTCGCGCCAGCCGCCGAAGTATCCCGCGATGGCGCCGACGGTGGCGGCGATGATCGTCGAGATGAACGCGACGGCCAGCCCGATCAGCAGGGACTTCTGCATCCCGCGCAGGGTCTGGGCCAGCAGGTCCTGACCGATGGCGTTGGTGCCGAACCAATGTGTGGTGGAGGGGGGTTGTTGCAGCGCGTAGTAGTCCAGGTCGGTGTGGGAGTAGGGCAGCAACGGCGGCAGCAGCCAGCAGCCCGCGAAGAGCAGGCAGAGCACGGCGACCGCGACGACGGCGGGCCGGTTGCGCAGGAACCGGCGCAGCACCAGGGTGCGGCGCGAGACGAAGCGATACTCGGTATCGGTCACGAGACACGCACCCGGGGATCCAGGGCGGCGTAGATGATGTCCGAGAGCAGCCCGGCCAGCAGGATCGTCACCCCGGTGAACACCGTGATGGCCACCACGATGTTCGTGTCCTGGGTGCTGATGCCCTGGATCACCCACTCACCCATGCCGTGCCAGCCGAAGATCTTCTCCACGAAGACCGCGCCGGTGAACAGTCCGCCCACGCTGTAGGCGAACAGCGTGGCCATCGGGATCAGTGCCGTCCGCAGGCCGTGCTTGAACAGCGCCTGGCGTCGGGTGAGCCCCTTGGCCCGCGCGGTCCTGATGAAATCCTGCCCGAGCACGTCGAGCATGGCATTGCGCTGGTACCGGCTGAAGCCGGCGATGGCGGCCAGCGCGAGGGTGAAGGTGGGCAGCACCAGATGCTGTAACCGGTCGACGACCTGATTGCCGAACCCGCCGACCGCATCGGAGGATGTTTCCCCGGTGTACTCGAACAATTGCACGCCCAGTATCGAATTGACCTTCAGAGCGCCCAGGATCAGCAGATTGGCCACCACGAAGGTGGGCGCGCTGAGAATCAACAGCGATACGACCGTGATGGCGCGGTCGGAGAACCGATACTGCCGGATGGCGCCCCACGCCCCGACCACCACGCCGATGACGGTGCCGAGCACCGATCCGATCAACACCAGCCGCAGGCTCACCCCGATACGCCGCCACAGTTCCTCGCTGACGGGCTGGCCGGTGACGGTCGTGCCGAAGTCTCCGCGCACTGCACCGGAGACCCAGTCCAGGTAGCGCACCGGAATCGGCTTGTCCAGGTTCAGCTCGGCGGCTTTGGCGTCGATGACGGCCTGCGGGGGGCGCGGGTTGCGCTCCAGCAGTGTGTCCAGCGGGGAGAAGGTCAGCGAGGTCAGCGTGAACGTCAGCACCGAAGCCAGGGCCAGCAGGATGGCGTAGTTCAGCAGCCGGCGCATCAGGAAGCGGGTCATGCGGTGGCTCCGCCGCTGTGCTGCATCCCGACAGGTTAGGAGATCTGCCCGGTTCAGGTGCGTCGACCCACGTCCGGCGCGTCGAACGGGGTTTTCGCGGGCCGGGCCGGGGGTAACCGTGCGGGCATGACATCCAACAAGCTGAAGCTGATCTTTGCCGGTGCGGGGGTGGGTGCCGTGCTGGGGATGGCGGGCCTGACGGTTGCCACCCAGATGCCGACCCTCAACGCCGAGCCGACCGAACCCACGGCCATCACGACGCCGAGCTCACAGGAGCCCGCGCCGTGGCCGCCGACCGATGCCGCGGCGCCCGAGGTGGGACCGGCCCCGGAGGAGACGGTCATCCCGACCACGACCACCACGCTCCCTCCCGCCCCCTGACCCGAGCTTTCATAGCGGGCTCACAGGAACGGCACATGCCGCGCCCACCCGGGCGCCGATAATGGAAGGCATGTCCTCCACAACCCGCGGGTCGGCCCACGACGCTCCGGTGCGCGCGACGATGCGCAGATCCGACGGCAAGCCGATCCAGGTGCTGGTTGTCGATGACGAGCCGGTGCTGGCCGAGTTGGTGTCGATGGCCCTGAGATACGAGGGGTGGGACATCGCCACCGCCGGTGACGGCGCCGCGGCGATCGCTCTCGCGCGGGACAACCCACCGGACGTCGTGGTGCTCGACGTGATGCTGCCCGATATGAGTGGGCTCGATGTGCTCAAGGCCCTGCGTGAACGCCAGCCCGGGCTGCCGCTGCTGCTGCTCACCGCCAAGGATTCGGTCGAGGACCGTATCGCCGGTCTCACCGCCGGTGGTGACGATTACGTCACCAAACCCTTCAGCATCGAGGAAGTGGTGCTCCGGTTGCGCGCGTTGTTGCGACGCACCGGAGTGGCCGACGACACCAGCGACGCCCAGCTCGTCGTCGGCGATCTGGTCCTCGACGAGGACAGTCACGAGGTGAGCCGGGGCGGCGAGCCGATCACGTTGACCGCCACGGAATTCGAGTTGTTGCGGTTCATGATGCGCAATGCCAAGCGGGTGCTCAGCAAGGCGCAGATCCTCGATCGGGTGTGGAGCTACGATTTCGGCGGCCGGTCCAACATCGTCGAACTGTACGTCTCCTACCTGCGCAAGAAGATCGACAGCGGTCGCGAACCCATGATCCACACCCTGCGCGGCGCCGGTTACGTCCTGCGCCCGCCGCGATGAGGCGGATCTTCACCCCACGAGCCTGGTCGCTGGGAACCCGCCTGGTCATCAGCATGGTGACCCTGCTGGCGGTCGTGTGCGTCACCATCGGTGTCGCCAGTGAATTTGCGTTGCAACGCTTTCTGATGAATCAGCTCGACGGTCAGGTGGTCGAAGCGGCCAACCGATCGGCGGCCATCTTGGAACTTCCGCCACCCTTTCACCGCTTTCCGCCGCGGCCGGGAAGTGTCCCGCTCGACCCGGAGGTCGGCGCCGAGCCGATTCCGTTCCGATTCGATCCCGAGCGCGGTCCGGGTCCGGGGTTCCTCAACGCACCCGGTCAGGCCATCCACACGGTCGGCGTGGTGACCGGCGGCGGCCGGACCGATGCCGGTGTGATCACCGCGGCCGGGGCCACCGCCGATATCAGCTCTGCCGCAACAGATCAGTTGGTGAGCGTGCCGCCCACCCAGGTTCCCGTGAGCCTGAAGATCGACGGGCTGGGTTCCTACCGGGTGATCGCGATACCCGCCCGACACGGCCCCCAGACGCTCATCGTCGGTCTGCCCACCGCCGTCGTCGACGACACTCTGCTGTGGGTGCTGGTGATGTTCTGCGCGGTCTCGGCGATCGCCCTTGCCGCGGCGACCATCGTCGGGAGCGTGATCATCCGACGCCAGATGGCGCCACTGGAGCGGGTGTCGGCGGCGGCCCGCGATGTCGCCGATCTCGAGCTCGACACCGGTGAGGTGCGACTGCCGACGAGCATCGTCGCGGTGGACCCGGTCAGCGCGCACACCGAGGTCGGCCAGCTCAGCGCAGCGCTCAACCGGATGCTCAACCGCATTGCCGCGGCGCTGCGTGCGCGCCATGACAGCGAGACCAGGGTGCGCCAGTTCGTCTCCGATGCCAGCCATGAGCTGCGTACCCCGTTGGCCGCCATCCGCGGGTATACCGAACTGGCCCAACGCAAGAGCGCCGAGCTACCGGCCGATGTCGCGCACGCGATGAACCGGGTCGAATCCGAGACCGCACGGCTGACCACCCTCGTCGAGGACATGCTGTTGCTCGCCCGTCTCGACGAGGGCCGCCCGCTGGAGAGCGACCCGGTGGATCTGGCCCAGGTGGTGCTCGATGCCGCGGGTGACGCGCACGCCGCGGGTCCCGACCACGACTGGACACTGGATCTGCCCGATGAGCCCGTGTATGTCACCGGTGACCGGGCCAGACTGCACCAGGTGCTGACCAATCTGCTCACCAACGCCCGGGTGCATACGCCGGCGGGTACCACGGTGACGACCTCGGTGACGGTCCCCGGGAACGGCGAGGTGGTGTTGATCGTCGCCGACGACGGTCCCGGGATTCCCGACGCGCTGCAGCCGGAGGTGTTCGAACGGTTCGCCCGCGGTGACTCCTCGCGGTCACGGCGCGGTGGCAGCACCGGCCTCGGGTTGGCCATCGTCGCCGCCGTCGTCAAGGCCCACCACGGCAGGCTGGAACTGCACAGCATGCCCGGCGATACCCGCTTCGTGGTCACCTTGCCGGCTCATAGCTGACGCACAGCAGGGACAGATCAACCGCGTAGCCACCGTTGTCAGGATGACGGTGATGACTGCCGCCCGGATTGTCCCGCAACGCCTTGCCCTCGGTGCCCTTCTGGTGTTCACCGGAGCCCTCTACCTGTGGAATCTGTCGATCAGCGGATGGGCCAACGCGTTCTACGCCGCCGCGGTCCAGGCGGGCAGCCAGAACTGGACGGCGTTGCTCTTCGGGTCCAGTGACCCCGCCAACGCCATCACCGTCGACAAGACGCCCGCGGCGCTGTGGGTGATGGGTCTGTCGGCACGGATCTTCGGATTCACCTCGTGGTCGCTGCTGGTGCCACAGGCATTGATGGGCGTCGCATCGGTCGCGCTGGTGTACGCGGCGGTGCGTCGGGTGAGCGGCCCGACAGCCGCCTGGTTGGCCGGTGCCGCCCTTGCGGTGACCCCGGTGGCCACGCTGATGTTCCGCTTCGACAATCCCGATGCCCTGCTGGTGCTGCTGATGGTCGCCGCGGCCTACTGTGTGCAGCGCGCCTGCGAGCCCGATTCCGGGCGCTGGTGGCTGGTGGTCGCCGGTGTGCTGTGCGGTGTGGCCTTCCTCGCCAAGATGATGCAGTCGTTCCTGGTGCTGCCCGCCTTCGCGGCCGCCTATCTGCTCGGTGCCGCGGTTCCGCTGCGGACCCGGCTGCTGCGGTTGGCCGGCGCAGCGGCGGCGCTGACGCTGGCCGGCGGGTGGTACCTGGTGTTGGTGGAGCTGTGGCCCGCCGCCGACCGGCCGTATATCGGTGGCTCGCAACACAACAGCATCGTCGAGCTCGCTCTCGGATACAACGGTGTGAGCCGGTTGACCGGGGCGCAGGCCGGTGGACTGGGAAATCCGAACTTCGATGTGGGATGGGCCCGGTTGGTCGGTTCGGGCATGGGCGCCGAGATCGGCTGGCTGCTGCCCGCGGCACTGATCGGCATGATCGCCGGCTTCGCCGTGTGCCGACGTGCTCCTCGAACCGACCCGGCGCGGACGGCGCTGATCATCTGGGGTGGCTGGCTGGTGGTGACGGCTGGAGTGTTCAGCTTCGCCAACGGTATCGTGCACCCCTATTACACCGTCGCGCTGGCGCCCGCGGTGGCCGCCTGCGCGGCGATCGGTTCAGATCTGTTGTGGCGCAGGCGCGCCGAACTGTTGTGCCGATCGGTGTTGGCCGCCATGGTGGCGGCCACCGCGGGGCTGGCCTTCATGCTCCTGGCCCGGCTCCCGGATTGGCTGCCGTGGTTGCGGTGGCTGATCGTGGCGCTCGGGGCGATCGCGGTGGTGCTGATGCTGACGCGCACGCTGGCGCCGATCGCGGCCGCCCTTGCCGTGGCATGTGCGCTGGCCGGGCCTGTCGCATATTCGGTCGCCACCGCGGCCACCCCGCACAGCGGCGCGATCCCGACGGTCGGGCCCGCCCATACCGGCCCGCCGTTCGGCGGATCCTTCAAGGGTCCGCCGCCGGGCGGATCTTTCAAGGGTCCGCCGCCGGGCGGTTTGGGCGGGGGTGGGCTTTTCGCCGCCCCGACACCGGGCCCCGACCTCGTCGCCCTGCTGAAAGACGGCGTCGACCGCTTCACCTGGCCCGCCGCCGTGGTGGGTTCGAGCAACGCCGCGGGCTACCAGTTGACCGCCGACGTGCCGGTAATGGCGGTGGGTGGCTACAACGGCACCGATCCCGCGCCCACCCTGGACCGTTTCATCCAGCTGGTGGCCGACGGCCGAATTCACTACTTCATCGACGCCCACCTCATGGGCGGCCGCGGCGACCATGCGGGCAGCCACGACGCCGCTGATATCACCGCCTGGGTACACCGCAGTTACGCGCCGGTTACCGTCGACGGCACCGTCATCTACGACCTGACGGACTCATAGCGTGCACACAGGTTGGACCCACCGGTGGCACACCCTGAGATCCGACGATGGGGACATGACAGACACCGTCTCCATTGCGCTCCCCAGTGCCGTCTCGGTCGGTCGCGACGCCGATGTTCCCGTGGTCGACGTCGTGGTCCCGGTGTACAACGAGCAGGCCGCACTGCAGCAGTCGGTGCGCAGGCTGCACCAGCACCTGCGGGACAGCTTCTCCTTCCCGGTCCGGATCACCATCGCCGACAATGCCAGCACCGACGACACCCCGCGCATCGCCGCGGAGTTGGCCGCCGAGCTGCCCGGCGTCCGGATGGTCCGGCTCGACGAGAAGGGCCGTGGTCGGGCACTGCACCACGTGTGGTCGCACTCGGATGCCCCGGTGCTGGCCTATATGGATGTGGACCTGTCCACCGATCTGGCCGCCTTCGCGCCGCTGATCGCCTCGTTGATCTCGGGGCACTCCGACCTGGCCATCGGCACCCGGCTCAACCGCAGCTCGCGGGTGGTGCGCGGGGCCAAACGCGAGTTCATCTCCCGTTGCTACAACCTCATCCTCAAATCCACACTGCGCGCGCACTTCTCGGATGCCCAGTGCGGCTTCAAGGCGATCCGCGCCGACGTCGCCCGCGAGCTGCTGCCCCACGTCCATGACACCGGGTGGTTCTTCGACACCGAGCTGCTGGTCCTCGCCGAACGCAGCGGTCTGCGCATCCACGAGGTGCCGGTGGACTGGGTCGACGATCCGGACAGCCGCGTCGATATCCTGGCGACCGCGAAGGCCGACCTGCTGGGTATCGGGCGGCTGCTACGCGGTTTCGCCGGGGGCAGCATACCGATCAACTCCCTTGCCGCGCAGCTCGGTTCGCGCCGCGCTGCGGCCCCGGGATCGTTGTTGCGACAGGCCGTCCGATTCGCCGGAGTCGGGGTGCTGTCCACCGTGGCATACCTGGTGCTGTTCCTGGTGCTACACCCGCTGATCGGTGCGCAACTGGCCAACTTCGCGGCGTTGCTGATCACCGCGATCGGCAACACCGCGGCCAACCGGCGGTTCACCTTCGGGGTCCGCGGATCCAAAGCCGTTGCCCGGCACCATGTCGAGGGGCTGATCGTCTTCGCCGTCGCGCTGGCCATCACCAGCGGTTCGCTGGCAGGGTTGCACGTGATCGCCGAGCATCCCGGTAAGGCGCTTGAGACCACCGTGCTGGTGGTCGCCAACCTGATTGCCACCGCCGCCCGCTTCGTCCTGTTGCGCGGCTGGGTGTTCCACCCCCGTCGCTGATCCATCCCACGAGCTGAGGACTGCCATGACTTTGACCGCCGAACAATCGAGTAGCACCGTCGAGCAAGACAACCCGCGAGCCCGCTGGGAGCGCCCGGGCCTGCTGGCACTGCTGGCAGGCACCGCCGTGCTCTACCTGTGGGGCCTGGGATCGCACGGATGGGGCAACAGCTTCTACGCCGCCGCGGCGCAGGCGGGAACGCAGGATTGGAAGGCCTGGCTGTTCGGCTCACTCGATGCAGGCAACGCCATCACCGTCGACAAGCCGCCGGCCGCGATGTGGATGATGGCACTGTCCGGCAGGCTGTTCGGGTTCAACGAGTTCACCGTGCTGCTACCGCAGGCGCTGATGGGCGTGGCCGCCGTCGCGGTGCTCTACTGCACGGTTCGCCGCAGCGCCGGCGCCGCGGCCGGACTGATCGCCGGTGCCGCGCTGGCGATCACCCCGGTCGCGGTGGCGATGTTCCGCTACAACAACCCCGACGCTCTGCTGGTGCTGCTGCTGGTGGTCGCCGCGTACTGCATGGTGCGGGCCACCGAGGGGGGCAGCACCCGCTGGGTGGTGCTATCCGGTACCGCTCTGGGTTTCGCTTTCCTGACCAAGATGCTGCAGGCGTTCTTGGTGGTCCCGGCGCTGGCGCTGGTGTTCCTGATCGCCGCGCCCACCTCCTTCTGGAAGCGCGTCGGATCGTTGCTGGCCGGGCTGGCCGCCATGGTCGTCTCGGCGGGCTGGTACATCGCACTGGTCAGCGTGTGGCCGGCGGATTCCCGGCCGTATATCGGCGGGTCGACCGATAACAACTTGCTGCAGTTGGCCTTCGGTTACAACGGTATCGACCGAATTGTCGGTCGGGGTCAGCCGGGCGGCGGGCACCCGCCGGGGCCGGGCGGTCCCGGCGGCGGGGCGAACCAATTCTTCGGCGGTCATCCGGGCATCGGCAGATTGTTCGGTACGTCGATGGGAACCGAGGCGTCCTGGCTGCTGCCGGTCGCACTGCTCGGACTTGTCGCGGTGCTGTGGTTGACGCGACGTGCCGGGCGGACGGATCCGGTGCGCGCCGCGGCGGTGCTGTGGGGCGGTTGGCTGGTGGTCACCGGGGTGGTGTTCAGCTTCATGGACGGCACCATCCACCCCTACTACACCGTGGCGCTGGCGCCGGCCGTGGCTGCGCTGGTGGGGATCTCGGTGGCCCAGCTGTGGCAGCGTCGGGCGCATCCCGCGGCGCGGATCGTGCTGGCGCTGGGGCTGGCGGGTACCGGCGGGTGGACGTTCGTGCTGCTTTCCCGGCATCCGGAATGGTGGCCGGCGGTGCGGTGGACGGTGCTCGTCGCCTCGCTGGTGCTTGCCGTCGCCCTCGCCGTCGGCGTGCAGAGGTTCGGCCGTGCCGGCGTCGCGGTCGTGGCGGCGGCGCTGCTGGCCGGAGCGGGCGGCAGTATCGCCTGGTCGGTGGCGACGGTCGCCGACGGCGGCAGCGGGGGACCGATGGCCACCGCCGGGCCCGCGTTGCAGCGCGACATGGCCTTCCCGGGTGCACCGGGTGGGCCGGGTGGACCGGGTGGACCGGGTGGACCCGGCAGGCCGGGTGCGCGCATCGACGACACCGCGCTCGCCGACATGGTGACCGGGCTCGACAACCGGTGGGCCGCCGCGACGGTCGGCTCGATGCTGGCCGGTGACCTGGAGCTCAAGTCGGGTGCGTCGATCATGGCGGTCGGTGGTTTCTCGGGCGGGGACAACTCGCCCACCCTGCAGCAGTTCCAGCAGTACGTGGCCGATGGTCAGGTGCGGTACTTCCTGACCGAGCCGTTCGGAATGCACCGACAGCAGCACGATGGCGCGGCGACCCAGATCACCGGATGGGTTGAACAGAACTTCACCGCGGTCGACGTCGACGGGGTGCAGGTGTACGACCTGCAGCCCTGATCCGCGAGCAGACGTAAACCTGCCGTTATCGCACCGATATCGGCAGGTTTGCGTCTGCTCGCGCGGGCGAGCGTTGACAGCGCCGAGCAGCAGCGGTTTAATACTCAACCATGCTTGCAATTCTGGTCAAATCTACCAACTTTACGGAGATGCGATGACGGCCTCCGCCGACCTCGACCCGGCCGCCGCCCGGTACGAGCTGAGCCATCTGCGCGCGCTGGAGGCCGAGGCCATCCACATCATCCGAGAGGTCGCCGCCGAGTTCGAGAAGCCGGTGCTGTTGTTCTCTGGTGGTAAGGACTCGATCGTCATGCTGCACCTGGCCATCAAGGCGTTCGCGCCGGGCCGGTTGCCGTTCCCGGTGATGCACGTCGACACCGGCCACAACTTCGACGAGGTCCTGCAGGTTCGCGACGAACTGGTGGCCGAGCACGGGGTGCGCCTGGTGGTGGCCAGCGTGCAGGACGATATCGACGCCGGCCGCGTGGTGGAGACCATCCCGTCGCGCAACCCGATGCAGACGTTCACACTGCTGCGGGCCATCCGGGAGAACAAGTTCGACGCCGCGTTCGGCGGCGCCCGCCGCGACGAGGAGAAGGCTCGCGCCAAGGAGCGGGTGTTCAGCTTCCGCGACGAGTTCGGCCAGTGGGATCCCAAGGCGCAGCGGCCCGAACTCTGGAATCTCTACAACGGCAGGCATAAAAAGGGTGAGCACATCCGTGCGTTCCCCATCTCGAACTGGACCGAGTTCGACATCTGGTCCTATATCGGTGCCGAGAAGATCACGCTGCCGTCCATCTACTACGCCCATCAGCGCCAGGTGTTCGAGCGCGACGGGATGCTGCTGGCGGTGCACAAGTTCATGCAGCCGCGCAAGGACGAACCGGTGATCGAGAAGACGGTGCGGTTCCGCACGGTCGGCGATGTCACCTGCACCGGCTGCGTGGAATCGCTGGCCGGCACCGTGGCCGAGGTGATCGCCGAGACCGCGGTGTCCCGGTTGACCGAACGTGGCGCGACCCGCGCCGATGACCGCATCTCCGAAGCAGGGATGGAAGATCGCAAGCGCGAGGGGTACTTCTGATGAGCGCCCGCGCGAAGAAGAACGAGGAGCACAGCTGATATGGCTACTTTGCTTCGCATCGCCACCGCCGGCTCGGTCGACGACGGCAAGTCCACCCTGATCGGGCGGTTGCTGTTCGACTCCAAGGCCGTCATGGAGGACCAGTTGGCCGCCGTCGAGCGGACCTCCAAGGAACGCGGAAACGACTACACCGACCTGGCTTTGGTGACCGACGGCCTGCGTGCCGAGCGGGAGCAGGGCATCACCATCGATGTCGCCTACCGCTATTTCGCCACGGCCAAGCGCAAATTCATCATCGCCGACACCCCGGGCCACGTGCAGTACACCCGCAACATGGTCACCGGTGCCTCGACGGCACAGCTGGTGATCGTGCTCGTCGACGCCCGCCACGGGCTGCTCGAGCAGTCCCGCAGGCACGCCTTCCTTGCTTCGCTGCTCGGCATCCAGCACATCGTGCTCGCGGTCAACAAGATGGACCTGGTGGACTGGGATGAGGAGCGGTTCAACCAGATTCGCGATGACTTCCACGAGTTCGCCGCGCGTCTGGACATCCACGATGTCACGACAATCCCGATGTCGGCCCTCAACGGCGACAATGTCGTCAGCAAATCCGATGTGGCGCCATGGTATGAGGGCCCGGCCCTGCTGAACCATCTCGAAGAGGTGTACGTCGCCGGTGACCGCAATCTGGTGGACGTGCGGTTCCCGGTGCAGTACGTCATCCGGCCGCAGACCCGGGAACACGCCGATCACCGCAGTTACGCGGGCACCGTGGCCGGAGGCGTGATGCGCGTCGGCGACGAGGTCGTGGTGCTGCCCGCCGGGAAATCCAGCCGCATCACCGAGATCGCCGGGCCCTCCGGACCGGTGGACGAGGCGTTCGCCTCGATGGCGGTATCGATCAGCCTCGCCGACGATATCGACATCTCCCGCGGTGACATGCTCGCCCGGCCCAACAATCAGCCCGATGTCAGCAGTGAGTTCGATGCGACGGTGTGCTGGATGGCCGACGGATCGGCGCTGGAGCCCGGCCGCGACTACATCATCAAGCACACCACCCGCACGACGCGGGCTAGGGTGTCGGCGCTGGACTACCGACTCGACGTCAACACGCTGCATCGGGACAAGAGCGCAACGGCGTTGAAGCTCAACGAACTCGGGCGCGTGACACTGCGTACCCAGGTGCCGCTGCTGCTCGACGAGTACTCCCGCAATCCGGCGACCGGTTCGTTCATCCTGATCGACCCGGACACCAACGGCACCGTCGGGGCAGGCATGGTGCGCGATACCACTCCGGCCGCCAACCGGGCCGCCAGCCCGAACGCGGTCCGTCACCAGAACCTGGTCACCGCCGCCGATCGGCTGTCGAAGGGGTCGACGGTCTGGTTCACCGGGTTGTCCGGCTCCGGGAAGTCCTCGGTGGCCATGCTCGTGGAGCAGAAGCTGCTGGCGGCGGGCCGTCCGGCCTATGTGCTCGACGGAGACAACCTGCGCCACGGGCTGAACGCCGATCTCGGTTTCTCGATGGATGACCGGGCCGAGAACCTGCGCCGGTTGGCCCATATCGCGACGCTGCTCGCCGATTCCGGTCAGATCGTGCTGGTGCCGGCGATCAGCCCGCTGGAAGCCCATCGCGAGCTCGCCCGCAGCGTGCACGCCGAGCAGGGTTTCGACTTCTTCGAGGTGTTCTGCGACACTCCGCTGGAGGACTGCGAGCGCCGCGACCCGAAGGGTCTCTACGCTAAAGCTCGTCGTGGTGAAATCACCCACTTCACCGGCATCGACAGCCCCTACCAGCGGCCGAAGAACCCGGACCTGCGGCTCACCCCCGATCAGTCGCCGGAGGAGTTGGCCCAACAGGTGGTCGACCTGCTAAGCAGTCGGTCGTGACCGATCACGAGTTGGCGGCCCGGCTCGCCACCGAAGCCGGCGAACTGCTGCTCACGGTGCGCGAGGAGTTCGCCGAGGCCGAGGCCAAGGATCGGAAGGCCGCGGGGGACAAGCGCTCCCACGACTTCCTGATGTCCGCGCTGGCCGAGCACCGGCCCGGTGACGCCGTGCTCTCCGAGGAGGGTGCCGACGACAAGGTCCGGCTGACCTCCGAGCGGGTGTGGATCGTCGATCCGCTCGACGGAACCCGTGAGTTCTCCGAGCTCGGGCGCACCGACTGGGCCGTGCACGTGGCGCTCTGGGAAGGTGGTGAGCTTGTCGCCGGCGCGGTCGCGCTGCCCGCACAGGGTGTCACGCTGGCCACCCCGACGGTGCAGACGCCGGCCGCCGAGCCGGGTCCGCCCCGCGTGGTGGTCTCACGTACCCGCCCGCCGGCGGTGGCGCTGGCGGTGCGTGACGCGCTGGGCGGCGTGCTCGTCGAAATGGGTTCGGCGGGAGCCAAAGTCGCCTCGGTGGTGCAGGGCATCTCCGATGTGTACGTGCACGCCGGCGGTCAGTACGAGTGGGATTCGGCGGCTCCGGTCGCGGTCGCGCGTGCCGCCGGGCTGTTCACGTCCCGGATCGACGGTTCGCGGTTGGTCTACAACCAGTCCGATGTCTCGCTGCCCGACCTCATCGTGTGCCGTCCGGAGTTGGCTGAGGCGGTGCTGACGGTGACCAAGCTCGAGTGAGGTTTGGCCTGCGGCGTCGCTCTCCGGGTAACAATGCGAGTTGAACCGTTGTACTACCGGTAGTACTGGCCCGCCAGTGATACTGCCGGTAGTACCACGTTTGGCAACGCAATCTGCTCCCCTGCCGTGGGGTCACCGGCCGGTCGAACCGTCGATCAGCTCACGCAGGATGTCGGCATGCCCGGCGTGCCTGCCGGTTTCCTCGATCATGTGGGTCAGCGCCCACCGCACGCTGGGCGACTTCTTGCCGGTCACCACCGGTTCGGAGAGGTCGGCGCATCGGTCGATTGCCTCGTTGGCCTGCGCCACCGTGGCCCGGTATCGCCGCACCACGTCGGTGACGGTGTCATCGGAGGCCGCGGTGAAGGTCGCCGACCAATCGGAGACGTTGTCGCCGAGGAAGATCCACCGCTCCACGAATATCAGGTGGTTCAGCAGACCCAGCAGGTTGGTGCCCGAGGGCACCAGCGCCGTGCGCACCTGCGGTTCGGGGGCGCCGTCGACCTTGCCCGCGATGGAGGTGCGCAGATAGTCGAGGAACCCCCTCAACACCTCGATCTCACTGCCGCCGGTGCGCGGTGGTGGCGTATCGGTCATCGTCCGAGTCTTGCAGAGCCCGAGCAGGCAACGCCGAGAAACTAGCCGTAGAGGGAGTACTTTCCCGGAACGCATCTCACTAGGCTGGTGGCCATGAGTCGCCCCACCCTGCGCAACCTGGAAGATCTGCCCGCTGCACCACGGCCGCTCAAGGACTCGGCACTGGTGCTGGTCGACTGCCAGAACACCTACACCTACGGCGTGATGGAGCTCGACGGTGTACAGGCCGCGCTCGACCAGACCGCCACGCTGTTGGACCGCGCCCGCAGCGCGGGCATCCCGGTGATCCATATCCAGCACAACGGCGGGGTGGGGTCACCCTACGACATCACCGCCGAGGTCGGCGCGATCGTCGACTCGGTCGCGCCTCGCGACGGGGAACCGGTGGTGGTCAAGCAGTACCCGAACTCGTTCGTCCAGACCGATCTCGACGAGCGGCTCAAGGCGGTGGGCGCCACCGACCTGGTGGTGGCCGGGTTCATGACGCACATGTGCATCAACTCCACCGCGCGCGGCGCATTCAACCTCGGTTACGCCCCGACGGTGGTGGCCGCCGCGACGGCGACTCGGGCGCTGCCGGGCCCCGACGGCTCGACCGTGCCCGCCGCGGCACTGCAGTCGGCGAGCCTGGCCGCGCTGAGCGATCTGTTCGCCATCGTCGTTCCCGACGCCGCAGCCGTACCCGACTGAGAAAACCCGGTGCGAAACCGGCGCGGACCGGCGAAGCTGTGCAGCGTGAGCACCGATATACCTTCCACCACGGTCACCCGATTGCGGGAGAAACAGCGGTCCGACCGCGCCGATCTGGACCACCTGCTCGACAGCACACCGCTGGCCACGGTGGCGCTGATCCGCGACGGGCACCCGGTGGCGTTTCCGATCGGATTCGCGCGCCTCGGTGACGATCTGGTGATCCACGGATCCACCGGCTCGCCCTGGCTGCGGGCGTTGTCCGCCGGTGTACCGGCCGCCGTCTCGGTGACGACGCTCGACGGCGTCGTGGTGGCCCGCAGCGGTTTCGAATCCTCCTTCCACTACCGCAGCGCGGCCCTGTACGGCTGCTTCGAACCGATCGCCGACGCCGACAAGCTACCGGTGTTGGAGGCGCTGACCGACGCGTTCATCCCGGGCCGGGTGTCCGAGCTGCGCGTCAGCACGCGCCGCGAGCTCGCCGCGAGTCTGGCGCTGCGGTTGCCGATCACGCCAGACAACTGGTCGCTGAAGGTCAGCGACGATTGGCCGGAAGATCCGGCCGAGGACATCGCCGCCGGGGCGTGGGCCGGTGTGGTGCCGCTGTCGGTCACCTACGGCACCCCGCAGCGCGCACCCGACTGCGATCCGGGGATTCCCGAGCCCGCATCGGTCCGGTCGATGACCGGTGAGCTGCGGAGCTGGGCCAACCCCGGTGTGACGTCACGGTCGGTCGGGGAGCCGGGCCGCCAATAGTTGGGCAAGGTGCAGGCCGGGCCGGTCGGACAGGTCCGACAGCTGGGTGCGGCACGAGTAGCCGTCGGCCAGTACCGCGGTGTCGGGGTCCGCGGCCCGCACGGCGGGGAGCAGTTGCTGCTCGGCGACCGCGACCGACACCTCGTAGTGCCCTTTCTCGACACCGAAATTGCCTGCCAAGCCGCAACATCCGCCGAGCCGGACCACCTCGGCACCGGCGGCGGCCAACAGTGCGGCATCGTCGGCCCACCCCATCACCGAATGGTGGTGACAATGCGGCTGCGCCACCACCCGGCTGCCCGGCATCGACGGCGGCGTCCAGCCGCGAGCGGTCAGCAGCTCGGCGAGCGTGCGCGTCGCGCCCGCAACGGTGTCGGCGGCGGGGGAGTCCAGCAGTTCGGCGGCATCGGCGCGCAGTACCGCGGTGCACGAGGGCTCCATGCCGACCACCGGCACACCGCGGGCAGCGAAGGGCTGCAACGCCGCCACCGTGCGTCCCAACACGCGGCGCGCGGTATCGAGTTGGCCGGTCGAGATCCAGGTCAACCCGCAGCATTGCCGTCGACGGGTCAGGCGTGGCGCGTAGCCGGCGTCCTGCAGCACCCGCACGGTGGCCATCCCGATCTCCGGGGTGAAGTGGTCGGTGAACGTGTCGACGAACAGCACCACCTCGTCACCGGCCGCATCGGCGGGCACGTTGGCGGCGAACCAGGACCGAAAGCTCGTGGGCGCGAACGCCGGGATATGTCTGCGATGGTCGATACCGGCGGCGGCCAGGCCCGCCTGGCCGCCCCAGCGGGCGGCGGTGTTGACCACGCCGGGAGCGATCCGGGCCAGCGATGCCCAACGGGGCAGCCAGCCCAGCGAGTAGTGCGATGACGGGCGCAGCCGGCCCTTGTAGCTCTGGTAGAGCACCTCGGATTTGTAGGAGCCCATGTCCACCCCCGTCGGGCAATCGGAGGCACATCCCTTGCAGGACAGGCAGAGATCCAGTGCCGCGTGCACCTCGGGCGAGCGCCATCCTCCGCGGACGTCGGTGCCGTTGATCATCTCCTGCAGCACCCGGGCCCGGCCGCGGGTCGAGTCCTTCTCCTCGCGGGTGGCCAGATAGGACGGGCACATCACGCCGCCGGTGCCGGTGTTGTCGGCGCGGCACTTGCCGACTCCGGTGCAGCGGTGCACGGCCTGGGTGAAATTACCTCCGTCATGGCGGTAGGCCAACGCCAGCTTCTGGCGCACCAGCGGGGCCGCCGGGATGCGCAGGTCGGCATCCAGCGGTGCCGGATCGACGATCACCCCGGGGTTGAGCAGGTTGCCCGGATCGAAGACCTGCTTCACCGCGGCCTGCAAGACCAGCGCCGCCGGGGAGTACATCTTGTCCAGCAGTTCCGAGCGCGCCCGGCCGTCGCCGTGTTCACCGGACAACGATCCGCCGTATCCAACCACCAAATCTGCTGCCGCGAGCAAGAATTCACGGAACATCGCGGTGCCGCCGGGGCGGTCCAGCGGCAGGTCGATACGCACGTGCATACAGCCGTCGCCGAAATGGCCGTAGGGCATTCCCGTCACGTCGAACTCGGTCAGCAGGGCGTCGAAATCGCGCAGGTAGGCACCGAGGCGCTCGGGCGGGACGGCGGCATCCTCCCAGCCCGCATGCGCGGGTCGGTCCCGTACGCTGCGCGCCGAGAGGCCGGCGCCGTCCTCACGGATCCGCCACAGCGCCGCGGCCCGCACCGGATCGTCGACCACGAGGAAATCGGTTGCCGCGCAGCCGGTTCCCACACGTCTGGCACGCTGTTCGACCTCGGCGCGGGTGTCGCCCACGACCTCGACGAAAATCCAGGCCGCCCCGTCGGGCAACGGCGGCACGGCGCGTGGACCCTTGCGTTCCCTGACGACGTCGACGATGCGTGAGTCGATTCCCTCGCAGGCGGTGGGGCGGTGCTCGAGGATGGCCGGTGTTGCGTCGCCGGCGGTCGCGATATCGGGATAGCCCAGCACGACAAGCATCCGGTGGGTGGGTTCGCCGACCAGTCGCACCGTGGCCTCGGTGAGCACCGTCAGGGTGCCCTCGCTGCCCGCCATCAGCCGGGTCACATCGAAGGCCTTCTCCGGCAGGAGGTTTTCCAGGGCGTAGCCCGAGACCTGGCGGCCGAACCGGCCGAACTGGGTGCGGATGGTCGACAGGCCGGCGCGGGTGATCGCGGCCAGCTCGTCGAGCACCGGCGATGTCGACTGCCCGGGACCCAGCACGAGTTCGTCGGCGGCGGCCGTGAGCACCCGCAGCCCGGCGATGTTGTCGGAGGTGCGTCCGTATCCCAGCGCCCGTGAGCCGCAGGCATTGTTGCCGATCATGCCGCCGATGGTGCAGCGCGTGTGGCTCGACGGATCGGGGCCGAAGCGCAATCGGTGTGGTGCCACCGCCCGTTGCAGCGCGGCCTGCACCACCCCGGGTTGCACGATGGCGGTGCGGCTTTCGGGATCGACCGAGACGACCCGGTTGAGGTGGCGGCTGAAGTCCAGCACCACGCCGGGACCCACCGCATTACCGGCGATGGACGTACCGGCGCCGCGCGCGGTCAGCGGAACACCCTGCTCGCGACATACCGACAGGGCCGCGGCGACCTCGTCGGCGTGGGCGGGGAAGACGACGGCCTGCGGGGTGACGCGGTACAGCGAGGCGTCGGAGGAGTAGAGCGCCCGGGAGGTGCTGTCGACACGGACGTCGGCGATGCCCGCCGCCCGCAGCGCATCCCGTAGCATGCTACAAACACTAGCATGCTACGAACGGGCGGATCGGGAGACAACATGGCCGTGGCCGGGCGCCGATGACCGGCCCGTCGCCGCTGGAGATGGCACCGTTGCCCGGCTCCGACGGCCGTCGGGCCGAGCAGGTCATGGAGGCCGTCCGGGAGGCGCTCGACGCTGGGGTCATGCAACCGGGGGTGAAGTACTCGGTGTACCAGCTGGCCGCCGCCCTGGGCGTGTCCCGCACCCCCGTGCGCGATGCGCTGCTGCGCCTGGAAGAGATCGGCCTGATCAGCTTCGAAGCGCGCCAGGGCTTCCGCGTCCGGCTGCCCGATCCGCGTGAGATCGCCGAGATCTTCGCCATCAGGCTGGCGCTGGAACCCTCGGCCGCGGCCCGCGCGGCCGATGGGTGCGATGACGCCCTGTCCGGCCGGTTGCGCGACCGGATGGCGGCGCTGCTGGCCGCCGCCGATGCCGGTGACGCGCGAGTTTTTGCCCAGCAGGATCAGCTGCTGCATGACGACATCCTCGCCGCCGCGCACAACGAGCGTGCCCGTGCCATCGTCCGGTCACTTCGCGAGACGACGCGCCTGCTCGGCGCGACGACCGAACGGGCGATGTCCGATATCGATGCCGAGCACCGGCCCGTCATCGACGCGATCATCGCGAATCGACCGTCGGATGCGCTGCGCGCCATGCACTCTCACCTGACCTCGACCGGAGTGCTGCTCGTCACGCAGGCGGTACGCGATCAGTGCTATCCCGTCGACGCCGAGCAGATCTGGGCCGGCGCGGTCGGGGAACCGCAGTAACCGTCGGCGCAGATGGCACAATTCGCGGTATGCGGATGTCGGCGAAGGCGGAGTATGGCGTCCGCGCCATGATCCAGTTGGCCACCGTGGACACCGGTGAGTTGGTCAAGACCGACGACCTGGCCAAGGCCCAGGGCATCCCGGCGCAGTTCCTCGTCGACATTCTCTCCGACCTGCGCACCGATCGGCTGGTGCGCAGCCACCGCGGCCGCGATGGCGGCTACGAACTGGCGCGCCCAGCCGCCGAGATCAGCATCGCCGACGTGCTGCGCTGTATCGACGGACCGCTGGCCAGCGTGCGCGATATCGGCCTCGGTGACCTGCCGTACTCCGGGCCGACCGCCAAGCTCACCGACGTGTGGCGGGCGCTGCGCGCCAGCATGCGTTCGGTTCTGGAGGAGACCAGCCTCGCCGATGTGGCATCGGGCGCGCTTCCCGATCATGTCGCCGCGCTGGCGGGCAGCTACCTCAGCCAGGAGGCCCAGCGCGGCCACGGCTGATCGTCGACCGTCGGGAGTGCACTGGTGGTTTCGATGGTCACCGCGCCGTTCTCGGTGCCGGCGTCGACCTGGGCCACTGCGGCTGCGGCGTCGGTGGTTTCGGGCACGCGGACCCGGGAGGGCCCGTTGGCCGACTGCGCATGCACCAGATAGGGCCCCGGTGCGGGCAGCGCGACGGAGACGTCACCGTTGCCGGTGGTGGCGCCGATACGTGGCGGAACATCGGCGAAGCGAACCTCCACACTGCCGTCGACGGTTCTGGCATCGAACGATTCGGTCACCGAGATCGGTTGGCGGGCAAGGATGTCACCGTTCTGGGTGCGGACGTCCACGCGCTTCAGCGCGCCACGCAACCGCACCGTGGCGTCCGTCGCGGTGGCCGTCAGTTCGCCGAGATCGGCGTCGACCATCAGTAATCCGGCGTCCTGGCGCACGGTGACGGCCAGTCGGCGCCCCACCTCTGGGGGCAGGGTCACGGTGACCTCGCCGGGATCGCCCAACGCCAGGAAGCTCGTCTGGCCCTCGACGCGCAGCACCGTGCCACCCGGTTCGTCGGTCACGGTGAGTTCCTGGCGGTCGGCGCGGTCGGTGGTGAGCATCCGCACGTCGGCCCGCGGTTCGGTGGCATGGTTGTCGGCGATGATGCGCACGGCCACCGGTGAATCCGCCGTGTCGACGGTGAGCGTCCGCATGCCCGCGGGCAGGCTCCGGTGGTCGGTCACCAGGCGGAAGGCGCTCAGGCCGGCCGCTCCGGTGGACAGCAGTGCCAGAGTGCCGGCCAGGATGGTGACACCCGCGATCACCAGCACGGCGCGTACCGCGGTGCGGCCACCGGGTGACAACTGCGGCGGGGCGGGGGTGGGCGGATCGGTCAGGGTGGTGGTCACGATATCCCTCTCGGGTCGGGCGGAGCGGATCAGGATTCCAGGTAGCGCAGCACGGCCAGCACGCGCCGGTTCTCGCTGTCATCGGGTGCCAGGGCCAGCTTGGCGAAGATCGACGCGATGTGCTTCTCGGCAGAACCGACCGAGATGTACAGGGCCGCAGCGATGGCCGAGTTCGTCTTGCCCTCGGCCATCAGTTGGAGCACCTCGCGTTCGCGGGCGGTCAGTGCGTCCAGGGTCGCGCGTTTGCGTGAGCGGACCAGGATCTGGGAGACCACCTCCGGGTCGAGCACCGTGCCGCCTGCCCCGACCACCTCGACCGCGTCGAGGAATGCGGGAACGTCGGCGATCCGGTCCTTCAGCAGGTATCCGAAACCCTTGGTGTCCGAGGCGATCAGGTCGGCGGCGTAGCGCTCTTCCACATAGTGTGAAAGGACGAGTACCGGTGAGTCCGGGTTCTGCGACCGCAGCAACGCGGCGGCGCGGATTCCCTCGTCGGTGAAGGTCGGAGGCATCCGGACATCCAGGATGGCCAGCTGCGGACGATGCTCGTTGACGATGCGCAGTAGTTCGGTGGCATCGGGCACGCCGGCGACGATCTCGTGGCCGGCGTCGGCCAGGATGCGCTCGATCCCGGCCCGCAGCAGCGCCGAATCCTCGGCGATCACGATGCGCATGGCAGCACCGCCGTCACGATCGTGGGACCTGTTGCGGGGCTGGATACCTCGAAGGTGCCGCGGGCGGCTCGCACCCGCTCGGCCAGGCCGCGTAGCCCGGTCGCGTCCTCGTCGACACCGACCTGGGCGCCACCGCGCCCGTCGTCGAAGACGGTGACGTACAGCGCGTTCGATATCGGGTCGAGTCGGACCGTGACGACCGCCTGGCCGGCATCGGCGTGTTTGGCCACGTTGGTCAGTGCCTCGGCCACCACGAAGTAGGCGCATGCCTCGACCTCGGCGGGCAGGCGGTGCGGCAGGTTGATGTCGAGTGTGGTCGGCACGCCCGCGATCTCGGTGCGCTGGACCACCGCCGAGAGCGCGGCATCCAGACCACGGTCGGACAGGATGGTCGGCGCGATGCCCCGGACCACATTGCGCAGCTCCGCCAGCGCGCTCATCGCCTCGGTGTGCGCCTCCGCGATCAGCGTGCGGGCGGCCGGGAGATCGCTGTCCAGCTTCGTCTGCGCGAGCCCGATCGTCATTGCCAGCGACACCAGCCGAGGCTGCACACTGTCATGCAGATCGCGCTCGATGCGATGGCGTTCGGTCTGCGCCGAGGTGAGCGCCCCTTGCCGGGCTCGGGACAGCGCCTTCACCTCGTGCTTGAGCGCCGCGGTCGGTGACGCGGCCAGCAGCCAGCGATCGATGCGCGCGTCGAGGACAGGCCCCAGCACCAGGATGGCCATCGCCGTGACCGCGGCGAGGATGGCGAGCACCCAGGCCGATACGGGGGAGAGGAATCCGAGACCGGCATCGTCATCGCTGCGCTGTACCGCCGTTGCCGCCGCGGGGCCGAGGAAGGCAAATCCCAGCAGCGCGGTGGCCATGCCCACGGCGATCAGGTCGTAGATCATGCGCAAGAAGTGCTGTGCGGTGGCCTTCCAGAATCGGGCGCCGCTGAAATCGAGCCACAGCTGATGGCCCCACCCGTGAATTCCGGTGTAGCCGGTCAGCGGCCGCGGCGGTACCGGGATCTGCATGCCGAACACCGCTTCGCTGCGCAGCCTCTCGACCCATTCGACCGCACGCATCAGGTAGACGAAGACGACCGCCGACACCAGGAAGCCGATGATGGAGAAGATCGATGACACCCCGATGATGACGATCGTCACGGGAACCCAGAACCACACGATGCCCAGGAAGGCATTGGTGAGCATCGAGGCCGTCGGGACGATCCCGATGTGCTCGATGCGACGGCGGGCCAGTGGATCGACGACATCGGTGACCGGTTGCTCGGGGCTTATTGCGACCATGGGAACAACTTATGGACTGCCGAGCCGGGAGGACACCGCGTTTCCCCGCCGGCCCGGTGGGGGATAACCCCCGGATTTCGCCTTCGGCAGATGGCACCGCGTGCCAGAATCGCCGACGTGCGAGTCGGAATGACGATGCCGGTGATGGAACCGGACCTGGATGCGGCAACCCTGCGGACGTGGGCCGAGGTGATCGACGAGGGGCCCTTCTCGTCACTGTGCTGGGGGGAACGCGTCGCGTTCGACAACCCGCATTCACTGACGCTGCTCGGTGCGGTGGCGGCCTGGACCCAACGGGTGCGGCTGGTGACTACGGTGATCGTGCCGCAACTGCACAATCCGGTGGCGCTGGCCAAGGCGCTGGCCACCGGTGATGTGCTCAGCGGCGGGCGGTTGACGGTCGGTCTGGGCGTGGGGGGCCGGCACGAGGACTATCTCGCCGCCGGCGCCGATCCGGCGACACAGACCATCCGGGCGATGAACGAGCGGATCGCGGTGATGCAGCGGGTCTGGGCGGGGGAGAAGGTCACCGATTCGGTGCTGCCGGTCGGCCCGGCCCCGGTGCAGGTCGGTGGACCGGAGTTGATGGTCGGCACCATCGGGCCGAAAACCGTGCGCAGCGCCGCAGCCTGGGCCGCCGGCCTGGCCGGGACGACGCTGGACCTCGACGTCGACAAGCAGAACGAGTTGTTCGACGTCGCCAGGACGGCGTGGGCAGAGGCCGGCAGGCCCAAACCCCATCTGGCGACGTCGTTCTGGTTCGCCATCGGCGAGCCCGAGGCGGCCCGCGCGCAGGTGCGCCGCCATCTACTGCGCTATATGAACTGGATCCCGGCGGAGTTCGTCGATGCGATGGCGCCGACGACCGGATGGTCGGGCAGCCCTAAGGAGCTGTCGGAGGTCTTGCGTCGTTTCGCGGCGATCGGCACCGACGAGGTGCACCTCATCCCGACCTCGGATGACATCGACCAGGTGCACCGGGTCGCCGAGGTCGTCGCCGCGTTGTGACGCTGTGCGGCCACGCCGTGCTCGTGCACACCGTGACCGCACCGCGAATCGGTCAGTGCTGCGTCTCGTCCCAGTTGCCCATCGGCGGGTTCTCCATGAACTTGCCGTTCTTGCCGACCCCGAACGGTGTGGCCTTCGTCGAGCCCTCCGCGGCCTGGACGGTATCGCCGACCTTGCCGTCTGCGCACACCACGTCGATCTTGCAGTCGATCACCGAACCCTGTGCCGTCACCTCGCCGATCGGGGCGTTCCGTACCGCGTTCTGGCCCTTGAACGCCGGCGTATCGATGGTGACATTGGGGCTGGGTGAGACCTGGTTGATGCTGGCGCCGGCCACGCCGCCACCGAGGCTGAGCAGCGCGCCCGCACCCAGTACGCCCAGTGCCGAGAGGACGAGGTGTTTGGTCATTGATGCTCCGATCGTCGTGTGTCGTGGGACTGATTACGGAAAGTACGGACACCGATGGGCTCACAGCGACCCGAGACGGCGCTTTTCAAGCATCTGGCAAGAAATCGTCGGTTAAGGATCAGAAAACAGTGTTCTCCCTGTGTGTTCCACGTCGCTTCTGGTGGGGCGAAAGCCGGTCCACTGCGATCTGAGGGACTGCCTGTGGTGTCGAAAAGACTTTCACAGCAATGCCTTTGACGTTGCTCCGGAGCTGCCGGGTGGATCTGCGCGTCCGGCACTGCGGGTGGCGTGTCCCAGGACACATCACAGCCGGCCGGAGCGATTCATGTCAGGACACTGGGATGAAGCTGAGGCCATCCGGTGGCCACGATGGTCTACCTGGATGTGGGTGATCTCGGGTAGAACAGATCCATGATGCGAGCGCTGGTGGTGGCTGTGGTGATGGTGGGCGGTGGTCTGTTCGCGCCGCCGCAGGCGCAGGCCGAGGCGGTGCCGGTGATCGTGCCGACCATCGTCTCGACGATGCCGCATGATCCGGGCGCCTACAGCGAGGGTCTGGAGTTCGACGGCCCGGCGCTCTATGAGGCCACCGGTGAGACCGGCAAGTCTGAGCTGCGCCAGATCGATCCCGACACCGGGGCGGTGCTGCGTTCGGCGCCCCTTCCTCTCGACTATTGGAGCGAGGGCATCGCGATCGTCGGCGACACCATCTGGCAGCTGACCTACCGCGACGGCGTCGTCCTCGAATGGGACAAGGCGACCCTGACCGTGCGCCGGGAGATCCCGTTGGCCGGCGAGGCGTGGGGGCTGTGTCACGACGGCGGCCGGTTCGTCGTCAGCGACGGCAGCGACCGGCTCCGTTTCTTCGATCCGTCGTTCGCCGAGATCGGTAGTGTCCAGGTCACCCGCGATGGGCAGCCCGTGCGGGGTCTCAACGAACTGGAGTGTGTCGACGGGCAGGTGTGGGCGGCAGGCTGGCCGCAGGACACCTTCCTACGCATCGATCCCGGCAGCGGCGCGGTGAATCTGGTTGCCGACGTGTCCAATCTGTGGAGCTCCGGTCAGCGCGACCGCAGCAGGCAGGTGGTCAGCGGTATCGCGCATATCGCGGGCGACGAGTATCTGATCAGCGGCAAGGACTGGCCGCAAAGTTACCGGGTGCTACTGGGTTAGGGCGCGTCACGAGCGATCTGCGCTCGCCGCAACCAGGCGCGTGCTGGTCTCCCACAGGTCGTCGGCGTTGGCGATGTCGTAGGACTCGGCCGAGGACCTGATCGCCTTGTCGCCCTCGAAGTAGGCCCCGGTCACCCCGTCAAAGCGCGGATCGATGGCCAGCGCGGCCAGCCGTGCCCCCGATGTCGCCACCGAGTTCACGTTGGGCAGGACACGTAGCAGCGGAGAGATGATGCGCCACAGGATCTTCTGCGCGTTGGTGTAGTCGCGGGACAGGCCCGAGGACGGCATCAGACCGGGGTCGAAGGCGGTGACCGTGATGCCGTGTGCGCCGTGGTCGAGCCGGCGGTCGAGTTCGTAGGCGTGCAGCACATTGCACAGTTTCGAGGTGGTGTAGCGGCGACGCCCGTCGACGGGGGCGCCGGGCCGAGGGTGGGCCAACTCCTCGGCGGTGGTGTAGTTGGGGTGCGGCATTCCGGTGAACTTGTCGGGATCGTGGGTGCCGCTGGCCACCAGGATGATTCGCCCCGGAGCGACGAGGTGCTCGCGGAGGCCTTCGATCAGGGCGAAGTGACCGAGATGGTTCACCCCAAATGTCGCCTCCACTCCGTCCTCGGTGGTCTGCAGACCGGAGACCAGCTGCAGGCCGGCGTTGGCGATGATCGCGTGCAATGGCGGGAGGTCGGCGGCCGCGAACGCCACGGTGAACGCACGCACCGAGCGCAGTGACGCGAGATCGCAGGTCATAACCGTGCAGCGGTCGGGGGCGCCGAGATCGGCGACGGCCGCCTGTCCGCGTCCGGCGTCGCGGACGGCCAGCACGATATGCCAGGAATCGTCGGCGGCGAGAATGGCGCGCGCACACTCCAGCCCCAGGCCGGCGCTGGCACCGGTGATGACGACGGTTCGGGTGTTCATCGTTCCTCCAACAGGATCGGTATCAGGGCGCGGACGGCCTGGATCAGCCGTATGTACATGCGGTCGACATCGGTGACGTCGGGCTCGAGGTGGCCGGCGAAGAAGATGCCGTCGGACATGGCGGTGGCGATCGCGGCGAGTTCGGCGACCACGCGGTCGGCCCGTGCGGCGGGGACATCGGCGGGCAGCATCGGCCGGATCACGGCGGCGAATCCGTCGATCGCGGTGTCGCGTACCCGCCGGATCGCGCCGGCCACCGCGGGGTCGTCGCTGCGTTCCAGCGACAGCATGTACATCAGCCGGAAGAAGTCGGTGTTGGCCACCATGAGTTTGGCCACCGCCGCGCGTTGGGTCTCGACATCGGGGCTCTCGCCGGGGATCTGGGCGAAGTACCGCTGCGCGCCCCGTTCCATGACGGCCGCCAGCACGCCTTCCTTCGAGCCGAAATGCCAGTAGATCGAGCTTGCGGGCAGGCCGGTCTCACGGCGGATGTGGGTGATCGAGGTGGCGGCGTAGCCCTGCGTGGACATCAACCGTTCGGTGGCGTCCAGGATCTGCTCGCGGGAGTTCTCGCCCTGGCGTTGCTTCTGACTGGGGGGCACCGGCCACTCCTGTGTCTGTAACGATCCTTACAGAAACGGTAGCAGAGTTTCGGGCAGGCCGCCGAGTGTGAATTCGCTGCGGAGAATCAGCCGCTGGACCGCAGCGGAGTCACACTCGACGCAGCCCAAAGTGATCACCGAGTCCGCGGTTGTAAAAAGACCGCGGTCCCGAGGTGGGATCGCGGTCTTAGGGTGTGGTGGAAGTCTGGTGCCCCCGGCAGGATTCGAACCTGCGGCCTTCTGCTCCGGAGGCAGACGCTCTATCCCCTGAGCTACGGGGGCGCGAGCAACTGGTGCTGCGCCGTTGGGCGTGCATAGCGTAACCCATCCTCAACCGGTAATGGATTCGGGACCTGAGGACCCCGCACCATAGGATGGTCCCTCGTGACACCTGCCGATCTGGCTGCCCTGCTCAAGGCCACCGCCGCCGCGGTCTTGGTCGAGCACAGCCTCGACACCAGCGCGCTGCCCGACACCATCACCGTCGAGCGCCCGCGCAACCCCGAACACGGCGACTACGCCACCAACATCGCCCTTCAGCTGGGCAAGAAGGTCGGGGTCAACCCGCGCGAGCTCGCCGGCTGGCTGGCCGCCGCGCTGACCGACGCCGACGGGATCGCCGCCGCCGAGATCGCCGGACCGGGATTCGTCAACCTACGCATCGAGGCGTCGGCCCAGGGTGTCGTCGTCACCAACGTGCTGGCCGCCCGCGCCGACTACGGCAACTCGACCGAACTGGCCGACCAGGTGATCAACCTGGAGTTCGTCTCGGCCAACCCGACCGGGCCTATCCATATCGGCGGCACCCGCTGGGCCGCCGTCGGCGACGCGCTGGGCCGGCTGCTGAGCACACAGGGTGCCGCGGTCACCCGGGAGTACTACTTCAACGATCACGGCGCGCAGATCGACCGGTTCGCCCGCTCGCTGGTCGCCGCCGCGAAGGGCGAGCCCGCCCCCGAGGACGGGTACGCGGGCAGCTACATCAGCGATATCGCCGCCGCGATCGTGGCGCAGGCCCCCGATGTGCTGAGCCAGCCCGCCGAGCAGCAGCAGGAGACCTTCCGCTCCGTCGGTGTGGACCTGATGTTCGCCCACATCAAGAAATCCCTGCACGAATTCGGCACCGACTTCGACGTCTACACCCACGAAGACTCGATGCACACCTCCGGCCGCGTGGACCAGGCCATCCAGCGGCTGCGTGACAACGGCGCCATCTACGAGAAGGACGGCGCAACCTGGTTGCGCACCACCGAATTCGGTGACGACAAGGACCGGGTGGTCATCAAGAGCGACGGTAACCCGGCCTATGTCGCCGGTGATCTCGCCTACTACCTGGACAAGCGCGAGCGTGGTTTCACCCTGTGCATCTACATGCTCGGCGCCGATCACCACGGTTACATCGCACGGCTCAAGGCCGCTGCCGCCGCACTCGGTGACGACCCGGCCACCGTCGAGGTGCTCATCGGGCAGATGGTCAACCTGGTCCGCGACGGCCAGCCGGTGCGGATGAGCAAGCGGGCCGGCACCGTCATCACCCTCGACGACCTGGTCGACGCGATCGGTGTCGACGCCGCGCGCTACGTGCTGATCCGGTCCTCGGTCAACAGCCCGATCGATATCGACCTCGGGCTGTGGGCCAGCGCGTCCAACGAGAACCCGGTCTACTACGTGCAATACGCGCACGCGCGGCTGTCGGCATTGGCCCGCAGCGCGGCCGAACTGGGCCTGTCCGCCGATACCTCGCATCTGGATCTGCTGACCCACGACCGCGAAGCCACCCTGATGCGCAACATCGGCGAGTTCGGCCGGATCCTGAAAACCGCTGCCACCCTGCGTGAACCGCATCGCGTGTGCCGCTACCTGGAGGACCTGGCCGGTGACTACCACCGGTTCTACGATTCTTGCCGGGTGCTGCCCCAGGGCGACGAGGATCCCAGCGATCTCAACGCTGCACGGTTGGCGCTGTGCGAGGCCACCCGGCAGACGATCGCCAACGGCCTGGCCATTCTCGGGGTCAGTGCGCCGGAGCGCATGTGAGCGCCCATCCCGGCGCCGGTGCGCCGCCCCGACCGCAGAGCGCCGACGAGGTGATGCTGCTGGCCCCGAACGTGTGGCCGAAGAACCTGGTTCGCGGTGACGATGGCGTCGTCTCGGTTGCCGGGATCGGCGTCGCCGAACTGGCCGCCGAATTCGGTACCCCGCTGTTCGTGATCGACGAGGACGACTTCCGGTCCCGCTGTCGCGAGATCGCCGCGGCCTTCGGTGGTGGCGAGCACGTGCACTACGCATCCAAGGCGTTCCTGTGCGCCGAGATCGCGCGCTGGGTGCACCAGGAAGGCCTGTCGCTGGACGTGGCCACCGGCGGCGAGCTCGCGGTGGCGCTGCACGCGGACTTCCCGGCCGAGCGGATCACCGTGCACGGCAACAACAAATCGGTCGACGAGCTGACCGCCGCGGTCGACGCCGGTGTCGGGCACATCGTGGTGGATTCCGAGATCGAGATCGAACGCCTGGAAGCCGTCGCCGGTGCGGCCGGGGTGGTCCAGGATGTCCTCGTCCGTGTCACCCCCGGTGTCGAGGCCCACACCCACGAGTTCATCTCCACCGCCCATGAGGACCAGAAGTTCGGGCTGTCACTGGCCAGTGGTGCCGCGCTGGAAGCGGTCCGGCGGGTGTTCGCGACGGAGAACCTGCGCCTGGTCGGTCTGCACTGCCACGTCGGATCGCAGATCTTCGATGTGTCGGGTTTCGAGATCGCCGCGCGCCGGTTGCTCGGGCTGCTTGCCGATATCGTCGCCGAGTTCGGTGTCGAGAAGACCGCACAGATGGACATTCTGGATCTGGGTGGGGGACTGGGGATCTCGTATCTTCCCAGTGACAATCCGCCGCCGATGCGCGAACTCGCCGACAAGCTCAAGGCCATCGTCGCCAACGAATCGGCCGCTGTCGGACTGCCGACCCCGACGCTGGTGGTCGAGCCGGGGCGCGCGATCGCCGGCCCCGGCACCATCACGCTCTACGAGGTGGGCACCGTCAAGGATGTCGCCGTCTCGGCCGACGAACACCGCCGCTACGTCAGCGTCGACGGCGGGATGAGCGACAACATCCGGCCCGCCCTCTACGACGCCGAATACGATGCCCGGCTGGTGTCGCGCAGCAGCGATGCACCGGCGGTGCTGGCACGTATCGTCGGAAAGCATTGCGAGAGCGGCGATATCATCGTGCGCGACACCTGGGTGTCCGAGGACCTGGTGCCCGGTGACCTGCTGGCGGTGGCCGCCACCGGCGCCTACTGCTACTCGATGTCGAGTCGTTACAACTTGCTGCGGCGCCCGGCCGTGGTCGCAGTCAAAGACGGAAGCGCGCGGCTGATCCTGCGCCGGGAAACCGTCGAGGATCTTCTGAGCCTGGAGGTGGGTCAATGAGTGAAAAGCCAATCGGAGTAGCCGTTCTCGGACTCGGCAATGTCGGCACCGAGGTGGTGCGCATCATCGAGGAGAGTGCGGCAGACCTGGAGGCGCGCATCGGCGCACCGTTGCAGCTGCGCGGCATCGGCGTCCGGCGCGTCGCCAAGGACCGCGGGGTGCCCGAGGAACTGCTCACCGATGACATCGAGAAGCTGGTCTCCCGCGACGATGTCGACATCGTCGTCGAACTGATGGGTCCGGTGGAGCCCGCGCGCAAAGCCATCATGGCCGCCCTGGAACGGGGTAAGTCGGTGGTCACGGCCAACAAGGCGTTGATGGCGCAGTCCACCGGTGAGCTCGCCCAGGCCGCCGAAAAGGCCCGCGTCGACCTCTATTTCGAGGCGGCCGTGGCCGGTGCCATCCCCGTCATCCGGCCGCTGACCCAGTCCCTGGCCGGCGACTCGGTGGTGCGGGTGGCCGGAATCGTCAACGGCACCACCAACTACATCCTCTCGGCGATGAACGACACCGGCGCGTCGTATGAGAGTGCGCTGGCCGATGCCAGCGCGCTGGGCTACGCCGAGGCCGACCCGACCGCCGATGTGGAGGGCTACGACGCTGCGGCCAAGGCCGCGATCCTGGCGTCGATCGCCTTCCACACCCGGGTGACGGCCGACGACGTCTACCGCGAGGGCATCACCAAGGTCAGCGCCGAGGATTTCGCCTCGGCCAAGGCGCTCGGCTGCAATATCAAGCTGCTGGCGATCTGCGAACGGTTGGTCAGCGGTAAAGGCAAGCATCGCGTCTCGGCGCGGGTCTACCCGGCGCTCGTCCCGTTGGATCATCCGCTGGCCTCGGTCAACGGCGCCTTCAATGCCGTGGTCGTCGAGGCGGAGGCCGCCGGCCGGCTGATGTTCTACGGCCAGGGTGCCGGCGGCGCCCCGACCGCGTCGGCGGTGATGGGTGATCTGGTGATGGCCGCACGCAACCGGGTCCAGGGCGGCCGCGGACCGCGCGAGTCCAAGTACGCCAAGCTGCCGATCGCCTCCATCGGCGCCATCCCGACGCGCTACTACGTGAACATGAACGTCAAGGATCAGCCCGGTGTGCTGTCGGCGGTGGCTGCCGAGTTCAGCAGGCACGAGGTCAGCATCGCCGAGGTCCGCCAGGAGGGCATGACCGATACCGAGGGCGAACCCTGTGGCGCGCGCATCGTCGTCGTCACCCACCGGGCCACCGACGCCGCCCTGTCGGACACCGTCAAGGCACTCGCCGAGCTCGACGTGGTGCAGGACATCAACAGTGTGCTTCGCATGGAAGGTTCCGATTCGTGAGCAACCCCGTTCACCGCCCCTGGCCCGGCCTGATCGCCGCCTACCGGGATCGGCTGCCGATCGAGGACCACTGGACCCCGATCACCCTGCTGGAGGGCGGAACTCCGCTCATCCACGCCAAGCGGCTGTCCGAGCAGACCGGCTGCACCGTGCATCTGAAGGTCGAGGGGCTCAACCCCACCGGCTCCTTCAAGGACCGCGGTATGACGATGGCGGTCACCGACGCGCTGGCCCGCGGACAGCAGGCCGTGCTGTGCGCCTCGACCGGTAACACCTCGGCCTCGGCAGCGGCCTACGCAGCGGTCGCCGGGATGACCTGTGCGGTGCTCATCCCGCAGGGCAAGATCGCGATGGGCAAGCTGGCTCAGGCAGTCATGCACGGCGCCAAGATCATTCAGGTCGAAGGCAACTTCGACGACTGTCTGGAGCTGGCCCGCAAGCTCACCGCCGACTACCCGACGATCGGACTGGTCAACTCGGTCAACCCGGTCCGCATCGAGGGGCAGAAGACGGCCGCCTTCGAGATCGTCGACGCGCTGGGGACCGCACCCGATGTGCACTCGCTGCCGGTCGGCAACGCAGGCAACATCACCGCCTACTGGCGCGGTTACCGCGAATACCATCACGACGGAGTGTCTGATCGGTTGCCGCGCATGCTCGGAACGCAGGCGGCCGGTGCCGCGCCGCTGGTGTCCGGTGAGCCGGTCGCCAACCCCGAAACCATCGCGACGGCCATCCGCATCGGCTCGCCGGCGTCCTGGAACTCCGCGGTCGCCGCGCAGCAGGAGTCCGACGGTCGCTTCCTGGCGGCCACCGACGAGGAGATCCTGGCCGCCTACCGTCTGGTCGCGGCCGCCGAAGGCGTGTTCGTCGAGCCGGCGTCGGCTGCCAGCATCGCCGGACTGCTCAAGTCGATCGAGGACGGCTGGATCAAGCCCGGCTCGACCGTGGTGTGCACGGTGACCGGTAACGGGCTCAAGGATCCCGATACCGCACTCAAGACCATGCCCGACGTCACCCCGATCCCGGTCGATCCCGCCGCCGTCGTCGCGGCGCTGGGTCTGGGCTGACAGGCGGCGATCTGACGTGTCCCACACCCTGCCCTCCGGACTGCGGGCCGGAGCCGTCGTTGCGGCGTCCAGTGCCAATTTGGGACCTGGCTTCGACAGCCTTGGTCTTGCGCTGAGTCTGTACGACGAAATCGAAGTCGAGACAACCGATTCCGGGTTGGTCGTCGATGTCGAAGGGCAGGGTGCCGGACATGTCCCGCTGGACGCCGACCACCTGGTGGTGCGAGCGATCCGGCGTGGCCTCGATGCGGCTGGTCTGCATGCCGACGGTATGAAGGTGCTGTGCCGCAACGTTATCCCGCATTCTCGGGGTCTCGGTTCCTCTGCGGCGGCAGTGGTTGGCGGCCTCGCGATCGCCAACGGCTTTGCCGCCCAATCGGGTACGCCGGAACTGACTCGCGACCAGTTGGTGCAACTGTCCTCGGAGTTCGAGGGTCACCCCGATAACGCGGCGGCCGCCGTTCTCGGTGGGGCAGTGGTGTCGTGGACCGTCGACGGGAGTGACCCCGCCCGCTACGACGCCGCGCAGTTGCAGCTGCACCCGGATATCCGGCTGTTTCCCGCGGTGCCCGAAACCCGGTCCTCGACCGCGACCACCCGGGGCCTGTTGCCCGATGAGGTGAGCCACACCGACGCCCGGTTCAACGTGGCGCGCGCGGCGATGCTGGTGGTGGCGCTCACCCAGCGACCGGACCTGCTGTTGGAGGCGACCGGTGACCGCCTGCACCAAACTCAACGCGGTCCGGCGATGCCGGCCTCCGCGGAATACCTCGCCGTGCTGCGGCGTTGTGGAGTGGCAGCGGTGCTATCCGGTGCCGGACCTGCGGTGATCGCGCTGACGGATGGTCGCGATTTGCCGGCGGAAGCACTGGAGTATGGCGCCGCCAACGGGTTCACCGTGACCGAGATGTCCGCCGGCGACGGCGTACGGTGGAGTTCAGGGACGTAACGGCCGAGGCAACACGCAAACTGTCGCGCTTCTTGCAACCGCGCCTGATGCGGGTTATTCTCGCTTTTGTCCAGCAATCGCAGCGTTTCTACCTGCGCCGACACTAGGACGACACCCAATCTTCTCGTGTTTCACTCGTGGACTCATGGTCTGCCGTACCTCGGCCGACCCTGACGATCGCCGTCGCGCACGTGGCGGTGGCGTCGCGAGAAACCACGCGCCCGGCCGCTTGGCTGAGCGCAGCTGACCTTCGGGGAACCCCTCGCGCAACGCCATATGCGGGGGAAAGAAAGGAAATCCGTGACTGATACGGACCTCATCACGGCAGCCGACAGTGGCAGTGCGCCCTCGGAAGCCGTGAATTCGACCAGTGCCGCGCCGAGCGCAGGCGCCGGCCGCCGTTCCGGCTCGCTGACGTCGATGCTGCTCCCGGACTTGCGGGCGCTGGCCAGTGAAGTGGGTGTCAAGGGCACCTCCGGCATGCGCAAAAGCGATCTGATCGCCGCCATCAAGGAGCACCGCGGCGAGTCCGCCGGCGCCAAGTCCGCACCCGCCGAGAAGGCGGAGAAGGCGCCCAAGGCCGCTCCGGTGGAGCAGCCGACGATCGATTCGGCCCCTGAGCAGCCTGTGCAGGCGCCGGCCGACCAGAGCGGCGATGCGCCGCAGCAGAACCCGCAGCGGCGTGAGCGCCGCAGCGCCGGCCGGCAGTCCGGTGCGCCGGACAACCGGCAGGACGGTGACGCCGGCGACAACAAGGACGCCAAGGGCAACACGGACAAGGCCGGCGATGCCGACAGCGCCAAGTCCGGCGGTGCCCAGCAGGGCAACCGCAACGACAACGCGGGTCGCGACAATTCGAACCGGAACGAGAACGCGGGCCGCAACGAGAATGCGAACCGCGGCGACAATGCGAACCGCAACGAGAATGCGAACCGCAACGACCGTAACGACGGCGGCGGGAACAACCAGAACGCCAACAACCAGAACTCCAACAATCAGAACAATGCCGACGATGACGAGGGCCGCGGTGGCCGTCGTGGTCGGCGGTTCCGTGACCGCAGGCGGCGCGGCGAGCGCTCCGGTGGTGGCGAGGGCAACCAGGGGAGTGGCGGCGGCGACCGCGATACCGAACTGCGCGAGGACGATGTCGTGCAGCCGGTGGCCGGTATCCTCGACGTGCTCGACAACTATGCGTTCGTCCGGACTTCGGGTTACCTGGCCGGCCCCAATGACGTGTACGTCTCCATGAACATGGTGCGTAAGAACGGCCTGCGCCGCGGTGACGCCGTCACCGGTGCGGTGCGCGTCGCCCGAGAGGGCGAGAACAGCGGTGGCAACAACCCGCGGCAGAAGTTCAATCCGCTGGTCCGGCTGGACACCGTCAACGGTGGACCGGTCGAGAATGCGAAGAACCGGCCCGATTTCACCAAGCTGACGCCGCTCTACCCCAATCAGCGGCTGCGCCTGGAGACCACTCCGGATCGACTGACCACCCGGGTGATCGACCTGATCATGCCGATCGGCAAGGGCCAGCGCGCCCTGATCGTGTCGCCGCCCAAGGCCGGTAAGACCACGATCATGCAGGACATCGCCAACGCGATCACCACCAACAACCCGGAATGTCACCTCATGGTCGTGCTCGTCGACGAGCGCCCTGAAGAGGTCACCGACATGACGCGCTCGGTCAAGGGTGAGGTCATCGCCTCCACCTTCGACCGGCCGCCGTCAGATCACACCCAGGCCGCCGAGCTGGCCATCGAGCGGGCCAAGCGCCTGGTCGAGCAGGGCAAGGATGTCGTCGTCCTGCTGGACTCGATCACCCGTCTGGGACGTGCGTACAACAACGCCTCGCCTGCATCGGGACGCATCCTCTCCGGTGGTGTCGATTCCACCGCGCTCTACCCGCCGAAGCGGTTCCTGGGTGCGGCCCGCAACATCGAGCACGGCGGTTCGCTGACGATCATCGCCACCGCGATGGTCGAGACCGGCTCCACCGGTGACACCGTGATCTTCGAAGAGTTCAAGGGCACCGGTAACGCCGAGCTCAAGCTGGACCGCAAGATCGCCGAGCGCCGGGTGTTCCCGGCGGTCGACGTCAACCCGTCGGGCACCCGCAAGGATGAGCTGTTGCTCGGGGCCGACGAGTTTGCGGTCGTGCACAAGCTGCGCCGCGTGCTGTCCGGACTGGACAGCCACCAGGCCATCGACCTGCTGATGAGCCAGCTGCGCAAGACCAAGACCAACTACGAGTTCCTGGTCCAGGTGTCCAAGACCACCCCGGGTGGCATGGACAACGACTGATCGGCCCCGTTGATTTCGGCGCGGAAACGCTCGCTCAGCGAGCGTGACCGCGCCGAAATCGTTTCTCAGGCGTTCGGGTCGGCCTTCAGCGCCGGGATCACGTACCGGCGGACGTGGACGAGCAGCTGGGCCGGATCTTTCGGATCCAGGGTGTCGCCAGGTACTGTCGCCATCGAAATCACCACGCGCGCAACCCATTCCGACGCCTCGTCGATAACGACGTCCGGATGGATCTCACCGGCATCACGGGCGGCCACCAGATAGCGCGACCAGAACCCGGCCAGATCCGGGACCAGTCCCTGCACCCCGGCGCCCGCGCATGCCGCGAATTCCTCGGGCTCGGCGATCCGTAGCTTCATCAGCAGCGCACCCGGATCGTCATAGGCCGTGCGGCCATGCTGGATACCCGCCACGATCTGTCGGTCCAGGCCCTCCACCGAGGCGAGCACGGCGTGCGCCTGTGACCAGTAGACCTCGTTGAGGCGCACGATCGCCGCGCCGAGCAAGGTCACCTTGTCGGGGAAGTGCCGGTACAACCAGCCGCGGGACACCCCGGCGGTCTCGGCTACCTCGGAGACAGTGGTGGCCCGGATGCCCTTGGCGCGCAGACAGACCTCCGCCGCGTCGATCAAGCGGTCGCGAACGGTGGCCGTGGCGGTCGGCAAGGGCGGTCTCCTCGGATTCGGTCCTTCGAGCATGTGTCGTGCTGCATTCTGCCAACAACCATGTCGGTGACGAGGGGCAGTCGGCGATGGTAGACAGTTCAGAAAATCTGTTCACCAACGAGAGGTGTCTGCCCGTGGCGGAGACGTTGCAGCAGCTGTTGCGTAGCAGGGCCGACGACGACGGCACCGCCGTCAAGCACGCGGACACCACCATCAGCTGGCGCACGCACATCGAGGATGCCGCCCGCCAGGCTGCGGTCGTCATCGCCGCCGCCGATCCGCGGCGCCCGCTGCACGTCGCCGTGCTGCTCGGCAACACCCCGCCCATGCTCACCGCGCTGGCCGCCGCCGGCCTGGGCGGATACGTCCTCTGCGGACTCAACACCACCCGCCGCGGTGCGGCGTTGGCCCGCGATATCGCCAAGGTCGACACCCAGATCCTGCTGACCGACGCCCACCATCGCGAGCTGCTCGACGGCGTCGACCTGCCCGGTGTCACCGTGTACGACGTCACCGACGAGCACTGGGCCGAGCAACTGGCCACCGCCCCTGCGCTGCGTGCACACCGGGAGGTCACCGGTGAGGACACCTTCATGATGATCTTCACCTCGGGCACCAGCGGTGAACCCAAGGCCGTCGAGGTGCCGCACTCGACGGTGCTGTTCGCCGGCGGCGCCCTGGTTCAGCGGTACGGACTGGGCCCGGGCGACACCTGCTACCTGGCGATGCCGCTGTTTCACTCCAACGCGGTCTACGCGGGCTGGAGCGTGGCGGTCGGCGCCGGGGCGGCGATGGCACCCGCGACGTTCTCGGCATCGGCGTTCCTGCCCGATATCCGTCGCTACGGCGCCACCTACATGAACTACGTCGGCAAGCCACTGGCCTACATCCTGGCCACCGCCGAACAGCCCGACGATGCGGACAACCCGCTGCGCGTCGCCTTCGGCAACGAGGCGGCCGACCGGGATATCGAGGCCTTCGGCCGGCGTTTCGGCTGCACCGTGTGGGACGGCTTCGGCTCCACCGAGACCGCCATCATCATCACCCGCCCCGAGAACACCCCGCCGGGATCGATCGGGCAGGGCTTTCCCGGCGTGGCGATCTACGACCCGGAGACCGCCCAGGAATGTGAGGTGGCGCAGTTCGACGCCGACGGCAAACTCACCAACGCCGACGCCGCCACCGGTGAGCTGGTCAACACCAGCGGCAGCGGCCTGTTCCGCGGTTACTACAACGATCAGGCCGCCACCGACGAGCGGCTGCGGGGCGGCATCTACTGGTCGGGGGACCTGGCCTACCGCGATGCCGACGGCTGGATCTACCTGGCCGGACGCACCGCGGACTGGATGCGGGTGGACGGGGAGAACCTGACCACCGCCCCGATCGAGCGGATCCTGCTGCGGCTGCCGCAGGCCAACCGGGTCGCGGTGTATCCCGTGCCCGATGAGTACGTCGGGGATCAGGTGATGGCCGCCATCGTCCTGCAGGACGACGCCGAGCTCACCCCGGACGACTTCGCCGCGTTCCTCGCCGCCCAGTCCGACCTGTCCACCAAGGCCCGCCCGCGCTATGTCTGGATCGCCGAAGACCTGCCGAGCACCGCGACCAACAAGATCCTCAAACGCGAGCTGGTGGCCCTCGGGGCGGAGCCGGCGGGCCGGTTGATCTGGCGTCGGGAGGGCGCTACCTATGTTTCGGCGGGCCGGGAATAGTTGCCGCTGGTCACGCGTTTTCGCAACTGGCGGTTGACCTGGCATAATGGACCGTCGACCCTCGGTTCCGGTTCACGCTCGAAGACTCCCAGGTCTGGGCTCGGGCGACCCGGCGGCCAACGATTGAAGAGGAAAACCATGAAATCGGGTATCCATCCCAACTATGCCGAGACCACCGTGGTCTGCGGTTGCGGTAACAGCTTCACCACCCGCAGCACCAAGGACAGCGGCCACATCGTGGTTGAGGTCTGCTCGCAGTGCCACCCGTTCTACACCGGCAAGCAGAAGATCCTCGACAGCGGCGGCCGCGTCGCCCGCTTCGAGAAGCGCTACGGCAAGCGCAACACGAAGGCCGCAGCCGAGAACTAGTTGTCCGATCGGCGCCCGTTCCTGTCCACGTGTCAGGCCGGGCGCCGATCTGCGTTTGAAGGGAGGTGTGCCGGTGACTGACACCGCGCCCATGATCGAGGCGTTGCTCGCCGAGCACGCCGACCTCGAGCGCCAACTCGCCGACCCGGCACTGCACGCCGACGCCGGCGCTGCCCGCAAGGTCGGGCGCCGTTTCGCCCAGGTCTCGCCGATCGTGTCGACCTATCGCAAGATGGAGGCCGCCCGCGGCGACCTGGAGGCCGCCCGCGAGCTGGCCGGCGAGGACGAGGCGTTCGCCGCCGAGGTGCCCGAACTGGAAAAGACCGTCGCCGACCTGGACGCCAAGCTGACCGATCTGCTGGCCCCGCGGGACCCGCACGATGCCGACGATGTCGTGCTCGAGGTGAAATCCGGTGAGGGCGGCGAAGAATCCGCGCTGTTCGCCGCCGACCTGGCCCGGATGTACATCCGCTACGCCGAGCGCCACGGCTGGACCGTCACCGTGCTCGACGAAACCTGGTCCGACCTCGGCGGTTACAAGGACGCCACCATCACCATCGCAAGCAAGGGCGACTCCGCCGACGGTGTCTGGTCCCGGATGAAGTTCGAGGGCGGGGTGCACCGCGTACAGCGGGTGCCCGTCACCGAATCGCAGGGCCGGGTGCACACGTCGGCCGCCGGCGTGCTCGTCTACCCCGAGCCCGAAGATGTCGAGGAAGTGCAGATCGACGAATCCGATCTGCGCATCGACGTCTACCGCAGCTCCGGTAAGGGCGGCCAGGGCGTCAACACCACCGACTCGGCGGTGCGCATCACCCACCTGCCGACCGGCATCGTGGTCACCTGCCAGAACGAGCGCAGCCAGTTGCAGAACAAGGCCCGCGCCATGGTGGTGCTGGCCGCGCGGCTGCAGGCGCTCGCCGAAGAGCAGGCCTCCGCCGACGCGTCAGCCGACCGGGCTAGCCAGATCCGCACCGTCGACCGCAGCGAGCGGATCCGCACCTACAACTTCCCCGAGAACCGCATCGCCGATCACCGCATCAATTTCAAGTCGCACAATCTCGACCAGGTGCTCGACGGTGACATGGATGCGCTGCTCGATGCACTGGCCGCCGCCGACAAGCAGGCCCGACTCCAACAGGCGTGACCGGATGAGCGGACTGCGGCGGGAGATCTCCGACGGTGCCGCCATCCTGGCCGCCGCCGGGGTCGACTCGGCGCGCCCCGATGCCGAACAGCTGGCCGCCCACCTCGCCGGAGTGGACCGCGGCCTGCTCTCGTTCGTCGAGCCAGACCCTGATTTCGCAGAGCGGTACCGGGCCCTGATCGAGCAGCGGGCGCGGCGTATCCCACTGCAACACCTGATCGGTACCGCGGCTTTCGGGCCGGTGACGCTGACGGTGGGCCCCGGGGTGTTCATCCCGCGGCCCGAGACCGAGGCGCTGCTGGAATGGGGGCACACCGTGCCGGTGCCCGCCGGTGGCGTGATCGTTGATCTCTGCACCGGCTCGGCGGCGCTGGCGGTGGCGTTGGCGGTCCACCGTCCCGACGCGCGCGTCATCGCCGTGGAGCGATCGCCGGAGGCGCTGCGTTATGCCCGGCTGAACACGGCAGGGTCCGGGGTGGAGCTGGTGCACGCCGACGTCGCCCAGCCCGACCTGCTCGCCGAGCTCGATGGAACCGTCGCGCTGATCGTCGCCAACCCGCCCTACATCCCCGACGGGGCCGCTCTGGAACCCGAAGTCGCCGAACACGATCCGCATGAATCCCTGTTCGGCGGACCGGACGGGATGGAGGTCATCGTGCCGATCGTCGGGCTGGCCGCGCGGCTGCTGCGTCCCGGCGGCCAGATCGGCGTCGAGCACGACGACACCACATCGGCGGCCACCGTCGACGTTTTCGCCGGACATGGCGCGTTCGAGGGCGTNACCTGACCGGCCGTCCGCGTTTCGTGACCGCGGTGAGAAGCTGAACGTCATGAGCGCAACCTTCGACTGCTCCGATCCCGACCAGCGGGCCAGCGGTCTGGCCTCGGCGATCAGCGCGGCCAAGGGCGGCCGGCTGGTCGTGATGCCCACCGACACGGTGTACGGGATCGGCGCGGACGCCTTCGACAACGCCGCGGTGGGCGCCCTGCTGGCGGCCAAGAACCGCGGTCGGGATATGCCGGTCGGCGTGCTGGTCGGGTCCTGGCACACCATCGACGGCCTGGTCTACGCCGTGCCGCCCGCGGCGCGCGAGTTGATCCAGGCGTTCTGGCCCGGGGCGTTGAGCCTGGTGGTCCGGCACGCGCCGTCACTGCAATGGGATCTCGGTGACGCCAACGGCACCGTGATGCTGCGCATGCCGTTGCACCCGGTGGCCATCGACCTGCTGCGCGAGGTCGGACCGATGGCGGTCTCGAGCGCCAACGTGTCGGGATTCCCGGCCGCGCTCACCGCCGCCGATGCCCAGGCGCAGCTGGCCGACCGGGTCGAGGTCTACCTGGATGCCGGTCCGTCCCCGCAGGGCGCCGCGTCGACCATCGTCGACGTGTCCGGGCCGCAACCGCGGGTGCTGCGCGAGGGTCCGGTGCCGGTCGCCGATATCGCCCGCGTGCTCGGTATCGACGCGGCCGCCCTCGCACCCGAGGACGCCGATGGTTCTGCTGGCTGACGGACTGCTGGCACTGTCGGACCGCGGTGCCGGCGTACCGCTGCGCGAACTCGCGCTGGTGGGGCTGACCGCGGCGATCATCACCTATTTCGCGACCGGGTGGGCACGCGTGCTGGCCACCCGGATCGGTGCGGTCGCCTATCCGCGCACGCGCGACGTGCACGTCCAGCCGACCCCGCGCATGGGCGGGCTGGCGATGTACATCGGGGTGGTGGCCGCGGTGTTGCTGGCCTCCCAATTGCCGGCGTTGAACCGGGGTTTCGTCTACTCCACCGGCATGCCTGCCGTCGTCGTCGCCGGTGGGCTCATCATGGTCGTCGGCCTGATCGACGACCGGTGGGGCCTCGATGCGCTGACCAAGTTCGCCGGTCAGATCACCGCGGCCAGTGTGCTGGTCACCATGGGGGTGGCCTGGAGCGTGCTCTACATCCCGTTCGGCGGTGTCGGCACGATCGTGCTCGACCAGGTCACCTCGATCCTGCTGACGTTGGCGCTGACGGTCTCGATCGTCAACGCGATGAACTTCGTCGATGGACTGGACGGGTTGGCGGCCGGACTCGGGCTCATCACCGCGCTGGCGATCTGCATCTTCTCGGTGGGGCTGCTGCGCGACCACGGCGGTGACGTGTTGTTCTACCCGCCGGCGATGATCTCGGTGGTGCTCGCCGGTGCCTGTCTGGGCTTCCTGCCGCACAACTTCCACCGCGCGAAGATCTTCATGGGCGACTCGGGATCGATGCTGATCGGTCTGATGCTGGCGGCCGCCTCGACGACGGCGGCAGGTCCGATATCGCAAAACGCCTACGGTGCCCGCGATGTCTTCGCGTTGCTCTCGCCGTTCCTGCTGGTGGTCGCGGTGATGTTCGTTCCCGCGCTGGACATGTTGCTGGCCATCGTGCGCCGCACCCGGGCGGGTAAGAGCCCGTTCAGCCCCGACAA
The DNA here is from genome assembly GCA_052044345.1 of Mycolicibacterium sp. 22603. Taxonomy (GTDB): domain Bacteria; phylum Actinomycetota; class Actinomycetes; order Mycobacteriales; family Mycobacteriaceae; genus Mycobacterium. Next base: position 140,010 of record JBQEMX010000015.1, read on the forward strand.
GATGCATCTGCATCACCGGTTGCTGCAGATCGGCCACTCGCACCGCCGCGTGGTGTTGCTGATCTACATGTGGGTGGGCATCGTCGCCCTCGGTGCCGCCAGCACGATCTTCTTCGACCCGCGCTACACCGGCGCCGTGATGCTTGCGGCGATCGTCGTCGCCGGCGTCGTCACTGTCATTCCGTTGCTGCGGGGCCGCAGCAGTCCGATTGAGGAGCCGTGAACGCCGGTGTACGACGAAAAGTAGTAGGCCGGTTTTTGTGCGTTTTACCTTGTGGTACCGTTCGCCTCATAACCCGAAAAACCTCGCGGGTTGCCGGCCCGGCCCATCGGTTGAACAGACCGATCGGTGCCGATACACGACCGACAAAGGGAGCTTCCCCTTGGGTGAGTTCAGCGAGCCTGCTGCCCTCCGATATTCTCGGCGGGCACGCACAGGGATTTTGCAGTTTTCAGTGTTATTGACGGACCAGACGACCACGCCCCTCGACGCCGCGGGATTGAGGTGAACCAGGTGACGACACCAGCGCACGATGCGCCCTTGGTGTTCCCCTCAGTCGCTTTCCGTCCGGTGCGTCTGCTGGTGGTGTGCGTTGCTCTCACCGCCCTGGCCGTCGCCGCATCAGGCTTTGTCGGTCACATCTTCTTCGGTGTCTTCTTCGGTGTCGGGCTCGGTCTCGGTTTGCTCAACGCACTCATGGTGCGTCGGGCCGTCGAGTCGATCACGATGGAAGACCATCCGCTGAAGAAGAAGATGGCCGTAAACTCCGCCACGAGACTGTTGGTCATCACCGCGGTCGGTCTGGCAATCGCAATCTTTTTCAAGGGTCACGGCGGTATCGCCGTGCTGTTCGGGCTGGCGATCTTCCAGGCGCTGCTGGTGATGAGCACCAGCATCCCGGTACTGCGGAAGATCCGCGCCAACGGTTTGGACGTCGAAGACGTCCCTGCATCGGATTCGAAGGGCTGAGCGCACGGGCATGACTGAAACCATTCTCGCCGCCGAAGAGGGTGGCGCCGCCATCCACGTCGGGCACCACGTCATGGTGTTCGAACTCTTCGGCATGACCTTCAACGGCGACACGATCATGGCGACCGCCATCACGGCGCTCATCATCATCGGGTTGGCGTTCTATCTGCGCTCCAAGGTCACCTCGACCGGTGTCCCCGGTGGCGTGCAGCTGTTCTGGGAGGCCCTGACCATCCAGATGCGCCAGCAGATCGAAAGCTCGATCGGCATGAAGATCGCGCCGTTCGTGCTGCCGCTGGCCGTGACGCTGTTCGCGTTCATCCTGATCTCGAACTGGCTGGCGGTCTTCCCGTGGCAGTACGGCGGATCCGACGGTGCCGCGGGCGAGATCTACAAGCCCCCGGCCTCGGATATCAACTTCGTGCTGGCGCTGGCCCTGTTCGTGTTCATCTGCTACCACGCGGCAGGCGTCTGGCGGCGGGGCATCGTCGGTCACCCGGTGGCCGTCGTGAAGGGCCACGTGGCCTTCCTCGCGCCGATCAACATCGTCGAAGAGATCGCCAAGCCGATCTCGCTGGCCCTCCGTCTATTCGGCAACATCTTCGCCGGCGGCATCCTGGTCGGCCTCATCGCGATGTTCCCCTGGTACATCCAGTGGGCGCCCAACGCCATCTGGAAGACCTTCGACCTGTTCGTCGGCCTCATCCAGGCATTCATCTTCAGCCTGCTGACCATTCTGTACTTCAGCCAGGCGATGGAAGTTCACGACGATCACGACTCCAAAGAGCACGCGCACTAACACGACCCGCACGACCCGAATGAAGCAGTCCTGGTGGCACCGCCGCCAGTTACAAGGAGGAAGAAAGTAATGGAACTCGATCCCAACGCCATCATCACTGCTGGCGCGCTGATCGGTGGCGGTCTGATCATGGGTGGCGGTGCCATCGGCGCCGGTATCGGTGACGGTATCGCCGGTAACGCGCTGATCTCGGGCATCGCCCGGCAGCCCGAGGCGCAGGGCCGGCTGTTCACGCCGTTCTTCATCACCGTCGGTCTGGTCGAGGCCGCCTACTTCATCAACCTGGCCTTCATGGCGCTGTTCGTCTTCGCCACGCCCGGCCTCCAGGGTTAAGAACCTGCCACATGGGTGAAGTCACCACGACCATTCTCGCGGCCGAAGAGGGCGGGGGGACCAGTAACTTCCTGATCCCCAACGGCACCTTCTTCGCAGTGCTGCTCATCTTCCTGATCACGCTCGGCGTGATCTGGAAGTGGGTGGTGCCGCCGATCAGCAAGGTGTTGGCTGAGCGCGAGGCCATGCTGGCCAAGACCGCGGCCGACAGCCGCAAATCCGCCGAACAGGTGGCTGCTGCGCAGGCCGACTACGACAAGGCGATGGCCGGTGCGCGCGCCGAGGCATCGGCTCTGCGTGACGAGGCCCGCAACGAAGGCCGCCAGGTCGTCGACGCCAAGCGCGCCGAGGCCAGCGGAGAGGTCGCCGAGACGGTCCGCCATGCCAATGAGCAACTGTCCCAGCAGGGTACCGCTGCTCAAGCCGAGTTGTCCTCGTCAGTGAATGGCCTCTCGGCCATCCTGGCCAGCCGCATCCTCGGCGTCGACGTGAATTCGGGACGGAAATAGGTAGATGTCGATATTCATCGGACAGCTGATCGGCTTCGCCGTCATCGTGTTCATCCTCGTCAAATGGGTGGTTCCCCTGATCAAGGGGCTGATGGTCAAGCAGCAGGAGGCCATTCGCGTCGCCCTTGCCGAAAGTGCCGAGGCGGCAAAGAAGCTCGCTGATGCCGATGCGATGCACGCCAAGGCGCTCGCCGACGCCGCCGCGGAGTCCAGCCACGTCACCGACGAGGCACGTCATGACTCCGAGCGGATCAAGGCGCAGCTGGCCGAGCAGGCCGGCCAGGATGCCGAGCGCATCAAGGCCCAGGGCGGCCAGCAGGTGCAGCTCCTGCGCCAGCAGGCCGTCCGCGAGCTGCGGATGGGCCTCGGGGAGGAAGCCGTGACGAAGGCCGCCGAGCTGGTGCGCGCCCATGTCTCCGACCCGGCCGCGCAGGCGGCCACGGTGGACCGCTTCCTCGACGATCTCGACCAGATGGCTCCCTCGGAAGCCAACTTCGAGACCGGCGTGACGGTGGGTCTGCGGGCCGCCAGCCGTGCAGCCCTGGCCGAACTGGTGTCCGAATTCGATTCGGTGGCAAAAGGACTGGATGCCGACGGACTGACAACGCTGGCCGATGACCTGACCGCGGTTGCCACGCTGCTGCTCAGCGAGTCGACGTTGAAGAAGCATCTGGCCGAGCCGACCGACAACCCGACGGCCAAGCTGGCGCTCGCCGACAAGCTGCTGGCCGGCAAGATCGGTGACCCCGCTCTCAAGCTCGTCCGCACCGCCGTCGCACAGCGCTGGTCCGCCGAGGCCAACCTGATCGATGGTATCGAGCACACCGCTCGGCTGGCCCTGCTGCAGCGCGCCGGCGTCGCCGGTGAGGTCGACGAGGTCGAGGATCAGCTGTTCCGCTTCGGTCGCGTCCTGGACGCCGAGCCGCGCCTGAGCGCACTGCTCAGCGACTACACGGCTCCGGCCGAAGGCCGAGTCGCGCTGTTGGACAAGGTCGTCGGAAACGCGAGCAACTCCACCGCGGCCGCGCTGCTGTCTCAGACGGTCACCCTGCTGCGTGGTGAGCGTGCCGACGAGGCCGTCATCGACCTCGCCGAACTGGCAGTCGCCCGCCGCGGTGAGATCGTCGCCCACGTCAGTGCCGCGGCGGACCTCACCGATGCCCAGCAGGAACGGCTCACCGCCGTGCTGACCCGCATCTACGGACATCCGGTGTCCGTGCAACTGCATGTCGATCCGGAACTGCTCGGTGGTCTGTCGATCACCGTCGGTGACGAGGTGATCGACGGTTCCATCGCGTCCCGCTTGGCTGCAGCGCAGACCCAGCTGCCGGACTGATCCAGAAGACTTAACACCCAGATCAAAGGTAGGAAGACGAAAAACCATGGCAGAGTTGACAATCTCCGCTTCTGATATCGAAGGTGCCATCGAGGACTACGTATCCTCGTTTTCCGCCGACACCGAGCGGGAAGAGGTCGGCACCGTCATCGATGCCGGCGACGGTATCGCCCACGTCGAGGGCCTGCCCTCGGTCATGACCCAGGAGCTGCTCGAATTCGAGGGCGGCGTGCTCGGCGTGGCGCTCAACCTCGACGAGCACAGCGTCGGCGCCGTGATCCTGGGTGAGTTCAACAAGATCCAAGAGGGCCAGCAGGTCAAGCGCACCGGCGAAGTTCTCTCGGTCCCGGTCGGCGACGCCTTCCTCGGGCGTGTGGTCAACCCGCTGGGCCAGCCGATCGACGGCCAGGGCGATATCGCCTCGGACACCCGTCGCGAACTGGAGTTGCAGGCCCCTTCGGTCGTGCAGCGCCAGGGTGTCGGCGAGCCCCTGCAGACCGGTATCAAGGCCATCGACGCCATGACCCCGATCGGCCGCGGCCAGCGTCAGCTCATCATCGGCGACCGCAAGACCGGCAAGACCGCCGTGTGCGTCGACACCATCCTGAACCAGCGTCAGGCATGGGAGACCGGTGACCCGCAGCAGCAGGTGCGCTGCGTGTACGTCGCGATCGGCCAGAAGGGCACCACGATCGCCTCCGTGAAGCGTGCGCTCGAAGAGGGCGGCGCCATGGAGTACACCACCATCGTCGCGGCCCCGGCCTCCGACCCCGCCGGCTTCAAGTGGCTGGCCCCCTACACCGGCTCGGCCATCGGCCAGCACTGGATGTACGACGGCAAGCACGTCCTGATCGTGTTCGACGATCTGTCCAAGCAGGCCGACGCCTACCGCGCCATCTCGCTGCTGCTGCGTCGCCCGCCGGGCCGCGAGGCGTTCCCCGGTGACGTCTTCTACCTGCACTCTCGCCTGCTGGAGCGTTGCGCGAAGCTGTCCGACGAGCTCGGTGGCGGTTCGATGACGGGTCTGCCGATCATCGAGACCAAGGCCAACGACATCTCGGCGTTCATCCCGACCAACGTCATCTCGATCACCGACGGACAGTGCTTCCTGGAGTCCGACCTGTTCAACCAGGGCGTGCGGCCGGCCGTCAACGTCGGTGTCTCGGTGTCGCGTGTCGGTGGTGCCGCACAGATCAAGGCGATGAAAGAGGTGGCGGGTTCGCTGCGTCTGGACCTGTCGCAGTACCGCGAGCTCGAGGCCTTCGCGGCCTTCGCCTCCGATCTGGATGCGGCCTCCAAGGCGCAGCTGGACCGTGGTGTGCGTCTGGTCGAGTTGCTCAAGCAGCCCCAGTACAGCCCGCTGGCCGTCGAGGACCAGGTCGTCGCGATCTTCCTCGGCACCCAGGGCCACCTGGATTCGGTTCCCGCCGAAGATGTTTCGCGATTCGTCGACGAGCTGCTCGAGCACGTCAAGGCCAGCCACGCCGACATCCTCGAGGGCATTCGGGAGACCAAGAAGCTCTCCGAGGAGGCCGACGCCAAGTTGGTCACCGTCATCAACGACTTCAAGAAGGGCTTCTCGGCGACCGACGGTAGCTCCGTCGTCGTCAACGAGGCCGACTCCGAAGCTCTGGATCCCGAGGACCTGGAGAAGGAATCGGTCAAGGTCCGTAAGCCTGCTCCCAAGAAGGCCTAGGTAACCAATGGCAGCCACACTGCGCGAGCTACGCGGACGTATCAAATCCGCTTCGTCGATCAAGAAGATCACGAAGGCCCAGGAGTTGATCGCCACGTCGCGGATCGCCAAGGCGCAGGCCCGGGTCGACGCGGCCCGGCCCTACAGCACCGAGATCACCAACATGCTCACCGAGCTGGCCAGTGCCAGCGCGCTGGACCACCCGCTGCTCGTGCCGCGGGACAACCCGAAGCGGGCCGCCGTGCTGGTGGTGTCCTCGGATCGCGGTCTGTGCGGTGGGTACAACGCCAACGTGCTGCGTCGTGCCGAGGAACTCTTCTCGCTGCTGCGTGACGAGGGCAAGGATCCTGTGCTCTACGTCATCGGGCGGAAGGCGCTGGGCTACTACAACTTCCGTCAGCGCAATGTCGTCGAATCGTGGACCGGCTTCTCCGAGCGTCCGACCTACGAGCACGCCAAGGAGATCGCCGACACCCTGGTGACGGCGTTCATGTCGGGCGCCGACGATGACGGCGACGGCGCCGGCGCCGACGGTGTTCTGGGCGTCGACGAGATCCACATCGTGTCGACCGAGTTCCGCTCGATGCTGTCGCAGACCGCGGTGGCACTGCGGGTCGCCCCGATGGTCGTCGAGTACGTGGGGGACGAGGAGCCCGAGGACGGCCCGCGCACGCTGTTCTCCTTCGAACCGAACGCCGAGACGCTGTTCGACGCGCTGCTGCCGCGCTACATCGCCACCCGCGTGTACGCCGCATTGCTGGAGGCGGCTGCCTCGGAGTCGGCTTCGCGCCGGCGCGCCATGAAGTCGGCCACCGACAACGCCGACGATCTGATCAAGGCACTCACGCTGGCGGCCAACCGCGAGCGTCAGGCGCAGATCACCCAGGAAATCAGCGAGATCGTCGGTGGCGCCAACGCGCTGGCCGACGCCAAATAGGCCGACGTAAGAGCGAAAGCGAAGAAGAGATATGACTGCCGTAGAGACCAAGACCACGACGGGTCGCGTTGTCCGCATCACGGGCCCCGTGGTCGACGTCGAGTTCCCGCGTGGCGCCGTGCCCGAACTGCTCAACGCCCTGCACGCCGAGATCACCTTCGGTGCGCTGGCCAAGACCCTGACTCTTGAGGTCGCCCAGCACCTCGGCGAGAGCCTGGTCCGCTGCATCTCCATGCAGCCCACCGACGGCCTGGTCCGTGGCCAGGAAGTCACCGACACCGGTGCGTCGATCTCGGTGCCCGTCGGCGACGGCGTCAAGGGCCACGTGTTCAACGCACTCGGCGACTGCCTCGACGAGCCCGGTTACGGCAAGGACTTCGAGCACTGGTCCATCCACCGCAAGCCGCCGGCCTTCGCCGACCTGGAGCCCCGCACCGAGATGCTGGAGACCGGTCTGAAGGTCGTCGACCTGCTCACGCCGTACGTGCGTGGTGGAAAGATCGCCCTGTTCGGTGGCGCCGGCGTCGGCAAGACCGTTCTGATCCAGGAGATGATCAACCGCATCGCCCGCAACTTCGGTGGCACCTCGGTGTTCGCCGGCGTGGGGGAGCGCACCCGTGAGGGTAACGACCTGTGGGTCGAGCTCGCGGACGCCAACGTCCTCAAGGACACCGCCTTGGTGTTCGGCCAGATGGACGAGCCGCCGGGCACCCGTATGCGTGTCGCCCTGTCCGCGCTGACCATGGCGGAGTTCTTCCGCGATGAGCAGGGCCAGGACGTGCTGCTGTTCATCGACAACATCTTCCGGTTCACCCAGGCCGGTTCCGAGGTCTCGACCCTGCTGGGCCGCATGCCTTCGGCCGTGGGTTACCAGCCGACGCTGGCCGACGAGATGGGTGAGCTGCAGGAGCGCATCACCTCGACCCGTGGTCGCTCGATCACCTCGATGCAGGCCGTGTACGTGCCCGCCGACGACTACACCGACCCGGCGCCGGCCACCACGTTCGCCCACCTCGATGCCACCACCGAGCTCTCGCGTGCGGTGTTCTCCAAGGGCATCTTCCCCGCGGTGGATCCGCTGGCATCGTCCTCGACGATCCTGCACCCCAGCGTGGTCGGCGACGAGCACTACCGCGTCGCCCAGGAAGTCATCCGAATCCTGCAGCGCTACAAGGATCTCCAGGACATCATCGCCATCCTCGGTATCGACGAGCTGTCCGAAGAGGACAAGGTGCTGGTGTACCGCGCCCGCAAGATCGAGCGCTTCCTGAGCCAGAACATGATGGCGGCCGAGCAGTTCACCGGCCAGCCCGGCTCGACCGTTCCGCTCAAGGAGACCATCGAGGCCTTCGACAAGCTGGCCAAGGGCGAGTTCGACCACCTGCCCGAGCAGGCGTTCTTCCTCATCGGTGGTCTCGATGACCTGGCGAAGAAGGCAGAAACCCTCGGCGCCAAGCTGTGATGAGCGCTTGCGCGAACATCATGCGGCTTGAGTTGAGCGTCCACGCGACAAACGGATTGGTGGTGTCCAATGGCTGAACTTGACGTCGAGATCGTCGCCGTCGAGCGCAAGCTGTGGTCCGGCAAGGCGACGTTCGTCTTCACCCGCACCACCGCGGGCGAGATCGGCATCCTGCCGCGGCACATTCCGCTGGTGGCCCAGCTGGTCGACGACGCGATGGTGCGTGTTGAGCGTGAGGGCGAGGATGACCTGCGCATCGCGGTCGATGGGGGTTTCCTGTCGGTGACCGAGGGCGGGGTCAGCCTGCTGGTGGAGAACGCCCAGTTCGAGTCGGAGATCGACGCCGACGCCGCCAAGCGGGATTCCGAGTCCGACGACGAAGCCACCGCGGCGTGGGGCCGTGCCCGGCTACGCGCTGTCGGCCAGATCGACTAGTAGGCAACGCCGATGAGCGCGTCCATGTTGTTCATGGTCGCGCTCGTCGGCGTTTTGCTGCTCGCCGTCGTCGTGCTCGGGTATCGGCTGTGGAAGTTGCGGCAGGTCGGCGGTACCGCCGCGATCCTCCGGGACTTTCCGGCCGACGGGGGCCACGGTTGGCGCCACGGTGTGTTGCGCTATCGGGAGGCCGAGGCGGAGTTCTACCGACTGTCGAGTGCCCGGTGGTGGCCGGACCGCCGGTTGAGCCGGCTGGGCCTGGAAGTGGTGTCGCGCCGATCCCCGCGTGGCGACGAGTTCGACATCATGAGCGACGAGATCGCGGTGCTGCAGCTGCGCGACAGCGATCGAAGTTTCGAGATTGCCCTGGATCGTGGGGCGTTGACCGCATTCACCTCGTGGCTGGAGTCACGACCGTCGCCGCGAGCGCGGCGGCGGAACTGAGTTCGCCCGAACTCTCACGGCCGAGTGCGCTGACCTCCGGGCTGCCACTTGACGTCACCGGCGGGGTTTGCCACCCGCGACAGGATGAACAGCAGATCCGAGAGTCGGTTGAGATATTTCGCCGGCAACACGTTGACCGAGTCGCCATGTTCGTCGACGGCCCGCCAGGCGGCGCGCTCGGCCCGACGGGTCACCGTCCGTGCCACGTGGAGCAGCGCGGACAGCGGTGTCCCGCCGGGCAGGATGAACGAGTCCAAGGTCGGCAGGCCATCGTTGAACTCGTCACACCACCCTTCGAGCCGGTCGATGTAGTCCTGCCGCACCCGTAGCGGTGGGTACTCCGGATTCTCGACTACGGGGGTGGACAGATCCGCGCCCGCGTCGAACAGATCGTTCTGGATCTGCAGTAGGACCTCGCGGATGTGATCGTCGGGTTGGCCCACCGCCAGCGCCACCCCGATTGCCGCGTTGGCCTCGTCACAATCGGCGTAGGCCTCCAGTCGGGTGTCGTTCTTGGACACCCGGCTGAAATCACTCAACCCGGTGGTGCCGTCGTCGCCGGTCCGGGTGTAAATGCGGGTCAGGTGCACAGCCATGGCTAAACGGTACCGGCCGGTGATGGCCGCAGCGTTCTGAAACTGGGTCACCGTCTGCTTACACTGACCGCGTGAGCGATCGTTTCGTGGTGACGGGCGGGAGCCGGTTATCTGGTGAGGTCGCCGTCGGGGGAGCGAAGAACAGTGTCCTGAAACTGATGGCGGCCGCACTATTGGCCGAGGGCACCAGCACCATCACCAACTGTCCGGACATCCTGGATGTGCCGTTGATGGCAGAGGTGCTCAGGGGACTGGGTGCCACTGTCGAATTGGACGGCTCAACGGTGCGGATCACCTCACCCGACGAGGTCAAGTACGACGCCGACTTCGCCGCGGTGCGGCAGTTCCGCGCATCGGTCTGTGTACTGGGTCCGCTGGTGGGACGCGGCCGACGGGCCAAGGTCGCGCTTCCCGGTGGTGACGCCATCGGGTCGCGGCCCCTCGACATGCACCAGGCCGGCCTGCGCCAACTGGGTGCCCGGTGCAATATCGAGCACGGTTGTGTGGTCGCCGAGGCGGACCACCTGCGGGGCGCCGAGATCCAACTCGAGTTCCCGTCTGTCGGGGCAACCGAGAACATCCTGATGGCGGCGGTGCTGGCCGAGGGTGTGACCACCATCCACAACGCGGCGCGCGAACCCGATATCGCCGATATCTGCACGATGCTCAACCAGATGGGGGCGCAGGTCTCCGGCGCGGGGTCGTCGACCTTGACGATCACCGGGGTGGACCGGCTCCATCCGACCGAGCATCGCGTGATCGGTGACCGCATCGTCGCGGCCACCTGGGGGATCGCCGCCGCGATGACCCGCGGGGACATCTCGGTGACGGGGGTGGATCCCGCGCACCTGCAGCTCGTGTTGCACAAACTGCACGATGCGGGGGCGACCGTCACCCAGAACGACAACGGTTTCCGGGTCGTGCAGTACGAACGTCCCAAGGCGGTCAATGTGGCGACCCTGCCGTTCCCTGGATTTCCCACCGATCTGCAGCCGATGGCGATCGGGCTGGCATGTATCGCCGACGGCACGTCGATGATCACCGAGAACGTGTTCGAGGCGCGGTTCCGTTTCGTGGAGGAGATGATCCGGCTCGGGGCCGATGCGCGTACCGACGGGCACCATGCGGTGGTGCGCGGGATTCCGCAGTTGTCCAGTGCGCCGGTGTGGGCATCGGATATCCGGGCAGGGGCCGGCTTGGTTCTCGCGGGGTTGGTTGCCGACGGTGAGACCGAGGTCCACGACGTCTACCACATCGATCGCGGGTATCCGATGTTCGTCGAAAACCTGGTCAGCTTGGGCGCCGGGATCGAGCGAGTACACTCGTAAGAGACCGGTCGAGTGCGGCATTAGGGCTCTGACCAGCGGATTTGACTTCCGAAGGCACAAAGTTCTAATCTTTTGAAGTCGCCGCGGAGACGCGAGACAGAGAAGCTTGACTCGCCAGACAAGATAGTTTAAGCTGGCAGGGTTGCCCCGAAACGGATGGCTTCACTACAATCTGGTCTGTTGTTTGAGAACTCAATAGTGTGTTTGGTGGTTTTTGTTTGTTGTTTTTGGCCATCTTGGTGGGGGACTCCCCGTCTTCCTGTCACATGAGATGGTTTGTTTTTTTGATGCCAGTTTTTGGTGTCTTTTGTTTGTGATCGGATTTTTCTGATTCGAATTCTGCCTGGTCTTTTGGCTGGGGGTTTTTGTTTGGAGAGTTTGATCCTGGCTCAGGACGAACGCTGGCGGCGTGCTTAACACATGCAAGTCGAACGGAAAGGCCCTTCGGGGTACTCGAGTGGCGAACGGGTGAGTAACACGTGGGTGATCTGCCCTGCACTTTGGGATAAGCCTGGGAAACTGGGTCTAATACCGAATATGATCATCGGCTTCATGGTCGGTGGTGGAAAGCTTTTGCGGTGTGGGATGGGCCCGCGGCCTATCAGCTTGTTGGTGGGGTAATGGCCTACCAAGGCGACGACGGGTAGCCGGCCTGAGAGGGTGACCGGCCACACTGGGACTGAGATACGGCCCAGACTCCTACGGGAGGCAGCAGTGGGGAATATTGCACAATGGGCGCAAGCCTGATGCAGCGACGCCGCGTGAGGGATGACGGCCTTCGGGTTGTAAACCTCTTTCAGCACAGACGAAGCGCAAGTGACGGTATGTGCAGAAGAAGGACCGGCCAACTACGTGCCAGCAGCCGCGGTAATACGTAGGGTCCGAGCGTTGTCCGGAATTACTGGGCGTAAAGAGCTCGTAGGTGGTTTGTCGCGTTGTTCGTGAAAACTCACAGCTTAACTGTGGGCGTGCGGGCGATACGGGCAGACTAGAGTACTGCAGGGGAGACTGGAATTCCTGGTGTAGCGGTGGAATGCGCAGATATCAGGAGGAACACCGGTGGCGAAGGCGGGTCTCTGGGCAGTAACTGACGCTGAGGAGCGAAAGCGTGGGGAGCGAACAGGATTAGATACCCTGGTAGTCCACGCCGTAAACGGTGGGTACTAGGTGTGGGTTTCCTTCCTTGGGATCCGTGCCGTAGCTAACGCATTAAGTACCCCGCCTGGGGAGTACGGCCGCAAGGCTAAAACTCAAAGGAATTGACGGGGGCCCGCACAAGCGGCGGAGCATGTGGATTAATTCGATGCAACGCGAAGAACCTTACCTGGGTTTGACATGCACAGGACGCCAGTAGAGATATTGGTTCCCTTGTGGCCTGTGTGCAGGTGGTGCATGGCTGTCGTCAGCTCGTGTCGTGAGATGTTGGGTTAAGTCCCGCAACGAGCGCAACCCTTGTCCTATGTTGCCAGCGGGTTATGCCGGGGACTCGTAGGAGACTGCCGGGGTCAACTCGGAGGAAGGTGGGGATGACGTCAAGTCATCATGCCCCTTATGTCCAGGGCTTCACACATGCTACAATGGCCGGTACAAAGGGCTGCGATGCCGTGAGGTGGAGCGAATCCTTTCAAAGCCGGTCTCAGTTCGGATCGGGGTCTGCAACTCGACCCCGTGAAGTCGGAGTCGCTAGTAATCGCAGATCAGCAACGCTGCGGTGAATACGTTCCCGGGCCTTGTACACACCGCCCGTCACGTCATGAAAGTCGGTAACACCCGAAGCCGGTGGCCTAACCCTTGTGGAGGGAGCCGTCGAAGGTGGGATCGGCGATTGGGACGAAGTCGTAACAAGGTAGCCGTACCGGAAGGTGCGGCTGGATCACCTCCTTTCTAAGGAGCACCACGAGACCTCGGCCCGCCCACATCGTGTGGGGGTTCGGTGATCGGGGCGATTCGTTGGATGGCTCGACCTCTGTAGTGGAGGCGGGTCTGGTGCACGACAACAAACTTTTGAAGACTGCCAGGCACACTATTGGGCTTTGAGACAACAGGCCCTGCGATCGCATGCTCGTTGGAGTGTGTGGGTCGGCCGTGAGGGACCAGGCGTTGTTCTGGTGTTTTCGACGGTGTTTGTTGTTGCCCTGCTTTGGTGGTGGGGTGTGGTGTTTGATTTGTGGATAGTGGTTGCGAGCATCTAGCACGCAAGAAGGCTCTGATTGGGGCGCTGGTCTTTGGGCTGGTGTTGTTGGTTGGGGTGTTGTTGTGTGTGTTTGATGTGCAATTTCTTTTTTTCTTTTTCTGGTTTTTTGTGTTGTAAGTGTTTAAGGGCGCATGGTGGATGCCTTGGCATTAGGAGCCGATGAAGGACGTGGGAGGCTGCGATATGCCTCGGGGAGCTGCCAACCGAGCGTGGATCCGAGGATGTCCGAATGGGGAAACCCAGCACGAGTGATGTCGTGTTACCTGCATCTGAATATATAGGGTGCAGGGGGGAACGCGGGGAAGTGAAACATCTCAGTACCCGTAGGAAGAGAAAACAATTGTGATTCCGTGAGTAGTGGCGAGCGAAAGCGGAGGATGGCTAAACCGTATGCATGTGATACCCGGCGGGGGTTGTGTGTGCGGGGTTGTGGGGCGTTTCTTCTCAGCACCGCCGTGCTGGGCGACAGTGAGAAAAGTGTGTGTTAGTCGAAGGGCCTGGGATGGTCTGTCGTAGAGGGTGAGAGTCCCGTAGGCGAAAACATGCACTCTGTTGTGAGACTGTTCCCCGAGTAGCAGCGGGCCCGTGAAATCTGCTGTGAATCTGCCGGGACCACCCGGTAAGCCTGAATACTTCCTAATGACCGATAGCGGATTAGTACCGTGAGGGAATGGTGAAAAGTACCCCGGGAGGGGAGTGAAATAGTACCTGAAACCGTGTGCCTACAATCCGTCAGAGCCCTCCCTTGTGGTGGGGTGATGGCGTGCCTTTTGAAGAATGAGCCTGCGAGTCAGGGACATGTCGCGAGGTTAACCCGTGTGGGGTAGCCGCAGCGAAAGCGAGTCTGAATAGGGCGTATCCGCACAAGAGTGTGTGGTGTAGTGGTGTGTTCTGGACCCGAAGCGGAGTGATCTACCCATGGCCAGGGTGAAGCAGCAGTAAGATGTTGTGGAGGCCCGAACCCACTTAGGTTGAAGACTGAGGGGATGAGTTGTGGGTAGGGGTGAAAGGCCAATCAAACTCCGTGATAGCTGGTTCTCCCCGAAATGCATTTAGGTGCAGCGTTGCGTGTTTCTTACCGGAGGTAGAGCTACTGGATGGCCGATGGGCCTCACAAGGTTACTGACGTCAGCCAAACTCCGAATGCCGGTAAGTGAAAGCGTGGCAGTGAGACGGCGGGGGATAAGCTCCGTGCGTCGAGAGGGAAACAGCCCAGATCGCCGGCTAAGGCCCCTAAGCGTGTGCTAAGTGGAAAAGGATGTGCAGTCGCGAAGACAACCAGGAGGTTGGCTTAGAAGCAGCCACCCTTGAAAGAGTGCGTAATAGCTCACTGGTCAAGTGATTGTGCGCCGATAATGTAGCGGGGCTCAAGCACACCGCCGAAGCCGCGGCATCAACTTCGTGTTGATGGGTAGGGGAGCGTCCTGCACCCAGTGAAGCAGCCTGGTAATGGAGCTGTGGAGGGTGTGGGAGTGAGAATGCAGGCATGAGTAGCGATAAGGCAAGTGAGAACCTTGCCCGCCGAAAGACCAAGGGTTCCTGGGGCAGGCCAGTCCGCCCAGGGTGAGTCGGGACCTAAGGCGAGGCCGACAGGCGTAGTCGATGGACAACGGGTTGATATTCCCGTACCCGTGTGTGCGCGCCCATGATGAATCAGAGGTACTAACCACCCAAATGGTGGCCTATCCAATCCTTCGGGAGCGGAAAGTCGCCGGCTGCGTGGGACCTTCTCTGGTAGTAGTCAAGCGATGGGGTGACGCAGGAAGGTAGCCGTACCAGTCAGTGGTAATACTGGGGCAAGCCTGTAGGACGAGTGATAGGCAAATCCGTCGCTCATATGTCTGAGAGGTGATGCATAGCCGAGTGAGGCGAATTCGGTGATCCTATGCTGCCGAGAAAAGCCTCTAGCGAGCTCACACACGGCCCGTACCCCAAACCAACACAGGTGGTCAGGTAGAGAATACTAAGGCGTACGAGTTAACTATGGTTAAGGAACTCGGCAAAATGCCCCCGTAACTTCGGGAGAAGGGGGACCTCCATACCGTCAACACCTTTGCGGTGGGTAGCGGGAGGGGGTGGCACAAACCAGTGAGAAGCGACTGTTTACTAAAAACACAGGTCCGTGCGAAGTCGCAAGACGATGTATACGGACTGACGCCTGCCCGGTGCTGGAAGGTTAAGAGGACCCGTTAATCCTTCGGGGTGAAGCGGAGAATTTAAGCCCCAGTAAACGGCGGTGGTAACTATAACCATCCTAAGGTAGCGAAATTCCTTGTCGGGTAAGTTCCGACCTGCACGAATGGCGTAACGACTTCTCAACTGTCTCAACCATAGACTCGGCGAAATTGCACTACGAGTAAAGATGCTCGTTACGCGCGGCAGGACGAAAAGACCCCGGGACCTTCACTACAACTTGGTATTGGTGCTCGATACGGTTTGTGTAGGATAGGTGGGAGACTGTGAAGCATGCACGCCAGTGTGTGTGGAGTCGTTGTTGAAATACCACTCTGATCGTATTGGGCCTCTAACTTCGAACCGTATATCCGGTTCAGGGACAGTGCCTGGTGGGTAGTTTAACTGGGGCGGTTGCCTCCTAAAATGTAACGGAGGCGCCCAAAGGTTCCCTCAACCTGGACGGCAATCAGGTGTTGAGTGTAAGTGCACAAGGGAGCTTGACTGCGAGACGTACATGTCGAGCAGGGACGAAAGTCGGGACTAGTGATCCGGCACCTCTGAGTGGAAGGGGTGTCGCTCAACGGATAAAAGGTACCCCGGGGATAACAGGCTGATCTTCCCCAAGAGTCCATATCGACGGGATGGTTTGGCACCTCGATGTCGGCTCGTCGCATCCTGGGGCTGGAGCAGGTCCCAAGGGTTGGGCTGTTCGCCCATTAAAGCGGCACGCGAGCTGGGTTTAGAACGTCGTGAGACAGTTCGGTCTCTATCCGCCGCGCGCGTCAGAAGCTTGAGGAAATCTGTCCCTAGTACGAGAGGACCGGGACGGACGAACCTCTGGTCTACCAGTTGTCCCACCAGGGGCACTGCTGGATAGCTACGTTCGGACAGGATAACCGCTGAAAGCATCTAAGCGGGAAACCCCTTCCAAGACCAGGCTTCTCACCCTTTTAGAGGGATAAGGCCCCCCGCAGACCACGGGATCGATAGACCAGACCTAGAAGACTAGTAATAGTCGCAGGGAACTGGCACTAACCGGCCGAAAACTTACACACACCCACCCCCCGGGGCGGGTAACAAACAACCATGTGTAAGAAAAACAAGACGCACCATCAAACGTGACGCCCGCAACCACACACATCCACACCAATTGGACACGAGAAACCCACAAGGGTTTCACGCACCCCACCACCAAAACACAAAGATTTCCCACAACCAATACAGTGGGACGCCCAGAAAAGGGTGAATAAAGTTACGGCGGCCATAGCGGCAGGGAAACGCCCGGTCCCATCCCGAACCCGGAAGCTAAGCCTACCAGCGCCAATGATACTACCCAACAGGGTGGAAAAGTAGGACACCGCCGAACACACATTAGCCCTCGGCCCTCCAACACCGCTTGGAGGGCCGAGGCATTTGTGCA